>CAWKKM010000007.1:10000-247676 GCA_963850235.1 uncultured Acidobacteriaceae bacterium | reverse complement strand
CTTTTCGGTATCGATCTTGGAAGAGGGCGGCCGTCTCGGTCCCAAGTGTTGACTCTTGAGTTATTTCCGGGTGGGCAACCATCCGACCGGAACTCAAAGAAACAGACGATACCCTGCTCGGTGCGCATTGGCCTGTTCACGCCAATTGAGAATGCGATGGGAAGGATGACGGGACACGAACGGCCTGCCGGAACATAACTGCCGGTTACTGGTTAACCGGCGGGTCCAGCACCTCCCGCATACCGACCTTATGAGGACCTATTCCTCCCGATGAAACACTCGGAGCTACTCCCCACAATGATTTCCAATGCCCACACGATTGTATCTCGGTCATGTCTTTCGCTTGACATGCTAGTGCTTAGGCAATAGCATGTCAAGCACTCAACAGAGGCCTCATATTTCATCGGCTTGGACACCGCAATGAAATGTCTTGGTGTGCCACCAGCGCACTGCTCCAGCGCGATCAGTCTGGAGTTGTTCTCCGCGCTTCGCTATTCGAAAGGGTTTGTATTTAGCCATGCGCTCTTGCGTCGGGCCATATGCCACTCCAAAGGAGAATGCAAATGAACTCGAAGCGGACTAACGCAGTGACAAAGCTCTCCCTCGTCACCGTAAGTTTACTTCTTCTCTGTCTCCCGTCTCGTGGCCAAGCTCACCTACCCTACGACTTCGTAGTCGAGCAAACCGATCTCAATGGATGGCCTCTGAATCCGAAATGGGGCGCCCAAATACCAGCAATCACAAATCTGCCAAATCCGTACAAGTGTCCCGGTCTCGAACCGTGGTCGATCGGCAATTGCACGAACACACAGAACTGGTCCGACAAGTCTTCTCTCAAGTGTCCGGACACTGCCTTTGAAAACGTTTGGTTTCCTGGGCACATCAATTTCGGAGGGGCAGTAGTCACCGGCACAATCTTTTGGGATGACCACTCATCGAATGACGATGACTACAACATCAGCATTGTTCCCGATAACGGCGGTGGCCTGACAACTACGAACCCTCAAGCTATACGCATGGAGTTCGATTCTGACGAAACGATTGATCACTTCCACACCTCTTGGTGGAAGAGCTTTCATGGTGCAGTTGACAAGAGTTCCAGTGCCGCAAAGACTCTCATCGACGGAAAACGAGCAATTGCATTCGGAGTGATGGGCTTAGATTGCGCACACGATTGCAGCGTCGAGCTTCACCCCGTGTTCGCCCTGGCGGTCGAAATCAACGACGCTCCAGGTGACGATACATGGGCTATATTCGTGCGCAACTGGGGCAATGAGGGTTACTGTAGCAGCGGAACTGAAGCTCTTGACGACCCCATATCAACCTTCACATTCACTATTCCGCGCGCAGGAGCGCTGGCAGTCGCTGAAACTGGCTCAGAGTTCTTATGCCGGGGCGAGGGTGGATCTGGTCCCTCTTTCCCCACTTTAGTTCCCGGCGGCGCGACTCTCACCTTTGGTTTTCCCCCCGCAAGCAAGAGGGAACGGATTAATGGAGTCGTCCATCTTAAGTGGACATTGCGGCCTCCCACACCAATTGACTTCAATCCAAAACATCCGGCACCGGCCTTCAACCCCAATCTCGCAAACGTGAAGTCGATGGGAAGAGACCCCGGCGAGCAACGTGTGGAGTCATGGATTGGCCGCATGACCCCCGCTCAAAGGGCTGTGTATCTCAAAAGTCGTCCTAAACCAGAACCTGACAACGATACGATCGCTCCGCAGCAAGCACAGTTGAAAGTTGTCCGTCATGACAACAAAACCGCGTTAGTGAAGTCGACTCCAGATCCCAAGCGAGATCAGCGTGATACCCAAGAACTCGAAGCGATTAAGCGAGCCTACAATGGTGTCCTCCCGAAAAACTAAATGTCTACTTCAAGCAATTGCTCGATCAGTCCAATGCTTGCGGGAGACTGATAGAGTTTATGCCAACAATTGTGGAGGGTTTAAATGAGCAGCGACAGCGAACTCAAATTGCCTTCCGCGATGATTTTGCCGACCGAAGGTGTAAATGGCAACTGTAGCGGTGCCACTGAGCTAGAATTCAGTGTTTCCGGTGATGGTTCCGCTGAGATTTCTGTACCGCTTTGGGTGCCGCCAGGCCGAAATGGCATGCAACCAAATCTCGCTCTAACTTACAGCAATAAAGGGCGTGACGGATGGCTTGGCGTTGGTTGGTCGCTAAGTGGACTCCTTGCAATTGTCCGCGCACCAAAATCATGCGATTGCTCCAAGAGCCGGGAGCGGCAGAGTGTGCGGTCTCCATGAGCAAGATAACGCCAGTTCTATCCACAATTACTATAGAGATGGGCACGCCCAACTCCAATGCTTTCATCAAAGCGTGATCGCGTACATGCTTCGCCCCTTCCAGGGTGATGTTGTGCTAAACCTTTCGAAATTCGTTCACAGCGAGATTTCTCCTTCGGTCAGGGGCCACACTACGGAAAAGGGTGGCTCTTGTCACCTGCTGCATTGCTCAGCAGAATTCGCTACAGCTGAAGACCAAAACGTACGATTTCTGACCTTTGGTGTGGTGACCCCGATTCCAACCAGAATCGTGCAGCCAATGCAGGAAGGAAAACAAAATCTCAAGTAACGGTAGCGCTTTCTTCCGGTTAGAGGCTACTTCTCAGAATTACTCCCGATAAGTCGGCAGGAGATCCGGTTTCCAGAACCGACACCCGGCTCGCTCGTTGGCATGTCCCATCGGCGTTTTCGGGAGTAATTTACCCAGTCTTTCTAGCCATCACTTCGGCCCCGCTCAGATACGGCCTTTTCATCGGCAACCAGTTTACCCGCGCCAAACGATAAAGCAAGTGCGGACGCAGCGGATCAGCCGCTGATAGGAGCGGGTGATCGAAATCATCCTTTGTGTTTCGTACCATTCCCAGCCGCTCCATCACCCTTTGCGAGCGCTCGTTCAATGCCGCGGTGACCGACACAACTTCCGGCAATCAGCGACATGAAGGCCAATCGAAGCACTGCGTACGCGCCCTCGGTCGCGTATCCCGATCCCCAGAACTCGCGCGCCAATCGCCAGCCGATCTCAACGCATGGAGTGAAGTGAGCCTCGAACGCTGGAGCCGAAAACCCGACGAAGCCGATAAAGCTGCCCGTCTCGCGAAGCTCTGCTGCGAAAAGACCGAAGCCACGCTCCGCCAGCCGCTTCTGAATGCGGTCTGCCAGCACATCCGATTCCTCTGCGGTCAGCCGCTTAGGCATAAATTCCATCACCGCTGCGTCCGCATTCATGCGGCGGAACGGCTCGACGATCCGAGTCACGCCATTGCCGCAAAATCAGACGTTCCGTTGTCAGCGCTGGAATCACACTGGAGATTAACACGCTGCGCGCCCCAACTTCGCACACGATCTTTGCAGCAGAATCCAAATAACCGGTTTTGCCTTCTGCTCGTTGCAGATTCTCCCCGGATTAGTCCCCGAGAAGTCGGCATGGCGTCAGGAAACAGGGGTGGGAAGGTATCCTCCGCTAGACATGTCCTATGGGCGTTTGCCGGACCGAACCAGAAAGTGTTTACTTCCATATAACTGACGAGTGGGCGACAATCGGCTCATGACGAAAGAGGAAGGCTCCATCCAATTGGCGGGCGCGATGTGGACCCTCCGTGGTGCCTGCAAAGTCTCATTCCATCAACTTCCTTCAGCCAGACCAGTCTGGCAGGCAAGTTACAGAGAATCCGGTTTTCAAGGAAGCTGATCACAGCTCGTGGCGGGTGCTCTCGCGTTTTTTAGTCGAGTGGGTCGCTCGCTGCGGTAGACATTTTTATCGGTTTGCCTGGGAGGGCTGGAACGCCTCGCGTCTAAATGCAGCACGCGAAGCGTACCCCTTGTTCTTGTCGACGGAGTGAGCTGCGGCAAAAGTAAAGGCTGTCGCAGGTTCAAACTTGCTTGCAGCGTTTCCGGCATAAACCTTGCCCCCCGCCATGGTGAGCTTCTTCACAGGCGCGCCCTCGCTCAAATCAAGATCAGCCAGTGGAACCCAAAACGCGTTGGGGCTGGTGGCGGAATCGAAGAAGAACACCTTGTTCTTTTGGTCGTAAACGGTGCGCCATAAGGTGGACGCCAAATTCGGCTTGTCGGGATGCGTGATCCCCAATGGCGTACTTACCGATCTCATGACGCCGAGAACCTCAGCCACTGCCTGGTTCTCATAGGTTCCATTGGGAACCGCTTTAATTATCTTTGTATCGACTTCTGTCGGGATGGCCTTGATCAGAAACGAAGTGCGGACGAAGCGATCGGCGGCACTGATCGATCCAGGCAAAAAGGCCAGAGGATTCACACCCGTCCAATAGGTATCGATCGCGAGTTGTTGATCGAGCTGGGAGAGTTAGTCATCACCTGGTATTTTCTGTCGTGATGAATTACCAGTTTGCCGCCAATGTATTCGAAGATCGCCGAATCGCCGGTAGGATCGGAAACCGCCAGGTGCAACTGCGCGCCTTTACCATTGGGCAGTTTCGGCGCAATCACCTCGAAGGGTTCGGCTTTTAACGCATCCACGGTCTCCGCAACGCTGGCGTAGTTGTCCAGTACGTATTGCGCCCACGCCATTATTGAGATGGTGGGTTGGCCGTTCTTCGGCGTGCCGTAATCCGACTCCGCCAGATAGAGCACGTTGGCAACCAGCCCCCTCTCGTTGATGCCGTCAGCCGTGCCGGCATCATAGCCGGATACCGCAAGGCTGCCGTACTTCGAGGTCCATTTAACGCTCCCGTGTCCAGAGGCTCCATCGCGGGCGATGCCCTTAGGGAATACCCAGGCGTTGGAGTAGACATCTTCGGCCCGAATCCATCGATCGGCCAGTGATCACCACGTTGTCGGTGCCCAGGTAGACAGCGCGCGTGCAGGCACCAGCCGGAATGCCGCTACCGGCGAAAAACATGATAGGCGTCAGAACCGACGCGGCAAGCGCACGAGTTCGGGAAGCTGAGATCGCATAGGTCGCTCCTTAAGTTTGCTGGGTGTTCCCCGGTTTGCGTTGATCGCCGTAGGAACAAGCCGAAGATAGAAGGGAAAGTCTCGCGCCTACCCCGGGAAGTACCTGATTTTTCCGCGGAAATTACCTGTTTCAGAGCCACTGAAGCCGGGTATGTAAGGGAAAGCGGCTGTACCCCGAGACCACCGGGAGCATTGCTTTTCCGTCACACACAAGGGCAAGGAGCATCGAGTTCCCCGGTTGAAGAAGAGCCGCAGCATCGCGGATGAATTCTTGGTCCAGACTGGGCTGTGGAGGGCGTCCGTTTCCTTCAGGGACGATGCCCGGCGGCTGGTACGACCAATAATGTGGCGGCAGGATTGCGCCCAGGATACTTCTCCATCGCGCAGTGCACTCGGTGCTGGTTTCGCTGTCAAGCGATAGCCCCAGGAACAGCTTCAGGCCACCGTCTCTTTCCACTTCTACGGCAACCGCATTCTGCATATCCCCGCTCCAGTCGAAGTGCAGGCGCTGTAGCTGTGGCAACACCTCCAGGGCTCGATGTTTTTCGGCAAAGCCTAGGATCAACAGCTCCTTCACCCATCACCTTCTGCCTTCAGGCCGAGTGCGCGACTGCGCTCTCTTTTGATCAGGCTATGGAAGGCTACGCCGATGCGGAATAGCGATAAGCACCTGTTTTGCCCGCGGAAACTACGTGACCGAGCGTGGACTCGATGGTTCGCCTTCTTGCTAGTCCCGGAGATACACCGTAAGATCTGGGTCAACTCACACTGTTTACCAGGTAATTTCATGCCTTGTTGGCGCTGCTCATGGGTGCTCGCGGCTCTGCTCCTCGCTCTCGCGCAGCTGGCGACGGCGCGCGCCGCCAGCTCCAAACCAACCCGGATTCTGCTCGTGTATGAGAGTGGCGGCTTCTCTCCGGCGTCCATGGAACTTCAGCAAGGGATGCTCAATCACCTGCGGCGAGAACTGGGCGAAGATGTAGAACTATTTTCTGAACAGATGGAGTCGACACGGCTTCCGGAAACGCAAGGCAAAGTGCTCTCGTGGATTCGGGAACGATATACACCGCACGGCATTGACTTAGTCATTTTTGTAGGCTCGGACAGTCCCGCTATTATGCCAGGAGTACCAACGATCTATGCCCGGTTTACTTCGTTCGCAGCGACGGCCGACGTCTCCAACACTCAGAGCAACGCCCAGGTGTGGTTCAGGATTGACCTCAATCGTACGATCGAGGCGGCTCGCCGATTGCAACCGGAGGCGAGGAGTATTGTGGTGATCGCCGGAACGGCGCTCGAGGATGAGCTGCTCCTAAAAGAGGTCCGCGAACAACTTGCGAAGTCGGATCTGCCGGTAAGTTATCGTGCTGGCGATTCTGTTGAGGGTCTCCTGCAGTACGTGGCTCATCTGCCTCAGAACACGATTGTTTTGCCAATCTCTTATACACGCGCCGCCCAGGGAAATCGCTATTACTCCACACGGGATGTGGTGCATTCCTTGTCGCGTGTATCGGCCGCTCCCATCTATGCGGCAGCCGACACCACGATTGGCAGTGGAGCCGTAGGCGGATATGTAGTCGACTTTGACAGGTCAGGCGAACTGCTCGCTGCCATCGCCGTACAGATGTTGCACGGCCACACCGCGCCGGCCATCTCTCTATCGCCTGATGCGACCGCTTCTTACATTTTTGACTCGAGACAGCTCAAGCAGTGGGGCCTCGCCGAAAAGAATCTTCCTGCCGGAAGCATCGTTCGATTCAAAACGCTCGGGATGTGGGAGCAATATCGTTGGCGCATCAGCGCCGCAATCACGCTGTTGATGGCACAGCTCTGCCTGATTATTTACCTGTTGTTTACGCAGGCCAAGCGCAAACTGGCAGAAGACTCCCTGCGCGACATGACCGGGCGGCTGCTCGTGGCCCAGGATGAGGAGCGGCGCCGATTTGCCCGCGATCTGCATGATGGAACTGGGCAGCACTTGTCGGCCATCGCTTTGGCCATCGGGCAGGTGCTCGCGAGGTTTCCCTCAGGTCATCCGGCGTTGACCAGGCTCCTGCGGGACTCGCATTCCGCCAGCCGCCAGGCGCTGGATGAGGTACGGACGGTTTCCTTCGCCCTCCACCCTCCTTTGTTGGATAATCTCGGTCTGGTCGCCGCCGTCCGCTGGTACTTGGATGGATTGCAGAAGCGAACTAATCTCAGAATTACGTTTGAATCGCCATCGGAAATAATGGAGCTTGCCCCGGAAGCGGAAAGGGCCCTGTTCCGGATTGTGCAGGAAAGCATGAACAATGTCATGCGCCACTCGAGCGGGCAAAGGATCGTGGTGACCCTCATGGGGCGAGATAATACGGTGACGCTTGCAATCGAAGATGACGGCGCCGGCATGAGCCCGCAGGAGCTTGCCCAGGCGCAGGGCGCAGCCGTCACAGGTGTGGGTGTTGCCGGGATGCGCGAACGGCTGCGGCAACTCGCCGGAACCCTCAGGATACACTCGGATTCGCGGGGCACAAAGGTAACAGCAACGGTGCCGATGGATAAGGAGCGATATGCTGCTGCGCATTCTGTTGGCCGATGACCATGAGCTGACGCGCTCCGGGCTTAGATTCCTTCTGGAGCAGCAGCCTGACTGGACAGTGTGTGGCGAAGCGTCCAATGGAAGACTGGCGGTCGAGATGGCGGAGAAGCTGCAACCGGACTTTGCGATTTTAGACGTCAGCATGCCGGGTTTAAATGGCTTGGAAGCAACGCGCCAGATTCTAAAAAGCCGGCCCCGCACCAAGATATTGATCTACACGATGCACGAGACGGAAAAGATCATCCTGGACGCGCTGGAGGCGGGCGCTCGGGGCGTGGTTTTGAAATCGGACGCCGGCGAAAACATGACTGCCGCGGTGCAGAGTATCGCCGCCGGCAAGCGATTTTTTACTTCGAGCGTGATCGAGACGGTGGTGGATGCGTATCTCTCCAAACGAGAGACCGGAAGACAAGACGGCGGGGCGCTGACGACTCGGGAAATCGAAGTGGTTCAGCTATTGGCAGAGGGTAAAAGCAATAAGGAGGTCGGCAGCATTCTTTTTATTACCGACCGCACGGTGGAAGGACACCGGCGGGAGATTATGCGTAAGCTTGAACTTGGGTCTACGGCAGATCTTGTTCGCTATGCGGTCCGAAATGGAATTATCGAGCCCTAGGAAAGCTAAGGCTGCTTTTTTGTGACAAGGCGCTGTTTCACTGCAACGATGGCGCTCCCCGGACTGCAAAGTTCAGTGACTTGCTTCAAGGCTTGGTCTTTTTCCGCGATTGAAGACCAGCAGCCACGCAGACACAGACGAGCAGGAGGCGCAAGTCACGGCGATGTCGGGAGGTCCAATGGACGTCCATCCACATCGATCCCTCCCGAACACCACCCAAACCAGAAGGGAAAAAGCCACAAAGGAGTCCAGAGCAAGAGGGTCCCGACAGTCCTCTGCCATCCTTGCATTCGCGCTAGCGCCATCCCGCAAGTTAACCTCCTGGAAAGTCTGGTTTTGAGTAAGTTCCCGGTTAACCTCCAAACGGCGGTGAATTCACCGGAGCGCCCGTTCAGGGGAGCATCGGTCGGGTGATCGGCTTTTCCGCGACTGGGATTACTTCCGGGTCGCCGACAATACGCTCAGAAGGAGCGTATTGTTCATGTATGAGGGTTTCTCAGCTGTTTTGGGCGCTGCTTCTGACGCATGCTGCAATCCTCGCAGGACAGACCCACAACGCTGCGCTTGTTGAGCTTTATACGGACAATGTCGGGCAATGTAATCCATTGCCCGGGGGCAGAACGCTCTATGCAGTCGTCTTCAAGGATGGGGATCTCAAGTATATTGACACCTCGAATCATTCAGACGACGGCTTAGAGGTTAAGCACAGAGTTTTAACAGCTCTGGAATTCACTGCGTTGCAACAACGGCTGGGGAGCGAGACGCTCCATCAGTTCACGGGAATCATCAACGCTGAACATCAGGCACGGCCCTCCGACTGTCAGACGGCCCTTGAGGTTTCCATTCCACGAGATAGCACCGTGCAACGATTTGTCATGCGCGGCTTCGATGCAAAGAGTGGACGGCCGTTCCCCAAGCCGATGAACGGGTTGCTTTGTGGCGTCGATGATCTCACGCAATTTCAGTATCGACTCTCGTCGAATTGCCCAAAGTAATTCAGATGGTATTTCTGGTGAATCACCGCCTAACCGGAAATTACTATTTGACCAGCATTTGAGCGAGGTCTTCATCCGGGCGTCGGGACTACTACCCATATGTCGGCCAGGCTCCAGCAATTCGGAAGGGTGTATCGCGGTATGCTGCGGCGTTTTTCGCTATCTATCTTGGAGATGGTGGCATCTCGGTCTCAAGCGTTTACTCTTGAGTCATTTCCGCGTGGGCGACCATCCGACCGGAACTCTAAAGACCGGGGCGAGTCGGAGCTGGAAACGCGCATTGGCCTGTTTTCACGAACTGAGATCGAAATTTCCGCAAGAATGATTTGTTGACGCATCCAGTCGACATCAGCCGAGATATTCTTTGAGGGCGGCCCACAGAGGCCGATCCGAGGTGCGGCCCGAATGAGGATCCAAGTCGGCAATTTGCCAGGCTTCTTAATTTGCCTTCTCGTAGTCTTATCTGACTCCCGTGGTTACGGCCAATTTGAAACCTCTCAGGTTCCAGTAAACGAGACGGCTCCGTACAGTGCACTCAAGGTGGAGACCAACTTACCTCGAGAGGGGTTAATCCACTTGGATGTATCTGTGACCGGCAGTCAAGGAAATCCATCCGCGGATTTGACGGCAAAGGATTTCACCCTTACAGACAACGGTGAGCCGCAAAAGATTATTTCCTTCGCGGCTTCAAATCAACACCCGGCAACTGAGAATGAGCAACTAACCGAGGTGGTGCTAGTCATCGATGAAGTCAACCTTTCGCCCAAGCAGTTGAAGATTGTAAAGGCCGAGTCGATAACATTCCTGCGGCAGGATGGCGGATTGCTTCCCCACCCAACCACCGTTTACTTGTTCACGAACTTTGGACTATACGCTACTTTAGCGCCGACAAGCGACGGTAACGCACTGGCCGATGATGTTGCGCGACATCGTTATCAGCGCAAGGTCTGGACTCCTTCACGAGTACAGGATCCATTGTTGTCATCTTCGCTAAGGGTCGAAACCGAAGCGCAGAGAAACTCCCGCTGGGAGTTGAGTTTGCAAGCGGTTTACAGCATAGCCATCGAGCGAAGGCTCAAGCCTGGCCGCAAGCTCGTGCTTTGGATGGGTTTCGGGTGGTTGAAGGTAGACCGTACGTCGCAATACAAGGACCGGGCTTTCCCCTGGTTGGTGGAGCTATCCACGCGCCTGCACGAAGCGCGGGTGGTCATCTCAGAGGTTACCGCCCGGAGTGAACCGGTAACCCCCAACACGGGAAGGGACACTCGCACGCATACTGAACCGACGATTTCAGCATTCATCGATGCTTACAAGAATTATCTTTCTGAGGTTCGCACACCGTCAGAGCTGGAGGAGCAAGGCTTTGCTCCCTACTCGCATTTTTCGCTTCCGGTGTTAGCTATTCAGAGCGGCGGGCTGGTGGTCGATGAAACTACAGAGATTTCGCGCTCTATCGAACGTTGCGTTCAAGCCGCATCGATGTTCTACACTTTGTCCTTTGACCCGCCGCACGCAGCCCATCCGGATGAATATCACCGCATTAGGGTCGAAATCGATTCGCCAGGGGCAACTGCGCGCACGAACATCGGTTATTACAACCAACCCGTGTTCTATGATCAGTCTTTCTTTCCGCCCGTACGCGTCAGTGTTCGCGAGCTGGAACAAATTCTCGCCACCTCCGGCGGTGAGGAGGATGACGCCTTGGCAAAGCGACTGGAAGATATGCGCTTAAGCGAACGTCTCAGCAGTCCTCTACTCTCGCTCTGGCAGAAGCGTTTGCGGGGCAAGAAGTCGATTGCTGCGCTGGTCGTTCTGGCAGACAAGTCTGCTTTCCTTGACCCACCAGCATCCGAGGTTCTCTCCGACCCTGTGCCTGACCCCGAGGCACAGCGCCGGATGATTTCACGAACGGTCACATATCTGAAAGACGCCCTCCCGAAACTGCCCGATTTCTTTGCGGTGCGCACAGCTACCGAGTTCGAGCAGCCATTGCCTCAACAAGAGGGCGTATGGAAGACCGCATTGGCCGATCAGACGTTGCGTGAAGCTGCGACCGAAAAAGCGATTCTCCGGTATCGCAACGGCCATGAGGAACAGGATCAAAAATCTGTGAAGCTGAGCCGACAAAGCAAGCAAAAACACGTGAACCTTGTTGGTGTTTTTAGTCCCATGTTAGGCTCCGTGCTCACTGACGTAACACATGGTGGCAGCATTTTGACATGGAATCATTGGGAACGCGGCGACCGGGGCAAGGAGGCTGTCTTTCGTTACTTTGTAGGTGCCGATGATACTCACTACTACGTTCAATATTGCTGCCTGGTCGGAGGTGGTACCTTTTCGACGTGGCCCAGATATGTGGGTGAACTCACAATTGAACCTGATACCGGAGCGATTCTTCGGCTGACGCTGGAGGCGGAACTGGGATGGATGAAAGAACCAAACCTGACTCCGATACAACCCGCGGATGGTGCGGCGACCATGATCGAATATGGGCCGGTTGAAATCGGAGGGAGAGAGTACATCTGCCCGCTTCGAAGTGTTCAGATTCTGCGGGTTAGAACGGTGAGTTCATTGACGGTTCTTGAACAAACATTTGAAATTTACGCCCCATACGAGACGCGACTTGACGACATTGTCTATTCGGACTATCACAAGTTCGGGGCAGAGGCTCGAATGCTCCCGCAATACAAAGGTGTTCCTGACGCGAACGGACCCCCAGTCCCTGCAGACCCGATTTACCCGAATCACTGACCAGAAACACCGGTGTGCTTAATGAAACGGGATCCGTAAGTTTCAGCGTCGCAGCTGGATTCGTGACAAATCACCAGGCGCGAATCGAGCATCTGTGAGACCGATCCTGTGATTCCGGCCGTATCACCGCCCAACCGTCAGTTACCAGTTGTGCCTACCCCACACGCTCGTCGCCGTTTTTCCCAGATTGCTCCCCATATGTCGGCTTGTGTTTACGAATGCAGGCGGTTTCACTTGGCCAAGACGATGGGACGAAGAGCCGGCTCCCCCAGCTACTCCCAGAACCCCACCTTGGCCCACACTGGCTGCCACCGCATATCCAGCCAAAGCATGGATGCCGCCTTGCAACAGCTCATGTCGATGGGCGCGGCAGCCGCAAAAGCCTCTCCGGCAAGGACCGTCCCCACGCTCTTTTGGTCGCCAACCGATGCGGACATCAACCAAGCCGCGTGACTTACCACGCATACCACGCATATCACGCACCATTTCCGTCGGGCGGAAATTTCCGGGTTTTGTGGACCGGGTTCGTGGACACGGGGAACAACAAGGTGAGGGAGAGCGCCCGGATAAACCGGCACATTCTAGGGGATGGGAAAGCCCTACGGAAAAGGAGAAGCGACTCTATTCCGGCCGCGCAGATTTAGATTCGTAACCGGTATTCGTGACCAGGTATTCGTGACCAAGGTATTCGTGACCAGACGGAACTGACCCATTCGCCGGAGGGGTATCCTTGCTCTCTCATTTCCAAAGTGTCAGTCCCGTCTGGTCACGAATACCGGTTCTGAAACGTGGTTGTGGGTAACTGAACCTGTTTACTGTATTAGTGTTTCGGCTTGCTTTCTGGTTCGGCAGGATGGAAGTGGTACACGAATCCAGCAACGAGAAACCCTACCCCACTCGTTGGGTCGTTGTTAGAGACGCCGGCGGCCGCACCCCACTCGACTGCTCGAAGATCAACACGGTCGGTGAGGCGGATGTCGAGGCCGCCAAGAAACTCCGCCGCCCCATTCGTAATACGGTGTGGGTCGAACCCAGGGTCGGAGACCGAACTGACCACTCCGCCGCCAATCTCGAAATATGGCCGCAGGCGAACACGCGCCGGAACAAAACCGATGCGGAGCGCGACGTCCGCCGTGGTGCCGCCGTATGAGGCTGGGCCGTACAGAACGCGGCCATCGATTCCCGCCGTCAGGCGGCTGTGGATAGGGAAGTTGTAAAAAGCTCCACCACCGAAACTTGCGGTGTCGTCTTTGAAGACGGTGTCGTCTTGGTAGGTGAACCCATAACGGCTCAGCCCCACCATGGTGTAAGCCGAAACCTGCGCTTCAGCAGCGGATCCGAACAGTGTCAGCAGAGCAATTCCCAGCAGGCAGAGACGTGTCAAGAGGGCTCCCGAGTGGTGTCACGTGTGGTGTCAGCTTATAGGAGGACAAGCCGAGAGTTGCGGAACAAATGTGGGTGCACGGGGACGCAAAAGAAGAAGCCCGTGTGCCCTCTTCGTGGGCGAGACAATCGCTGTTACTTGTGCTTATGGCGGGTTTGTGGAACTTTTCCAATGCCATCATTTCGAAGACGCCCGCCGTGCGGGTACTCATCGGAAGGGCTTCGCCCCGGCTTGTTCAACCCATCCGAAGATCCTCGATATCACTCGTCAAGAACCGGAGGTCACTCATGCAACCGATAGCGCTTGCAGCCGGGCGACCGGATCCGGATTACATTGGATCGAAGATGATGAACCGATCTGAGTGGCTAACATATACTCGCTGAAAGAGCACCGTAGCCAATATTCCGTCCTCTTCTCGATCTGGAACGCTATGCGACGCACTTGCTGGGGTCACGAAGAAAAGTTTACGAACGATGCGACTACCAAGCTTCATGTCCTGTGGGGGCAGAACAGCGAAAGCCCTGCGCGCATCGCTTACCTCTGGTCCCTGAAGCTTGGCACGCTTGAGTAGCGGCTCTTCCAATTCCCTGTTGCCGGCATACAGAATCGCGCCGTCGCTGCCGGAGTCGACCTGGAGCAGGATCGGGCGGGTTCCTGGGTCGGAGAGAGTGACTGAAACGACGAGTCGTGGAGAGAACGGCAGATCGGTTTCGGGGTGCTTTGATGTCACCAGGGGAATCCGTTCGCCGAGAAGATATTTTTCCATGAGATTCGCTTCGTCGAGACAGAGCAGTTTGTGCCCATAGTCGATGAGGACATCGAAGTGAGCGAGGAAGTTCTCTCCGAGGACGCCTCGAATCCGTGGATCCGCCGCCTGGATTGGCCCCAGATCGTGGACGACGACCAGAGGCTTTACCACCACGTGTGACCCCGCCTCCAACGAATCCAATATTGCGACGGACGACTGGGAATAGGCCGCGGTGGCGACCAGGCCGACCGTACCTTGCGATTTCAGGTTAAGCTGGACGGCGAGCGCCGGGTCGATCACGTTGAGCTGGCTGCCGGTGTCAACCATGAAGTCGAATGGGCCGGACTGGTTGATCTTCACGGGAATAACGAGCAGGGCGTTGGCGACTAGTCGCGGTCTGATGGTGACGATGTCGCCCGGGCAACGGGTCTCCGCCTGGCTGGAAATCGCCGTGAAGGCAATTGCGGTGGCGAGAAAGACGATGTCGGAACAGAAGAGCGATGGGAATTTCATGTCGGCCTCCGCTCGCGGAGTGCGAGCTGAAGGCGACATTGGCGGCTATATCCGGGTACCTCAATGGATTGGGAGTTGAATCCGTGTCAATTGAATATGGAAAAGATGTTGATCGGCCTAACTACCGGCGATTGTTGAACTTGGAATAAGCAAGGCGTAAGGTGAACCACAAGGGCAGCCTTGCACAGCAAGGAAGTTTCCCCAATGGCTGAAACACAATCCCGTCCCCGGCTTATACGGTTCGGCGCGTTTGAAGCAGATGTGCAGACGGGCGAGCTGCGCAAAGATGGCGTGAAGGTGAAGTTCAGCGGGCAGCCGTTCCAGGTGCTCGCCATTCTGCTGGAACGCCCGGGCGACGTGGTGACACGGGAAGAGCTGCAAAAGCGTCTGTGGCCGGACACGTTTGTGGATGTCGAGCGCAACCTCAACACCGCCGTCAACAAGATCCGGGAGGTGCTGGGCGATTCGGCAGAGAGACCGCGCTTTGTCGAGACGCTGCCGCGGCGCGGCTATCGATTCATCGCGCCGGTTGAGCACCTCGGAGGCGCTGCGGGATATATAGAGGATCCGGTCGCGGTCCCTCGACCCGCGCGCATGAAGACCGCGGTCGTGCTCTTTTTGGTGAGCAGCACATTCGTTCTGCTAGCCGGTGCAGGCTGGCTCGCCTACCAAAAATGGCGCCCCCATGTTCCAGGGCCGGTCCAACGGAGTTTCACCCGGCTCACCTTCGACGAAGGCCTGCAGGCCGGATCCACTTGGTCGCCCGATGGCCGCTTCATCGCCTACAGTTCCGACCGCGGCGGCAAGTTCGACATCTGGGTCCAGCAAGTCAGCGGCGGCGACCCCATCCAAATCACCAAACGGCCGGGCCAGAACATACAACCCGCCTGGTCTCCGGAGGGCAAATATATCGCCTATCGTTCCGAGCAGGGGGACGGCGGAATATATGTGATTCCGGCCCTCGGGGGTGCCGGACTCGAACGGAAAATTGCTCCCTTCGGCTACTTTCCTCAGTGGTCACCGGACAGCTCGCAGGTCTTGTTTCGGACTCACTTTACGGCAATCGGCTATTCGAACCGGTTCTACGTGGCGCGGCTTGATGGCAGCCCACCCCGCGAAGTACTGGGAGAGTGGATTTCGCAAAAGCAATTTTGGGCAACTGCAGCAGCCTGGCACCCGGATGGAAAGAGGATCACCGTCTGGGTCGGAACCTCCTCGCCAACTCCCGCCTTTTGGACCGTACCTCTTGACGGGGGACCCGGAATTGAACTGGATATTCCTCCCGCGGTCCAGAAAGAACTCGCAGAGGCTTCCGGGGATACCCATACTAGCCAGCAGTTCGGGGAGTACCGTTTTTGCTGGTCACCTTCGGGAGATGCCATCTATTTCGTGCGGGGCTACAGAGGCGCGAGAAACATCTGGAAGCTGACAGTCGATCCCGGAACGCTGCGAGCTACCGGTGTCGATCGCCTGACCACTGGCCCGGGGCCCGATGCCGGACTCGCGGTTTCTGCCGATGGCAAGCGGCTGGCCTTCACGGCGAAGTCGCAGCGAATTCAAACCTGGCTCTTCCCGTTCGACGCGAGAACTGGCCAGATCATCGGTAATGGCAACGCCATCACTTCGCCTGGAAGGCTTTCCATCGACCCGAGGCTATCGCCTGACGGCACGAAAGTCGCCTATCAGGTTCCATATGGCGAAAGCCACGGGCCGGCTTGGGGCGACGTCCGAAATGAGGTTTGGGTGAAATCGCTGGTGGATGGGAGCGAGATTCAGATTCCCGCTGAAGGCTTTTCAATTTGGACTCCGCTTTGGTCGCCCGACAGTAAGCAACTCATCTATGACCGCAAGGATCTCAGGACAGGCGAGCATCAGCTCATGCTCTGGTCGAGCCAAAGCCACGATGAAGAGCCACTGACCGGTGGGATAAAAATGACTTTCAATGATTGGTCTCCAGACGGCAAGTGGTTACTGGCCATAACGGGAGGTCAAGTCTGGCTGATCCCATTCACATCGCTCGGCATGCCGAGACGGCGAGGCACAAAGGATTGTTTCCAATCCGGAGTACCAGGTCTATCAGCCCCACATCTCCCCTGACGGCCGATGGGTGGTCTTTGAAGCCGTCGCGAACTCACCCAACCCCGAGTCCGCGCTCTACGTCGTGCCCGCGTCGGGTGGTCCCTGGACGCGCATTACCGACGGCCGCCGCTGGGACGATAAGCCCCGCTGGTCTCCCGACGGGAAGACCCTCTACTTCCTTTCAGGCGCCGGCGGCCTCTTCAATGTCTGGGGAATCCGCTTCGATCCGGCCACGGGAAAGACCGTTGGCCAGCCGTTTCAGATATCCAAATTCGACAGCCAGCGCGTGAGGATTTCAGATTCGATACCGTCCGTCGGGTTCTCGCTCACCCAGGACAAACTCGTATTGACGATGGCGGAGGAGTCCGGCAGTATCTGGCTGCTCGACAACGTCGACCGATAGCGGTCATCCAATTACCTGGGTTTCGAAGTTCTGATCTCGATCGGCGACAACAGGGCACGCACTTACTGAGCTGGAATGAAGCACCTTCTGAGTTCCGGTTGGATGGTCGCCCACCCGGAAATAACATGCGTAAACGCTTGAGACCGAGATGCCACCCTCTTCAAGATAGCCCAAGAGATACGTCGAAATGATACCTGTTGCAGCAATTTCAGCTATACGCCGGTGACACTGGCGTTGGTGATTTCGGGCGGCGTCGCGGTGGAGCAAATTTGCTGGAGTTGGGGCATCCACCGAATCAGCCTACTAAAATGGACACCGGCGTATTGAACCTGACCCATTGGATATCCGGTTCAAGCTCGGCGCTCCAGCCTGGCCGATAAACCGGCTCGCCGATTGCCAAAAGCTCCTAGTTAACTACTCAGTTATCTCTGAACATTAGGGAGTAATCACGAGTTTACTACCCGATCTTCCACATGTTTATTCTCCAGCCCCATGGACAGCGGCTCCCAAGCGTATTACTGTCGGCTTTAAGACAACATTCTTATGCCAGACCGGCCGCATGAACGCAACCGTCCTCACCCGATTCCTGCGCCGGGAGCACTGCGGAGCCCTTTCCATCTGGAGCAAGCAATGATCCTGCAGCAAGCCATCATGACGCATGCACCCTCGCCTGACACGCCATCACGGTTGCCCGCGCATGCAGCCGCAACCGTAACTGACACAGATATCGTCGGCCTGCAGCCCCAACCCGTCAAATGGCCTTGGCAACACAGGCTCGTCAAGCAAGGACCGTCCCCACGCTCTTTGGTCGCCAACCGATGCAGACATCAATCAACCCGCGTGACTTACCACGCATACCACGCATATCACGCACCATTTCCGTCGACCGGAAGCTTCGGAGTTTGATGGACGGGTTTCGTGGGCAAGGGGAACAACAAGGTGACGGAGAGCGCCGAATCTTATGTAACTGCTTCTGAAACGGGGTTATGGGTAACTGAACTGTTTGCTGTATGAGTGTTTCGGTTCGCTTTCTGGTTCGGCAGGATGGAAGTGGTACACAAATTCAGCAAGGAGAATCCCTACCTCACTCGTTGGGCAGCCGTCCAGCACTTCGCTCCAGGCTGTCATCTGCTTCTGCCTCGTGTTTAGCGCACTCGGGGCGATGATGAGAGACAATCAAGCGAAGGTCCAAGACTCGTTCCAAGACTCGCGCGCTTCGGGGGATCCGCATGAATTCAGTAGTCTCGGTCAACGTCGGTCTGCCACGCGATGTCGAGTGGCAAGGCAAGCTGGTTCACACCGCCGTCTGGAAGAAACCCGTCCCGGGCCGGGTGATGGCGCGGCGCCTGAATCTGGACGGCGACGGCCAAGGAGACCTCGCAGGCCATGGCGGGGAGCACCGGGCCGTGATGGTCTACCAACTCGACTCCTACCGCTACTGGCAGGAACAACTGCAGCGCGACGACTTCGAGTACGGTCAGTTCGGTGAAAATCTAACCGTGGATGGCCTTCCCGACAATGAGGTCTGCATCGGCGACCGCTATCAAATAGGGAGCGCTTTGTTTGAGGTCACACAGCCGCGGGTTACTTGTTACCGGGTCGGCATCCGCATGGCCAATCCCCAGATGCCCAGCCTGCTCGTATCTCACAAACGGCCCGGGTTTTATCTCCGCGTTCTGCAAGAAGGAGAAGTCAGCGCCGGAGATGTGATCGTCAAAGTTGCAGATGGGCCGGAAAAGGTCACGGTCGCGGAGGTCGATGCGCTGCTCTATCTGCCTGGGCACCCGCGCGAACAGTTGCAACGCGCTTTACGGATTCCAGCACTCAGCGCGGGCTGGAAAAGCTCACTGCAAGCCCTGGTGGCGGAAGAGGGAACCGGCAAGCAGGGCAATGCAGGACTCGCTGCTGCCGCTCCTCCGCCTGCGTGGCGGGGTTTCCGGCCGCTCCGCGTGGCGGCGATTCAACCGGAGTCCGCGGACGTGCGCTCCTTCGTGCTCGAATCGGCCGAGGGCGCCCCGCTGCCGTCCGCCTTGGCGGGGCAGTTTCTGGTTTTCAAACTCCAGTTGGATCCACAAGGCGCCCCCACGTTGCGCAGCTATTCGATGTCCGGTCCGCCGGGCACTGGGACCTATCGCGTCAGCGTAAAGCGCGCGGAAGGCCCGGGGAGCCGCTTCTTCTATGACCGCGTCCACGTAGGCGACATGCTTCAAGTCAGCGCACCCAGAGGTAGCTTCACGTTGCCCGAAGGCGACAGTCCGGTCGTGCTGCTGAGCGCCGGCATCGGCGCCACGCCGGTGCTCTCCATGCTCTACTCGCTCGTTTCCAACGCAAAACGCGAGGTCTGGTGGTGTTATGGAGCACGCAATGGTAACGAACATCCGTTTGCCGCGGAAGCGCGTAAGCTTCTGACTGACTTGCCTAACAGCCGTTCCTTTATTGTCTACAGCCAACCGGGTGAAGGAGATCAACAGGGTAGGAACTACGACGCCCACGGCCACCTGACCCTTTCGTCATTGGAAGAACTTCATTTGCCTAAGACGGCGGACTTTTATCTTTGTGGGCCCCCGGCTTTTCTCACAGAGCTGACGGCTTCGTTGCAGTCGTGGGGCATTCCGTATGCCCGCATCCACTCTGAAACGTTTGGCACCGAATCTGCTGTGACTCCAGGCATTGCGGCGGCCGCACCGAAAACTCCGCATGTACCGGCCGGCAGCCCTGGCACTGGCCCGGAAATATCCTTCACCCGGAGTGGCCTGTCGGTCCCGTGGGATCCGCGGTTTCAAAGCCTCCTCGAATTCGCGGAAGCTTGCGATATTCCGGTCAGGTGGGCGTGCCGGTCAGGGGTGTGCCACACGTGCGAGTCAGGGCTGATTGACGGCGAAGTCCAATACAATCCTGAGCCCCTCGATATGCCAGCGGATGGGAATGTCCTGATTTGTTGTTCGACTCCGGTTTCGGCGATGGAACTTGATCTTTAAAGACCCAAGTCGCTCAAGCCCGGGTGGCCGTCGGGACGCCGTCCGCTTGGCCAGTGAAACTTCCGTTCCTGCTCCTTGATCGGCAGGTCGTTGATGCTGGCGTGCCGCGCATACATCAGACCTTCGCCGTCGAATTCCCAATTCTCGTTGCCGTAAGCACGAAACCAACTGCCGGAGTCATCGTGGTACTCGTAGGCAAAACGAACCGCGATCCGATTGCCGGTGAATGCCCACAGCTCCTTGATCAGCCGGTAGTCCAGTTCTCTTTGCCACTTCCGCGTGAGGAAGGCAACGATCTGCTCCCGGCCGTTGATAAACTCTGCGCGGTTCCGCCAGCGTGAATCGACGGTGTAGGCAAGGGCGACTTTTTCGGGTTCGCGCGTGTTCCAACCGTCTTCAGCCAGGCGTACTTTCTGGACGGCGGTTTCCTGGGTGAACGGGGGTAGCGGAGGACGGGGGCTCATGAAGTATGCTCCTTCGAGTTTGCGTGGATTGCGGCCAGTTGCTTACGCAGCGATTCGTTCTCTTGCTCCAGCGTCTGGATCCGCTTCTCCACGTCTTTCATTCCGTCGCGTAGCTCTTCCACCGTATAACGCGGCGTGATGTGCTGCGGACAGTTCCAGTCGTAGGCCTCTACGTGGATAACGAAAACCCGCTCGATCGGTGTCTTCTCTCCCGGCATCCGAACCTTATCCAGCCAGCCTTGCGCTTTTTCGCCCTCCAGGGTCTCGATTCGCCCGAGTATCTTCAGCCGGGCCTGCCGCGGGTAGTCGATCATAATGATGGCGACGCGATCATCGGTGAGCAGATTTCCTGTGCTGATGTATTGTTTGTTTCCGCGAAGGTCGCCGAACGCGAGCGTGCGGTCATCGATCACTTTTAAGAATCCTTTGATCCCGCCGCGGTGCTGCACATAGGGCCAGCCGGTCGCCCCGGTCGTGGCCATGTAAAAACTGTCGCGCTCAGCCAGGAACTCGATCTCGAAGTCGGTCAGGCGATCCTGCGCTGCCCCGGAATTCTCCATGCGCTCATACTGCCGCCGGCTGCCGTAGCGCTCCTGCAGCTTCTTGACCAGGGGAGTAAAGACCAGCGAACCAAAGCTCATAGAGACCTTTCTGCCTTCGTTGCTACGGGAGCGGAGCGATCGGCTTATCCCAGTCTACGTCGCCTTCTTGCGTACTGCGACTGCCCACCAGCATGGTGGCGCCCCGAAGCAGCGCTCCTGGATGGCGCGATTCGAGCCATTGCATATAGCCGAATCCCGCGATCAGCGACACCACGAGAAAGTAAGGCGCGATGTTGTACGGCCACTCGGGCTCCGGATACATGGTCACGAACAACACCGGCAAGAGCGCCAGCGTACCAATCCACGGTGAAACCACGTGGCGCCAGATGTTGAAATTCTCGCGGTGCTCACGGCGGATGTACGCCGTCAGCGCCAGGTTCGCCACACAATAGATGATGATCACCGCCAGCGTGGCAATCGTCTCCAACAGTCCGAAGATATAGACCGGCCGCAACAACAGCCCCACCAGCAGCACCGCCGCGATGCCGGCGATCTGTACCATGGCGATGGCGAACGTGGGTGTCTGGTGCACGGGATGAACGCGCCCGAATGAGGAGGGAAGCGTACCCGCCCGGCCCATGGTGTACATCACCCTTGAAGCTGAGTTGGTCGTTGCCAGGCCGACACTGACGGCGCTGTTGATGAGCGCCAGCACCACGAACCACCACCCCATTCCCCACAGCTGATGACCGAGCGCGTAAAACGGGTTTGGATGCGCCGCGAAGGCTGCCATATCCCCGGTGCCCCAACCGATGGCGCTGGCATACGAAGTAAACACGTAGAAGAGGCCGGTCACCACCAGCGAGAGAAGCACTGCCTGGCCTACAAACTTGCCCGCACGCCGGGATTCCTGCGCCAGTGGCGCCGACCCTTCAAACCCGCTGAGCGAGAGAATGGAGAAGACCATGCCCGCCAGCACCCCACCAAAGTGATGCGGCGCGGCCGACGGATCGAGCGGCGCGATATAACTGGAGCCGGGCCCCGGATGGATCAGGAAAGTGGTGGCGAGCGCCAGCATGATCAGTAGCTCGAGTCCACCCAAAAACAGCGTGATCCGGACTGACAGTTGGACTCCGTAGTGGGTGAGCGTCCAGATCACGGCAAAGGTAAACAACGCAATCAGCCACCAGGGAATATGGACGCCGAACCCTGACCGTAACGTATCCGACAGCAAGTAGCCGAGAAAGCCGGTAGACCCCGCGCCGCCCAGCAGTTCATACAACAGGTAGCTCCATGTGGCCATAAAGCCGATGCGCGGGCCCAGCCCACGCGTGGCGAAGGAATAGTAGCCGCCACTGGACGGCATATAGCGGGAGAACTGCGCCACCGTGTTTCCAATAAAAAAGCAAATGGTGGTAGCCAACAAGAATGAGAGCGGCATATCCGGCCCCGCCTTGAGGGCGATGATCGGATAGGTGAACACCATGTTGGTGGCCGGAGCAATGTGGGTAACACTCTGGAAAATCAGCTCCGGAAGCCCGAGCGAATTGCGCCGTAACTGAGGGTCGATCGACTCGGTCGTCACCCGGCAGAAGGTACCACAGATTCGCGGGCTGCTCATGGAAATTCTGCAGCGCAATCGCCCTATTTCTGCACGAGGGTCAACGCGCCCCTGTTGCGGGAAGGGAAGTATTTGGCTACAGTGCTCCTGTCCATGGAATCCCTGAAGGTTGAACCAAGGAAGGGGAGGGGTGTGGCGAGGATCGGGTTCATTCTCAGCGCGCTGTTCCTGGCAGCCGCTGCCATACTAGCGTCGAATGCGCCGGCGCCAACCCCTCCGCATAATGAGTACGTCGACTCACGCGCCTGCGCGCAGTGCCATGGTCAGATCTATGAAAGCTATCGCCGTACCAGCATGGGCCGCTCCTTGTTCCAGCCGGCGCCCGCGAACACCGTAGAGGACTACACCCACCAGCACACCTTCGATCACGCCTTGTCCGGTACGCACTATTCGATGACGATCCGCGACGGAGCGTATTATCAGCGACGGTGGCAAACCGGCTTCGATGGAAGCGAGACCAACGTCGAGGAAATGAAGATCGACTATGTGGTCGGCGCGGGCGATCACGCGCGGTCCTACCTCCATCGCACGGCTCTTGGAACCTTGATCGAGCTTCCCTTGGGCTGGTATTCCGAACGCGGTGGATACTGGGCCATGAGCCCGGGCTTCGATTCCCGTCATCCCCAGACCCGGCGCCTGGTTTCCTACGAGTGCATGTTCTGCCACAACGGCTATCCGCAAAGTCCGACTGCAAACCAGGCGCGCAGTCCTGACCCTGTCTTCTCGGGGCAACTACCGGAAGGCGTTGATTGCCAGCGATGTCACGGGCCTGGCGCCCGGCATATCCGCACAGCCCAGACACCGGGCGCGAAGCCGGCAGAGATTAGCGCCAGCATCGTCAACCCAGCCCGCCTGAGCCCTAAACTGCAAATGGATACTTGCATGGAATGCCATCTGGAGCCGACCAGTGGCCGCCTGCCCGCACTGATTCGCCGCTTCAATCGAGGGCCGTTCTCTTATATCCCTGGGCAGCCGCTGGAGGATTTCATCCTTTACTTCGATCACGCGCCGGGCCGCGGCTACGATGACAAGTTTGAAATCGCGGGTGCGGCTTACCGGTTGCGCAAGTCCCGTTGTTTTCTCGAGAGCAAGGGAGCGCTGACCTGCCTCACCTGCCACGATCCACATCAGAGCCTCCCTACCGGCCAAGCAGCGGTGAGCTATTTTTCCGCGCGATGCCGTAGCTGTCACGAACAGTCGCTGAGTGCTTTGGTCACGTCGGGTAAGCATACCGGTTCATCGGATTGCATGTCGTGCCACATGCCTCAGCGGAGAACGGAGGATGTAGTGCACGCCGTCGTGACTGACCACTTTATCCAGCGGCTACCTCCCAATCGTGATCTGTTAGCTGAGCTACCCGAACGTCATCTTAGCGATACTGACGAGTACCACGGTGAAGTGGTCCCTTACTATCCCTCGCCTCTGCCGCCCACAGGCGAGAACCTGCTTTATAAGGCGGTCGCGCAGGTAGCTTTGCAAAACAATCTGCAGCAGGGTGTGGCAGAACTGAGCCGCCAAATGAGCCAGCGGCCGCCACCCGAGATGGAGTTCTACACCACGCTTGGCGATGCCTGGCGCAACAGCGGTAAGCCCAAAGAGGCCGCCGCGGCGTTTCAGCAGGCCGTTTTGCGGAGCCCAACCTCGGTGACCGCTCTGCAGGCACTCGCGGGAGCACTCAAAGCATCGGGAGATGTGACACGCAGCGAGGAGACGTTGAAGCGCGCGTTGCAGATTGCGCCGCAGGACGCCAACGTCTGGTACCAATACGGCGTGCTTGATTCCGGACTTGGCCGCACCGGGAGCGCCATCGATAAAGTCACAAAGGCAGTGACACTCAATCCGGATTTGACGGAAGGCTATACCAGCCTGGCGGGGCTGCTCCTGGCAACAGGCAAGGTCGACCTCGCCGCAACTGCTGCCCAACGCGCGCTGGCCATCGACCCCTATGATGCGGCCGCTTATAACGTCGCCGGCCGTGCGCTAGCCACCAAAGGGCAAAGCTCAGAAGCCCTCTTCGATTTCGAGAAGGCAACCCACCTCCGCAGCAGTTACGGACCCTATCAGTACGATTACGCCCTGATGCTGGTCCGCCTCGACCGCTTCGATGACGCGCAGGCTGCGGTGGAGGCAAGCATCGAGTCAGATCCAAATTTCTCCGCAGCTCACGACTTGCTGGGTAGCCTGTTGGCGCGAAAATCGCAAATGGCGGAGGCAACTCGCGAATATCGGCGAGCTGTCGAACTGCAGCCGGATTTCAGCCGCGCTCAATTAGACCTGGGACTGGCGTTAGCCGCTGAAGGAGATCTAGCCAGCGCCGCCGATCATCTGCGTAAGGCCGCAGCCGCCCACGATCCGGCCATCGCACAGGGGGCAGCCCAGGCTCTGCAGCGCATCCAGCGGTATTAAAGATTCTTCGCCTGGGCGAAAACCGCGCCACGAACCAGCGGCTAATCAACCTATATATCTAGGGATCTCTCATGCAGAGACTCAAAGTTCATTAGGGAACCAATCGCAAAAATCCCTTGACAGGCCTTCTTTCCCAAGTATATCTACTTACCCCGAAGCCAAAGGCCCAACTAACAAAGTTACAAGCTGTTTTTGAGAAAGTTCAGTGAGGAACTAATGGATAGGCGGGGTGACGCGGTGAGAACTCTAAATTCAAATATCGATTGCACGTTGACGATGCCCAAAAGAACCGGCGGTTGGTTAAGGTCATTGTTCTGGGTGTGCGCTTTCTTCGTATGCCTGTTGATGTTCATGTCGCTTCAGGCAAAGGCACAGACGCTGTACGGTTCCGTGGTCGGAACAGTTACAGACAATACCGGCGCAGCCGTTCCAGCCGCGAATGTGGTGATCACCAATACTCAGACCAATGATGCGCGCACAGTTGCGTCGGATAACGGCGGCGTTTATACGGTGTCCACCGTGCCCGCCGGGAATTACCAGGTGAGTATCACCAAGGAGGGCTTCCAGAGTTTCAAGACGACTGGCATTGACGTGTTGGCAAACAATGTAGTGCGCGTCGACGCTCAACTTCAGGTCGGGACCGTGTCTCAAACCGTCGAAGTACGAAGCGCGGCCGCCGCCCAGCTGCAAACCGATACTGCGGACGTGCATTCCGAGATTTCTTCACATGCGCTTGAAACCGTCCCTCAGGCCACGAGGAGCTATCAGGGGATCCTTAATCAGGTTCCCGGTATGGTGCCCCCTGGCGGGCAACTTTCCGGAGGCACGAATAACCCGTCAAAGTCGATGAGTTTCGCGGCGAACGGGACCGCGGTTCAGGGTCCAAACGTCCGTATCGAAGGCGTCAGCGCCACCAATCCATGGGTTCAGCAGTACACCAGCTTCGTGCCTTCCAGCGAATCGATCCAAAGTATAAATGTGGTCACCAACAGCCCGGACGCCGAACAGGGGCTTTCCGGCGGACCTTCGGTGACAGTGTTGCTTCGCAGCGGATCAAACGGGATACACGGAGCGTTCTACGAGAACAACATCAACAACGCAACGGAATCGCGAACCTTCTTCCAACTTCCCACGCAGAAACCGGCTCACCTGGTCGACAACGACACCGGTGGTTGGGTAAGTGGTCCCATCATCCGGGACAAGCTGTTCTATTTTGCCGGTTATGAAGGAGATTACATTCGGCAGGGGTACGCCGGAATCATTTCTGTGCCTACGCCGCAGATGCTCTCCGGTGACTTTTCGGGATCGACGGCACCCGTCTACGATCCAGCCACTGGCAATCCAGACGGTACGGGGAAGAAGCCATTTCCAGGAAACAAAATACCCGAGGATCGAATCAGCTCGGTTGCGAAGATCATGATTCCTTACGTTCCCCCGCCGAATACAAACCTTACCGGGATCGTGAACAACTTCTCCGTCGTCCAGGCGACCATCTATAACTTACATAAGATCGATACCAAAATTGACTACCAGATCACGCCGAACCTACGGGTGTCGGGACGCTATGGGTACCAGCCCTATTTCAACCAGCAGAACCCATTTTTCGGGCAGTTTCTTGGCGGCTCCAGCGGTGGTTGGGCCCCGTTCAGCAACAACGGTGCCGGAAACTATCTGCAGAATGGCGCTACGCTCGCGGTCTCAGGGTCAGTGACTTACCTATTTAGTCCAACCCTGATCATCGACGGTACCTTCGGAGTTACGCAACCGCACCAATTGCTTTTCCCGACAAACACGAATACCAAAGTCGGACTGGATACTCTGGGAATTCCCGGCACCAATATAGGAGATCTCCCCTGGTCAGGCGGCATGCCGGATTTCGACATCGCCGGCTACCCGTCCTCTACCAGTACGACGTTCGGCTACTCCTACCCGCCGCTCGAATACAAAGATCCGGTTTTCGAGTACGTGGCCAACCTAACCAAGATCAAGGGCTCGCACAACATTCGTGTGGGCGAAGACATCGTTCGCCTGCACATGAATCACAAGGAAGTCCGCAACACCGTGTTCCAATTTACCGGCGGGGTCACCAGTACTCCCGGGGGCGCGTCGCCCGGTCCTTATAACGGGGTCGCCGATTTCCTGTTGGGCTTGCCGCAGACCACCAACGTCTGGTTCCAACCCCAGCAGCCGTACATTACCCTGCGGGAATATGACTTTTCGATTTATGCGCGCGATCAGTGGCAAGCGAGTCATAAGCTCACCATCAACTACGGGCTTCGTTGGGAGTTATTCCCCGTGCCGACGACCGCCCAGCGTGGTATCCAGTACAACAATCTATTGAGCGACATTAACAATCCTACGATGGAGCTTTGCGGAGTCGGGGGCAATCCTGGCGACTGCGGTATCAAGGTTTCCCACAAGCTGTTTGCCCCCAGCCTCGGCGTCGCCTATCGCGTCGATGACAACACGGTGGTGCGCGCGGGCTTTGCTTTGTCTCCTACCCAGGTGGAGATGGGCAACTCCGGAACACAGGCCTTTCCTGCCACGGTGCAGGGTGTTTATAACGGAGCGAACTCATATTTGCCCGCCAGCACCACACTAGCGACTGGCTTTCCCACCATTCCCACGCCAATGCCTGATAGCCATGGGAATGTTGCGATTCCCTTTGGAGCGGGCAACGTCAACACGCTGCCGAAGAACTTTGTCCGCGGATATATTCAGTCCTGGAACTTGAATGTCCAACGGAGTTTCGGTGGGTTCGTCGCCCAGGTTGGTTATGTCGGGACCCACGTGGTTCACCAGAATGGAACCGTCAACTTCAACTACGCCAGCCTTGGCGGCGGGACCAAGAGCCTGCCGCTCTATCGGTACGGAATCACTGGCGCCATTACTGCCTTTAAGCCGGCTAACTGGGACGAATACAACTCGCTGCAAGCCACGCTTTCCAGGAGACTGACGAATGGGCTCTCGATGCAGATAGCCTATACCTATTCCAAGGACATGCAGGGAGGGGCAACCGCAGCCCTGCCATCAGGGGGCACCGGCATCCAGATCCCGGAATACTACTACCGCAACACCTCGTTGACTCCAGTGGATCGGACGCACAATTTCATCGTCAGCTCTTTGTATCAACTGCCCTTCGGCAGAAACAAACAGTTCGTCACGAGCGGGATCGGCGCTGCGGTTCTTGGTGGATGGAGCCTGAACGGAGTCTTCTACCATCTTTCCGGATTGCCGTTCTACGTCAGCTCCTCCAACTCTTCGTGCAATTGCCCTAACGCGATCAGCACGCAGCTAGCCAATAAGGTTAAGACCACCGTTGCCAAGGGCCATGTTCCGCATCAGGCTGCCGATGGCAGCTCATGGTTTGATCCGACGGCCTTCGCTCCAGTGTCCACCGCGAGTTTTGGGACCAGTAGCTTCAATTCGTTGCGTGGGCCCGGCGCGACGGACTTTGATGCCAGTGTCTTCCGTGATTTTCAGATATGGGAACGGCTGAGCGTCCAGTTCCGTGCGGAAAGCTTCAATGTAACCAACACACCGCACTTCGCCAATCCTGGAGCGAATGCTTCGAACGCTTCCCGTGTCAATGGAAACATCACCGCGTTGAACGGATACAGCCAGATCCTGGCCGTCAATCCACTTGGGCGTCTCCTCGATGCAAGATACTTCCGCTTCGGGGTGCGATTCACGTTCTAAGCCAGGGTAAGTAGAAACACGGCCTCCGCACGGGGGCCGTTGTTGTTTTGGAAGGACAAGAGGACGAGAGCATGAACCGTCGCAGTTTCTTAAAGGCCAGTGTTCCGATGGCCACCAGTCCGTTGTGGCTTCCGCATCTTGGTCTGGCCGAGGGCTTCGCGCAAACATCGTTGCCGGCCGCCGGCGCCGACGGCTGGATCTCCCTGCTGAACGGCCGCGACCTGACGGGCTGGTACACCATGCTGCAAAAGTCAGGCAAGGATGTTGCGCAGACGAGAAAGATAGTTGTCATGGAGCAGGAAATGCTTCATATCCTGGGAAACGAGGTGACCGCCGAACCGGCGGAGCCAGGCTATATCGCGACCAACCAGGAGTTTGAAAACGTACACATCCGGGTTGAATACAAATGGGGTGTGAAACGGTTCGCCCCTCGCTCCGAGACCAAGCGTGACAACGGCATCCTGTACGGTTTGGTCGGTGAGGACAAAGTCTGGCCGAGATGCATCGAATGCCAGATTGAAGAAGGGGATGTAGGCGATTACTTCCTGGTAGACGGTGTGCGGGGAATTCAGGCCAGACATGACAATGGTTTGTTCGGGCAGGGCCTCACGCCGAATGGTTGGAGCGCGGCACCGGCGACCAAGCCGGGAGAAACGCCACCCGAGCCCACCACCGGTCGAAAGATCAAAGACGGCAACTTCGAAAACCTCGACGAGTGGAATGTCGTCGAGGTGATCTGGCAAGGCGACCGATCGGCGCACATCGTGAATGGAAGGACTGTGAACGTAGTCTCCATGCTGCAGCAGCCCGATCCGCAAAACCCAGGAAAGTTCATGCCGTTAACCCGGGGAAAAATCGCCATTGAGATTGAATTTGCAGAGATCTGGTTTCGCAGGATCGAAGTCAAGGCTTTGGCTTAGGAAACCGTAGGTTCCGGTCTGTCGAAAAACATTTCCACGAAGAGTCCGTAGAACCGCAGGTCCCTCCGCTCCGGTCCCACGGCACGCCGGGGCAGGCGGGATGACAAGGGGAAGGGTAATGGTAAGTAAAGAGCTACTGAGAGCTAAAAGGACTACCCTTCGTCCCACGCCACTCTTGCGAAAGCTTCTGCAGCACTTCGGTTGGCGGCGGTCCATCATGAACGACGATGCGATAGCGCAATATGAGGGGCGAGTCAGGCTGAATCGTCACCGTTCCAAACGTCGTAATGCAGGGATTTAACATCCACAACGTGTTATGCCACCGCGTTGGTGGGTTAAGCGGATGATCGAGCACGGCGAAGCCGACCGTCTTTCCGTCGCTCTTTAGCTGAATGGTGTAGTCGTACCAGGCCTCAGATGGCCAATCTCCGTCGGGATAAGAGTAATGCGGGCTGGGAAGATCGACCTTGCCCGAGGCATTCGAGAAATAAGAATCGCCGTACTTCTGGCCTTGTACCACGAAACCGCCGAATGCTGTCTGGTTGAGCACATAGGGCACAAGGGGCGCAAACCGATAGGCGAGATCCAGCACGTAAACACCGTCGCGCTCAGAGACGCCGACCTCATCGGTTTCCTCAAGCAGTTTCTTATTTTCGATCAGCCAATCGTTATGAATCTCCACCTGGGCGTGGCCGGCATCGGCGCTTACCAGTTTTATGTCGCGATTCTGGATGACCCGGTTTTCACGAGGAGCATAGAGCCCCCAGGCCCAGAAATCGCCCCGCTGCACGCTGAACGCTCGCGTGGCATGATTCGGCGGAGCCTTGGAAAAGTCGACCGGGGTGCGAAACTCGGAGTCCAAAAAGCCAAAGAAAATGCCACGGTGGTGAGGATGATCGTTGGGTGCTACATTCGTGACCGTTTCGCCCGAAGGGGTATTCACCGGGTGGAAGTACGCGGCGCTCGGCGACGTAAGCCCAATATTCTCGGGCTTTTTGGTCACATACTCGAACACCACTTTGCCATCGGGGGCTTTCAACTGCATGCCGTTTTCTGTGGCGGTCAGAGTAAATGCAGATGCGGCGTGGGCGCGAAGGCAAAGTCCGTTCGCTAAAGCCGCGGCTGCTGCAAACGTAATCAATACTGACGCGATGCTGCTTTTAGGTTTCAAAAGACTCCCTCCGCCTTGCACTATTGTGGCAGTCCGAAAATGTAAAGACTGTTACCCGCGCACACGCCTACATATTGATGACCATCGAGGGAGAAGGTCATGGGGCCGCTCGCAACGGTGCCTCCCAAACCAACCTTCCAAAGAAATTCTCCGTTGCGCGCGTCCAGGGCGAAGAAGTTGCCTTCACGTCCTCCAGCGAACAGAACATCGGAAGCCGTGGTGAGCACGCCGCTCTCCGTGTAGTCGTTCATCTTGAACTCCCACTTCTTTTCCCCGGTCTGCGGTTCGACCGCGATGATGGCCCCGTAGCCTTCCTCATCCTTGCGGAAAGCCGCGGCGTTTCCGTACCCGCCGGTCGCGAGGCCGCCGCCTCCGTGCCGTGGCCGCTGCTGCTGCGCAGCGCCCGCCGGATGCCCAACGCCGGTATACCGCTGCCCTTCCACCCACGTGGCAGCGGCCTTGGCCGAGATCTGGGAGCTATTCTGCCACGAGGGAATGTAGAAGAGACCGGTACGCGGACTAAAAGAAGGAGAATACCAATTCGTTCCGCCCTGGACACCGGGTTGGATGAAGGTGCCTTCAAAACTCGATTTGAAGTTAGGGTCCTTGATGGGACGCCCTTCCGGGGTGAAACCGATATTCCAATTCTGTTTTACGAAGGCTTTGCCCAGTAGGAATTTTCCTGTCGTGCGGTCAAGCACGTAGAAAAAGCCGTTCCGGTTCGCCCACAGCATGACTTTGCGTGGCTGACCCTGCCAGTTAATATCAGCCAGCACGGGAATTTCCACTGAGTCCCAGTCGAATTCGTCAGCCGGCGTGAACTGGTAGTGCCACTTCATTTTGCCCGTGTCTGCATCCAGGGCCAGCACGGAGTCCGCGTAGAGGTTGTCTCCCGGGGCGCGAGGGTCGCCATTCCATCCTGGATTCGGGTTACCCGTGCCCCAAAACGTCAGATTCGTTTCCGGGTCATAGGAGCCCGTGACCCAGATGGAGCCGCCGCCCCGTTTCCATGAGTCGCCTGGCCAGGTGTCATTCCCTGGCTCGCCGGGGCTGGGGATCGCCGTGAAGCGCCACAGCTCATCGCCGGTCTTGATATCGTAAGCGGCGACCCAGCAGTTGGCTCCTTCTTCGTTGGTTGCGGGACCCAGGATCACCTTGTCTTTCACGATCAACGGAGCCACATTGAGTTGATAGCCCTTTTGCCAGATCGCGATGACCTTATCCCAGATCGGCTTTCCACTCTTGATGTCTACGGCAATCAGGTGTCCATCGAGCGTCGCCCAAAAAAGCCTGTCACCGGAGATAGCCAGGCCCTTATTCATGGGAAGAACAAAGACGCCTCTCGAATCTACGGTGTGATCGAGCGTCCAGTAGGTCCGGCCGGTAAGCGCATCGATGGCGAAGATCTGGTTTGTGTCGCCCGTGTACATCACGCCATCCACGACCAGGGGCGTGTTTTCGATCTTGTTCCTGGTGTCAAAGACGTGCACCCACTTCAATTGCAGGTCTTTTACATTGTCCCGATTGATCTGCTTGAGTTCGCTGTAACGCTTGCTCGCGTAGCCGCCCGAGTAAACAAGCCAGTTCTGAGGTTCCTTGTCGGCGTGGAGTATGCGGTCGTACGTGACCTGGGCCTGTGCAGCGGAGCCGGCGAACAACAGCAACAGGAATATTCCGATTTTCACGGCGAAAGGTTTCCCTTCAATGTATTTGGCAGATGGGGTTGCATCGCATGGCCGGTCTCATGGGTTGCCGATGCCTTTTAAAGAGCTGAGATATTGCACCAGGGCAGTCATGTCCTCGGCGCTCATCTTGTCACCGTAAGCGGGCATGGGGTTGGCGGTGACGATCGAGAACTCACGCAGATTTGATTTCAGAAAGGATCGCAACTCGCTAGATGAATCGATGATCTGCACGCTGAAACCGTCCTGGTTGAGAATCCTACCGGTGACGGTCTTACCGTCTTTGGTCACGAGCCGGATCGAGCGGTGTTGCGGGGCAACGTCTTTGTTCGGGGAGACAAGCGCGGCGCGAATTTGCTCGGGAGAGTAGCTTGCACCCACCTCGCTCAAATCTGGCCCGACGTAGGAGCCAGTGCCGGCCACCCGATGGCACGACAGGCAGCCGTTGGTGTTGATCAGCCCCATGGCTTTGGCCACTTGCTCGTTACTGAGAGGCGTTTCTTTTGCAACCGCCGGTGTAACAGCCGGCATAGCACTGGCAGCGGGAGGGGCGCCTTGCCCGAAGTGAGTGGATAGATAGCTCACCACGCTGTCCAGGTCCGGCTGGCTGCCTTGCGCTCCCCGCGAGACCATGTCATTGACCACGCCCGTCCATTGCGCCTGCGTCATCCGTTGCGACGTAGCGATACTCACACTGTGACAATTACCGCAGATACGCTGGAACTCGGCTTTTCCTTGTCCCTGAGGCAAGGATTGAGCCTTGCCGGATGCGGCAAAGCTCAAAACAAGAATCGATCCCAGGATGAATAAGCCGTTAGGTCTATATGTCATATCCATGAACGAATCGCCCGTGGTTAAAGATGCATCCGCCCTAAGTCAGGGATTGTGCTTAACAGTTCCTATAGGAACTTGTTAACTGCAGGGCCCTTTGCCGATGATTTGTGCGCGCGATCAGTAGATACTCCCGCTAAGTAGCAGATGTCAAGCGGTTTCTGAAGGATAGAGTTCCCTTATGAACTGCAGAAGTCAGACACGCAGACGGTGAAGATAGAGGTAGCTCTGGCGCAGTTGGTCGATCGAGTCGGTTGGCCACGCACTCGCGGGAACTCCTTGCAACGTAGTTATGCCGTAAGCCGCCACTTCGGCAAAGTAGTTCTCGATCGGCGTTTGTTTCGCTGCTTTGAATATCTTTACCCAATCGAGCGTGCCCTGGCCCACCGGTACGCTGGTCTTGCCAGGCAGATAATCCTTCGCATGCATGGAAAAGTAACGATGGCGATATTTGTGCAGGTAGGCGAGGGCGTCCGCGCCCGCGAAGGTGAGGTTGCCGACGTCGATTTGAAATTTCACCAGTGCGGGGTCGGTTCTCTCCATCAGGACGTCGTATGGAATGACGCCGTCGATGGCTAGAAATTCCTGGTTGTGGTTGTGATAACCCAGCTTGAATCCAGCCTGTTTCACCTTCGCGCCGAGCTCATTCAATTGCTCCGCCTGCCACTTCCAGTCATCGACGGTCTTCATGCGCCCGGAATCCGGGGCGCAGATAATGTTTTTCAAGCCTAACTGGTGCGAGAAGGCCATCTTTTCGTCGAAGCTCTCATGCAGTTCTGCGAAATAGTACTGGCAGTTCTCGCAGATCATGCCAATGGAGTTCAACTTGTCGCGAATCTTTTTTGCTGAGAAGTCCGCGAGCGGGGAATGCTCGTATCCGTATCCTTTGAAGGACACGAGATCCACGGATTGAAACCCCATGTTGCGCAACTCGAGCCATCCCTGATCCCAATCCCTGGTGAGCAGGAACCTGGCATCATAACCCTGAAAACCGATGGGCATCCCTAGCGGGTTTGCGCTTGCCGGAAATGTCATCTGCGACGCAAGGGTGACCCCGGCGGCAGTTGCTCCCATGCGGTGGAGGAACTCCCTTCGGGTTAGAGATTGCGATGGGCGGTGGTTTTTCATCTTTATTTGTTATTTTTGGACGAACCAGTTTGGCCCCAAAAAATGTAAAGGCCGCGCTTGGTCGCCGCCACAATATCCACGATCCCATCGCCGTTCAAATCTGTGGCCAGCAGGTTGTCGCCCGCGCCGGAGCTATTGTGGATCAGTTCCGGAACTAATTTTGCCCCTCCAGGAGCGCTTGCATCGCGAACCGTTTTGTACCAGTAGAGGTAGGGCGGCCCGTAGACGTCAGGATCCAGGTAGTCGTCTTTGTGCGAAAACTGCCGCTTGCCGACGATGAAATCCGGAATGCCGTCGCCATCTACATCGGCAACGGCCGATCCATGCAACTCTGAGAACACAACGTTGCCTGCGTTCTGAGTGTTGTAATCATCCATCACCATGTGGCGGACAAATGAGATATCGCCGTTGGCGGCGCGTTTCTGCTCAAACCAGGCGAGGCCGAAGCCATGCGCTTCGAGAGCCGTGACTACATCATTCAGGCCGTCTCCGTTTACGTCATAGATGCCGATCGTGGATCCACCTGGGCCGATTCGTCCCCAGCGCCCAAAGGGCTCCGGATGATACTTCCACAATTGTTCAGCGACGGTGGAAGCCGGTTGTTCCCACCAGCCTAGCGCCTGCACGATATCCATACGGCCATCGCCGTTGATGTCTCCGACGCCGATACCGTGACCCGGCCAGGGGCCCTTCTCGGAAATGGTGTGAACCATCCACGGCGCCGTCGGGTTTGCCGGATCGGGTTTCGCATAACGCATGTACCCATCAGCGATATAGACCAACTCCGGCTTCCCGTCGCCATCCACGTCGGTCAACAGCGAATTTTCGCTTTGCATCGAAGGCAGTATCTTGTACTGCTTCCAGCGTCTGGACTCGTTTCCAGGATTTACATAGAGGACCGCGCCGACACCAAGATCGGTAGCGACTACGTCGGCCCAGCCGTCCCCGGTAACGTCATAGGCGTGCTGCACCCAGGTCGAATACTCTGTGGACGGATTGAAGGTTCGCGCCGGATAGATTTCCCTGAATCTGGTGAAGTCCGGACCGTAGTAAAGGTAGGCGCCGGAAACCAAGTCGGGTTTGCCATCGTGATTGAAGTCTGCATCCGTGGCGGTCCAGTTGTAGTAGAAAGGGCTCACGCGCTGCATGCGAAAGCGTCTGCCTACTTCCTCCAGCGGCTGTACTTTCATGGCCAGGTCTTTGTAGGAAACGTTTTTGAATCGCACTTCCGACCCCTTGCCCACGAAGAGCGCGATCGGCCCGTATGAGTCCAGATCGTCATCCTGGGTGGCCGCGCTCACTCCGCGGCCTGCGTCATTTAAGTAACCGCGAATGATGTCAGCATCGAGAATAACCTCCAATTCATTCCACTCTCCCTCGCGCACGTGAGCATGGGGCATGGTAATGGGCAAGGTCACACCGGGAGCTGCTGGTTCGGAGCTGTACGGCCGCGTTGAGACGGGAAGCGCGGTGGGGTCAGGCATCGGAGGAGCATAGCGAAACTGCCCGCCGGCATCCCTCAACTTTTGCCGAGCCACGATGTTGCCTGTGGAATCAAGGGTCAAACTTTCCGCTTCCACGGTCCCGCCTTTCACGGAATAGTAAGTGCCATTCATTCCGCCGGCAGTCTTTGTCATCCGCAAAAGCACGCCGGTGTCGCAGGCACCCTTGCAGCGGAACGCGGCATAAAAACCGGCATCCTGGTAGGAGCGGTCGAGCACCAGCCAGCCGCTGCCGGCCGCGCCGTCACCTACCAATTCGCCGTTGTCGACGCTCCAACCCGCTTGGCCTAACTTGTGCCATCCGTCGAGAGTAGAGCCCTTGAATGTCTCGTCGGGAGCGAAAGCCGGACCTCTCAGTTGCTCATTGGCCGACTGCGCGGAGGCCGCGGGTCCCAGGGACAAGAATGCTGAGGTTAAACATACTGCGAGCTTGCTGGGCGGGCGGATCACCATTTCAACGACCTCATTCTTCCCGCCGGCAGCAGGGGCGTTGACTCGTAGACCGGGAAATCCAGCGAGCCAATCTCTCTCATGAGCGTACATCCGGCAGTTCCGTTATGAACTACTCAGTCTGCAGTCGTGAAGAACGACAGCAGATACTCGGGTTACATAGATATACATCCGATGGAGTGGTGTCAAGGCAGGGTAGAGTCTGCAGGTTCCGTATGGAACTCTGGGCTAAGAGGCGCGGAAAGGCTTAGCAGGCTGCGGGCAAAAGATGGTTTGCACAGAGAGAAAAGAAGAAGATACCTCAGGGCCTAAAGGCCAAATGATTTTGATGTGGTTTCGTGTACGGGCTAAAGCCCGTACCTACCCTTCCTCGTCCTTGGGAATCGAGTTTGTTCCGGACGCTAGATCTGGCTACATCATGGAACATGATTAGTCCTGCAGGGACGACTGAGATTTGCCAGGATTGCGTCGCGACCTCTTCCAGTCGTCCTTGGGACTTTTGTCTCTCGAATCTCTACCCAGGACTGCGTCCGGGTAAGTTCACCGTCCCTTCGGGACTCACGTTGCAGCCTGTTAAGTACGGGCTCAAGACCCATACCTGGACTTACCCTCGTCCTCGGAAATGAGTTTTTCCGCAGCCTGTTAAGCCAACAGGCGGAGTGCGTTCTCCCTGTATACCTTGCGCAAGACGTCGTCGGGCAGATAGATGCCCTGGATCTGCCAGCGGCCCTGGCGCGAGGCATGCGACGGATAGTCAAAGTACTCATCTGCTGTTTCCAAAAATCGGAAGTAGAGCCGGTACATGGATTCCTCCGGCACCAGGTCAGAGCCAAACAGGATGCGATCCGGGAACTTAAGGAACAGAGCACGTGACGAATAGGGCTGCCGCCCAAGCTCCGATGCCCTGGCGCTGATGTCGAGGAGAACATTGGGATGGTTTTCCAACAACTGCGTGGCCCGAGCCAGGTTTTCCCCGCACTCCGCTACATGCGCCGCAACGAAAGTAGTTTTGGGATGGCGGGCGATCACCCGGTCACGCTGATCAAGCAGATCCTTTTTTGAAAACTGTGATCCGTGGAAGCTCCAGTCAGGATGGGCCGCCAGTTCTTCGTAGCGCTCATTGCGGCCATCGACAGGCAGGAAAAATGCGTCGGGATCCGCGATGTGAAACATGACCGGAATTCCCAACTCCGCCGCTTTATCGAAGATGGGCGCAAGCCGTTCGTCGTCGACTCGCAGCAGATTCCCTGTGCGATCGCGCACGCTCAGTCCAAGGTTTTTCCAGAACTTGATGCCCTTGGCTCCATGGTCCACCAGGCGTTGCAGCCGATCGAAAGTTGTCTGGACAAAGTCATCCTTTTCCACGCCAGACCAGTCCATCCAGCCGATGGTGGCGAAGCGTTCCGCGTCGACGTTACGGAATTTTTCAATGATCCGGATGGCCTCATCGCCGGTCTTCATGGTGATGTTGACGATGCGCTCGATGCCACATGCATCCATGATGCGCAGGACATCGGCTGGATCGAGCGCATCCAGGTGGTTGTGGTAGTCAATCACCGGGAAGCGTGCGCGCTCCACGTGATGCTCGGCGGTCACCAGGGTGGATTGCGGTTGAAACTCGCTCAGAGGAAGCGTGACTTCAGCTTTCGCCGTGACCATGGCCATGAAGTTGTCGTTGATCTGCCCGCCGGATTCAGTCACTTGGTCACCTTCCCAGGAAAAGAATGTAGCTCGAGAAACTTTTGCACGAGATCCCTGTCGCGAAATGCTTCCGTGCCGCCCACGCGAAGGGTTGAGAGCGCTCCGGTGACGTTTCCTGCGTAGGCACATTCGTTCGGAGGCCAACCGTTGAGCCAGCCAAATAAGAATCCGGCGTTGAAGCTATCTCCTGCGCCGATTGTGTCCACAGGCTTGACCGGCACCCCGCCCACGGTAAATGTTTCTCCGCCCACACGAACCACCGATCCACGCGATCCGCACTTGACGGCGACACAGGGAACGCGCAGCGCGAGTTCTTCGAGTGCCTCGTCCAATGTGTTTTTCCCGGTCATGCGGCACGCTTCCCCTTCGTTCGGCAGCAGCAGATCGACGTAGTGCAGCAACTCCGGAAACACACCGCTCCATTGCCCGCTAGGGTCGTCGTTGGTGTCGAGCGAAATGGTCAGCCCAGCCTCCTTCAATTCCTTGAAGAGAGCCGGCAGGTCCGGCTCCAGGGCGTGCAGCAGGAACAAGGATGATAGATGGAAGTGTTTTGCAGATTTTAGATAGTCGATGTCCAGATCGCGCAGCCGCAGAGCCGCCATGGTTCCCGGATAGGTAAGGATATGCCGCGGGGTTCCGTGAGGGAGAATCAGCGTGACGCCGGTGGCTGTGCCGTCCTTGGCCACTCGTACCCGGCTGAGGTCGGCGCCGCTTTCGCCCAGCCGCTCCACGGCGATTTTGCCCAGGGGGTCTTCCCCGACCAGGGTGACGAAGCCCACGTGCGTACCCAGCACGGCGAGATTGTGCGCCAGGATGGCCGAGGAACTTCCCAAGGTGACCTGAAAGTCTGTTCCGAGGAGTTCTCTTTCCACCGGCATCACTTCCGGTAAGCCGTACAGAATCAGATCAAGATTGATTTCGCCGGCGATGGAGATGTCCAATGTCTTGGTCGGTGGGCTGATGGTGTGCATGGTCTCTATTTGAGCTTAATGGGTTTCGCGGAATCTTGGGCTTCGTTCCTAAGGTGCCACACGTCTCCTCGCTTCGATGAGCTCTGTCGAAAAAACATTTCCACGAAGGGTCCGTAGAACCGCAGGTCCCTCCGCTCCGGTCGGGATGACAAGGGGGGAGGTGGTGGTTCCATCTGAGATTGGTTGCAGGTGGAGCGAACTGCAGATCCCTCCACGGCACGCCGGGACAGGTCGGCTTCGCTCCCACGGCACGCCGGGACAGGTTGCCCCCCGACGCGTTTTCATCACCCTGGGTGGGCCATCCTCAATAATGCAGCTTGGCGGCGAACTGAATCAATCGTGGGGACTGTGCGGCGGTCACAAAGCCGAAGCTTGGTGTCCCGAAAACTGTTGCGTTGTTCGAGTTCTGCGGTCCCGGGGCGGCGAACAGAAAATTGGGATGATTCAAGGCATTGAAGGCCTCAGCACGAAGTTCCAACTGCAGGCTTTCGCGAATGGGAATAATTTTCTCCACCGCGAAGTCGAAGTTCTTATTTCCCGGACCCTGCAGGCTGTTCAGGCTCACATCGCCGTACGATCCCAATGGGGGATCCTGAAAGGCGCAGGTGTTGAAGAACGTTCCCGGAACGCAGGGTTTCCCGGAGGCCTTCTGGCCGGGAACAAAATCCGGTCTTTGCTGTCCATCGGAGTTGGCAAAATTGGCGTTGCCATCGGTCACCGTATACCAGGTTCCGGAAGACAAGGTCAGCAGCCCGGAAACCGTCCAGTGCCCAATCACATGATCCACGGCCGCACCGCTGCCTCCGCCAAAACGCTGCCCCTGGCCAAAGGGGAGCCGATAAATGAAGCTGCTGACGAAGCGATGGCGCACATCAAAGTCCAGCGGCCCATATTCGATATTCGGGTTGTAGGTATAGCGGAACGCGTCGTTGTTCTGAGACCCGAGGTTAGCGCTGCTGGAGTCTCCCAGGGCCTTGCTGTAGGTGTAATTCGTGATCAGCGACAAGCCATGGGTCAGGCGATGCTGCAGTGACAACTGGAGCGCGTTGTAGTTTGCACTGCCGCCTGACTTCAGATAATAGATCGAGGCATCGACATATGAGTACGGCCGTCGCGGAGCATAGGCCGCGGATGGATCGGCTGTCGGGGCTGCCTGGTTCAGATTGAGAAAGATGTATTCCTTGTTGGCTTTCGATCCCACATACGATGTCTCCAGCATCGTGTTTTGATCCAGCTGGTATTGAAACGTCAGGTGCCACTGCATCACGTAAGGCGTTCGCAGGTTCCTATCCAAAGAGAACAGCGACGGAGTGTTGGGCTCACTCAGCGCGTCGGCAGGGAACCCCTGGGAAAGGACACTCAGGTTGGATAGCCCGCAATTTTGCGCTGCGGCGTTGTACGAAGGCAGATTGCACGGCACGCTGTAGACCTGGCTGTCGAAGTAGGGCGGATTGAAACCCGGGCTCGGGTTGCTGTAAGGTCCGGCTTCATCACCGTTGAAGAACACGCCAAAGGCGCTCTGCATGGTCAGCCTGGGAGACACCTGGTAGGCAAAGCCAACGCGCGGCGAGAAGTTGGTGTAATCCGCGGGGATGAGCGCGTTCGAGGCCGTGTGATTGACCGGCAAATACGATAAAGAGTCGGGCAACGTGACATGGCTACTGATCGGAATGTCGAGGTTCCCGGTGATGGGGTTGAAGCTGGCCTGGCGGTGGAACCTCTCGTAAACCGGCGAGAAATATTCATAGCGCAGGCCGAGGTTCAGGTTCAGCTTCGGTGTGATGCGCCAGTCGTTTTGCGCGAACAGAGAATACGTGTGGCGAAAGTAGTCGATGTTATTCAGGTTGTTGATATTTCCGCTACTGGGCTGGCCGGTGAGCAGAGCCGCCAGGCCGCTGCCGCCCGTACCAGGGTTTCCGGCATTATCGGTGAACTGAGTGCCAAACCCCATCGAGCCGCGAGGGTTGGCGGGCTCATAGATGGTGTTCTCTTCCGGACGTATCTCCCCGCCGAACTTCCAGGTCTTGTTTCCGGTAATCAGCGTAAATGTATCTGACAAAGTATAGGTATTCTGTAGCTCGATTGCAGGCAGATAGGTGGGGCTTCCCAGGGTGGAGGCATCGCTAAACGTCAATTGCGGAAGGCCGCCGTTGTTATCGCCCTGCGTGTAGGGAACTCCGGGAAAGCCAACTTCAGCCGATACGTCGGTGTTGTAGTTCTGCTGAAAGCGGCTGGTGTTGACCCGGTTGTAGCCCAGCCGGATTTCGTTCACCTTGGAGGTGGAGAAAACGTGGGCCTCGCTCACCGCGGCGCTATAGCCGTTCACCTGCTGAATGCCGTCGAAGAAGCCCCCGCCGTCGGCCAGCCCCGGAAAAGGGGAGGGAATGGCCGACGGGCTTCGGCTGGCGCTAAAGCGATAAAACGCGGAGTCCTTGGCGGAGAAAATCTGATCGACCCGCACATCGCCCTGGTCGACGGTCTGCGAGAGCACCGGATTGGAGAGGTAGTTGTAACCGAGACCGTTCGCATTGGGAGCAGGAAACAAATTGATCAGCGTCTTTCCCAGGGAATCTATGCGAGAAGCGGGGATGACGTTGCTGGGAGAGCCATTGGCATAGCCGAACGGAACCCCGCAAAATCCTGAAGGATTCGCAGTCGACGTCTGCGTAAGTGTGGTATCGAACAGCTCACCCTGGTAAGTCGGTTGACCATTGCAGTCCAGCGTGCCGGTGGGAGAGGTAAGGTCCAGTTGGCTGGAGAAGTCTCCGTTCTTCTGCGCCTGGGTAGGCACCAGTGCGGTCGTCGGTTGTGCCTGGCTGATGCGCAGGCCCTCGTAGTCGACAAAGAAGAACAGCTTATCGCGGATAATCCTCCCCCCAAGCGTGGCGCCAAACTGGTTCTGGTGGTAGGGCTGGCGCGTGGTGTTGAAATAGTTATTCGCGTCTAACTTCTGGTTGCGGAGAAACTCATACAGCACGCCGTGAAATTGATTAGACCCGCTCCGGGTAGTTGCGTTGACGATGGCGCCGGTGGCCCTGCCAAACTCGGCGTTGTAGTTGCCGGTTTCGATTTTGAATTCCTGCAGTGCGTCGGGCGGCGGCATCACCACATAGTTCGCTTCGTTCAACAGGTCAGGCAGATTGGAGTTGTTGTCGATTCCGTCCAACAGAAAATTGTTGTCCAGCGATCGTGAACCGCTGGCGCTGAAGCCGAAACCGCCCGCGTCCCTGGCCCCCGGTTCGCTGACCGATACGCCCACCGTCAATTGCGCCAATTGGACAGGGTTGCGGCCGTTCAAAGGAATGCCGACCATGGTCTGGCTGTCGACTACCTGCCCCAGTTCGGAGCTGTCCGTCTGGATCAACGGCGAAGTGCCGTGCACCTCAACATTCTCCGTCACCTCGCCAGGCTCCAAGGTCGCATCCACGCGCAGCCGCTGTTGCACATCGAGCGTGAGCGGGCCCTCGATCGAAGACTTGAATCCCTTCGCGGTTATCTGGATACGATAACTGCCGATACGCACCGGGCTGATGGCCCATTCACCGCTGGAGTTGCTTTCCGCGCGGTAAGTCAGGCTGGTATCGACATTGATGGCGGTCACCGCGGCTTGGGCCACCACCGCTCCGCGCGCATCGACTACGCGACCCTCAAGGGAAGCGGCGTCCTTCTGAGCTAATAGCGAAATCGGGAGGAACAACGAAACAATTCCGAAGCAACGAAAAAGGGTCTTCTTGGTCATAGAGCTCTCCTGAGCCCTTCCGGAGAAGGGAAGCTGAACTGATGGGTGGCCCGTTGCTTTGTTTCTCTTACGAATATCGCCGTGTTCTTACGAAAACAGCCGTTTGGTTAGGACGCAAGTATTGATCGCACTCGATTGCGAAGTCAAGACATTTTCATTTATAAATTAATGTAAGAAAACGAAACCAAGACCCCACCCTCCGGTTTTCCGAGAGGTTCGGCAGCGTTTGCCAGAAAACGTTGCGTTATCAGGTAGTTCCGGGTCCGGTACCCAGGGCACCGAAATCTTTGCCCTCGGTCTTCGATCTCTGTCAATCGATTCGATTGGGCGTTTGCGTAGCCTTACGATATACTTCCGCAGCAACCTGGTTGGGGCAGTTCGGATCGAAGCGGCCGGCAACCTTGGAGAGGAACGGGAGCCTTTAGGAATGTCAGAATCGCTTCACATGCCCGCGGGAGTTGATCGCCAGGACGAGCCCCTCTATACATTGCCTGAAATCCTTCAGCAGCCGGTTCTCTGGCCCACGACAGTGGCTCGGGTTCGAGCTGCTGCTGAACAGCTGGGTCTCACCCAGCGGCTATCCGGGGCGCGTGTCTTGCTGACGGGGGCCGGCAGTTCGGCCTATGCGGCCTCCAGCGTGGCTTCAGCCTGGCCCTGTGCTCTCGCCGTTCCTACCACTGACCTGGTCGTTGATGCAGAGCGCTACCTGCCGGACGTGAACGCGGTTATTTCTTTAGCCCGCTCCGGCGATAGTCCGGAAAGCGCCGCCGTTGTGGATCGCGTGCGGGCCCTGCATCCGGAGATACTTCAGCTCGCGATCACCTGCAACCACGACAGTCTATTGGCACAATCCGGACTGGATGGTCTTATCGTTCTCGATCCCCGCACCAACGACAGAAGCCTGGTGATGACGGGTTCCTTTTCGAATCTCGTGCTCGGTGGGCTCTCGCTGGCCCAGCCCGAGATCGTGGCACAGCAAACTGAGCCGGCGATTGAGCGCGCAAGCTCGCTGTTACCCGCCATCGACGTGGGATGTCAGCGCGTTGCTGCCGGCGTCCATGACCGTATTGTAGTGCTGTGTTCCTCGCCGCTGTTAGGGTGGGGCAGGGAGGCGGGCCTCAAAATATTGGAAATGACCGCGGGCCGCTTTCCGGTGGTGACCGAAACCTATCTCGGTCTTCGCCACGGGCCCATGTCTTTCGTGCGGCCGGATACGTTGGTGCTGTGTTTGCTATCCAGCGACCCCACGCGGCGGCTTTATGAGGTCGACCTCATTGAAGAGCTACGGTCCAAGAAGCTTGGTTACATCGTGGGGATCGCCGGGGAGGGCGACCACGTCAGTGGGTTTCATGATGTGCTCCCCGCCGTTCTTCCTGAAGCCCCGGACGATCTGCGCACGCCCTTCGAGATAGTGATCCCTCAGCTGCTCGGATATCACCTAAGCCTTGGCCTGGGGCTGAACCCCGACAATCCAAGTCCCGATGGTGTAATCAGCCGGGTGGTACAGGGGGTCAAGATCCACTCCTCGCCCACGCATGCCGGCGGCGTCCGCACTTAGCAGTGGGTTCTAGACTGCTTGATGAAGGGCTGAGGTGCGGAGTAGCCTAGTTGACCATGATTCGACTCCTGTCCACCTCTTGCGTTGTCTGGGCGCTTTCTGTGACGGGCATGTGCTCTGCCCAATCGACGCCGCCCGTGCCTCAGCCCCACCATCATCACGATGATGCGCCGGCCCCGGGCGAAAAGCTGGGGCAGGTATCCTTTCCAACCTCATGTGCGGGCCCCTCGCAAGCGGCAATGGAGCGGGGGGTGGCGTTGCTCCACTCCTTTGGCTACACCATCGCGCAAATGCAGTTTGAGTCGATCGCCAAGGACGATCCGGCTTGCGCCATGGCGCACTGGGGCATAGCCATGACGCAATTCCCGGAGTTGTGGTCGCACCCGGACGATGCGCAGACGAAACGAGGAGAGGCCGAGATGGCCAAAGCGCGCGCCCTGGCTGCGCCGCCAGCCAAAATTACTCCGCGCGAGCAGGCCTATATCGATGCGCTGAGCGCATTTTTCGATCCGGCGAAGACGTCGTACGAACAACGTGCGGATGCCTATGAGGCCAGCATGAATGCCCTGCACGCCAGGTTCCCCGATGACGTAGAGGGTGCGGCTTTTGACGCTCTGTCGATGCTTGCCTCGGTGCCACAGGGCGATACGTCGCTGACCCATGAGCACCAGGCACTGGCCATCCTGGTACCGCTGTTTGCGTCGCATCCCGGCCATCCGGGGTTGGCGCACTACATCATCCACACCTGCGATACTCCGGCGCTGGCTCCGGACGGGCTTGCGGCCGCGCGGGAGTATGCAAAGATCGCACCGTCTTCTCCGCACGCGCTCCACATGCCGGGACATATTTTTGCCCGGCTGGGCATGTGGCAGGAAGACATCGATTCAAACCTGGCTTCGGTGAAAGCCTCTGAGAAGGCACAGGCTGGCGGAGAACCGGGCGCCGCCCACCAGATGCATGCGGACGAGTTCCTGATCTACGCCTATCTCCAGGTGGGCGAGGATGAGAAGGCGCGATTGCTGACTTCCAAAATGGCGGGGATCGCGCAGCAGATGGCGGCGATGCCGGGCATGGACGACATGAAGGACGCCGGTCCTTTCTTTGCCAACGAACTCAACACGGTCTATGCGGTGGAGATGCACGACTGGAAGGCCGCCGCCGCGCTGAAGCCGATAGCCGGCTCTCCGCCTGGCCAGAGTTTCGATACCTATTGGGGACAGGGCATTGCAGCCGGGCATCTGCACGATGCAAAGCTGGCGGCGGATGCGTTAGCCGGGCTTGACCGCGACGGAGACGCACTGAAAAAGACGCCGTACGGGGCTTATTTTGCGAATAGCTTTGGCATAAAGCGCGACGAGTTAGTTGCCTGGCAAGCGTTGGCAGAAGACCATCCTGAAGCCGCGGAGACGGCGATGCGCAGGGCCGCCGACCAACAGGATAAGTTGGGGCAGGATGAGGTGGATATTCCGGGCCGCGAAATGCTGGGAGATCTTCTGTTGCTGGAGCACAAGCCCACCGAGGCGCTGGCCGAGTATCGCGTGGCGCTCAAGTTAAGCCCTAACCGTCTGAATGGGTTGTTAAGCGCAGGGAGAGCGGCGGAGCAGGTAGGGCTTCCGGAACAGGCCCGCACGTTTTATGGCGATGCAGCACGCCAGACCGGATCGGGCGCGAATAGCGCACGGCCTGAGTTGGCACATGCAGTGAAGGTGTCGGGCACTGCGGTTGCGGTGAAGGCTGAGTAAAGCGATGACCAGGGAGCTACGGATTGCGCCGCATCGCCCGGGTTGAGATGTTTGATCATAGTATTTCGCGTTTCCCAGCGAGGTCCGTAGAACCGCAGGTCCCTCCGCTTCGGTCGCCGGATGTCCTGGGGAGTTGGTCGGTGCTGTCGAACATGTCATGAGATTGGTTGCAGGTGGAGCGAACTGCAGATCCCTCCACGGCACGCCGGGACAGGTCGGCTTCGACGGGATGACAAAGGAGAGGACAACGGTTCCATTAGCAGTGGCTGCCGGACCTATCAGCGCCTAGCCCTCATTTCTCACTTACCCCCAGGGCGGCGAGGGTTGCCGGTACCGAGATCTCTGTTTCTAACGAATGACGGGTGCCCCATATCTGCCCGGTTTTGGCAGATGTGGGATTCCACGGCTGTTCACCGATCACTCTCTACTGGCAACAAGGTCCTGATGTTGATGGTCATCTACACCTTGCACACTCAGGGGCCGAGGTTCGTGGAATCCCACATCTGCCAAAACCGGGCAGATATGGGGCACCCGTCGATTCGTTACGGACCAGGCCGTGAGAAATGCGGCCTAGCGCAGGCTAGGCCAGGGCTAGGCCAGGATCAGGTTGCAACCGAACCCGCGCACCTTATCCTGTATCTCTGTACGCAAACCTGTGTCGCTGACAATGGTGTCGATCTCAGAAAAGGACGCGATCCGCACCATGCTGCGCTTGGAAAACTTGCTGGCGTCGGCGACCAGGATAATCTCACGCGCAATGCGCAACATGGCCCGGTTCACCATCGTTTCGTCGAGGTTCGCGCCGCTTACGCCAAAGTCGGGATCACATCCGGCACCGCTGAGAAACACCTTGTCCGCGGAGAACTGCTCAAACATCTCCTCCGCCGAACGCCCAACGATCGAGGCCGAATCTCCGCGAAGCGTGCCCCCGACAATGAAGAGTCTGCACATCCCGCGCATCCAGCAGCTCCGCGGCGATGTTCACCCCGTTGGTAATGACCTGCAGGCCTTGCTTGTTCTTGATCTGGCGTGCGATCTCGAGCGTGGTTGTGCCCGAATCGAGGATGATGGTTTCCCCGTCATGGATGAGCGTCGCCGCGGTGGCCCCGATGCGCCGCTTCTCCTCTGCGTGAGATTTCAGCCGCTCGTAGACGGGCGATTCCCGCAGAATCTTTTCCGGAAGGACGGCTCCGCCGTGGGAACGCATCACCAACCCGCGCTGATGCAGCTCGTTCAGGTCGTTGCGGATCGTAACCGCGGAACTGCTGAAGCGGTTGGCCAATTCGTTGACCCGGGCGCGGCCTTCGCTGCGCACGATCTGCAGGATCTGGGTCCGCCGCTCCTCAGCCATCATCCCGTCCAATGGGCGGGATGAGGCGGAGTCCTCCACACTCAGATTAGAAACGGTGTCCTCCGGCGAGTTCGATGTGGGCCGGCCCTTCCGCATGCCCAATGGCATATTCCCTTTCGCTATCTTGCGGTTCGGCAACAGTCTATCCCGTTGTGGAGTCTTTCCGACCAAAACCGATTCGAAGGAGAAAGGCGGCACAAGCGAAAGAATTAGTTGACAATTCGCAATTAAACGATACGATCATAGCTCATATCGACAGCGCCGTTGATTGTGCCTCGCAAAATTCTTTCCTGTGCTCGGCGCCAGACGCGCACACCGCGGAGCTTACCATGCATGAGGTACTGCAGGCCGAGGAGACAACACCCGCAGGCGTAAAAACAACCACCACAACTGTCCGCCCAGCCGTGCCCACGGTTCGCAATCTGGCGGTCGATGCCTACCGTGGCCTGGTGATGCTGCTGATGATGGGCGAGGTGCTGGAGTTCGCCAAAGTTTCGGCGTACTACAACCACAGTACCTTCTGGAAAATTCTTGCCTTCAACCAGACCCACACTCGAGTGGTTCGGTTGTTCGCTGCACGACATGATCCAGCCCTCTTTCTCTTTCCTGGTCGGCGTGGCCCTCCCGTATTCGATCCGCAGCCGCCAACGGAAGGGAACTCCTTTCGCGCAGGATGCTGTTCCACACCATCTGGAGATCGCTGATCCTGATTGCGCTGGGCATCTTTCTCCGCTCCCTCTCACAGCAGACAGACCAACTTCACCTTTGAAGACACGCTCACGCAGATCGGGTTGGGATACACCTTCCTCTTCCTGCTGGCCTTTCGCCCGGTGCGCGATCAATGGATTGCGTTCAGCGCCATCCTCTTTGGGTACTGGCTGGCCTGGGCACTCTATCCCGCTCCCGGGCCGGGTTTCAACTATGCTGCGGTGGGAGTTCCCAGCGATTGGCATCATCTTTACACCGGCTTCCGCGCGCACTGGAACAAGAACAGCAATCTTGGCCAGGCCTTTGATGTGTGGTTCCTCAACCTGTTTCCACGTGAGCACAGATTTGTTTTTAATGAGGGCGGGTATCTCACGCTGAGTTTCATCCCCACGCTGGGCACCATGATCCTTGGCTTGTTCGCCGGACAATGGTTTCTGGCTTCCGCACCGAAACAGCCGATCCGGCGATTCGTCACCGTGGGAGTTATTCTCTTCGCACTGGGACTGCTTTTTCACTTCACGGGTATCTGCCCGATTGTGAAGCGCATCTGGACCCCGAGCTGGACGTTGTTCAGCGGCGGCATCTGCTTTTTCTTCCTGGCCGCGTTCAGCTGGCTCATCGACGTGAAGCAGTGGCGTGGCTGGGCCTTTCCCCTGGTGGTGGTGGGAACCAACTCGATAGCCGCCTATTTGATTGCTCACCTTTGGGAGAATTTCCTGGCTCGTAATCTCATCACGAACCTGGGCGAAAAAACATTCTTCCTGCTTGGTCCAGGACTGCAGCCGCTACTTCTTGGGGCTACCATTTTGTTGCTCTATTGGATGTTTCTATTCTGGATGTACCGCCGCAAGATCTTCCTGCGCATATGAGAGAGGACAAACCTGTGAAAGACGATTTAATCGAGCCCAGCCGGCGCCAGTTTCTGCAGCTTGGCGCCATGGCCACCGCCGCGTTCCAACTCGAACACAGCGCGCTCGCAGATGCGGTGCATCCATCCAAAGCCAAGACGATGATCAACGTTCCTTTTGCCGCGACCAAGGAACCGCGCATCGGGTTCATCGGCGTTGGCGGAAGGGGCACCGGCCTGCTCGGTTGGTTCCTGGCCCAGAACGCGCAGGTGGTTGCGGTTTGCGATGTGGTGCCGGAGAAGGCGGAACACGCCAGCGGGTTGGTGGTGAAAGCCGGTCAGAAAGCGCCTGAGCTCTACACCAAAGGTCCCCACGACTACGAATCGCTCACCAAAAGAAGCGATCTCGATCTGGTAGTCATCGCTACCCCGTGGAACTGGCATACGCCGATGGCGCTCTCCTCCATGGAGAACGGCAAGCACGCCGCCGTTGAAGTTCCGCTGGCGTACACCATGGAAGATTTGTGGAAGCTGGTCGACACGTCAGAATCCACGCGCCGGCACTGCATCATGCTGGAGGAGTGTTGCTACGGCTACACCGAGACCCTGGTACTGAACATGGTGCGTCAAGGTGTGTTGGGCCAGTTGCTCTACGGAGAGGCCGCCTACCTGCACGATCTGCGCGAAGAGATGTTCTCGAACAAAGGTGAAGGTTTGTGGCGCCGCGCGTTCCATACGCTGAGCGATGGCAACCTCTATCCGACGCATGGATTGGGGCCAGTGGCGAATTACATGAGCATCAACCGCGGCGATCGCTTCGACTACATGGTTTCCATGGGCACTCCGGCTCGCGGCCTGGCTGCTTACCGCGAAGCGAACACGCCGCAGGGCGATCCCAAGTGGAAAGAGAAATACATCACGGGGGATCTGAACATATCGTTGATCAAGACCGCCTCTGGGCTGACGATCACGCTCAAGCATGACACCTCGAATCCCCAACCCTATAGCCGGATCAACATGGTCGGCGGCACCAAGGGCGTTTTTGCCGACTACCCGCCACGCATCTACATCGACGGGCAATCGGGTGGCGAAGAGTGGGGAACCATCGACCAGTACAAGAAAGATTATGAAAGCCCTCTCTGGGCCAAGGAAGGCGCCATGGCCAGCTCATCCGGAGGTCACGGGGGGATGGACTACATCATGATCTACCGCCTGTTGCAGTGCATGCGTGAAGGACTGGCGCCCGATATGGACGTGTACGACGGAGCAGCCTGGTCGGTGCCTACTCCGTTGAGCAAAACTTCTCTGGCGCAAGGCAGCGCTCCGGTCAAATTTCCTGACTTCACGCGAGGCTTGTGGGGCCAGCGGAAGGGCTGCTCGATCTGAAGAAGGCAGACTCTGCGAAGGCAGATCGTGCGAAAGACCCGCAATGGATGGAATGATCACGTCCGAAAACCGCTAGTGCGGCCTTGCTGCCATGGGAAAATGGATCCATGGAACTGCCCATCCGGGAAGTATGCTATCGGGCTTTGCAGAGCCGGGACGCACGTTTTGACGGGCTCATGTTCGTCGGAGTTTCGTCGACAGGAATTTATTGTCGCCCGATTTGTCCCGCCCGCACACCCAAGTTTGAGAATTGCAACTTTTTTGGATCCGCCGCGGCTGCGCAGGACGCGGGCTTTCGTCCCTGCCTTCGTTGCCGGCCGGAAATAGCTCCCGACCTGGCTTCATGGCGAGGCACTTCCAATACGGTTTCTCGCGCCCTTGCGCTTATCGCCGAAGGTGCTCTCGATGGTCCTGAGAATAGTGTTGAAAAGCTGGCAGCACGCCTGGGTTTAGGCGAGCGCCAGTTACGCCGGCTCTTCTTTCAACATCTTGGCGCCTCCCCCGTCTCGGTTGCACAAACACGGCGAGTGCTGTTCGCGAAACAACTGATCCACGACACCCGTATGCCGATGACGGACGTCGCAGCTGCAGCCGGATTCAGCAGCGTGCGTCGATTTAACGAGACTTTTCTCCATCTCTTCCGCCGGCCCCCGCGGGCACTTCGTAGAAAAAGTACTCCTGGACAGGAGGAGAAAGACATCGTCCTGCGCCTTCGGTATCGCGCTCCTTACGATTGGGAGAACATGCTCGCCTTCCTGCGTGCGCGCGCAATCCCTGGTGTCGAGGTGGTGGAGGCCGGCCGCTATTTGCGAACGGTGGAAATAGACGGCGAAGTTGGAAGTATTGCGGTCGCTCATCTGCCGAAACAACAAAGTCTTGAGATCAGCATCCGATTTCCGGACGTGAAGTCGCTTCCCGCGATTGTCGCCCGGGTACGCCGCCTGTTCGATCTCGGAGCCGACATTGAGACTATCGATCAACATCTTTCTGCAGACCCGGCACTCGCCAGGTTGGTCACACTCCGGCCCGGCCTGCGCGCTCCTGGCGGATGGGACGGATTTGAGATCGCGGTGCGTGCTGTCCTTGGTCAACAGATCACGGTCGCGGCGGCCCGCCGGTTGGCCGGGGAGCTGGTCAAATTGCACGGGCGTCCTGTGCCTCTGGTGTCGCGGATTCACCCTGCGTTGTCGCATGTATTTCCTGCCGCCAAGCGATTGGCTGCAGCTCCGTCTATCGGGTTGGGTATGCCGGCGTCACGGTTGGCCACACTGAAGGCGGTTGCCGAGGCTGCGGTGGCAGACGCCCATCTTTTTCGACCATTCGGCGGTGTCGATGAGACCGTCGCCCGTCTTAAAGCGCATCCGTGGCATTGGCGAATGGACCGCACAATACATCGCTCTTCGCGCCGTTCGCGAGATGGACGCATTTCCCGCTACCGATATAGGACTGTTGCGCGGCGCGGCTTCGATCGATGGAGCCGCGGTGACTCCTGCCAATCTTTTGGGTCGTGCCGAGTCCTGGCGACCGTGGCGCGCTTATGCAGCCCAGCATCTCTGGGCTGCTGACGGCAACATACTCACCAACAACTCTGTCATGGCAGGTTGAATAAGGAGTCGAATTTTATGAGCTTGGCCTACAAGATGATTCATTCGCCCGTAGGAAAGTTGAAGTTAGTCGCCAGCGATAGGGGACTGGTTGCGGTACTGTGGCAGAATGAGAAGCCCAGTCGTGTCCCGTTGAACGAGCTCGTGGAAGACCCGGTGCACCCGATTCTGCTGGATACAGAGCGCGAGCTGGGCGAGTACTTTGCCGGGAAACGAAAGAGCTTCTCCGTACCTCTTGATATGCGGGGTACGTCCTTCCAGAAGGATGTATGGCACGCTCTGCTGGCAATACCGTTCGGCGAAACAAGGAGCTACGGACAACTGGCGAAACAGTTGGGGAATCCCCAGGCGATGCGGGCTGTCGGCGCCGCGAATGGAAGAAATCCGATATCGATCATTGTGCCTTGCCATCGCGTGATCGGTGCATCGGGGAAACTGACGGGTTTCGCTGGTGGACTCGAAACCAAAGCGCACTTGCTGAGCCTGGAGGAAAGTGGAGCAAGGCTGTTTGTCTGATCGTGGTCGTCCACGCATAACACCAAATTTACCGGCGGCCGGATCCCGACTTCCAGCCACGCCGCGATGAAGTGTGGTCTCTCGATTCCTCACGCAAGCATGCTGCGGGAAGCCTAACGGGACGAACATTGCAAGAGGCGGTCTTTCGGAGAATCCGGTCAGGTCTCAACGGAATTCGCTTTCGTCCAGGAGCACTCGCCGGTGTAGTGCGGTCAGCAATAAAGGCGATCATGTCAGCTGCCGTCCGCTCCGATCGGGACTGACGTCCCTGAAGGATGTGTGCCGCCCCTACGGGGCTAGATCATATTGCTATAGCTACCCAGGATTGCGTGCTGTGCACTCCATCCTGGGCTACGATCGGTCGTCCCTAACGGGACTCGGCGCGATGTAGCTTGAAAAGCACGGCTTACCGGCTAAGAGGCGACACAGGATCTTCAGATGAGATGAAGGCCATCTGTGTGACGCACTACACTAGGAAGCATCCGCGGAAACGTCACCACGCGATCTACTCGCCGGTAAACTCCTGCGGACGACCTTGCCATTGGCCTTTCCGTTGGGTTTCGATCCGTTGCTGTGGCTGTGCGTATTAGCCGCCATGGCCGCGTGTCGCATGAGCTTTTGCTGCACTCCTGCCGGCGCTCCATCTTCGGCCATCCAACTCTTGTAGGAGTGGGGGAATGTGTGCCAGCAAACTCCCACCAGGCCGAGTTTTCTGGCCACGGGTCTGAAGTAGTCTTGCTGGATGGGCCCGGGATGGTAGCAGCGGCCGGTGATGTGCGAGGGAAATATCAGGCCGGCACTTGAAGTCTTGCTCCGCCACTCCAGCAAGGTTTCCGCCAGGATGGGGTCCAGGGGAATTTGGCCATCGGACCCTTCAGCCTGAGTGATTCCGCCACTGGCAGCAGGTTGTCGTACGAACATCACGCCCGCGGCAAAATCCACCTGGTCCCATCTCAGCGCCAGCACTTCGGAAACCCGCATTCCGGAACACATCGCCGTCACCACCATGGTCCGGTGCAGATCAGAAAGTTGTCCGGCGAAGGCCTGGTATTGCTTTATGGTAAGCACCAGCGGCTTTCGCGTCCCCTTCATGACCGTCTTGATCTTCAACAATTCGCTTTCAAGTTGCTCATTGCGGGCGATCAGAGTTTTGCTGCGATCCTCTGCCTGCTCAGCCTCAAGCGCCGCGCGCCTATCTTTGTTAATCCACTGATGGGCGAGTGCCGCAAACGCAAGAAGGTTTGCCATGAGAAGTCCACGGTTTGCAGGCGCAACCCACGGGCTCACGAGCGGCGCGCGGCGGAAACCCCAGTATCCTGCGGCCGCGCTTAACAGAACAGCTACTGCTGCTGTGGCCCATAGCAACCGCTTGGATCGCCGGGCCACGCACATCACCAGCGGGATTGTGAACAAGACCGATCCGGCCATCTCCGCAGAGGTAAGGAAATCGAGCACGGCCGTCAGTGCGGTGGTCCCAACGATCATGGTTACCAATGGTGTGCGATTCATCCGTCACCGCGACTGGTTCACTTCCAGCTCGACCTCGTAAGGCCGCCGGCAAGCCCTCGTTATCCTTGTATCGGTCTGAAAATGGGGATCTTGAGTAGTGTTCCTGCCGCAAAACAGGTCAGTGCCCGCAGTGTCATCCGGCTTATGCCTTCGCCTGCGTTCAGGCCGCTATGAAAGCGATCGATCGGTGATGCAAAATGCAATGCAACCAACGATAATCGCACTATGCTGGTTCTCGCAAAATGATCCTGCCAAAGTTGCGCACGAATCTGGATTTCATGGTTTCGCCGGTAAGGGATCGGCCCGGGCTGTTGATTCGCGATTTCTTCCGCTACTCGGAGGCTACGTTGATCATCCCCCCACCCTTGATACCAGGTCTATTGTTGTTCGATGGGACGCGAACAGACGATGACTTGCGGGCCGAGCTTATCCGCACGCTGGGAAGCCCTGAAATCGGCGAAACGGTTCAACACTTGATAGAAGGACTCAGACGGGCGGGCTTTCTTGAAGATGAGACCTATGCCAACCTGAAGTTGGACCGTCTGTTGGCTTTTACGAAAAGTCCGGTGCGCCAGGCAGCTCATGCGGGATCCGCATATCCGGAAGAATGTGGTCCGCTGCGGGACCGGATGCAGCAGTATCTCGGGGAAGCGGCTTCGACCCGGCAGGGGCTCGTGGGGATTGCTGCGCCGCATGTCAGCCCAGAAGGCGGGTGGCAGGCCTACCGCGCAGCCTACAAGGAACTCACCCCTGATCTCCGGGACCGCACCTTCATTGTGCTGGGGACCTCTCATCATGGACAACCGGGCAGATTTGGCTTGACGCGAAAGCCTTTCGAAACCCCATGGGGAAAAACAAGAATCGACAAGGCCCTGGTAGCTGAATTGGAAGCTCAACCAGCAGCGCTGCCGGAGGACTATTGCCATGCGGTCGAGCATTCGATCGAATTCCAGGTGATATTTCTGCAGGCCATTTATGGGGCGGATGTGCGCATACTTCCGCTTCTGTGCGGGTCCTTCGGAAGCGGCATGCGTAGTGGTGGATTTCCGGAAGATGATGATCATGTCAAACGTTTTTTAGGGTCGCTTGGGGAGATTGCCGAGCGTGAAAAAGAACGTCTGTTCTGGGTGCTGGGCGTCGATATGGCCCACATGGGTTTGCGCTTCGGCGATAAGTTCGCTGCCCGTGCCAACCGCGATGAGATGAACGCGGTCAAAGAGCGGGACAATCTCCGGATCGATCGCATCAATGCATCGGATGCGCGAGGTTTCTGGGATCTGGTCAAGGAGAACCAGGACGAACTGAGGTGGTGCGGATCTTCCCCGATTTATACCTTCATGAAAGCCGTCCCGCAGGCGCGCGGAGCACTGCACCGCTACGAGCAATGGAATATCGATGAAAACAGCGTAGTCAGCTTTGCCGGCATCTCTTTTGCCTCTGGAACGAGTCCTGCTCCAGTGAACCCAATAGGCGTAGGCTCGTGCACGCTTTGATGATGCCGATGCAACTATACGGCCATGGAGAGACGGCCCCCCAAGCCGAAAAGATAGACAGAAGTGGATGGTGGACAGAGTTTGGAAAGGCTGACGGCCGCTTAATGAAAAGAACCGGTAATAACTCGAGTATGCCTACAGATGACGTCTACTACGTGAGCGCCGCTGATGTAGCGGACAAACTCATCGACCGCATGCGCCGTGGGTTGGATCCTCTTCTCTTATCGAGTTCATGGGATCTTCTCCCCGCGGGGCCAGCCGCGCGAACTCATGCCCACAACGAGTTTGACTAACGCCCGGTTGCCATTGTTTCTCGCTTTTCCTCCCCGCCGGCGTGGTGCAGTACCATCGCTACTATCCTTCCTGCCCTGAGAGCAGTAAATGAGAGACCGCTTATCTCTCCACTGCGCTGTGCTCCTGTCCCACGGCACGCCTGGGGCAGGCGAAATGACAAATTTGTTCCGAAGTTTGGGATGAGTCCTACCCAACCTCCATTCACCTATCGAATAAGAGCCCGTCATGACGCTTGGGTGCGGAAATGAGGAGATAGGTGGGATGCTGCTCTACAACACGCGTAACTGGAAGGTTCAACACTTTGTCCCGATGAGTTTGTGAGGATGAAATGTGATGCAAATCGAACCCATCAAAATCCCCCTGATTCTACCCACGCGCGGCGCACAAACAGCCGCGAACGACGAGACGAAGTCCACCGAGGAGCGGGTCCGGCTGATGCTGAGCTGGCGCGCGGTCCTGGGAGAAATTGGATTCAGCGAGCGGGGGGCCGGTCAATGGTAACGCCGCCGAAAAACAATCTGACGAGCAGTTTGCGGTCAAATTTGGACGCGAACCAGTCCGCGCTCCAAGGCCAAAAACAAGTCGATCGGCGATCGGCAAGCCGCCAGTGCCCCGATTGCGGCGTCGTAACCGTGCGTTCCAGAGACAGACGTGATATGTGTCTCATCTGCGGCTATCTGCAATCACATGCATGATAGACCGCTGGTCGCTACTCAAGCCGACGCGACGACTTGATCGCGATCGCGTCGCGCGGCCTTGGTGAGCAATCAATCGTGGGTCTGGGCGCGAAAACCGGTCCAGTCCTCCGGGTCGAGCGACCCGCACCACGGTCGCTCATCCTCTCGCGGACTTAGTCTCCTCTTACCGGGCGTCCTCGCCCTCTGCGGCAAGCAATTGCCATGCCATTTGTTGCCCGGTCTCCTCATACGGCTCTCATCTGCTTCGGCCAGTGACCGAAAATAGCACTCAAGCGACAGGGAAACGCCGCCGATACACAACCTGTCCGATACGGATGTAAGCAGCTTCTCATACTCAAACTTGTTCAAATTGGATGGGTGAGGGAACCCGCCGGATTTCATCTTGCAATCACGGTCTAGGATTCTGGGCTTGTGTCCCCACGCAGGGCGTACCGGGAGCACCGTCCAGGGCGGCGGGCCCGGTTGTTTGCTCAAGGCAGCGGGGTACTCGACCGAAGCTCAATGAGACTTTTTGTGCTGCCGATACAAAGGAAGGAGGGGTCCGGTTCATCGCAGGCCGATCCGCTGCCTTTTCCTCGACTGCAGCCAGGCAGAAGATACGGTTCGGATGGGGTGAAATAGAGAATGTTTTCGATCGTCGGGATCTTGCTTGTATTCGCCTGCGTCATCGTTGGTTTCCTCATGGAGAAGGGCAAGCTTGCCGTTCTCATTCAGCCGGCCGAGTTGGTCACCATCGGCGGAGCGGCCATTGGAACGGTGCTGGCTGCCAATCCGATGCACATCCTGAAAAAATTGATTGCCGGCCTTCTGGGTGTTATCAAAGGATCCCCGTTTTCCAAGCAGCGGTATGTGGACACGCTCAAGATGATGTTCGACCTGTTTGCAAAGTCTCGTAAAGAGGGAGCGATTGCCATTGAAAGCGATATAGAAGATCCGGAAAAGAGTCCCATATTTTCTCGCTACCCGGCGTTCCTTGCGGATCATCACGTCAGGGATTTCGTGTGCGACACCATGCGCATGGCGATCACCGGTGGGGTCAATCCGTTTGATGTAGATCAGATGATGGATCTTGATATGGAAGTCCACCATCACTCGGCCAGTCAGCCAAACCAGGCGTTGAACAGCGTGGCCGATGCATTGCCTGGGTTGGGGATAGTCGCCGCAGTGCTTGGGGTGGTGGTGACCATGGGCTCGCTGGGTGGACCACCCGAGGAAATCGGACACAAGGTGGCTGCTGCGTTGGTAGGAACCTTCCTGGGAATTTTGCTCTGCTACGGAGTGTTGGGACCACTGGCCGCGAATATGTCGAAGACGGTGGACGAGGAGCACAGCTTTTACGCTGTGCTGCGGGTGCTGATGATCGCCTTTATTAAGGGCACCGCACCCATCATGGCGATTGAAATGGGCCGCCGCGCAATTCCGGGGCATTGTCGCCCCAGCTTCGTCGAAGTCGAGAAAGCGTGCCGAGAGAAAGCCGGTGAGGCAGCGGCCGTGCCCGGAGCCGCATAGGTCAATCAAATCATGGCAGACGAACAGCCGATCATTATCAAGAAGAAGGGCGGCCACGGCGGCCACCACGGCGGCGCCTGGAAGGTGGCCTATGCCGATTTTGTCACAGCCATGATGGCATTATTTATCGTGCTCTGGCTCATGAACAGCAGCAAGCCCATACAGGAGGCCGTCGGGGGATACTTCCGCGACCCGAATGGCCTGGCCGAGAAAAAGGGATCCGCGGTGGACGGCGCCGGCCAAGCCGCTCCCGTGGTCAAGCAGCTGGACATGGGAAAGTTGAAGTCAGAGCTGATGAAGGCCATGCAAAAGCTGGCGGATTTTGAAAAGCTCAAGAAGCAGATTGAGCTGACCCTCACCCCCGAAGGTTTGAAGATCGAGATGATGGAAGATCCCAACGGAACCTTTTTTGAAAACGGCAAGGCTCAGCCCACGCCAAACCTGCAGGAGCTGCTAAAAGTTCTGTCAGTCGAGGTGGGCAAGCTACCCAACCCGGTTTCGATTGAAGGCCACACGGACTCCAAACCGTTTTCCGATTCTCGGACCTATGGCAATTGGGAATTATCGACAGATCGCGCAAATGCTGCCAGGCGATTGATGCAGGACAACGGTCTTCGGCCAAGTCAAGTGGTCCAGGTTCGCGGTTACGCCGATCAGGACCTGCGCAAACCTCAAAAGCCGGAGGATGCTTCTAATCGGAGGGTTACGTTGATCATTCAATATGTCAACGCGGGACAGCCGACCGCCTTTACCAGCGCTGGCTCCTTACCGCCGGCTAAGCAGCTGAATGCTCCTCCCGCACCACCGGCGGACATCCCGGCGGCAACCGTCAAGAACGTAAAACCGGAGAAGTAGCATCGTGAAACGATCAAAACTGAACCATCGCGGAGGTACCTGGGTCATGGGCAATGGCCGCGATAAACTCGATGGTCATTGTGCGCTCCCACGCTGTCTCGAAAAGGAACAAAAGCCCGACCTGCCGCTTCTCCATATAGGCGACCTGGGCACGCAACTCAAGCACCCCGGTCGGAGGACGAAGGATGAGTAACCCGGAGTCACCGACGATCAGGGGATCATCAAACTCGGCGCGAATACCTGCGTCGCTGACATCCCGGCATAAGCCATGCAAAGACGAGCCCCCGGCAATAAAATTTACGCGGAAGCCGGTGCTCGTGCGCGGTTCGCGGTATACGAATCTGCGGATACTGTCCAAGTCTGTCATTCCCGTCAATCCCGCCGGGCCGGAACGGGACCGGCATGCAAGTCCGGTCGGCCCGTCATTGCTATCGGCGCGGAGCCCTCATCTCTTCAAGAGACCAGGTGCATAAATGACGCCACAGCCCGAATACCCGAAGGTGCCGCTGAGCGATGCGGGCTCTGCAGGTGTTTCTGCAACTGCCGGCCAGGTGCTCCGCGAGCGATCGGGCGACCGAGTCATCGATGGAGTGAGGGAGCCGGTGGGCCACAGGATTCTGATCGTCGAAGATGATGTCTCTCTGGGCAAATTTCTCAGTCGCGCGCTCAAGCTCAAACTCTTTGCTGTCGAGATCTCGCTCGATGGCGAGGCCGCCTGGGAGACACTGCAGAAGTCCACCTACGACCTTGTGATCCTTGACTTGAACCTGCCCAGAATGGACGGAATGGAGCTGCTTAAGCGGGTGCGTCAAGACCAGCCCGCGCTACGCGTGCTGGTCCTCACGGCGCGGAATCGTACCGAAGACCTGGTGTCGGCGCTGGAGCAGGGAGCCGACGATTGCTTGATCAAACCATTCTCGTTTCTTGAATTGCTGGCACGCGTCCGTGGGCTGCTGCGCCGCGGTCCTCCCTCCGCTGCCAGTTCATCGAAGCTTGGCGATTTGAGTCTCGACCGGGAACAACACCGGGTGGTGCGTGGCCAGCGCACTATCGATCTCACGCCGCGGGAGTTTGCCATCCTGGAATACCTGATGGACAACGCCGGCAAAACCGTATCACGCAAAACGCTCCTGCGCGATGTATGGAACATTTCCTTCGATCCGACTACCAACATCGTTGACGTGTACATGAAGTATCTACGCGACAAGATCGACATCGAGGGAGAAGTGAAATTACTCCGCACCGTTCGTGGCGTCGGGTACGTCTTAAGAAATGATTAGCCACCTCAGATCCAGCGAATCATCGTCTGCAACAGAGATGCTTTGCTCGAACGTTGCCCAGGGTATCCATGCCGTCGCCCAGCCGCTCGCGGTACTCCTGGCCAGCTTGAGCAAAGACTATACAGACCGGATGAACTGCGACCAGCTGCGAGAACTTACCGCAAGCTCAGCAGCGGAGGTAAGGCGCGTCTGTACGCTGTTCAACTACCTGCAACAGCTGGTCCTGGCCGCGAGCGTCAAACCCCAGTTGTCCCCAATCCCGCTCCTGCCTCTGCTTGCGTTTGCGGCTGACGGAGTCAACCTCTTGTTCCAGCAAAACGGGATCGTCCTGCGCTCAGTGCTCCCCGATACCTGTCCGCCGGTGCTCATTCATCGAGCCCGAACGCTAGAGGCTTTGTCGCGGGTACTGTTGATTGTCCATGGGCTGTCCCGGGCCCAGGACACGGTGGAACTGCTGGTTTCTGCGTCTCTCAACGCGGTGCAAATCGTCATACAAAATCCTGGCTTGTCGGTGGACATGATCAACGCAGAGACGAGGCTCAGTATGGCCGTGGCCGAGGCCAACATGCGAAGCCAGCAGGGTGGCCTTTCCTTGATCCTGCAGCCGTTCACTGTTTGCATCGAACTGCCCCGGGCGTCATTCGCATACTAGTATTTGAGTTGCATCGTGTAGATTCGTTCGAAGCCGAAAGTGACTTATGAGCGCGCCGACCTTGCCGAAATATCGTGTGGACGAGAGCAACACCATCGGAGTGTTGCTCGTGAGCCCCAACAGCAGGCTCCGCCTTCAGTTACGAGAAAAGCTTCGTCAACCCCGATGGAATCTGACCGAAGCGGGCAGTGGCGCCGAAGCGCTAGAGTTCCTGCACGAACTTGTCAGCGAAATTCTTCTCCTGGACCCACTACTCCCTGACCTCGAGTCAAGCGAATTTAGCGCGATGGTCCGGGAACAGTTCCCCAGTGTTCAGATTCTGACCGTGAATTCTCACACTGGGCAGCTGGTTCTGGGCGCGGCGTCGCCCACGGCACTTTCCGCTCAGCTGACCGAAGTGCTTTATTGCATTGGCAACGCGCAACCCAATTCGATTTCACCTGTACAACTTCGCCGCGCGCTGGGCGGCAATGACGGCGCCATTCGGGGCATTCGCGGCATGGTCGGCGACACGGAGCCGATGCAGCGGGTTTATGAATTGACGAACATGGTTGCCCGCCGCGATACGACAGTCCTGGTGACCGGGGAGAGCGGCACCGGCAAGGACTTGATTGCCCAGGCGATCCATCTCATCAGTCCGCGCCAGAAGCAGCCCCTGGTGGTGATCAATTGTGCTGCCATCCCTGAGCCGCTGCTGGAAGCTGAATTGTTCGGCTATGTAAAAGGATCATTCACGGGTGCTGTGCAATCGCGCATCGGCCGCATTCATGCGGCGCATGGAGGAACTCTCTTTCTTGACGAGATTGGCGACATGCCGTTGTCTCTGCAGAGCAAGATACTGCGCTTTCTGGAGCAGGGCGAAGTGCAGAGGATTGGCGGCAACGACAATCTGAAGGTGGATGTCAGAGTCGTGGCAGCGACCAATGCCGACCTCCACGGCCTGGTCAAGCAGCACCTCTTTCGCGAGGATTTGTATTACCGCCTGGCCATTTTTCCCATTAAGCTTCCACCCTTGCGCGAGCGCCTGGGTGATGTCGAAAAACTCGCCGAATCGTTTCTGGCCAGGTTCTGTCCCGGTGCGACCCTGAGCGCTGGAGCGCTGCAAGCTCTGTGCCGTCACGACTGGCCTGGAAACGTCCGCGAACTGCGAAACGTAGTCGAGCGAGCCAGCATATTCGTCGCTGGTGAACGCGAGATTTTACCTCAGCATATTCTTATCTAGCCTCAGCCCGCTTTTCCCGTTTTGGGCCGCATCCCCTGAATTGGCCATCGCCGTGCTAATCAATGGGTAGATGCTGCCTGTTTCTCATCTTGAACCAATGAATGCCGTGCTCGTGGAAGATCCGGGTGACCCTCATATCCATGAGCGGGCGATGAAGGACGAATCCTCGGGGGGCCAATCCGTAACGCAGCCCGGGAGTGCCGCGCTCCTCGCGTCTGCGTTTACCGAGTTCATCTCGGCGTCTTCTCGACTGGAAAGGTCCTACCGCCAGTTACAGGAAGAAGTTTCCGAACTTCGCGGAGAGTTGTCAGCGAGGAATGCCGCACTCAGCAGCAGCCTCGCAGAAAACGAACGGATGCGGCTCGATTTGCAACAGATCGTCGACTCCATGCCGTGCGGGGTAGTGGTTCTCAATGGTCAAGGCGAGATCTCGATGATCAATCCAGAAAGCGGTAGGTTGCTGGGACTCGAAGGGTCGCATTTTCGCGAGGAGTCTAAAGCGACTCTAAGGCAAATTTCGGCGTCAAGCGGTGTGAATCTCGAATCCTCATATGCAAGTGAATCGAGCTATGACTCCGCACAGGAGTTCTGCGTTCACGAGCAGTCAGGCAAGCGTTGGATTGAGGTTCGTAATCGACCGCTGTTTCACCAACCTGGCTGCGGCGGCAGGCCTGACCGTACGATATTGATTCTGCGCGACGTAACCGCCCAGAGACGTGCTGAGCATGAGCGCGTGGCCGCCCGCGAGGCCATGGTCCTGGCGGAGATTACAACCATTCTTGCCCACGAAATTAGAAATCCATTAGCCAGCCTCGAACTGTTTGCCGAACTGATTGAGGATGATGAAGATCGTCGGGCGCAATGGATTTCAAATTTGCGCGTTGGCATACGCACGCTCTCTGGAACGGTGAACAATGTCTTGAGCTTCCATGGCTCCGGCGCGCTCAAGCTGGCCCCTGTTTCCTTGTTGGCCCTGATCGCCAATGCTGTTCAGTTTGTAAAACCGCTTGCGCAGCAGGCCACGGTTTCATTGGAATGCTTCACGGATCCGCGCCAATATCAGGTAATGGGCAATGAGAGCGCCCTCCAGCAGGTAATTTTCAATCTCATCTCCAACGCCATTCGTCACACTCCTGCAGGTGGACGGGTGATCGTTACTCTGCGCAGCGAACCCGCTACCGCGGCGGTTGCGAGTCATGTGATTGTCGAATTCTCTGACACTGGGTGCGGTATCCGGCCCGATCAGATAGAACATATCTTCGAGCCAGGATTCAGCGGCAGCGGTGATACCTCGGGGTTGGGCCTGGCGGTTTGCGCCCGCATCATGAAGCAGCATGGCGGTCAGATTTGCGTCTCCAACCGGATTCATGGCGGCGCTCGATTCACGCTCTCATTTCCCCTACTCCAACCGGAAGCCGCCACAGCATGAACACCATCCCTGCGAACGGCAAGAGTTCCTCGGTGCTGGTGGTCGACGACGAGCCTGGAATGAGAACGGCCCTGCAGGCGAATTTCCAGCGCCACGGATGGCGTGTGGAAACTGCGACCGGCGTTGGCGACGCCGTGCGTGCCCTGGAGCACACCAGCTTTGACCTGGTGGTGAGTGACATCCGCATGCAGGATGGGGACGGGTTCGAAGTGATGTGCTCCGTACTCAAAAACTCACCCGGGACCGCCGTGATTCTTCTCACCGCGTTCGCCAGTGTTCCTGAAGCAGTGGAGTCGATGCGCAATGGGGCATTTGATTATCTGACCAAACCAATATCCTTTGAACAGCTCCAGGACGCAGTTGCTCGCGTCATGCAGCGAGCAAGCGATAAGACCGCCTCCGGTAGGGGGGCCAGGAGAAACGTAACCATACCAGGTGCAGGGACGGGGATCGTCGGCCGTTCTCCTTTGCTGCTGCAGGCCCTGCAACGCGCTCGCGCCGCTGCCACCACCGGCGCTGATGTGCTGATCGAGGCCGAGAGCGGCGCCGGCAAGGAGCTGTTGGCGAGGTTTATCCACGAAAGCAGCGACCGAGGCCGCAAACCTTTTGTTGCCGTGAACTGCGCGGCTTTACCGGAGCACTTGCTCGAGAGCGAACTATTCGGGCATACCAGGGGCGCCTTTACCGGGGCCAACGCTGCCAAGGCCGGAAAATTCGAACTGGCCGACGGCGGCACTCTGCTACTCGACGAAATTGGCGAGATGCCGCTCATCCTGCAGCCTAAGCTCTTGCGCGTTCTCCAGGAGCGCGAATTCGAGCGCCTCGGCGAAACCCGTTCCATCCGTGTTGACATCCGCGTTATCGCCACCACCAACGCCTCCCTGGCGGCCATGGTGGAGCAGGGCCGGTTTCGGAGCGATTTGTACTACCGGCTGAATGTCATCCCACTTTCCGTTCCCTCCCTACGGGAGCGCAGCGAAGATATCCCCTTGCTAGCCGGGTGCTTCGCCGAAAGATTTGCGAGGGAGACAGGCATGGCGGCGCCTGTGCTCGAGCCCGGCTTCCTGGATCGCCTGCAGGCTCATAGCTGGCCCGGCAACATCCGCGAACTGGCCAATTTCATGCGCAGGGTGCTTTCTCTTCACCAGGGAGCCAGCATCGACGCCGCATGTTTCGACAGGGAGTTTCAGCCATTGGGAAAGACCCGGGCCAATCTACCCCCTATGCCATTGCCTGGTACGCCCATATGCGTGCTGGAGAAAATGCATCTTGAAAATACGCTTGCCCTGGCACGTGGTAACCGGACCCACGCTGCTGAGATGTTGGGCATCAGTGTACGAACCATGCGCAACAGGATCAAGGAATACGGACTACCTCCAAGGAGATACGCATGACGCCTACAGTACCTTTGCTCTCCACGCTGGAGAGCTATTTGAAGCTGGCCACGAGTCGCGAACAGGCGATTTCCGCTAACATGGCCAACGTTGACACGCCCGGTTACCGCACCCGCGATATTAACTTTCAGAGCGAACTGAGCCGGGCCACCAGCGGACCACCGATGCAAATGGCCGATGGCAGCGGAACCGTCCAGATGCTCCCGGTGATTCGCCAGGTTCCGGGTTTGATGGAACGCCCGGACGGCAACAACGTGAGTCTGGATCGCGAGGGACTTTTGCTGGCCGAGACCCAATTGCAATACCAGCTTGGGATTCAGCTCGTTAAGGGCGAGTTCCACCAGATGCTGAGTGCCATCAACGGAGGAAGTTAACTATGAGCTTTTTCGACGCGCTTTCCATTAGTGCTTCTGCCCTGGCAGCGGAGAGGCAGCGTACTGAAATCATCGCCGCAAATATGGCCAATGCCCGAACCACTCATACCCAGGCCGGCGGCCCCTTTCGGCGTAGAGAGGTGGTCTTCGAGTCATCGGGCAATTCTTCATTTCGGCTGGCCCTTGCCCGCAGCAGCGAACTCAAAGGGCCAACTCCCGGCAGCGTGCAGATTTCTGAGGTCGTCGACGACCCATCGCCTGCGATCCTGCGTTACGAGCCAGGCCATCCTGACGCCAACAAGGAGGGTTACGTCGCCTACCCTGCCATCAATCCGGCGGCCGAAATGGTCGACCTCATGGACTCTGTGCGTGCTTATCAATTGAATGCATCCGCCGTTGCAGCGACCAAACAGATGATGCAGCAAACCATCGAAATTCTAAAAAGCTAGAAAGGAGAGCGGCCGATGACCAGCGTTATTTCAGCCCTTGGCAGCCTCGGAAGCATTGGCAGTATGGGTGGCCTGCCCAAATTGCCGTCGCTAAAACCTGCTGACGCACAAGGCGGTAGCTTTGGCGCCGTTTTGTCCACGGCCCTCGAAAAGGTGAATGAACTGGAAGACGGCGCGAACCAACAGGTCGGCACCCTGCTAAAGGGTGGCAACACTGACATGAGCACGGTGATGATTGCCGTCGAGAAGGCAGATATCGCCTTTCAGATGATGATGCAGGTGCGCAACAAGATTGTGAATGCATATCAGGACATCGAGAAATTGCAGTTCTAGCAAGTCTTTTTCTCGGTTCCAGCAATGCGGTGAAATCAAGGACTCATGGCGGCCAAGACGCAGACAGCAATTGCCAAGCAGGCAGGGAGCGGGGGAAACCCGATCGAGCGCGTCAAGCTGTTTTGGGCTGGCCGCAACACGCAACAACGCGTTTATCTCTGTGCGGGTCTCGCCCTCACTCTGGGTGTCGCCGCTTTCTTTGTCAGACTAATGGCGACGCCCCAGTACAAGCCGCTGATGTCGGGGCTGGAGCCGGCCGATGCGCAAGCGATCACCACCGAATTGGCCGCAAAAAAAATCCCCTATCTCATCGGTCCCGACGGCACGTCCATCACCGTTCCAGCGGATCAGGTAGACGCCGCCAGGCTCGAAGTAGCGTCCCATGATGCCCCTCACAGCGGCCGGATCGGCTACGAGATCTTTGACAAAGTCTCATGGGGACAAACGGAGTTTGATGAGAAGGTGAACTACCAGCGGGCCCTCGAAGGTGAACTGGAGCGAACCATCCAGACCATGAGCAATGTCAAGAGCGCCAGGGTCCATCTGGTCATGGCCACTGACTCGGTATTCATGGACCGCGAGCGGGGCGCAAAGGCTTCGGTAACCCTCCGGCTTAAAGGTGGAAGTCTTTCCCGACCGGAGATCTCGGAAATCTCCCGGCTGGTCGCCGGTGCTGTGGATGAGCTGAAGCCAGGGGATGTTGTGATCATCGACGCGGACTCCAATAAGACGCTTGGATCAAGTTCCGCGTCTCCTGATGGCAGTGAAGGCATCGAGCAGGAAATGACACGGCGGCTGATCGCAACTCTTGCACCCGTCGTGGGAGCCGATCGCATGCGCGCGTCCGTCAATGTGGAATACGAGACCGGCAGCACGGAAGAGAATCAGGATAAGTATGATCCGGCGGTGAGCGCCACTCTGACCATGCAGCGCTCCGAAGAAATTACAGCCCCGGGTGCGGGAATCGGTGGAGTGCCGGGAACCTCCAGCAACGTGGCCGTCGCCAAGCCTGTTGCACCCATCGCGCCCACCGCACCAGGTGCACCCGCCACACCAGGTGCAACCGCCACACCAGGTGCAACCGCGACCGCAGGTGCGCCGGCCACGCCAGTTGCGGCCCCAGCGGCATCTCCCGCCATCCTCCGGGATGGAGGACAATCGTCGAAGACAGAAAGCGCAACTTACGGTGTGAATCGGGTCACACGCCACGTGATTGAACCAGCTGGAAGTATTCGCCGCGTGACCGCCGCAGTGCTGCTTGACGATGCCGTCGAACGTAAGCAGGAAAAGGGGAAGTGGGTCGAGACTCATCATAGGCGAAGTCCTGAAGAACTCAAGACCATTAGCGAACTTGCGCAGGCGGCCATAGGTTTCAACAGCGCTCGCGGAGATGTGATGAGTGTCCAAAACCTTGCCTTTGAGCGGCCCGCTGTGGCCGATCTTCCGCCCATCAGCTTTGTTGAGAAAGCGCGGAAGGGAATCAATGACTATGCCTCAGTCATTCGTTATGCCGGAATGCTCGTCCTCTTCCTCCTTGTCTATATGCTGATGCTTCGGCCTATTCAGAAGCGCGCTCTGGCAGCGCCGCCTCAGAGCCAGTTGGCCCCCGCCACGTCCAGAGCCTCAGCCTCAACTGAACTCGACGCTGCGGTGATTGGTGAAACCGCGGCCAGCCTCGCCCTGCGTTCCCAGGTCTTGCGAAAGCAGTTGGCCGAGTTCGTCAAGGCTGAGCCGGAGAGCAGCACCAATGCCGTCCGCGCATGGTTGCGGGAAGATTCGAAATGACACCGCCGGGCGAGAAACTAGCACTTAGCGGTGCGCGCAAGGCTGCCATCCTGCTCACCGTCCTGGGCGAGGATTCAGCGGCGACCGTATTCCGCAATCTTGACGAAAAAGAGCTACAGCGAGTGGCCGACGAAGTCGCAGGTCTGGGAACAGTACCCGTGGAGTTGTCGATTCAGGTCTTTGAGGAGTACCAGCGGATTACCGAGGCGCAGGATTTCATTATCCAGGGCGGCAATGACCTGGCGCGGCGCCTGTTGACCAAGGCCTTCGGGGAAACCGATGCTGAGGGCATCATGCAGCGGCTGACCAAGGCCCGCGAGCTTGACCCAGTGGAGTCGCTACAACGCGCCGATCCCCAAAAACTGGCAAGATTTCTTGAGGCCGAACACCCGCAGACCATCGCCCTCATTCTTGGCCAGCTCGGCGACCGTCAGGCTTCCGCCCTGTTGATGAGCCTTCCCAACGAAATTCGTTCCGAGGCAGTGAAGAGATTAGCCAACCTGCGGCGCTTCTCGCCGGAGATGGCGGAGAAAGTCTCAAGCGTGCTCGCCATGCGGCTCCGGGCGGTCGGAGAGCAGGGCAAGCGCGCCTATTCGGGTTTCCAGAGCGTAGCCGACATCATGAACTGCATTGATACGACAGTGGCGCAGGAAATTCTGGTGAATATTGAAAATGAGGAACCGACGCTCGCCATCAGCATACGCGACCTGATGTTTACCTTTGACGATCTCATTCAGGTTGCCGAAGCTCAGGTCCGGGAGCTTACAGGTGCGATCGATAAGAGAGTGTTGGCGACCGCGCTCAAGGGGACAAACGAAGAGCTCAAGAACCACTTCTTTCGCACCATGTCCTCCAGGGCCATCGAAATGCTCAAAGAAGATATCGAAGCCCTCGGCCCGGTGCGCAGTAAGGAAGTGATCAAAGCGCAGTCTGAAATTGTTACGATTGCCCGGCAACTTGAGAGCCGAAGGCAAAATCGTACTGAAGGGCGAGGCCAACGATGAGTATGTCGTCTAGCGAAGTTGAGAGCCAGGAAGTCCCGGTTCCGATTCAATCGTTTTCCTATCGGGATATAGGCACCCCTGTGGCCCTTCAGGCGAATGAAACCAGGAGCGTCGCGCCCGTCCCGGAGCAGGAGCGCGCACCACAGCCCCCACCAGGCGTGTCACCGCAGGAAGTGAAGGAACTGCTCAACGCTGCCCGCCTGGAAGCCGTCGCCCAGACCGAAGCACGTCTCAAAATGGAGTATGAGGCAAGATCAACCGCAGAGGCGGAAAAGGTTCGGAAGGCGATCGAGCATTTTCAGGTGGAGCGGAAGGACTATTTTTCCAGAGTTGAGTCTGACGTGGTTCAACTCGCCCTCGCCATTGCCACCAAGATTTTGCATCGGGAAGCCCAGGTTGATCCCATGTTAGTGGCTGCGTTAGTGCGCGTGGCGATCGACAAGCTGCACGACGGATCAAGCGTTTCGGTACGCGTCGCTCCGGCGGAAGCAGGGAAGTGGCGCGTATTCCTGGCCCATCCTCTCAATGGTTCAACCATAGAAATTGTGGAAGATGCTCATCTGGGCCCTGCGGATTGCATTCTCGAAACCGAACTGGGATCGGCAAATTTCAGCATTGAAGCGCAAATGAAGGAAGTTGAACAGGGATTCTTCGATCTGCTGGCGCAAAGGCCCGTGATCAAGTGAGTCCCTTGCGGTTGCTTGCTCCCTATTTCGACCGCCTGGATCGAGGGTCGACCCTTCGCTGGCGAGGACGGGTGTTGCAGGTCGTTGGCAACCTGATTGAGTCGGAAGGACCATTCTGTTCCATCGGGGAGTCGTGTGAGATCACCAGCGCGATCGGCAAGAAATATTCCGGCGAAGTGATTGGTTTCCGCGGGTCGACCATGCTTTCCATGGCGGTCGAGAATCCGCAGGGTATCCGTTTCGGTGACCGGATTGTCGCCTGGGGTACCAGGTCATCCATCCGGGTCGGCGATGACATGCTGGGTCGAGTAATCGATGCCACGGGCACGCCACTTGATTCGAAAGGCGAATATCGTGCGCAACGGTCGGTGTGGGTCGATGGATCGGCGCCCCTGCCGCTGGATCGGGTCACCATCCGCGAGCCGCTCGGCTGCGGTATTCGCGCTCTCGATGCCTTTGTGACTTGCGGCCGCGGCCAGCGTATCGGTATCTTCGGCGGGAGCGGCGTGGGCAAGAGCACGCTCCTGGGCATGATGATCCGGGGTACCGGCGCCGACTTAACCGTGTTGGCCCTGGTCGGTGAACGCGGACGAGAGGTTGGCGAGTTCCTCGAGGTGATCGGCGAGGAAGGCCGAAAACGATGCGTCGTGGTTGTTTCCACCTCCGACCAATCCCCGCTGCTGCGCTTGCGCGCAGCCTTGTCGGCCACGGCCATTGCGGAATACTTCGCCAGCGTGGGAAAGAACGTGCTCCTGGTCGTCGATTCGGTGACCCGATTTGCCATGGCGCAACGCGAGATCGGTTTGTCCGCGGGCGAGCCGCCGACCGCTAAGGGTTACACACCCTCCGTCTTGAATATGCTGGCTCGATTGGTGGAACGGGCAGGCTGCTTCAAGAGCGGCAGCATCACTGCGTTTTATACGGTTCTGATGGAAGGCGACGATCAACAGGACCCGGTTGCCGATACCGTGCGGTCTTTACTCGACGGACACGTGATTCTGGATCGAAACCTGGCCATGAGGAATCACTACCCGCCCATTTCCATGCTGGAGAGCCTTAGCCGTCTGATGCCGAGCATCACTTCTGCGGAGCACATGCAAAAGGCCAAGGCTCTTCGTCTCTTATTGGCTTCCTATAACCGGTCTGAAGATTTGATTCGTATCGGCGCCTATCAAAAGGACGCTGATCCTACTCTTGATCGGGCGGTCGAGATCCTGCCTCAGCTGAACGCCTTCCTGCAGCAGCGCACGGATCAAATAATCCCCTTTGCAACCGTCGTCAAATCTCTTCTCGATCTTCCTAGCTGATATGGCATTCCATTTTTCGCTGGCTACGGTACTTCGCGTGCGCGCGATTATTGAAGAGCGCGAAGAAGGTAAACTGCAAAGAATCCTCTTCGACATCTCGAAGGTTTTCGATGATCTGGAACGGATCGACGCGCGAATTGAGGAAGCAGACGATTCGCGTCACGCAGAAGCATTGAAACCCTGTATCGGGCTTGATGTTCAGGCATCCTACGGCGAGATAAAGGAGCTGAAGCAGCGCAGAAAAGACTTCGAAGACAAGATCCAGAAACTCGAAGAGGCGAGAGACAGGCAGCTCATCATCTACGAGGCGGCTAAAAGAAATCGTGAAATGCTCACCGATATGCGCGAAAAGAAACGCACTGCCTATGACGCTGAGATGAATAAACGTGAGCAGAAGGCTTTGGATGACAACTACATTTCCCGGCGGGGCCGCAGCTGACCGCGGGCTTGCGTGGGTTCAACCCGGCAAACTTTGCCCATGCATCATCCGGCAAACTTTGCCGGGTACGTTTTCAGGGTTGCAGGGCTGTAGCCCAGGACGTTGACTCTAAGGGAGAAAGCGGACTCGACAGAACCGCTTTCCTGGAAAGTTGTTTGGCCAGACAAATGCAACTGTACCGGCGTGCATGTCGCACCCATCGTCGAATTGCTCAACGCTGCTCCGGCGGTGACACGCCCGCCTTCCTTCGCGCAAGGCTCTGATCAGCTTCCACAGACATTCAAGGAATCACTCCTGGCAGCTTCCAGGGCATTTTCGGACGCGCACGGGGTGCACGAGGTTGGCGCCCGCACCGGGCGGCGACAGAACTCGGCATCCGACGACACGAGATCGCCGCACGCGACGCTTCATTCCGGTGTTGCCCCGGTACCCGACCCTCCTCAACAGACGCTGCAGCAGCTAGCTCCGCCGGCTCCGCAGTTGCAGGAAATCGATCCTGCAACGGTCGTACCGATGCAATTGCCGCCAGGGAGGGCCGAAGACGCTCCCAAGGCTGCCTCCCTTGCCGTTACCCCGGCAGGCGATGGTGCCTCGCCAAAGTTTCCAGCGACCGGATCAAGCGTTACTTCCCCCGTTGTCGCTGAGTCGGACAACATCCCATCCGGCGACATCCGGGAACAAATTGATCCGGCACAAGTTGCACCTACGCTACCCTCGGTCGGATATGGATCACAAGTTACGACGGAGCCATCCGCCACCGTGACAGTTGCAACGTCGAGCGCACCCACGAAGACACCGAACCCTTCTTCAAACACCGTCCCCAACGACGCTGGCGTCTCAGCCCCAGGCATGGTTCCAGATGCGCTCGGAACATTGGTTCCCGTCATAGGTTCCGGCGCCGCCCAGGGCGAAGTCCCGAGCGCTGCTTCAGGTCCATCCGCGCTTCAACAGCCGCATCCAAAAACCACGCCTACCGTAGTTCCGGGTATCCCGGCAAAAGCAATATCAGATACAGTTGCAAACGCCTCTCCGGATCCCGTGCCGCAGGTGGCCCCAACAGGAGTGCCCCCGGCGATCCCGAATTCCACCTCATCGCCCTCTGCCAACGTGTCTTCGGATGCTACACCTACGCCAATCTCGCACGACCACGCGGCAAAAGGGGAGATTGCTGAGAAATCAAACTCAGTCTCAACGAGTCAGGTTGGCACGGCAGCGCCCCAACCCACTCCTGACGAGCCGGCCCCTGTCCCCAACGCTCCAGCCGCAACCGCCGGTCAGCTCGCCGCATTGATCCAGCCGGCCAGCGCGCAGCTTGTAACCGCTCCGGTCCATGCTTTGGAGCTAAGCGCGGCTGGCCTAAAGAAATTTTCGGACTTAGCCGGAGCCGATCGCAAGGACGGACTCGAGCAGTGCCATCCATGACCTCACAGGACTCAAGCAGCATGCTCTCTCGGAATCGGCTCCAGCACCGTCGCAGCCGGTCTCTCAAGACACCTCGCCCTCCGGCGATCAAAGCCAGGATGGCGCTTCCCAACAAGGACAGAACGCGGCTACTACCCAGGTCAACTTCCTAAATCACACTGGCGCTGCCGTTGATCACACCCAGAACCCTGGCGTTGCCGTTTTGTCACAAACTGCGCCTTTGCCCGCCGCGGTATCCGGCCATACCATCACGGCGCCGCAAACGGCCGCTTCTGCTACCGTCGTTGTTCCCCAGGCAGCGCCCGTAATCAACACCGCCAGGCTGATTCAGAGCATGGGGCAATCGGAGATGCGGGTCGGTATGCACTCCAACGACTTTGGCAACATCTCGATCAGCACATCTGCGACCCGGGACCTGATCTCAGCCCGGATCTCTCTCGAGCACGGTGAACTAGCCCGAACACTCGCCACGCATCTACCGGAGATGCAGGCGAAATTCGGCGCTAACCAAGCGATGAATGTACGCATAGACACGAATGGGCAGGCGGCCGGGCAGAGCGCTGGAACATCCACCAGCATGTCAAATGGGTCCGCCGACCAGTCACGCAGCGACCGGCAGCAAAGCGGCGGTGGCCCTTCGAGACAATCAGGAGAAGGTTTTGCCGGGGAGTTGAATTCAATTCCAGCGGCGGTGTTGCCGCCGGCCGAGAGCAGGCTCGACGCCCGCCTCGACATCAGGGTTTAGTGAGGATTTCAGCAGTCAGCACTTAGGAGAACGAATCATGCATCAAGTGTCAGCGAACTATACTTTGCCGGCGGTTCTAAACGCGCTGCAACCAGGGGCCGAAAGTGCGGTTAAAAGAGCCGTGAATCCGAAAGCCAGTACTGCCCACGCGGCGGCAACGAACCAGGGCACTTCGGCCACCGATATAGGCAGCACCTTCCTAAATCTGCTGGCGACGGAATTGCAGAATCAAGATCCCACGGCGCCGGTTGATTCAACCGCGATGGTCGGTCAGATGATCTCACTCAACCAGCTTGACCAGCTCATTAGCATCAATCAGACCGTCACCGGTTCCAAAGGCTCCGGTTCGAACGGGTTGGTGCAGGCAACAGGAGTGACTTCCGGCAATGCTCCACTCTCCTCAGCCAATGGGAGCGCCGGCAACACCCTTTCGCCTTCAGTAGCGGCTGCGGTGGCTAGCCAGCTCCCATTCGACCCCAACACGCTCATGCCCCTGAATCCCGTGACTGCGTTCGCGCAGGGGTCGCCAACGAACTCTTCGATGAATCCGGTGTCCATGGGTTCTTCCACCAGCAACAACATCTCAGGAGGTAAGTAATGGGTTCCTTTGCAACTCCGCTGTCCGGGCTAACGGCTGCTCAAGGCCAGCTGCAATCTGTCTCCAACAATTTGGCCAATATCAACACCAACGGCTACAAAGACCAGACCCTCACCTTTGCCGACGTATTTTCACAGAATGGCGTCACCAACGGCAGTGGTGATCCCGTCCAAACCGGATCCGGCGTCACGATCTCTTCTACCAACGCCAACTTCACGGAAGGGAGTCTGAACGCAACCGGAACTACATCGAATATGGCTTTGTCGGGGAATGGGTTCTTTGTCACGCAGAGTGCTAGTGGTTTGCTCGACTACACACGCGCGGGCGACTTTGCCACCAATAAGGCCGGACAGATCACCACACCCAGCGGAGAATTGGTACTGGGATACCCCGCCACCAACGGACTTGTGAACACTGCCGCCGCTCTTCAGCCCTTGCAGGTCGGCACCGGCGTAACCAGCCCCGCAGTCGCAAGCACCACCTTCGATATCTCCGCCAATCTCAACGCCAGCTCTGCGGTTGGTGATACGGCCAGCAGCACTCTCCCCGTTTTCGATTCGCTCGGGGCCGCGCATACCTTGTCGGTTACCTATACCATGACGGCCCCAAATACATGGGGCTACAACGTCACCATTCCCTCAAGCGATTTGAGCCCCGCTCCGGCCAGCGCGACGACCACGGTCGCTTCGGGCACGCTGAACTTTAACGGTTCCGGCGTTCTGATCTCAACGCTGCCGACTGGAGCTGTGGCCACCGTTGCCCCATCGGCAGGCATTGCCCTTACTGTTCCGCCGGTCGCCGTAGCTCCCGCCCCGCAAACCACCTTTGCCAATGGCGCCACAACCATGCCGTTGACGTGGACTCTGGTGACGTCGGGCGCGCCTACCATTACCCAAACTTCTACCGCCAGCGCTACCAGTGCTACCAGCACCAATGGTTTCGCCAGTGGCACGCTCCAAACCTACGCCGTCCAGCCGGACGGCACAATCAGTGGCACCTTCTCCAGCGGGCAAACACTCGCCTTGGGACAGGTCGCGGTCGCCTCCTTTGCCAACAACCAAGGGCTGGTCGCCATTGGCAATAACAACTACCAGGCGACCGCCGCTTCCGGTCCGGCCGTAGTGGGCATAGCTGGAACTGGAGGGCGCGGCACCGTAATTGGCGGATCCGTTGAACAGTCAAACGTAAATATCGCTACCGAGTTCTCCAAGTTGATCGTCGCCCAGCAAGCCTACTCGGCAAACGCCAAGTCCATTACCACGTTCAATCAGGTCTCCCAGGCGACCATCGCCATGCTGCAGTAAGTTCAGTTGCTCGATTTCTTAGCATTGCATTAGGGACCAGCCGCTCTGTGTCTCCACGGAGCGGCGAGGGCCTCTTTCCAGAGCGGTTCTAATATCTGCCTCACGCGGCCGCTGCGATCCCAGCTTTTTCGCTGGCCTCCGGCAAAGGAACGGCAGGCTCGCAAAAAGCTGTTTTTCTGATCGCAGGGCGACTTACTTTCGCAACCTGTGCCGTAAAGCTACATCCATCCGCTCTTCCTGCGGCAATGGCCTCCCGATTGCTAAACCCTCATCGAAGCGCGGATGCGCGTGGCCTACTTGTGAGCCACACGCACTTCTTCTCGAGCGAGCTTCTCACACGAGCCCCGCATGCGCACCATGCGTCACGGAAAGGAGATCAATGAATACAGCACCGAAAAGCGCAATACCGATGATAGAAGTTAAGCCGGCACCGGGTCCCCCATTGCCCGACCGGTCTCAAGAGCGGGATCCGGGCGAATTTCTTCCTTGGCTGCCCTGCACGCTGGCGCTAGATCTTCCGGTAGTCAACTTTACGGTTGGCCACTTGCTGAGCCTCACCAACGGGTCCATCGTCGAGACCGCGTATCACCAAAGTAGTGACCTGCCTCTCCGCGTAAACGGGCAACTGGTTGGTTGGACCGAATTTGAGGTCGTTGGCGAACGCCTGGCCGTGCGACTCACGGACCTGTCATGAAAACGAAACGTTCGAGCAAACCCGATTCCGCAAAGGCCACCACGCTGTCGCTGCCGGTGCTCGCCGATGATACCGAATTGAGCACTCTTCGCAGCCAAACCGGGTTACTCTCCCGCCTGCGGCGATGGGTCCAAGCGCGTCGCGTAGAACGATCCAGCGACAGAAGGTTGCGTGTGGCCGAGACCGTCTCCCTGGGAGAAAAGCGCTTCGTCGCCGTGGTCCAGGTGGATGGACGCCATTTCCTGCTGGCGGGAGGACCCACCAACATCGCGCTCCTGGCGCAATTGGATCCCAACGAACCTTTTGAAGACGTACTCAAGAAAACCATGACTGTTCCCGCGAAGCGCCCGGCGAAACGGAAGCGGCCGGCAAAACAGGCCGGCAAAGCAGGCTCTCGCACCGCGTCGGCAAACGTTCCGCCGATGTCGCAGCTCAACGCGCAGCCGACGTTTGGGGATCTCCTGCTAAATACGATCACTGCCGGCGGAAATCAGGCGGCAAAACAGACCACGAAGCAGAACGGCCACTCAGCCACCGGGCAGACCGGGCAATACGCGTGAGAAAGGGCGCGGTCGTTCGCGGGATGCTTTGCCTGGCGACTTCGGCGCTAGTCCTGGCACAGCCGCTCCGGGCGGGGGCCGAAGAGCGCCTTGGGATGGAGCTCACGCCCTCGCTGTCGATGGTCTCAGCCGCGGCGCCGATCCAGCTGAGCACCGCACCGTCGAACGCAAACGAATTGCGCATTACAGGATTAGGCGGTGGTTCGGCGCAATGGACCATCCTGGTCCTGATGACCTTACTCACCATCATTCCTTCCATGCTCATCTGCATGACACCATTCGCCAGGCTGCTGATTGTCTTTCACTTCCTCAGGCAGGCGCTCGGCCTGCAGACGACTCCCTCCAATCAGACGCTCATTGGCTTATCTGTAATCATGACATTTTTCCTCATGCAGCCGCTGGGTGATGTTATCTATCGCGACTCGATCATACCCCTGCAACAGGGGAAGATTACCGCCGTCGATGCAGTTATCCGCGCATCCGCACCCATGCGTCAGTTCATGTCGCATTTCGTTCGGGAAAGAGACGTCGCGTTGTTTCTGGAGATGGCGAAGGAACCTCGTCCCGGGAACATCGGCGACATTTCCTTCCGCGTCCTGTTGCCCGCATACATTTTGTCAGAGCTGAAGGCCGGATTTCAGATAGGCGCCGTCCTCTTCTTGCCTTTTCTTGTCGTCGACATGGTCGTTGCGTCGATTACCACTTCTGTCGGCATGATGCAGCTGCCGCCGGTGGTTATCTCTACTCCGTTGAAACTGCTGCTGTTTCTCATGGTCGACGGTTGGCACCTTTTGATTGGCGCGTTGATGAGGAGTTTCAACTGATGGGCGTCGACCAAGTAGTTTTGCTGGCCCGTCTCATGCTGCAAGAGGTAGTGATTCTGGTTGGCCCGGTGCTGGCCGTTGCGATCATCGTCAGCCTGGTCGTCAATATCCTCCAGGTGCTGACCTCACTGCAAGACCAGACCTTGTCTCAGGTGCCCCGGCTACTGGTCACCGGATCCGCGCTCTTCCTGCTGATGCCCTGGATGTGGCGGCACCTCGCGCACTACACCATCAATCTGTTAACTGACTTTCACCAGGTTATGCAGTAATGAACATATCGTTGGTTCAGATCTTCGGCGCATTGTTGACCATTAGCGTCCGCCTCAGCGGCATGTTGCTCTTCGCGCCGTTCTATGGCAGTGGCGTGATTCCGGCCCGCGTGAAGGCAATCCTGGTGGCCGGCTTGACGGCGCTCTTGTACCCCATGCTCTCCAACAAAATGCCCCATATCAGCATCAGCCAATGGCCGCTGATGGTGTTTAGCGAGTTGCTGGTCGGCATCGCCCTGGGGGTCGCAACCAACATTGTCTTCGACGGAGTGCAAATGGCGGGGCAGGTGTTGAGCGTGCAGATGGGGTACTCGTTGGTGAGTATCCTCGATCCGCAAACTCTGGCGGAATCGACCGTAGTCGCTACGTTCCATCAGACGATCGCGATGCTGATCTTTCTGCGTCTCAACGTCCACTTCTGGATTCTGCGCGCTCTGGCTCGCAGCTTCGATTATCTGCCGCCCGCCACAGGTCATTTTGGGGCCGCATTCACGACTGCTGCGGTGCAGGCAGGGGCGGGCGTTTTTACCATTGGAGTGCAGATTGCCGCACCCGTCCTCTCTGCCACGCTGTTTGCCGACATCGCGCTCGGTCTGTTGGGCAAGGCATCGCCGCAATTGCCGCTCATGTTGCTTGGCCCAGCGGTCAAGAGTGTTCTCGGGCTACTTCTCCTGATCTCCGCCCTTAAGTACTGGCCGAATGTATTTGAAACCTTGTTTCTCCGTTCGATGGTCACGGCCGACCATCTTCTCCACCTGGCACGCTAGCAACGGGCGCGATGAGAATCTATGGCTGACGACAGCAAGACAGAACAGGCGACACCGAAGCGGCGGAATAAGGCCCGGGAACAGGGTCAGGTAGCCCGTTCCCGCGAACTACCCGGGGTGTTTGCGCTGGCTGGTGTGCTCGGGTCGGCCACCATGATGTCGTCCACGTCGATCACCCACTGGACTACCTTCTACCGCAATGCGCTCTATGTCGCCACCACCGGAAATTTCGACAGCAATGGGCCTCTGTTCTTCTGGAGCGGGGTTGAGGTGATGCGTTGGATTGGCCCCATTCTTCTGGCTGCCGTGATGCTTTCGGCGTTCTCCGGAGTGGCCCAGGGCGGCATTAACTTTGCTCCTGGCGCTCTGGCCTGGAAGCCGGAACGATTCAATCCCGCCACCAAGCTGGGTCAGATCTTCTCCCCCGTTGGTCTCAGCAACCTGTTGAAGTCACTGCTGCCCTTCGGAGCCATTCTTTGGATCGCCGTCAATATAATCCGCGACAACTGGGAAACCATGGTGCACGCCTCCAGTCTCGGCTTGAGAGTCTTCGCCGGCTTCGTGGGCAGTATGGTCTTTGCCCTGACCTGGAAGGCGGGGCTTGTCTTGCTGGTTTGGGCCGCGGTCGACTACGTATTGACCCTCATGAAGATGAACAGCGACATGAAAATGACCAAGCAGGAGGTGCGTGAGGAACATAAAGAGTCCGACGGCAACCCTGCCATCAAGTCGCGCATACACCGCCTGCGCAGAGCCATGCGCAGAAGACAAGCCATGAAGGCCGCTGCCACGGCCACCGTAGTTGTCACCAATCCCACCCACTACGCCGTCGCCCTGCGCTATGAAGCAGAGATGCCTGCACCCATCGTTGTTGCCAAAGGGCAAAACCTGCTGGCGGAGAAAATCAAGCAGTTGGCGCGGGACAGCGGAATCATGCTGGTGGAGAACAAATCGCTCGCGCAGGCGCTTTACAAGAGCGTGGAAGTCGGCGATTCCATCCCTGCCAGGTTGTACCAGGCGGTAGCCGAGATTCTCGCTCTTGTCTACCGCGCTGAGGCCGAACTCCGCAAGGCAGAAGCGGCCCGGGGGTCAAGGAACGCTTCCGGGCAGAAGACTGAAAGTGCGCCATCGACTGTGGCCGCGGGGGCGACGCGATGATGGCGCGCCTGATCGCACTTCTCCGTAAATCCGGTGACTGGATCGCGCCGATAGCTGCCGTCTCCATGGTCTTTGTGATGCTGGTTCCATTGCCCAGTTTCATGCTCGACCTGCTGCTGACCATCAGTATCACTGCTTCCATACTTGTACTGCTGACCGCGATCCAGGTGTTACGCCCGGTGCAATTCTCGGTGTTTCCCAGCCTGATCCTATTACTCACCTTGCTTCGGTTGTCGCTCGACCTCGCCAGCACCAGGCGCATCCTGCTGCATGGCAATGAGGGCACGGAGGCTGCTGGAAAGGTAATCGAAGCCTTCGGTCAATTTGTCGTGGGTGGCAATTACATCGTCGGCTTCGTTATCTTTCTCGCGCTGATCGCCATTCAGTTCCTGGTCATTAGTCATGGCGCGGTGCGTACGGCCGAGGTCACGGCCCGTTTTACTCTCGATGCCATGCCAGGTAAACAGATGGCGATCGATGCCGATCTGAATGCCGGCATGATCAATGAGGCCCAAGCCAAAGCGCGCCGGGAGCGGGTAGCGCGCGAAGCTGAATTCTGCGGCTCGATGGATGGCGCAGCGCGTTTCAGTCAACGCGACTCGATGGCCACCATTCTCATCATGGCCATCAACATCATCGCCGGTTTCCTGATAGGAGTGTTTCAACAAGGTGTTCCCTTCGACGAAGCGCTGAAGACTTACACGATCCTTACCGTAGGCGATGGTTTGGTTTCCATCCTGCCCTCCTTGCTGGTCTCAGTTGCAGGCGGCATTGTGGTCACCCGGGCGGCGTCGAAGGAATCTCTGGGAGTAAACGTAGGCAAGCAGCTCTTCAACAGTCCACGACTGTTTTGGATCGCGGGCGGCGCACTGACCGCTCTGGGCCTCATTCCGGGTTTACCCAAGTTCTCCTTCTTCAGCCTGGCCGCGATCCTGATGTACTCCGCGTACAAGATGAAACCGCAAGTCATCAAAGACGAGGTCGAAGAGCTGGACGCGCTTTCCAGGACCACCTCCCCCGGTGGGCCAGCGTTGCCCGCCGCTGATCCCATGGACGCAATTCTCAAACTCGATGAACTTATGCTTGAAGTGGGCATGGGGCTCGTGCCTCTGGTCGACGCGAAGCAGGGAGGCCAGCTACTGGCCCGAGTAAAGTCGATGCGCAAGAACCTCGCCCAGCAGCTCGGTTTCCTCGTTCCTTCCATCCACATTACTGACAACTTATCGCTGAAGGACCGGGAATACGTGATCTATCTGCGAGGGGCTGAGCTGGCGCGCTGGGAGCTGCGCCGCGATTGCCTGCTGGCCATTAGCTCCAATGCGGACGCCGCTGACCTGCCCGGCCAGGATACGCGCGAGCCGGCCTTCGACGTGGCTGCAAAGTGGATCTCTCCCCAAACCCAGGGTCAGGCGATTGCCGCTGGGTATGCGGTCGTGGATCCCACATCCGTACTTGCGGCTCACCTGGCTGAAGTTATCAGGCAGAATGCGCATGAACTCCTGTCGCGCCACGAAACCAGAAGGCTGGTTGACAGGTTGATCGAGTCTCATCCCAAGCTGGCCGATGAGCTCATTCCCAAACTCATGAGCCTTGGCGAAGTACAGAAAGTGCTGCAGCAACTGCTCCGCGAGCAAGTGTCGATCCGTGACCTGGGAACCATCCTCGAGACCCTGGTGGACGCAGCGTCGTTCAACAAAAACCCGATCGCACTGGTCGAAGCCGTCCGGCACGTGCTGGGCCGCACACTGATCCGGCCATTACTGAATGACAAAGGCGAACTAAAAGTCGTCACGCTTGACTCGTCGATTGAAGAAGAATGTACCCGCGGATCGAACCTGCAACCGAACCAGGCCCCCTCCGTTCCCCACCAGCTATCGCTCGCCCGCCGGGTGCTCGACGGACTGCGAACAAACTTCGGCAAAGAGATCGGCGCGGCGCCCCCCATCCTGCTCTGCTCCTCCCCTGGCCGTTATTACCTTCGCCGCCTGCTGGAGCCGTTTATCCCCAAAATCGTCGTCATCTCGCCCGGCGAGATTCCGCCTCTGACGCCGGTGCAGTCCCTGGGAGTTCTTCATTGAGAAGGTTGATGTGTGATCCATGGCCAGAATTGCATTTCCGTATTCCACAGTAGAGGTGAGTAAGCGCCTCGCCAAGAGAGGGAGTGAATGACAAACCCAGAAGTAGCCTACCGCGCGAGCAGTAAAGTCACTGAAGAACGAAACGACCTCGTGTTGAGAGAACTGCCGCAGGTGTATTACGTGGCAGCCAGAATTCATGAGCGGTTGCCGAAACATGTGGAGATGGAAGACCTCGTACAGGCCGGCGTAATCGGTCTGATCGATGCCTGCCGCAATTACGATAGCGCTCAGGATGCGCAGTTCTCTACCTTTGCCAAGCACCGTATTCGTGGAGCAATCCTGGACAGTCTGCGCAAACTCGATTGGGGGTCTCGCACCCTGCGCCGGAAAGGGCGTGAGATTAACGCAGCCGCCGGCAAGCTTCAATCCAAACTCGGAAGGAACCCGCTCGAGGAGGAGATCGCAGCTGAACTTGAGATGAAGGTTGACGAGTTGCAAAGTATATTGGCGAAACTCGATGGCCTCTTCCTGGTTGGCCAAGTAAGTGATGTCGGCGGCGACGATGCCGAGTCATTCGATCTGATCGAATCCGCGCCAAGTGCGGGCAACGACAACCCCTTCGAACTTTGCCTGGAAGGGGAAATGAAAGCCCAGCTGGTAGCAGCGGTATCACGGCTCTCAGAGAGAGAGCAGCTGATTCTCTCGTTGTATTACTACGAAGAACTGACCATGAAAGAAGTGTCAGAGGTAGTCGGCATCGCGGTATCGCGAGTCTCGCAAATCCACGCCGCCGCCATGCTGAAACTGCGGGTCTCATTGGCACATCTCCGCGAAGCTCCGGGTACTGCAGGCACCAAGGCCACACTTCCTAAGAGCACCAACCGCCCACAGCCTAGACCGCAATCGTGAGCACAGCATCGGGGTCGGAGGAATCTATGACAGCGAAGAGCAGTGTGCAGCCGAGAGCCCGCACCATCCATTCCTGCAACTTTCGCTATGCGGGGCGATTGTCCAACGAAAATGCCCGTGCTTTGACTGCCCTGCACGAGAAATTCGCCCTGAACGTCACCAATTCGCTCGAAGTCTATCTGGGAACCTCCATCCGGCTGAAAATGCTGTCGCTGGAACAGCTCGCACTCCAGGCCTACATCACCAGCGTCGCCCCAAACACGTATCTTCTGCCTTGCGCCCTCAATGTGATGGAGAGCAGCTTCCTGCTGGAAATGGATATCAGGCTGATCTTCCCTATCATCGACCTTCTCCTTGGCGGCGCCGGTACCACGGCATCCGATGAGGCACGTGACCTCACTGAAATCGATGAAGAGATCATGGAGAGCATCACCCGCCTCATCGTAAAAGAGGTGGATCGCTCCTGGCGCACTCTGAATCTGTCACTGACTCCAGGCCGTTGCATGAAGGCGGCGCAGATCACCCAGATCTACCCGGCCAACGAAAAGCTTGTCCTCCTGATGTTCGAGATGACCGTTGGAGCTACCGTCGGATCTTTCAAGATTGTGCTGCCAACCTCGTTTGTGGGTTTTCTGTTGAGGCACATGAAGGCAGCCCAGTCCAAGAAGATATCGATCCTTCGCCATCTACCTAATCCGAGTCTTCGCGAGCGGATTCTCGATTGCGAATTCAATGTTTCCGTGGATATAACCCACATGGGCGTGCTGGTAAAAGACCTGATCGATCTCAAACCCGGAACCATCTTAAAGATGAAAGCACCGGTGAAAAATCCCGGCCGCCTTACGGTAGAAGGCGTCGACATCTTTGAGGCATTGCCTGTGCGCAACGGGACGCTCAAAGCAGCGCAACTCTCATGCCGGTCGCAGGAACCAGCGGCGACGAAGGAGTAGTATGACGACCGACGAGTTCGCCGAGAAAACCTATCGGTCTTTTTCTGACGCCTTCTTTGCTGCTTTGGTGACCGCCATCTCCGAAGCCAGTGGGTCTTCCTGGCTACTTTCTGCTGTGCCGGACGCGGAAAAAACTTCGGATGAATCCGAACCGGTCCGCGTGAACGTCGCCGTCGAAGGCACCTTGAGCGGCGAACTCCTGCTGCAGTTCCGCCGCGCCGATGCGGCCACGCTGGCAGCAAAGTGTCTGCAACCACCCGCTGCTGAATTCGGAGCCGAACAGTCCGAAGCCCTGGTCAAATTCGTCCAGGCAGGAATGGGCAAGTTCTCTTCCGCGGTTGCCGAGGAGTACGGGGCATTCACGAGTACGGCCTCGATAGCTTCCGAGCCGGCGTCCGATGGCGCGCACGTTGTGGAAATGACGGCCGCCGACGATGGCGGCAATCGCGTTTCCATGTCGTTCTATTTGAGCCCCATGCTTATGGAAGCGTTATCTCTATATGCGGCGAAAAAAAGCACGGATGAAACTAACGAAAGGTCCAAGGACACTGCTAGCGGAAAGGAGCAGAACCCCGGAACAACTAAACCTCCAGCTGGTAATGGACGTCGAACTAAACGTGACCCTGCGTTTCGGTCAACGCCAGCTAGCCCTGCGAGAAGTGCTGGAGTTGACCAGCGGATCCGTCATCGAACTCGATCGCCAGGTGGAGGAACCAGTCGAGCTTCTTCTCGAAGGCAAGGTGATTGCCCGGGGCGAAGCAGTCGTCATCGATGGCAACTATGGGCTTCGTGTGACCGAGGTACCGCAACCAATTTCCACCCAGGTGCTCCGTTGATCGCGAAAGAGGAGCCGAAGCGCCCATGAAGCTTATCCCGCCCATCGCAATGCAGACCTGGGTTGCCGGATTAAAGGTCGTCGTATCCCGATGTGAGACTTGCCAGAAGATGTTGGCCCTGCGCCACTTTTCCGCCCGCAAGGCAGGAATCAGGATGCACGAATCCTGGTTTTGCAGCTCTCGTTGTTTTCGATTGGCAGCCGAGCAGGAGATCTTGCGCCTGCTGAAGCCGGCAAAACGGGCGACGGCCCACGTCGAGCGCATGCCGTTGGGCCTCGACTTGGTCGGCCACGGTTTGCTGACGATCGAGCAATTAAAGAAAGCGACAGACGAACAGAAAATTACCGGCGGGGAGATCGGCGAACTTCTCGTGCGCCAGGGCAGCGTCACCGAAAAGCAGGTAACCGCCATCCGCGCCGCGGAATGGGGCTGTCCCGTGTTTACTGTACCGAATCAGGCCAATCGCATTGGGATACACATTCCCACCACTCTTCTGCGGCTCCATTCCATGATCCCAGTGCATTACGTCGTCAGGACGAACTTGCTGTTAGTGGGGTTCGTTCATACCGTCGAGTACGAACTGCTCTACGCCGTCGAGCAGATGACCGGATGTGAAACAAAACCCTGTTTCCTGACCCCCACCGACTTTCGAATTCAGATGCGAAGTCGAGAAGAGGTCCTGGCAGAGGCCAAAGATAACCCTCCCAGGGAGATAACGTTCGAAAATGTCCAGAGTCCCGCGGAGGTCGCCCGTATCCTCTGCACTTCCGGGGTCGAGATCGAGGCGGAGGAGGCCTTTATCGGAAGGTGCAGGGAATACCTATGGGGGCGGCTGAAGAGTGGCTCCCGCATCGTCGACCTTCTCTTCAAAGCGGAGTGAGCTGTCTCGGTTTTGTTCAGTCAAAATTCTGCAACTTCTGTTGGAAAGATTTTCTCCACCTGCCGATAGGGATCCAGCGGGTGGGAAAGAATGCTCAATCGGACGATCGACCCGGTAACGGACCATAGCTGGATTCCATCATCTGCCTGGCGGCGCCTCGGCCCGTCACAGAGAAAGTTCGCGCGCAAGAAGGCGGATCCCCTGGATGACGTCCCGGTCATGTCGGCAACCGTTCTCGGACTGGAAATACTCCTGCATGAGCCGTGTATCGATTTGCGCATGGCTTCCGAGCTGGTTCTGAGCGATGTCGGCGCGACCATCCAGGTTCTCCGGCTGGTCGGGAGAGAATATGAACTCGCCACCGAACATCCCTGCCGCATGGGGGAATGCCTGGCCAGCCTTGACTCAAGCACATGGTTTGAAGCAGTTTCCGCGCGGACCTTCGCCTGTGACCGCGAACATGCCGCAATTACTTCATTGTGGAATCACTGCCGCCTGGTGGCCCAGTATGCGCAACTGGTTGCTGAATCCCTCGACCGCATCTTGCCCGAAGAGGCATACCTGGTCGGCCTGCTGCATGAGATCGGAGCCATCCCCAAGGTACTGGGTTGGCCAAACCGGGCCCTCGGCGTCCGGGATTCGGGCGCCTTGTTGACCATGGAGGGTTCGCTGCCGCTCTTCGTCCTCACCGCCATTCGTAGTGTGAATGACTCATGTTCCTCTTCGGTCTGGAAATTCATCCTGAACGCCGCGCATGAACTGGCTGGAGCCAGGACGGATTTCGATCCCTCCGCTTTCCACGACTTCGCTTCCTTAGGTGTCAGCTCGCCATGGAGGACGTCCGTCGCTGCGGCCGCGGATTGCATGCTGCCCGGCTCCTGATATCTCCTTTCTCACGTATCTCTCATTGACTCCTCATCTGCTCTTCATCGGCCTGTGCACCATTCGTCTCCGCTGCTGAAACAAAAGGGATAGATCCGCCCGAGAGAAATTGGCCGTCGGCGTGCAAGGTGTCTGGTTTGGGGGCACGCCATGAATAGCGGATACTACGCGGCCTGTACCGGGTTGATGGCCAGAACCGAAGCGCTCGAGACCATAGCCAATAACCTGGCCAACGTGAGTACTTCGGGATTTCGCGCAAGTGAGAACGTCTTCAGCTCGCTGCTAGCGTCTATCGGCGACTCTCCTCTTTCTGTCCTCAATCAGGATGCCAATGACTACGGCGTATTGAGTGGCACGCGCCTGGATACCTCCCAGGGTGCTTTGGTGCGCACGGGCAATGATCTTGATCTGGCCATGGAAGGTCCCGGGTATTTCGTAGTACAGACCGCTACCGGCACCGTCTACACCCGGGGAGGAAACTTTCGTGTATCCCCCACGCGGCAATTGATTACGGCGGCCGGCGACCCCGTCCTCGGCGATAACAACCTACCTATCACCGTCATTGGAGCGCCCCTGGCGATTAGCCCGGACGGAACACTCTCGGTCAACGGCGCTATCTCAGGACGAATGAAGCTGGTCGAATTTCCCCCCACCACAGAAATCAGGAGCGCCGGTGGTACCTACTACAATGCGCCTGCCAATACCGCGGTTCCCGCGCAGAAATCGCACGTCAGCCAGGGAATGCTCGAAAGCTCAAACGTCAACCCCGTTGCCAGCGTAGTCGAGTTGATCACCGCGCAGCGTGAAGTCGAAACCATGCGCCACGTGCTCACCATGATCAACGGCGAGTTAGACAAAACAGCCGCCCAGGACCTGCCGCGCCTTAGTTGATGCAGTCGCCGGATACTCCAGCGGAATGAACAGCGAAAGGATCCCGATATGTTTCGTGCCCTCTACACGGCCGCCAGCGGAATGACCGCGCAGCAGCTCAATTTGGACAACATCGCCAACAATCTCGCCAACTCCAGTACCACTGGGTTCCAGCAGCGGCAGGTGAATTTCACCGACCTTTTGTATCAGAACGAAATTATGCCAGGCGCCGCCGCCACACAGCAGACCACAGTAGCGGCTGGTCTTCAGATCGGTCTCGGCGCCCGTACCGCCGAAACGGAAATCATCCAGACCCAGGGTGATTTTGCCACGACCGGTAATCCGCTTGATCTTGCCATTCAAGGCCAGGGCTTTTTCCAGATTCTTTTGCCCAACGGACAAATCGGCTACACCCGTGACGGTTCGTTTCATCCTGATGCGCAAGGGTCGCTCGTCACCGCAGACGGTAACCCCCTGCAGCCTGCGGTGACCATCCCAGCCGACGCCCTGAGCGTGACCGTCGGCAGCGACGGTACCGTCAGCGTTACACAGCCAGGACAAACTGCAGCTACCCAGGTCGGTTCCATCCAGACAGCTCTTTTTGTCAATCCTGGCGGATTGAATAGCGCAGGAAACAACATATATCTGCCCACCACCGCTTCCGGTCAACCAGTGGTAGGAAACCCCGGCGGTGCGGAAGGGTTGGGAGCTCTGGAGCAGGGCATGCTCGAGCAGTCGAACGTGAGCGTCGTCAGCCAGTTCGTGGCCATGATCCTGGCTCAGAGGTCCTACGAATCGAATTCGCGAGTCGTGAAAGCTGCGGATGAGATGTTGCAGCAGTTAAACCAGCTTTCCACGTAGACACCGTGAATGCGTCAAGGTGTGGGAACAGAGGATACATGAGGGCTACTTGGATACCGTATTTGTTGATGGCTGCTATCGGTGCTGCACAGCCGGCGCCATCTCGGTCGCAAAACCAATTTCCCTTGACCGCGGCCCAGATCGCTCTCGCTGTCTCCGCCAGCGGCATGCCAACCACCGCCGAGCGTGTGTCGCTGCTCACGCGCGTCGTCGCCATCGAGCCGGAACCCGTGCTCGATGTCCTGTCCGTTGAGACTATCGGCAAAGAACCGAGCGCTCAGGCCGGTGTTCGTTGGCGCGTAAAGCTATCCTGTCATGTCGCCGGGAAATGCTTGCCGTTTTACGCCATCGTGAGTTCGCCTCTTTCGACCGCCGGGGCCGCGAATCCTGTGGCCGCCCTAGCCGGCACAGCGTGGAGCGGACACACTGAGATCACCATGAAGGCCGGCACCCACGCCACGTTGATGATCGATGATCAGCGTTCCCATATCCAGGTAGCTGTTGTAAGTCTGGAGAATGGCATCGTGGGCCACCGCATCCACGTTGCCAGTCTGGATCATAAGCAGACCTATGTCGCAGAAGTGGTCAATGACCGTCTGCTGAGAGCGAGCTTCTAAGATGCCGCAGCTATCGAAACTCATCGGGCGAACCGCCATCCTCGTGTTATTCGCAGTTCCGTCGCTCTTCGCATCTCCCTGGAGCAAAGTTAAGCCACATCCAAAAACTCCAGAGCAGCTGCGTCAGGAGTACATCGCACGCTTGCAGCAGCAATATGTTCCTGCGGCGGAGTTGGGTACGGTCGGAAGCCTGTGGTCGGCGCAAAACATTCTGGGTGACTTCTCATCCGACTACAAGGCACGCAATCTGAACGATACCATCACGATTCTTGCTTCTGTTCAAACCACGGCGGCGCAATCCGGTACAGTGAATAGCCAGAGGAGCTTGACCTCCAACTCCAGCATCACCGGCATCATGGGTAGGGTGCCCGCATCCACAAATCCTTTGTTGGCGGGACAGTCGTCATCCGTGCTCAAGGGCCAGGGATCAACCTCCTCCAACACTGCCTTCGCCACCAGCCTTACGGGTCAGGTCATCGCCGTTTTTCCTAATGGCAACCTGGTCGTCCAGGCAGAGCGCCAGATCTTTATGAATAATCAGCACGAAAACGTGATCGTGCGCGGAATGATCCGGCCAGGAGATATAGGCCCAGCAAACACAGTGCCCTCGTCGGCGCTTAGCAATCTCGAGATCGAAATGAAGGGTAAGGGAATCATCGCGGACGGCGTACGTCCGCCGAATCCCATTACCAGGGCGGTCCTATGGCTCTTGAATTTCTGATGGGCACCCGGCGTGCGCGGCTCTGCTGGTTAGTCAGCCTGTGGGCCTTCTCCTCGCTTGCGCTCTTCGGCGCCGAGACCGTGCATAAGGTGCTGCTGCGCGATGTAACCCAGATAGAGGGGGTGCGCGACAATCAACTCGTCGGATACGGTCTGGTCATTGGTCTCGCTCGCACCGGTGATACGCAGCAAACCTTCTTCACTGTGCAGACTCTGGCCAACGCGCTCACCCGCATGGGCGTGCAGATTGCGCCCGGTGTCGTGGTGGTAAAAAATGTAGCTGCCGTTTTCGTCACGGCGAACCTGCCTCCCTTCGCACGGCCCGGAATGAAGCTTGATGTCACGGTGTCATCGGTGGGTGACGCCAAGAGCATCGTGGGCGGCGTCCTGCTGCTCACTGCTCTTCGTTCGGCCAATGGACAGGTCTATGCTGAGGCCCAGGGGCCGCTCGTCATCGGAGGGTACACAGAGGGGGCGGCCGGCAATGTCAGATCTGTGAACCATCCGACGGTCGGCAGAATCGCCGAAGGAGGAATTGTCGAGCGCGAAGCCGCCGTCGATTTGAGTCGCTTTCGCGTCGTGTCACTCCTGCTGCTTAATTCCGACTTTACGGCGACGCGCGACATCGCGGACGTCATCAACCACGAGTTTGGCAAGCCCATCGCCGTCGCACTCGACAGTAATCGTGTCGATGTCAATGTCGCCGACAGTGGTGCTGAGTCCGTGCCCATCCTCATTTCTCGCGTGCAGAACCTCGCGATCAATTTCCGTTCCCCCGCCAAAGTTGTCGTGAATGAACGTACCGGCACCATCGTGATGGGAGGCGACGTGAGGCTCTCACCTGTCTCGGTGATCCATGGCAGCTTGACCATCGACGTGCAGACCGCGACCGTCGTGTCCCAACCACCGCCGTTCTCCAACGGAGAGACAAAGACTGTGACAGAAACAAGACTTTCTGTCGGGGATGCGCCGGCGCAGTCCATACAGCTGCAGGAAGGAGCGAACGTCGACGAGCTGATCAAAGGTCTGCACGCAATCGGCGCCACTTCGCACGACATCATAGCGATCCTCCAGGCCATCAAGGCGGCTGGTGGACTGCAGGCAGATCTGGAGGTCATCTAATGTCCGATATTCCTACATACGGCAGCATACTCTCGCCCTCCATGTCACCGCTGACCACGCAGGCAGACAAGCTGCTCCACCGCTCGAACTCGGCACCGGCTGACAATAGCAAGATCGAGAAGTCGGCCAAAGACTTTGAATCCATCCTGCTGGGTAGCTGGCTGCAACAAGCGGAGCAAAGCTTTGGCAGCCTGCCGGGCGGGGACGACGATGAAGATGCGGACGCCGGCAAGGATCAGCTTCAGGGGATAGCGATGCAGTCCCTGGGCAGTTCCATGACCGCGGCAGGGGGTATCGGCATTGCAAAAATGATTTCCGCGCAACTCCATAAGGCGGCAGATGCGCCACGAGCCGTTGCCGGCGGCACTCCCCCGGCCGGCGAGAAGTAGCCAACTAAAGTGTTATGAACGGTTTGAGAATAACATTGAAAACTTTATCGCGAGACGCCGATAGCTGTACCTGAGACAGGAGAGGTTGCGATGAAGATTGATGGCATCAATCCGGCTACAGTTCAATTGCCGGTGGACAACGTTGCGGCACGAGTTTCGAACGGCGGGCCAGCCCCTTCCAAGGCTGTTGCGCAGGACTGGACCTCGTTCCATTCAGACAGTACCTCGGTTCAATCGTTGACCACTCAGGCTCTGAATTCTCCTGAGATTCGCCAAGGCACGGTCGATGTCCTCCGCCAGGCGGTCAGCACCGGGCAATACCAGCTGGACCCAACCAGGATTGCTACTGCGATTAGCAACAGCGGTGGTGAGTAAATCACAGCAACGGCCGATGAAACCTGGCTCGGCCTGCAACACGTCTTTGCCCGGAAGAGCTTGCGTATGAATGACCAAGCAGTCCAGACCCACGATCAGCTCGCCGCCGGCTACCTGCAACACTTGCGGGCACTGGCGGGCGAGATTTCCGTGGCCATGGACGCAGTTGCCAGGAATGCAATTGCCACCCTGCACGAAAGTGTCGACAGGCAGGAAATGCTTTGTGTCCTGCTGGCAAAACTTGCTTTGAGCGACAGCAAACACAACCCATCGTCCGGGCGGTTGCCGGTTTTCAGCGATAGTTCCGTAGCCTCGGAGATCCAGGTGGCAACTGGAGCGATTCGCGACCTTAATCTGCAGTATGCCGCTCTTCTCAACCACTCCGGTCGTTCCATCGAACTTCTTCTTTCACTGTGCAGAAGCCATACAGGCCAATTGCAGGAGGCTGCTGGATCCAGGTCAAAGCGTCAGACCTGGTCTTGCGAGATATAGCCTATGTCGTCGATAAGCAGCGTACTCTCCACAGCCGTACAGTCCCTGCTCGCTGAAACGGGGGCTTTGCAGGCGACAAACAATAACATCGCTAACGCGAATACGCCAGGCTACTCCCGGCAAGTGCCGATTCTTGAGCAGGCGGCCCCTACCAACCATGGCAATCTTAGCGTGGGCAACGGCGTTGTGCTCGAGGGCTACCAGAGTGTGCGCGATGAGCTGGTGTCAAACCAGATCCAGCAGGAAACCCAGTCTCAGAGTAGTGCAAACGCTCAACTGAACAGCTTGCAACAGATACAGCCCACGTTTACCACGTCGACACAGGATATCGGAACCCAGATGTCGGCCCTCTTCACCAGTCTTTCCAGCCTCTCCACCAGTCCGGCCAGCTCCGCAGAGCGCCAGGCGGTACTCGCGGCTGGAAACAATTTGGTCACGGCTTTTAATACCGCTTCCAGTGTGCTGACCACGCAACAGAATGCGCTCAATAGTCCGGTTGCCCGCGATGTGACGCAGATTAATCAGCTCGCACAACAGATTGCTGCTCTGAACCCACGGATCGCTGAGCTTACGGCAACCGGGCAAGACGGGGGAACGCTTCAGGACCAACAGAACCAACTGGTGCTCAAGTTATCCGCGCTTACCAATCTCTCCATAACCCAGACCCCGCAGGGCGAGACCCTGACTACCGGCAATGGAACGCCGTTGGTACTGGGTTCGCAAAGCTATGCATTACAAACCGCAACCGGTACCAACGGCATGCAGCATGTTCTCGATCAGAACAGTACCGACATAACCGCCTCGCTCTCCAGCGGCGATCTCGGTGGCAGCATTCAGACGCGCGATAAGACAATCCCAAACCTCCTCACCCAGCTCGATACCCTGGCTAATCAGTTTGGAGCCGCATTCAATGCTGCCCAGGCAACGGGCTTCGACCAAAACGGTGTTGCTGGGGGCAACTTTTTCACCCTTCCCGCGACCGTTGCCGGGTCTGCGGGCTCCATAAGCGTGGCGATCACAAGCCCCACCAAGATTGCGGCCAGTTCGGACGGTTCTGCCGGCAGCAACGGAAACGTGGCCAATCTCGTCGCAGTACAGACAACCGTTCTTCCTGCCGGAAGTACTCCCGGCGAGGCATATGCCAACCTGGTCTACCAGGTCGGCAGTCTTACTTCCAACGCCACCGCGGAGTCAACTGCCACCACGGCTAGTTTGCTGCAGCTGAACGATCAGCTCAGCTCTGTTTCCGGTGTGTCCATCGACCAGGAAGCTACCAATCTGATCACTTTTCAGACTGCTTACCAGGCTGCCGCCCGGGTAGTTTCCACCATGCAGGCTATGTTTTCGGTGACCTTGAGTATGGGCACGGCTGCGGCAGGGTGAGACGAGTGAAGGTGCGGCAAATGCCGTGAGAAAGGATCCAAATGCGCGTTGCAAACAGGGTTCCCGACATGGAGTACGCGGTGCAGCAAAGCCAGCAGGCCCTTTCGGTCGCGCTGCAGCAAGTCTCCACCGGCCTCCGCGTCAGCAAGCCCTCTGATGACCCCGGGGCTTCCGCCAGCATGGTGATCTCGCTCGCCGGCTCAGCGAATGTCGATCAATACACCAGCAATGTCAGCGCGGTCCAATCCCGGGTGCAAACGGCCGACTCTGCCATCAATTCGGTGATAACATCGCTCAACACGGCCGTTACTCTGGCTACTGCAGGTTCCACCGGGACATCGTCCGCGGCGAACGATCAGGCATTTGCCGCGCAGGCGCAAGGCCTTCTGAGCAATATAATTTCGCAGGCCAACACTTCCTTTCAGGGCGTCTATCTGTTCGCCGGCTCGGCCAGCAGCAGCCCGCCATTTCTTGCCGCCTCGAGTACCTATACATCGCAAAACGGGACGGCCACTGCCCCTTTGAGTACCACTACACCGCTGACAGCCGGTTCCGTCACGACTATCCACGACGCGTCCACCAGCCAGGCGTTAACGTTCACGGCAGCTGCCGGCGATACCATTGGTGACCTCGCTAACGCAATCTCCGGAGCAGTTGCGGGGGGCACTCTATCCCTCGGCACCACGGCAACCATTAATGCCAAGGGCGAGCTCCAGATTTCGACCAACTCAGGTACTCATGGCATTGTGGCCAGCTCGAACGACGCAGTGCTCGGCTTAGTGAGACCCCTTTGGGGCACAGGTGTGGCCAATGCTTACGCATACGTTGGGAACAGCACAGTCAATAAAGTGCAAATAGGAGATTCCACAACTGTCGCGGCCAACCTGCCCGGTGATCAGCTTTTCACCGCGGGAGCAAACGTAATTGGGTCTCTCACCAGTCTTATTACTGCTCTCCAGTCCGGCAACCCTGCCATTGTAGCCGCCGGCGCCACCGCAGTCTCTGCAGCATTGACCTACGTTACCCAGCAACGTGTTCCGTTAGACAACACGATTAGCCAACTAAGTGATCAGGATAGCTTTCTGAACCAGGAAACTCTCACGTTGACAACGCAACAGACTGCCCTCGTAGGAGTCAACCTGGCTACCGCAGCGACCAATCTGTCCCAGGCTGAACTCGGCAACACGGCGGTCCTGGCGGCAGCTGCCAAAGTTCTGCCGCAAACGCTACTGAATTACCTCCCACCTGGATAGCCAGCACGCCGATCCAGGATACGAAGGACGACTGCAGATTGTGTCAAGGACTATATATGTCACTACAAATGTATCAATACGGCGCACTCCTGCACCTTTTGGCATGGCGTCATAGAGGCCATCGCGCATTCAGCAACGTCTTTGGCCAACTACCCCAAAAGAAGCAGTCGAATTTGTCGACTTACACTGAAATTATTTTGCAGGAGTGCCGATAGAGAAGTTATCCAAAACGACCTCCCCCTCGACGACCTGCGCCTTAATCAGGCCCAGCATCCATGCCGAGTACAGGCGCTAATTGGCAAACGTAAAGGAGCCTTAACCGATGACACTGTCCATCCTGAACAACGTTTCCGCCCTGACGGCGGAGAATGCACTGTCCAACACGCAGATGAACCTGCAAAAGACTCTGACACAGTTGTCGACCGGCCTGAGGATTAACTCCGGTTCAGACGACTCTGCCGGTATGTCGATTGCAAGCGGAATGAATGCTAATATTGCTGCCCTGACCCAGTCGCAGCAGAATGCCAGCAACGGCGTCGGTCTGCTGCAGACCGCTGACGGGGCATTGGCACAGGTTACCACTCTTCTTAATCGCGCTGTCACGCTGGCCACAGAAGGCAGTAACAGCGGTATCACCGCTAACCAGTCCAGCGCTCTGAACAACGAATTTCAGTCGATCATGTCTGAGGTCAACCAGATCGGCGCCACCACCAACTTTAACGGTCAGAATGTTTTCGCTTCCAATGCACCAGCAGTATTCACCTCCACGCAAGGCAGCGTGGGTTCTCCTCTGCTAACCACCACTGCTCTGACGGCAGGATCCAAAACAACCATTGAGGATTCAGCCACTGGCGGTACGTTCGTTTTTACGGCTGCAGCAGGCAATACAATTGCCACTCTGCAAACCGCCATAACCAACGCCGTCTCGGCGGGAACACTTTCTGCCGGTACCGCTCTCACTTTCGTGGCCGGCCAGGCGTCGATCACGAACACGGGCGCGACCGGGATTAACGTCGCCTCGAACGACGCGAATCTTGGGGCCTTTAATGCTGTCGCTGGGGCCTCCAGTACCAACACTGTGTTCATCAGCGACAGTAGCACCGCCAACAGCGCAGCCCTCACCCAGATCTCCACTGCCATCAACACTCTTTCGGCATCCCAGTTAGGTCTCAATGCCAGTGTCTTGACGAGCTCCGGTAGCTCGCAGACGGCGCTGACGGCGATCAACGCAGCGATCAATGCCATCTCCGCCCAACGTGGCGTCATCGGTGCTTCTGTCAACCGCCTCAACGCGGCCAGCAACGTCATGGCCGCCCAGGTCACAAACCTGCAAAGCGCGACCAACAGCATTCAAAATGCTGACATTGGAAAGACGGTCGCAAACATGACCCAGTACAACGTCTTGCAGTCCACCGGTATGGCTGCTCTCCAGCAGGCAAACCAGGCACAGCAGGCCGTGTTGAAACTGGTTCAGTAACGAACTCTAACTCGGCGAAAAGACGAGAGGTGGAACTCGACGAGGTTCCACCTCTCCCTCTTTCCCCGGAAAGTATGCTTCGCCAACTCGGGCTGCGGTGAACATTTCGATCGTAGCAACTTGTCGAGGGCGTCTATCGGAAAAGCAGGTAACTCACTATGGGCACGTCTTCTATCTTGGGGTCTTCGTCTCAATCTCTCAATATCAGTTCTATCCTGGCGGCGACTACCGGCGCCAATACACCCGGCATTGATGTCACCGCCGCAGTCGCGGCTGCCATCGAGGCAGCCCGCGCACCGGAACGTGGCTGGCAGAGCGATCAGGCAACGCTCAGCAGCCAGACCACCGCCCTGACTGCAATCCAGACCGCGACCCAGGCAGTCCAGAACGATATGCAGGCACTCAACTCTCTGACTGGCCCTCTCGCAGCAAGGTCGGTAGCCTCCTCCAATGCGAACATTGTGTCCGCCACTGCGGCGACCGGAACCGTCACCGGGACCCACACGATTGTAGTCAATGGCCTGGCTAGTACGGGGGCCTGGTATTCGGATTCTGCAGCCTCTGCGACTGCGACTTTGCCGTCATCATCCTTTACCCTTACCACTGCTGCCGGCGCATCGGTCACTATTCCTATCGGAACAGGCCAGGCGGCTGACAATTTGACTCATCTCGCTAGCGCCATCAATGGAGACAATCTCGGTCTTACCGCGTCTGTGGTGAGTGATGCCACCGGCTCCCGGCTCGCACTTATCTCCCAAACCTCCGGCGCCGCCGGCAATTTCTCGATAACCTCAGCGAATTTCACCGGCACTCAGTGGATCTCTCCAGACATACCCCCTGGCGACACCCTTGGCACAAATAGCTTTACGCTGACCAGCGGAGGTGTCACGACCACCGTCTCGTCGACCACGGGGGACACTTACGCCACTCTCGCTGCCAAGATCAATGCCTTGAACCTTGGAGTTACCGCAACCGCCGGCAGCGATGCCCATGGTACTAATCTGTCCATCACCAGCACCGACGGCACCACGCCGTTCACAATCAGTGAGCCGAGCTTTGGCTTTACCCAATCCGTTACCGGAGCAAATGCCCAGCTGACCGTGGATGGCGTGCCCATCAGCAGCGCGAGCAACACTGTCACCGGAGCTATCGGCGGCGTAAGTCTCACATTATCCGCTGCAGCTCCAGGCGTTCCTGTGGCTTTGTCAGTAACCTCAAACGCCTCACAGATCTCCAGTGCCATAAACCAGTTCGTCGCTGACTACAACACTGCGATCGGGCTTGTGAACGACCAATTCACGAGCGCGAGCGGGTCAGGCGCGGAAGGCGTTCTCGCCTCGGATTCGACCGTTGTCAACCTGCAGAGCACTCTTGAGGGGGCGCTCAACTACTCAGCGACGCCGGCAACCGGAACCACCACGACAATTTCCACCCTGCGCGATCTGGGCATCACGATCGGGACGGGTGGTGTGCTCAGCGTCGACGCGTCGACGCTGAACAGCGCGCTCATTAATAACCCCGGCGATGTTCAGAATTTCTTTGAAGGGCCCGCGTTAAACGGCTTCGCCAATTCCGTAAATAACGCCTTAGGCACTTTTACACAACCCGCGAGCGGTGCGTTTACTGTCGATCTCCGCGGCTTCAAGACCAGTTACAACGATCTCACGACCCAAATCAAAAACTTTGAGACGAATTACATTGCTAACCAGCAAGCCAAGCTAACCGCAATGTACAGCAAGGCCGAAGTGGCACTGCAGCAGCTACCGGCACAATTGGCACAGATCCAGGCCATGCTCGGCGTCACGCCGAGTAAGAACGGTTAAGCATGAGACCAAGTCAAACGGAACTGTCTTATCGGAAATCGGCGATCGAAGGTGCGAGCTCCATCGGCCTGATCATCGCGCTTTTTGACACCCTGGCGGGCGATCTTCGACGCGCCGCCGCCGCCATCCGCAAAAACGATATCGAGCAACGATGCAAAGAGCTGGATCACGCAAGCCTCGTCGTCGGCCAGCTGGAGAGTTGGGTCGATTTGGAAAAAGGCGGAGATTCGGCGCAAACGTTAGGCCAATTTTATGGCCATCTGCGCTCGCAGATGATGGAGGCGTCTGTATCTCAGTCAGCTGCTGTCCTCGATGCACAGATAGAAATGATCCTGCATGTTAGAAGCGCTTGGCAAAAGCTTGACAATGCCCCCCAGGCACCGGCGGCAGCGCCCACCGTTTCCCTTACCGGCCAAGCCACTCCCGCTCCTGCTCCTATGCCCGAACCGAAAGCCGAAAGAATTCGTTTTTCACAATCCGGTTGAAGTGAAAGACTAACCAGCAAGTCCAGCCATCACCTCACTGTGTATCCCCGGCGACCTCGGTCGATCGTCGCCTGCCTGGCGGCTGTAACCTCTCCTGCAAGTCCAGGCCCGGTCATGGGGACCCAATCATCGGCATTTGCGGCTCCTCATTTCAACTCTTTTCCCCTTTCAACCCGATCAATCGCTGGTACATTTGTAGCTAGCCGATCCCCTCCGCGGGGGATATCGCCGGTTGAAAGCAGATCCCCTCCTTCCCGATAGTAAGTCTATAAGAATGTGGTAGATGTTGGCTCCGGGCCCGTCAGGCTCAGGCCCGCATCCGGCTACTAGTCGCGAAGGAGCGTAGCAATGACCGCCCGAAACGTGTCCCTGTTTCCCTGGAACAAGTTCAACCCTGCTCACCCGGACTCGGAACCCAGCACGTCATCCGTAGCTGCGGAAGTTACGAAGGGACTTCACCGTGGATAAGAGCACAGTGGGTGGAATTGGCCTCGCGGCCGCGGGAATCGCTGTCGGTTTGTATCTTGACGGCGGCCAGGTTGCCCAACTCTTGCAGCCCACCGCAGCCCTGATTGTCTTCGGAGGCACTCTCGGCGCGGTGATGGTCCAATTTCCTTTTATCGTACTAAAGCAGGCGATCGGGCAGCTGAAGGCGGTCTTCATCGGTAAAAAAGATCCTGCCGCACAGCTGATTGATGACTTGACTCGCTACGCCGTGCAGGCGCGGCGCAATGGTCTGATGTCTCTTGAGGGAGAACTTGAGTCGATCCAGGAACCCTTTTTGAAAAAGGCATTGACACTTGCCGTCGACGGCACCCATTCCCCGGATCTCCGGCAGAGAATGGAGTTCGAAATGGACACCGAGACCGACAGGGAAGAGTTGCTGCCAAAGGTCTTCGAAGCCGCCGGCGGATTTGCCCCGACCATCGGTATTATCGGTGCCGTCATCGGCCTCATCCAGGTGATGCAGCGGTTGCAGAACATCAATGAAGTCGGTAAGGGAATCGCGGTTGCGTTCGTAGCGACGATCTACGGCGTAGGTTCAGCGAACATTCTCTTTCTTCCTTGCGCCGGCAGGATCAAGATCCTGATGCGCAGAAAGCAAATGCTGCGTGAATTGATGCTTGACGGCGTCATCTCTATGGTGGAGAAGGTGAATCCGAGGGTCTTCGAAGCGAAATTCGCCACCTACCTGGCCTCGCCTGCGGCAACATCAAAAGTAGCTGAGCTGGTGGCCAAATGAGAGCCCGTAGAAGACACGAAGAGCATTCAAACCACGAGCGCTGGCTGGTCTCCTATGCCGATTTCATGACCCTGCTCTTCGCTCTCTTTGTGGTCCTGTTCGCCTCCTCGCACCATGATACGAAGTCGATAGAGAGCGTATCCAAAGCTGTCAGAACTGGATTTCAGGATATGGGAGCCTTTTCCAGCAGTGATAGCGCAGCCGATAATTCGCGCGTTATGGGCCCAACCAGCACCGGCGAAGCCAGGCCGAGCACCGTACCCGCGAACGCCGGCATCGACATGGTTGAGTTGCAAAAGAAGCTCCATAAAGCATTGGGCAAAGAGATTGAGCGCCAGGAAGTTGTCTTGCGCATGACCCCGGAAGGATTCGTGATCAGCCTTCATGAACTTGGGTTCTTCGACAGCGGGCAAGCGCGGCTCATGCCCGGAGCCGGAGACAAGATCAAGCGGATCGCGAACGTGCTGTTGGAATACGGCCTCGATATGCGGGTAGAAGGGCATACCGACAACGTGCCCATCCACAACGCTGCCTTTGCTTCCAATTGGGATCTGTCGACTGCCCGTGCCATGGCCGTGGCGATGATGCTGCTCAAGGAGTCCGGTGTCGATCCCCAGAAGATGTCGATTGCCGGCTACGCTCAGTATCATCCGGCCGCCAGCAACGATACCGCGGAAGGCCGTAGGGCAAACCGGCGAGTGGATATTGTGGTTGTCTCTACGGCCACTCCCGCCCCGGTCAAAACCGGAGACCTGCCTTAGCCGAGCAGCCCTTGCATTGCATTGCCCGCCGCTACGAGGGCCCGAAAATAGTAGGAGGAGCTGTCAGCTACCAAGGAAACAGGATGCGGCAATCCCTGGGAGTCTCCTCCGCGCTCTTCATATTCGCAGAGCACGAGCGCCCGGCCCATCCCTTCCACTGACCCCAGCAGTGCTTCCTGGATTCGCGAGTCCACAGAGATGAGACTTACCAGCTGCTTCATCGGAATATTCAACATCCGATCCATCATGGACAGCATGCCTAGCATATAAAGCTCGGCCGCCTCTTCGTTGAGTACCGGGGCGAGAGACTCGCAAAGAAAGGCTCGCTCCAGGGCTTGTTCCGCGTCCCTGTCCACTGCGGAGTTAGACAGATTGCCGGCCAGTACCACGGAGACGAGTTTGCGAAATGCGTCTTCCCCCACCGTGTTCAGCGCCGCCTGAATAGACGATACCCGGCATCGAAGTCCGTAGACCGCGGAATTGGCAAGCCGGAGCAGCCGGTAGCAAAGCGACGGTTCCATCAGCAAGAGACGCTCGATCTCCCTCGTATCCATCGGGGTATCAGCCAGCGCAGCGAAAAGCTGGAGGTACACGGCCATGCCGGCAGATATTTGCGCTTCGGCTATGATCTCCGGTCGAGCATGAAAGTAGCCTTGAAAAAGTTTGTTGCCTTCGGCCAGCGCGGCGCGGACCTCAACCAACGTCTCGACCTTCTCTGCCAGGAAAATGGTCCTTCTGCCGAACAGCTTGTAGATTTCCTGTCTCGCGGCAGGATCAGACGTACGAAAGTCGATCTTGACATAATCCGCGAGGTCGATCAGCGCACAATGATTTCCGCGGGGAGAAAAGTCGTCGAGCGCCAGGCGAAAACCGTCCTGTTTGAGCTGTTTGCAAGCCCGTACGACCTCCTCATCCGCGGTGACGGTTTCCAGAATTTCGAGAACGACGGTCTGGCTTGGCAGCAGGTTTACACTCCTGCTGACCAGCGCATTGCGAGTACAGTTGACGAATAGATTCTCAGAGGAAGAGCAGGCAATCATGGATAGGCAGCTGTCGATGGTCTGGTTTGTGGCGTCCTCGACGTTCCCGGTGAAAGCGTTCTCCGTTCCGGTGCGAAATAGCAATTCGTATCCGTAAAGATGCATCTTCTCGTCGAAGATAGCCTGTCTGCCGAGGAATCTTTGTTTATTGGCCGTGGCTACAGACATAAGGATCTGGATCGGTGACTGGCGAGATAGAAGGAAAAATGGCCGCCAGGAGAAAAACTACTTCGGCACGAATTGGGAAAGTATAGTGAACTTGCCACCCTGGTAACCATCCACCAAGACATTGAAATAGCTTCTGCGGTCGGGTTTTTTTAGAACCACTCCTGCGGCGCCATCGATGAGGATTGGATCCGCTGTCATCTTCACGAACACCGCCCGGCCTTCATCGGTAACGATGGTCGAGGAAATGTTCAGAACTTCATGAATTGCATCCCGTAGAAGTTCTTCAACCGGGTTAGTCGCGAGATGCTCCTTCACCGCAGCGTCGGGTAAACCCACAAGCACGCCCCCCAGCGAGCCCAGTAGAGGCAGATCAGCTTTGATCACGATCGCAGTCTCATGGGGAAGAACCTTGTAGATCGCATACATCTGCTTGATCTTTGTTTCCGCCGCGGCGGCCGTCTGGGTAAAGGTCACTTTGCGGCCAATCAAATCGGTATAGAGCTTTGACAAAGCGAACGGCGTGGCCTCTGGCATGGTTTAGCACTTCCCCAGGATGGGGGATAAGGCCTCTTGCATCACTTCCGGACTAAACGGCTTCGTAATCAGGAAGCTTGCTCCTGACCTCATGGCAAGCTCTTTGATCGCCACCGATGCTTCTGAGGTGATGAAGCCAAAAGGAACCTTGTTCGCCGACGCCCTCACCTGTACAAGGAAGTCGATACCGGACATTTCAGGCATGTTCCAGTCCGAAAGAATGAGTTTCGGCTGTTCTGCGCGCAGCTTTTCCAAAGCCTGCACTCCATTTTCCGCCTCGCTCACGGTGAGCCCGCGAAAGCCGGCTTGTCGAATCGCGCGCTGGACGATCCCGCGCATCGTCTTGCTGTCGTCCACTAGAAGAATATCCATTCTGCCGCCTCGCCTCTCTGGAATAGGCTGTGTCTAGCTCTCTATCGGCAGATTGCCGCGATTCTGTCAGCGGCAAGTCTCAAATTGAAAGAAACTGACTCAAGACGAGACGGCAAAGAGTTGCTGCGCATTGCGGTCAATTGCGTGGCCCGCTTGCCGCGAAATCTTCCGGCGAGACTGTCAGGAGCGTGACCCAAAAGGGCCCTTCCGCACACTCAAACCCCAGCCTGTTATGGATTTCGGGCCCACAAAAGCGAATCCCATAGTCGCTTCCGTCCGTGACCGAGGGCATTGACAGCCTCAAGCCCGCCACTACCGCAGACTTCATATTCCCGCCGATCATGTTGGCCAATTCGCCCAGCAGGTCGCGCACCTCTTCGTTGACCGCGTCCGGAGGATCCGTCGAAAGAAACCGGCCGGCAAACCGGCAGGCCTGCCATCGATTACACTCGAATACCAGCGCCCCGTTCCAATCGCCCGACAGGTGAACTACCGAGGTCAACTGATCGCCGGATGGGGCCCATGGTATCTCGCTGGGATACACTTCGAGGTTCATCATCGTGACGAAAACCGACTCCACGATGCGGGCCACCATCTCTGCAGTCACTTGACTTAGCACAGGAGTCCTCTCATCGGGCGACATAGACGCTCACATTGCCCACCGGCTGCCGGTCAAAACGCTCCTCAAGATTGACCGCCGTTTCTGCGCCACCTAACAGGAGCCACCCGCCCCGAAATAACGTGCTGTGGATCTCTTTCATAATTTTTCGCTTGGTTTCATTGTCGAAATAGATCATGACGTTACGGCAAAACACCAGATCGAAATGCCCCAGGCTGCGCATACTCCTGCGCAGGTCAATCGTCTCAAAACGAACCATCCGCCGGACGGTATCGCTTAGTTGCCAGTCCAGGCCCACCCGGTAAAAGTATTTCACTAACATCGCCGATGGCAGCCCACGATTCACTTCGATCTGCTGATAGATTCCAGACCGGGCGCGTTCCACCACCTTCGCGGAGAAATCGGTACCGAGAATTTCCATGTTCCAGTCCTGCAATCCGTTCTCGAGCAACAGCATGGCCAAGGTGTAAGCTTCCTGCCCGGTGGATGATGCCGCCGACCAGAAGCGCAAGTTCCGCGTATCCCTCTTCTCCCCCTTCAGTCTCGGCAGCAACACCGTCCGTATCGCTTCGTACTGGGCAGGATCGCGAAAGAAGTAGGTCTCGTTGGTGGTCATGGCCTCGACCACTTGATGAGCGAGCTCAACATTGCGCTTACCACGCAGTAGCGTGCACAAGTCGTTGATGGAGCCAAGGCCGTGCTGCTTGACCAGGGGCGCCAGGCGGCTTTCAAACAGGTAGTGCTTGTTATCTTCGAGCACGATGCCCACCTGGGCACGGACGTGCTCCTGCAGGAAGCGATAGTTCTCCGGGAAGATCTCTCTTCTGGGTGTCCGGCTTTCCATGCAGTCTTCCTTAATCTCTTCCTGCGATGCCCGTAACGCTAAGAATCTCCGGCACAACTCCATCCAGCGGCAGGACGCGGTCCGCGAGGCCGGCGTTCGCGACCGCTCCGGGCATTCCCCAAACCACACTCGACGCCTGATCCTGTACCAGGATCCTGGCCCCTTGGGCCTTCAGCAGCTTCGCACCAAGCAAACCATCTTGCCCCATTCCCGTTAGAACCACTGCCAGCACTGCGCCGCGATATAACTCGGCAACCGAAACAAACAGCGCATCCACCGCGGGGCGGCAGGAGTTCTGTCGCGGTGACTGATCCAGGCACACGCGTATCACACCCCCGCGAGACCCAACTTTCATGTGAAAATCGCCCGGTGCTATCAGGATCTTTCCCGGTTCCACCAGGTCACTGTCGGTTGCTTCCTCGACCTTCAGCTGGCAGGTCGCATTCAGACGTTCCGCAAGCAATCGGGTAAAGAGTGGTGGCATGTGCTGCACCAGGAGAATCGGCAACGGGAAACTTGCGGGGAACGACGGCAGCATCGCGCCCAATGCGGCCGGCCCTCCGGTGGAAACTCCGACTACAACCACTTTGGGTCGCAACTTCAGGTTCTGTACCATCGGCCTGCTGCTTGTGACCGGCACTGGCGATACAGACGCCGGCGCCGGTTTAGCAGCGCCGCTTGGCGGGGACACGCGGAAGAACTGCTTGATCTTTGGAACCATCTCGTCCCGAAGACGCGCCAGCGAGCGATCAAGCGACCCCTCGTTGGAAGCCTTCGTCACGTAGTCGTCGGCCCCCAGGGTCAAGGCCTCTAATGTTATGGCCGCGCCACGCTCGGTAAGCGTGCTGAACATAATCACTCTCAATTGCGGAAACTCGCGTCGAATCCGTCGCAACATCTCCAGGCCGTTCATGTCGGGCATCTCGATGTCCAACGTGATCAAATCAGGAGTGAACTGCGGAATCCTTTGCAGTCCGATGACGCCGTTCGAGGCAGTGCCGACAACCTCGATCATCGGATCCTGCTCCAGCGCTTGCGTGACCAGACGCCGGATCACCGCGGAATCGTCTACCACCATCACGCGGATCCGGTCACCCGGCTGGAGCACACGACGGTTGACTACGCCCATGGCTATTCGCTCGCTACAGGAAGAATCCCAACCGACTGCAACTTCTCCCTGAGAATGTCTTTTGTGAAGGGCTTCATGACGTATTCATTAGCGCCGGCTTCGAGGGCGGATGCGATGTGGTCCACCTCCGTTTCGGTGGTCACCATAACAACCTTGATCGATGCCAGTTCGGGGTTCTGACGCAGGTTCCTGAGCAACTCCAGGCCATTCATCACCGGCATGCTCCAATCGGTCAGAACCACGGAGACAGCGGCCTTTTCCGCTGCGATCACATTCAGAGCATCTCTTCCGTTCACCGCCTCGCAAACGTCGTACCCCAGGTCGCGCAAAATGCTGCACAAGACCATGCGCATTATTTTGGAATCGTCGACAATGAGCGCTTTCTCTGTCATCCATGCACCGTTGTTGCCTGGGATCATACCCGCGTATCGCGTCAAAAGGTGAACCTGGCGACCGCTGCTTGCAGCCGAGCCGCCATCTCGCTCAATTCCGATGAGGCCGTCTTGGTATCGCTGGCTCCCTGGGTTGTATTGCGCGCCGCCATCGCCACCCCACCAATGTTTTTGGCAATGTCGTTTACCCCTTCGGCAGCCTCGTTCACACTGCGGCCGATCTCATTGGTGGTTGCCGTCTGTTGCTCCACCGCCGACGCGATGCTGTTGGAAATGTCATTGATCTGGTTAATGATGGTGCTGATTTCCTCGATCGCTGTGACCGCGCCTTTGGTGACTCCCTGGATGGCCTCGATCTTCCGGCTGATCTCCTCGGTTGCCTTGGCCGTCTGTTTGGCCAGTTCCTTGACTTCGTTGGCCACCACGGCAAAGCCTTTGCCGGCTTCTCCGGCGCGGGCCGCCTCGATGGTCGCGTTCAGTGCCAGCAGGTTGGTCTGTTGCGCGATCGAAGTAATTACCTTGATCACATTGCCGATCTCGCGGCTGGACTCACCCAAATGCTTCATGGTTTCGTTGGTGGTCGAGGCTACGTTGACGGCGTTCTTGGCTACCCGCGCGGAGTCGTTGGCGTTTTTGGAAATTTCGCGGATCGAGGTCTGCATCTGTTCGGAGGCGGCGGCCACCGAGGCGACATTCTTGGAGACCTCCTCACTGGCGGCTGACACGACGTTGGCCTGGACCGCGGTCTCCTCCGCATTGCGCACCATCTGTTGGCTCACCGCCGTAAGTTCCTCGGAAGAAGAGGCCAGCGTTCCGACACTCTCGGCTGTGGTCTTCAACGGTTCGACGATGATGTCCAGCGTCTGGTTGAAGCCCTCTACGATTTCCGCGTAGGCTCCCTGGAACCTGGCGGAGTTACCGCGCTGCGACAGTTGCCCTTGCCGAGACGCATCTGTCAGATGGCCCAGTTCCTTCTGCAAGTCCTGCAGGACCAATGCCACGTTGTTGACCGCGACTTTCATCTTCTCGTGGTCGCCCTGGTAAGTCCGCGCAATGAGCTCGTCGATGTTGCCTGCGCTGATCTGTGCGAGGATGCGGTTGCCTTCCCTCACAGGCAGCAGGATGGCGTCGAGCATTTCGTTTACGCCTTCAATCACTCTTCGGCTCTGGCCTTCAAACTGCTCCGGGGTCCCACGTTCGCTGAGACGGCCTTCGCGCGATGCTTCCACCAGGCGAAATATCTCCTGCTCCAGTCGATCATCCTGGTGAAGCGCCGGCGCGGCCACTGCCGGCAGGGCAGGGACGGCGGCGTGAGCCAGTGGCTTACCGTCGTGCCGGGCAGAAGCCGGGCGGGGATGGCTCCCTTGTCTGGTCATTTCTTAAGCTCTTTCGCGTCGCTCGTTGATCGTCGCACCGCTCTGACCTGCTTTCAGGTATCTCTGGTTCGCTTTGTTCAGATTGCTGTGAGCTCCGCGGTGCGTTCTGCATCGAGTACCAGGAGCAATCGACCTTTCAGCTTGTATACGCCGCGAATAACTTCTCTCGCCGCGGGATCGAGGTTCTCAGGCGGCCGTTCGTAGATCCCGGCATCCATGTCCAACACGTCGCCAATTTCGTCCACCAGGAGACTCACTGTGCCGTCAGGGGTGCGAACCACGATGTTCATCGGGGGTTTGTCCCCCGCGCGCGGAGGCAACCCTAACCGGCGCCGCATATCGATGGCAGTCACGATCTGGCCACGCAGGTTGATCAAACCCTCGATGACGCTCGGGGCCTGGGGAACCGGTGTCATTTGCTGGAAGCGCAACACTTCCTGCACATTGAGTACATCCACACCGAAGAACAGGTCCGCCACGAAAAAGGTCGAGTATTGCCCGCTTGCTTCGATCGGCTCCAATTGCGGAATCGTCTCGATCAGCAGCCATGGTTCACCTCGTCGCCTCCGCAAGGAGCGGTGCGGCGGTGAAGGACGCCGCCGGCGTGACCAGCCTGGCTACAGATTCAAGCACCAGTGCATGATCGAACTTCGGCTGACAATCTTCAAAGCCTGCCATCCGGGCGGCCTCGGCCTCGACTGGCTCCGCCGAGCCCGCTAACATTACGACGGGGATCTTGTCCCATTCCGTTCGGAGCCGCATCGTGGCGAGGAGTGCAGAACTGCCATCGGGCGGAAGCTCGAGCGCTGCCAGCACGACAGCAACCGCGTGCTGCTCCAGCTGCGCGATCGCTTGTTCCTGGTCCGCTGCCTCAAACACTATGTAGGACGCCATCTCGAGACCGCTGCGGACCAACGCGCGCCAGAATGGGGAGGCATCGGCGACCAGGATCCTTTGCCCACCCACATGCCGGTTTCTGCCGTCAAGCCAATTCCTGCCAGTCGCCCGAATGACCTCGTTCAGATCAAGAAAATCCGTGACCTGCTTGCCTACCACAGCTGAGCCGAGCAGCCCGCAGCGATCTGTTCCCTGGCGGACCGTCACTGAGTCTTCGGTTACATCCAGAATCTCGTCCACCACCATGCCGACGCTGCTGTTCCCGTCATTGAAAATGACAACCTGCACTGGATCGGTCGCCGCCGCCGGGCCCGTCGCGTGTGGTTCCAGTACTGTCCGCAAAGGTACCAGGGGAAGAATCCGGTCGCGATACTGCACCACCAGGTTCCCGCCGGCATGTTCGATGGAAGACTGCGGAAATTCCTCAAGCCTGGCAACCAGGGAGAGCGGTACTGCCAGGCGGGCAAAGGAGCCGGCCCGGAATAGTAATAGCCGCTGTTGCGTTACCTCCGCCTGCGCCTTCTGCCGGCCGGGGGTGCGCGCCTGCTCGATGAACTTCGGCTAGTACCCCGGAACGCTGGCCGATGCCCAGCACATCGAGAATAAGAGCGATCCGTCCATCCCCCATAATGGTTGCGCCGGCATAGAGCGTGAGCCCCTTCAATCGCTTGCCCAAGGGTTTAACGACGATTTCCTGGGTGTCGTTGATGCCGTCGACCACCAGTCCGAACTGCCGGTCTTCCGCCTGGAGCACCACCATGCTGACGGCCTCATCGTCACCCGCCGGTTTTAGCCCCAGGACCTGGTTCAGATAGGCAATGGGCAAAAGGTTCCCGCGGCGGCGATAGACCGGCGTCCCATGAACATACTCAATATGCTTGCCGGAAGCATCGCTCTCCAGCCGGATCAACTCCAGCAGGCTGACTTGAGGAATGACAAACCGTTCGCCGCCGCTGGTAATAACCAGGCCGGGAATGATGGCGAGGGTGAGCGGGATCCTGATCTTGACGGTCGCCCCTTCGCCCGGGCGGCTGGAAATATCGACCACGCCGCCGATCTTCTCGATGTGGGATTTCACCACATCCATACCTACTCCGCGCCCGGAGAAATTGGTGACTACTTGCGCGGTCGAGAATCCGGGTTGGAAGATCAGGCCCAGGGCTTCGCGCTCGCTCAGCTTATCGGCTTGCTCTGGCCTTAGCAGGCCATTGTCGAGCGCCTTTTGTTTTACTCGCGCAACGTCGATCCCCGCCCCGTCATCGCCGATTTCAATGTTTACCTGGCCTCCTTCGTGATATGCGCGGAGGGTGAGGGTTCCCTGTGGTGATTTGCCTGCCCGCACCCTCACCTCCGGCACTTCGATGCCGTGGTCGCAGGAATTGCGAACCAGGTGCATCAGCGGATCCTTAATTGCCTCGATGATGGTTCGATCGAGTTCCGTATCTGCCCCGTCCATTTGTAACCGAATCTGTTTGCCCAGGGTCGTGGCCATATCGCGCACCACCCGCGGCAGCTTATTCCAGACCACCCCGATCGGTTGCATGCGCGTCTTCATCACGCCCTCTTGCAACTCGGTAGTAATCAGGTTCAACCGTTGTGAGGTCGCGTTGAGAGCGGGGTCCTCGCGCTCGGTGTTGAACTGCAGAATCTGGTTGCGGGTGAGCACCAGCTCCCCCACGAGGTCCATGAGTTTATCCAGTAGTCCGACGCCCACCCGGATGTTGGCATCCACCGCTGCCGAGGATCGCGTGACATCTTCTTCTCCCTTGTCCTCTCTCCTCCTTCCTCTGCTCGCTCCTGCTTCTTCCTCGACCTGTCCGATCTCGTGCATCTCAGAAGGAGTCTTCTCGACCGCAGGTACCGCAATGGGTATGGGGGGTATTCCGGCGCCGTTCGGTATGGCAGCGGCTTGGGTCTCCTCGGCGTCTGTCAATTGCGCGGCGAGACGCAGGCGTTCTGTCAGGTCCTCGAAGCCCTCCGAACCCTCCTTCCCGCTGGTTTCGATCGCAGCGAGCACTTTTCGGGTGGCGTCCACGGTCTCCAGGATCAGAGACACCAGGGCGGGCGTGAGCTCCCGGTGCCCATCTCGCAACTGACTTAAGAGGGTTTCCGCCTGGTGGGTGATGGCTTCCAGTACTGAAAATGCAAGAAACCCACACGCTCCCTTGATGGTGTGAATGGTGCGAAAGATGCTTCCCAGGAGGTTGGTGTCGTGGGGGTGTTTTTCGAGTTCGACGAGGTCTTGATCCAGCCGCGAGAGGTTTTCGTGGCTTTCGACCAGAAACTCGCGAATTGTTTCCTGATCTTCCGCGCTCGTGTTATCCATGGTTTCTTCTCACTCCGCGCGGCCCCATCGCTCTCAGCCATGCGGGTGAGAAGGTCTGGCGACTTAGAGGCGCTCTTCTAATCTGGTGAATGCCGCTCATCGGACTTAAGCCATGTCGCCCTGTTTTGAGACACACTTCCGCCAACTTAGGGTCGTGAGTGCTGTGCAGCCTAATACGGACGCAAAAAAGCCGGTTCCAGGAGCACATTTCCTCGCGGAGCGGATACGATCGGATAATTCAATTTGTTCAGCAAATTCTGCCCGCAAACACGCGGAAAACCAAGCCGGCTCCGATCGATCTTGCACCTCTGCTTGCCCGGTAAGCTTGTCTGTTGCATCGGCATGCGAATGAGGGAGTTGAGCTGTGTTCGGTTTCGCGCCGGAGGAAGACACTCCCGGCCAGCCGACGCGGATATCTGCCGATGTTATCCCGTTGCCGAAGCACGTCCCGCGCACCGACTCCAGAGATTCGCCCCCCGCGTGCGCAAATGCGAGAAAAGCGAGAAAAGCGAGAAAAGCCACCTTGACCTTAGCCTGTCCTTCGCCGGCGGTCATCCGGTTCGTCATTTTGTTCATGTTCGTCCTCTTCGAGGGCAAAGAGTTGTTTCACCGGGGGGGCGGCCGGACGGGCAATTTGGAAAAGCAGCACAGTGTTAAGCGGCAGGCGAATTGGTTCGAGAAATGGCTCAAATGTGCGCACTATGCGCACTAGCCCGGATTATTCATGAAGGAGGAAGGAGCGAAGGCCCTATTGTGCTACAAACATGTTGTCTAAGCAGTATTTGAGGCAACAAGAAAGGCCTTCGCGTGACTGACTTTACCACGACACAGTGTTTATTGTTTCCGAACTTGTTTGCCAAGCGTACGGTATTGCAGTTTGATCAAAGGGAGGGCTCCTCAGATGGGGGAGCGATCCTGTTGAAGGGCGCTGATCGCAGCTATGGATTGGTCTCCAGCCTGTCCAGGTGCTTGCAAGACGATCGGCAAGCCGGCAAGGTAGATCATACGTTGCAGCAGTTACTGGCGCAGCGCGTGTTCTCGATCGCCTGCGGTTATCCGGACGGCAATGACTCGGCACGGCTTGGAGCCGACCCGGTGCACAAGATGTTGCTGGAGCGAGATCCTTTTACTGGTCTCGATCTGGCGTCGCAGTCCACGCTGTCGCGTTTTGAGAACGCGGTGGGTGCAAAGGAACTTTACCGCATGGGGGAGTGTCTTGCCCTCAGTGTGATGGAGCGCCACGCCAAGCGGTTGCGCGGAAAGGCCCGCTTGGTCACTATCGATCTGGACCCAACTGACGCTCGGACGCACGGTGCCCAGCAGCTAACCTTTTTCAACGGACACTACGACCACTGGTGCTACCTTCCGGTGCTGGGTTTTGTCAGCTTTGACGACGAGGCCGAACAGTATCTTTGCGCAGCCGTGCTGCGGCCGGGCAATGTGACTGCACCTGTTGGTGCGATGGGGATTCTGCGCCGCTTGCTGCTAAGGATTCGCTACTTCTTTCCAGCCGTGCGCATCCGCGTTCGGTTGGATGGAGGCTTTGCTCACCCTGATCTACTTGATTTTCTGGATGCTGAACCGAAGCTTGAGTATGTCGTGGCGATGGCCAATAACCAGGTGTTGGAGCGCAAGGCGGAACAGGCTATGCAGTTTGCCCGGTCCATCGCCGCACTGACTGGCGGAACCGAGCATGTCTACGATGATGTCGACTACGCGGCCCGCAGTTGGCCGCGTGAGCGCCGCGTCATCATCAAGGCCGAGGTGGTCTGGGGCCTGGGCAAGGAGCCGAAAAACAACCCTCGCTTCGTGATCACCAATATGAAGCAGAGCCCGCAGTGGCTCTATGAAAGGGTCTATTGCCAGCGCGGTGATATTGAAAACCGAATCAAGGAATTGCAGGAGTTACACATCGATCGCACCAGTTGCACTCGCTTCTGGGCCAACCAGTTCCGCGTGTTGCTGACCGCCGCGGCCTTCGTGCTGATGCAGGAACTGCGCCTGCGAGCCACCGGGACGCGCTGCGCTCGAGCCCAGGTTTGGACCCTCCGCGAACGGCTGCTGAAGCTTGGTGCCCGAGTCGTTGTTTCGGCCCGACGCATGGTGCTGCATCTGCCCGCCTCTTTCCCCTTTCTAGATGACTTCCGCAAAGTGGCAATGGCACTTGGCGCCTCCACGGCATAACACAGCAACGGCACCCTGAAAACACCTCTATCGTACGCAAACGGCAGATGAGGAAAACCTTGTTCAAAAACACTTCGCAATCCCTGTCCAGCAACTACTCCATCTGCAGGTCATGTAAATATCACCGTCAGAGCAAAGCCGACAACACACTTCGCACTAACCTCGGCGACAAAAACGCCCCGGACAGGACTTTCGCGAATAATGTGGGCTAGGTTTCCTTGCAGGCTCCGGAAAAGGGTGATTTGTGCGGAGAGGAAAGGAAGAACGTACCTCAGGGCCTAAATGTTTTACTGGGTGTAGGTACGGGCTAAAGCCCGTACCTACCTCTCTTGTTCTCAAAATGATTTTTCCGCAACCTGGTGGTGTAGTGCGTCAGTAATAGAGGCGATTATGTCAGCTGCCGTATCTGCTCCGATCAGGACTGACGTCCCTCAAGAATGTGTGCCGCCCCTGCGGGGCTCGATCATTTTGCTAAAGGTACCCAGGATTCCGTGCTGCGCACTCCATCCTGGGCTACGATCGGTCGTCCCTAACGGGACTTGGCGCGATGTAGCTTAAATGCACGGCTTACCAGCTAAGAGCCGACTCAGGGCCTTCGGATAAGATAAGGCGCATCTGTGTGACGCACTACACCAGAGGAATTCTCGGGTCCGGAATCTCTTCTTCCGCGGGCTGGGGTCTTCACCTTGGCACGTTTCTTGAGGGTGTGTAGCTGACAAGGTGACAAGGCGGCATCGGTCCGGCCGACGGAAATGGTGCGTGATATGCGTGGTATGCGTGGTAAGTTACGCGGGTTGGTTGATGTTTGCATCGGTTGGCGACCAAAGAGTGGGGATGGCCCCTGGCGGAGAGGCTTTTGCGGCTGACGGCGCCCATCGACAGGAGCTGTTGCAAGGCGGCCGGATTAGGTTGTCAAAGAGCTAGCATTTTACAAAGACGCGCTGGGCACCTCTGCTCGTTGCGCAATCGTGCGCTCACCTCGCGATGGAAGCCTGGCTGACATCCGGGTCCGGCGGCGGGGTGGGTTGGGTTTGAGGTCACGATAGTTAGGTGCCGCTTGGGTGTAATTAGTGTCGCGGATAGTGGAGAATTTTTGAGATTTTTTTGGCTCTGGGCACGACGGACCGCGGAAAGGTGGCATTCCTACGCTGCGGCGGTTGCCCAAGTGGTTGCCAGGAGGAGTGCCCGAGGCAATTTGCCGGGTTTCCGGAAGGGGGGAGGACTGTGGATCCGTTTAGGCGGCCCCTTTAGTCCCCCAGCGCGGGTTATCCGTGGGGACCGCAATGAGCGATGGGGGTTATCCCGTCCGTCCCGCAAATGCCCGAGCATAATCGAGTTTGCGGGAGAGTCGTCGCCTACCCGTCTGTGTCGCCTACCCGTCTGTTATTCATCGGTGAGCAGGACGCGGGATTTCGTAACAAAAGGGTTTGTGGAACTGGGCTTGCAATTCTTGCAACGCGGGCGCGCTGGGGGGTCACCCAATCGGAATCCAAGTTACTCACGCCGCAGCGCGATCAGCGGATCGACTTTCGTCGCGCGCCGTGCTGGAATGTAGCTCGCCAACATGGCAACCGCCCCTAGAAGCAGAGCCGTTGAACTGAACGCAATGGGGTCGGTTGGTTGCACCCGATATAAGTAGCTCTCCAGCAATCGTGTGAGTGCTAGCCCCCCGGCAATGCCGAGTCCAACACCAAAACCAGTCAGAACCATACCCTGGCGCAGCACCAGCCGCAGGACATCTCCGTGTTTCGCGCCCAGTGCCATACGCACGCCAATTTCATGTGTGCGCTGCGTGACGCTATAGGCGATCACGCCATAAATGCCAATTGCGGCCAGCACCAGCGCCAGTGCAGCGAAGATGCTGAGTAATGTCATATTGAATCGGCGCATCGCGACTGCGGCAGAGCGGACTTGCTCCATGGTGCGGACGTGGCCTATGCCAACCGAAGGATCAATCGCCTGGAGTTGGTGCTCGACGGCTTGACTGAGCGCCAGCGGGTCAGCCGATGTGCGAACGACGATGTATTCAGGAAACCAGATGGAAACAAGGTTCAGTACTGGATAAGGTGTTTGTGCTAGCGGAATGTAAACGCCGGCGTCCGCTGGCTTGTCGAGATATGACTTCACATCCCCGACCACGCCAACAACTTGCCAATCGAGCCGCGCAAACTGAAACCGTTGGCCAATTGGGTTTTGCCCCGGAAAGAGCAACCGCGCTGCTTCTTGACTAATGACGGAAACGGAAGGGGATTTTTCGTCGTCGGCTGCCATCAAAGGTCGCCCCAGCACCAGCGGAACACCCATCGTCCGAAAATAGTTGGAAGTAACCATGCGAATCCCGAATTCGCGGGATATTTGCTTGCCCGCGACCGAGAGACCGAAATTTGCACCTCGTCGTAAAGGCAGCCCGGCAGTGATGGCGGATGCCGACTGTATGCCCGGCAGCGGTTCGACTCGTTGCACAGCTTCGTCGTAGTAGCGAGATATCGCTGCGGTGGAGTTGTAACGCGAGCCGGAGAGATAGACTTCGATCGAGACCACATGACTGGGATTGAATCCGGGATCGGTATTCAACACGTGCCAGAACGTCTCGATGAGCAATGCGGCGCCGGTCAGCAGAATCAGGCACATCGCTACCTCACTGACCACAAGCGCTGCGCGAAAGCGTCCGTGCTTTCTTCCGCTGCTCATGCGGGCCGCAGCTTCACCGAGTTTTTCGTAAATTTCGCCGAAAGATGCACGGAAGGCAGGAGCCAGACCAAATAAAATCCCAGTGACCACCGCAACAGCCAAAGTGAATGCAAATGCCCAAGCGTCCAGGTGAATGTCATTCGCGCGGGGGAGGTCGGATGGGCTGAGCGCCAACAGCGATTGCATTCCAATGCGCGCCAGCAGCAGCGCCAGCAAAGCAGCCATCATTGAAAGCAGAACGCTTTCCGTGAGCACTTGCCGAACCAGCCGCGTACGCGAAGCCCCGAGCGCCGCGCGGACTGCAAACTCGCGGCCGCGCGCGGTGGCGCGGCCGAGCAGAAGATTGGCAACATTGGCACAGGCAATCAGCAAAACGAGCCCAACTGCGCCAAACAGCACCAGCAAAATCATCCGAACATCGCTCGAAAGCATCGTCTGATAAGGCTGAATACTTAGGGTAGTTGTGGGGTCAAGCTCGTGTGGAAATGCCTTGCGGAATGCAGTGGTCATGCTCCGCATCTGCGCTTGGGCTTGTGCCAGCGTTAGCCCTGGCCGGAGCCGGCCAAGAACTTCGATATTCTGCCCGGAGCCCGCGGTTTGGCCCACCAGCGCCAGGGGCGTCCATACATCGGTATCGCCAGGCAAAATGGGATCAACACTGCCCTCCAACCCTGGTGGCATTACGCCGATTACGGTGAACGGCTCGCCATCGAGTGTGATGGTTCGCCCAATGGTTTCTCGATCGCCGCCCATCTGTGTCTGCCAGGTTCCGTAGCTGAGCATGGCGACATGAGCGCCGTCGCCGGTATTTTCTTCAGCAAGAAAATCGCGCCCCAGCAGCGGTTGAATCCCCAGCACATGAAAGTAATCGGTGGAAACCGGTTGCCCTTTCACACGCTCGGTTTTGTTGCCCACGCTGAGGTTGTATCCCTGGACCGTGTAACCCGTAAGGAATTGAAATGGAGAACCGTGCTCTTGCAAGAATTGCAATTCCTGATAGGTGACGTCCTTTTCATCGCTGCCGCGAGGCGAAGATTCCGTAAGCTCGATAATCCGCTGCGGGTGCGGATACGGCAGAGGACGAAATACCACTCCATAAACTATGCTGAAAATCGCGGTATTCGCCCCGATCCCCAGCGCCAGTGTGATCACCACTGTGACCGCAAATCCGGGCGACTTCCGCAGAACCCTGAAAGCAAACCGAAGATCCTGAAGAAGCGTTTCCAGGAAAGGTAATCCTTCCTCCGCGTGAAACTGCTCGCGGATCGTTTCCATTCCTCCCAACTTTAGCCGCGCTTGCCGCTTGGCCTCATCCGGCGGCATGCCCGCGTGAATGCTTTCTTCCGTCTGCATCGCGAGATGCTGTTCCATCTCCTCGCGGAGCCGCTCATCGCCGCGACGGCCGGTCATGAAATTTCGGATACGCGCAAACCAGCGACTCACGGCTCTCACGCCAGGTCCTCCGCCTTCACTTCAAAGAATCGGGCAATGATGGCTGAAGTTTGCTTCCCAATCGCGCTTTTCGGTTTCGAGCAGCTTGTGTCCCACCCGCGTCAGCCGATAAAAGCGAGCCCTGCGATTGTTCTCCGAGGTCGCCCAGTCAGAAGTAATTGCCCTTTCCTGTTCCAGCCTCAGCAAAACGGGGTAGAGGGTTCCCTGGTTCACTGAAAACAGGTCGCCGCTAATCTGCTCAATCCGTCGCGCGACGGCATAGCCGTGTAACGGTCCGAGCACATCAAGAGTTTTGAGTACCATGAGGGCGAGAGTCCCCTGCGGAACATCCTTCTTCTGTTTCACGTGATCTAGCACGCTCCCATCTCCATTGGGTTACCCACAAGGAGAATGCCACGACTTCAGTGGGAAAGCAACAGGAGTTGGAGGCCCCGGACAAAGATTTGTGATCAGGACAAAGATTTGTGATCAGACGGGACTGGAGCACGTTTGGCAGGGAAGATACTACTCCTGCCCAGTCGCATCTCTGGGAGGCGTTGCGCTACACCGAACTCAATCCGATGAGAGCCGGTTTGGTATTGGAGGCAGAGTTGTGGCCCTGGTCAAGCGCAGCCTGTCATTGCGCCACTAAAGAACAAGACGATTCTCTTACGCTGGAGACGTGGCGCAAGCAATGGACTCATAAACCTTGGCGGGAATACCCCAGAGCAGGGAAGACAGAAGCGAGGTTGGCTGTCATCCGCCAACGCACGCATACCGGCAGGCCGCTGGGCGCTCAGGAATTTATTCAGGATCTGGAGAAGATGAGGCAGCGCCGGCTAGCGCTCCAGAAGCGAGGACCACGCGAAAAGATCGTCACAGATCGAAGGCAACGCGAGCCTACCTCGACCCTTCGCAGTTTCTTTTTTTCTTAAGTACACTCCCCGTCTGACCACGAATCTTCGTCTGACCACGAATCTTCTCGATTGACGTGAATTCTACTCGTTCATCCATTGAAGTTGTACGGGCTAAAGAGGCTGCGGCTAAAAGGTCCAATAGGGAGCGAAGATCGTACCCTCAGTGGCTAAAGCCGGTCATAGTTACCGTGACTTACGGACGGCCTGAAGGCCGTCCCCTGCAAGGAATTTAGTTTTTCCGCGCATGTAAAGCGTACATACCTTCCCTTTTCGTGGGAAATGAGTTTTTCAGCAGCCTGCTGGGAGCCAGACGGAAGGTACACCGATGTTTGGGAGTCCGCCCCCGTTTAACGCTCGCAGATGGCGCCCCACGGTGAATGGGTATCATGCCACCGGAATTCCTCCCATTCTCCATAGTCTGTCCCCGAAAGGTTAGGATGGTAACATCAAGCGTGATTGCCACGAGAGTGACGAGAAACTGTCTTATACTCGCCGTCTGCAGCGCCGCGATTCTCGGCGGGAAGGTTGCGGGTGCACAAAGTCAAAAAGGAATCACCGTCACAGGCAGCATTTTTCAGTCCTGGACAGATCCCACGGGCCATCGTCACGAAACGGGCCATTCTGGGCCCTTGGCTACACGGCTGTGTTCCGTAGACCGTGTCTTGGAGACGCAACCCGACAACTCCGGCGCGATCACCTTTCTCAATGTGCCGCCCGGCATATATGAACTATCGGCAGGGCGGCAACTTGACCCGCCGAGAACTATCAGAGGCATCGAAGTCACAGCTGAGGAAGTTAGACCTGCGCCTCTGCGTATGGACATCGAAGACCCTCGGCTCATGAAAATAGAAGATGCAGACTGTTTTCGCGATTCGATCGGGCATTGTGCTTCGACTTCGTTCACGATCGAATACGGGCAGCCGCCGGCGCAAAGCGCGGCTTTCATATCGGGTCTGGTAGCGAAGAGGACTCACGGGCGGACTCAAGGGCTCGGCAAGGCTAAAATCTCGCTCACCAAGGCCGGTGATCCCAGTGTCCGTTACTTAGCAGTATCGGACAAGAACGGCCTTTTCCAACTCGCCCCCTCAGCCGGAGTTTACGATTTAACAGCGTCTGTCGCGGGCTTTGAAGATGTAGAGATCCACAGTTTCCTAGTGCCGCGGGAGAACAACACCAGGATCACACTTCTGACCGCAGTCAAAAATACGATCGTTGCTTGTCAATGAACACGCCTCGCCCGGACACCATCCTACGAGTTCTCCGAAACCTTCTGAATCCCCCCACCGCCGCATCTGCCCGCAGCACAGTGTCAGGCGGCAGGAAAATGGGTTCGCGAAATGGCTCAAATGTGCGCACTATGCGCACTACCAGGGTGCGGGAAAAAGGATGACTTGTGCGGAAAGGAAAGGAAGGACATACCTCAGGGCCTAAAGGCCCAATGATTCTGTTTGTTTATGTACGGGCTAAAGCCCGTACCTACCTTCCCCTTTCCTGGGAAATAGTTTCAGCGGCCTGCCAGGTTTCCTCCCGGGCGAGCAACAGCAGGAGAATAGGCTCGGGCTGGGCCTCGGTGTGCGGAGCCAGGGTGCGCACGGCTTCTCCGGCAAGGGCGTAGAGCTCGTATTGGTCGCATACGGACCGTAGAGAGTGCGAGGCTCCTATGGCCGACGGAGTGGTTCCGGGTGGGCAGCACAGCCGTTGCTGGGTCAGCGGCGCTGGTTGCGTGCCGGGAGGGGGCAGCCGGCTGGGCGCAGATCTTCGGTTCGCGGTTCTATCTCTGCAAGAGAGGGGAGTCTTGCGGGTTATGCCTGTCTCCAGGGTTTCTATCATGATTCGCCACACTGACGGTTTCTTATCCACGGTTTACATCTAGAAGGAGCGGTTCCAAGGCGGAACGAAGCCGCCTCGGTGCTTTGCTTGCATGCATCGCGACCTCGTTCCGGGGTTCGCCCCAGGAGAGGCTGATCTCTGAGCGGTCTATCTCTGAGAGCATGGGGTCGATCGGGTCCGGTTGCACGACAGCGCTCACCCTTGAGGATTTCTTCAAGGGTGAGCGGACGCGCTCTATAGACAGATACGGATTCGCAGGGAAAAGTGTTGAACCCGGTGGAAAAAGATTCTACGTATGGGAGTCATAAGGGCGCCTGTTGCCAGCAATAATTACTTGACTCACCATTCCGCTAGCGCGCGGCTACCCAGCGAACCCGATGTCGGCGGCCGAGCGGACGCGGTCGATCAGTTGCGCTCCATGATGTTGGATGTGGCGGATATTGACGAGCTGGTGCTCCAGCTTGGACATGCGATACCAACTGAAGCCACTCTCGGTGCGGTCGAGATCCAAGGCATCCACGGCGTCATCAACCATCCGATCGCAGAACTCCCAGTACTCGAGCACCTGCGCTTGCGTGTACGGCTCACCGCTGATGCCGTCGCCTTCGCCGCGATGCTTTTCCCACAGCTTAAACGCAGCTTCGTCGCTGCTGGAGATACAAGTGCGCGAAGAACAGCGTGTGATACGACAGCTGCCAGAACGCATTCTTGTGGTCGGTGCTCAACCACTCCTCCGGCGGGCAGCGCTCGATGGCTTCGCGGAGCATCGCCAGCGACGCGTGATACTGGCTCTTCAACACGGATCGAAGCATCGGATGCGTGTCGCTCATCGGCTTCGATTGTACATCGAGGCAGCTTCACGGCCACATGTCCCTCTGCGTAGGTAGGTGTGAAGTGAACCCTGAGAGCGGGAGTCGCTCAGACCGCGACTATTGCTTGATCAGCGCTGGCCAGTTGTCAATGACGTTCAAGGGGCGGCCGGCTGCATCGAGCGGCACTCGCACCATGAAATTGTTCCCGTCGAAGGTGTCAAAAGGGCTGGAATAAAGTGACTCACTTTCCATCTTCGACAAGGGGAACAGCTCCCTGGGCAAGCCGGTCTGGGCCAACCTCCCATTCAAGGATTTGTGGCCGGACGGGACTGACACCTTGCCGATGAGATAGGCAAAGAATAAACGCTGCGAAGCGAAAGGGTCAGTCCCGTCTGGTCACAAAGTTGTGGTCACAAAGTTCCTGGTCACAAAGTTCCAACCAGTGATTGACGGGTGGGCGCCCAACCGCCAGGAACCCGAATTGCGACCAGCAATGCGCCTCAATGAGCGAGTTGGCCTGTGATTACCAGTCCAGAAGCAAATCGAATGCTGCAACAACATCGTCGAAAGTGCGCCGGCTTGAGAACTCTTGATGAATCAGGGCGATTGTATCCTGCATAAATCACCTCTATCGACTGTTGCGTGCATATGCTGACGTTGTGGCTCACCGATCTTGCTTTGGTCATGGCCAATGTTTCTCAGACACCAACCCAAGGCTGCAGCACAATCTTTCCCGTGGTCTTGCGGCCTTCGAGAAGCCGGTGCGCTTCAGCCGCTTGCGAGAGTGGCATGTATTGGGCGTAGCCGCCCGCCCCGCGCGTTGCAAAAACTGGAGCCCCCACTGTAAGCGTCCTGACGCCTGCCCCAGAGCTTCAGCTGCCGTATCCGCTCATCGGGACCGACGTCCCTCAAGGATGTGTGCCGCCCCTACGGGGCTAGATCATTTTGCTATCGCTACCCAGGATTGCGTGCTGCGCACTCCATCCTGGGCTACTATCGGTCGTCCCTAACGGGACTCGGCGCGATGTAGCTTGAAAAGCACGGCTTACCGGCTAAGAGCCGACACAGGATCATCCGATGAGATAAAGGCCCATCTGTGTGACGCACTACACCAGCGCAAACGGGTAATGAGGAAAAGCCGACAATCGTCCCGGAACTCGGTCAATGAGTGATTTGCCCCGATAGCAGCATTTGGGAATATTTTGCGATCATGCTGTCGCTCCATAGCGACGGAAGACTTCCGCTGCGCGTGCCTTCTCGTCGGCTGAGCGGTTTTTCAGTGTGCCAATCCATTCCAGCCAGGCTCCTCGAATCGTCGCGCCTGCGCCAAGAAGAACTTCGAAGACGGGGATGAAATCGACGTTTGAGGTTTCATGCTCAAAGCCGTAGCCGGCATGCCCCAGGACAGTTCCACCCCACCGGTTGACTTCTTCCAATGGAGAACCGAGATCGAGGAGTCTTCTGACTATGCCGAGGTGTCCTCCACCCGCCGCCCAATGCAGCCCGGTGGCACCCGTATCCGCTGCGTTGCGGAAGTCTGCGCCGTGCTCCAGCAGAAAGGTCGCGACATCCTCATGTCCATACATACAGGTCCATAGGAACCCCGCCTGCAACTCGCGTTTCGTAGCGGGCTCTCTCAACGTCCCATCGGCATGGAAGAAGGTCTTAACGATGTCGAGCCAGCCTACGCCAGCTGCAGTCTCCAGATTCAGGTTTGCGCCTCGGGAAGCAAGAAATACTGCAGCCTTCGCCCGTCCGTTGGCGAGGCAAGCAACGACTGCACTGTGGCCGTTACCTGCTAGATTCGGCTTTTCAATTTGGGCGCCATAGTCCAGCAACAATTGCAGCAACGGCTGTTGCACTCCAACTAACTCCGGATGGACACTGGTCGCAGCCAGGCCCAGGGTCGTGCTTCCGCCACCGTACACATCGGCCTCGGCGTCCACATCGGCTCCTGATTCCAGCAGGAACCTGGCAATCTCGACAATATTCCGCGGAGTCTTCTGCCGATAAGCTTCGACGCCATTGGCCGAGGTGTAATGCAGCAGCGTGGCCCGATGTTCGCGAGTCGAGCGCTGTCGAATCAGATCGGGATTCCGGGTGAGGAGTTCCTTCAGCGGCTTCAGGTCTCCGATGACAATCGCATCGGCAGCCGCCTCGAACTCTGATACGGCAGACGTCCGGTGCACCATTTCTTCGACGTGGCTGACGAGACTGGGCCAGCTGGTAAACCCGAGTGAACGGGCAATGACGAACTGCGCGCTGGTCAGTGAACACTTACGCTCGCCGTGAAGAAGAGTCTTGGCAGCAAATTCCGTTACCTGGTCAATCCACCGTGAGACCTGTACAGGAAGGTTCGGTGAGATCTCCAGGCCGCTCAGTTGAACCAGCTGTTGAACGAACGCGGAAGTCCAGCTGCGGATGCCATCGGAGCCTCCGGCCCTGCAAGCCTTCGCCAGGTCCTTGGCAAGTTTTCTATATTGTTCAGCGTTGGGACTGGGGGATTGAGGAAGAGCGTCCTGCGGATTGGGAAACATGCGAATCTCCTTTCATTGCGTGCCTGGAGTCCGCACCAATCAGGCTGAAAGAAGGTTCGAGCCTTCAGTTGTTTTTTGATGGGTGGGCGCTGCCCTTTCCGCGGACTGGATGCGCCCCTCGCGCTGCCATCAGCCTAGGGCAGTACGCATTTGACTGTCAATGTTGATTTCCTGAGCCATGTACGAATTACGGCCGCGTAGGCGGCTTGAAGCCAAAAGATTCAACTTGTTCATAATCGCCGATGCGCATTGACCAATCCAAACCAAAAACCCCAACTGTCGTTGTTCCGGGCCAGTGACCGGCGATCCGTAAGTATCGCCCGCGAAACTTCCGGCTTGGCGACAACCCTGCTGAGATGTACGCTGGACGCATTAACGTGCTCAGGAGCCCACTATTCAGAAGCTTTTCGATGTGCTTCGGCAGCAGGTGGATACAGACCTTTTTGTCTCGAGGTGCTCATGAGTCGTGCATTCAACGCGGTGATGCGAGTGATCAGCAGCCTCATCGGTGTCTTGATGGTTCTGATGGGAGGGATCTGGATTCTGCAGGGGCTGAATCTTGCTTGGGGCTCTCTTAGTCGCAGCTTCATGCAAGGCGATCAACATTGGGTGTTCTACGGCGCAATCATGCTGATTGCCGGAGTGTGTCAGGTCGTTTGGAGCAACACTCGTCAACGGGAATGAGATCCGTCGAGCATACGCGCCGACAGAACTGGGTTTAGTTTTCAGACGGGATTGGGACTTTGCGCAAAAGCTTATTTCCGGACTACCACTCCCGTCTGGCAGCTAATCTCCGCCCCAGCCGTTTTCACTCCAGGCAGGATGCGCGTGGTTGCGTGGAACAGGTGGTAACTGGTGAATACCACGGTGTTCACCCACAGTTGCCTCAAACTCTGCGATAGTGCCACGACCCTTTTCGGGCAGACATAGGTTTTGTCCCCAAGTAGCTCAGGACCGTACTCAATCATGACGTCCGCCATCAGAAACGGATTTGCCGGTTTTTTAGTTTCCCTTGTTTGTGGCCGGAAAGCTCCGAATAGCATCTGCCAACGAGCATCGCCGAGGTTCCTTCGGCTTCGCTCAGGACAGGCTCTTCGGCTTCGCTCTATAAACCCTTCGTTATACGAAAGATCTGCGAGGCGCTTCGCTCCCACGGCTCGCCGGGGCAGGCAGGATGACGGTCTTGTGGAGGAGGTTGGAAAACATCTGGTTGGGTGCAAACACAGAAAGATCGAAAAAGTCACAGGATGACAAAAAAGAGAGTAGCGGCGAACGGTAAATGTGGGTCGGCCGAATGGCGCACTGCAGGTCCCTCCCTGCGGTCGGGATGACAGATAGGAGAGGGTGGTTGCACGGTGAGAACAGTTGCCGAGGCGGGACGCCTTTCCGCATCGACAGCCATCATTTTGCGCGAGTAAAAAGTCACAGGCTCTCAGGATGACGGTTTTGTGGAGGAGGTCACAGCCTCTCAGGATGACAATGGGGGCGGCGCTTCCAGCTGGGATTCGTTGCTGGTGAAGAGGGCCGTTGTCAACATCGACGAGCCTTCGGCAACTCTGCATGTGTTATTTCGGTGCGCAGCCGGCGTAGTCCAAACCGCTCCCTATTTCTTGGCTTTTGAGCTTTTATCTTGATTCTGCTTCTGCATTATCGCCACCATTCGGTCCCAGGTTGGCTGGAGTTGTTCCGGATCGCGGATGCAGTTGATCCACATGAGCCGGATGTCTCCGGGAAAAGGGAGGTTTGCGAAGTTGCGATAGTTCTCCGGAAGCGGTGGACCGCCAGGAGTTCCGGCCGCAGGAATCACGCTCGGGAGCTGGAAAGCATACATGCTGCCGCCGGCCAGAGCTTCGTGTGGAAGCTGCAGCAGCCAGAGACAGTTGTGACTTTCCTGAATCAGATTGGCGGAGACGATGGCCCATTGGCCGCCATCTTCCGGAGCAGCCTGCTGACAATTCCAGAATTGCGCTTGAGGAACATATACCGTGGGATCCGAAAACGCATACGGATCGATCAACAGGCGCGACAAACCGCGTCGTTGTACGAAATTCTCGGCTTCCAGAAGGCCCTGGTTCCAGTCGAGATTGGAATCACCCACCAACAGGTAGCCGGGACGGCCGCCACTGAACGAGTTCAGGAATGGAAGATAGTACGGGTAGGCGCGGACTGCCGTCGCAACTGAGGCCAGCGCTAACACGATCACCATCCAGACTCCGGCACGGGCGACTGGCCAGCCTGAACTTCGCAGTTGATTCAACGCTCGCGGCAACGGGGCCAGCAAGAGTATCAGCAGCGCCAGCGAAACGGAGAAGTGTCGTATGGTGAACTGGAATGGACTGAAGATACATGCGCCCGTGAAAACCAGCAGAAAAACCCAAAGCGCCCGCCAATGCAACTCCATTCCTTCTGGTACAAGGTGGAGGCGTTCCGGACGGAAGCGCGCAACCATGCCGACGACCAGCGCGAGAACGAGCAAAAGAAGAAAGGCTAATGGCGACTTGAGCAGGAACATTAGCGGAAAGAAAAACCACACGCCGTGCGGGTACCAGTGCCCCAGAATGTAAGCCGGCGGCTTTCCTGTAAACGCAAACAGCATCAGGCCACGCAGGTAGATCCACGGTGGCATGAGTGCCCTGCGAAGAACCAGGGCCGCTGCGTTGTGTCCGAGAAAACCAAGGGAGTCGCTTGGCTCATTCCAGGAGAGGACAAAGTAAACGGCGTAGACAACCAGCGCAGCCAATAAGATGCCCTTCGCCAGGCTCCTCCATCGCAAACGACGCCACGCCCGAAGTTCCGCTTTATCTCCCGGCTGCTCCGGCACCGGACGCCAGCGGAGACTGAGAATGAACGCTAAAAAACAGAAGAACAAAAGCCCCGAGGAAAACTTGGAAAGCAGCGCCCCGCCAAGGGCGAGACCGAATCGCAGGATCGTGGCACGCGATGGCGACTGCCACATATTGGCAAAGGCCCACAACGTCAGCACGACGAACAGAGTGATTGCTATGTCGGTCAGAACCAAAGGGCCGAACGCGAGCATAACGGGCATCGTGGCGTAGGCACAAAGGCAGAGTAGGCCGCCCCACGCATCACCCAGCCGGGAGCCATATAGAAAGAGGACGCTCCCCAGAAGAAGTGTCAGAAACAGCATTGGCTGTCGGGCCCAGAAGACCGTAGGCAGAGGCTCATTCCAACGGGCAATCACCCAATGGCCGAAGATCCATTCGCCGAGAATCTGTTTGAACAATCCGCTGCCGCTGAACGTCCACGAGACGTGAGAATAATCGGCGTGCACACCGCGGATGATGAGCGGCACCGCAGCCAGCACCTTCGCCAGCGGAGGGTGTTCCTCATTCATTCTCATGTCCAGCTTTTGCAGATAGCTGACACCCGCCCCGATGTGCGCTACCTCGTCAAAGGTGACGGATTCGCGTCGCGCAGCCCCGTCCGCAAGTAGAGCCATAAGGGCAAGCAGCAGAACCACTCCGGCTAGAACAGTTCTTGACGATCGTGCCTTCATGCGCGTCACCAGATTGCAGAGTGATGGGTATCAACCAAACGCTTACTGCTGTCAGGCCGAAGACGCTTTGTAGAGGAGCATCTTCGATTTCAGTAATTTACATCGTCGGTCACAGATTACTCCGATCTTCTCGTCAGTCATTCCCGAAGTATTAGCTATCCAGAAAATCAACACAACACTTAAATCTCGGCGAGCGCCAAATCGCCATAACCGGCCAATCGCTTCCCATGTTCATTCAGGTGATCTGGAGTTTTCTTATCTCGGTCAGGATCTTGATGAGGCGCGCATTACCGTTAGGGAGAGAACGGCGGAACATCTCCATGACGTGCTGAGCGGCGACTAAGGAGTTGATGAGGCCATGAGGCATCTTTTTGAGTCAGCCTTTCACAAAGGGACCGTGATCAAAGTAAACGATCGGAATTGTTCCGGTTTCTACCCGGTCGGTCCACGCGCTTTGATACTTAACTTCTCCGGCAGCGAGATTCTTAACGACGCAACCGACTACAAGGGTGTGAAAAGGGTAGCGCTTGCTGGGATCATAAACATTGATACCGTGCGACACGGAGCTATTGCCGCCCGGAGAGTCCTTCGGGTCGTAGTTGCTGGTGGCTGGTAACTCCTCTGTTTTATATTCAAGGCTTATGTATGCCTCCTGCTTTAGAGCGTCTCGAAATTTGTAGATGGCGTCTCTTGCAAAAAATTCATAGAGAGGGCGAATCGCTCCGATACTAGCAGGAGCAATCGCGGTGTGCTTGTTCCCCATCGGTTCGATGGCAGGACCGTCTTTAAACGCCGAGACATGCTTATCAAATCGTTTTTGACCTACAAACGCGTAGACAACATCGCTGTCTTTCATGGTGAAAGCAAACCGGAACGATATCCTGTCATAGTCGAGGGGCCTGATCGGCAAGTTGCCAAGCGTCATTGTCGGCATGGAGAAGACTATATAACGAAACGAGCTGGACTCATTACTTTTGATTTTGTTCAGCGAGATGCTCGAACACTGATTCTTTCAAGAGAAAGCATCTGCAGGAACACCTTGAGGCCATGGTCCGGCAACGAAAGGAAACTCAGGGGAGAGGACGAGTTCGGACGAATACTAAGGTGCTTCTCCTCCGCGAACAACCACAGTGTTGCTTCTGAATCCTGCGGCCTTCCAGTAAATCGTGTAGTCGCGGGGCTCGGGAAAATGTTCATGCCAGGGAGCGTCAATCCAAACCGGTAATCTCTACCAGGGGGCACCGTGCGGTAACCTCCGGGGGCTGCCCACCCATCCAAAATTGGCCTCCTGGATTTGGTGCCACCCTCCCGTCGATGATCAGCGTCCACGTGTTCTTTGCAGAACCTGGCAGCCCCTACGTCGCACTTGGCGAATTTAGTTCCGGAGCAATCTTCCAGTACGTGGCGTAACGCTCATGCGCGATTTTGTAGTACGGCACAAGCTTGACGCTGGTTGCGGAGCCGCTTGCCGGAATGGTGAAGCTGAGCGGCGATCCGGTAGCTTTCGCCTGCTTGAGAAGCGTATCGGGATCGCCTGTCAATGCCGGCGGAGTGAACGGAGTGTTGAGGACGGCGCCATAGAGACGCTCGTTCACGTTGAGGTCTGCACGAGGAGCAATGCCCTCGTTGCCTAACGAGCCTGCGAGCACAATGGGGCCATACACGAAGGCAACGATTCGTTCGCTGCCGGGTAAAGGGACCGCCCGTAGTTCCATGGGCATTTCGAGTTCGACGAGGTCGCCGTTGTGCCACTCCCGTTTCAACTCTATGTAGGAACTGGGTTGCCTGGACTCAAGCACGGCCTTTCCGTTGACCTTTACCTTTGCGGTCCGGCACCAATGAGGATGCCGGAGTTGCATAGTCAGTTCAATGGGGCGATCGGTCTTCCATTGCAGCTTCGTTGTGGGAACTTCAGGGAACTGCGTCGTCTGTGTCAGTGACACTCCTGGTTGCACCCGAACGACCGACGGTATAAAGAGATTCACGTAGATGGAACGATCGCCTTTGAAATAGATCGAATCGTTGTACTTCGCGTGATTTTCCATACCGCTGCCAGTGCAACACCAGAATGAATCTACCGGAGTGCAGTAAAGCTTCATGTATCCAGGGCGATTTCCCTGGAAATAGGTGACCATGCCGGTGTCTGGATCCTGCGAGGCAAGGATGTCGTTATACAGTGCACGCTCGTAGAAGTCTGCATAGGCTGCGGAAGGATCCAGCTCGAAAAGCATCCTCGTAAGCTTAAGCATGTTGTATTCGCAGCAGGTTTCTGACGCTTTCGCGGAGAAGACATGTTCGCTGAAATCTGCCACCGGAAAGAAGTGCTCGCCATCCCCGTGATTGCCGTTCACAAAGGAACGCGTGTTCGCGACCGTCTTCCAAAAGAATGCAGAGGCTGCAAGATAATTTTTCTGCCCGGTTAACTGATAAAGCCGGTTGAACCCAATAATCTTTGGGATCTGGGTGTTGGCGTGAAGACCGTCGAGGTGATCGCGTGACCGGGCCAGAGGATCGAGAACGGACTGGTGGCAAAAGCGTTTTGAGAGCGCGAGATAGCGAGCATCGCCGGTCATCTCGTATACGTCCGCCAGAACTTCATTCATGCCGCCATGTTCTACGTCCAGCATCTTTTGAAACTGCTCCTCTGTCAGAGGAGCAGTTGCGGTCACTGCCCAATCGCAGAATTTGGTCAACACTTCCAGCGCTACAGGGTCGTCCGTATAGAGCTTTGCATCGCGCAGTCCGGCGAGGACCTTGTGCGACGTGTACCACGGCACTCCAGTGAACTTTTTACCGCTCAGGACGGCATCCATGAGGGCAGGACCTTCGGGAAAGGCTGTGAGGAGGCCAGTTTTGCCGGCGACCTGACAATCGCGCAACTCGGCAACTATGTAGCCGGTGCGCTGTTTGAAGCGGACATCCCGCGTGGCGCCATACATGAGAGAACAGGCTGAGAGGTAGTGCCCGAGAGTGTGGCCCTGGCAATGAATGTCAGCCCAGGTTGGCGCTGATTCCCATCCACCGTATATCTCCGCCTTAGGCGGCAGGCCGGCATTGACGCGGAACGAATGAAGCATCCGGTCGGGCTCAAGGCTGAGCAGGTATTGCTGCCCAAGAGCACGAGCTTTGAGAAAAGGGCCGTCGAGGAGGTCCACGTCGCTGAGATCAAATGAAGACACCGCCGGAGCCACGGGGGATGGTGGGGGATCCGCGGATGGTACGGATGAAGCGCTCGCGGCAGCGGCGAAGATCTTTCGGCTCGCAGCCGCCAGCCCCAGACTTCCTACACCCTTAAGCAGGCTACGACGAGAAAACCCGGATTCATTTGGCGGCATTAGGACGAACTCCTAGATTTTGAGCATACACCGCGGACCATTGCGTGCTTGAAACATATGGGTTCAGGGTATAGTTCCGATGGACAAGCTACGCCTTTAGAATCCGGCAGTGAAAGGTGGATGAAACCCTGTGCGGTCCATCAAAGTCTATTAGTCGGGTGGTTCGGTCTGGTTGCTCCTAAGGCTTTCTCGCAGTTGCGACGTGCTGCCGCGGGGAATAGGTCAGCGTTGTGAATTCGTGGAGCAAAAAATCTGGTGGTGATGACATGAAGATTCGCGTGCTTTCGTCCCTATTGTTCACGGCATCACTCTTCCATTCCGGCGCTGCTCACGCTACTCCTGTGGAGTTTGCGGCGGAGGAGATCAGTGCCGCGGCAAAGGCTGTGTCTGTGGCTGCGCCGCGCGTCGTCTTCAAGATCGACAGCGCTTTGGGAGCTCAGGCCTACCGCCTCAATCGCGGTCCAGACGGAACGGTCGTCGTGACAGCCGGCGACGCGTCGGGCGCTATGTATGGTGGCCTGGATATCGCCGAAGGGCTCCGTTTGGGAACGGTGAACAAGCTCGTCTCAGATCGTCGACTGCACACCCCGCACATTCTCGATCGCGGCATCAAGTTTAATGTGCCACTGGATTTCAGGACTCCCACTTACTCCGACAGGAATACGTCGTCACAGGACAATATTCCGGAGATGTGGTCGATGGATTTCTGGCATGAATTTATCGATGAGATGGCGCGCGACCGCTACAACGTGCTCTCGCTTTGGAGCGAGCATCCGTTTCCATCCATGGTCAAAGTGCCCGAGTTTCCGGACGTCGCCCTCAACGATGTCTGGCAGGGGAAGACGGATGCGAGCGGAGCTTACACCGACCACGTTGTCGTCAAAACGATGACCATGGATGAAAAGATTGCGTTCTGGCGGGAGGTAATGCAGTACGCGCATGATCGCGGCGTCGCAGTCTATATCTTTACCTGGAATGTCTTCACCCACGGCGCGACTGGAAAGTACGGCATTACGGACTCGATGTCTAATGCCACCACCATTGCATACATGCGCGACTCAGTCCGCGAACTGATCAAGACCTACCCTCTGCTCGACGGCATGGGCATCACGTCCGGTGAAAACATGCCCGGCGCAACCGACGACGAGAAGGAAAACTGGATCTGGTCTACCTATGGCGAGGGGGCGCGCGATGCGCTGCGCGGGAATCCGCATCGCAAGTTCCACATCATCCATCGCTTTCATCAGACCAGCGTCAGTCAGATCATGCAGCACTGGAAGGACTACCCGGGTCCGTTCGACTTCAGCTTCAAGTATTCCGTCGCACACATGTATTCGATCGCCAACCCACCCATGATCGAGGGTGGCCTGAGTGTTCTTCCGGCCGGGAAGAAGATGTGGCTGGAGGTGCGCAATGACGACATTTATTCGTTCCGCTTTGGCGATCCGGACTACATGCGCGACTACATCGCCAACATGCCGCCCGGCGATGTCTCCGGCGGATACCTGATGGGAGCGGACGGCTACTGTCTGGGCCGCGAGTTTCTGGACCGTGATCCCGGTCCGGGCCCGCGCGAACTGGTCATCAAGAAGCAATGGTACAGCTTTATGCTGATGGGCAGGTTGAGCTACGACCCGACGATCCCCGATACCCACTTCGAGGACGTACTGGCCGCACGGTTTCCCGGCGTCAGCGCGTTTGAACTTTACCGTGCGCTCCAGGCCGCATCGCAGACCATGCCATTGATCACCCGGTTTTTCTGGGGCGATATCGATATCAAATGGTTCCCCGAATCTTCGTCAAGGAGGCCGGCGGACAAGAGGTATTACACGGTTCTCGACTTTGCCGAGGGCGAATCCATGCCCGGCGCGAATGTGCTGAACATTCGCCAGTGGCGCGTGAATGTTCTGGAGAAGCGACCGATGACCGGGACGACACCGTTGCAAATAGCGGATGCCCTTGAGGGCGCCTCCCGCGAGGCTTTGCAATCAGTCGCTGCGCTACGGACGGAAACCCCGAGCGCAAATGCGGTGGAGTATCGCAAGACCCTGGTGGACTGCGAATCGCTAGGATGGCTGGCACAGTATTACGCGGAAAAGATTCGCGCGGCCAGCGATCTGGGGCTGTATGACCTCACCAGCGACGCCAGTCAACAGGTTTCGGCGGCGACCCATCTCAACAGCGCGCTGGAGGCTTGGAAACGTTACGCAGCCGTGCGCGACGGGCAGTATGTGCCCGCGCTGTACGGGCGTGCGGGGTACGTCAACATCACCGCGATGACCGCCAAGGTCGCGGACGATCTGACGATCGCTCGTGATTGGAAGCCCGGGAGCATTCGCAAGACGGTGCCGGGCCAGGGTACGGAGGCTGGCGTCAAGCCCTGAAAACAGAAATTGTGACAGATACGCTGAGAAACGATGGTGGAGGTGGTGGGAGTCGAAGGCACATTCATCTCAGATAGCAGACGACACCGAGGCCAGTGTAGTGCGTATCCGCTCCGATCGGGACTGACGTCCCTCAAGGATGTGTGCCGCCCCTACGGGGCTAGATCATTTTGCTATAGATACCCAGGATTCCGTGCTGCGCACTCCATCCTGGGCTACGATCGGTCGTCCCTAACGGGACTCGGCGCGATGTAGCTTGAAAAGCACTGCTTACCGGCTAAGAGCCGACACAGGATCATCCGATGAGATAAAGGCCCATCTGTGTGACGCACTACACTAGTGAGGGCTCGTTATTCCGCTCTCAGCGTCCGCATCGGATCGATAGAAGCAGCCCGTCGCGCCGGCCCCAGGCCGGCAAAGGCACAACAGCCCAGCAAGACCACCACCGCGCCGGCAATCGTTGCGTAGTCCAACGGCCGCACGCCATAGAGCAGGGACTTGAGAAAATGCGTGAGCCCCAGGGAGGCAGCAAGTCCTGCAGTGACTCCAGCTATGGCGAGCGTCATGGCAAATCGCATGATGCGCACCAGCACGGCCACTCGCGATGCACCCAATGCCATGCGAATGGCAATCTCGCGGGTGCGCTGCTCGACCGCGTAGGCCAGTACTCCATAAATCCCCAGCAGCGATAACACGAGTGCGATCCCCGCAAAGGCCGTGAGGATCGCAGTATTGAAGCGGCGCGATGATTCTGTCGCTGTTACGATCTCATCCATGGTGTGGATTTGCGACACTACCAGGAGCGGATCGAGCTGATGAACAATTTTCTCCAGGCTCGCCGCCAGCGGCGCCGGATCTCCCTCGGCGCGGACGACTATCTCCATGCCACCCACGACTCCGATCATTGTTGCGTATCGTCCCAGGCCATCCGCGGCCTGCGAGAGCGGTTCGTACATCTCGGGTACGGTGGGCTGATCAAGCGGGCCTTGCTTCACGTCCCCGACAACGCCAACAATCCTGATCGGGGGCATGGCGCTGTCGTCATACCGGTTACCTACCTTCTCGTGCAACCCGATCGGGTCTTTTCCATGGAAGTACTGCTCGACTAACGACTGGCTGATGATGACCACGAGCGGAGCGCCGGGTTGCTGGTCGGAAGCGTCGAAGTAACGTCCGCGGATCAGCGGGATATGCAGCGCTTCGAAGTATTGCCCTTGCACAAGATAATTCGAGGCGATCAGCCAGCCCGCTCCGGTGTGGTGGACATAGCCTTCCGGTGCAACCAGCCGTCCTGACCTCTGGCCTACGATTGGAATGTTGTCAGAGAAACCGACCGTCTTAACCCCCGGCAACGTCTCGATCCTCCGTTGCAATTCGTCGTAAAACGCATCCACCTTCTGCTGCGTCGGGTAGTCGCGGCGTGGCAATGAAAGGGAAGCCGTCAACAAATGCCGGGTCTGAAAGCCGGGATCGGTCGCGAGCATTTTGGCGAAGCTGCGCAGCAACAGCCCGGAAGCCACCAGCAGGAGCATCGCCAGGGCTGTCTCCAGCGCCACCAGCACGCTCTGCAGGCTGCGCTGTGAACGCGACTGACCGGTGGCCTGGCTTCCATCGTGCAGGGAGCCCAGGACATCGGCTCGCATCCCGGCCAGTGCCGGCACAATTCCGCAAAGCAAGCCGGTCGCGATGGCAAGGCCGAACGCAGCGGCAAATATCGGCCATCGTATGGCGATTTCCTGCAACCGTGGCAGCGACTCGGGCAGCCCCACCATGGCCGCGCGCACCAACACGAGCGCCAGCGCCAACCCTGCCGCTCCGCCAAGCAAGCTTAAAAGGAGACTCTCCGTTAACAGCTGCCGCAGCACGATGCGCCGCGCGGCACCGAGCGCGAGCCGAATGCCGAACTCACGCCTTCGCGCCGCACCGCGGACCAGCAGCAGGTTGGCGAGGTTGACGCATGCGATCACCAGAATCAAAGCCACCGCGCCGATCAACATATGCAGCAGCGGCCGCGCTTTGCGCACGGTCTCGTCTTTGAGAGTCATGAAGGAAGCACTGAGATGGAGCCCGCCGCCGATCGCGGCGTAAGCGGGCTGGATGGTTGCGATCACGCGGTCAACGTCGCTCTGCGCCTGAGCCATGCTGACGCCCGGTTTTAGGCGCGCCAGCAATCCGTAATCGTAGTTCTCGCCTTCGGAATTCTTCTCAACGGCCGTGAAACTCATCGGCACCCACAGATCACGGCGGCTCAGCCTTCCCGCGTCGAGAGGAAATTCAAAATCCCTCGGCATCACGCCGATGATCGCGTAAGGACGCCGGTCGAGATCGATCGTCTTGCCCAGGACACTCAGGTCACCCTGGAATCGCTCTTGCCACAGCGCATAACTGATCACGGTCACCGGGAGGGAGTTCTCATCCTCTTGCCGCGTGAACGTGCGGCCCAGCAGCGGTGGAACTCCTAACGCGGGAAACAGTGATGCTGTCACCCTCTCCGCCGCAGCATGAAACGGTGCGCCCGCTCCGGTCACGTCATAAGCCGCCCAGACGTATCCACCCTCGCCGGAGAAAGCCTTGCTCTCACGCTGGAAAATCAGCACGTCGGGAGCGGTCATGTTGAAGTCGTGAGGATCCTCCTTGATGCTCTCGTGCAGACTGATCAGTCGATCCGAATCTGGGAAGGGAAGCGGGCGCAGCAGCACCGCCTCCGCAACCGAAAACGCCGCGGTCATGCCGCCGATTCCCAATCCCAGCGTCAGGATCGCAGTAGCCGCAAAAGCCGGCGACTTGCGCAACTGGCGCAGGCCGTAACGGGCATCCATCGCTACGGTCTGGAGAAACGGAAGGCTCTGTTGTATTCGATACTCTTCCTTTATCTGCGTGATCCCGCCGAATTCAAGCATCGCCGCCCGCCGCGCCTCGGCTTCCGAAATGCCGCGCTTTAGATTTTCTTCGACGGCAAGCTCGATGTGCGCGCGCAGCTCCTGGTCAAGCTCCTCATCCAGTGTTCGTCCGCGGAAGAGCGCCGCGCAACGGCTCAGTAGCATCCGTATCCGCTCCATTCTCCGGCTCCTACTCCGACGGCGCAAGAAAACGTGCCATCGTGGTTGCAATCCGCTCCCAGTTCGCGGTTTCCTCTTCTATCTGCTTTCGTCCGCTGCGGCTCAGCGAATAAAACTTTGCCCGGCGTCCGGTCTCTGACGTGCCCCATTCGGCCTTGATCCATCCGCGCTGTTGCAGGCGCAACAGCGCCGGATAAATCGTCCCCTGGTTCAGGCTCAGGGCGTTCGCGCTCACCTGTTCGATCCGCCGTGCGATGCCGTAGCCATGCAACGGCCCCATGGATTGCAGCGTCTTCAGGACCATCAGGTCCAGAGTGCCTTGCAGAACTTCCGATTTGCTGTCGCCCATCGCCCTTACCTGTTGTGGATCTACATATATCCAACGAATAGGTTGAATGTCAACAGGTGTTCGGAAGGAAGAGGGAAGAATTGGGCGAATTTATGGCCACTCCCGCGTTTCAAACGGGGAGTCTCTGCCTTGTTTAGGGGCATTGCATTTCAACCTCGTTTGAGAGCATAATCGGCGCGGCTGCTAACACTCGGGTGAGGAGTGCTCGATGAAGACCTTGTGGCAAAGTGAACCAGGCGGTCTCGTCTGTCGGTGGTCCGGTCTTCTGGATGATGATCAGTCAAACTCACCGATTCAGCATGAGGCTTCGACAGAAATCTATGCGAGCTTTGCGCCACCGATGCCGGCGTTTGCCGCGCACAGTCTGTTGGGCTCGGGAGAGTGGTTCGTTCCCTGGAACTTTCGTTGGAGCGTACCTCGGTCTTCCTCGTCGCAGCAGTGGATCGAAGCGAATTTCTCTAACCCCGAGACGTTGGGCTGACGTACCACTCAGTCGCGCAATAGCAACGATTCCTGGCGAGTCACCGGCAATCCGGAAGTATCGCCCGCGAACTTGCGGATTGGCGACGATCCACCATCGACGATGCAAGCGAGCGCACGGATCATAATGACGATATGACAGACGAAGCAGGAAGGAACGTAGCTACAGTTCGCAAATATCTTGCCGCCCTTCAGCGCGGGGAAGCCGGAGAAAAACTGCGTGAGTTCTTCACTGAGGACGTTTGACAGGTCGAGATGCCGAATCAGCTCAACAGCCGCGGACAGGAGAGCGATCTTGAGCACATCCTTCAACGCAGCCTTCAGGGCTTACGGATCCTCCAACATCAGGAGTATGAAATTGTCTCCGCAGTTGCTCAGGAAGACCGCGTAGCACTTGAACTCGTTGCCCTCTGTTGGAGAAGATCGGTCCAAAGACGCAATACTCCGAAAACGAGTAGTCTCGAAGTGACGATCGAAGTTGCGTCACAACTGCTCGACTTGATTCCGGGCACGAGCAAAAGTCCACACATGTGGAAAGAGGATTTATGAAATGGATTCTCGCTGTCAGGAAGCTACGGGGACTACCGGTCGTTATAGTCGGATTGGGTCTGATTCTTCCGATAACAGCATCAGCACAGCAGGAGAAGCCGACAATTGCGAGTCTGAATGAGCTTGGAGCCGAAGGCTCAATACTGGCACAGAGAGTGGGGCTCTGGGATGTGACGGAAACCGAATGGGCCTCTCCCACCGCGCCGCCCGTGACGACCACAGGGCTTGTTGCTGAGCGCGTTCTGATGGGAACGCTTCTTCAGGAAATCATTCGCGAACCAGGGGCAACTACAGCCAAGGCCGTGAAGCGCACGGATCTCTTGTCCTACACCCGGCTGCAAGGGCGTTGGGGATATGTCTCTTTCGATACCCGTGCGCCGGTTGGACTGATGCCAGCGTGGAGCGCGGGTAGAGGAGACGGATCGACAATCGATTTGACGTTCGAGCCATTCGCTGTCCCCGCGCCGGGTGCAAGCGTGACAGGTCAACTCATCCTGATGGAACAAGTCATTCGTTTCGAAGGACCGAATCACGATGTCAAGGATCAATACTTCACGCTCGCAGATGGAACGGGAACGAAATGGCTCCGTCACCGTTATGCCTATACTCGTCGGCCACAGTGACTTTAATGCTGGTTTCGCGCACTGTCAGCACGCCTCGTCACACCACGCGCTACATCGAGTGCGGGCCAGTCGACGGACCGCCGATGATCTTCCTCCACGGCTGGCCGAGCATCAGTTTGATGTGGCATGCCCAGATGGATGCGCTCGCCGCCGACGGCTGGCACTGCGTCGCTCCTGATCTGCGCGGATACGACGGCTCTTCCGCGCCTGCAGGCAGCGAAGCCTACACCATCAGGGAAGTCGTAGCCGACATGGCGGAGCTCCATGACCACGCCGGCGGTAAGCCTGCGCTCTGGGTTGGCCACGACTGGGGCAGTGTTGTGGCTGCTGAGCTGGCCGCGCACGAGCCCAGGCGCAGCGTTGGTTTCAAACTCCCAATCGCATCCAGGCGGAAGAGATGGCAAGCAATATCGAAGCCATGGTCTCGCCCGTGCTCCTCAGCGGCCAGCTGTAGCAGACTTAGAATGGATACTTCAAGCTAGCTTGCGGGCGGACGCAAAGCTCTGCAAGCATCCCAAGGAAACGCCATGATTACTTCCAGAGATCTCGAGAAGGTTCCACTGTTTGCCGGCGTTGACGGAAAGGAACTACGCCGTCTTGCGAGCCGCGCCGCCGACATCTCGGTCGAGCCCGGCGAGTGGCTCATGCGAGAAGGCGAGGAGCCACGCTTCTTTGTCATTCTTGAAGGAGAGCTCGAAGCCATCAAGGAAATCGGCGGTCAACGCCAAGTGGCTGGGCGGCATCACGCCGGGGAGTTTGGTGGTGAAACGTCGATTTTCGTGGGTACAGCCGAGCTCGCCTCCGCTCGCGCCATCACTAAGTGCCGCGTTGCACGTTTCGAGCGCCAACAACTGCAGGAGCTCGTCCGTGATCATCCATCTGCCGGCGAGATCATTTTCCGAACGATAAGCTCACGCCTCGCACTGGCTCAAAAGCTGGTGTGCGAGACGCCTTCCTCGCGTGTCCGCGTCGCCGGATCGAAGTACGACGACAACTCTCGGGTCGTCCAAGCTTTTCTGTCGGCCAATCGCATCCAGTATGACTGGTTTCCGAGCGACACGGAACCGGCACCGAGCATCACCGTCTCGGTTGATGGAACGCCGCTCGAGAGGCCCACCGTTCGCCGCGTAGCCGAAGCCCTTGGCTTTCAGACTGTTCAGAAGCACCAATGCTACGACATCGTCATCGTCGGCGCCGGCCCCGCGGGTATCTCTGCCGCTGTGTATGGCGCATCGGAAGGACTCACAGTCCTGCTCGTGGAGCGATTCGCCGCCGGAGGCCAGGCGGTCACGTCTTCGCGAATCGAAAACTACCTCGGATTCCCATCCGGTATCTCTGGCGATGAGCTTACCGAGCGCGCCTTGAAGCAGGCAGACCACTTCGGAGTTGAGACCCTATTCGTTCGCACGGTCGAGCGAGTCGAATCGGTCAACGACGACCATTACGTCATCCTCGATGGCGGAGACCGCATCGGCGCACACGTTCTTCTACTCACCACGGGCGCTTCCTGGCGTCGTCTTCAGTTTGAAGGTCACGATGAACTGCTCGGCCGCGGACTCATCTATGGCGCGTCGCGCTTTGACGGGATATCCGTGACTGGTAAGCGCGTTTTCATCTTCGGGGGCGGCAACTCCGCTGGACAGGCTGCCGTTTTCTATGCCGGCTATGCCGCCGAAGTAATTATCCTCGTCCGAGGAGCCGGACTCAAGCAGAGCATGTCGCAATACCTCATCGAGCAGATCAAGGATAAAGCCAACATTCGGGTCGAGCCCTATACGCAAGTCAAAAAGGTCCATGGTGAAGGCCATCTGGAACAGATCACGACGTTATCTCGGCCACCGGGTCATTCTGAATCTACCAGCACTCGGGAAGCGAAGGCCCTCTTCATCATGATCGGAGCGGACGCCAACACTCAATGGCTTCCCGCATCTCTCGAACGCGACGAGAACGGCTACATCTGTACTGGCCGCGATATCCGCAAGTGGTCCCACGACCGCGAGCCGTTCGCACTTGAGACCAGTATTCCCGGGATCTTTTGCGCTGGCGATGTTCGCCACGGCTCCGGCAAACGCATTGCCAGCGGCGTCGGTGAGGGCAGCATGGCGGTTGCCTACATCCACGAATTTCTCGCGCTCAACAAGACGTATGAGTAACTCGCACACACAAGATTTGTGGCGTCATAGGCATCATGGCCTTCTCAGATCGGTAAAACGATCCGTGACACGTTGAAGGCCAGCCGCTCTTGATTCACGCAGAGATGGATTACAAAGACTGCTAAATGTTCATCACGTCAGTGTGAGAACTCGATTGGTGCTCAATTACCGAGTAACTCGTTGGCAGACGGAGGTAGAGTCATGCATTGGCTTGTTGTCACCAGCCGGCCATCGCAGATATAAGCCGACTTCACGAGGTTAAGCCGGGTCCGTCGCCAAGGTGATCTCGAGCGATTCGCCAGGTAGGATGGCGCTCGCGATGATGTGAAAGAGATGATCGGCCCGCGGCGCAAAGGAGGGTTGGTCGACCGCCCAGCCGAGCGCCGTCATCAGAGCAAACAGATCGTCTCCACTCATGTCCGCACGTGCCGTTCCTGTGGCTTGAGCACGTAGCAGAAGTCGAGCGCTCGCAGAGTGGATCGCCGCGCATGAAGCATAAAGAGCGGAGTCCGGGTCCGAGTGGGCGGACGCCATCAGGGTGACAACGCCCTTATAGCTTTGAGCGAATTCCACCCATTCGCGAAGCCAGGTCACGAGCGCTTCGTCCGGTGCGGTCGCTGTTTCGAGTTCCGCTGCTTTCTGCGTCAGCGCGTCGAGATTCGTACAAAGCAACGCTTCGTACAAGGCTTCTCGCGTCGGAAAGTGACGAAGCAGCGTGGCTAGCCCGACGCCGGCCCGGCGAGCGATATCGCGCATGGACGCGTTGACACCGCGCTCATTAAGGACCTCACGAGCCACTGCAAGTAGGTGACTGTAGTTCTTCCTGGCGTCGGCTCGCATGGGGCTCCTTGACAAATGGATCAGTGATCCACATACTGAGAATAAGCAAATGGATCACTGCTCCAGATGCTTTCTGAATGATACAGCTCACGCTTGCATTCAGGAAACACAAGAAGATCAGCGATCAAAGGAAGTCATCATGGGAAAACTTGAAGGTAAGGTTGCGGTAATCACAGGCGGAAGTAGCGGGATTGGCTTAGCCACAGCCAAGCGCTTCGTGGAAGAAGGCGCCCACGTAGTGCTCACTGGGCGACGTGAGAAAGAGCTGAAGGAAGCAGTCACCCTCATCGGGAAAAACGTTACGACGGTCACGGGCGACGTTTCGCGCCTGGAAGATCTGGACCGCCTCTATGCAGTTGTGAAAGAGAAGCACGGTCACATCGACATACTCTTTGCGAACGCGGGCGCGGGTACGATCGCACCGCTCGCGATGGCTACAGAGCAGCATTTCGACCAGACCTTCGACGTGAATGTGAAGGGAATGTTCTTTACGGTGCAGAAGGCCCTCCCCCTCTTCAAAGACGGCGGCTCGATTGTCCTCAACTCTTCTGTCTCAAACGTGAAGGGTCTTGCAGGCTTCACCGCCTATGCCGCGAGCAAGGCAGCTGTGCGCAACTTCGCGCGCGGCTGGACGATGGAGCTGAAGGATCGCAAGATCCGCGTGAATTGCATGAGCCCGGGAGCAATCGAAACCCCGGCCCTGGCGACGACGACGGGGCTCACCGCTGAACAGGCTGAGCAAGCAGTCGCCCAGTTCACCTCGCAGATTCCGATGGGTCGCAGGGGCAAGCCCGAGGAAATCGCCGCCGCGGTCGTGTTCCTCGCTTCCGACGAAAGCTCCTATATCACCGGGGCGGATCTCGCCGTCGATGGAGGCATGGCGCAGGTCTGATCTCGGCGCGCGGTTCCGGGGCCGGCACTCCAGCTCGCTAGTCCTGGGATCACGCTTCTCAAACATTTATTTCTAACACCAGATCGGAGAACATGATGAGCTATGCAATTGTAGGATTCGGTAAGATCGGTCAGGCTCTCGCCCACGCCTTCGCTCGTAAAAACGTCCATGTGACCGTCGCGAGCCGCCGAGCCCCTGAGGCGTTGGCGCCGCAGGCTCGGGGGATTGGACCCACGGTCATCGCCAAGTCGCTGCAGGATGCACTCGAGGCCGACACAATCATCCTGGCGGTACCGTTCGGGGAACATCGCGAGATTGCGAAAGCCCTGCCAAGTTGGGAAGGCAAGACGATCATCGATGCGATGAACTCGTTTCCAGCCCCACCTGAAGAGCTGGACGGCCTCCCTTCTTCCGCCTTCGTGGCGAAGTCGTTTACCGGCGCCAAGTTGGTGAAGGGCTTCAATCACCTGGGTGCGGCCAAGCTGGCTACCGACCCGATCGTAGAGGGCGGCCACCGCGTCGTGTTTCTTTCGAGCGACGACGATGACGCGTTCGCTCCCGTGGTGGATCTGGCGAAACAACTCGGGTTCGCTCCCGTCAAGCTGGGAAAGCTCAACGAGGGTGGCGCGCTAGTGCACGCACGCGGCCAGGTCTGGGGTCCGCTTATCTTTCAGGATCTGTTCAAGAAGCAGCAGTAATCAATTGGCTACGTGAGCCGGTTCCAAGACGTTCGATCAGGTCGGACATCTAATGTGGGGAAAGGGGAGATTTCGATGAGTGTCGAGAAGAATGTCCAGATTGTGAAAGATTTTCTTGCGGCCCTTGGCCGCCGCGATAAAGAAGGTTTGCTGGCATTAGCTGACGCACATATCGAGTGGATTATTCCGGGCGAGAACTGGCCGCTAGCCGGCACGCACCGGGGGCATGCTGGATTGGAGAATCTACTTCAAAAGGCTAATGACACAGTGGAAACTTCATTTCCAAAGCCGCCCGAGTTCATAGCACAGGGAGACCGGGTTCTTGTAGTCGGCTTGGCGACGGGAAGAATCAAAGCCACGAACAAGAAGTGGGAAGACCATTGGGTCTTCGACATCTTCGTTCAAGATGGCAAATTAACGAAGGTCCGAGAGTACGTCGACACCCAAGCACTGGCGCGGGCTTCCGAGATGGACGCGAGCCCCACGCCCTGACACGTCGACACCAATCCCGCAGAACCGATTCCTGAAAGCTAGGAATACCTTGGACAGCGGCAACGCCTTCTGAACCGTAAACAGCGTTGCCGCCCGTTCAGCCATCCGGATATGGACCGCATCCAGCAGGCGAATCGAGATCTTCGTTTGGCGGTCGAAGACCGCAGCCGAACAAACCGCTTCTACCTAGTAACTATACGGGCCCTCATGAACCTGCCGCCTATGACCAGAGACAGCGAATTGGGAGACCGTTCATGTCTGCTCGCACTGTGGACACGTCTAAGCCTGGACGAAGTGGGGCCCAGAATCATCACGAGTGCATCGGCGAGTATGCGTCCGTGAAGAACTGACGGAGTGCTTTGCTGGGAGTTGCCGAAGAGATACGCGTTCAGGCTAGCGCACACACTACTTCTTCCGCGAAGTAGACGATGGCGTTTCGGCCAGGAGAAGCCAGGCGTTCAGTCCGAACTCAAAGCCGGTGGCTGGTTTATTTTCGCCGTGCACTTGACCTGCCTCCAACGTCGCTGCTCCATGCAAGAGAGCCCAGAGCGCGACGGCGGCCTCTCTCGCATGCGTCTCTCCGGTCATGCGCTGCACCTGTTCGACTGTAAAGCTCCAGAGGCTTTGGCGAGGCGAACCGGCGTGATCAAGCGTATGAAAACTCATGAAAACTTCGTAGAGATTACGATTGTTCCTCGCAAAATGCAGGTAAGCGCCAGCCATCCTGCGGATCGTTTTCGCTGCATTTGAGCCATGCGCGGCTTTTCGCAAAGCCATCTCTAATCTGTGGGCGCATTCATCCGCGAGGGCCCCCTCAAGCGCCGCCCGGTCGGAAAAGTAGCGATAGAGTGCATTCGGCGCGAGGCCGAGAGTAGCCGCAATGTTCCGAAGAGACAGATTGCGAATGCCGCCGCTCGACAGCTCCTCTAGGGCGGCTGAGAGGATGGCGTTTCTGTCTGTCTTGGAAGGAAAAGGCATGTGCGCAGTGTACACCTTGACCAGAAGACGGGCATTGTGTACAGTGAACACCATGAAGATGTGCAGTAACCACCTTCAGCACGGGATGGAACGTACATGACCAGGTTCAAGGATGTCGTTATTACAGGCGTATCAAGCGGTATAGGCATGGAGACGACAGGTTTGTTGATCTCGAAGGGTTATCGTGTTTTCGGCTCGGTACGAAAGCAAACTGACGCTGACCGTCTTCAGAAGCAAATGGGAGACCGCTATGTGCCCCTCATCATGGATGTCACGGATGCGGATGCAATTCAACGAGCGAGTGAGAAAGTAGGAGCCCTGCTCGGCTCGAACAGGCTGGCGGGGCTGGTCAACAATGCCGGAATGGTTGTGAGTGGCCCGCTTCTGCACTTGAGGCCGAGCGAGTTCAGACGGCAGCTTGAGGCTAACATGGTGGGCCCACTGATGGTGACGCAAGCCTTTGCTCCGCTGCTTGGTACAGATAACATGAGAACGGGGCCGGTAGGTCGCATCGTCAATATCAGTTCCACGGTCGCGAAGGTCGTACCGCCTTTCCTGGGTGCGTACGCTGCCTCGAAGTGGGGACTTGAAGGTATGTCCGAGGCACTGCGGCGCGAACTGAAGTTATTCGGGATCGATCTGGTGATCATTGAGCCTGGGGCGGTTAATACCGCCATGTATGACAAGGGTGAAACCGAGGACCTGAGCGAGTTCAAGACGACTCCTTATTGGGGAGCGATCGAGAACTTCCGTAAATATGTTGTGGCGGAAGGACGCAAAGGTTTGCCCCCTGAGCGACTTGCCAGTGCGGTGTATGTAGCACTGACCGCGGCGAAGCCAAAGACCAGATATGCTGTTGTGCCGCAACGCTTGAAGAATTGGACACTGCCTAGGCTGCTTCCAGACAGGATGGTCGATGATGCAATTGCAAAGCAGATGGGATTCATCAGGAAGTAAGGTAAAGGCAAGTACGTCTTTTGTCGCGCTGTCCGAGCAACTGCATCGCCTTCTGCATTCGCCACTCTGTGACGTATTCCAGCGGTGTCTGTCCGAGTAGCTCTTTGGAGCGTGCTGCGAATGCGGAGCGAGACATGCCCGCCGCTTCGGCTAGGGATTCGACCGTCCAAGGCGCATTCACTCTGCCGTGAATGGCACTTAGGGCAGTGCCCATCTGCGGATCGAAAACAGCACGAAGCCATCATTTGTTGCGCTCCGGTCCCGAAGCAATATGCGTCCGGAGTACATGGATAAACAGAATCTCGGCTAGCCGACTCGCCACCACTCCCGATCCCGGTGCCTGTTCTGCCATTTCTGACGCCAGCGCCTGCATCGTGATGTGAAGAGCAAGCGTGCGTGCCTGATCGGCCTTCATCAGAATGAAGCTCGGCAATAACTGCGTAACCGGCTTCAGGCTGGCGCGATCGAAACGGAAGGCGGGCCACAACTGGCTCCCCCCATGTTCTCCCACTTAGGGCGCGCTAAACTATGCGAGGTTGATCAAGTAGCAACTTCCAGGTTGCCGGTAATCTGCCCCAAGCTAGTATGCCAGCCCATCGACGGACAGTCTTCCGGTGTGAGTGCAACAGATTGTGTTGCCAACGGAATGGGCGCAGTAGGCGAACTCATGCAGGCCCTGGAACGACAAACCAAAGCAGGGGGAAAAGGGATGTATTCATCGCATCGGTCTTTCGGCGGAATTCTCCTGTCTCTTCTCCTTTACACGCAACAAAGCAACTGCGCGGCCAAACCCTCGCCCCCGGCATTTCCCCCTCAGGTGACCGCTCAGCCAACCATTCCCATGCTCGATGAGGGAAAGGGGCTGATTCACCTCGATGTCTCCGTAACGAACTCAGGTGGAGAGCCAGTATCCGGTTTGGGTCGCGAGGATTTTGAGTTGCTGGATCAAAATCTCCCCCAAAAGATTCTGTCGTTTCACGCGTTCAATGAGCAGTCCGCCCTGCCCGTGCCGCCGGTGCAGGTCATCTTGTTCTTTGACACATTATGCAAGATCTACGCGCCCGCGCCCTGCATGTCGGAAGCGGATGCGTTGCGTGCGCAAGCCGACAATTGAAGCATTCGTAAGACAGGACAACGGTCACCTACATCAACCGGTTTCCATTTTCGGAATCTCAGACGATGGCTTGTGGACCATACCCCATCACGATTCGACGGATGGAAATTCGCTTGCATCGGATCTGTCCTCTGGCAAGAGAATCTTTTTGAATCGCCGGCCTGACGCTCTGCGCGCGGTCGGCTTCATTGCGACTGCGGAGAGGCGAAAACGCGGCCGTAAGGTGATGCTTTGGATAGGCCCGGCTTGCGGCGAGGGAACCGGCATATTTCCAGCCAGTCGTAATGAAGGACGGAGAACATTCGATCCGATTTACTGGTTCACCACTCTGTTCCGCGAGGCTCGCATGTCCATCGATGAGCTCCCAGTGGACCAAGCGGGCCCTTGCGCGCCCGGTTACGAGCTCTATCTGAACGTGCCACGAACGGTACACGAAGCAGACGACCGGTTTCTGTACAAGAAGGTTTTGGCGATTCAAAGCGGCGGGAGCGTCACGAATGAGACCTATGACCTTATAGCGGAGATGAATCGCTGCCTAAAGAGAGCTCTGAATTTCTATACCCTTTCTTTCGACCCACCCGTCGCTGTTCAACCGCACGAGTACCACAGTCTGCAAGTGCGAGTTGACAGGCCGGGATTGATCGCGCACACCAACACCGGTTACTACGACGAGCCCTTTTACTCTGATCAGCCGAATCCCGCTGTTCAACGTGTGACGGTGGAACAGCTGGATCAGCTCCTGAGCGAAACCGACGACCGCGGAATAGACGGACGCCCAGAAAGGCTTTCCAAGCTCGAATTGAGCGAGCGCCTCAGTCTTGCCAAACTCTCAGCGTTGACTGCGGATTTCCGGAATAAGAATTTGCAGCAGGTCCTGGTTGGGGTGGCGGATTTATCTGCGTTTCTCGGGCCGCCGCCGGCTGAAATCCCGAACCAGGCTGCCCCAGAGGCAGATGCAAAGCAGCACATGCTGGTTCTGGTGAAAAACTATCTCGAGAGGACCATTTCGAAGTTGCCCGACTTCTATGCGACGAGGACGACGGTTCGTTATGAAGAGATGCCTGGCAAGAGCAGCGCCGGAAGCCAGCCCTTGCGGGCTGTGGAACTGTCGAAAGCGAGAGTCCTCTACCGTGATGGAGACGAAGTTGTGGAGTCGCCGGACTCTGAGCGTAACGATTCGAGCGACAGACGCCTGACAACCCACGGCACATTCGGCCCCATCCTGGCCGATGTGCGGCGCGCCGTGGAAACCCCGGGTCGCATGAGGTGGGTGCGGTGGGAGAGTGGTCCGGAGGGGAAGCGCGGGGTATTCGGGTTCGAGGTTCCGGCAGCGGAGTCTACGTATTTCGAAGGCGGCTGTTGTCTTCCCGATGCGGACGGAGAGAATTCGTTTCGAATCCGAGCCGGATATCGTGGAGAGATTGCTATCGATCCCGAGAACGGCACAATTTTTCGCCTGCAACAGCAGTTCGATATGCGGGAATATGTGCCTATGGACCGAGACGAGGTTCTGATCGACTACGGTCCGGTCAAAATCGGCGGGAAGACGTATTTCTGCCCGGTAAGAAGCGTGTCACTCGCAAGAGGGCGGTCGATCATACCCCTGAATGAGTGGGATCAGAGCTTTCTCAGTTACGGCCCCTATTCCACGAAGATGAATGACATGCGTTTTTCGAACTACCATGTGTTCCGGGCGGCGTCTCGTCTTTTACCCGGTTTCAAACCCGGCAAATCATAGTAGTCAGCGCCAGGAACCGCCTGGAGGCGTGATTGCCGGCGCAAATGCTGTGAGTTGAAATTCGAAAGCGAAAGAACTGGGCGGTTAGCAAAGATTCATCTTGATCAACGTACCAACCGGTCGGTATAGTGCCCATACCCACTGGTTGGTACCTAAATGCCGATAGCCGAAGCGAGACACGAATCGAAAACCAAACTCCTGCAGGCTGCGATCCGGGTGATCCGCATCAAGGGATATACGGCCACCCGAGTTGAGGACGTCTGCGAGGCGGCTGGTCTGACCAAAGGAAGCTTCTTCCACCACTTTGACAGCAAGGACGAACTGGCGCTGGCCGCGGCCGACTATTGGATTGAGGGCACGGAGGCACACTTTGGCTCCGCGTCCTATCACCAGCTAGCCGACCCGCTGGACCGGTTGCTGGCCTATGTGGAATTTCGTAAGGCGCTGCTGACGGGAGAGTTGCCCGACTTTACCTGCCTGGCGGGGACGATGGTGCAGGAGGTCTACGACACGCACCCGGCGATCCGCGAAGCATGCAACCGAAGCATCAGCCGGCACGCGGCAACACTGCTGGCCGACATTGAAGAGGCGATGCGGCAGCGCGGCATGCGCCCCGAATGGACTGCCGAAAGTCTCGCTCTCTATACCCAGGCCACCCTCCAGGGCGCGTTCATCCTGGCCAAGGCCCGGGGTGGTGCTGCGATTGCGGCGCAGTGCATTGATCATTTGCGGAGATACGTCGAGCTGCTCTTCAAGGCATCGCCGTCTTCCGCGCCGGCGGGGCCATCGGCGATTTCGGCAACAGTCCCAAAACGGCGACGAAGGGCCAAATGATGCGGGGGCGCTGGTTCGATAGTGTGGCCCCGGAAGCACGAACCCAAGAAACTGGAAAAGGCGGATGGACATGACAAGGATCGGAATATCACGGCGGAAGGCGCTCGAATCGGGAGCTTGCGCACTGGCTGGAGCGGCGGGGCTCCTGGTAACGGCACGGGCGTGCGCAGTTACAGAGCGGAGCACGACCTACGAAGAAATTGTCCGGAGGTGGTATAAGGCGTGGGAGAAAAAGGACCAGGGTCAATTTGAGGCCCTGATGGCCGACAACTTTACCTTCACGAGCGCGGCCGGCGACGACCACATCAGTAAGAGCGTTTTCAAAACGCAATGCTGGGATACACAGATTCACTTTATCGATCGATTTGATATCGAGCAGGTGTTCGGAAATGGCAATGAGGCGTTTGTGAAGTATCTTTGCCACACAAAGAACGGTAAATCCTTCCGGAATGTAGAGTATTTCCGGCTCAGAGACGGGAAAGTGGAGAGCATTGAGTGCTACTTCGGTGGCAAATCCACCTTTCCGTCAGCGGTGAGCAACGGGAGTTAACTTTCTAAACTGACGTGAGTCCGTCGACCAGCGTCTTCGGAGCCGCCCTGGGCGCGGACCCGGATCCACGCATTCTTCAGCTCAAGGCGAATAGCAGCGGAGTTAAAGAAGTGGCGAAAGACTTGTCAGGAATTGCTCCCGTCATCCCTATCGACCGCCTTGATACGCTTCCGCTGTACCGCCAGATCTGCGAAGGGTTCCGGGCTGCAATTCTGCGTGGTAGTTTGCAGCCCGGACAACAAGTGCCTTCCAGCAGGCACCTGGCGGAAGATCTGGAAGTATCCCGTGTTCCGGTGCTCGACGCCTATGCATGGTTGCTTTCCGAGGGTTACTTCGAAAGTCGAGTCGGATCGGGAACCTTTGTTTCGGCATCATTGCCGGGTCAACTCCCACACGGTAGAAGATCACGGTCAACCACGGGAGGATCCCGCTGTCTTTCCCGGCGTTCCTCGTTATTGCCGCGATTCGAAACTCCCCCGTGGCGACACGGTTGGGGACCCTTCGGAGTCCACCAGCCGGCGCTCGATCAGTTTCCTTTCGGAGCGTGGTCGAAGCTGCTGGCTGAACACGGTCGAAGACCATGTTTGCGCGCCCTTCATCACAACGACCCGATGGGGCTCGATCGCTTCCGAGACGCAATCTGCGCTTACCTCCGCACCGCGAGGGCTGTCGAATGCGACCCGTCGCAAATCATGATCGTATCGGGATCGCAACAGGCTCTGGAAATCACGGCGAGGGTGCTGCTGGATCCTGGCGACCCGGTATGGATCGAAGAGCCGGGCTACCAGCTTGTACAGTCGGTTCTGCTCGGGGCCGGCTGCCGCGTTGTCCCGGTCCCGGTCGACGACGAAGGCATAAATGTGTCTGCAGGGGTTCATCTGCTGCCGAAAGCTCGTGCCGCGTTTGTTACGCCGTCGCACCAATATCCCCTCGGCGTTACCATGAGTGCTTCTCGCCGACTGCGTCTGCTGGATTGGGCTCGGGATAATGGAGCATGGATTGTGGAAGACGACTATGACAGCGCATACCGTTACGACACTACATCGGTTTGCTCCCTTCAGGGGATCGATTCGGACGCGCGCGTGATTTACATTGGGACATTCAGCAGGGTTATCTTTCCGTCCGTACGAGTTAGTTATATTGTTATCCCGCCCGATCTCATTGAAAGATTTATGGCAGTACGATTCTCGTTAGGTATCTTCCCGCCCTACTTACTCCAGGAAGTGCTCACAGATTTCATCCGTGCCGGTCGATTTGCACGGCATATTCGCCGCATGCGGGCACTCTATAAGGAACGCCGGACTGCCCTGGTGGAGAGCTTGCAGAATACTTGCAGGGATATGCTGGAGATCCACGGCGCGAAAGCCGGAATGCACCTGACGGTGACCCTCCCATCAGGATTTAACGACGTAGAGATCGCGAGTCAGGCGGCAAAGTACGGCTTATGCCTATGGCCACTGTCGCCCTGTTATATGAATAAGCCGCGCCATGGGTTCGTGCTTGGCTTTGCAGCCACTCCAGCGGACCAGATGGCGGGCGCGGTGCACAAGCTATCGAGGCTTTTGAGGGAACAACCCGGTCCGTCTTAGTCCATGCGATGGGTCTTTTTCGTCAAGAACTGCGTGCATGTGGAGCATGGCGCTTTATAGACTGTTACGAAACTCAATCGGATGGTCCTCTGCTGTTACTCCGGTTTGAAAACGAGGAGGACGGTTTGCTCCTGATCGGGAGGATGCTGTGCCCCAGGGCAACGCAGGACACGTTCGCTACGGTTCGTAGTACCATGGCGCTGAAACTGGAGGCAGAGGGATGGATTACGATCGTGACAAAGTCGACGAGATGACTCTCGCACTTCTATGGCTGACCAGTTTCAGAGCTTCGGTTGAGGTGCGAGCCTGGAAGGGGCAGGACTGGGACACGATGGAACGACTTCACGCTAAAGGCTTCATCTCTGATCCCAAGAGCAAAGCCAAATCGGTTGTCTTGAGCGAAGAGGGCGAAAAGATGTCAAAGGAGCTGTTTGCCAAGCACTTCGTACTCAAACGCTAGACCGCACGGCAACAAAGGGGATGTCGTAACCCACCACCGCAATTCTGGTCTCTATGTCTGGATGAGCGCATTGCCTTATTGTCAATCGTTGATATTCGAGCTCGCCTAAATCCCTCGACACTTCGAAAATCGCTTGACCCTTCCCTTACGTCAGGGCCAACAATGTTCAAGGTGAGATCCATGGGCACGCTCCGCATTCAACAGTTCGCAAAACTCGCCGGCGTTACTGTACGGGCACTACATCACTACGACCGACTCAAGCTGCTATCCCCAGCACATCGGTCGGAGAGAGGCTACCGGCTCTACTGCCACGAGGATCTTGGGCGCGTGGAGCGAATTCTCGCGCTGCGGTACCTAGGGCTTTCGTTGCGCGAGATCGCCGCACTGCTGAATACCCCGGTTGGCCGTGGCGCGGAATCGCTGCCGGTCATGCTGGCACGGCAGCGGGCGGTGCTGCGTGAGCGACGCGACGGATTAGATTGCGTCCTCCGGGCCATCGAGCACGCGCAACGGCGCGCACAGAATCATGCGGAACCCGAGTGGGTCCTCTACCAGACCATCCTGAAGGAGATTCAAATGCAAAACGCCACAGACTGGACGGAGAAATATTACAGTCCGACGGCCTTTGATGCGCTTCGGGAGCGGCGGACATCCCTGACGCCTGAACAATACGCAGAGATCGGTGCGCGATGGAAGGCTTTGTACGCCGATCTTCAGGGCGCGCTTGATCGCGGGGTGCTGCCAGACAGCGCCGAAGGCCGGGCGCTGGTGGCGCGCTGGATGCGCCTGTGCGACGAGTTCACGCTCGGAAATCCGGAAATTGGCATGGGCTTCCGACGGATGTATGACGACGAGAGCCATTGGCCGGACGATGAGGTGGCCGCCAGGCTCAGGGCGAACAGGCCGAAACCTGAGTACCAGTCCTTTTTCCGGCAGGCGGTTCAAGCCTGTCTGCGGCACGGCTAATTACGGCGGGCCGATTGTCGCGTGGAGCAGCTCACTGATTCCACTCCGAGTTGGCGACCATACGGACAAAAGGCGGACTTCGACCTGCTAGGATTCCAGAACTATGCAGAACAAGTTTTACCGGTTGATGAAGCGTAGTGTCATTCCAGGCGATTGGGGAAGATTATGGTGACATTCTCCAACTTGGAATGACCGCACACCTTGGGCGCGAAGACGGAATGAGTTTTCTTACTTGATTAAAATCCAGCAAGAGATCCGTAGATGTTAGATGGTCCAAGGTCAACCTCGCCGCCTGGGTCGAGAATGGCCGTAAAGGTCTTGGGATTTCGCCACTTGTTTGGATCGCATCAGACCCCTTCAGGTTGTGATGCGAAAGGTGGGAGCCGCGTCGAGTTCCGCCACCCATTTGATATCGATGCAGTTATCAATTTGGTCACCAGTTCCTGCAGCAAACCCGAGCGAGCAAATGCGCTTCCAACTTTGTGTCCAGCCAGCAAGGACGATCCAGTTTCCGGAGACAAAGATGAGCGACGCGTCGGACGTACTTGTAGAGCGCCTTCTCGCGTGGGGCGTTGACACCGTGTTTGGGCTGCCCGGCGATGGCATCAACGGTGTGTTCGAGGCCCTCCGCAAGCAGAAGGAACGAATACGGTTTATCCATGTTCGCCACGAAGAGGCGGCAGCCTTCATGGCCTGTGCCTACGCAAAGTTTACGGGCAAGCTTGGAGTGTGTATCGCGACTTCTGGCCCTGGCGGCATCCATCTTCTGAATGGCCTCTACGATGCGAAGCTGGACCATGCACCGGTGCTTGCTATCACAGGGCTGCAGCACAGTGACCTCATTGGCACCTTCACCCAGCAGGACGTTGAGCTCGACAAGCTCTTTATCGACGTTGCGGTCTATAACGAGCGCGTCATGAGCGGCGCTCATATGGAAAGCATTGCGGATCTGGCGATGCGGACGGCTCTTGCGTCCCGGGGTGTCGCTCATATTACGATTCCGGTGGACGTGCAGGTGCAGGAGATGAAGAAGGGCCGGTCGGAGCGAAACCCTGTCCATCACACGTCGGCGGTCCCGGTCTATTTCGACCAGGTTCCGGCAAGGATCGAATTGGAACATGCCGGGGACATCCTTAACCGGGGAAAGAAGATTGCAATTCTCGCGGGCCAGGGAGCGCTGCACGCTACCCAAGAACTTGAGGAGATTGCAGAGACACTGGGCGCGCCGATTATAAAACCGCTGCTGGGCAAAGCCGCTGTTCCGGATGACAGCCCCTACACAACAGGTGGTATTGGCCTTCTTGGAACCGAACCTTCCCAGGATGCGCTGGAAGAGTGCGACACGCTGCTGATGGTCGGAACATCGTTTCCTTACATTGAATTTCTGCCCGAGCCTGGAACGGTCAAATGTGTACAGATCGACATTGACCCGCAGCGTATCAGCCTTCGTTATCCCGCTGACGTTGGCCTCGTGGGGGACGCGAAGAGCACGCTTCGGGCACTCCTCCCTCTTCTCGACAAGCATGACAAGGGATTTCTCGAGAAAGCTCAGAAGGCGAAGGCAAAGTGGGAGAAACTCATGGAGGATCGCGGGACGCGCCCAGATAAGCCGATGAAGCCTCAGGTGCTGGGCTGGGAACTAGGAAAGCGTATTCCATCGAATGCGATCGTCACTTCCGATTCAGGCACGATCACGACCTGGTGGGCGCGCTACGTACCCGCCTTGCGAGGGCAGAAGCACAGCTGTTCCGGAAATCTCGCCACGATGGCGTGCGGGCTGCCCTATGCTATCGCCGCGGCGGTTGCATATCCTGACAGGCCTGTTTACTGCATCATCGGAGACGGCGGCCTCAGCATGCTGTTGGGCGAGCTGATTACGGTCGCCGCGTACAAGCTCAACATAAAAATCGTTGTGATCAAGAACAATACTCTGGGACAGATCAAGTGGGAGCAGATGGTCTTTCTTGGCAATCCCGAGTATGCCTGCGATCTTTACCCGGCCGATTTTGTGACCATAGCCCGTGGCGCCGGAATCGATGCCATTCAGATCGAAGACCCGGCGACCTGTGGTGCACAGCTCGATGGTGTTGTGAGGACGGGTGGGACCCATGCTGATTGAGGCTGTCGTCGATCAGTTCACACCTCCGATGCCGGCAAAGATCAAGGCTTCCCAGGCTCTCAAGCTCGGAGAGGCCTTGGTGCGTGGTGAGCCAAACTCTATGAAGATCGCACTCACGAATGCACACGATAGGGTTCGAGAACTGGTGTAGTCCACCCCATGAGGAGCCGTTTTAAGTATGGAGCCTTCGGTGGAGAGAGTGAATGTTTCCGCCTACAGAATACCGACCGATGCACCTGAGGGCGATGGCACTCTGCAGTGGGACTCTACGACGCTCATTGTTTGTGAAATTTACGCAGCAAATCTTAACGGGCTCGGGTACACCTACGGCAATAGAGCCACCGTGTGCGTAGCGGACCACCTTGCAGACAAATGTCTGATACATCGGCCGGCGTTCGATATCCCAAGCCTTTATGCATCCATGCTGCACGAGGTACGGAACGACGGCAGCCGCGGCATCGCATCGATGGCAATCTCGGCCCTCGATATAGCGCTCTGGGACCTCAAGGCCCGATTGTTGGGAGAGCCGCTCATCCATCTTCTTGGGGCAGCTCACGCGAGCGTAGCTGCTTACGGAAGCGGCGGGTTCACCACCTACAGCAATCAGAAGTTGGCTGCGCAGCTATCCGGCTGGGTGGGCGAAGGTCTGAAAAACGTAAAGATGAAGATCGGCGCGGAACCGGGCACGGACTTGGAGAGAGTGCGCGTTGCACGCGAAGCGATAGGCCCATCGACGAGTCTGTTTGTGGACGCGAATGGCGCTTACGACGCGCGACGCGCAATTGCCTTTGCGGAGAAGCTGGATGAGTTCAACGTCACCTGGTTTGAAGAGCCCGTCAGCTCTGATGATTTGAGCGGTCTTCGCCAGGTGCGGAGCCGAGCGCCGGGCGCGATGGAGATTGCGGCCGGGGAATACGGCTACGACTCTTTATATTTCAGACGCATGCTCGAGGCGGAGGCGGTCGATGTCCTGCAATTGGATGCGACACGGTGCAAAGGATTTACCGGCTTCCTGGAGGGAGCGGCCGTGGCTGCGAGTTTCGGTTGCCCCATCTCCGCGCATTGTGCCCCGTCGCTTCACATGCACGCCGGATGTGCTGTTCCCAAGTTTCGCCACGTGGAATACTTCCACGATCATGCTCGTATCGAAGCAATGCTTTTCGATGGATTTATCCCACCCAGAGAAGGGGAGCTGAAGCCGGATACATCGCGGCCGGGCATGGGCCTGGTCTTCAAGCACACGGATGCAGAGCGGTTTCTCACGTGGAGGTGCAAATGCTAATCCGAAATGCTGACGGAGGATCGGTTCGAACTGTCCCCGGGGTGAAGGCGCCCTGAGATGACCTTTGTTCTGAACACCGCATTGGCGCGCTCCGCGGATCGTAATTTGCCCGCACCTCTATCTTCAGCCGTTACCACAGCGCTTGAACACTTGCGCGAAGGCTGTTTTCAGCGCGGTCTTTGTCTCATCGTTGCCACGACGAGCGTCGCGAGTGGCCTCGAAGTTGGTTATGAGCACTACAAGGGAAGCTACAGTAATCCGGTCATGTATACGCCTGTGCTTCTGAGTGCAGTACTTGGAGGCGCGGCACTCCTGGGAACTTTCAGCCGCCTGGCTGCCCGCACTGTTCTTCGTTGGGTCAGCGTTGTTACGCTTGCCGACGGAATCATCGGATTCGTCTTTCACGTCCGCGGGGTTGCGCGAAAGCCGGGTGGTTGGAGCCTTCCGGTTACGAATATCGTCATGGGACCACCCATCTTTGCCCCGCTACTTTTCGGTACAAGTGCCTATCTCGGCCTGATGGCCTCGTATCTGCGGCGCGAAGAAGATCTTCACACTGTTGGAGGACGTGTTGAGTCCTGGCTCGAAGAGGGAAGCTCCAACTGGAGAACCCAGCTGCGCTACGGAAGATTCCAGAAGCATCTCTCCGCAGTGACTGTTCTTTGGGCCTTCTTCAGCGGCTTCGAGGCGCTGTATTCGCATTACAAAACAAATTTTCGCTACAGGGCACAATGGACGCCTGTGGTCCTGACGCCAGTATTGATGGCCGCCGGAGTAGGAGCTATCAAGAGCCGCCGTATGGCAAACACCGCTCTTCCGGCTGTGTCTGCTCTTGCCCTTGCGGATGGCGCCGCCGGTTTTTACTATCATGCGCGTGGCATAGTACGCCGGCCTGGCGGAGTGAAGAAGCCGCTCTACAACATTGTCTACGGGCCTCCGATTTTCGCCCCGCTACTGTTCGCAGCGTGCGGGTTCCTCGGGCTCGTGGCCAGCCTGCTGAGGAGGGAGCGACCATGAGCCGCAAGTCATTCCCATATCGAGCAACCGGCGGGGAGTTGCGCGATCTCGATCAACCGGGATATTACCCTGACTACAGTACTCTGGCCCAGCAAAAGAGCTGGGAAGAGGCGACGCGAACAGTTGTCATCGAACGAGTCGAGAAGATCCCAGAGATTCGGTTCTTTTCGCAAACGGAGGCGGCACTGTTGGGCGCGGTCATCGACCGCGTCATGCCGCAGGACGATCGTGCCCAGGGACGCACCATTCCGATCTTGCCCATTCTCGACCAGCGGCTCTACAAGAACGCACTCAATGGCTTTCGCTATGAGGATATGCCTCCGGATCAAGAGGCTTACCAGTTTGCAATCAAGGCAATCGAAGAGATGGCGCAGGCTCGCTTTCAAGCATCGTTTGCTGCTCTCACCGTGCATCGGCAAGAGCTGATTCTGAAGTCACTGCATGATGGAAAGCCGGATCCTGATCACTCGATCTGGAAACGGATGCCGGTACACCGCTTCTGGGCAATGCTCATGGAAGACTGTGTAACCGCTTATTATTCGCATCCGTGGGCGTGGGATGAAATCGGCTTTGGCGGTCCTGCGTACCCGCGGGGATACATGCGGCTTGAGAATGGCCTGCGGGAGCCGTGGGAGAAGGACGAACAACGTTACGATTGGAACGCTCCCGTTGATTCGCTATCGCAGTTAGAGGAAGAGGGGGCTCCCCCGGAGCATGGATCGCTGCATGGCCATGGAGGAAGCCACTGATGCCACACCGCCTCGGGCCCATGCAGACGCTTCCCTCGCCGATGCGCCGGTTTCAGGAGAATGAAACTGTCGATTATTGCGTTATAGGTGTGGGGAGCGCCGGCGGCGTATTAGTACAGCGCCTCGCGCGAGCCGGATTTCGCGTGGTGGCCTTGGAAGCGGGTCCCTTCTGGGACACAGAGAAGGACTGGGTCAGCGACGAAAAGGGCTCTCACGAGCTCTATTGGAACGATCTGCGCATCAGCGGCGGGACGCATCCTCTGGCCCTCGGCGCAAACAACAGTGGCAAGGGCGTCGGCGGAGGTTCTGTTCATTGGGCCGCATTTGCACCGCGCTTCCACCCGTCCGATTTTCGGGTCCATTCCGAAGATGGTGTCGGGGTCGACTGGCCCATGTCTTATTGGGATCTGAAGCCCTATTACGAGTTGCTGGAGCGCGAAATTCCTGTTGCAGGTCCCGCATGGTTTCCCTGGGGTGATCCGCATGGTCACCCCTACGGTCCTCATCCCCTGGGCGGCGTCGGCGACGTGCTGGTACGCGGCTGCACGAACCTCGGTATTCGATCCGTCGCTGGCGGCCCGGTGGCAATTCTTTCTGCTTCGCATGGCGATCGGCCTCACTGCATCTATCGCGGCTTTTGCCTCCAGGGCTGCAAGGTTGGAGCCAAAGCCAGCACATTGATTACGCACGTGCCCGATGCTATCACCCACGGCGCAGAAATTCGGGCCCATATGATGGCTTCCCGCATCAGCCTGCGCGACGATGGCCGGGTCGACGGAGTCGTCTATATAGATCGCGAAGGAAAGGAACACTTCCAGAAAACACGAGCTGTCATCGTCTCGGGGTACGCGATCGAGACACCGCGTTTGCTACTCAACTCTGCTTGTCCCGGGCATCGACACGGTCTTGCCAACTCCAGCGGAACGCTTGGCAAGTATCTGATGGTCCAAGCGGGAAATGTCGTAGCCGGCCGTTTTGACGACCTGATCCGCCTCTATAAAGCGCCGCCGGCCCATGCACTGACGGAGGAGTTTTACGAGACCGATCCGCGGCGTGATTTTGCCCGCGGATTTGCAGTGCAGACGGTAGGTCCGCTTCCTGTTGCTTTTGCCAAGCAGATGGTTGCGGCCCTGGGAGCGTGGGGATGGGGCATGCGCCGCGTCATGATGGACTACAACCATTGGGCGACCCTGGGCGTCCTGGGCGAGATTCTGCCTTGGGAAGACAATCGGGTCGAGCTCTCAGAGGAAAAAGATCAGCATGGATTGCGGGTTGCCAAGGTCACTTTCAATCTTCACGACAACGACCAGAAGCTCATCGAATTCGGCAAGAAAAAAGTGATGGAGATCATGTGGGCAGCGGGAGCGAAACAGGTGGTGCAGGAGTCACGGTTTGCTCACCTGGTCGGCGCTGCGCGGATGGGAAGCGATCCAGCCGCTTCGGTCGTCGACAAATTCGGCCGGACCCATGACATTCCGAATCTGTTTGTCTGCGATGGCAGCATTCTGCCTACACAGGGCTCGGCTAATCCTGGTCTCACGATTCAGGCCCTTGCCGCAAGAACAGCCGACTATCTCATCAAGCAAGGGGACGCAATTTTTTATTCCAACCGCCGCGATCTAAACGAGCCAGGAGTCCGCTATGACTTGAGTCCGCCGTATACGCGGTTCAAAGGGAATCCCCGTATCGCCTAACGCGTAACTAATTTCCTGGCGAAGAAAGCGGCACCCAGGACTCCACATCCCAACACAAACCAGCCGCGGTGCTTGGAAACTTGTGCCTCAAGGCTGAATGGGCGAGATATTTTATCGAACGGTCCGTGTGCGCCCAGGGTTGTCGATACGGGCTCCCACACGTTGTTCGGCCGATCAGGGGAGTCGGCTTCCTGGCGCTGCTGCGCCTCGTAGCCGGTCTTGCCGAGGTAGAGGTCCAGGAGACCAGGTATAAGCTTTTGGCCCACGATCGCTTTGACGGTGGATCCACCTACCCAATATTCCCGGCGCGGCGACGATGTGAGTGCGGCGTGGAGAATCACTCGGGCGCCTACCTCCGGTTCGTAGATTGGAGGCACGGGCTGCGGCAAGTTCGGAAGCCGGCTCTTTACCCAGGTGAACTGTGGAGTATTCATCGCCGGCATATGGACGACGATGGCTTTCACCTTGCTCTTGTCGTGGTAGAGTTCACAACGCAGCGAATCCGTGAAGCCGACAATAGCGTGCTTGCTGGCGCAATAGGCTGCCTGCAGAGGAATGCTTCGCACGGCGAGAGCCGATCCGACCTGAATGATCCGGCCATGATCTCGTGGAAGCATTCTTCGCAACGCTGCGAGGGTGCCATGAACGTAGCCGAGGTAATTTACTTCCGTGACACGGCGAAACTCAGCCGCCTCCATCTCTTTGACGGGCGAGAATACAGAGACCATCGCATTGTTGATCCAGACGTCTATGGGGCCCAGACGCTGTTCAAAAGAAGCTGCAGCTGCCTCGACGGCCTGGTCATCACTCACATCGGCTCCATATGTGGCTGCGGTTCCGCCGAGCCGCTCAATCTCTGCCGCTGTCGCCTCGAGCGCTGCCAGGTCGCGCGAAATCAGCCCGACTCGGGCGCCCTTTTTGCCGAATTCATGAGCAATCGCTCGTCCTAACCCGGCCGACGCCCCGGTGACGACAACAGTAAGGGGTGGTTCCATCCTGCGCCTCCATATCCATGCTTACAGCCGGTTAGATGCAGGCTAGCCGGGAGCGAAACAGCATCTGAGGTTTATGAATCGTCACAGATAAACGAGGGTGGCATGCGTCGCTCGATCACAGCGGTCGCGCTGGGGGCCACGCGGGACAACGCTCGAGCACGGCGCTTATACGCACGGCTCGGCTTCACGGAAGTTGGCGTAACGGTGATATGCCGTGTACAGCAGAGGGTCGACCGGAGGGCGGCTTCGGACGGTGTCCCAGCGTAACCTCGAATCAACTCTTCAATCGACGCGAACGAACGCTGACGCAGACCGCTCGCCCATGATCCGAGGTGGCAGGAAAGATATATTCTTTTTTGCCGCCGCGACAGCTGGTCAAATGGCTCGAACTAGTCCCAGCCGCGTGGCACGCGTGTTGCGAACCAGCAGTAGGACAAGAATCATTCCTAGAAACGGCACCAGGCCGGCAACGATGATGATCGTATCGAAGGAATGAGTTGCCAACGCCTGGTTCGCGTCAGAAAAGTAGCCGACGAATTTGAACGCGATGATGGTCCCGATCCCTGCTCCTGTTCCGCTCAGTCCACTCACTGAAGCCACCGAATCGCTCTTGAATAGATCGGACGGCAGCACGTTGGCGATCGTTGAAAAGGAAGCATAGGAAAACGTTGCCAGCGCGAAGAGCGCCGTAATGGCGGCCAGATTCGCAGTGAAAATCGTTGGGATGAGCAGCAGCACGCCGGTTCCCCCAAAGACGGCAATCGCCTTGCGAGCCGCGCCCAACGGCCATCCGCGCTTGATGAGGTATCCGGAAGCCAACCCACCGAAAAAGTTGCCCAGGTCAGCGGCTATAAAGGGGATCCACACAGCGATCAGCCCGCTCTTCAACGAAATCCCCTTGGCCACCAGATAGATCGGAAACCAGTCGGTAATAAAGAACCAAACTGGATCAGTAAAGGCTTTTGCGATGATGGTTCCCCAGGTCTGGGGTAACTTCAGAAGATGACGCCAACGCAGGCCGCCGCCCGATGCCGTCTCAGCTAATTCCACTGAGTCGGCCATAATCATCTCGCGCTCGGCCGAGCTGATTCTCGGGTGATCTGCAGGAACGTAATAGGCACGGCGCCAAATCAGCAGCCACAGAAAACCCAGCATACCCGGCAGTAGAAACGCCGGCCGCCATCCCCAACGAAAGTACACCCAAAAGACCAGGAACGGAGCGATCGCTCCCCCGATCGAGGATCCACTATCGAACAGAGCCGTCGCCGTTCCCCGCTCGCTCTTGGGAAACCATTCGGACACGGCCTTGGTGGCGCCCGGCCAATTCGCCGATTCGCCTGCCCCCAGGAGAAATCGAAATGCCGCAAAACTGTAGAAACCGGTAGCCAGTGACGTGGCAATGGAAACGATCGAGTACCACAACACCGAGATGGTCAGGCCCCGTTTGGTGCCGATTCGATCAATCAGCCTTCCGCAGACAGTCTGACCGATGGAGTAAGCGACGCGAAATCCGATCAGCAGATTGGCGTAATCGGTATTTCGCCAATGGAAGTCATGTTTCAGGTACGGAGCGAGCAGCGAAAGTGTTTGCCGATCAATATAGTTGATGACCGTGGAAGCGAACAGCAAACCGCCAATCCACCAGCGGAGATGGCGTATTGGGCGTGTGTTGCGTCCATCGTTTTGTAGTGCAGCCGTCACTGACACCCCACTACCGAAGTTATCAGGATCGGCCGCAACGCGTCTCCTCCGAAAGACGCGTGGTTCACGACTCAGAAATAAAATTTAGCGCCGAATTGAATTTGTCTCTGTGCGAGTACGGTGGACGTAATGACAGCTGTTGAACCTGGGCCATCGTCAATATAGTTGTCAGGCAATGCGAAGGACGGATGGTTGAAGGCGTTAAAGGTCTCTGCACGAATCTCCAGGTGGCCCTTGTCGGCGATATTGAAGACCTTGCGAAGCGCCAGATCGGCAGCCACTTCCCCGGGCCCAATCAGACTATTTTTCTCGGCGTTGCCGAAGGTGTAGGGCTGGGGCAGTGGGAAGCAATCGACATTAAACCAATTGTTGATGTTCCGCTTGCCGGAAGGGAGGTTGCCATCGCAGACCTGATCGGAGCGAAGCGCTCCGAAAGATCCCGTATTCGAAGGATCATACCCGATCCATGGAGACATATAGAAACCGGTGTGCATGGTAAAGATTCCACCAAAATGCCAGCCACCGAATACCAGATCCTGCGCCGTGTTTGCGCCCAGGAGCTTGTGGCCCCGGCCGACCGGGAGCAGATAGTCAAAGCTGGTTACCCAGCGAAACTTCTGGTCGAAATCAGCCCGCCCGCGTTCGTTTTTAGTGTCCCAAGTGTTCTGAGGCGTAGGCGAGGAGCAGCAGATTTCAGGAAAGTCGTTCGTCGCTTTGCTCCAGGTGAAGGCGCTCAAGAAATTTAATCCGTAGGACAACCGCTTCTCAACTTTAACCTCAAGGCCGTTATACCTGGAATTGCCTATGTTTTCCATGGCGTTGAAGCCTGAGTACTGCGGCATGGGACGCCGCGACTGGATGTCGCCGGGCCCTGGGACCTTAACCTGATTGCGATCGAGCACGGATTGCAGGTGGGTCGATTTTGAGCCGACGTAGGCCATTTCAAGCAGCACCTTGCCGGGAAATTGTTGCTGGATATTCAGGTTCCACTCGTCGAGGGCCGCAGAGTGCAAGCGCGTGTTGTAGCCATCGGCGGAAACCGTCACGGCATAACCTGTCATTTTGTCGAGATCGAACTCGAGCGGCGGAAAGCCGCCCGACACGGTGAGGTTGGTTTTCGAGCCGTCGGTGAGGAAGTTCGACTGATCAACAAACGGCGCGTTGTAGGCAAGCTGAAATGGATCACTGGTACGGACTTCCTGAGCACTGAAGAAGCGGCCATAGCCAGCCCGGACAGCCGTGTCTTTGTGCGCGGCCCACGAGAAACCGACTCGGGGAGCGAAATTGAGATGGTCGACCGTGACCAGACCCCGCGTAGCGCCGTTAACTCCCGCAGGAATCAGTTTCTCGGAAGCATAGTCGAAGTTGCTTTGATGGTTGGATGCCTCGTAGATGGGGGTGACGTAGTCATAGCGGAGACCTAAGTTGAGCGCGAACCGGGGCGAGACTTTAAAGTCATCCTGAACAAAGCCGCCATACGTATTTTGCCGGTTATTCAACTTGATTGCGTTGGAGAGATCTCCTTGAACGGGGAGACCGAGCAACATGTCAGCGAGTGAGGCTCCGGTTCCATCTCCTGAGCTAGGTGAATCAGCAGTAAATGCCCCGGTCATCCTGAATCGGCCACGCGGATCCGCCTGCTGCAAGATGGAAAAGAAGCTGCGGTGAAATTGCGCCCCGGTCTTGATGGTGTGTCTTCCGCGAACGATACTCAGGGTATCGCCGTATTGAATTTCCATACTGACGCTGTCAACCGGATAAAAGCCCGGCATGCCGATGCGTGCATAACCGGTGATCTGGTAGAGAGTCAAGCCGTTTACCCTGGGGTCGTTGGGAACACCAGGAACCGCCAGGTCCGCTGAGGGGTACTTCAACCCATAGAAAGGAACGCCGTTTGCATACGTTTCCCGGCTAAACCCGATGCGCGCGTCATTGACCATGGTCGGACTGAACGTGTAAGTGTGTCCGAGGGCAAGCCCGTGAGTTTGGTCCGTATCGAGACCCTGGCCGGCCCTGCTGCCATCCGCCAGGCCGGGCAATGGAGTCTGCTGCGACGCATTGCCCTGGCTCTGGGAGTAGCGCGCAAACACCAACTGATTTTGTGAGAGCGTAAAGTCGACCCGCACGTCCCCCTGGTCTATCTGATTTTTCGCTGCATCAACCTGGACGTAGTTGTTACCGCCTGTTGCACCAGGCACGTTGGGGGCAGGAAAGAGCTTGACCATGTTATGGGCAATCGTATCGAACCGGTCGGCCGGAATGATATTGCCCGGGAATGGATCGCGAGAAATGACGTTGCCACTCTCGTCAAGAACGGTGGTTGCCGGATCATAAATGATGTTGTCGTCGTTGCTGAAGTCGCCATCGATCTCGGCAGTCTGAGGAACAGAAGAGAAGTCAATCGAAGAGGTTGAAACGCGCGATCCCTGATAGTCCACAAAATAGAAAAGCTTGTTGCGCAGGATGGGGCCGCCTATGGTTCCGCCAAATTGGTTCTGACTGTAAGGAGCCTTGTCCGAACCAGGTTGCTCGAAGTACTGACGGGCATCCAACACGGAATTGCGGGCGAATTCGAAGGCCGATCCGTGAAGGCTGTTGCCGCCGGACTTGATGGTTGCATTGATGACCGCGCCGCCGCTCCGGCCGAACTCAGCCGAATAGTTGCTGGTCTCGACCTTAAACTCCGCAATCGCATCGACGTTCGTTTTGAGAACGTTGCCGCCGTTGTCATTGGAGTTGTTATCAACTCCGTCCAGAACAAAGTTATTGAGCATTCCACGGGTGCCGTTCACCGCGAAGCTACCGCCCGCGTTGCCATTGCTGGCGGTACTGGTGCCGGTCAGTGAGCTGCCTTCCTTGATCTTGATGACTCCGCTCGTCAGGCTGACTAACTGCGTATAGTCCCGGCCGTTCAGGGGAAGATCCTGGATCTGCTGGCTGGCAATGACCTGGCCCAGCTCCGAGGAATCCAATTGCAGCATGGGCGGGGCAGAGTCCACCACGACTTGTTCATGGACCGAGCCTACCTGCAACGCGAAATCAACCCTGAGCCGATCCTGCACCTGGAGCACAATGCCATTGCGTGTTTCCGTCTTGAAGCCCTGGCTTTCCACGCTTACGGAATAGTTCCCGATACGCAGCGGGGTAGCGACGTAGGCGCCTGAGGCGTTGCTCTTGACGACGGTTGTGGTATTCGTGCCGGTATCGGTAACCGTAACCATGGCTCCGGCAACAGCTGCGCCGCTCGCGTCTGCTACGGTACCGAGGATGGTTGCCGTGTCTGTCTGGCTATAGAGGCCCACGGGGAACGCCACGAGGGCAAGCATCAGCCAGATAAATCTGTATGAGTTCCTCTTCGCCGATTCGACTCTGCCGTGAGCGTTCGAAGCTGAACAGCCAGTAACATAAAAGAAGGCGCGCAGTACTTCTTGAGAAACCTGCTTATTCACTTTCGTCTCCTGTTTTCTGCAATCAGGGAAAGGTACCTGGCCCACCGCTTTACCATCCCAGCCGAGCTACGCCCGTGCTGCTGGTTCGTGATCCAAAATGCTTTCAGTGCCGGGGTCCCAATAAAGCTTTTTCGCTTCCCAATAAGCACGCGCGGCCATGATGCAAGCCACCGAGTGTGCATAGCCTGCCTGGACGGGCGCGGAAGGCTGCTTGCCGCTGCGCAGCGCATCCAACCAGTTGGTCATATGGGAAAGATCTTCGTCCACAGTGTTTGCCGGTCCCTTTCCTCCGTCTCCCGGCAGCGACAGCCAGGTTTCTTTACGCACGACGGTAGGATCGTCTTCGAAATTGCCTTTCTCTTCCACGCACAGCCACCGCGGAGTGCCTTCGGTTCCGAAGTTCATGAGCGTGGCTTTCTTCCCCATGAGGCGAATGAAGCTCGGCGCATCATTTCCAAAACTGGTGGAGTAGCTGACCAAAAACCCTGCCGGGTATTCCAGCAGCGCTTGAAAGGTGTCGGGATTCTCCCTCCCATCCTTCCAGGCAAACACGCCACCATGGGCCACCACGGACCGGGGAAAGTGGTCGTCCATGAACCAGTGCACCATGTCGATCCCGTGGCTCATCCACTGGTCCGGAATACCGCTCGAGTAATTTTTGTAAAGTCTGTACTCGAAATAGAGCTGAGGATCGAACGGCTGATACGGCTTGGTCATCAGCCACCTGCGCCAATCGATGTCTTCTTCGCGAATTTGCTTTACTTCCGGCCGACCGCGCCAGCGCGGGCCGTGATAGTTCCATACCACTTCCACCTTGCTGACCTCGCCGCAAACTCCGGAGCGAAAGAGTTTGTTCGCGGCAATCTGGTAGGGTTCGCTGCGGCGTTGGGTGCCCACCTGCACAATGAGTTTTCTTTCGAGTACGGCATCACGCGCCGCCTTAGCTTCGTCCAGAACATTCCCCATCGGCTTTTCAACGTAGGCATGTTTGCCCGCCTCCGCCGCCATCTTCAGCATCGGCGAATGTTGATGCTCAGGCGTTGATATCACCACCGCATCCACTTCTTTGCTGTTCAGCACGTCTTCCAGGTATTGCGACGAGTGAGGCTGGCGTCCATAGGTCTGCTTTGCGGTGGCTGCAGCACGCTCGAGGTTCACTTTCCAGAGATCGCAAATGCTCACGACCTCGACATTTTTTGAAGTCTTAAGCTGCGAAATAATGAATTCCAAACCGCGTCCACGGTTCCCGATACCAATATGGCCGAGCGAGATGCGGTCGTTTGCGCCGATGACGCGCCCGTAGGAAAGCGCCGTTTGCGGAACAGCGCCTTGGGTTCTTGCTTCCCCGAGCAGGGCAGTCCCCAGGGCCACGGTAGCGGAGCGATCCAGAAACGCCCTTCGTGTCATCTTCCTGCCGGTTTGACCCGAGATTTCGTGCATGAGCCCGGACCTCCGTTGTCTCGCAGCCGTCCTCGCTATGGCGAGGAAGCCGGGACATGTTCGAGAATTGTAATCGTTTTCAATAAATATTTGTATAAAATAGCATCCAATCCGCTAAATGGGCCAGCCATATTTCTTAATGCCTGAAGTTTTTGCGTCCGCTAATGGCAATCGATTACACGGCACAACCGCAAGACGGTCAAATTGGGCTAACCGCCCACACTCGAGTTGTTTCATGGGCATGGTCATGATCGTGCAGCCACGCAAGCATTAACATGAGTTTTATCAATTAGTTAAATAGTTAAGATCGGCAAAACGACTGGTGAAGAGGGCAGTCCAAGGATGATGAACTACGGAAAGACGCAAGTCGTGCTTTGCGACGATGAAGACGATCTGGGGCATAAGGTGGCTTTAACAGTTGCACGGCAAATGCGAAAGCTGCTGGCTTCAAGGGATGAGATACGCGTGATTTTTGCGGCGGGCGAGAGTCAGAACTCGTTTCTCAATGCGCTCAGCCGGGAACCTGACATTGACTGGAGCCGGGTCGTCTGCTTCAACATGGACGACTTTTGGGACACCCGCATGCCGGAGGAGTATACCTGTGGCTATCAAACGCGCACGCAACTCTATAACAAGGTCGTTCCTCGTGAAACTCATGTGGTGCGGTTCAATGCTGCAGATCCTCGTCAGGAGGCGCAGCGTTTTGAGTCCCTGCTGCGTTCGGCTGGAAAGATCGACATCCTTTGCCAGGGAATCGGAACTTCCGGCCACCTCGCATTGAACGAACCGCATCACACGGACTTCAACGATCCTTCCTGGGTAAGAGTGGTTGATATCGCCGAGCAATCCAAACGTCAACTCATCGAAGATCCCAACTTTAAGGATCTCGGCTACATCCCCGAAATGGGGATCACGATGACCATCCCCGCCTTGTTACAGGCGGAGAATGTGTACACGATGGTTCCTTTGGCACTCAAGCGAGACATCCTGACCAGGCTATTCCAGACAAAAGAGCCCACCGAAGCCCTTCCGGCTTCAGTTTTGAGGCGGGTGGACGGGCTGCTTTTCATCGACAGGAATTCGTGCCCCCCGCCCGAATCCTTGCCTGCTGAATGGTTGGCGCTGACCTAACTCAGGCAGCGCGTCACGCCGGATTCGATTCGCTGCGGCAGCTACTCGGAGGCAGCAAGACAAAAATGACGATTCATATTGGTCTGATCGGTGGTGGCAATATTACCGAGACGCACGCGAGAGCAACCCGCGCAATCTCCGGCGTTGAAATCGCGGCATTCTACGGAACCAATGCGGAGAAGATCGCGGGCCTTTGCCGGGAGTATGGCGGCGAGCAATATCTGGACTTCGAGGAGTTTCTAGCTCATCGCCCGATGGATATGGTGATGATCGGAGCCCTTCGGGACTGCATGGGGCTCATGGAATTGCGGCGGTTCAGCGCGGCCTGCACGTACTTACCGAGAAACCGATCGAAATCAGCGTCGAACGCGCGGATGCGCTTATTGAAGCTGCGGAGCGCTCCGGCGTGAAGCTCGGAGTGATGTTTCAGGACCGGGTGAAACCTGGAATCCGCCTGCTTCGAGAATGGATTTGCGACGGCGTGATTGGCAAACCCCTGCTGGTGGATGCGCGGGTGAAATGGTATCGGCCGCCCGAATACTACACTGGGTCGCGTTGGCGCGGCACGCTCGCTCTGGACGGCGGGGGCGCTCTCATCAACCAGGCGGTGCACACGGTAGATTTGTTGCTGTGGCTGCTCGGCGACGTGGTTCGCGTGCAGTCATGCATGGCAACGGCGCTCCACAGGATCGAAGGCGAAGATAGTGCAGTCGCAACTCTTGAATTTGCCAACGGCGCGCTGGGCACCTTCCATGCGACGACTGCTGCTTATCCGGGATATCCCAGACGGATCGAAATTACCGGGACAGAGGGCACGGTAATTCTTGAACACGATCGCGTTCTGGCGGCGGACTTGCGCAGTGTCCCCGAGAATATCGGCGCCAGCATCTCAGCGGATGAAAATCCAGAGTGCGTCGTCGGCGGTAGTCAGCGACTTTCGTGGACACCAGGCACTGCTTGAGGATTTCATTCGGGCGATCGAGCAGGATACAGATCCGGTCTGCAATGGACGCCAGGGCCGGAGAAGTATCGCTCTCGTCGAGGCGATTTATCGCGCCGCACGCACCGGCAGCGCGGTGTCTTTGCCTCTTACCCGCATTTCTGACGGCCTGTAGCGTAACGAATGACGGGTGCCCACATCTGCCCGGTTTTGGCAGATGTCAGTACCACGGATGTCCACCGGTCACTCTCTACTGGCAACAGGTCTTGATGGTGGGTCATCTACACCTTGGAGACTCAGGAGCCGAGCTTCGTGGAATCCCACATCTGCCAAAACCGGGCAGATGTGGGGCACCCGTCATCCGTTACGCTACAGGCCATGTGAATGCGGCAGTTGGGTCAGGCGGCACTCATCGCCGCGTCAAGAGTTCGCGATCTTTGTGACGAGCATCGGGTGACTTGTCGCCGCACGATTCACGCACGACCAGTTCTGTGTCGAGAACGATCGAACGGCGGGGCCGGTTCGGGTCCTGCAAACGCTCGAGCAATAATCTGGCACTGGTTGCGCCGATCTCGCGCGCAGGCTGGGCAACGACCGTGAGAGGCGAACGAAAGCAACGCCGCTGACGGTGTGTCACCAAACCCGACGACCGCCATTTCGGTGGGCACATCGATCCCTCGGTCCTGAAGCGCTTGAAGCACGCCAAGAGCCATGTTGTTACTCACTACCAGGATCGCGGTGGGTCTCTTCGGAGCCTGCAACAGCTTCGATACGGCCTCATACCCACCGGCGTGGTGAGAGAAATCCGCACATACAATCAGATCGGACGACACCGGCAATCCTTGTTTGCGAAGAGCCTGCCCGTAACCAGCTTTGCGTTCGCGAGTGGTGCTGAGTGAAGACCGGCCCGTCCACGAAACCGATCCGCCGGTGTCCCAGTCGGATGAGGTGCTCGACTGCCTGACGCGCGCCCTCCTGGTTCGATACCGTCACCAGATCGACATTCAATCCGTCGGGAATACGGGATACGGCCACCAGGGCTATGCCGGCATCCAGGCAGGATTGATAGTCCACGCTGGGCTTGCAACTGGCGGCAAAGAGAATTCCGGCGACGCGTTCCGCACGAAGGGTTGTGAGCTGCGTTTGCTCGCGCTCGGGGTCCTCGCCGTAGTTAGCCAGCAGCAGGGAATATCCAGCGTTCTGGAGCACCTCTTCCGCGCCGCCAATGATCCGTGCGTAGAAGGGATTTTCAATTCGGGAAACACCATGCCGAGAGTTCGGGTACTGCGGACGCGCAGGTTACGAGCAGCGAGGTTAGGTTGATATCCCAACTTGCGAGCGGCATTCCGGACTTTGCGAATGAGCTCGCCGCGCACTCCGCCACTATTGGATAGCACCCTGGAGACGGTAGCGGTGGACACACCGGCCAGCCGGGCGACCTCCTTGACGGTCGGAGCGGTGTTGACGGGACGTGTTCCTGGCTTTTCGTGCACCAATCCGGGAATGTAAACGATTACTACCGGGTTGTCAATCTAGTGTAGTGCGTCAGCCATAGAGGCGATTACGTCAGCTGCCGTATCTGCTGCGATCGGGACTGACGTTCCTCAAGAATGTGTGCCGCCCCTACGGGGCTAGATCATTTTGCGATCGCTACCCAGGATTCCGTGCTGCGCACTCCATCCTGGGCTAAGATCGGTCGTCCCTCACGGGACTCGACGCGATGTAGCTTGAAAAGCACGGCTTACCAGCTAAGAGCCGACTGGAGGATCTTCCGATCAGATAAACGCCCATCTGTGTGCCGCACTAAACTAGTGCCCTAAGTTAGAAGTTCGCCGCATATGCCAAATTCACCTAGCAGTCGGAGGATTTAACTGAACGGCTGGTCCGTCCACCGAGTTGGGCCCTGTCGGTGGTTGTGACGTTTCTAGTTTTGTGGCCAGAAAGCTTGGAAGGGCATCTGCCAATTAGCATCGCCGAGGTCCTTCGACTTCGCGCAATAAACCCTTCGTTATACGACAGATATGCCAGGCGCTTCGCTCAGGATGACGGTTTTGTGGAGGGATTAAAGCATCTGGTTGAGTGTGCGAGAAGCACGAAACGATCGAAAAATTCACAGGCCCTCAGGATGAAGGACTTGATCTAACTCTGCAGGGCCACGCCCAACGAGCTGCCCACTTGCAGCAATTCAGCCCAGACAGACGACTTGATCCGAATGCCGGATTCATTTTGCGCTTCGGCCAAAATCTGCTCTCGCTCACCCGGCAAATAGATTCTCTCCACACCCTGGGCACGGGGAACGCCGCGTATCTCACGGATCGCCTTATCCATGCGCCTTTTGTAAATCTCTATGGGAGTGAAACAAGCTACGGGTAGAACCCCAAAGAGGTGGCCGACATTCTGCGGCCTTTCCAGATCTTCATACATGTTTGTCACTTCACTGCCGAAGGCAGCTCCGCTCAGCATCGTGCTCAAGAGCCCGATCATCAGGGTGAGGGCGTATCCTTTCGGCCCACCAACGGGCAACACGAAGCCCTTGAGTGCCTCGACCGGATCAGTGGTCGCCTGACCATCCGGGCCAATCGCCCAATCGTCAGGAATCGGGGTCCCGTCCTTCGCAGCGACGATAATCTTGCCCCGGGCTGCGACGCTACAAGCCATATCGAGAACCACGGGACGCTCCTCGCCTGCGGGCAGCGCAATCGAAAGAGGATTGTTGCCCAGGATGGCTTCGGCCCCTCCCCACGGGGTCATGTGGTTGATTCCTCCGATGGTAAAGCTAAATCCGATCATGTCGTGGGCAACGGCCATGCGAGAGTAATACGCTGCAGCGCCAAAATGATTGCTGTTTCTCACCGACACGAAAGCGCACCCTCCCGGCAAACCCTTATCGATCGCCATTTGCATGGCGCGGATACCAACCCACTGCCCCATGCCGTTGTCCCCATCGACTACGGCGGTCGTCGCTGTCTCAGAAACAATGCGGACATTGGGGCGCGGGTTGACAACGCCCGCTCGCAGCCGTTCGACATAGATTGGGAGACGCACCACGCCATGGGATGTGACGTCTTCGAGATCTGCCGCGATCAGGTTGGCGGCGATCACCGTAGCCTGTTCGACGGGAACCCCCAGCTTCATGAGGATCTCGCTACAGAAACCCGTGAGCGCCTTGGCCGGGATGATTACGCCCTCAGTCGTTTCTCGCATGGGCGAATTTCCAACCTTTCCCATCAGCCTGCAAACCGAGGCTCGCGCAGACCCCTGACTCCGGCATCGACCGCGAATAGGCCGCCTGCCAGGGGTGCATCGATGCGTTGTTGTTCCGTCAGGCCCATCGAGGCCGAGGTGACATAGAGAATACTGAAATCTTCTCCGCCAAAAGCGCAACTGGTCGGGCGTTGCACCGGCATCTTGATGACACGGTCCGTACTCCCGTCGGGCGCATAGCGAATCACGCAGCCACCATCGAACGTGGCGCTCCACAAGAATCCTTCCGCGTCCACAGTGGCGCCGTCCGGAACTCCAGCCCCTTCGGGCAACTGCACAAACACTCTTTGGTTATGAACGGTGCCGCTATCCAGATCGAAATCGAACTTGAAAATGGTTCGCGCCCAGGAGTCGGCGAAATACATCACGCGGTTGTCGAGACTCCAGGCGATTCCATTGGATACGGTAACGCCTGCGATCATTTCGGAGTGGCGTCCGTCGGGATCGAAACGATAGAGCGAGGCGGTTTCAGGCTGCCTCGCTTCGTGCAGAGTGCCAACCCAAAACCGGCCACGGCGGTCGCACCGTCCATCGTTAAACCGCATGTCGGGCTGGGGGACGATCGGCCCGGGTAGTTTCGAGACCTCGCCAGTGAGGAAGTTGATGGTAGCGATACTCGAACGAAGTGAGGCAATGGCGCCGCCGCCTTGACGCAGCCCGATGGATGTGACCTCTTCTTTCATCGGCCAGGTTTGACAGGAGCCGGTCATGGGAGAGAAGCGGTGTACCGCTGGGCGTTTGATATCCACCCAATAAAGGACGTTGTCATCCGGGCACCAGACGGGGGACTCACCGAGGAGGGCCGCCGCAGGAAGAACGCATTCGACTTGTGGCAGCTCGAGGCGAGGCATCGCTGAACAGTGTAATCGATTGCAACATTAAATCAAAAGAAATGCCTTCGGGAACCAAGGGAAAATGCTCGAAAATGCAACCGGACTCGGTGTGAGAAGCGAAACGCTTACAGGATTGCCTTGACAACCCGTCAGCAATCGATTACATACGGGGGATGCCCCGCGGCGCCGAAAGTATCGTACTCCTCGAGGACAACAATCCGGCGCCCCTTTCCTCGGCCAAACCCTGGGGTAAGTCCGTCGGGCCTTCCCGGCGCAGCTACGTCGTGGTGGCCTGCCTCTGCTCCCTCTCTTTTCTGACTATTGTCGATCGGGTTTGTATCTCTGCGGCAAAGACCCCCATGGCAGCGGAACTCTACCTCACCGACACTACCTTTGGCTGGGTATTCGGAGCCTTTACGGTCGGTTACACGCTCATGATGGTGCCGTCCGGCTGGTTGGCTGACCGCTTTGGTCCGCGCAAGATGCTTGCCTCGATCGTGCTGCTCTGGTCCGTTCTTACCGCGGCAACAGGGTTGGTCAGGGGCGCTGCGATCCTGCTCCTGGTTCGCTTTCTCTTTGGCCTGGCGGAAGCAGGAGCATTTCCCGGCGCCGCGCGCGCTATCTCCAATTGGCTGCCAACGCAGGAAAGGGGCTTGGCCCTCGGACTGCTGAATACAGGTTCCCGCCTGGGGCGCCTGCTTTTGGATTGTCGGCGATGTCGCTTTGCATCGTTGGCGTCGGCTGGCGGTTCAGTTTCATGTTGCTTGGGGTCGCGGGTACTCTGTGGGCAGTCCTCTGGTTCTGGTGGTTCCGTGACCGGCCTGATTCAGTTTCTCGCTGGCACTTGAATGACTCCGCGCGCACTGGAACCATCGTCCCGCCAGAAGGTCTGATGGCACGATCGGCCCACGCTCGCTTGCAGGGAGAAGCTTTTACTGGACGGTCCTTGCTGCGCTCGCCCAGTGTTTACATCATCCTGTTCCAGTATTTCGCTTCGCAGTTCACCTTTTTCATCTGTTTTAGTTGGTTGTTGCCCTACCTGGAAACTCATTACGGGCTCAGTGGCGCCGTCGCCGGCCTCTACGCGGCCGTTCCACTTCTCCGCGGCAGCCCTGGCGAATTGGATCAGCGCACCACGGTAGACGCCATTTATCGCAAGGGGCACTGGAAGAGGTCTCGAAGGCTGCCCGCCATGTGCGGATTCGGCCTAGCATGCGTCGCTCTCCTGGCGGCGGCCTTCGTGCCTTCGCTGGTTGGGTTCGTCCTGCTATTTGCGCTGGCTACCTTCGGCGTCGATCTAACTCTTAGCCCCAGCTGGACGGTTTGTGCAGACATTGGAGGACGACATGTCGGAGCCCTGTCCGGCGCTATCAATATGATGGGATCCCCTTAGCTCCTTTGGCAGCGCGATCTTGTTTCCCGGCTTGTTCGCTCTCACCGGAGATATAAAAGTTTATTTCTACCTGGCGGCATTTCTGGATTTGGTCGCAATGAGTTGTTGGGCGTTTGTCTTATCGGAGTCTGACAGCGTCCTTCCATTCTTGCCGGAAGAGCCTGGAACATCGACGTGCTGACGCTCAACAAAAGGAAGCAAAGAAGGAGTCAGATGAAGCGAAGGTCGGCTTTTGCGGCGCTCATTCTTTTCACCGTCCATTTGTTGGCGGCTGAGACTGACTCCACCCCCGGAGTCAGGCGGAGGCTGGCGGGCGTGTCAGAACGATGAAGAAGTTCGGTCCCTCGCGGGCATGGACCCGCAACGGCTGAATCTGATTCGAGATCAGCAACTGCAAGTGTTCCAGGGCCCGTGGTCGATCGTCATCATCCGGCATGGCTATCTTGTGGCGGAATGGTTCGGTGTTCCAACCATGCCGCACACGACCTTCGACGTTTGGTCCTGTACCAACTTCGGCCACCGGCCTGGCGTTCGGCTTGCTCCTCGACGATAGCCTGCACCACAAGCTTCCCCATGATTTGCAGGTCTCGCTGGACACCCCCGTCTATGATCTTGTCCCGGAGGGCCGGCCACTCACAGATCCGGACAAGCAGAAAATACAGCTGCGGCACTTGCTTACGATGACCTCAGGGATTCCCGGAGAATCGCGCGGAGTGATGGGGCTGGCGGTCGCTCCTCGAAGCGGCGAATACGAGTTTGCTCTCGGTAAAGAACCGAACCGCTTTGGGATATCTGCAGCCAAATTAGCCGGGGAGCCGGGTACAGTGTGGGATTACTCGGATGCCGCCTTTGCTCATCTATCGCTTTTTTTTGCCGATGCCGAGGGTAGGGAAGTCGGTGATTACATGAAAGAGCGGGTCTTTGACCCAATCGGCATGGAGGATGTGAGTTGGGATCGGCAAGGCGGTTCAGGCCATATTGGCCCGCACACCAATGCGCATAGCGGCCTGCATTCCTCGGCTCGGGACTTTGCGCGCCTTGGCTACCTGCTGGCGCACGACGGTCAGTGGCGAGACAAGCAGATCGTCCCTCGATCGTGGATTCAAACGGCAACACAAAGTTCGCAAACCAAACCCCAGTTATGGGTATACCTTTTGGGTGAATACAGACGGCGTGCTCTGGCCTACTGTGCCGAGGGACGCCTTCGCCTTCAGAGGATACGGCGCCAATCGTTGCTACGTCGTTCCCTCGCTGGATTTGGTGGTGGTGAGGGTAGGAGATGCACCTCCAAATTGGGGAGAGGAGTCATTGCTCCCGGCAGTCATGGCGGCCGTTCTCAATCCTCCGTCGTCAGGGTTGACTCGTAATTGTAATCATGGTTGTACCAACCATATCGGAGTCAGCATGGCAGACTCCCTCGAGTGACCCCCCGATGGGCGGTCTCCCCTGCGGCTTAGTCTGATACCTTGCAGGAAATCCTCCAGCAGCCTGCTCTGTGGCCAACCACAGTGGAAAGAGTGCGTGCCGCATCCAATAAGTTGCGTCTTTCTGAGTTGCTGAGAGGCGCACGCGTTGTGCTGACCGGGCAGGCACTTCGTTTTACGCGGCGAGTGCGATCGCGGCCGCGTGGCCCGGCGCGGTTGCCATTCCGACAACGGATCTTCTGATCGATGCGGAACGCTATCTTGTCGACGTTCGGGTTCTGATCTTTCTTACCCGTTCCGGCAATAGCCCAGAAAGCGCCGCACTTGTCGAGCATGTTCGTGCCTTGAGGCCGGCCATCCTTCAGATCTCGATCGTCTGCGATTCGCAGGGGGCTCTCGGCCGATCACCGATTGACGGGATGATTGATCTTGATCCGCGGACCAACGGCCGCAGTTTTGTTCCGACGATCGCGTTTTCCAACCTGGTGCTCGCGGGCCTCGCTCTTGCTCAACCTGGCCCAATCCAGGCGGCTGTGGATGTACTTAGTTACAGGGATCGCACTCGCTTCCGCAAATTGAAGCTGTATGCCGGCGCGTGGCAGCACGTGCCAGGGAACGGATCGTAGTCCTTTCCTCTTCTCCTTTGCTCGGCTGGGCGGCCGATGCTGGACTTATGGCGCGCTCGAAATGACCGACTGCCGCTTTCAGGTCGTCATCGATACTTATCTTGGACTTCGACACGGTCTTATGTCTTTCCTAAAACCCGAGACCCTCGTCTTGTGCCTGCTTTCCAATGACCCTGTGCGGCGTTTGTATGAACGGGATCTGATCGATGAGCTTCGTGCAAGGAAGGTCGGATACCTGACCGGAATCGCGGATCCAACCGATTCGGAACCTGTGTTTGACGAGGTCATCCCTGCCATCGCCCCGCGAACAGATGACGCCCTCCGCACACCCTGGGAAATGATGGGCCCCCAGTTGCTCAGTTACTACCTTAGCCAGCATCTCGGCTTGAATCCTGATGACCCGTGCTCCGTCGCTGCAGGGAACCCGGTGGTGCAACGGTTCAGGATCCATCCGGCGAATCCATCCGCGGCCGGTCTGCGAGTCAATGAGGCTTAACACACTCGAATCCAGCGTGTAAGGGAGCGCTAAACATGTCAATGACGCGAAGAGACATCCTGATCGGAGCAGGCGGGATGATCGCAGCGTCTGGCGTGGATGCAGTGTCATCCGAATCTGGGGTCACGGCTAAGCCGCAAGCGACTCATGCGGAGGGGGTGACAGGCGATGACCGAAGAGAACCCACGGCCAAATCCGATAGCGGATCCCGTGCGTTCAATGGTATCTATCATGGCGACTATCTAGACCAGGTAGCCTTTCCCATGGGTGGTATCGGGGCCGGCATGATCTGCCTGGAAGGGACAGGCGCGCTTACAAAATTCTGCTTACGGAATCGGCCCGATCTCGGCAGCGAGCCGAAGGTCTTTGCTGCCGTATCCATGAAAGGGCCGCGGCCCGTCGCACGTCTTCTGGAGGGCCCGGTACCCGGCTGGAAGCTACGGCCGTTCCTCCCCGGTGCAGAAGGGACCTATCCTGGCGGTTGCTGGGGGCTCCCACGATTTCGACGAGCGACGTTCGAGACCCGTTTTCCCTTTGCGACAGTTCGCCTCGAGGAGGCCGAGGTGCCCCTGGAGGTGGAGCTCACCGGCTGGAGCCCATTCTCACCCGGCGACGCAGACAATTCCAGCTTGCCGGTTGCCGCTATCGAATACCGTTTCCTCAACCGGAGCTCGGCATCTGTCGACGCGGTGTTCTCCTTTCACTCGCAAAATTTCCTGGCGCCGTATGGGGATTCGTTCGGCAGGAGGAAGCCATCCGCCCGCATCCGGTCGACAGCCAATGGATTCATCCTGTGGGGTCCTGGGGCCGAGGACAAACCGTGGGACGATGCGTCTTTGGCGGTTTGGGTGGACGAGCCGGACGCTAACGTCAACCCCGCATGGATGCGCGGCGTGGATTCACTGCAAATCGTCTGGAGAGACATCGAGGCAGGGAAGTGCTACACACGAGCCCCCATCGATGATGGCTCATCGCCAGGTGCGTCCATATTCGTTCCGTTCTCAGTTGCGGCTGGGGAAGCCAAGACCATTTCGCTGCGTTTCGCTTGGTATGCTCCAAAATCGAATCTCTTCAAGCCTGCGGATCTTCGCACGGACAGTAATGTCGTGAGCTGCAATGTAGTCGGCTGTACGGATGTCGCAGGAACGTATCAGCCATGGTATGCGGGGCGTTTTTCCAGCATCGAAACGGTGATTGATTATTGGCAAGGCAACTATCAATCTTTGCGGAAGGCCGCTGAAAAATTCTCGCGGGCTCTCTACGATACGACGCTGGCGCCTGAAGTCATGGAAGCGATTGCGGCCAATCTGTCGATCCTCAAGTCACCCACTGTGCTCAGGCAGAAAGATGGCCGGCTATGGGGATGGGAGGGCAGCAGAGAGACCCAGGGAACTTGCTATGGATCATCCACGCATGTCTGGAACTACGCCCAGGCAGTCGCGCATTTGTTTCCGGAACTGGAGCGCAGCTTACGCGAAACCGAGTTCGGGCCGAACCAAAACAGTGAAGGCCATCAATTCTGTCGAGCGGCGCTTCCGATACGGCCGTTGGAAGAGCCTCATGCGCAGCCGGATGCCGCGGATGGTCAGCTTGGCGGGATCGTCAAATTCTATCGGGATTGGCGAATCAGTGGCGATATGGCGTGGCTCCGCCGTTGGTGGCCGAGAATCCGCGCAAGCCTGGATTACTGCATCCGGACCTGGGATCCTGAGCAGAGAGGGGTGATCGAGGAACCGCATATCAACACCTATGACATTGAATTCTGGGGCGCCGACAGCATGTGCACCAGTCTCTATCTCAGCGCATTGAAAGCGGCTACGCTGATGGGAGAGGCCTTAGGCGATCACACCGAACGCTATTCCGTGCTTTTGAGTAAGGGCTCGCGCCAGATGGAGGAGCAGCTATTCAATGGCGAATACTTTTTTCAAAAGACGGCGTGGCGGAATTTGCAGGCCCCGTACCCGCGGGAAGATGACGACTCTCCCAGCTATCCTGAGTTCTTAGAGGTGGCGAGAACAGAAGGTCCCCCGTATCAATACGGCCAGGGGTGCCTATCCGACGGCGTATTCGGAGCATGGCTTTCCTTCACGTGCGGTGTGGACCAGGTCCTCAATCCGCACAAGGTCGAAAGTCATCTTTTGGCGGTTCACCGTTACAACTTGCGGAATCTCGCCGAACACGCGAACACGAGGCGTCCTTATTACGCATGCGGCGACGAATCCGGATTACTTTTATGCTCCTGGCCTCGCGGCGGTAGACCGTTGTTGGCGATGATTTACGCAGACGAAGTCTGGACAGGGGTGGAGTACCAGGTGGCTTCCCACCTTATTGCCTTGGGAAAGACCGAGGAAGGTTTGGAAATTGTTCGAGGATGCCGCCGCCGCTATGACGGACACGTTCGAAATCCGTTCGATGAAATAGAGGCGGGACACTGGTACGCGCGGGCCATGTCTTCGTATGCGCTCCTCCAGGCCTTCAGCGGAGCACGCTTCGACGCGGTGGAGAAAGTTTTGTATCTTAAGCCGGCAATCAAAGGTGACTTCCGTTGTTTTCTATCCACCGCCACGGGTTTCGGAACCGTAGGCGTCAAAAGCGGTAAGCCTTTTGTCGAGGTAGTCTTTGGCCAGATACCGTACAGGGAGATTAAGTACACGAGTGCCTAAGTTGCGATGGTCGTCCTGCCGTAACCGGCACGGTGCGTACTCGGACCAAACCTTCCGCGGAAGAGGGGACCGATTGCGTTTCTCTATTGTGAAAGCTGGCCGGTAAGAAAGAGGTCGATCGCGACTTCGTGGTCTGCTTTCCAGAACAAAAAGCTTGGATCCTTCAGTCCCCATTGGATGTACGGGACGGCAAAATGAACCTTGGCCGTTGCCGTTGCGCCTTCAAGATGGACAACCATGGGCAGGGTCATGTCGTGAGGCACACCGGCGAGTGTGAAGATACCAGTCACCTGGATGGTCGAGTCTCCTGATGGAGCGATGACGCCAGCGTAGGACTTCGGATCAAACGAGACGGTCGCGTGCTGTTCGACCTGCAGGATCTCCTTGTTCATCCTTTTGTCACGGCTGCCATTGCCTGTCTTGCCGCTGGCGGCGAGGACCACCACCGTACCCGACATCCTGGGCGTGCTCCGGTCAAACTCAACCGATCCGGATTGGATGTGAAAGGTCCCGTTGACGAGCTCGTGGGTTGTCTTGAGAGTCATCTTGACCTCGCTGGCGCCGGGGTTGACGGTGAAGGTCTGTTGCTGGGCGAGTGCGGTCCGAGCGAGGATGACCGCGAGGGCTAAGACTGCGAAGGATTTCATGGCATCTCCCCTGTAGGGCGTGGCGCTAAGTTAGCTGGTGACTGCTTGTGGAGCAACAGCGGCGTGCTGGGCGACGCGTGTCAGCCTGGCAGTCACCCGCATGATGCCGGGCCAGACCCTGAGGCAAAACGGCAATACAGCGCGCGCGAGTGAGTTGTTCAAGCCATCGGCGGCGAACTCAGCGAGGCGCATCTGGGCTTGCAGTGCCGAACCCAGTCTAGCCTGGAAGAGCGGCGCCGGCTCTGCTGCCAGATAGGCAGCGACGGCACAGCGGGCAGTATGCAGCGCGATGGATATACCGTCGCCCGTGAACGAGGGGATGACGGCCGCCTGATCGCCGATGCAGTAGAGCCCGCTCCCGGTTGTGCGGCGGATGTAACCGTACGGGATATGGGTGATAGCGATTGGCCTGGTGAGCAACGGCTCCGCGCCGGCAAGTCTCATCGTGAGGTGGGGACAGTCCTGCTGCATCCTCGCGAGAAGGTTCTCCCAGCGATGACCCGCACGTGCGAGATGCCGCTGTTGTACCACGCAGCAGAGGTTTGCCATGCCGCCTTCCACCGGCTGGATTCCCCCATAGCCTCCGGGGTAGAGCATCAGTTCAGAGGTGCGCTCCAACTCAGCAGCCTGCGCGGGGGCCAGGCGAAAATACGTTTTGAAGGCGACCCATCGCTGTGGGTCCTGGGGACGCGTATGGCCGCGCAGATCATGCTTGCCGGTGGCGAGAAAGACCGTTGGAGCTTCATGGGTGGTACCGTCGTCGAGCGTAACTTGCCATGCGTTGCCCGCCGTACGGCCGAGCGCCTGCACGCTGCGGCCGCGCTCGACGCGGACTCCCGCAGCGATGGCCTCGGCGATGAGCGCTGCATCCAGCGCCTTGCGCGTGAGCGAGGCTGCTGGAAAAGGTAAGCGAGCCTCTGCGGCGCGCCTGGCGGCGGCGAGGCGAACGTATTCGATGGGCACCGCACCAAGAGAAGCTACGTCGATGCCTAGCGTGAGCAGGTCATCGAGGGCCTCACCGCTCAGGAACTCTCCGCACACCTTATGGCGCGATATGGGCTCGCGCTCAATCAGCGTGACGCGCCGCCGCTGGCGGGCGAGTGCGATCGAAGCGGCACAACCGGCCACTCCACCACCAAGGACGAGAACTTCATCTTGCACAGGAATCCGATTCAGAGTGAACCTCGATAATCTCTCATAGCGGCCGTCCGTCTGTTACGACAGTGGTGAGCTCGCGCCAGTTGAGTCCGAGGTCCACGATAAGCAGCGAGGCAAGCGTGAAGGCGATGACGCCGACAGCGGCGAAGGTGTCGCCAAGGTGGCTCCAGTAACGGGGCCAGAGGTTGAGTACACGGCTGGAGACAAAGGTGAAGGTCACGGCGTAGGAGCGAGCCATCCATTGGCGGTGCTGGACGATTTGCCGGTTGCGTGCGGTGAGGAAGGCGGCGGTGGTGCAGACGATCCAGGCAGCCGCCTGCATGGAGGTTCCCGAGAAACCCGGACGGCCGGTGGCGAGGGCAATCCCGGTTGCTGCGCCGATGAAGACCGAGACGACATAGATGCGGCCGAGGACGCGATGGAATTGGAGGTGGCGCCGGCGAAATCGCGAGGAGAACTGGATGGGCCCGCTGAGCAGAGCGATGACGCCGCAGAGCGTGTGCGGGATGAGGAGCCGGCGGTCGGCGATGACCTGCAGACGGTAGGCGTGGTACATCGGATAATCGACGATAAGGAGAAACTCTGAGGTAATGAACACGAAGAGCGCAATGAGACCGAGAGAAAGCCAGAGAAACGTTTTGGATCTGGAACGCGCCGAGGTGGGCGCTAGCAGCGTCGAAGTTGGCATGATTCGCCTCTCAAATAGTTAGACGTGGTGCGGTGCGCCACAAGGGTGGCAGGCGCGAAAGACTTCATGTCTTTCAATCTGACGAGCAACTTCAGAATCACTTCCACCGCCCCACACACAACCGTCCCGGCCGCCAATGCTCCACCGTCACAGCATCTCGCGGGATCTCGGCGAGCGCCAGGAGTCCTACCCAATCCTCCTTCTGGAAGGCCCGCCGAAACGATACCGGCCCATCATGCCGCACAAACGGGTGCCACCCCGCCACCTCCGCCACCCGCCCAAAAATCCTGCAAGTCCGCTCCGACCGCTCCAGATCATTCAGGAACCAACCCATTTGCGCAGTGGCCTCCATCCAGCGCAGCAATCTGACGATCTCCTCATCCTCCAGATGATGTGCCGTCAGCGAGCTCACCACGATATCCACCGGCTTCTCCGGCCGATACGTCAAAGCATCTCCGGTCACCCAGGCGATGCCCAGTTCCGCCGGCGTGAACTCCGCTGCCGCCCGCGCTGCGTAAGGGTTCAGATCAATTCCAGTTAGTTGCGCAGCCATTCCTCGTCGCCGAAGCCGGCCTGCAATCTGCCGCAACAGGTCGCCACCGCCGCTTCCCACATCAACGATGTGCACAGACTCGTGCGGTTTACGCGGCAACTGTTCCAGCCAGGCCAGCGTTGGCCGATAGCCCAGCAGCCAACGGTTCACTTGCTCCAGACTGCGAAGGCAGTCACGGAAATCCTCGTAGGTGCAGTCACCGTCCATCAGCTCCGGCAACTCACGCGGACAAGCCCGGCGTCCGAAGTCGATCTCCGCACTAGACCGCATGGAAGTGCATCGTCTCCGCTGTCAACCCCGGCCCGAAGGACATCGCACACCCACGCTGCCCGGGCCCCGCCTGCTGCATCATCCGCTGCAGCACAAACATCACCGTCGCCGACGACATGTTGCCGAAGCACGACAGCACCTCGCGCGACCCCGCCAGCGCACTGGCCGGCAGCTCCAGTCCCATCTGCACCGCATCCAGAATCGATCGTCCGCCCGGATGAACCGCCCACAAGTCGATACCATCGCGCTCGGCCATCAGTTCGCTCTCCTGGAGCGCGCGGGCAACCACCGCGGGTACCTGCCCGGAAAGGAACATGTCGAATCCCAGCTCACGGATCTTCCACGTAATCAGCTCTCTCGTGCCGGGCACCATCACCGCCTTGAAGCTGTCCAGTGCCAAGCCCTGCTCGCGCGCGGTAATCAGGCTTGCCGCGGCGCCATCGGCAAAGATGAGGAAGGAGAGCACCTGCTCCAGTTCCTGCGTCTCCTGTAAGTGAAGCGTGCACAGTTCCAGGTTGACCATCAGAACACCCGCCTTTGGATCTGAGCGCACTATGTGCCGCGCCAGCTTCAGCGCATTGATCGCGGCATAACACCCCATGAAGCCAACCATCGTGCGCTCCACGCCCGCCGAAAGCCCGACATGGTCGACGATCTCAAAGTCCAGCCCCGGCGCATAAAGCCCTGTGCAGCAGGTCACCAGCACATGCGTAATACTCGAGCGTTCCTCTTCGTTGAGTGCAAGCTGGTCCACGGCCTTCCTCATCAATATGGGAGCGCTCTGCTCAAACAACTCCATCCGCCGCGCCGTGTTGGGAAAGTTGCCGGGCCGATAAAACTCATGAGCGCCATGCGACGAGAATGGCCCTAAACGTTCCTGCGGGTCGAGGAATGAATAGCGATGTGCGATCTTGGCGCGGCTCACCATGCGGCGGAAGACCGGGTGCAGCCGCGGGTCGGCAAGCATCTTCTCTGCGAATACGACGAAGGCATGATGCACATCGTGCTCTGGTACGGCAGTGGCGATGCGGTTCAGGTAAGCCGTAGTTCTGTGCAATAGGCCCTCAATGCTGATGATTTAGCCCTCGAATGCAACGTTTGATAAAGGCGGCACGAAAGTCTGCTCTCAAGAATTATCCGATATCAAATCTTAACACATTAAGACTTGGACCATTTTCCCGTCGGAATTCGGATGTGCATGTAGGCCTTTTCACGAATGAACAGATCGCGCGTGGCTGGACTCATCTTTGGCCGGCGAATCATTTCGGGAGCATCAACCAGCACCCGCGCATTGTTCACATCGTCAATCGTAAAGGGCTGACACGCCCGCGCCGATGAGGGTGGTGTTCACCTAAAAAAAAGGAAGTTGCGAATGAAAAGGCCGATGCGGTCTTGCCTGCTCTTTGCGTTATGGTTTGCCGTTCTTCCCTCCGCCCTGAGGCCGCTGTATGGCCAGGCAGTGACCTTTTTAGGAAACCCAGTCGACTTCGGCGACGTGGGGGTATGCGCGGCCGGTCAGACGACCCCTGGGCCGTGTAGCAAAACGATGACGTTTTTTTATAAGGTCACCGCAGGCGGAACCCTACAGAAGCCTAAGGTCCTGACCATGGGTGTGCCCTACCTCGATTTCGCGTTTGTCCGAAGCTCCTGTATGGGAACCGTGACCACAGGATCCCGATGCAGCGTCGCTGTTACCCTCACACCAAAGGCCGCCGGATTGCGCTCCGGCTCAATCGAAATCGTGGATGGCAGTGGAAACATACTGGCGGCAACGCTGATTCATGGGATCGGTCAAGTGGCTCCGGCTGACTTCAAAATAACGCTCTCTCCACCATCACTCGCCGTGTCACCAGGCAGTGGGCAGCCCGTTCAGGTCACCGCGACTGCACTCAACGGTTTCACCGGTACGACGACTGTGGCTCTGACCGGTCTGCCGCCCGGAGTAACGAGTAACCCAAACTCACTCACGCTGTCCCCCGGCGCAACGGAGGCCATCACGCTAACCGCGGGCAACACGACCGCAGCCGAGATTGGCAATGTGGTCTTTACCGGGAATTCGGGATCGCTCACACACGCTGCGACCTTGGCCCTGACAGTGGCATACGCCGGAGCAAGCGTCACCACCTTTCACAATGACAATGCGCGCGACGGGCGGAACTCTTCAGAAACGATGCTCACCCCCCAAACCGTCAACGCCACCGCTTTCGGCAAGCTGCGGCAGCTGTCCGTGGACGGAAAAGTGGATGCGCAGCCGCTCTATGTCAGCAGTCTGTCGATCGCCGGACAAACCCGAAATGTATTGATCACGGTAACCGAACATGGCACCGCCTACGCCTTTGACGCCGATGAAGGCTTCGAGCTGTGGCACGTGAGCACGCTCGCGATCAACGAGACAACCAGCGACGATCACAGTTGCGCCCAGATCTCGCCGGAAATCGGCATCACCGATACTCCCGTGATCGACCGTGGCTATGGAACCAATGGCGCCGTGTTCCTGGTGGCTATGTCCAAAGACGCCCAGGGAGCCTACCACCAGCGGCTGCATGCGTTGGACCTGACCACGGGCGCCGAGCTGGGCGGTAGCCCGTCTGAAATCGAAGCCACGTATCCTGGCAACGGCTACGGATCGAGCGACGGGATGCAGGTATTCGCTCCGGGGCAATATGCGGAGCGGGTGGGCCTGTTGTTAATGAATGGTCAGATCTACACGGCGTGGACGTCGCATTGCGATCAGGATCCTTATACCGGTTGGCTGATGGCTTATAGCGAAAGCACGCTGCAGCAGACCGGCGTGTTCAACCTGACACCGAATGGGCCGTCGTCGCCGCACTATGCTAACGGCGAGGGTTCTATATGGATGAGCGGAGGGGGTCTCGGCGCCGACGCGCAGGGAAATATTTTCTTTCTGGACGGAAACGGAACTTTCGACGCAACGCTTGACGGCAACCATTTCCCATCGAAAGGCGACTTCGGCAACGCGTTCCTGAAGATTGCGACGAACGGAAACAAACTCGCGGTCGCCGACTATTTTGCCACTCACAATACGCTAGCCCAGAGCGCTGCGGATCAAGACCTGGGATCCGGGGGCGTCGTGCTGTTGCCGGACATGGTGGATGCCGCAGGCGTTACCAGGAGCCTCGCTGTCGGTGCGGGTAAGGACAGGAACATCTACGTAGTGGACCGCAACAATATGGGGAAGTTCAACGGCCGTACCAACACGATGTACCAGGAAGTGTCCAATGCCTTGAGCGGTGGCGTCTTTTCCGCACCGGCGTTTTTCAACAACACGGTGTACTACGCCGCGCTTGGCGATCATCTGAAGGCGTTCCCCGTTACACAAGCGCTGCTGGCGACGACTCCGGCTTCGCAATCCGCGAATACCTTTAGCTTCCCGGGAGCTACACCCAGCATCAGCTCGAACGGGACCCGGAACGGCATTGTGTGGGCGATTGAGAACCAGGGTGGAGCCGGGATACTGCATGCCTACGACGCCACCAACCTGGCCTCGGAGCTATACAACAGCAACCAGGCGTCTGGAATCCGCGACCATTTTCCCTATAACAAGTTTGTGCCGCCCACGATTGCAAATGGAAAAGTGTTCGTGGGAACAACCAATAGCGTGGCGGTTTTTGGCTTGTTCCCCTGATGAAGGACAGACCGGAAACCATCTTTCGGTCATCAACCTCGTTCCATCCCGTAAACCTCAGAACAGAACCTTCACCGCCAGTTGCGCGATCCGTGGGTCTCCTGCCTGGCCTGCCCGGAACGTGCCGAAGGAAGAATTGTTGTTCAGTTTGTCGAACGCGCTGATCTGATCTGTACCGTTTACGGTTCCCGTACTGACGCTCTCCGGAGCAAAGTTCGGATGGTTCAATACATTGAAATACTCGCCGCGGAGCTGCACTCTCCACCGCTCGGTGATGAGAAAATTCTTCGAAAGCTGCACGTCCCAATCCGATGTCTTTGGTAACCGGTAAGGATTTTTGCTCACGTTGCCAAAAGTGCCAAAGATGGCGGGATTATTGGCCCCGCTTGCTGTCTTGGTGGGCTGAAAAGCGCTCGGGTTCATCCAGCTTCGGCAACTCGCGGTGACCCCCGCACAGGAATTCTTGCTATAAGGTTGGCCGCCCGGGATCAGAGTTCCGCGATCGTTGCCGATGCCTGTCCCGGAAATCTCGGTACCCTGCAGAACAGTAATAGGGCGCCCGCTCGCCGCTGAAACGATCCCGGCTAATTCGTAATCGCCAAAAATATGGCGCATCCACCCGCTCTCGTTTTTAAGTGAGGGTGTCTGCCAGACATAGGACGCAGTGAACACATGGGTGTGGTCAAAGCTCGACGGGCCGTAATCAAACTGATGCCTTGCCGGATTACCCAGCGGAAGGGCCGAATAACCTGTGTCAAATCCGGTAACCCCCTCCCCGAACGGCAGATCGTCAAGGTTTCTGGAGTAGGTATAGTTCACCAGTGCAGTAATTCCATGAGAGATACGTCTCTCCAGCGATGCTTGCAGCGAATTGTAGTTAGCCTGAATATCGTTGATATCGGCCTGAACGGTGGAGAAGGTGTTGGTACCGAACTTGCCGCCGCTGGCCGAGTGCACCAACAGGTTGGTAGAGCCGGTGCTGGCCTTACCCGTGGTGTTCACTGCGCCCGGGTTATAGTCCTGCGTTTCCAGAATGTTAATGCTGTGTGAGCCCACATACGTAAACCGGCCAACCATCTGTGCCGCCAGCTGTCGCTCGACTGTCAGATTCCACTCGTACTCCGTCGGCACGTGGTACGTGCCGCTGGGATCATAGGTGACCGCGATCTCATTAAATTGCGGAGAGTAGGGAAACGTTGTCGGAGCGGGAAAGGGACTGGGAAAGCTCGGATAACTGCCCGCTTGTGCTCCACTGCACTTGAGCGCCATTTGCGTGGCTGCCTGCGTGCACAGGGGATCGCTGAACGACCCTGCAGTAGAGGCAGCGCTGGGAGCACTGTTCCCGGCAGTCGAAAGGATGAACTGTGGACTGAACGGCCATTCATCGACAAACCGGTTGCTCAGCATACCCATCACCCGAGAGTCATAGAAAATGCCCGCTCCGCCACGCACGCTGGTTTTGCCGTTGCCTTGCAGGTCATAGGCAAAACCCACCCGCGGCGCAAATCCCTTCAGGCTGGCATTGAGGGCATTCCTGGGCATCCCGGGATCGCTTGGGATGTTATTCGCACTGGAAAAAAATATCCCCGGAGGGGCGTTGGGATAGACTCTCGAAACGGTATTCGCTGCCATGCCGGCAAGGTTTACCTGGGCCCATCGGTTGCCGGTATCGCGCCAGGCGAGCGCGGGCTCGTAACGCAGGCCGAGATTGATCGTCAGCCGCCGGGTTGCATGATAGTTGTCCTGAATGTAGATCCCCATAAACGTGTCGCGGTTGTTCTTGAATTCCCCCGCTCCCTGTTGCAGGGCATAGCCATTGCCGGCGCTGCTGCCGTCAGACAGAATGCCCGCAAGAAAGAGCTGATAAGTAGAAAACTTCTTCCCTGGAAAAAGGTAATCATCCTGTGTGCCGAACCCAAAGATTCCCGGTTGATTGAATTGATTGTTCAAATCCACCTGGGCGCGCTCGATCGCTCCCCCTATGTGGAGGTCGTGGTTTCCCTTGAGCCAGCTCACGTCATCACTCCAGGTGAAGTTGTTGCGCGTAAACAGGCCGGTCGGGTTGTCACCAAACGTAAATCCACCCGCCACGCCGATTCCCTGAATGGCGCCGGGCTTGGGTTGAAACGGTAGAGGCACTCCAAATGCCGCGACACTCACCGCATTCGATCCCGGCCCCCGGTGCGAAACCTCGCGCGAATAACTGAATCGGGCATCGTTCACCAGCTTGGGAGAGAAGATATGCGTCTCGTGGAGCAAAGCGTTCTGCGCGACGATGGAAAAGGTCGCGTCCGTGTAGGCAACCAGCGACAGAGGGTTAAACACTGGAGCTTTGGTGAAACGGTCGTACTCATAGCGTACGGTCGCCCGGTCATTGTGCGTGATGGAATAATCCAGCCGCCCCATGCCTGAATCGAAGTTTTCTATATCCGGCTTGGTGTACGCGGCGGTCGGATTCGAGCCCGACGGGGTGGGACCATCCAGACTGAACTTAGCCGAGGAGCCGAGATAGGTCCCCGTCGAAGGATCGATACCCAACATAGTTGCAATCGATGGATCGATGATGCCGGCGCCACCAGACGGCCCCCCACAGGTCTTACAGGCGGCACTGGGCGCAGTCAGAAAGTTGGTAATGTCAGATTGTCCTACCACCTTCGCGCTGCCCAACACCAAATTGCGGAACGCCGTTCGTTGATAACCCGCGAAAAAGAATATCTTTTCCCGGATGATTGGCCCTCCCATCGTGCCGCCAAATTGATTGCGTTTGATCTGGTCATGTGTGGTTGGGGTGGCGAAGAAATTCTGTGCGTTGAAAGCCGGATTGCGTACAAACCAGAACGCATCTCCGTGGAAGCTGTTGGTACCAGACTTGGTAATAACGTTCACGACGGCCCCGGCATTCTGTCCGTATTGGGCGGTGTAGTTGCTGGTCTGCACGCTGAATTCCTCTAGCGCGTCAGGGAAGGGAAACGGCTGGTTGACGTTGGTGTATTCGTCCACGTAGTTCCCGCCGTCAAGCTGGTAACTTATCTGCGCTTGCCGCGACCCGTTGGCCGAATACGTCACCGCCGAGGGGAAGGTTTTGGTCGCGCCTTGGTCGGCCCCGCCATTCGGGGCGTTCACTGCGCCGGGTACCGTCAGGACCAGTTGCGCTACGTTGCGGCCGTTGAGGGGCAGCCCGGAGATGCGTTGCCTTTCTACCACCTGCCCAAGGGTAGAAGTCGATGTGTCCACCTGAGCCGCATAACCTTCCACCACCACGGTCTGCGTGGTGGCGCCTGGTTGGAGCTTGAAGTTTGCCGTTAAGCTCTGATCCGCAAGCAACGTAACCGCCTGTCGTTCACTGCGGAATCCCTGGGCCTCGATGGTCAGGCTGTAGTCTGTCGGGCTTAGCGACGACACGACGAAGTATCCGTCGGCGTTTGATATGGTCTCGCGCGATAAGCCGGTAGCGGTTTGGGTCGCGGTCACTTTGGCGGCGGCAACCGCGGCACCGGTTGAATCCGTGAGTGTGCCGACGATACTGCCCAGACCCTGGGCGCGAGAAAGCACGGGCGTTAACAAAAGAGCGGTGGCGATCAGCAATCTGGCCTTCATAATGGTCCTTCCGGGCGCCGGACACTCCGGTTCGTGCACCCCGCGGCTCCGTCAACCGCGCCTCCTGTCCCCTGTGTTCCGCTACCCGGATTTCATGGGTCGGAGCACAGGGTCCACGGATTCACGTTTTTGGACAGCAATTAGTTGATGAGGCAGCCGTCTAGCGATGGACATTGGACGATGGACAATAACAATGTCAAACGATAAAAATTAAAGATTCCGTTCAACGGAGCTAAAGGATCAGTAGAATCCCATCATCCCTTGGAACCGCAGAAGAGTATGGCCGGTGATAAGTGGGAGGGGCAGGATGGATGTTCATCAATTGGAAACGTTCCTGGCGGTTATGAATTCTTCCAGCATGACCCGCGCAGCCGAGACCATCCACTTATCCCCGGGCGCAGTCAGTATCCAGCTTCACAACCTTGCCAACGAAGTTCATGCCGAGCTCTTTGTGCACAAAGGCAAGCGGCTTATTCCTACCCCCGCCGCGATCCGCCTGGCCGAACACGCCCGGGCGGTGGTTAAGCTGATGAAGCAGATCGGCCAGGAGTTCGAGCTCGACAGCGCAAAAGACACTCGACCCTTTCAATTCGCCACGGGTGTGACCACGCTGATTTACCAACTAGGGGCGCCATTGCGCCAGTTGCGTAAGGAATATCCCAATGCCGACATCAACGTAACGGTAGGAGTGACAGAGCAAATAGTTGCCGGTCTGTTGGATCGTCGATTCGACCTGGGATTGATCTCTCTCCCGGTTGCAGAAGAAGAGCTCAAAATCATGCCACTTTTTGACGAGGAGCTGCTGGTGCTGAGGCCATCCGCGAGGAAGGTTCGTGGAAGCCGCATTCGCTCGATGCAGGTTTCCGAGCTTGCCGAGGCGTCCTTCCTGCTGTACCCCAAACGGAGCAATGTCCGTCATGTGATCGATCAGTTTTTTAAAGAACTCAACGTGTCGCCCAGGGTCGCCATGGAAGCCGATGACACCGAGGCCATCAAACGGCTGGTCGAATCAGGCTTTGGCTGTTCAATCTTGCCCGCGCACGCCTTACGTGACCAGTCTTGCTTCTTTGAATTGTTTCGTGTGGAAGGCCATCGTCTGAACAGAACCGTAGCCTTCGCCATGGCGCGTACGGAGTATCCACGCAAACTAACGGAAGCGGTGGCTGACTTCTTACGACTGCAACTGGCTCCTCGCGGAGAGGCCCAATCTCAATAACAATCTGCCCCAATGATCTCCGATTTAGCGCACTTCGTCCTTCCAGGGAGGAAGCATGCCAGCCGGAGCCTGCGAGAGCGCATCTTTTAGCGCTGCGCGGATTTGCTCGTTGTGCGGATCGAGTTGCAAAGCTTGATGTAGCTCGTCCAGCCCTTCTGACCACCTGCCCACGCGCAGAAGGGCTACGCCGTAGTTGGTTCGGATGCCGGCGTGGCTTGGATCCAGCTGGGCAGCATCGCGGTACTTCACAAGAGCCCCGCCAAGGTCTCCGGACTTCTCAAGGGCAGATCCTTCGTTATTGATTTGGACGGCCTTGAGCTTGTTTTGATTGATCCGATCACGGTCACGGAGCAGCTCCGCGAGTTGCTGTTTGACGCGATCTGCCCCGTCCAAATCGCCGCTTTGCCGCAGGGCCATCTGCAGCGCATTCAGCGTGGACTGATCGGATGGATTTAGCTCGCAGGCTTGACGAAGGTGGTCGATCGCAGGCCGGGTCTTGCCTTGATGCAGGTACTCGGCGCCAAGCCGATATTGTGCAACCGCATCCTTAGGATTCGCAGCAACGGCATGTTCAAATGCCGCGAGAGCGCCGGAATCATCCAGTAGCTGCATACGGACCTGCCCGAGGTCCGACCAGGCTCCCGCAAAGCCCGGACGCATGCGGACCGCCGTCTCCAGTTGTGTTGCCGCGGCACGTGGGCGGTTTTCCGCTGAGTAAATCCTGGCACGGAAATAATGCGCATCGGCCGCGTCTTCGCCCTGCCCCAGGAGAGCGATTGCTCGATCGAGGTGTCTTGCTGCACCGGTCAGGTCTCCCTGCATCGCGAGCACCTGCCCCAAATTGAGTTGCCCGACGCCGTAGTCGGGCTTGATCGCGACCGCCTTCTCAAACGCCGTTTTGGCGGCGGCGGTTTCGCCGAATTTGTTGTAAGCCTCCCCGAGTGCGTTCTCTGCCACTTCGGAATGCGGGCGTTGGTCGACCGCGGCTTTCAATTGAGCAATGGAATTCGGCTCATCACCCTCTTCCATCAGGAGACTGCCCAGTAATAACCGCGCGTCCGTGTTGCGTGGTTCCGTAACTATCAATGACTGCAAAACGTGAATAGCCTCGCCGCGCTGTCCGTTGGCGGCCAGCTTCCATGCCTGGTCGAGTTTCGACTGCTGGCCACTCAGCATTGCCGCGCAAAGCAGGGCCAGAACGATGCTATGCATACTGGTCAACGGAACTTTTGCGTCTTATGAACACCGGAACCCTCTACAAGAAAGACGAGTTGGTCGGCAGCAATATTGGTTAGCCGTTCGACCAAACCCAGCGGCCATCGTACTTCCAGATCCACCGAAGTCGCGCTGCCAAGCCCGAAGTGTACGCGCGGATCATTGGACGACAGGTACGATGACTGGCTCAGCAACTCACGAACCTGGACCTTGCCGGCATAGCGCACAGTCAGCCTCGCCCCGATCGCACTTCGGTTCGATTTTGTTCCAGTGAGTTTGAACTTGATCCAGTGCTCCCGGCCCGAAACGTCGTTGCGCAGCAGCGATGGCGGTTCATAGAGGTTTACGGTGAGAATGTCGATGTCACCGTCGTTGTCAAAATCACCGAATGCGCAGCCGCGGCTACAGTGTTGCGCCATGGCCCCTGATCCCGCTTCGGCCGTGATCTGCTCGAAACGCCCTTTCCCCAGGCCCCGGAAGACGACGCGCGGTCCTCGGTAAGGTTGGTCCGGTCTGCCCTGCAGCTCCGGATAAATTCCGCCGGTCACCCAGAACACATCAGGATTGCCATCATTGTCCAGGTCCTCAACGCCAACGCCCCAGCTGATGTATCGTGTTTCGCTGCCCAGCCCTGACCGGTAAGTATCGTCGTGAAATTCGCCTTTGCCGTCATTGGTATACACCGCCGTAGTATCCGCGGCAAAGTGGGTCTTCACGATGTCCAGGGCGCCAACGCAAGCCAAATCGCCGACACCGACGCCCATCCCGGCTTGCTCCATCCCGTCTTCACTCAAGGCTACTCCGCGGTCCAGGGCCTCTTCCGCGAACGTCCCATCCTGCCGGTTTCGAAACAGAAGGCTCGGCGTGGAATCGGAGGCAACGTAGATATCCGGCCAGCCGTCGTTGTCAAAATCAGCGGCAACCACCGTGAGGCCGTAACCGGTGCTTGCCTTCTCGATTCCTGCCGCGCTGCTCACGTCGCGAAATGTGCCGTCGCCGTTGTTGCGATACAGTGAGTGGCGGCCATACGGCAGCCCGCGCGGTCCGCAGAATACTTTCTCAGTATTGCAGCTGGAGAGTTCGCCGCCACGCGGCACAGATTTCGTGTCGAACAGAACATAGTTCGACACAAACAAATCCAGATGCCCGTCGCGATCGTAGTCAACGAACGTGCATCCCGAGCCGAAGCGTGGTTCCGTATTGAGTAGACCTGCTTCCTTCGTCACTTCGGTGAATGTACCGTCACCGTTGTTACGATACAGAGCGTTATTCGGGTATCCGGTCAGGAACAGATCCTCGAAGCCGTCGTTGTTGTAGTCGCCAACGGCGACACCGTACCAATAGCCGGTCCGAAACAAGCCCGAGCGGGTCGTAACGTCGGTGAACGTGCCGTCGCGATTGTTCTTATAGAGACGGTTGGAGGCATCGCCGGCGGGATCGCCATAGCGTGAACCGGTAAGCACGAGAATGTCCATCCAGCCATCGTTGTCGTAATCGAAGAACGCACAGCCACATCCCATTGCCTCGATCACATAGTCGGCATGGTTCGGATGGCCGCAAACCGTCACGGCGTGCAAGCCCGCTTTCGCAGAAACATCGGTAAGGCGCGCCCGGAAGGGAAGACCCGATCCCTTCAGACGAGGGCCGGCCTTCACTCCACGGGAAGCCATTCCCTGAAGTGCGCTCGAAGGGGGTGGCGAAGATTGCGCTGTCTGCGCGGAAAAACCATCCAGGCGTGCAGCGGCGGCGAAAGCAGCAATTTGGATGAATTCTCTACGATCCAGCATCGTCGGGGCCGCTTACGAGCATACCAAGGAACTATACGCCCGCCGCAACTCCTGACCGGAGAGCGGCGGGCGTCAAAGTTCGGCTATCACCGACAACTATGTTGTGGAACTCAGCCCACTCCTCAGAACAGCAATTTAAAGCCGAGCTCCAGTTGTCGTCCCGCCTGATTACCATACACAGCAGTTTGCCCGGAGAACTCGCCTGCCGGCGATCCCTGGTAGATCGCTCGGCCGAAGAGGCCGGTATCGGTGACGGTCGTGTCCGGATCGGCCAGATTCAGTTTGTTCGTAGGCATTGTAAGCATTGAGCTTCAATTGCGCCTGCACCCGCTCTGTCAGATGGATGTTCTTCTGCAGGGTGGCGTCGAGGTTTATGAAACTGGGGCCGATGATGCAGTTGTACTGCAGCGGGGTCGTTCGCAGCACGTAGGTGTTCGCCGGCAGACGGGCTGAATGCAGCCGGGTTGAAGTAGTAGCCCGACGGAACGTTCTGGCAGGGATTGCTGTTGACGATCACAGTGGGGACGGTCGGCTTTGACGTATCCTGGAAACGTGGATAGTCGCCGCTGGTATACGTCAGCAAACCCGTAGTCTGCCAGCCACCAATAATGGTATCCACGACCGACGACACGTTTGAGAACAGCCACTTGTTGTGGCCGAAGGGCAGCTCAAGCGTTCCCGCCGAAGTCAGGCGGTGGTGCGGTTGATTGCTGTCCTGCCACTGAAGCTTATTGGTAAACAGCGTAAGGTCGTTGAAGGTGTTAATTTGTAACTTCTCTTTGATGTAAATGTATCCAAACAGGAAGTTGTATCCCTTGCTCCATCTCTTTTGAACCTGGAGCTCGAGGTCCTTGTAGTTTTCACTTGCGCCACGTTTGCCAATCTCATACAGCTGCCCGTAAAACGGGTACTTTGTCAGCAGAGTTCCCAGCGGCAACTGTTGCTGGTTGTAATACGATCCCGGCTGCAACGTTTGGCTGCCATAGTGGTAGAAGGGATTGTCGACGCTCGTGTTGTTGAGGTAGTCGGGCGAGTAGGACTGCAGAATCGCCGGATCGGTGCTGTTCAACGATTGATTGTAGAGCTTATTTCCAAAGTTCTCGAAGAAGGTAAACGATGCCACGAATTCCTGGGGCAGTTGGCGCTGCACAGAAAAACTCAGGCGGTTGTTATAGGCTTTTTGGAAATTCTTTGGGTACCACAAGAGGGGGGATCCGCCACGGCCGACATTTCCGCCGGAAGCCCTGCCCGCGATGGGCACGAGTGGATTGCTTGCCGGAAAGGGATCCTGGAATGTGGCTTGCGGAACGCCGTTCAAGAGCGGCGCGACGTTCTGGTATCCGGTCTCGCCGAAAAACGGCGGTTCCAGAAAGTTCACGTCTTCGAAACCTGAGACGGGCGCGGGCGTGAAGTTGAATTCCGTGGGCTCTTTATACATGGCGTATCCAAAGCGCGCTGCGGTACGGTCATTGATTCGGTACGCAAGACCAAACCTCGGTTGAAAGTCACCCTTCGGGGCGTTCCACATTCCGGGATGACTTCCGCTGGTGAAACTCCAGACGCCCGCGAAACTTTGACTCCCGCCTACGATGTTGGTGACTTGCGACGGCATGACGGGCGGAGCCGCGCTAATCGCTGGATCCGTCGCGGACAAATCGAGCCCCTGTGAGAGAAGGTGATTTGTTGTCGTGCCAGGCGGATTCGTACTCGTAACGCAGACCCGCGTTGACCGTCAGGTTGCGCGTGGCCTTCCATGTATCGCCAATATAGAGGCCATAGAGGTTGGTGATTGGATTCGGCGCCGGGCCGCCCACTATCTGGGTGCTGGAGTCGAGAGCGCCGAGCAGGTACGTCGCAAAGGGATCTCCCGAAACGGTCAGGTCCGGGCTGCTCGTTTCGCGGGCAGTCAACGACTGGTTGAAGTTGAATTGCATTGTGTTGCTGACAAAGACCGGCCCACCGCCGCGGCGATAGTCGAGCCCAGCGGTCAGGTAGTGTGAGCCCCTCGTTTGGGCAACCTGCACGGCGAATGCTTCCGCACTCGGACGCTGGTCCCAGAAGAAGCCGGGACCGCCGAAGCAGCTCGCACCGATATTCATCTTGGGATAGTAAACAGGCACGTTCGCAGAAGCGTCCTGATACGGGGCATACCAGGTGTTGTTCCAAATCTGCGACAAGCCGTCCTTGCCCAACCCTTTGGAGACGTAAGCGTCGACGAGGTTGAACCAATCACCGTGGATATTGATGACGGTGTTTGGAGTCACTGTATAGATCAGGTCGCCCAGGACCTGGTTGGCCCCACGCAGACTTCCCGCTGGTTGATACAGCACGTTATTCAGCGGATTTGTCTGACTGTCCTCGGAGTGATAGCGGCCATAGTAGCCCGATAGACGCCACTTATCGCTGATGACGTAATCGACCCGATCTGAAAAGTTGAGGTAACTGGTGTTTTGGCTTCCGCTCTTGAAGAAGTTATTCAAATGAAAAGGGCCCTGGCCGGCATTATTCGGGTCAGGGAAAAGCGGTGCGAGACTGCCGGTGACCGGATCGAAGCGGCTCGAAGGGATCTTGTTGCCGGCAAACGGAGTACGCACCAGTGTGCCGGTCGAGGGATCGACCGTCGGAGCGATAAACGGATCATAGATCAGGCGTTGCGCGCCGGTGGCGTCCACACTTGCCGAGAAGTCGCCCCCACGTTCAAGCGCGGTCGGCACCGTTTCCGTGTAGCTGTACGGCGAGCTGATCTTCCAGTCTTCGACGGAGAAGAAGTTGAACAACTTGTTCTTGAGGATCGGATTGCCGAAGGTGCCCCCGTACATGTTTTGGCGCTGTGCATTGGTGACGTCGCGCGTACGGTCGGCTTTCGCGCTCAGCCATGGATAGCGGCCAAGATAGAACGCCATCCCATGCCAATCGTTCGTGCCCGACTTGGTTGTCAGGCTGATCAAGCCGCCGGCGCTGTGGCCACTGGAAGCCTCCGTGCTGTTCTGGCTAACCACGGATTCCTGCACATCGTCCTGGTTCGGCGGATAGCCGGCCTTATGACCGATTCCGATAGGATTGCCGTCCACCAGCAGGTTGTTCTTCAGGTTGGTGCCGCCCCCGAGATCGACGCTGTTGGCCGCCCAGGACGCGTACGGAGCCATTTCCCCGCGTGTGTTTACGGCTGCCGGCTCGATTAACGTCAGCTTGAAGGGATTGCGATCGAGCCGCGGCGTGTCGTTCGCCATCTTTGTGTCGATCGTCAACTCTACGTTGCTCGAGGTGGTCTCGAGGAGGGGCGGAGCGGCGGTGACAGTGACCGATTGCTGCAGAGCTCCCGGAGTCAGCATAGCGTCGACGGTTAACTCACTGCTGGACTGCACAACGAGGTTCTGCTGAACATGCCTGGCAAATCCGCCGGCTTCGACGGTTATCGTGTAGGTTCCGGGTTCGACGAAGTCGAACACATAGATGCCGGCGCTGTCGGTTGGCTTGGTCGTGATGACCCCCGTGTTGACGTTCGAAAGGGTCACCTTGGCCCCGGGGAGTACCGACCCGGATTGGTCAGTCACCAATCCGCGAACCTGGCCGCGGACGGCCTGAGCCATCGCCGGCACGCTGAGTAGACACGCGAGCAACCCCATCAACGAATACGCTATACATTTCGTCGGCAACGGCCAAATCCGCGTCGCCCGGTTTGTCCGGAGTTCTTGCCAGCTTTGCAGAGTCGTCGCATGATGCCTCCAAAACGAACTTGCTGAAAATTGTTCCTTGATGATTAGCCTCGGCAATAAGGTCCGCGGCCGCGTCGAAGATCGAATGCTTCAACGGCAGCACTTATACGTTTGCAGAATTTTCACGCGTAAGGTCTTTGCGGTTAAGCTTCGTGCTCTTAACCGTTAGTTCCCAGGCGAAACCGCTCATTTGATGGGGGTTGCGCTGTTCCTGAGCGAGCGTATAATTCTCGCCTGTTGGAGGGAATCCATGTTGAATCAATCCGCCGACGGGATCGCAGCGCTTCCTGATGCTGAAAAAAAAGCGATCGAGGAGCAGCTGGAACGGCTGCTGGGCAACCCCCACTTCAGCCAAAGCCGTCGTTTCCCGTCTTTTCTTCGTTTTGTGATCGGCCAAACGTTGATCGGCCGGCCTGAGTTGCTCAAGGAGAGAACACTGGGGATCGAAATCTTTGGCCGGGACGCCGACTACGACACCGCATCGGATCCGATCGTCCGGGTGACGGCGACGGAGATCCGCAAGCGCATCGCGCAGTATTACCAGGAACCTGGTCACGAGACGGAACTGCGCCTATCGCTTCCCTCCGGCTCTTATGTTCCTCAGTTCCACTGGCCCCAGGCTCCTAAGCAGAACGAGTCTACTGAAATGGCGGCGGTCGTCACCCTTCCCCCACCTGTTCACGATGAGGACTGGAAGGCGCCCATCGCAGAGTTCCCAGTGGGACGGCAGCTCAGGCGACCGGCTACCGCAATCGGCCTCGTCGCCTTTCTAGCTCTACTGTGTGGGGGTGCGGCTTTTCTTTGGCATTCCGCACAACCGACACCGTTCGATTTTTTCTGGGGTCCAGTGGTCAAAACCAACGAGCCGGTGCTGTTTTGCGTAGCTGACCAGAGCGGGTACTCCGCGATTACCCTGCGCGATGCTGCCGACCCCTCCCGCAAGACTCTCCTCAAAGACGATTTGACCGTCATCGTGATTGACGACTTAATCCCAGTTGTCCGGCTCGCCGCCCTGCTGCAATCCAACGGGAAAAAGTTCACCTTGAAAGGTGAGGGGGCCACCGACCTGATGGATCTTCGCGGTGGGCCTACGGTGTTCATTGGTGCGTTCGACAACGCCTGGACTCTTCGACTCACCGGTCCCTTGCGGTACCACTTTGCCAACGACCCTGCGATGACAGAATTCCGCATTGTCGACAGCACCAACGCGGCTCACCCGGGCTGGGTTATCAACCGCCTGCAGCAAATGACTACCAATAACTACCGCGATTTTGCGATCGTGGCGCGTTTTACCGACAACACGACGGGTAAGCTGGCAGTGGTGGCCGCCGGCGTAGGCCGGGGCGGGACCATGGTTGCGGGCGAATATCTCACCGATTCGGCCAATCTGGCGCAACTGCAACGTGCCGCCGCACAGGCGGGCAACAAGAAAAATATGGAGTTCGTTCTGAGCACCCAGATGATCGACGGCGAACCTGGAACGCCGAAAGTGGAAGCCAGCTACTTCTGGTAGATTCCGACTCGGGGCGGGTGCCGCCAGCGAGCATAACCGAAACAGGCCCGTAGGGCCGGAACCAAACCTCAGCCCAGCCCGGAAGGGCTGGGACATCAGTCTTGTCCAAATTAGATTTTTCGGTTGGCCAATTTGGACAGCACCTGAAAGGCTGGGGAAGAGACTATCGAACGAAGGGCACGGGTTCAGCCGTGCCGTCAAAGGTCCCGTGCTTGACGGCTTTAGATGAGGTACGCTTTTTTATCATTCCTCACGCGCAGTCGCTTGGAAAGGGCAGCAAAAGCGTACCTCAGGGGCTAAAGCCCTCAGGAGTGTGAGTGCGGTATGGCACGGCTGAACCCGTGCCCTTCGTTCATCCATCCCACTCGAAAGAAAGCGCCCATCAACAGCAGCAACCTGATTTTGTTCGCCCACGCTCCCTCGAAAGCAATCAACAACTTACATTGTCAAAAAACAAGTTCGTCTGCTAATTTGGACAGCTTTGCTGGGACATTGATTCTCCAATGCCGTCCGAGCGCCGGAGGCGCGGCGCACCGGCAGCCGCATCGAGTGCCGCGCCTCCGGCGCTCCACAATCTTGGATAACTGTCACCCAGCCCTTCCGGGCTGGGCTGACGTTTGGTTCCGGCCCTACGGGCCTGTTTCGGTTATGCGATTTTGCTTTCGGGTTCTCACACACGCTCTTTAGCCCCTAAGGTACGTTCTCCAGGTGATGAGAAACTCTGTACGAAGGGCACGGCTTCAGCCGTGCCGCAAATCGCATGTGCTTGACGGCTTCAGCCGCCGAGGTACGCTTTTCGAAACGCCTGGACGAGTCTGTCCCGGCCACACCCCGGCGTCACCTGTTTCTCTGAGCGAAATCGTTATTGCCCTGTATCCGGCAAACTGATCGCTCCGTGGAACGAACCAGAAGTAGGCGACGGCTGTGAACTTAAGAGCACCAGGCGCTCCACCGTGAAGCCCCCAGTAGCTTCCGCGAACCGGCCCGTTCCCCCGGTGATTTTGTTGATTTCCACAATCCGGTTGAGGCCGGGTATCCCTACCACGGGCTCACCCTGCCCGACAATGGTGGTGGTGATCATGTCTCCGTTCTTTGCAATTAACTCAGCCGAGCCGGTAGAAGATCCTGCCGGAAGGCTGACCGTGACTTTGTAGTGCAATGTAAATCGACCGACACGAGTAGCAACGCCCTTCTGCTCTTCGATAAAGCCTGCGCCGACACCCTTGACGGTCCCGTCCACCAGGATTTGCTGAGGTGGATTGCCCTGCATCGTATCGGTCTCCTCTCCTTGTAGCGACCCGCTGAACGGTACCTGCGTTTGTGCCGCTGCGAGCCGGGCGACCGCCAGTGGCAAAAGGATCGCTATCGATAGCAGACAGAAATTTGTTTTCATGTTCGTATTCATTTTTTCCCTCCTCTCATGTGCGTCGCCAAGTATAGGCCGCTGGTTCGCCTCATGCGAAATGCGCGCACTTATTGGACGATGCGGTCAGAAGAGTAAACGCGAGTAGGATTCGATTGATCTTGTGAAGGAGTACTCGTCCGTAGTTACTGAGATCGGCCTCGGTGAGGCCACGAACCGCAGTCACACTGCGCCCGTTCCGGCGGCAATCCGTCGCATGCTACGAGGAGCCACCAGTTGATGCAGGTTGCACGGTCTTACGGTCTCGGGTCAGGACCACGGCGGCGAGCAGCATCCAGACGAAGCCGGCATAACGCGTGATCGGGATGAAAAAGTTTGCCGGAAAAGCAATCAGGCTGAACCAGGAAAGTTCTCCCGTGATAGCCAGAAAAATCCCCAGGAATGTGAGCCATCGCGGAAGCAACCGCACAAAGTAGCTGGTCACCGATACGCCCGCGGCAAAAAGACCAAAGCCGACCGCGTACAAGACTCCTCCGCACAGAAAGCTTAGAAAGTAGATCGCCTTCACAACCGCAGCCGAATCGGAGATGTCCGGTAGAGATAAGACCCAACCTAAGATACCGGAGAAGAACAGCGCGATCGCGGCGACAACACCGCCGAGCAAAGTGATATTCGTACCCGCTGCACGAACACCCAGGAAGCGCAACCGGCTCACAGTCGTCACAGCAAAGATGCCAAAGGGGACTGCAGAGCCAAAAAGAAAGAAGTTGCTCACGCGGACTGCCATGGGGCCCTGGGTGAAAAACATGCGCACCTGCTCGGCTGCAGCAAACGGGGTGACAAACGACCCGCCGTGCCGCAGCACCACGCCCGCTACAAGCCCCGCCACGAACAGGACGATGTGGACTGACGCCAGCAGGATGATGGAAGGACCACGGAATCGAGGACTATATTTCATAATGAAATCATTTATACGATAAATGAATATTCTGTGCAATAATTATTTTCAAATGACTCAAGAAAAAATGGAAAGAGGAGAACCGGCGTTCCTCCTCGCCCAACTGGGTGCGCACGCCGCTTCGCAATTTGCTGAGAGGTTGAGGGTTCTTGACCTGGCCCCGGCCGACGCTGGTATTTTGCGCTTGCTGCGCGTTGCCTCCGGGCTCAGCCAGCAGGAGCTTGCAGGCAAGTTGAGCATCCATCCGAGCCGCCTGGTGGCGATTCTGGATAACCTCGAAAAACGAGGCTACCTCGAGCGGAGACCGAACCCCGACGACCGCCGCTTGTATTCGCTTCATCTGGCAAAGCGCGGAGAAGAGGTTCTGGTAAAAATCGGGAAAGTGGCTCGGGAGCACCAGGACGCCTTACTTGCCGCACTCAGCAATCAAGAACGCGCCGCTTTCGGCTCTCTCTTGTTAAAGGTTGCCGACCAACAGGGGCTCACTCGGGGAGTTCATCCTGGGTATCGGCTCATGGGCTCATCCAAACGTCCGGCGGCCGACGGAGCGCAAGAAGATGCGCAGTCCACCGGACGGAGCAAAGCTCCCTGAGATTTCGCTCGGGGATTCATTGGAATGGCATGCCTACTTGTGTGCGGCAAGCCAGGTCAGGGTGAGCACGGTGATGTCGTCGTCTTGCCCGAAGGCCTGAGCGGCGTGTGCGATCTCTTCGGCGGATTGAGTGGAGATCGCGGCTGTGCGTTCGAAACCGTAGAGCTCGCCGGTTTTGTTTCGTGCTTCCACCACTCCGTCGGTAGTCAGCATCAGTTGTTCGCCTTGCCCCAGGTGGAATGAGGATTCGACATAGTCTGCGCCTTCCGTAAGACCAAGAGGCAGCCCATTCTCGCAGGATAGTTCCGCTCCGTTGAGATAGGGCGCAATGTGCCCCGCGTTGGCCATGGTCAGCGTACCGTTCGCGTCCGCACGCAGCACCAGGCAAGTGGTGAAACCATTCCGCGCTCGATCCAGAAGATGCCGGTTCATGGAGGACAGAATTTCTCCGGGATGCTGGGTCGAGTCGGCGAGCGCACGCAGGGTGCCAACGAGCAGAGAAACGGTCATGGCGGCGGGCATGCCTTTTCCGCTCACATCCCCGATGCAGACCAGCGCCGCCGCCGGTGGGAGAGGAATGATCTGGAAGAAGTCGCCGCCCACCTGGCCGTAGGGCTTGTAGACAGATTGGATGGTGAAGCCGGGAATGCACGGAGTCTCATTCGGGACGAGGATACTCTGCACCGCACGGGCGGACTCCAACTCCGTGTTGAGGCGCTCTTCGTCGGCACGGGAGCGGGAGAAGCGCAACACGAGGATCAACAGAATCGCCATTTGCACGAGTAGATCGGTCACGTCGAGGACAGAGAAAGGAAAGGGCCGCAGAGACAGTTGTTCGAACCAGGCAAACTTGGCCGCCAATGCGGAAGCGCCCGCAGTTTCAATGGCGACCAGTGCCAGGTAAGCCGTCTCGGAGGCGAAAGCGAGCGCAACAGGAAACAAAAGAAGCCCGGCGTCTGGAATGCCTTGCCGGACACCGCGGTACAGAAGGATCAGGACGCACACGAAGTAGGGAAGTATGCTTAGCCCGACGATCGCGTAGCACACCGAGACGCTGAGCCAAAAAAATACAACCGGTACAAGGGCTGCCAGAGCGACCAAGGGAGCCGCGATAGCGATGCGATAAACAAGCCCACTTTTTACCCGTAGAAGATTGGAGACAAAGCCGAGGAACAGCAAGGTGGCCAGGATCTGCAGGAATGGGCCGACAATATCCCAGGTGTTAACCGGATAGCTATGAAAGTCGGCGTAATCCTGACTTAGGCACACCAGGGCCCGGGTGAACTCCCAGAGGCCGAACCAAAGGTATTCGCGATCTTTTCTACGCAGCACGAAGAGAGCGCATGCAGCAGAAGCTGCGAGGAGATGGATGATCAGGAGCAGGTTATTGGACGCGTCTCTCCAAAACACCACTTTATGAACATGCGACGCAAGTTCGCGGATGACGTCAGCGTCGCCGATTCGCAGGGCCCCATCCGGGCCGCCGTCCTTGTATGCGGCCCAATGCGACCAATGCCAGACGCGAATGGCGATGGTGACGATCTTGCCCGGGGGCGCCGCTTCCGCGGGCAGGAGGAAGATAGGGCGATCGCCGAACACCACCTGTTCGTGCGGCGGGAGGCCGCCAAATTGGCCGATCAGATGCCCGTCGACAAATATCTGATAGCTGGTGGAGAGCCGCGGTACCAGCAGCGCGATGGGCCGCTGCGTCTGCGGCAGCTGGACCTTGAATCGATACCAGGCCATGCCGGAATAGCCTTTGTAGCCCTGCTTCCCCCAGCCCTCGTCCCCACGTAACAGCGGCCATGCCGAGTCATCGAATCCCGGAGAGGCCCAGCCCAATTTTCCGTCAGGATCGTCGCCGGTATGAAAGCGCCAGAGGCTGTGAATCTCGGCCAATTGCTGCCGCTGCTGCTGGAGGTCGAAGACCTGCGCCCGCGCGGGGCACACTGGCAGCAACGCCGCAACGATCAGCGCGAACGAAAAGGCCCTAAACGCACGGGGTGGCATTCCGATACATCGTCTCACACGGTTTCGCTCCACGGGATAGCGGCGCCAATCTTCCGTAAAGGAAGATCAGAGCGCCCGCAGGCGAAATCCTGAGCGAAAGCGAAGGACCTCGGAAGCGACTCGGGTCGAGGTCAAATATGGTGGAGGCGGCGGGAGTCGAACTTGAGCCGTTATGCGGGCGTCTGAGCCCGCAGGCGAAATCCTGAGCGAAGGCGAAGGACCTCGGAAGCGACCCGAGTCGAGGTCAAATATTGGTGGAGGCGGCGGGAGTCGAACTTGAGCCGTTATGCGGGCGTCTGAGCCCGCAGGCGAAATCCTGAGCGAAAGCGAAGGACCTCGGAAGCGACCCGAGTCGAGGTCAAATATTGGTGGAGGCGGCGGGAGTCGAACTTGAGCCGTTATGCGGGCGTCTGAGCCCGCAGGCGAAATCCTGAGCGAAGCGAAGGACCTCGGAAGCGACCCGAGTCGAGGTCAAATATTGGTGGAGGCGGCGGGAGTCGAACCCGCGTCCGAAATCCATGTCAGCAAAGAGACTCCATGCGTAGTCGATTCCAAAGGTTTCGCACTACGCGCTCAGAATCGACAAGATGCGCGTAGCACTAGTCCGATGATCTCGTCCCTGCGGCTCGGACCGGGTCTCAGGAACCAGCCTGCTGTGCGACGTTCTTCCGCAGCCCACAGGCGAAGCCACGGAGAACGGCTACTTATTTAATTAAGCAGCAAGTGCTAGGTTGTTGTTAGCAATTATTGTTTTTGCAAGCGATTACGGGTGCTTACACCCCGGCATGCCTCTCGGCCTAATCGATCCCGTCGAAACCGTGACGCCCCCATTCTTCTCTTTCAGGCAGGCATGGATGCCACGCCCTACCACCATTATAAGCGTCCTCTACAAGCCAATTGCATTCAGGTCGATGCTCTCAAAGTCCTTGCGCAGCACACCCTCGCGAATCTCTTTCACCGTCTTGCCTTTGAGCGTCATCTGGTAGGCGTAATACCCCTCTTTGGCGCAGGTCGAGCACTCCGCACCATGTAAACCCTCAAAACAACTGTGCAGACTGGTGTGCCCCATGTTCCGGTCGCAGTGGCAATAGCAGGGCAACTGGTACAGCACGTTGGGAACCTTGGCCGCATCCACATAGACCGCTTTTTGCCAGGGGTACTGAAACATTGGTCCCGCCAACTGACTGCCAGACAAGAGAGCGGGCAACTTCGTTCCGTGAGCCGGGGCCGTGGCATGGTATGCGGGAACATCCCCGTCCGTGACCCACTGTGCAGATGCCGCCACCGTCAACATTCCAATTGCCAGGCACACCAAAATTCGCCGCATTGCCGCTCCCTAAAAATCCAGTGTAGCGCGGCGGAAAGGGAACTGCCACGACTCGGCGATAGGATTGCAAAGCATTTAGATAAGGTTTTCGTGGGAATAGAGCGTGGGGAACAAAAAAAAGGCGGCACGAACGGTAAGTTGTCCGTGCCGGGAGGCCAGTGACGCAACTTGTACTTAAAACCGCGCCGTGAGAGCAACTACCTCAACCACGACTGAACTTATATTAGCAGTGCTTGCTGAAAACTTCTAGCTGAAAATACTAAATTTCGTAAAAAAATGCATTTTCGAACTTTTTAAATACCGATTCCTGTATTTTTTGGGGCCCGATTTCAGCCCGTTACGTCCATAGACGCGCTTTGAAAAAATAAGTTGCTCCATGGTCCATCTTCGTTAATTTTTTTCCCAGGTCACCGTGCCCATTCGTAAATTGACTGCATTTCGCATTGAACCAATCCCCATAGACCAGGCTCCCAGCCGGATTCCGCTGGCCTCTGTGCAGAGGGATTTCTGGCGCACCGGCCTATTGCTCGCCACCTCGGCAGCCCTGGGTGGAATCGCCGTCGCCATCTGGAACCGCAGGACCCTGGCGCAAATGCGGCAACAACCACACCCGTCAGAAGATGAGCCTTCCTGAAGCCGACGGCTGAAAAGCTCGAAAACCGAGTCCGATTCCTGTGTGCCTCCAATTCCGACTGGACACGCGAAGAGTGTCCCCGGTCTCGCTTTTAAGACCTGGGATCCTCGCAGGAAATTCTGTTTGAGCACAGTATTTCGCATTTCCAAGAGGAGTCCGCGGAACCAATCTCAGATGGAAACACCACCCTCCCCTTGTCATCCCGACCGGAGCGAAGCGAAGCGGAGGGACCTGCGGTCCTACGGGCCCTTCCTCGAAACGTAAGAATCGGCGCCGTGTAAGCCAGTTGACCGGTTTCCGGCAGGCTGCGAAGTCTACGAAAGCGAATCAATCGCCTGCGCCATCTTCATATCCCGTTCGGTCAGCCCGCCTTTGTCGTGCGAGACCAGTCCCAGCCGGACCTTGTTGTACCGTATATCGATATCCGGGTGGTGCCCGGCCTTCTCTGCCTTCTCCGCGACCTGGTTCACGAAAGCCATCGCTGTCACGAAATCAGGGAACTCAAAACGGCGGACGATCTCTTTGCCCTCAAGCTTCCAATGGGGAAGCGAGCGCAACTTTTCCTGCACGATTTCCGGGCTTAATACACTCATCGCTACACCTTCTCTATCTAACTAAATGGATTGCGCAGCTTGGGACCCTTGGGCTCCAGCTGCAGCGGGGCCAGCTTCTTCGACTGTTGGGTAATCTCCGCCCGCAAATCTTCCCACAACTGGTCGGGCAAGCTGAGGTACACCTCAACCACCTTGGGATCAAACTGCGTTCCCGCGCATCGTTTGATCTCCATCCGGGCCGCGGTAAAAGTGGTCGCTTTCCGGTAAGGCCGGTCCGAGGTGATGGCATCCAGTGTGTCGGCCACGGCGAAGATCCTCGCCCCCAACGGAATCTCCTCGCCCTTCAGTCTCCGCGGATAGCCGCTGCCGTCGTAATGTTCCTGGTGGCTGTACACAATCTCCGCAGCTTCCTGCAAAAAGGGGATCTTACGCAGCATCTGGTAGCCCCGCGCACAGTGCTCCCGCATCACTTTCTGCTCATCCAGCTGCAGCTTGCTGGGCTTGAGCAGAATCGCGTCAGGAATCGCCATCTTCCCGATATCGTGCAGAAAAGCGCCCCGGGCCAGGATCGGTATCTGCTGCGGAGGAACACCCGCACCCCGGGCGAGAGCAATGGTAAACGCAGTCACTCGCTTGGAGTGGCCTTCCGTCTCAGCGTCCTTCAGATCCAGCGCGTCGCCCAGCGCCTCCAGTGTGATGTCGTACGATTGCTCCAGGTCCGCGATCGCCTGATTCAACATCCCCGTTCGCGCACTCACCATCTGTTCCAGATCTTGCCGGTACATCGCGTTCTGCTGCATCAGGCGGCGATAGTCAATCGCTCGCCGCACCGTCGCCAGCAGCTGATCCTTCTCGATCGGTTTCAGCAGGTAATCGTAAGCCCCCTGCCGAACCGCGGCCAGCGCCGCCTTCACATCATGGGTCAGCAGCACCAGCGGGGTATCCGGTTGTAACCGGCGCATTCGACCCATCAGACCATGGCCATCCGAACCGGCCACGGCCAGGTCAGACAGCACGAGGTCATACGGCCCGTCGCGCTCGATGTGCGCGATCGCTTCGTCGCGGCCGCTTGACAGCACCGTCGAGTACTCCGATCTTTCGAGCATGCCGTCAATGGCTACTCGACAATGCTTCTGGTCATCGACCACCAACACGCGTGCTTGGCTCCGTAGGGTTTCCATACTTGCCGGGGATCCGGTTCTGCCGGATGGCTCCCTTTCTCTTTTCGCCGATACCACTTGTGCACACCTGGAACAAGATCTAGTGCCTCAGCGGGCAAAATGCACACTGACACAGCTACGCTGGCCGGGCGAGGGGCGCTCCGCTACACGTCTTCTCTCTCGCAGAGTGTTGAGTCGTTACTGCCGTTTCACTTCGCGTCCGAACGCAAGCGAATCTCGTGATCCTCATCACGTCACAGTCACTGTAAAACGGCTTCCTGCCCAGTCTATCTTCAACCGCCGGTCGAGGTGTAGTTTCTTCGTCACCGGCGGGCGCATGGAGCAAACTGTTATACTCAATGTCGGGTCTTCTCTCACTTTCGCACCAGATCGCGGCAATCAGGGCTACCGGGTGTAGAGTAGTTTCAATTCTGAGGCTGGCGGGGTAGCTTTGTTCAACTTTGAGCGTGAGTTTTCCGCGGAATCCAACCTCGTTGTCTCCCAGGCTGCCAAACAGTCTGCCGAGCAGCAACAGCGAGACGTGTTCGAAAGCCACCGTCATCGCACCTTCTCCCTCGCCTTCTATATGACGGGAAATGAGGTGGAAGCGGAACAAATTCTCACCGTTACTTTCGTGCGTGCCTTTCAACAGCATGAAAACCCTGACGCATTCGCAATCGATTCTGCGCTCATGCAGGAGCTAAGCGAGCGCTTTCCTCTGCGCAACGAAGAATCGCCGGCCGTTCTGGTTCCTGGGGCCAGCCGCATCCACGGCAATGTTCGGCGCCCAGACCTTGAGGCGGCAGTGCACAACCTCCCACCCAACGAGCGTCTGCTTTTCCTGCTTCGCGAGGTCGAAGGTTACTCGCCTGCGATGATCAGCCGCCTTCTGGATATCCCTGAAGCCCAGGTCGTGCGCTCCTGCTTTTCGGCTCGGATCCGCCTGCATCAGGTGCTTGCCGAACGGGCGCGGACGGAAGCCGCCTGATTTACACGCCCTGCTTTTTATTACGCCGCGCCGCGCTCCACCCTTCCTTGATCGTCTGCCGCGCCCGCCCCAAAGCCAGGGCATCTTCCGGCACATCCTCGGTAATGCATGATCCTGCCGCGATATAGGCGCCATTTCCCAGCCTAAGCGGCGCCACAAGGGTAGAATTGCTCCCCACAAATACGTGATCGCCGATCACCGTCTTGCGTTTACTCACTCCGTCATAGTTGCAGGTAATCGCCCCCGCTCCCACATTCACGCCCTCGCCAATTTCCGCATCACCCAGGTAGGCAAGGTGGTTTGCCTTGGAGCCTTTGCCCAGGCGAATCTTCTTGGTCTCCACGAAATTCCCCACATGCGCGCCTTCGCCGATCTCGCTTTCCGGCCGCACATGGGCATAGGGGCCGAGCAATGCGCCGTCATCCACCCTGGACTGGGTAACTACACAGCCTTGGCGAACCACCACCCGGTTGCCCACCGTAGCATCCTCCAGCACCGAGTACGACCGGATCCGGCATTCCTTCCCCACCTTGGTCGCGCCCAGCAGTTGCACAAAGGGCTCAATGATGGTGTCCGCCCCCACCATTACCCCGGCATCGATCACCGTGGTCTCGGGACGAAATATGGTCACTCCTTCCGCCATCAATCTGCGGGCCGTCGATAGCCGAAGCTTGCCGTCAATTGCCATCATTTCTTCTATGGTGTTAGCCCCCAATACCTCATCCGGATCTTCAGCTTTTAGCGCAACCACCTTTTCCCCGGCCTTCCCCAGAATCGACGCCATGTCGGTCAGATAGAGCTCGCCCTGTGCGTTGTTCGTTCCCAGGCTGTCGATGTGGGCAAACAATGGCTTGGTGGAAAAGGCGTAGAGTCCGGAGTTGATCTCCCGCACGTTAGCCGCCTCCGGAGTTAAAGCTCTCTGTTCCACAATCTCTCGTATCTCATCGGAATCAGGAGACTTGCGGAGCACGCGGCCATATCCGTACGGGTCCTCCGGGATCGCCGTCAGCACGGTCATCGCCGCCCGCCGCTCAAGATGAAAATCGCGTACTTTGCGGATCGTCTCCGGCCGGATCAAGGGCACATCCCCATAGAGGACAATCACATCCTCATATCCCGCCGTAGCCTGGCGCGCCATCTGCATCGCATGGCCTGTGCCTTTTTGCTCGGTTTGCTCCACGAACTGCACACCCAGCGCGGAAACAGAATCCCTCACCAGCCCTGCCTCGTGGCCTACGATCACATAAACATCCTCCGGCGGAACAATCTGCCGCGCCGCATCCACCACGTGACGTATCAGAGGCTTCCCGCCCACCTCGTGCAATACCTTGGGACGCCTGCTCTTGAGCCGCGTGCCCTTGCCCGCTGCCATGATCACTATGGCGAATTGCATGGTCTACTCTCCTTTAACTACTTGCACTTGCATCCGGAAACCTGAGATAAAAAATGAGCTTTCAGGCTTCGTTCCGGAACGCCCAGGACCTTCGGTCATTCGCCAAGCATATAGGTTTTCCACCGGGACCAAAGTCGTATGTCGTTTGCAATGTCGATACCAGAGAATCCACGTTTTACCCCTTATTCACCACGCCGTTTTTCCTCTGCCGGGAGACAAGCGTAACGTTACAAGGAGGAGAAATCAGACATGAGCTCAGCTCCTGCGCCCCCAGTCGAACGCGTCGGCTCCCCGTCGGGCCGCCCGGCGCCTGAGCGTCCAGGCATGATTCAGCAGGCTGCGGTTCTCGGTGCGGGAACCATGGGTGTGCGCATCGCCGCTCATCTCGCCAACGCCGGTATCCCGGTCGTGCTGCTTGACCTGGCTGGTGATACAGGCAAGCCCATCGCCTCCGCCGCAGTGGAGGCTCTCGGCCGCGCCAAGCCGGCGGCCTTTTACGATCCAGCCAACGCCCGCCTCATCCAACCCGGGACCTTCGAGCATGACCTCGGTCTCCTTTCCAAGTGCGACTGGGTTCTGGAAGCAGTCACCGAGAACCTGGCAATCAAGCAGCAACTCCTCGCCAAAATCACCCCGTACCTCAAGCCGGGTGTCATCCTCACCACTAATACCAGCGGCCTGCCGGTCGCGAGCATCGCCGCACAGCTACCCGCAGACCTCCGCCGGTCCTGGTTCGGCACCCACTTTTTCAACCCGCCGCGCTATATGCGTCTGCTGGAGATCATCCCCACCCCTGAAACCGATCCGGCGGCCATCGCTACCATTGCCGGCTTTGCCGATCGTCGTCTGGGCAAGACCGTGGTTTACGCCCGTGACACGCCGAACTTCATTGCCAATCGCATTGGCGTCTACGTCATGACCCAGGCCCTGCAGCTGATGCAGGAACAGGGCCTCACCATAGAAGAGGTCGACGCCCTCACCGGCAGTGCACTCGGTTGGCCTCGCACCGGTAGCTTCCGCCTGGCAGACATGGTGGGCATCGACATCCTGGCCCACGTAGTCGCGAATTTTTCCCAGTCCCGCGCCGGCGAAGCACTCGACCTGCCGCCCTTCGTCAAGACCATGCTGGAGCGCCGCTGGCTGGGCGACAAGACCGGCCAGGGCTTTTACAAAAAAGAGAAGGACGCCGACGGCAACGAACTTCGTCTCGCCCTCGACTGGCAAACCGTCACCTACCGCCCGGCGACCCGCCCCAAATTCCCCTCGCTGGAGCTCGCTAAAAACTCCGAATCGCTCCCAGAGCGGCTGCGCATGCTCTGGGCCGGTGATATCCGCAAAGACAAGGCAGCCAAATTCCAACTGGAGCTCCTCAGCCGTCTCTTTGCCTACGCTGCCGACTGCCTCCCCGAAATCGCCGGCGATCCCGCCAGCATCGACCGCGCCATGCGTACCGGCTTCAATTGGGAAATGGGACCCTTCGAAATGTGGGACGCGGTGGGCGTAGATGCTACCCTTTCGCCCAACGCACCATCCACCTGGTATCGGGATGGCGGCAAGGAGGTCTTTGATCCCAGCCGCGGCGAATACGTACCCGTGCTTCAGCCGCCGGGCATCGCCGCCATAGCGGACTTTCGCAAATCAAACGGCGTCGTCAAAACCAATCCCGGAGCGTCGCTGATTGACCTCGGCGACGGCATCGCGGCCATCGAGCTGCACTCCAAGAAAGACGCGGTCGGCGAAGACATCACCCGCCTGGTGACCCAGGTCCTCAATCCAGGCAGTGATGCCGTTCGCGACTTCCAGGGCTTTATCATCACCGGCGACGGCGCCAACTTCTCCGTCGGCGCCAATCTCTTCCAGGTGCTCCTGCTCATTCAGGAAGGTGAGTGGGAGGACCTCGACTTTGCCGTGCGCGCTTTCCAGCGCATGACGGCCGCCATCCGCTTCTGTCCCCGTCCGGTCGTCGTGGCGCCTTACGGCCTCTGTCTCGGCGGAGGAGCGGAGATTGCCCTCCACGCCGCCACCCGCCAACCCCATGCTGAGCTGTACATGGGCCTGGTGGAAACCGGGGTCGGCGTCGTCCCTGCGGGCGGTGGCACCAAGGAAATGGTTTTGCGCGCGGTCGACTCCGCCGTAGGCGTTCTCTCCGCAGCCGGCAAAGACTCGACCGCCCGCCTCTCTGGTTCGGCTGAATACTTCGACGCCCTCAAGCGCAACTTCGAAGTCATCGCGATGGCCAAAGTCTCGACCTCGGCCGCGGATGCCCGCCTGCTTGGCTATCTAAGCACCTCGGACCGCATCACCGCCCATCGCGAACGGCTGGTGAACGATGCCAAACAAGCGGCGATCACCTTGGCGGGCGCAGGCTATTCCGCGCCGATCCATCGCGAAGTCCCAGCTGCCGGTGAAAGCGCACTGGCCACTTTGAAACTAGGCGTCCACCTGATGCGCCAGGCCGACTACATCAGCGACCACGACCAGAAAGTAGCCAATCACGTCGCCAACATTCTTTCCGGGGGCGCTATACCCGCCGGTACCGTCGTAGGCGAACAGTATTTCCTCGACCTTGAGCGCCAGGCCTTTCTGTCTCTTTGCGGAGAACGCAAAACCCAGGAACGCATAGCCTTCACCCTCAAGACCGGGAAACCCCTAAGGAACTGAATCATGAGAGACGCCGTCATCGCCAGCAGTATTCGAACCGCCGTAGGCAAGTCCGGCCGGGGAGCCCTCGCCACCACGCGCCCTGACGATCTCGCCGCCACCGCGATCGAAGGCGCCCTGGCCCGGCTGCCCCAACTCGACCGCAACGAGATCGAAGATGTGATCCTTGGTTGTGCCATGCCCGAAGCGGAGCAGGGAATGAACGTCGCCCGCATCGCCTCCCTGCGCGCCGGTCTCCCTGTCAGCGCCTCTGCGATGACCGTCAACCGCTTCTGCGCTTCCGGTCTCCAGTCCATCGCCATGGCCGCCGATCGCATCCGCGGCGGTGGCGCCGAAGTCATCATCGCTGGTGGAACCGAATCCATGAGCATGGTCCCCATGGGCGGCAATAAGGTCAGCGCCAATCCCTGGCTCATCGACCACTACGCCGACTCCTACCTATCCATGGGGCTGACCGCGGAACGGGTAGCCCAGCACTACGGCATCACCCGCGAACAAGCCGATGCCTTCGCCCTCTCGAGTCACAAGAAAGCGCTGGCCGCCATCGAAGCCGGTCGTTTTACTGACGAGATCGTATCCGTCACCGTGACCAATGCCACCAACGGCGGAGGCAAGATTAAACTCGCCACCAAGCCGTTCACCACCGATGAAGGCCCACGCGCAGACACTTCCATGGAAGCACTCGCCGGCCTGAAACCCGCCTTTCACGCCAAGGGAACGGTTACGGCAGGGAACTCATCGCAAACCTCAGATGGTGCAGCAGCCGCGGTCGTGATGTCTGGCGAACGCGCCGCCGCTCTGGGCATAAAGCCCCTGGCGCGCTTCGTGGCCTTTGCCACCGCCGGCTGCCTGCCCGAAGAAATGGGAATGGGGCCGGTCTATGCCGTACCCAAAGCCCTCAAACTAGCCGGCCTGACCCTGGATCAAATCGACCTGATCGAGCTCAACGAAGCCTTCGCCGCGCAGTCGCTGGCGGTCATCCAGCAGCTCGGCCTCGATCCGGCCAGGGTGAACATCAACGGAGGAGCCATCGCCCTCGGCCATCCGCTCGGCTGCACCGGCGCCAAACTCACCGCCACGCTCCTGCATTCCATGCAAACCAGAGGCGCGCGATACGGCCTGGTCACCATGTGCGTTGGCGGCGGCATGGGCGCTGCGGGCATCTTCGAATCACTCAACTAGCACACCAAGGAGAAACAGTGGCCACAGCGACGGAAATTCTGCACCGCACAATTCCCGGTGGCAGCTTCCTCATCGAGGAGCGCTCCCCTGAAGACATCATGACCCCGGAAGACTTCAGCGAAGAGCAGCGTCAAATCGCGCGCACCACCACCGAGTTTGTGCGCAATGAAGTCCTGCCCGACGCCGAGAAGATCGAAGCCAAGCAATTCGAGGTGACGCGCGCCCTGCTGAAAAAAGCAGGAGACCTCGGCCTCATGGCGGTCGACATCCCGGAGGCCTACGGCGGCCTGGCCATGGACAAGGTCACCTCCGCGATTGTTGCCGACCATCTCTCGGAACTGGCCAGCTTCACCGTCGCCTTCAGCGCCCATGTCGGCATCGGCACCCTGCCCATCGTCTGGTATGGCACCGACGCGCAAAAGCAAAAGTTTCTGCCGCGCATGGCCACCGGAGAGTTGATCGGCGCCTACGCTCTCTCGGAAGCCACCTCCGGGTCGGATGCAATGAACATTCGCACTCGCGCCGTGCTCTCAGCAGATGGCACGCATTACCTCCTCAACGGCGAGAAGATGTGGATCAGCAACGCCGGCTTTGCCGACCTGTTCACTGTCTTCGCCAAAGTCGACGGAGATAAATTCACCGCCTTCCTGATAGAGAAGGGAACTCCCGGGCTTTCGATCGGCTCGGAAGAACACAAGCTCGGCATTCGCGGCTCCTCCACTTGTCCTCTGATCCTCTCCGACTGCAAAGTGCCGGTAGAAAACCTCCTGGGCGAGGTCGGCAAGGGTCACCACATAGCCTTCAACATCCTCAACATTGGCCGTTTCAAATTAGGCGCAGCCTGTGTCGGTGGCGCGCGAACCACGCTGAGCCACGCCCTCGGCTACGCCAAGCAGCGCCAGGCTTTCGGCAAGCCCATCGCCGCCTTCGGCCTCATCCAGCAAAAACTCGCCGACGCTGCCTCCCGTCTTTTCGCCGTCGAGAGCATGGCGTACCGCACCGTTGGCATGATCGACGACGCGTTGGGTGCTCTGGAAGGAGAAGCCGCCGGGAACCCCCGTGAGATTCAGAAGAACATCGAGGAGTACGCCGTCGAGTGTTCCATCCTGAAGGTATGGGGATCGGAAATGCTGGAAGTGGTCGTCGACCACGCTGTCCAGATCTATGGCGGTTACGGATACGTAGAAGAGTACCCGGTGGAGCGAGCCTATCGCGATTCCCGCATCAATCCCATCTTTGAAGGCACCAACGAAATCAACCGCCTCATCATCACAGGCTGGCTGATGAAGCGAGCCCTGGCGGGCAAGCTCCCGCTCCTGGCGTCCATCAAAAAGCTGATGGACGAGGTTCTGGAGCCGCCCTCTTTCGAAGAGGAGGCCGACCACACCAACGATCCGCTCTACGCTGAATCGCAGCTGTTGGCGAGCGCGAAGAAACTAGCTCTCTTCACCGCCGGCGCAGCCTCGCAGAAATACATGAACGCGCTCGCCGACCAGCAGGAAGTCATGGCAGATTTGGCCGACATCATCATCCAGGTCTACGCCCTGGAGTCAGCCTTGTTGCGAGCCCGCAAGCTGCGGGCGCGAAGCTTACCCCTCGCCGCCACTGCCGAAGCCATGGTCAAGCTTTACGCGGCCAAAGCGATGGAAGTTGTGGAGCTAGCCTCCAGGCGCATCGTAGCCGCCGTGGCCGAAGGAGACACCCTGCGCGTGCAACTAGCCATAGTCCGCCGTCTCTCCCGCCACGTCCCGGGAGACGTCTACGCGACCCAACGCACCATAGCCAACTATCTGGTCGACTACGGAGTCTGGACTTAAAAGGGAATCTCAGCCAAGACACGACCGTACTTATCCACGCAACAAATGTGACGGGTGGCCCACGTTCGCCCCACCTGCCCCGGCGTGCCGTGGGGCGTACGTGGGATGAAAACGACGGGGTGTGCCCCATAAGCGCTAACCTAAGTTGGGATGTGTTTTTTCGAAGCCCCACAAAATCGTCATCCTGAGAACCTGTGACTTTTTCGAGCTTTTGTGTTTCCGCACCCCTCACCAGATGTGCTTCAAACCCTCAGCAAAAATCGTCATCCTGAGCGAAGCGCCTCGCAGATCTGTCGCATAAAGAAGCGTTCATAGCGCGAAGTCGAAGGACCCCGGCGATGCTTGTTCGCAGATGCTATTCGGAGCTTTTCGGCCACAAAGATAAAGTCACAACCCTCTGAGCGGAAGCTGTCCGGGGTTTCCGACTTCCCAGGCCGAGAACTCGATCACCCCCCGGTTCGCGCTTGATGGTTACGGGATCATCTTCTCGCGCGCGATCATCATCTTCTATCACCATGTGGCCGGAAAGCTCCAAACAGTATCTGCGAACAAGCATCGCCGGGGTCCTTCGACTTCGCGCTGTAGGCCCTTCTTTATGCGACAGATCTGCGAGGCGCTCCGCTCAGGATGACGATTTTGTGGGGAGGGCTGGAAACATCTGGTGTGTTCGAAAAAGTCACAGGCTGTCAGGAAGACGGCTTTGTGGGCGCCCTGAAGAAACACGTACCCGATAGGTTAGTGCTTATGGGGGCGCAGCCCAGGCGAAGGCCCACGTCCGGCTTGTCCCTGCAACAATGACGGGTGCCCCAGATCTCGCTGGTTTTTTGCGAGATGTGGGATACCACCGCACCAACCCTCAAACTCTAAAACCCCAACTACTGACGCTCCTGCAACTGCCCATCCCCGCTATAACCCTCGCGACCGCCGCCAACCTTCTTCGAAGTAGTCACGCTAATCGGAGACTGCAAATGAAAACTAACCAGCGTCTCCGTAGGAATCTGCACCTGCTGTCCTCTGGTAACCCCATTCACGCCAGCGCCGATGCCACCCCCGCTAGCTGCCCCGATCGCAGCCCCTTTCCCGCCACCCAAAAGCCCTCCGAGGATGGCTCCAACCGCAGCTCCGCCGCCGGTCTTGATCGCCGTATTCTTCCCCCGCCCGGCACCGGTTTTGGTGAATGCATCCGTAACCACATCCACCGGATGGTCCACCGTATCGATCCGAGTCAGCTCGATCGATAACTGCGAGCTCCCGGAAAAGTGAGTCGCGTCTTTAGCCGTAATCACCCGCCCCACCACCGAGGCGCCTGACTTTGCCACCACCATCCCATCCACAATCAAATCCCCGGCCAGCGATCCATGGAATACCGAATTCGACTGTGTTGTCGCGCTATCGAGCGTATCCGTCATACGAATCGGAATCACCGTCCCCGAAGGCAAAGTCACCGTCTTCGCCACAGGACGAGGTGGCGTAGGAGGCGCCGCCGGGACAACCTGTACCGGCTCCTGCGAAGGAGCAGCTGCCGGAGGGGGCGGCGGCGGAGGAGGCGCATTCTCCGCCACGACCGGCTTATGCCGCCGTACTGGCTTAGGCGGCGGAGGCGGCTTCACCGCACGGACAGGAGCCACCACCAGGTTATTGACCACCGTTCTGACCCCATCGACCGTTGCGCTATCCGCCGCAGCCAGCGCTCGCGAAGCATCGTTGTCTACCTTGCCATTCAAAGTAGCCACACCATTGGCCACGGTCACTTGGATGTTCTGCCCCGTTAACGCGGACTCACCCGTGATCTTCGCCTGGATTTCACTGCCGATCTGCTGGTCGTCTCGTACCGGTGCCGGCGCCGGAGCTGGCTGAGCGGCCTGTGTGGCTGCCGGCGCGGCCTGCTCGGCACTTGGGGAAGCGTTGCTCTTACAACCCGATCCCAGCACCAGAAAACCGGTCAAAACTGCCAACGGGATACTGCGTCGCGTTACAAAATCAATCCTCATGGGGGAAATCCTCAGTTCAGAACGTTTGATTCGCCTGCTCACCATTTGGACGAAGAGAAACATCAACTGGCTGACACGCCGCCGGCGAATCATGCATCACATTCATTGTATTGGGTGGCTTGGTGAAGTATCCTCGCCCGGAGCATTTTACGGACTAAACTCGGCCATCCAGCCGAAGGATGGCCGTTCCTAGCCGCTTTTTAACAAAGCAGCGTAATAGTAAATATGCTCTAGTATCCGGGTGCTAACCTCACCGGGACGCCCGAAGCAGTATGATGGAACACTAGTTCAGCTAGATAAGGGGAAGATCCATGTCAGACGAAAATCAGGACAACGGTAACGGCGGAAGTGGTTTCGGTTGGTTTCTGGTAGGTCTCGGAATTGGCGCGGCGATCGGCGTTCTTTATGCTCCCCAGGCGGGAACCGATACGCGCGAGACGTTAGCCGAGAGTGCGCGCGAACGCGCTGAGTACCTGAAGCAGAAATCGCGCGAAGCAGCGGCGCAGGTCAACACCTACGTAGACGCGGGCAAGGACCAATTCGGCGATTATGTCGAGCGTGGTAAGCAAGCGGTGGCTACCGGTCGTTCCCAGGTTGAGGACTACGTCGATCGTGGCCGCAAGGTAGTTGCCAAGCATGCAAGCAAGGTCTCAGCAGCGGTGGACGCGGGCAAGAACGCCTATGCGGCGACGACAGCACCGGTTGACGAGCAAGTCTAGCGCCAGATGGACAAATCTTCACAGACTCTGTTGATCGTGTTTATTGCTGTGGCTGCCGTCAGCATCCTGATGCAGGCTGGCTTTTCGGCTGCCACATTTTTTGCTGCCCGCAAAGCGCAAAAAAAGATCATGAATCTGGCGGATGATGTCCGTCTGCACGCCCTGCCGGCCATCATGTCGTCCCGGGAATTGATTCAGGACGTCACTCCGAAACTGAAACAGATCACCGAAAACCTGACCGCGACCACAGCCACTCTCCGCTCCAAGGCGGACCAGGTGGGCGGATTGGTAGGCAATGTAACCGAGCGGGCCCAAGTTCAGGCTTCCCGTGTGGACGGCATGGTGAAAGTAACTCTTGATCAGCTAACCAACGCCGTCCACGCGATCGAAAACGGCGTTGCCGTGCCCGTCCGCCAGGTAAACGGCATCCTCAACGGTCTGCGCGCGGGCATGGACGTCATGAGGAAAAAGACCCCCACCAACCACCTGGATCCCGAAGACGACCTCTTCGTCTAAGACCGTCACATGGTACGACGATGGGTGCCCCAGGTCTCGCGTTTGAGACCTGGGATCCTCCTGGTAGAGGCCAGTTACATCCCGTGTAATATCCCCAGGGAAAAGAAAAACCTAAACAATCCACCCGCCGCCAATAACCTCATCCCCGCCATAAAAAACCGCGGCCTGTCCCGGCGTCACAGCGCGGACCGGCTCATCAAACCGCACCTCAACTTCATCCTCACCACTCGTCCGCAGCGTCGCCCAAGCCGGCTCGTGACGATGACGAATCTTCACCTGGGCCCGCATCTCGCCCGGCAATCCCGCAATCGAAATCCAATTCAATCTCCGGGCAAGAAGCGAATCGCGCATCAACTCCTCTTCCGCTCCCACCGTCACCTGCTTGCGGTCATGATCGATCGAGATCACATACAGCGGACTAGGCGAAGCCAAACCCAACCCCTTCCGCTGTCCAACCGTAAAGTTGTGCACGCCCTCATGCTTCCCCCGCGACTGTCCACCCACCGAAACCAACTCCCCAGCAGTGTCGGGCACACTCTCGCCCTGCTCCTCAAGGTACGCATCAATAAACCGCTTATAGTCGCCGCCAGGAATAAAGCAAATCTCCTGCGAGTCCGCCTTATTGGCCAAAGCCAAGCCGTAATGGTGCGCCAACTCCCGCACTTCCGGCTTGGTGAAACCACCCAGGGGGAAGAGGGTGCGCGAGAGCTGCTCCTGGGTTAACCCAAACAGAAAGTACGTCTGGTCCTTGCTCGCATCCGCGGGCCGCTTCAAAATCCACCGCCCTCGCACCGGATCGTACTCATTGCGCGCATAGTGGCCCGTAGCGATCTGCTCCGCCCCGATCTGCCGTGCAGTCAAAAGCAGCTGGTCAAACTTGAGATGGTTGTTGCACAAGCTGCAGGGAATCGGCGTACGCCCCGCAAGATACTCGTCCACGAAAGGCCGGATCACATCCCGCTCAAACCGCTCCTGGTGGTTCACCACGTAGTACGGAATCCCCAGCGTCTCCGCCACCCGCCGTGCGTCGTACACATCATCGATTGAGCAGCATCGTCCCTGCACCTGCTCCGGCATGCCATCCTTGTCCGCCAGCCGGCGCTGGTTCCAAAGCTGCATCGTCAGCCCAACCAGCTCCTGTCCTTCCGCCTTGAGCATGGCCGCAACCGTGGACGAATCCACCCCGCCCGACATGGCTACCGCGATCGTCACTGGGGCACCGCCGAAAGCTCCCGCAATCTCGTCACCTGCGTCGAAACCAACTCAATCGCCCGGTCGATCTCTTCGGCCGTCGTCTGCCGGTGCAAGCTGAAGCGCAAGCTCGCCCGTGCCCGCTCGGGCGGGAGACCCATAGCCTGCAGCACATGCGAAGGCTCGTTCGCCCCGGAGGAGCACGCTGCGCCGCTCGAAACAGCCAGGCCCTTCAAATCGAGCCCGATGACCAGGGCTTCTCCATCAAGCGATGCAAACCACACATTCGAAGTATTCGGCACCCGCGGCGTACGGCCGCCATTCACGCCGCTCGCGAACTCTTGTAAGCCTGTCTCCAACCGGTCTCGTAACTCGCGCATCCGCTCCACGTCGCCGCCCCGCAGTGCTTCCATCGCGCATTCCGCAGCCTTACCCAAACCCACGATCCCGGCAACATTCTCCGTCCCTGCTCGCCGCTGCCGCTCATGCGCACCCCCGGCAAAGAGCGGCTCCAGCCGGGTGCGGCGGCGCACGAAGAGCGCTCCCGTCCCCTGGGGACCATGCATCTTGTGTCCTGAAATACTCAGCAGATCGCACCCAATCGCTTCCACGTCGATAGCCACCTTGCCCGCCGCCTGCACCGCGTCCACATGAAAGCGAACACCGGCCTCGCGCGTGATGCGCCCGATTTCCTCCACAGGCTGCAGAACCCCGGTCTCATTGTTCGCCATCATCACGCTGACCAATCGAGTATTAGGCCGCAGAGCCCGGCGGACATCCTCAGCCGAAACCACCCCTTCGCCATCAACCGGAACAACGGTAACCTCAACTCCCCGGTCAGCCAGACGTTCGACCGCGTGCAGCACCGCATGATGTTCGACCGAGCTGCTGATGACGTGATCGCCGCTCTTGGCCGAACCAAAAACCGCCAGGTTATCGCTTTCCGTGCCCCCGCTGGTAAACACCACCTCAGAAGCCCGGCACCCCAGCAACAACGCCACCCGTCCCCGAGCCTGCTCCACGGCCGAACGCGCCAGTTGTCCCTCCTGGTGAATAGAGGAGGCATTCCCAAACTGTCCCACCAAATACGGGCGCATCGCTTCCAGCACCTCCGGCAGCAGAGGAGTCGTAGCATTCGCATCCAGGTAAATACGCCGCACCCCTCCATTCTACGGGAACAAGCAGGCGTACAAGCTCTTCACCCAATGGCAACCAGCCCCAAACCAAAACCTGCTACCCTTTTTCCTGCGAAACGCACTCAAGGAAGGCCTACATGAAACTAAAGTCCGCACTCGCCACAATGACCGTAACCACCATGCTCGCTGCATCAGCCTATGCCGCCCCCGCATCCCCAGGGCAGGTCTTTGGAAAGCTCATAAGCGGCCAGGCAGAAGAAGTCGTTTCCGCCGCCGAAGCCATGCCGGCGGACAAGTACGACTTCGCCCCCACCACTGGCGAATTCAAAGGAGTTCGCACCTTCGGCCAGCAGCTCACTCACATCGCCGAGGCACAATATTTCTTTTTTGATGGCTTCGGAATCAAGCCAACCGTCGACGTCAAATCGATCGAGAAGCTAACCAGCAAAGACGAAATCGTGAAAGCTCTTAAAGATTCCTTCGTCTTTGCCCAGCACGCCGCCGAAACCATGACCGCTGCCAATGCGTTTGCGGAGCTTCCCGCAAAGGACGGAACCAACACGCGAGCCAGCATTACAGCCTTTTCCCTGGCCCACACCAACGACCACTACGGGCAATTGGTGGTTTACCTGCGCCTGAACGGAATCATCCCGCCGGCCAGCCGCAAATAGAATCTTTCGCTCGAGACAAACCAGATAGGCAAATCGAAAAGGAAACCCCAGGTCTCAAGACCTGGGGTCTTTCGAACCAATCAACACGAGACTACCGCTTCTCTACCGCCGTATACTTCACCGGATATTCCGGACCAATATACTCAGCTCGAGGCCGAATCAGCCGATTGTCATCCAGCTGTTCAATCACATGCGCCGCCCAACCTGAAATCCTGCTCACCGCAAAAATCGGCGTGAACAAATCCAGGTCGATCCCCAGCATGGTATAAGTCGAAGCCGAATAAAAATCCACGTTCGCGTTCAACTTCTTTTCCGCCAGAATATACTTCTCAATCGCCCGCGACATCTTGAACCACTTGGCATTTCCTGAAGACTCGCCCAACTCCTCAGACATCTTGCGCAGGTGGGTCGCCCGCGGATCTTCGGTATGGTAGACCCGATGCCCGAAGCCGGAAATCTTCTTCTTCTGGGCCAGCAATCCGGCCACATAATCCACCGGATCCGCCCCTTCCTTATCAATCGCAAACAGCATCCGCATCACCGCCTCGTTGGCGCCCCCATGCAGCGGTCCCTTCAGCGCCCCGATGGCTCCGGTAATCGCAGAATGAATATCGGATAACGTAGCAGCGATCACCCGCGCCGCGAATGTGGACGCATTCAGCTCATGATCGGCATGCAGAATCAGAGCCACATCGAACGTCTTCGTAGCCGTCGCGGAAGGTTTTTCCCCGTTCAGCATCCACAAAAAATTAGCCGCGTGGTTCAGAGACGGATCCGGCGCCACCACCGTCTTGCCTTTGCGCAGCCGGTCATAGGCGGCCACCAGCATAGCGATCTGCGATGTCAGCCGGAAACTCTTGCGTACGTTGGCATCGTGCTCGTTGTCGCTTTCGTCCGCATCATAAAAACTCAGCGCTGAAACCGCGGTACGAAGTACTTCCATCGGCGTCGCACTGGGGGGGAACGAGCGCAGCAAATCGATGATCTTGGGGTCCAGCCGGCGAGCTTCCGCCAACTGTTTGCTGAAGTCTTCCAACTCCGCCTGGCGGGGAAGCCGCCCAAACCACAACAAATAACTGCATTCCTCGAACGTCGACTTCTCCGCCAGTTCGTGGATATCAATCCCACGGTAGGCCAGCACCCCGGCATCGCCATCAATCCAGCAGATCCCCGAGTTGGCCGCAACGACCCCGGCAAGTCCCTTGCCCACCACAGCAGTCGACATAACTGAACGCTCCTCTTCTTCTTCTAAGATGCCCCGCGTCGTCCGGTCCCCGCCGGCTGTTCACCGCAAGGGACATCGGCTGGTGGTGACAATAGTTCAGAAACGCAGTCTTTTTTGAGCCGGCCGGTCCAGTGCCCACCGCTGTCTAGTTTTATAGCGCAGCGCTCTGAATCTTGTCACTTAGACGGGCGTCCGGGAGCGAAAGCCCCAACCGCGGGCTGGCTGCCCTGCAGCAGTTGGCGCACGATCAGCCGGTGGCCGGAGGAACCAGGATCCCGTTACCAAAGTGTCCCGGCGCCACCCCACAATACGGGCGTCCAGCGCTCAGTGCTAATGGCGGCCTGGGTGCCCAGGCGAACAGAACGCCCCGAAAGCCCTTCCACGGTGCTAAGGTATTCCGGATAGAGACGCTGGGTCACGGGGCGACAGCAGCGCGGTGGAGGTGCCGATAATGCCCCCTCCCGCGACGATGACTTCCGCAGTCTCCACTCGTCCATTGTAGGATGATGGGAATACTCAGCATTCCAGTTGAAAAGAGGCAGATCGCATGAGCGACGATAGCGTGGACATGGTTGAACGTACTCACTCCGGTGTCTTTATAGCCCTCCTTGGTTTTGCCGTGCTGGCGTCCGCCGGCGCGTTGATCTGGGCTTACACCCTGGAAAACCGCCTGGAAAAATCCCAGACCGCGCTTGTAAACGCGCAACAGCAAAATGACAAGCTTGCCGAGAGCCTCAGTGAGACCAACGCCAAGCTGCGTGTGACCTCGGAGACTCTGGGCCAGAGCGTCGGCCTCACCCAACGCCAACTGGAAGCCCGAGCGAGCGAATTTCTCAAGCGCCAGCAGGCCGAGACCAGCCGCCTGGAGAAGGAACAAGCAGCCGCGCAGGCGGAAAATCAAAAGCAGATAGGTGCGGTTTCGAGTGACGTTTCCAGTGTCAAGACGGACGTAGGCGGGGTAAAGACAGATGTTGCCGCGACCAAGACTGAGTTAGCGAACGCCGAAAGCCAGCTGAAACGGGTGACTGGCGACCTGGGAGTCACCAGCGGACTGGTAGCGACCAACGGCAAGGAACTCGACATCCTCAAGCACAAGGGTGATCGAAACTATTACGATTTGAACCTGACCAAGGGAGCCAAGCCCACGCCCATCTCCGGCATCACCGTGTCCTTAAAGAAGGCCGATACCAAGCATTCCAAGTACACCCTCCTGGTGGAATCGGACGACAAGAAGATTGAGAAGAAGGACAAGAACCTGGACGAGCCAGTTCAGTTCTACACCGGCAAAGACAAGCTTTTGTACGAGTTGGTCATCAACACCATCAACAAGAACCAGGTAATCGGCTACCTGGCAACCCCCAAAAACGCCCCAACCCCCATGACCCCCTAGGCTCAGGGTCATTTCAAATCACTGAAACGCCAGAGCAACGCAGTCCCTCCGCTCGCCCTCCGTCGGATCGAAGGGGTGCAGGGCTTGCGTCCTAGAGACACTTCGTCCGCGTGCCGTAGCGAAGCCGACCTGGTCGACTCTTGCTCTGCAACCAATCTCAGGGAAGCAACCTCCCCACCTTGTCATCCCGACCGGAGCGAAGCGTAGCGGACTGCAGGCCTTTCGTGGAAATGTTTTTGTTAAAAGGAAGGGAACTACTTGCGAGGAAGCACAATCTCGAGATTCTTCTGGTGCATAAACGACACAACAACCTTAGCCGTCTGCAGCGAATCCCACTGTTCTTTAGTTATCGGAAAATTAAAAATAGCCAACCCCTGCACCGACTGCCCGGGATTCAACGTAGTATCGCGAGGAATCGAATCCGTTCGCAGGTAACTTAACGATGGGTAAGCCTGAAACACCCGATCCATATCCTTATTGCTCGCGGTAATATTCACCTGTTCCGAGCCATCCGGCAGCCTGATAGCCGCCGAAATATCCTGCATGAACAGCGGTATATCCGTCTGATTCGTGACCTTGACCTTAGCCAGTATCAGCAACTGATCGTAATACTCGGCCGTGCCCACCATCCCGGTATCGCCACCGCCCCCGTTGTTGATGAGGGTATGCACCGGGTAGAGGTTCATCGTTAAGATGTCTCCTCTGGCGACCGGAGGTCTTTCTCCCAGCCAAACATACAGACCGATAGCAATGCTAACGGCAATGGCGGCAATCACAATCGTCTTGAGCGCGCTCCGGAACGGGTGCGGCGGATCGACCTGTGCCAGGTGCGGCCCGGGGCCTAAATCTTCCGATGTTTCAGTAGATTCGGTCACTTCGCTCACTGTGCAGAGATTTTAGCCCATTGGGGCCAACAGCATAAGTTACTAAAGAGGCCCACTTCCCTTGACGTCAGCAGGCGAATATGTGCCGAAACCCGTTAAACACCCACGGTGTATCAATTTGTGCATAACTGCCGGTCGACTTCTTCTACACTTAGACGATCCGATGCGCATACTGATCACCGGAAAAAACGGACAAGTCGGGACAGAGCTCTCCCGCCTGTACCATTCCCGCCAGGACGTGGTTTTGACCGGCCGGGATGAATGTGATCTCTCGAGCGAGCAGTCGATTCGGGACACCGTCCGGCGAGTCAAACCCACGATCATCCTCAATGCCGGCGCCTACACGGCCGTTGACCAGGCAGAAAAAGAGCCCGGCCTGTGCTTTGCCATCAATGCCCACGCCCCCCAGGTCCTGGCCCAGGAGGCCGCCCGCCTCGACGCCCTGCTTATTCACTACTCCACCGACTACGTCTTCAACGGAGAAAAGGCAGAACCCTACCTCGAAACCGATCCCATCAGCCCGGTAAACGTATATGGAGAGTCAAAGGCGGCCGGGGAGGCCGCGATTACCGAGGCGGCCACCCGTTTCCTGGTGCTCCGGACCAGTTGGGTGTATGGCGCCCACGGAAAAAACTTTCTTCGCACCATGCTACGGCTCGGCGCCGAACGTCCTGAGTTGCGCGTCGTCGACGATCAAATCGGCGCTCCCACTTCGGCAGCGGCGATCGCCGCGGCGACCGCGCGGCTCGTCGAACAACCCCTGTCCGGCGCCCGGGGAATCTACCACATGACGGCCGCCGGCTCGACTTCCTGGTATGGTTTTGCCCGTGCCATCTTCCAGGCAGCCGGGCTCGCAACCCAGCCGCGCTTGCAACCGATCGCATCCTCGGACTATCCAACTCCAGCCAGGCGCCCGGCGAATTCCGTGCTTGGGAACGACAAGTTTGCACACGCTTTTAACTTCCGCCTACCCACCTGGCAGCAACAATTGAACGAAGTGCTCGCCGGAATGCAAGTCGAAACCGCCATGAGGGCTAATTGATGAATGCTGCACCGACCAAAATCCCCGATGTGCTGCTTCTTGAACCAAAGGTCTTCGAGGATAGCCGGGGTTCCTTTTTCGAAAGCTACAATGAACGCGTCCTGGCGGAAATCGGCATCCCCGGTCCCTTTGTTCAGGACAACCAATCCTTCTCCCACAAGGGCGTAGTCCGGGGTCTCCACTACCAGATCAAGCAGCCCCAGGGAAAGCTTATTCGTTGTCTCCGGGGAGAGATCTACGACGTCGCCGTCGATCTCCGCCGCAATTCGCCCACCTTCTGCAAATGGGTGGGAGAGACCCTGAGCGCCGCCAACCATAAAATGCTCTGGATCCCCCCTGGCTTCGCTCACGGCTTCATGGTTCTGTCGGATGGAGCAGAAGTCCTCTACAAAGCCACCGACTTCTGGGCTCCCCAGCACGAGCGGACTATCCTCTGGAATGACCCATCTTTGCAGATAGCCTGGCCCGCCAAAGACCGAGCCATCCTCTCCGTAAAAGACCTAGCCGGCTCGACCCTGGACCATGCCGCCGTCTACGAGGAATGGACCGCACCCAAGCAGCACACTGCCGCCTTCAGGTAGAACCCACGGGTGCCCAATCCAGTTCCGAAGGATTCTGTTTGCCACAGGCCAGAGGAAATCGGACGGGTGCCCACGTTCGCGCCGGCGTACGTGGGCCGAAACGAAGGGCGAAGCCCATCCATCGCTTTTGCTCCATCGGCTTTAGAAAACATCAACCCGCGCCCTTCGTTCGACAGCGTCTCCGGTGCTGTCCAAACGGGCCAACCGAAAATCTATCGGACCCCAAATGCCCCACCCCTAAAACAACTCACTCAACGCCCGCGCAGACCGCTTCATCTCATACCGTGCCCGAAAACAATCAACCCCATTCCGGATCATCCGCAACCGCTCGTCCGGCCGCATCGCCAGAAACGCCGCCAAGCCCTGGTAAGTCCCTTCCGCCGTATCAGCCTTTACAATCCCAGCCTGATCCTGAGCGATCTCCGGCCAGATATTCACCTTGTCCGAGATAATCACCGGCACCCCGCAAGCCAACGCCTCCACCACCGCGACGCCAAAATTCTCCTGGTGCGACGGAAGCACAAAAGCCTCCGCACCCCGCAACGCACCCCATTTCACATCCCCCTCCAACATCCCCGTCCAGTGAATACGCTCGGAAATCCCTAGTCGCTGCGCCTGCGCCTCCAGCACACCCTGTAACCCTTCCTCATCCGGCCCGGCCATCACCAGATCCAAATCCGCACCCGCCGCAACGCGCCCAAAAGCCTCCAGCAGCAAATCGCAACCCTTCTTCTGATGAATACGCGACAAAAACAGAAAATACCTCCGTCCGCGCAAAGCCGGAAACCGGGCCAAAAACCCCTCCCGTTGCGCATCCGGATCGCCGCCGGGCTCCGAGGTACCCAGCGAGACCACGACACTCTTCCAAACCCCAGGCCAAAACGTCTTCACTGCAGAGTCGCGCTCAATCGCCGTAGTGAAGCACACCGCCCTTGCATCACGCAGCATCCGCTGCTCTCGCGCCAGCCAATAAACCTGTTTCTTGAGGTGTTTCAACGGAAAGGCACGCTTGAAATAAGGGTCCAGCATGCCATGCGGAAACACCACGTAGGGAAGCCGCTCACGCACCATCCGGTAGCTGCCGTAGCCGTGGTACTGCCACAAACCATGGATCACCACTCCATCGAACCGCGCCAGATTCTCCGCCAGCCAAGGCTGCAGCCGGGGTGTCCAGCGATAGCCCCCCTGAGCAGGACCCAATGCATGTACCGGAAAACTCTGCCCCTGAACATAAGCGGAACCCGGATCATCCAGGCACACCACTTCCACCGCACCCACACAGCACTGTGCAAGTTTGCGAATCGCCTCGGTCGTTCCTCCCGCCTCTGGCGCGAAAGAAGCCACCACGTGCAGCAGCCGCGGTTCCTGTCCACCCATAGTCTCTGTCAAGATACCAGTCGTGGTACGCCCCGCCACCGCCCCAACCCCGCTGGCTTAAAATGGAGCTGAGGAACACCCCTTCTTGAAAAGAGCATTGATCACCGGCATCACCGGTCAGGATGGCGCCTATCTCGCAGAGTTCCTGCTGAAGAAGGGCTACGAGGTCCACGGCATCAAGCGCCGCACTTCGTTACTGAACACCAACCGCATCGATCACCTCTACGAGGATCCCCACCAGGAAAAGCGCCGTCTCGTGCTTCACTACGGCGACATGACGGACTCCAGCAGCCTGGTCCACGTGGTCGAGAAAGTGCAGCCCGACGAAATCTACAACCTGGCCGCCCAGAGCCACGTACAAGTTTCGTTTGAAGAGCCCGAATACACCGCCAACTCCGATGCTCTGGGAACTCTGCGCCTGCTCGAGGCCATTCGCATCCTGTCGCTCGCCGGCAAGTCGCGCTTTTACCAGGCCTCCACTTCCGAGATGTATGGACTGGTTCAACAGATCCCGCAGTCGGAAAAGACCCCGTTTTATCCCCGCTCCCCCTACGGAGTCGCCAAGCTCTACGCCTACTGGATTACCGTCAACTACCGCGAGTCTTACGGCCTCTACGCCTGCAACGGCATCATGTTCAATCACGAATCGCCCGTGCGTGGCGAAACTTTCGTGACCCGCAAAGTAACCCGCGCCCTGGCGCGCATCAAACTCGGCCTGCAGCAGAAGCTCTACCTCGGCAATCTCGATTCCAAACGCGACTGGGGCCATGCCCGCGATTACGTGGAGATGCAATGGCTCATGCTGCAACAGAAGCAGGCCACCGACTACGTCATTGCCACCGGCGTGCAATACAGCGTGCGCGAATTTGTCACCATGGCTGCGGCATGTCTCGATATCCATCTTGAATGGAAGGGAACTGGCATCGAAGAGCAAGCCTACGACCAGCTCGGCAAATCCGTCGTAGCCGTCGACCCGCGTTACTTCCGTCCTGCCGAAGTCGAAACCCTGCTGGGAGACGCATCCAAAGCGCGCAAGGAACTCGGCTGGTCGCCCAAGACCGACTTCCGCTCCCTCGTGGAAGAAATGGCCACCGAAGACCTCAAAGCCGCCGAGCGCGACGCACTGGTCACCCAGCACGGCTACGCCGCTTATAATTTTCACGAGTCCTGAAGCATGACCAGAGTGGGTGTACATTGACCTCATTGCTCTTTACGCAGCCGTTCCGCCAAAGAACCGGGGTCCCCGGCACGCGGTTCTTGCGTGATGGGGTGGAAAGAACGGCTGCACATAACAAATTTCAACAGAGAACCGTAACTCTGGTCCTGCTTTAATCGGAGCAACTGCCCTGCAAAAAGACAGTCTCATCTACGTAGCTGGTCACCGCGGGCTGGTAGGCTCCGCCATCTGCCGCAAGCTGAAGCAGCACGGCTTTGATCGCCTCCTGTTGCGATCGCACGCAGAACTGGATCTCACGGACGCGGCCGCGGTACGCATCTTCTTCGAACGCGAGCGCCCCGACTACGTTTTTCTGGCTGCGGCCAAGGTAGGCGGCATCCTGGCCAATGATCTCTATCCCGCGGACTTCATCCGCGAAAACCTGATCATTCAGACCAACGTCATTGACGCCTGTTACCGCGCAGATGTCGACCGCCTCCTCTTCCTGGGCTCTTCCTGCATCTACCCCAAGCTTTGCCCGCAACCGATTAAGGAAGAGTATCTGCTCACCGGCCCTCTCGAGCCCACCAATCGTCCGTACGCCTTGGCCAAGATTGCCGGCATCGAGATGTGCTGGTCCTACAACCGCCAATTCAAGACCAAATACCTCTCTGCCATGCCTGCAAACCTTTACGGACCAGGAGACAACTTCGATCCGCAGAAGTCGCACGTACTCCCTGCCTTGATTCGCAAGGTAGCCGAAGCCAAGGCCCTGGGGCACAAGCAAATCCCCGTGTGGGGAACCGGCAAACCCCGTCGCGAGCTGCTTTTCAGTGAAGACCTGGCCGAAGCCTGCATCTTTCTCATGAATCTGGACGAGACAACCTACTCCGCCCTGTTGGAAGGCGTGCCGCTAATCAACATAGGCACCGGAACCGACGTGACCATAAGGGAGCTCGCAGAGCACGTCTGCACCGCCCTGGGCTTCAAAGGCGAACTGGTCTTCGACACCACCAAGCCCGACGGAACCCCACAAAAGCTCCTGGATGTAACCCGCATGGCAACGCTCGGCTGGAAGCCCAGGACCACTCTGGTAGAAGGCATCAAGCAAACCTACGAAGCCGCCCGCCCCCAACTGGAAGCCCTAACCACGCGGTAGGTCTTCGGGTGGCTGCAACTGGATTAACGAATCTTTGTCGAACTCCAACAAAGCAAGAAACTCACGAGCGGTGACGATATTCAGACGGCCCCAGCCGGCGGCGGGAAAATGCCTCCGATTACCCGTGACTAGGTAATCCGCGGCGGCCGCTTCCGCACATTCCAGAAAAATGTCATCATCTGGATCGTCACATACGCTCAACCTCTTTGTCGGTTTGACCCAAAAACCCTTCTCACGAAAGCCATCCAGCATCGCTGCGATTGCGCTTACCGTGAAATTAAATTTTGTACGGTGGAGCACCTCTTCGTATTCTGAAAAGACTTCAGCACTCACGCAGAGCCGCATGTCTTGATCCTGCAGGGTCCTAAGAAATACGCGCGCGGAAAGTCCTTGAGAAGTGAGCAGTGCCGAAACCAGGATGTTGGTATCGAGGATGACCCCGATCATTGCTCAGTGGGGCGATCACGGCGGGCTCGCCGTGCCGCTTTAATTTCAGTGTCGATCTCTTCCATGGAGAGCCGATCTAGCCCGAGTCGCTTCGCGTTTTCCCAGGAATTCTGGAGCCATTCCGGGGCTGGAACGGAATCCGTACTCGCAAAATCGCCGCACTCATCGACCGGCACTGCGCGGACGCTGATCGCTTCGTTTTCAGCAATCGCACGCCCCAGCAGGCTTTCTATGGCATTCTTTTGTTCCTGCGAGAGATCTTTGGCTTTGTGAATCATCCGTGCACGCACCTGTGTAGGTAGTATGAGTTTAGGCCGCTCGGTTGATGATTGTCACGGAGATTTGCTTTGATCCCGCCCACCCTGGTCACCCGCATCCCTAAGGAAAAAACAAACTCACCTGTTCCGCCTTGGGCGGCGGAGTTAGCGCGCTCACTACCACCAAACAAAACAATGCCGCGATCAAAGCCGGGAAAATCGCATCCCGCTGCGCCAGCACAGGAGGCAGATGCCTCTTGACCGCCTCAAAATCCCAGAAAAAAGTAACCAGCGTCCCCGCGGCGATAGCGCTCACCGCACCCTGGGCATTCACGCGCCGGCTATAAAAAGCAGCCAGGATCACCGGCGTCAGCGCAGCGGAGTAGATCGTATACGCATAAAGCGTTTTAGCCAGCACCGAGCTGGTATTCAGAGCCTGGTAAAGCGCCCAGATTCCAAGCATCACCACCACCAGCCGCGAAACAATCAGCACTCTCTTATTCGAAGCCCCAGGCGAGATATAGCGAGTAAACACATCATTCACCAAATTCGTCGAAGGCGAAAACAGGTAATTGTTGGCAGTAGAAATAATCTTGGCAAACACCGCCCCCATCAGCAGCGCCCCCAACCAGGCCGGCAATCCATGCAATGCCGTAAACGCGATAATCTCTCGCGGCCGTTGCTGCACCTCGCCAGAAGGAAACAGCACTGAACCAAACACCGCAAGCGCAACAATCACAGTTTCGAGAATCACCGTCCCGATAATCCATCCCACCACCGCATGGCGCGCGTCTTTCTCCGACTTGGCAGAGAAAAACTTCTGATACATCGATTGGTTCCCCATCATCAACAGCATGGTAGGCAGGAACAGCTCAAACGCCTGCGCCAGGTTAAAGTCCCCCAGGACCTGAAAATGGCTAGCCGGCAAAGCATGCGTGACGGCGCCCCACCCTCCCGCCGCGTGCAGAACGAACGGTAAAGCCACGAGCAGCGTAACCGTCGCCAGCGATCCGATCACCACGTCCATATACGCGACCGAAGCCATTCCGGCGATCGCGGTAAACACGATCACGAATACGGCAATGATGTACTTGCCGAGGTCCGCGGTGATGAGGTCGGGAAAGATCAGGTGAAGAATATCGCCGCCGCCGATCAGCTGATAACTGGTGATCGCCGTATACGCAAAAAGGATAGCGATCACCCCCAACACCCGAGCCGTCTGGTTATACCGGGCTTCCAATAAGTCAGGGATCGTAAACTGGGCGAATTTCCGCGCCCGAGGCGCGATGAAATAGATCAGCAACAACCCGGCCCAACCGCCGCCGCCCTGCCACAGTGCAGAGAAGCCATGCTTGTAGGCATTCTCCGCGCCCCCCAGCAGCGACCCCGAACCGATCCACGACGACAGCAGCGTGAACACCAGCACGAAAGTGGGCAGGGAACGCCCGGCGACCAGGTAATCGGCCTTGGTTTTCGTCTTCTTCAGGCGGGAAAGAGAAACCGTGAGCAGGCTGACAACGATAACGCCGAGCACTCCGGCATACAAAGCGTGACTGGACATGAACTATAGGTGTACACCGAACCGCGGCTGTTCTAAACCGTAAAGTGTTCCCTCAACTTCCGCAGCACCTCGGCGCCGCTGCAACCACCAATGCGAATAACCTTATTGCGCGATCGCTCGCCGGCAACCACCTGGATCGAAGCACGCGGCACCGCAAGAACCTCGGAGAGGAACTCTACCAACTCAACGTTGGCCCGTCCCTCGAGAGGAGGCGTCGAAAGCGAGATCTTCAAAGCCTCGCCCACCGTACCAGTAATCGACGTCCGCGCAGCTCGAGGCTGGACCCGAACCGAAAACGTAGCCCCCAAAGGATGGTCGCTAATAGGAATCAAACAATTCACACTGGATACGCGATGGGTGCCCCAGCCTGCCCCGGCGTGCCGCGGGGTCTCGCTTTTGAGACCTGGGATCCTCCTGGCAAATGTCCATTAAGTCCCGTGACGTAACCCCAGGCAAAAACAACGGTGGGTACCCAATCTTCCATCCGCCAAACTACTTCGAATAATCCCGAGCCCCAAACAAAGCCGTCCCAATCCTCACCTGGGTCGCCCCCTCATCGATCGCAACCGGAAAATCATGCGACATCCCCATCGACAACTCACCAAACGACAGCCGCGGATGCGCCCCCGCCAATCGGTCCCGCAGAACCCGCAGCTCGCGAAAATAAGGCCGCACCGCCGCCAAATCCTCAAGGAACGGAGGCACCATCATCAGCCCGCGCATCTCCAACCCCGCCAGGTCAGGCAGCCGCTCCAGTAGCCCCGCCAGTTCATCCGACTCCGGAACCAGCCCCGCCTTGCTTTCCTCCGGGCTCAACTTAATCTCGATCAACACCCTCAACCGCCGTCCCAGCCGCAAGGCGGCCTGATCCAGCCGTTCCGCCAAAGAAACCGAATCCAGCGTATCCACCGAACCAAACAACTCCGCGGCACGAGCAGCTTTATTCGATTGCAAATGTCCAATCAAATGGAACTCAACCCCAGCCTGCCCCAGAGAGAGTAGAGCGCTCTTCTCCTGAAACTCCTGCACCCGGTTCTCCCCAAACAACCGGACGCCCAATCCCTCGGCCGCGACAATCGCCGAAGCCGGATGCATCTTGGAAACCGCCATCAAGGCCACTTCACCCCGAGGCCGCCCCGCCTCCCGGCAAGCCGCAGCAATCTGCGTCTCGATGCGGTCCAGATTCTCCTTAAGGACCGCCGTCAACGCATCTGCCTCAATGGCCGTGTTCTTCAAGATATTTCTCCACCTCGAGCGCAGCCATGCATCCCGACCCGGCCGCCGTGATCGCCTGCCGGTACCGCCGGTCCTGCACATCGCCGCAGGCGAAGACTCCAGGCACCTTGGTGAACACCTGATCCGTGGTCTTGATGTAACCATCCCCGTCCAGATCGATCAGCCCCTTGAACATCGCCGCATTCGGAATATGCCCAATCCCCAGGAACATCGCGCTCACCGGCAGCACCGACTCGTCCTGCGTCGCCGTATTCCGCAAGCGCAAGCCCGTCACTTCCTTCTTCTCCGCGCCCAGTACTTCTTCGACCGCGGTATTCGTCAGGAACTTGATCTTGTCGTGCGCCATCGCGCGCTCCAGCATAATTTTCGAAGAGCGAAACTGCTCCCGCCGATGGATCACCGACACCTTGGTCGCAAACCGGGTGAGGAACAGAGCCTCCTCCATAGCCGAATCGCCGCCCCCGATGACCGCAATCTCTTTGCCTGAAAAGAAAAACCCGTCGCAGGTCGCGCACGAGCTAACCCCGTGGCCAATCAGCGCCTGCTCGCTCGGCAGCCCCAGCCACCGCGCCGAAGCTCCGCTGGCAATGATCAGCGTCCGCGTATGGATCGTTTCCTTTCCCACGAACAAGGTCAGCGGCCGCTTGGAGAAATCCACCGAGTGCAGGTGGCCCATCTGGATATCCGCGCCAAACCGCGTAGCCTGCAGCTTCATCTTTTCAATCAGATCGGGGCCCTGGATCCCCTCCGGCCAACCCGGAAAATTCTCCACCAGTGTGGTAATCGAAAGCTGCCCGCCCGGCTCATGGCCTTCCAGGACCAGCGGTTTAAGGTTAGCGCGGGCGGCATAAATGGCGGCCGTGAGACCAGCGCAGCCAGTGCCGAGGATGACAGTATCGCGAATGTCTTGAGCCATAGAATTAGGACTCTTTGATTCTACGCGGTGCGAAACGATGCAAGCGACTCAACCCACGTAAGATGACGTCATGGCAAATCTGACATTGATCTACGGCATGAGATTGCTTCCCTCCGAGGAAGCGATCGAAGTGGGCGATGCCCTGGTAACGCTAAAGAACGGGAAACAAGCGCACGTGACCATGCACGTGCTCGAGGGAAGCAGGGAAGAGATCGAGAACCAGTTGCGCCAGAGCATCGAAGCCTTCTTCGACTTCTACCCCGAGATCTAACTCCGCGTAACTTTTTGCCTCCGGTCGGTATCTGATAGGAAGAGCATCTCAATTTACCGGCGTCCGCAACGCCCAAGGAGTGTCTGCATGGCCGTAGTAAAAGATGTGCGCAAACGTCCCCGCGTCGTGGTCGTCGGCGGCGGCTTCGCCGGCCTGAGCGCTGGCATGGCGCTAGCGGATATGGCCGTCGACGTGACTCTCATCGACCGTCGCAACCACCACACCTTCCAGCCCCTGCTCTACCAGGTGGCGCTGGCCGTGCTTTCTCCGGCAGACATTGCCCAGCCCATCCGCTCCATCTTTTCCAAAAACAAAAATATCGAAGTATTGATGGACGAAGTCGTCGGCCTCGAACCCGACAATCACCGCGTGCTGCTGCACAGTGGCGCCGTGATGGAGTACGACTACCTCATCCTGGGCACCGGCTCCACCCACTCCTACTTCGGAAAGGACGACTGGGCCCAATACGCGCCCGGCCTCAAAACCGTCGAGGATGCAACGGAAATTCGCCGCCGCGTTCTGCTCGCCTTTGAACTGGCCGAGCGCGAAATGGTGGAAACCGGCGCCCACCCTGAACTGAACTTCGTGATCATCGGCGGTGGACCCACCGGCGTCGAAATCGCCGGCGCCATCAGCGACATCTCGAAGCTTTACATGCGCCACGATTTTCGCCACATCGATCCCGCCAAGGCCCGCGTGATCCTGATCGAAGGCTCGCCCCGCATCCTCGCCGCCTACCCCGAAGACTTGTCGAAAAAAGCCGTCGAGCAGCTGGCGCAACTCGGCGTCGAAGTCCACACCGGACAAAGCGTCATGGAGGTACAACCCGGCTACGTGGTCGTCGGCGGCAAGCGCGTGAATGCCGTAGTGACCATATGGGCCGCCGGCGTCCAGGCCTCGCCTCTGGGCAAGATGCTAGGCACTCCAACCGACAGACGCGGCTGCGCCATCGTCGACAACTACCTCAACCCGCCCGGCCATCCGGACATTTTCGTCTGCGGAGACTTGGCTCACGTGGAGGAAGACGGCCGCCAGGTCCCGGGAGTGGCCCAGCCGGCCATGCAGATGGGCAAGCACGCCGCCCAGATGATCGCCCAGGACATGGCAGGGAAGCCGCGCACCAAATTCCATTATTTCGACAAGGGAGACATGGCCACCATAGGCCGTCATGCGGCGGTTGCCAACGTGCGTTGGCCCATCAAAGCCCATTGGTCGGGGACGTTGGCCTGGCTCTCCTGGGTATCCGTCCACCTCTTCTTTCTGGTCGGATTCCGCAATCGCCTGTTCGTCTTCTTCTCCTGGGCCTGGACCTACCTGACCTTCAATCGGGGAGCCCGGCTCATCACCGGCAGTCCGTTACTGCCCGGCTGGGGCCAGCAAGCGGGCATCCGTCCGCAGGTAATACTTGCCCCCATGGACACCACCTCACCCCTGCTAGGCGCCGTGCCGAACCACCCCAAGCAGGTGGAGGAACCCAAAGTCGCGGTCAACTAACCCCCCGAAGCACAAACGGAGAGACCGAAGTCTCTCCATTTGTGCAGTTTCTTTCGCCGCGAAGGGTGCCCCAGCCTGCCCCGGCGTGCCGTGGGGTCTCGCTTTTGAGACCTGGGATCCTCCTAGAAAAGGTTAGTTAAGTCCCATGATGTAACCGCAGGGAAAAACTAAACCGAAACCGGCTGACTCGTATTGACATTGACATGGGTCAACCAACCATACCGGTCCGGCCGCAGCCCATGCGCAATCCCCAGATACTCCTCTGCCAGCTGCTTGGTGACCGGACCCACCTTCCCATCGCCGATCTGAATCCGATCCACCGACCGAATCGAATGCACCTCAGCCGCTGTCCCGGTAAAGAACGCCTCATCCGCGATATACAGCAACTCCCGAGGCATAGCCTGTTCCACCACCGGAATCCCCATATGCCGGGCCATCGTCAGCACTGAATCCCGGGTGATCCCGGACAGCACAGAATTCGCCAGAGGCGTGGTGTACAAAACCCCATTCCGCACCACAAACAAATTCTCCCCCGACCCCTCCGACAAATTGCCGAACACATCAAGCGCAATCCCCTCGGAAAACCCATTGCTATCCGCTTCCATGCGGATCAGCTGGGAATTCAGATAATTCCCCCCCGCCTTAGCCAATGCCGGCATGGTGTTCGGAGCCATCCGGCTCCACGACGAAATGCAAACATCCGCACCCTCATCGCCCGGCACGTACTTGCCCCACGAATAATTAGCAATGAACACTTCGGTCGGAGTGCCCTTGGGACTAACCCCCATCTCCCCATACCCGCGCAGCGCAATCGGGCGAATGTAGCAGGGAGCGACACCATTGCTCTCCACCAGGCCAACCACCGCACTCGACAGCTGCTCCAGCGAATACGGCAGCGGCATGCGATAGATCTTGGCTGAATCCAGCAGTCGTTGCATATGCTCGGGCAGCCGGAAAATAGCCGCTCCCTGTGGTTGCGCGTAGCAACGAATTCCCTCAAAAACCGACGAACCATAGTGCACCACATGGCTCATCACATGGATCTGGGCCTTCTCCCACGGAATCAAATTTCCGTTGTGCCAGATCTTGGCGGTAGGCTGGATAGGCATCGACAGCTGCTCCCTTCAATTGAAGTAACGATTATAACTGCGCCAGACGCCCCTCTGGTTTAAGTTCAGTGCATGTACGGCCCAACCAGCATTGCCATCAGCACCCTGCATTCGAACTACGTGCGCTTCTCCGTCCTGGCCGTCAGTTCCATCTTCTTTCTCGTCGATCCCTTCGCCGCCATCCCTGCTTTCCTCGCCATCACCGAAGGCGCCGACAGAAAACGACAGCAACGCATGGCGCGCCGAGGAGCCGTCACCTGCCTCATCGTCCTCATGACCTTCGCCTTGGCCGGCAAGCTGATCTTCCGTATGTTCGGCATCACCCTTCCGGCCTTTGAAATCGCCGGTGGCGTAATCCTCTTGCTCATCGGCATCGACATGATCGAAGCCCGCCGTTCTCCCACCCAGGAATCCAGCGACGAAACCGCCGAAGCCACCTCGAAAGACGACGCCGGCATAGTGCCTTTAGGCATACCGATGCTTGCGGGTCCCGGAGCCATCTCCAGCGTGATGATCCTGGTGGGCCAGGCCCTGAAGCCCTGGGAACTGGGAGTAGTGTTAGGGGCCATCACCCTAACCGCCGGCCTAAGCTATCTGATCCTCAGCGGAGCCACCCGCGTCCGCGGCATCATGGGAGAAAGCGGAATCCGCATCCTCGTCCGCATCATGGGCCTGTTGCTGGTGGCCCTGGCCGTCCAATTCTTCATCAACGGCCTAACCGACCTGGGCCTGATAGCCAAAACCGCCTAACCAGAACGGTCTATACCCTCGAACCAACCCAGGAGGAGTCTGGACGGGTGCCCCAGCCCGCCCCGGCGAGCCGTGGGGT
>CAWKKM010000007.1:0-5000 GCA_963850235.1 uncultured Acidobacteriaceae bacterium | reverse complement strand
GAAAATCCTCTAAGGAGAGAAGTTGGGAACCGTACCACAAACCGACACAGGTAGACGAGGAGAATATCCAAAGGCGCTCGAGTGAAAGCTTGTTAAGGAACTCGGCAAATTAGCTCCGTAACTTCGGGAGAAGGAGCGCCCCGGTAGAGTGAAAGCTCGAGGGGGCCGCAGTGAAACGCGTACGGCGACTGTTTAACAAAAACACAGGTCTCTGCTAAGTCGAAAACGACGTATAGGGGCTGACGCCTGCCCGGTGCCGGAAGGTTAAAAGGAGAGGTTAGCCGCAAGGCGAAGCTTTGAATTGAAGCCCCGGTGAACGGCGGCCGTAACTATAACGGTCCTAAGGTAGCGAAATTCCTTGTCGGGTAAGTTCCGACCTGCACGAATGGCGTAACGATCGTACGACTGTCTTAACGAGTTGCTCGGCGAACTTGTAGTACCGGTGAAGATGCCGGTTACCCGCAGCTAGACGGAAAGACCCCGTGCACCTTTACTACACTTTTACTATGAATTATGGCTCTTGCTGCGCAGGATAGGTGGGAGGCTTTGATACCAGGTTCTCGGACTTGGTGGAGCCAACGGTGAGATACCACCCTGCGAGTGCTGTGATTCTAACCTCCTCCCGTAATCCGGGAGAGGGACATAGTAAGACGGGTAGTTTGACTGGGGCGGTCGCCTCCTAAATTGTAACGGAGGCGCGCGAAGCTACACTCAGGCTGTTTGGAAATCAGCCGTCGAGTGCAAAGGCATAAGTGTGGTTAACTGTAAGACCTACAAGTCGAGCAGATGCGAAAGCAGGCCTTAGTGATCCGGTGGTTCTGTATGGAAGGGCCATCGCTCAACGGATAAAAGGTACGCCGGGGATAACAGGCTGATCGGAGCCAAGAGTTCATATCGACGCTCCGGTTTGGCACCTCGATGTCGGCTCATCGCATCCTGGAGCTGTAGAAGGTTCCAAGGGTTAGGCTGTTCGCCTATTAAAGCGGTACGTGAGCTGGGTTCAGAACGTCGCGAGACAGTTCGGTCCCTATCTGCTGTGGGCGTAGGAGATTTGCGGGGGGCTGTCCTTAGTACGAGAGGACCGGGATGGACGAACCTCTTGTGTTCCAGTTGTCATGCCAAAGGCACGGCTGGGTAGCGAAGTTCGGTTGTGATAACCGCTGAATGCATATAAGCGGGAAGCACGCCCCAAGATGAGATCTCCCAACCCAAAAGGGTCAAGAAGGGTCCAGGAAGACCACCTGGTTGATAGGCTGGAGGTTGAAGCGCAGTAATGTGTGGAGCTTACCAGTACTAATCGCCCGTTCGGCTTGTCCATAGAATTAACTCTGCGCAGTATCAGAGAGACATTCAACAAGCCTTGAATTGATCAGCAGTATGTAAGTGATCTAGCCCAATCGGTTTCGTTGTGAAAAATCAGGTTGCATGGCGCCAGTTTGCCGCGCGAGAACCTCAGGAAAACTAGCCTGAACTTGCAGCGACTGCGGGGGAGACCCTCCGCCAAGCGCCCCAAAAGCTCAAAGGTGTGTTTTTACAGCTCGGTTAAGGTTGTCGGAGCACACGCGAGGAAGAATAAGTCTTCGCAGCACACCTAGATTTGCCGGTGACCATACCGCGAGGGTCACACCCGTTCCCATCCCGAACACGGAAGTTAAGCCTCGCTGGGCCGATGGTACTGCACGCGTAAGTGTGTGGGAGCGTAGGTGATTGCCGGCATTAACTAAAAGCCCGCCCGGGGAAACCCAGGCGGGCTTTTCTATTTCCGCATACCTCATTCCTGCCAACGACTCAACTTGCAATAATCTTGCGCGCTTCGCCGTCAGGATCATTGGCCATGCGACATTCGTTATCCCAGATCATCGTTTTGTTGGTCTCCGGATCAGTGGGTGTCCAGGACATGCCGGGATTGCCTGTTCCCGCGAAGGCAGCCCAGGCGGAGGCCATCTTCTTCGCCAATGCCTGCGCCTCGGGAGTATTGCCGGTTCCTTGTTCGCATCGTTTCGTATTGTCGAAGCAGAACTGCAGCTCCGCAGTGTGCCAGGCTCCAGGGATTCCGTCCAGAATGGGCGTTTGCCATGTGAAGTAGTACGTGTAGGCAGGCGCCGCGTTCTGGTCGTGCTTCAGTTTGGCCATTTTGACTACGTTGTTACGCATGGCAAGGCCGTTCAATCCAGGAGACCCGCTGCACATGTAAGACAGCGTGCGGATGGCCTTCTGCGGATACTGCTTCTTCAAAGCTGCGATGATCGCTGTCGCTTTAGCGTAAGCGTCCGAACTTCCCCTCTAGCGCCAAGCCGGGTTTAGGCCGGAGGCTTGTGTCATGGACCAGGCAGAGGGATTGGTGTCGGAACGCCGTGTTCGCAGATGGCGTTCAGTTGCCGAGAAGCGTCGGATCGTTGAGCTGACGTTGGTGCCGGGCGCGAGCGTGGCGCTGGTGGCGAGAGCTCATGGGGTGAACGCGAACCAGGTATTCAGGTGGCGGCGCGAGTTTGAACGGGGGTAAGCGTCCGAAGTTCCCCTCTAGCGCTAAGCCGGGTTTAGGCCGGAGGCTTGTGTCATGGACCAGGCAGAGGGATTGGTGCCGGAACGCCGTGTTCGCAGATGGCGTTCAGTTGCCGAGAAGCGTCGAATCGTTGAGCTGACGTTGGTGCCGGGCGCGAGCGTGGCGCTGGTGGCTAGAGCTCATGGGGTGAACGCGAACCAGGTATTCAAGTGGCGGCGCGAGTTTGAACGGGGCGAGTTGTCGGAGCCGGTTTCAGCATCTGCGTCTTTGCTTCCGGTAGTGTTATCTGGCGGAGATAAGCCGCAGACGAGCTCTGCGTGCATTCACATCGAGCTTCAGGGCCGTGCGCTGATCAGCATCGAGAGTGGCGCTGATCCAGCCTTGCTACGCACGATCCTGGAGAGCCTGCGCAAGTGATCGAACTTCGTACTGGAACGAAGATCTGGCTTGCGGCCGGCGTAACAGATATGCGCCGTGGCTTTGATGGTTTGAGTGCCCAGGTGCAGACGGTGCTAGAGCAGCAGCCATTCTCCGGTCACGTGTTTGTTTTCCGCGGGCGTAGAGGTGACATCGTAAAACTTCTTTGGTTCGATGGAGACGGCCTATGTCTGTTCGCCAAGCGTCTGGAGAAGGGCCGCTTCATCTGGCCACAAGCGACCGAAGGGACTGTTTCGCTGACCCGTGCGCAGCTCTCGATGTTGCTGGAAGGCATCGACTGGCGCAGCCCGAAGAGAACCTGGACGCCTGAGCTTGCGGTGTGAGTAACAAGAGAGATTCTCCAGTATTCATGCGGGTTTTATGAGATAGACCACGCCCCTGTTCATGCCATACTGCAGTCGTGATTTCTGCTCCATTACCGAATCTCGATACGCTCGATACCGAAGCATTGAAGAAGATGGTGGTCGCGCAGCGCAACCAGCTGCTCGAACAGCAGCAACTGGCCAGCCAGCAGATGGAACAGGCTGGCAAGCAGATTGAACATCTGAAGCTGGTCATCGACAAGTACAAGCGAATGATCTTCGGCACCAAGAGCGAGAAGCTGAAGGGTGAGCTGGAACAGCTTGAGTTTCAGCTGGAAGAACTGGAGACCGAGCAGGCAGCAAGGCAAGCGCAAGAACCACATTCTCCGCGAGCGACGAATAAGTCCCGGCCGCGTGCTCCGCGCAAGCCATTGCCCGAGGATCTTCCGCGCGAAGTCATCACCCATGCTCCTGCGAGCACTTGCTGTCCGGACTGCGGCGGAGCCCTGCGCCAGTTTGGCGAAGATGTATCCGAACAACTGGAACGCGTTCCGGCCAGCTACAAGGTAATTCAACATGTGCGGCCCAAGTTTGCTTGCGGGGCCTGCGAACAGGTGGTCCAAGCGCCTGCTCCGGCGCGGCCGATCGATCAGGGCTTGCCAGGCCCCGGTCTGCTGGCGCATGTGCTGGTGTCGAAGTTCGCAGATCACTTGCCTCTCTATCGGCAGTCTGAGATCTATGCTCGGGAAGGAGTGGACCTTTGCCGTTCCACTCTGGCCGGATGGGTAGGCGCGGCCAGTGAGTTGCTCGCGCCGCTAGTCGATCAGATCAGAAGGCACGTCATGGCAGGGTCGAAAATACACGCCGATGATACGCCGGTTCCGGTGCTGGCTCCCGGCAAGGGCAAGACCAAGACGGCCAGGCTGTGGACCTATGTGCGGGACGATCGGCCTGCCGGCTATCAGACCGCACCTGCAGTGTGGTTCGCTTATTCCCAGGATCGCAAGGGCGAACATCCGCGTCAGCATCTGAAGGACTTCCGCGGTGCGCTGCAGGCCGATGCCTACTCAGGCTTCCATCATCTCTATGGCGCAGGCGCCATCTATGAGGTCGCCTGTTGGGCTCACGCCAGGCGTAAGTTCTACGACGTTCACCTGGCTCATGCATCGCCCACGACCACCGAGGCGATGCTGCGCATCGGAGCGCTGTACGGAATCGAGGAAGAGATTCGCGGCAAGCCGGCCGAGCATCGCTGCTCGGTACGCCAGGCGCGTGCCCGGCCACTGCTGGACAGTCTTCGCCACTGGATGGAGAAGGCGTTGCGCTCCCTGTCCACCAAGAGCGAGACGGCAGCCGCCATCCGCTATGCGCTTTCCCACTGGCGTGCTTTGACCCGCTACGTCGATGATGGACTGCTGGAGATTGATAACAGCGCAGCGGAACGCTCCTTGCGCGCCGTCGTGCTGGGGCGTAAGAACTATCTCTTCATGGGATCTGATTCCGGCGGACAACGGGCCGCGGCTCTGTACAGCCTGATCGGCACGGCTAAACTCAATGGACTTGACCCGGCGCTCTATCTCCGTACTGTCCTGGCTATGCTCCCCGAGCACCCCATCAATCAGATCCAGCAACTGCTGCCCTGGAATCTAGCCCCCTCACTTCAGAACGATCCTTCGAAAGCCGCCTAAAGTACACGCAACAAGTGTCCACTAAAAATAAGTGGACACTTAAAACACACTATCCCTACCTCCTCAAGT
>CAWKKM010000006.1:0-343087 GCA_963850235.1 uncultured Acidobacteriaceae bacterium | reverse complement strand
CGCCCATGCGCGAGATGTCGATGCTGATTGGCATGTATTTCGGAGCCAGGTTCCTCAACGAGGGGCAATGGCGCCGCCGGCTGATTGGGGCGGCTTGCATTGCCGGCGGCGTGGCGGCGTTGGCGTTCGGCTGACCCGGCGAATTTATTGGGAATTCACACAGACTGGATAGGCTGAGTTCAAGTCAATCTGGCGCCATTCCTTATTCCGTGCTGCGAGCCTTCCTACGGCCTGCCTCGTTGAAGTCTTTCGCGGGCCTTCTCTGCGGTAAACGGCATGGTAAATTTGGCGCGCACTCGGGGGTGGGGGACAATGGTATTTGTACAACCGTCTCCGCGGCAGCTATCGGGTCTCGGTGAGAGCAGTGTCGTTGCGATTGACCCGCACTGTCCGGCGGAGGGATCGATGATTGTGAAAACGTCGGATATCGCTATCGCCGCGCTGAAATGCACGCCGGCCGAGCTCGAGATCGCCTGGCAGAATTCGGCATATAGCGTCTACAGTTCGATATGGCTTCGTGACAACGACCCCGCGAACCGCGATCCCCTCACTGGCCGGCGCCTGGTGAGCTTGCTTGATCTTCCCGCTTTCCCAAAACTGCAGGCCGCGGAGCCGCAGCCGGCCGGCCACATCACTCTGCGCTGGGACGACGGCAAAACCAGCGTTTTCCCGCTCAGTTGGTTCCGGGCGTTTGACCGCAGCCAGCATATGAGCCCGCGACCAACACGCCTACCATGGATGGGGCAGGCCGCAGAAACCTTTGCCTGGTGTGACTACTCGGACTGGATGGCGAACCCGGCCAGTCGCGAAGACTGGCTCTACTACGTAGGCCGCGACGGATTGGCTTTCCTCCGCAATGTACCGGCCGATGAGGATGGAGGCAAAGCCGCCCTTTCGCGCATCGCCGCTTGCCTCACCGTCGGGGGCGAGACCGATGAAAGCCGCTTCTTCGATATCCGCGGCGTTGCTGAAACGAGCAATAACGGTTACAAAATCCCCGCGCCCCTGGTTTCACACGGACCACCCTTATCGTGATCCCGTGCCTGGTCTCCAGTTGCTGCATTGTCTCTCAGCAGCCGGCCACGGAGGAGAAAGCGTCTTTGTGGATGGAATGGCGGTAGCCGAGCGCTTGCGCGCCCATGATCCCGAGGCTTTCGCCACGTTGTCGCAGCTTCCCATTCTTTTCGAAGAGCTAGGGATCGCGGCCGAGCGCACCATGCTGGAAGTCGACACCCAGGGGGAGTTCCGCGCCATCTATTACGACGATCGCTCGATCGCCCCGCTTCGGCTCAAAGGGTCGCGCCTCATAAAGTACTACGCAGCGTACCGTCAGCTGGCGGAGTTGCTGCAGGACCCCGCGCGAGCGGTAGGCTGCCGGCTGCAGCCGGGCGATCTTGTGCTCTTCGACAACACCCGCATCCTTCATGGCCACGCAACCTTTTCCGCCGGAGCCCGCCACTTGAAGGGCTATCACCTGGATGCTGATGGGCTCTTTAGCGAGCTCGCGCTGCTTTCCCGTCAAGAGCGCAACTGAAACACCCCTCGGATCTCAACAGTTTCTTTCGTGAGGGCATTCCGTGGAAGAGTCGGTGCGGAGCTCAATCCCCAGGCACGCCGTCAGCTGTGGGATCTGGTGGATGGCCTGAAAGGTCTGGTCGTATCCATTCCCTGTCCAGCGAATGACGCTGTCGATCGCGAGCACCACATCGCGCACGTTACATTTCGCCTCGGTCGAGTCTGAGTCGTCCCCGAAGTCTACGTTGCCTGTGGGCTTAAGGACGAATGGATAACTGTAATCGTTCATCGCGTACTGCCAGCCGAAGATCGCATCGTCGAGCGCGACCTTGCCCGTCTCCGTGTCGAGCACCACGTCGAAGATCAGGGGCGCAACGCCCGGGTCCCCTTGTTCTACATGCAGTCAGACGCCAGCACCGAAGGTGCGTGATCATACCAGCCCAGGCCATCGGCCTGGGTTTTTGGGAACCACACGATTCTTCTACATGCAGTCAGACGCCAGCACCGAAGGTGCGTGATCATACCAGCCCAGGCCATCGGCCTGGGTTTTTGCGGAACCACACGATTCTTCTACATGCAGTCAGACGCCAGCACCGAAGGTGCGTAATCATACCAGCCCAGGCCATCGGCCTGGGTTTTTGGGAACCACACGATTCTTCTACATGCAGTCAGACGCCAGCACCGAAGGTGCGTAATCATACCAGCCCAGGCCATCGGCCTGGGTTTTTGGGAACCACACGATTCTTCTACATGCAGTCAGACGCCAGCACCGAAGGTGCGTGATCATACCAGCCCAGGCCATCGGCCTGGGTTTTTGGGGACCACACGATTCTTCTACATGCAGTCAGACGCCAGCACCGAAGGTGCGTAATCATACCAGCCCAGGCCATCGGCCTGGGTTTTGGGGACCACACGATTTCCCAGGGCTGTAGGCCCGATTTATGCTCTTCAGCATGTCGCAATCGCTGTCCTGTGTCCTCATCCACCTCGTTTTCAGCACCAAGGACCGTGTGCCCGTCCTGGATTTTTCGGTGCGGCCTGCACTCAACGCGTACCTCGCCACCGTAGCCCGCAATTTGGGCTGCGAGTGCTTTCGCGTGGGAGGCGCTGCAGATCACGTTCATCTGGCCATCCGCATCTCTCGGACCATCACCACCGCGCGGCTCGTGGAGGACCTCAAGACATCATCGTCGAAATGGCTAAAGACGCAGTCAACGGCGTTAACCGGTTTTGCGTGGCAAGGTGGGTATGGCGCCTTTTCCATCGGGCCGGCAAGCCTCGAAGCATTGACGCGATACATCGACACCCAAGAGGAGCATCATCGGACGCGCACATTTCAGCAGGAGTATCGAAAGCTTCTCGAACGATATGGTGTCGACTACGATGAGCGGTATATCTGGGGTTAAGGAGGTGGATCGGGCCTCCAGCCCTCAGGATCTGGATTACCGGACACCCAGGCCGATGGCCTGGGCTGATATAGCAACGCACTTTCGGTGCTGGTTTTTAGGCTGCAACCCATGGGCTCGATTGATCCTTTGGTTCTTTCTTCTACATGCAGTCAGACGCCAGCACCGAAGGTGCGTGGTAATACCAGCCCAGGCCATCAACCTGGGTTGTCGAAGATCAGGGCGCAACGCCCGGGTTCCCTTGTTCTACATGCAGTCAGACGCCAGCACCGAAGGTGCGTGATCATACCAGCCCAGGCCATCGGCCTGGGTTGTCGAAGATCAGGGGCGCAACGCCCGGGTTCCCTTGTTCTACATGCAGTCACACGCCAGCACCGAAGGTGCGTGATCATACCAGCCCAGGCCATCGGCCTGGGTTGTCGAAGATCAGGGGCGCAACGCCCGGGTTCCCTTGTTCTACATGCAGTCACACGCCAGCACCGAAGGTGCGTGATCATACCAGCCCAGGCCATCGGCCTGGGTTTTGGGGAACCACACGATTTCCCAGGGCTGTAGGCCCGATCTATGCTCTTCGGCCTCCACGGGGACAGACGAAAGTAACCCCTATTGTTCGGGGGATCGGACTCTTCGTCGGGTACCTTTCGTCTGTCCCCGTGAAGCCGCATATGAGTCGTCCCCGAAGTCTACGTTGCCTCTGGGTTTAAGGACGAATGGATAACTGTAATCGTTCATCGCGTACTGCCACCCGACGATCCCATCGTCGAGCGCGACCTTGCCCGTCTCCGTGTCGAGCACCACGTCGAAGATTGATCCGGCCTTGGTCCATGATCGCTACCCGATCACACAGCCGCTCTGCCTCATCCATGTAGTGGGTGGTGAGGACGCATCACCGTCCGCTATGTAGTATGCTATCTTGCATCGACCCCAACTGGGTGGATGGGGGCTTGCCATGCGTGCAGGTTGCTTGTTTCTGGTTTTGGCTTTTGCGGTTTCTGCTGGAGCGCAGCGGGTGACAACTTCGCAGTACAACAATGCGCGCACCGGGGCGAACGTTCATGAGAGCAGGCTGACGCCGCGGAACGTGAATGCTCGGCAGTTTGGCAAGTTGTTTGCCCTGCCGGTGGATGGGGATGCTTATGCGCAGCCGTTGTTTTTGGGGGGCGTCGAGATTCCGGGGAAAGGCCGGCACGATGTGCTGTTTGTCGCAACCGAGCACGATAGCGTGTATGCGTTCGATGCTTACGGCAACCCGCGCAGCCCGCTTTGGCAGGTGAGTTTTCTTAAAGGCCACTCCTCCCCCGTGCCGGCCGGCGATGCACACTGCCCTTTCATCGCGCCGGAGATCGGCATCACTTCGACACCGGTGATCGATCCGGTGAGTGGAACACTCTACGTGCTGGCGCGCACCATGGAGCGGACCGGGTTTACGACCGCCACCTATTGGCAGCGCCTGCATGCGCTCGCGGTGACTACGGGGGTAGAAAAGTTTGGTGGGCCGGTCGTGATTCGGGCCAGCATGCGCGGCACGGGGACCGGGAGCAAAGGCGGGACCGTCAGTTTCAATGCCATAAAGGACAACCCGCGAGCCGCGCTGCTATTGAGCAGGGGCTCGGTATACATGGCATGGGCGTCGTCGTGTGATGAGGGCCCGTACCATGGCTGGGTGATGGCCTATGATGCGCACTCCCTGCGACAAAAATCAGTCTTTAATGCATCGCCCGATGGCGATGACGCCGGCATTTGGGAAGGAGATACCGGGCCGGCGGCGGATGAGGCCGGCCATGTATTTCTGGCTACGGGGAATGGGGCTTTCGATGCCGGAAGAGGTGGGCGGGATTATGGTGACTCCTTGCTGAAACTCGATGGAGAAAGCCTCCGGCTGAGTGACTACTTCACCCCCTACAACGCTGCCCACCTGGACCAGGATGATAGCGACCTCGGATCCGGCGGGCCGGTGCTGTTGCCTGACGAGAGCGGAACCCATCCGCACCTGGTAGTGGTAGAGGGAAAAGGAGGCGTGCTCTACGTGGTGGACCGCGATCACATGGGCCATTGGCGGCCGGAGAACGATGGACACGCGGTGCAGACACTGGCAGTTGGCGGCGGGGTCTTCGGGGCTATGGCTTATTGGAACGGTTATGTTTACGTATCGAGCGATGGGGATAGGCTGCGTCAGTTCTCTTTGACTGGCGGCAGGCTTTCGCCTAAGGCTGAAAGTGCAACCGGTGGCGTTTCGGCCACTCCTGGTTTGTCTGCCAATGGGGTCAACGACGGAATTGTCTGGTTGCTTCGGTCGAAGGTTTGGAATGGAAATGATCAGCCTGCGGAGCTCTATGCTTATGAAGCGGCGAATGTGGCTCATGAACTGTATAACACTGAGCAAAGGCCCGGACGCGACCGGCCTGGGCTGACGCTACGGTTTAATGTTCCGATGGTTGTGAATGGCCATGTGTATGTAGGGGCTAAGCACGAGGTGGATGTTTATGGGTTGTTGGGCGCCGGCGACAGTCGTTGAGTCTTGCTTCGTCTGACTCTCGAATCATCTAGCCGCGCTGCCCCGATTCCATCGCTCGCCAGCGACGCCGACCTGGTCGGATTCGAAACGTCGCGCGCTGAGGTCCGGCGGATCCCCGAATGAGTCGACTATCCGGCAAGGTGAACCTTGAATAGTGCAAGCTGTACGGTTGCCGGTTAGTCGGCCAAGTGAAACCGCCTGCATTCGTAAACACAAGCCGACTTTTGGTTACCTATCGGATCTCGGTGAGTGCCCCCTGGCGCGAAGTTTTTCGACTGCAGATCGCTCTGTACACGGAAAATGAATTTTTTCACATCTTCCTGTCCCGCTTTTCCCTAAGTCGTATATGCGTATATGTACCCATGCCTGAACTGTGCGAACGTGCGCGATGCACTCGTTAGCGGGGATAGGGCTCATTAGGCTTCACAATGCGAATGCGATGATCGGAGAACTTGTAGTGGGCGCCCGGCAATTCGATCTTGGGCATATGGCACGAGACGCAGTTGTTTTTCGACACCGGACAGGCTTTGGCTTCGACCTTCCCGCCGCCATGGCAGGCCTGGCACTTTGCGTCATAGTCCGCCGCCTGTACGCTGAATTCCTTGTGCGGGTCGTGGCAGGCGACGCAACTGATGCGCGCGTCGTCGGGATCGTAGCACTTACTTCCCCATAGGCGGTAAGGCTGGAAGCGAATGTTGTTGATACTGCGGTCTTCCTCAACCAGGACTTCTGCCCAGGTGCGGTGACAGCGGCCGCAGAAGCTGGATACGTTTTCAGCGGTGAAATCGCGCAGATCGCCAAGTCCGGCGGGCACCGCGGCCTTGCCGCTGCCCCCGGCCATGGCTGCAAGATGCGCCTCAGCGGCTTCGTGACAATGACTGCACTGAACTCCCGGCGTCATCTTGTCCAACGTGAGCTGTTTCCCGGAAACCGCATTGGTTGCGTGGCATCCGAAACAGCGCAGCGTCTCGCTCTGGCTCATCAATCGGCCAGCGGCTTCATTAAGGTCGGCCGGGTGAGCGAAATGCCCACCGAGTGTTGGTCCAAAACCGTCGAGCTCCCGAAACCAACTCATGCGGCTCTCATAAAACTTGCCGTCTTTCTCGAGGATGAAGGTCTGACCCAGCGCAGAACTGGCGCCCACGGCCCAGCGAATGGGCATCGTGATCGTGGCCGTGCCGTCGGTTACAGAGTAGAGGCTTTCATCGCCCTTGCGCTCGATACGATACGAGTATTTGCCATCGGTCGCTGTAAGGAGGGGGTGGTCGATGAGAATGCGAGTCTGCTCGACAGTTTCGAGGGCGTGTGCCATATCAGTGGCGGGCTGTGTACGCCCTTCCACATGACACTTGGCGCAACCCGCCGAGTGCTCATCGCCGACTTGCGCCCAGATCAACGTGGGTGCAACCAACAGCATCAGGAGTCTCGATAAGCGACGGTCCGGCAGAGTCATCACGGAAGCAGGATCCTAATTTTATATCGACGCAACGCCGGCTACTGAAGTTTAGCCCGGCTGTTCGACGCCGGGCTTTTTCGCCTGTGCTTCGGCCGTCAGCTCAGCACGATTTCCCTCTCGCGCTTGCTGTCGCCAGGACGCTTGAGGTGGTAACACCGTAGCCACGCGAGCGAACGTCGTCGTGTCCGCGATGATCGGTCACTGCGGGTCAGGTTCGACTTGCGGAGACCCCATGATCAGAGCCTGATCATGTTCAAGAGACCTGCGACGAATATCCTGAGAGCGCGTCAGAGCCTTCTGCGCGAGTTGTGCTTCGCCGAGCTTGCGATACGCCTGGTACAACTGGTAATTGATGTTACCCATATGATCCAACGGCGCCGCCTTCTCGAGTCTGGGAACCGCTTCGGCGAACTTCCCCATGCGTATATATGCCGTTCCTAACAAGCTGCTGGCTTCATTTAGATTGGGTTGTAGTTCGAGCGCACGCTCGAGAACAGGCACTGCCTTCTCGTTCTCGTTATCAAGCACGTACAGGCGGCCGAGCAAATAAAGCGTCTTGGTGCGCGAGGGATCGAGTGCCTCAGACTTCTCCAACTCAGTTCGCGCGTCTTCGTCAGCGCGATTATCGAGGTAGAATTCTCCAATTGCTTCGTGAAGTTCTGCCTCATTGGGGCGCAGTTGAAGCGCCGCCTCATACTCCTGGATGACGTTGTCATGATCACGGCGCAGGGCGAAACCTTCGGCACGCAACTGATGAGTTCGCCAGGAGCCAGGGAATGAATTTTCCAGTTGCGCATATGAGTCTGCGCCCAAGGTCTGGTATGTCCGCTCCAACCAATAGCTGGCCTCGGAATTTGTATTTTTGTCGCCATGCACCTGGGCTAACGCTTCGGCCGCGGGCGAGTACTGCTGCAAGGTAAAGTAGCTTTTCCCGAGAATGAGGTAGGCCGAAGAGCTCAGAGGTTTGGTTGCCTGAAGCGACGCTAAGCAGCGGGAGTAGAGATGGAGTTTACAGAAATCCACAGTGCCCATGAACACGAGAGCTTTGTTGCCATTTCGACAGATCGTTTTCGAAGGACTGTGCTTCGCGGTCGGAACGATCGTTGTCATTGATGTTGGCGTACAGGGCGGACAATAGAAGATGTTTGGCCGGCGCCTCAGGTTGATCGAGCAAGCGCGCAATGCAAGCTTGTGCAACCTCCTTTGTGAGTGCGAGCGAGGGGAATTCCGGGTGCGCTTTCAAGTATTCGGGAGAGTTTTGCCAGACTTTGGCGGCCGAACCCAGGGCATCGAGTGGCTGACCTTTCGCCAGTTGAAGTTTGCCAAGCCAAGCCAGGCCCGCTCGTATCGTGAATCAAGCTCAAGCTCGCGGCGAAATTCTTTTTCCGCGTCCTCTAACTTTCCCGTGTGCAGAAAGGCTTCCCCGAGCAATGTATGCAATCCGGCCTGTCGTGGGTCTATGGTGAGGGCCCTGTTATATTCAAGCGCGGCATCTTCCCAGCGATCACGTTCCGATAGCACGTCGCCCAGAAATCGATGCCCCCAAGGGGAGTCTGGATAAAGCCGGGCGCCCCGATAGGCCAGACGCGCCGCCAGATCCAGGTACTGGTGTCCCAGTGTAAACAAGGCCTCGGCCTGGTCGGAATTGAGGCCGGCGACTTTGCGGTATTGCTCCACCGCACCTTGAAAATTCTCCTGAGTCAGGTGATATACAGCCATCGCCTCATGGGCATCACGGCTTGAAGGATCGAGTTCCAATGCACGCCGGAGGTAAGGAGCGGCTTTTTCCGGCAGGCCGAGTTTAAGGTAGTCCATCGCCACAATGGTATTAAGGCCGGCCAGGTTCGGCCGTTCGAGGAGGGCAGGGGCCAGATAACGGATTGCCGCGTCATAGTCGAGGAGGCTCTGGTATGCGAGGCCCAGGTTGACCTGCGCCTCGACCAGGCTTGGGTCCAGGGCGAGAACCTTCTTGAATTGTTCGGTGGCGCGGAGAAAATCGCCCTGTCTGAGAGCTGCCTGACCCGCGCGAAAAGATATTTCGATGTCCTGCTCTGACGATTGTCCGGTTGCCAATCCGGGCTTCAGCAGCGAAAGCGCAAGCAGGGAGAGCGCAACAGCTTTGACGTGAGGATATCCGAGATGGCCGGGCCGGCCGAGCCTAAGGGCAAAAAGACCCGGAAGGAATCGAAATCGGAAGGAAGTCAATCGAAGTTCCTCATATTTTCATCACGCTGGAAAGATGATTATTAGATGAGGAACCCACCATGGCAACCCAATCGGCCGAGAAATAAGGAAACAATCGCTGTGCCCGGCGGGCCTCAGCCCGCCGGACACATATCGTGAGGAAATCAGAAGCTCACTCGGCCCGAAAACTGAATCACGCGCGGCAAATTGTATTGGCCGGTCACCTGGCCAAACTGGGAGCCCCAGCCTTGTGGCGGATTAAACTGCGCCCGATTGAATAAATTGAAGAACTCACCCCGGAACTCAAATGTGAATCGACCATCCGGGCCAAACTTAATGTTTTTGAAGGCGGCAAAGTCGAAGTTCTTTTGTCCGTCGCCACGTATGTTCGGCTCGGTACGGGAATCGGTGCCATACCCATAGTTGTTCGGATCGCCGGCTGTGAATACAGAAGTGTCGTACCACTTCAGCGAGTTTCTGGTCTTTGGAACCGCCTTCGAGGTGCGACGGGGCTGTTCTCGTCGGCCGTGCACAACCCGTTTCGGGAATACCCGAGCTGCTCAGCGCACCTGGGCAGCCACCGACGATAATCGGGAAGCCCGTCTGGAAAGTGATGATGGTGTTAATGCCCCACCCGCCAATGAACTTGTCGGTAAGTCCGTTTACGTCTTTGAAAAACGTCTTACCCTGTCCAACAGGCAAATCCACAATGCTGCCGATCACCAGCCGCTGCGAAACATCGAAGCCATCCAGGCTGCGTTCTCCCTTGAGGTTATAGGCGTTGGCATCTCCCCAACTTGGAGACGCGGCCTCAAGCCAATTGATCTCATTGTTGGTATTGTCGATGAGCTTGGCGATGGTGTAGCTGGCAAGCACCTGAGCCCCGGCCGTAAACCGCTTCACCACCTTCAATTGCATCGAGTTATAGCTCGAATTACGGTTATCGTATTCAGCGTAGCTAAAGTCATCGAACTGCGGGAAGGGCAGCAGCAACTGGGCTACCTTTGTCGTCGCATTGGTCCCGATATTACCGGATTGCACCGGGCCGGTGCACCCGGTGCAATTGCCGGCAAACGGATTGGGGACCAGGCTTGTCAGATGGGTCACGTCCTGGGCATTTTGCGGCAGGTTTTGCGCTTGCAGCTGATCGATATCTTGCGAGTGCATGGGCAAATTCGTACCCTTGGACGCGGCATAGGCCACGTCCAGCAACAGGTCCCCCTTAAACTGGCGCTGGACGTCCAGGTTCCACTGCTGCATATAGGGAGATTTTGTGTTGGGCGCGGCCGCTGAATTGCCAACGCCTTGAACATCGATCGCGGACTGGTTTCTTTGAAGGGGCTCAGTGACTCCGCCCGGGAACGGATTGGACAAGGTGGCCTTTGGCGTGACCCCGTCGGACTGGGCCACCAGCCATGGATCTGTGTACGAGTTAATGAACAGGTTGTGAGGCGCATCGTCCCACCGTAAGTCCACCGGCAGGTAAAACATCCCGTAGCCGGTCCGGATCACAGTGTTCTGGTCGAGTTGGTACGAAACCCCAAGTCGCGGGCTCACGTGGTTCCAGTTGGGAAAGGGAGAGCGGCTTGGATGACGGCTTGAGGCCACCAGGTCATAACCGCCCTTCAGGTTGGGAAACGCGCTGCCCACACCAGTACTCATTGCCAGCAATGGGCTGGTTTCGTCCGGATTCAACGCCACAATGCGATTGTGGCGCTCGGTCCAATTGCCTTGCAGGTCGACGCGAGCTCCAAGATTGAGCGTGAGCTTTCTGCTCAGGTTGAATGTGTCGCCGGCATAAAACGCCCAGTACTTGTCTTGATCGGCGGTCTTCACCACCTCCACCGCGTTGCTGTTGCCGGTGTTGGTGGTGCTCCCATATCCGAGCAGGAACGAAGCATATCCATTGCCCCCGGCCGCCGCAGCGATGCCTACCGTGCCGTTGCCCGGGTTTTGCGGGTTGGCCGCCGTCATCCCGGCGTCAAATTGGAACTGGCCTGCAGGTTCGTTGGTCTGGTAATAGTTGTTCTGCAGAACGCGATATTCCAACCCGACCTTTACCGTGTGCTTGCCGATAATCTTCACGAACGACGGGTCGAAGCTGTAGGTATTGTCATGTGCGCCGATACCGCTGCCGGCCCCGGTCACTCCGTTGCACCAGTGGCCATCGTTATTGGCTTCCGAGATGCACACAACGGGGATGTGCGTGTATGTGAACTGCGGCGCTAGCGCCCCCCAGGTGCCTCCAAACTGCGACAAGTCGATACCCTCCGTGAGAGGTGTGCGCAAGTAGATATAACGCGTGAAACCAAAATGCAAATCCAGGATCGAGGTGGGGTTAAGCGTGATGGAGTCTCCGAGAGAAATCTGTTTAGCCGTGGTGGTTTCCGTGCAGCGGTCGGTACAGAGTCCCTTGTAAGGACTGTCGGGAAGGGAAAGGATCTTCGACTGGGTGTAACGTCCGAAGATCCTCTGCTTCTGACTCAGGGCATAGTCGGCGCGTGCATTGTACTGATCGATGTTGCCGCCGGTGCTGTAGCTGGTTGCGTAGTTAGCGGTACTGCTGCCGGTCAGGTTAGGGAGCGGATAGTACTTCAAAAGCGCTACTGCGGTGGGGTCGAGCCGGTTCTGAGGAATGATGTTGTTCGGGAAGGCCGTTCTGCAAACGGCATTCGTTCCGTTACAAGCCGGGTTCCCTCCCACCCCGCTCGTCGTTGCATCGTAAATTTGGAATGCCGAAGGAGTGTTGGCCGATCCGACTGCGGAAAAATCACCGCCGCGCTCGGCAGCGGTGGGAACATACCCTTGGAACGGGCTCCCCTTGCGCAGCCGAAAACCCTCATAGCCGCCGAAGTAGAACAACTTGTCCTTCAGAACAGGTCCTCCGACGTTGCCCCCAAATTGGTTTTGCGTAAAGGGAGGGCGCGCGACACCATTTCTGTTGTCGAAGAAGTCATTGGCGTTCAGCACCTTGTTGCGTATGAATTCGTAGACCGTACCATGGATCTGGTTCGTTCCCGACTTGGTCGTAAGGTTGATGACTCCGCCGGCAAACCGGCCGTACTCCGGCCCCAGGTTGTTGGTTTGCACCTTGAATTCCTGGATGGCGTCCTGGGTCGGAATAACGGTTACTACATTCAGGTACGCTCCATTCGTCGGTACACCATCAATCAGAATCTGGCTTTGACCGGACTGGCCTCCGCCAATCTGAAAATCTCCAAGCGCGAACGGATTGGCGCCGACCGGGTTGCCGGTCGACGAGTTTCCCGCCGAAGGCTGGCCCTGCGGCACAACGCCGGGCACCATTGCCGTTAAGGCAATCGGGTTGCGGCCGTTGAGGGGCATATCGGTGACGGCTCGTTGGTCGATGACTTGCCCCAGCGAGTTCGTCTCCGGCTGGAGTAAAGGCGTCTGAGCGGTTACCTCAACCGTCTCGGTGGCCGCACCAACTGCCAGAGCAATGTCGATTTTGAGTCCGCTTTCGATCTCCACAACGATCGGTTGTTGGACGAAAACCTTGAACCCGCTCTTCTCTGCCTGAAGCTTGTAGCGCCCCGGCGAGATGTTGGGAAACGAATAGTTGCCGGATCCGTCAGTGGTAATCTTGTTGCTTTCAGCGGTGTCCAGGTTGGTTAACGTGACGGCGCATCCAGCAACCGAGGCGCCCGTGTTGTCTGAGACAACTCCGGAAATCTTTCCGTGCACGTTCTGGCCAAAAAGGGCTGCCGGAGTGACCGCCCAAAGGAGAAAAACCACTATCCAAATTCCCAACTTGCGAATCTTCATTCATTCCCTCCTGAGTTACGGGACTGAACCGGGGATGCTGTTTAAAGCCGGACGGATTGTATGTACCACAGCGAGACGCTTGTCAAGGGGAAAATCGCTATATCGCTAAAAGGCCTCTCACACAATAGCGGCCTCCGATGTGCAAACCTGTGAATGCGAGGTGCCTCGGTTGACTGCGACATCCACAGCAACACCGTCTTGCCCGTACGCTTCGCGTCATCCACCTATGGAAGGAAAACCGGGAATACTGCGGCCAGCTCGCATACTGACAGTATTAGTTGGCGCACGCCGGCACTGGAATTTTCTCCATATCGTTTGGACGAAGTGTGAGATGGCTCACCGAGAGAAGCTGGTTTGGATGGCGAAACAAAAAAGACTGGGGGCTGTAGAGTCCGCCAGCAAACGACCTGTTTACCGGGCGCAGTGGAAGTTTTGGGCGCACTGGAAGTTCTCGAAGTTTCTCTGAAAGCTTCATGGAGCCCGATTGGCCAATAGACGTCGGAAGTTGAAAGTTCGGAAGTTCGGAAGGTTTGGGGATGAAGTTTTGGGGACGGTCCCGGGAGATTAGTGGCCAGGAGATTAGTGGCCACAGGAGATTAGTGGCCAGAGATTAGTGGCCAGACGGGACTGACACATAGGCACTGAGAGAACGAGGCCGCGACGTCTCCTGCCGAAAGTGCCAGCCCCGTCTGGTCACTAATCTTCCTTGGTCACTAATCTTCCTGGTAGGCTGGTGGTTCACTCACCTAAAGTTTCATTCATGATTTGGCCGCTAAGCTATTTCGCCCGCACCCCCAGTACTCCCCCTCCACCAACGGCGCCACACCGAGGATCTTTGAACAATGCCGCTCTTGAATTTCTGACGATATTGAAGGGACTGTCACGCTTTCCTATGCGCAGCCGTTGTTTTTGGGGGGCGTCGAGATTCCGGGGAAAGGCCGGCACGATGTGCTGTTTGTCGCAACCGAGCACGATAGCGTGTATGCGTTCGATGCTTACGGCAACCCGCGCAGCCCGCTTTGGCAGGTGAGTTTTCTTAAAGGCCACTCCTCCCCCGTGCCGGCCGGCGATGCACACTGCCCTTTCATCGCGCCGGAGATCGGCATCACTTCGACACCGGTGATCGATCCGGTGAGTGGAACACTCTACGTGCTGGCGCGCACCATGGAGCGGACCGGGTTTACGACCGCCACCTATTGGCAGCGCCTGCATGCGCTCGCGGTGACTACGGGGGTAGAAAAGTTTGGTGGGCCGGTCGTGATTCGGGCCAGCATGCGCGGCACGGGGACCGGGAGCAAAGGCGGGACCGTCAGTTTCAATGCCATAAAGGACAACCCGCGAGCCGCGCTGCTATTGAGCAGGGGCTCGGTATACATGGCATGGGCTTCGTCGTGTGATGAGGGCCCGTACCATGGCTGGGTGATGGCCTATGATGCGCACTCCCTGCGACAAAAATCAGTCTTTAATGCATCGCCCGATGGCGATGACGCCGGCATTTGGGAAGGAGATACCGGGCCGGCGGCGGATGAGGCCGGCCATGTATTTCTGGCTACGGGGAATGGGGCTTTCGATGCCGGAAGAGGTGGGCGGGATTATGGTGACTCCTTGCTGAAACTCGATGGAGAAAGCCTCCGGCTGAGTGACTACTTCACCCCCTACAACGCTGCCCACCTGGACCAGGATGATAGCGACCTCGGATCCGGCGGGCCGGTGCTGTTGCCTGACGAGAGCGGAACCCATCCGCACCTGGTACTGGTAGAGGGAAAAGGAGGCGTGCTCTACGTGGTGGACCGCGATCACATGGGCCATTGGCGGCCGGAGAACGATGGTCACGCGGTGCAGACACTGGCAGTTGGCGGCGGGGTCTTCGGGGCTATGGCTTATTGGAACGGTTATGTTTACGTATCGAGCGATGGGGATAGGCTGCGTCAGTTCTCTTTGACTGGCGGCAGGCTTTCGCCTAAGGCTGAAAGTGCAACCGGTGGCGTTTCGGCCACTCCTGGTTTGTCTGCCAATGGGGTCAACGACGGGATTGTCTGGTTGCTTCGGTCGAAGGTTTGGAATGGAAATGATCAGCCTGCGGAGCTCTATGCTTATGAAGCGGCGAATGTGGCTCATGAACTGTATAACACTGAGCAAAGGCCCGGACGCGACCGGCCTGGGCTGACGCTACGGTTTAATGTTCCGATGGTTGTGAATGGCCATGTGTATGTAGGGGCTAAGCACGAGGTGGATGTTTATGGGTTGTTGGGCGCCGGCGACAGTCGTTGAGTCTTGCTTCGTCTGACTCTCGAATCATCTAGCCGCGCTGCCCCGATTCCATCGCTCGCCAGCGACGCCGACCTGGTCGGATTCGAAACGTCGCGCGCTGAGGTCCGGCGGATGCCCGAATGAGTCGACTATCCGGCAAGGTGAACCTTGAATAGTGCAAGCTGTACGGTTTGCCGGTTTTCCACCATTTTGGTTGGATCCCTTTTGTCGCAAAGTAGCAAAGACATTGACAGAAAAGCGTTTATCGCGCCAAGGATTTTTGTCGTATGACCGTCAATAGTTGTGGCGGGGTGCGGTGCTGGAATCGGAGTCTACGGAAGCTTCTAACCGGGAACTAAGGGAAAATGCTGAATACGGCCAGGGAGGTTCCTACAATTTTTCGCGCCAGCGCTCGACTCTACCGAGTGTAAGGCGCGTGCGCTTTCCGCGTGCGCTCACGCTTTTCGCAGTCGCAAACCGAGACTCGTCAAAGTATCGTCAATGTAGTTCTTCGCCAGTTGCGCGTTGAGTGTTGCTTTGTTGATGACTCTGATCGGCGTCTTCGTTGTCGAGCGTCCGGGCGCCACCGGTTCGGCAACAACCGGAACATACTGGTTTGGATAATCGAGCACTCGTAACAAGTCGAGCACAGTCGTCTGATCCGGATCCACAACCCGCACGGCCCCGGTCCAAAAGCCGTCGGCTAGCCATCGAGTGAGCGCCGCCCGCGTTACCGTAATCTGGATGGCGAGCTCCGGGGTAGTGTCTTGCTCATTCGTCTGTTTGATCACTTCGCGCCATCGAGTCAGGATGTCAGAAAGAGCGTTCATAGCATCTGCCGGCAACGGAAGGCCCAGCTTTTCGCGCTCGAATTGATCGATTTCCGGGTGAAACGACCTCAGTGTTGCTCGTACGTGTCCGGGAGATACAATCCCGACAAATTCCCCTCCTTCTGATACCACGATTCGCCGGACACCGGTCAGGAGATCGGCAACCACTGCGAGCAGGTAAAGCCTTGTCGACCACCACAGGCTGGAGATGTCGATGAGCGCGACCTCCGGCGGCGGGTTGGCACTCAACAGTTCGTCTAAGGGCATTCGGCCGCTGTCTGAAATCGGAACCGCCGCTGCCATCGTGTTGAGCGTTCCGCCATGTAGTTGCACAGAGTTCCTCAACATTTGGCTGCGCAGCCCGACCGACGCAACCGCTGCACTGAGCCGCGCTTCCAGGTCGGCAGGTTCCTGAAAATAGGCCACCATCAAGTCCCGCTGAATCTTCTCCCGAAAATTCAGCACCCTAGTCATGTCGCCGCGTTTGGCCTGGGAACAGCTGTCGAATCCGTCCATCATGTGGGGGGGCCACGGCGCGTGCTCGTGCACCAGGAACGCGACTCTCTTGATATTGCTTTCCCCGGCCGCTAGATATTCATATTCGGTAATCGACGTTTCGCCCTTTGTAGCGTGCGACACGTCAACCATAACTCGATCGGCGGTTGGAATATAGCCGTAGCGCCATGCCACGAGGATGACGTACAGGTCGCAGCTCTTTACATCGCTGACCACCTTGTCTACTGGGATGGAACTCTCTGCGACGTAGTCCTCCATTGAAACCACTTCGTGTCCAAGCTGCCTCAACACACGGATACAGGCGCTGCGGTACTGCGCAAGGTCCTGAAAGGTTGAAGACACGTAGATTCGCATAGCGAACAGATCCTAACACGTAATGACCGTCCCGACCAAAGTCCATTCTCACAGCATGATGGGGTACCGAGAGACCCGCATACTGAGGCATAATCCAGTCTTAGCCGGCGACCAAATGAAAGCCTGCTCTCAATCTAAAACCACCTCTGGCGCTGACGTGCTCGTTCAAAATAGCGTTCTGCCCAATCCGGACATCTCGCCCGACGGACTCGCTTTAAACTGAGTGGATTCATCTTTGGGGTATTTATTGTCACCGGCGCGTGATTCGGCCAGTCTGCCAGATCCTGGGCGTACCACCAGCCGCCTTGAAGTACATCTGCCACACTAGAGGACAACATGGATTCAATGTGGAGCAAAATAGCGCCCCTTAGTAGGCTTTCACCATCCGAAACCGGAACTGGAACCCACTCAAAATGACAGCGTACAGCAGTAGAGTCAAAGGACATATCGTAGACATGGGCCATGAGTCGGTCATTACCCCCGTAGCAATATGGAATAAGGAATCGTCCAGCCACGATGCGCGCATAGAACCAACTATCAGTAAAGGTATCGGTCCATGAACCCTCAAATTCTTGTGCGATCCTTAAGCTAGGTGAACTGAGCGAACCACTAGTTTCGGATTTGACGTGTTTTCCGAAATGACCTTCGTGCCCGCTCTCCGCACCCGACTTGCTTTGCATGCCTGCAAGCATTGCAGTTACATGCTGCACATGATGAGCCGCTTCTTGAGCGACGCCTGAAGCTGGTTGGAGCACGATTTCCAATGGAACATTGAGGTACTTTTCACGCAAACGATTCATGGCTTCGGCGAAATATGCTGCCGGAACCTGAAGGGCATTATATTTGCAAAGAACTCCAATCCTACCTGAAAGCTGACCTGCCGACTCTGCACTCACGAAATCGAAATTCTCCAGCAGCAATGGAATGATGTTGCGCTTGCCGTCGATCGCGGCTTCAATCTCGCGCCTTAGCCAATCAGCCGGATCGCCGCAACGCGCCAAGGAAGTGGGAGTCAGCAGTACCAAGAAATGTGCACGTGCTCTTATGTTTTCGAGAATTACCCTTTCGAAGTCACCGCTAGCAATTCCATTGAAATCGAAGAAGACATCATAGCCATGATGGGTCAAATCCTGAAAGATCGCGAGCGCCCAAGGAATACTTGCGCGGCGGTAGCTGATGAAGATAGTCTTATCGACTCGGACCATAACATTTCAGCTCCTGGACTCACCATCGCAGGTGTGTGGCCTGGCTAAAAACATACCAGATGCCCCGTCGAAGATATAAGTATTGCCAAACGCGCTTCTCGTCACTTGGCCGAATGGTCGGCATGTCGTCCACGCGACCGGAATAACCCCCATCAAAAATCCGAGGTAGCCGCACAACTACATCCGACGACAGAGCGGTGACAGACAGACGACAGAGCGGTGACACGACAGAGCGGTCACAGACACGACAGAGCGCAGACACGACAGAGCGGTGACGACACGACAGAGCGGTGACAGACAGGCATGACCCCGTGCGAAGCGATAGGAAAACGCTTGACGCAGAACCGAATCCTGTCGATTCGACGCTTCAAAGTGTCAAGTTGCGTAGACTTTTCGCTAGGGTCATGTCTGTCTGTCACCAGTCGCCGTCTGTCACCAGTCGCCGTCACCAGCCGCCTGCGATCTGGATGCCGATCCGGCAAAGGGGGGCAGATGGAGTAACCACCATATCTGCGATTCGGAGTTAACCTGACTTCAATCCTCTTTTGTGCTTGTAAAATCAGGTCGAGGCCACCACCTGAATGAAGTGGTTTGACGCATACCTACATAGACGCATGGTCACAGCGCATTGACGCGCGGACCGACCTGTCCATGCTGGTTTCTCAGCTTGTGCGAGGATCGGTCACCAGCATGAGCGACTACGACTTTCCGACAGACGACAGCGCACAACGGCCCGGCTATGACGGCAGACTGACCGCAAATCCAGCTCACGGTTTTGAACAGTATCTGCCCGGGGGTAATTCGGTTTGGGAGTTCGGCACCACCGAAAACATTCTCGAGAAGATCAACGAGGACTACGAAACGCGCACCACGACTCCGGGTGAAGGGGTGGTGCCCGCAGAGACGACTCTCGTCCTCGTTGCAGGCCGAAGCTGGAAGACACAAGACCACGATCATTGACTGGATCGCGAAGAAGAAAAACGCCGGTCCGTGGAAGGATATTAGAGTCTACGACGCCGTTGCCTTGGAAGCTTGGCTTGACCTCTGTCCGGGAGTGGCCGCTGCAATCGCTCGTGATGTTGTCGGCACGTTGCCCAGAACTGGCGCGCTGAGTCCGCAGGAGTTCTGGAGCGAGTATGCGGGTCGTTTTCAACCACATCTGGCCGAACGAGTTGCTTTGGCCGGGCGCGTTGAACAGTCGAATACGATCTTGCGCCAACTGACAGACTCTCCTCAGGTCTTCCGCTGGCAGGGCGACTCTCTTCTAGAGGTGCTCGCGTTTATGGTGGCGAGCATTCGGTTGGCCCCGGAGGCAGATAGAAAGTTTCTCGAAAGCCGGGTTTTGATCGTGGAGACCGAGGAGGCTGCCCGCCTCCTCAAGGGGTCACGCCAACTCGTTTTTGCAGTTCACCGAGAGGCAACGTCACATGCAGGGTCACTTTCCGATCACCATGTCGTTGTTGTGCCGCTAGGAAGAGAATCTCTTCGCGACGCGGCCGCAACGCGTTTGGCTCGCCCCTCGAATCACGAGATGGCGGAAGCGCTGAAGACAATGGGGCTCAGAGACGAAAGCGCCCAACGTCGCGCTCTCGAGTGCGACCGAAGTGTCACAATTCTTGCGCGCCGCATTTCGAGTGGTGCCGCCGGGTTACCACGTTGGCATGCGGAAGCGCCACTGATACCTGCCCTTTTGGCTGGAGCTTGGGATACTGCATCGGCCGGCGACCAGACCATCATGGCCAAGCTCGCCGGAGCCAAGACCTATGGCGAGTTCGAAGCAACAGTACGGCCGTATCGTCAGATGGAGGACGCTCCACTCGAAACCGTTGACAGAGTCTGGGCAGTTCGCGCTCCGGTTGATGTCTTCGTGAATCTCGCCAATCTGCTCGGGCCTGAGCATTTCGCCACATTCGGCGAAGTTGTAACTACCGTGTTCGCCGAAATCGACCCCACGCAGAACATGGCTGTGGAGGATCGTCCGTTCGCGAGAATGCGTGGAGAGAACGCACTCCCCCATTCGCCTTGGCTCCGTGAAGGATTGGCAAATACTCTACTCGTCGTTGCCGCGCTCGGCCCACAGAGCAATCTTTCTCTACCGGGTGGAGTCGCTCCCCAGCGCTTCGTCAACGGCTTGATTGACTCAATACCGTCACTGAAGGCGAATCATCGTCTTTTTGCGAGCCTTCAACACGAACTACCGCTGCTTATGGAGGCAGCGCCTGACCCTTTGTTGCGAGCCCTTGAGCAACTGCTTGAGGGCGACGGGGCAAATATAAAACCGATTTTCCAAGACGACAAGGACAAATCCTCCATCTTTACAAGCAGTCCACACACTGGACTCCTGTGGGCACTGGAGCTTATCGCTTGGGACCCCGAATATCTACAGCGTGCTTCGACCATTCTTCTCAAGCTCGCAGCGGTCGATCCCGGTGGAGCACTCGCGAATCGACCGAGTCGAAGCCTGCGAAACATTTTCGTCCCATGGCGTCCGGCAACCAACGCGCCGCTAAAACAGCGACTATCGGTTTTGGACTCGCTGATCAAAGTGGATGAGGCAAAGGCTTGGGATTTATTAGTCGCGCTGCTGCCGAAGGGACACGATGTCGCAGAATCTGGGTTAAAACCTAAGTTCCGTGAGGCTGCCGCGTCAGAGAAGGAAACCGTCACCTACCCTGTCCTCTATAGGACTTACGATGACGTTATTGAACGTGCTATACCTCTAGCCCAAGCCAATGAACTGCGCTGGGGAGCTCTCTTGGATACGATCCATACCTTCTCAGATGATCAGAAGTCCAAGACAATCGACGCTCTCACTGCGGAGATCGACAACTTTTCGGACGATTCGCGAGCGAGGCTTTGGGAAAAGCTGGCGAAGGTTATTCGCCACCACCGTGCATTCCCTCAGGCACCGTGGTCCTTACCGGAAGAATTTCTGACTCGATTAGACACCATCTTGAACCGCTTGGAGCCCGATGACCCAATCCAGCAAACTCTGTGGCTGTTCGAAGAATCCTACCCTCTTATCGAACACCTGGAAGGAAAGGATTTTGTCGGGGAGGCCGAACGGCTACGCAATGAAGCAATCAAGAACCTAGTCGATAAACGCGGGACAGAGGCTCTCTTTGAGCTAGCCGATCGAGCTAAAGCTCCTCGTTTTATCGGACTGGCCGCCGGCCAGATCATTGATGACCCAGCTGCGCTGATGAACCTCGCGCAGGATGCTTTTAAAAGAGGAGACAAACTCGACGCTTTTGTGTCTCTTCTCTCGGCTGCTGCGATCGTAAGATTCGATGAGTGGTGGCGTCACACTATTCGCGAGGCCGTCGAAATGGGAGCTGTTTCGACGGATCAAGCCGTAACTCTTGTTTTGGGATGGAATCACGAAAAAATCACGTGGGACTTCATTGCTGAATTCGGTGACGCCGCAGATCAGCGCTATTGGAATCTAAAGAGCGCCTGGGGTCTCAGAGGAAATTCAATAGATATCGCGTACGCCGTTGAGCGGTACTTGCGTGCGAATCGCGCCGAGATCATCGTACTTGAACTATTCCCGAGATTGGGAGAGATCGATAGTCGGCAGCTGCTGGAGACGCTTGATCAGTTCGATCGACGCATCGTAGAAGCTCCTACGCTCTTGAAAGCGGACAACCTTTATTTCTATCTTCAGCAAATATTCACCGCTCTCCGCAAACGCACCGATATACGCTCCGAGGAGCTTGCGGTACGTGAATATCGCTACCTATCTCTGCTCCGCTGGGGTCGTGTTTACGGCGAGAATGAACCACCGCTGGAACTAGAGAAGTTCATGGCAGAGAGTCCTGAGTTTTACATGAGAATTCTCACGGACGTATTTGCAGCTGCATCTGAGCGCGGCGAGGGGCGGAAAGTAACCGAACAAGAGCGGGCACGTGCCCATGCGGGCTGGACGCTTCTTGAAGGATTCGCGGTGATCCCCGGTCTCGACGGGAACCAGATCAACCAGGAAGCGTTGAACAAGTGGGTCAGTGGGGTTCTGGTAATCGCCCAAGAATCCGACCGCCTAGTGATTGCGCAGCAAAAGATAGGCGCATTGATCGCGCATGCCCCGGCCGACCCAGGAGACGGTCTCTGGCCTCACAAGACTATTCGGGATTCTCTAGAGGTGTGGGGATCGGAATCGATAGAGCATGGCATGCTGATTGAGCGAATTAACATGCGAGGCGTGACCCGGAGACTACCGAAAGACGGTGGCAAGCAGGAGTGGAGACTCGCGAAGGAAACTCGTGAACAAGCCAAAACTCTTGCTGAATGGCCACGGGCCAGCCATTTTCTCAAGATGATGGCTAACCACTGGGAGGAGTCCGCCAAACAAGAGGACATCCGGGCGCAGCAATTGGAAATGCGAGAGTAGCGTTTGATGAATGGCTTTCTCAGCGAACCTCGAGCGAAGAACGAGGGTTAATCCGGTGACAGCATACCTATTGCGGCAAATTCCATCGACCTGCTTCGCCCCGCCCAAGAACTTGGGTAAATACGTATCGTGTCGCCGTATTAGCCCCGCCGTATTAGCCCCCGCTGCTGGAGTGTCCCCCTGTGCCGTCCTTGCTCAATAAGAGTTCATGCTCCAATTAAATATTTTAATCGTGTTAACCAGGCCTGATCCGGTGGCTGCGGTAAATCCAGCGTAAGCCGTGTCGCCTCCCACCGCCAGGGGGATGTTCACCGGGTAGGTCCTGGTAAACACCGCATACTGCGTCAGGTCGGTGATGCTCACCTTAAGGTTGGTTCCGTCGTAGCTCAGCCGGGCGTGGAAAAAATGCCCACCGTGCAGGTTGATGCCGCTGCTCAGAACGTTGGTCGCGGGCACCGTCGGCAACGCGCCTCCGACGTAGACTCCGGTGGAATTGGAGCCCTCCCCGGCGTTGCTGTATTCGTCGAACTTGACCGCGACGCTGTGCCCGATGCCCGCGTACCCCAGTCCGGCCCCTGAGGAACCGAGCGCGTTCAGCCCTGCCGACTGCACGACAAAAGTAAATCCCTCGCCCATCAAGCCGGGTACGGGGGCCATGACAAAATCGAAATCGGTGCTGAACTTACCAATCGGCACCGCAGTGGAAAAATAGGCACTGCTCCTTTCAATTCCGATATCGGTAACCAATTGCAAGTTTCCGCTGGCAAGGGTCGCCTCGCCATTCAGCGTGAGCATGGATGGGTTGATGAACCCGGGGAAGTTCGGTTCTCCGGCGGTGCAACACTCCGACGAGGTCATTTGCCAGTCAAGGATGTTCTCTACCGTTGCCTTCTCACCCGTGGCGCCGGTAAAGCCCGCGAACGCGGTAGGGCCGCCGAGAATACTGGCAATATCCACCGTAAACGGATGGCTCGCTGCCACTTTGCTCGATTTATCGGTGATGGTGAGCGTCAAAACCGATCCGTCATAGACCAGCTCCACGTGAAAAACGTGCCCACTGTGCAGATTGATACCCGCCCGCAAAAGGTCGATCGACGGTGTCGTCGGCGCCGCTCCGTTTATGTAGAGCCCGGTAGAATTGCTCCCCTCCCCGTCGTTGCTGTGCAAGTCGAACTTGACCGCAATGCTATTCGTGATGGAGGGACCGGACTGCCCTATCCCTGGCAACCCGTAACCGAGTCCGCCGCCCGGGGAACCAAGGGCATTCGGCCCATTCGACTGCAACACAAAAGCGGCTCCGTCCGCTTCCGTCCCGGCGAAGTCTTTGCCTCCCAGCTGTAAATCGAACTGTGTGGTGAAGGAAGTTAAACCGATGGGAGTGGGGTAAAACGCGCTACGCGCTTCATACGGTCCGCCGTCGGTAAGCTGCAGGTTGCTACCCTGGATGGTCGCTCCTCCGTTCAGCGTCACCCCCGGAGCAGTACTCTTGAACCCTCTGGAGAAATCAATGGCTGGGCCTCCGGCCGTTCCAGCCCCCTCAAATGAGGGTATCTGCGTCGCCAGGGGAGCGTTCAGATTATTGTCATTCAGCACCACCGTGCTGCTGAGCACACCGTCTTGGGTAGGCGTGAAGCTTATGCTCAGGTCACAAATCGCGCCGGGCGCCAGGGATAAACCGGAGGCGCAATCGGGGGGCGTCCCATCACCAGTTTCATGGGTGAAGTTCGCGTCAGGCTCCCACAGAACCCGGGTGAGCGACAGTGGCGTATTGCCGCCGTTGCCGATGATCACCGTTCGCGGGCTATCGCTGCTTACGCTGCCCACGCTCGTGGGTGCGAACTTTGTGATGGGAACCGCGGCGCGGTAAATTGCGCTGATCCCATCGTTGCTGCCGGATTGGGAAAAGAATACATTGCCCGCATGATCCAGTGTGATTCCCTGAGGCTGATCAAGGCCGCTGGCGATCGTTCTTTGCGCTCCGCCTCCAGCCGGCACTTCGAATATCCGCGCCTTGCCAAAGTCGGAGACGAACAGGTCGCCTGCTGCGTCGACCGCGATCCCAGCGGAGAATGGCAAATCGCTCACGACGGTGGTCTGTCCGGCGGCCCCCGCCGCCACCCGCTCCACGCGTTGGTGGCCCTGATCCACGACGAACACATTCCCGGCGCTATCCAGGGCAACTGCGTTGGGGTCGTTCCATCCGCTGCCAATGGGAATTTCGCAGGCGCTGCTGGTGCAGCCGAGCGGCAGCTCCAGCACACGATCGATACCTGCGTCCGTCACGTACAGGTTGCCCGCGCCGTCCACCGCGATGCCATAGGGCGCAGCGAAACCGCCGTCCAATGTCCGCTGACAGCTGCTGGCCGCGCAGCCCTCAGGGATCTCGATCACCGTCCTCGTACCCGTGTCGGTGACATAAAGAGTCCCCGCCCCATCGATGGCCACCTGCTGCGGAGTATTAAATCCAGAACCTACTGTGAACAGCTGGCCGTTCCATAACTCGTACACTGCGGGCGCCACAGCTTCGTGGGGGCCTGCTCCGTTGGTAAAGAACAAACGGCCGTATCCATCGACCGCTACTCCGCCCCAAGGAATATTGGCGTTATGGTTGGCAACCAAGTGCGCGGGCAGTCCTCCGTCGAAGGTCACTTGCGGCCCGATACCCACTCCGTGGATAAACGTCGTCGTCACCACGTTCCCGCTCCCGTCGACGATGTTGACTGCGCCGAGGCGCAGTCCGGGAGACCTGGGCTCGAATTTCACCTGCACAACGCACGTCGCTCCCGCCGTCAAATTGCCGGTGCAGGTGCTGTTCCCAGGGTGGAAATCGCCGCCGAACGCACCCAACGTCAGCACCGCGGCTGTGCCGAATTGGCCGCCCTCGGTAATCTTGTAGTTCAGCGTGATGATTTTGCTGCAGGGCGCCGGCGTGGTACCGGTTCCCGCGCAAACGTTGATATTGCCGAAATTGACCGCTGAGCCGGTGTAGGTCACCGCCTGCCCGTGCAGCAAATGTACGGTGGAGAGCAGAACGCCCATCCAAAAGAAACAAAAGAAAGCAAATCGAGTCAATTTGTTCACCGGGTCGTCTCAACGAGACACACGACCGGTATCGGCAGTACTCTGAGCCGCGATGACTGATGTCCGAGTATGAAACAATGCGACGAAAAGCCGACGAAAAGTGGCAGACGAAACCGACTCCTGGTTCAACTGGCGATAGAGGTGTGGATCCCAGGGTGAGAAGATTGCTTATGGCGCCCACCCGGGAACTCTGGACTTCCAATCTCGTTGATGCTGCCAGAGCCATCGGTGACACAGAGCATCAACGCAGCAGATGGCTTGCTCCAGACGCTTTCGCTTGGGAGCGGCCTGAAGAACTTATCAATACAATTTGGGATGATTCGTTGCTCGAACTCTTTATCGAAGAGTACGGTACGGTCCTTCCCCGAGTGCAAGCCGAAGCCGCAATCGCGTTACGCAATGAGTTGAATAAGTACTGCGAGGCAACACCGAAAAATCTTGATCCCGAGCAGGTGCTTGCTGATCCTCGTTGGGAAGCTGTTCGGGGCAAAGCCCGCTCCTTCGTTGCCGCCTTCGAGTCCCACCCGTCCGAGTAACGGGCAACTTGGACAATGCCTGAGAAGTCTTAGGATTTTCGGTAAAGTCCCCTACCGGCAGGGCCGGCGCGCGCAAGTTACCTATAATCCCGTTTTTCGAGCAGTTCATTTTTCAGTTACATTATCAGCATGGAACAAAGACGACGCCCGCTGGAAACGTGAATGTTCTGGAAAGGCGTTGACAGACGGGATGTTCACCTCACAATTCTGTTGGCTTGTGGGGCCGCAGTTGAAATGAAGACTGGTGAACGTCCCGTCACTTCAATGTAAGCAGGTGATCGGACGCGACGTAACACATACCAACGCAAACGATCTCCGGGGTACGAAATGATCGGGTTACGTCCCGTCTGTCACGCTTTTCTCCACGCTTTTCTCCATCAACCCGCAAAGTCTCTGGTCGCCAAAGCGTGTGCCGGAGCGCTCCTTACTGTCACGTTTTGTCTCACCCTTGCAGTCGCACAGGGGACTCCGCCCGAGCGCATCGTAGTGGAAGAACTTGCGCTTCCCCCAACCGCGCCATCCACCGCAGCCGGTTCGTGCACCAATAAGACCGGCTGCATCGATCCGTCGGACTATGGAATATCCGAGGGACCCGGCTATATGTGGGATGGGCATCACGTTCTACTGCCGATCACCTTTGCTGGGGCGCCCGCCGCTCCTGACCCTCGGAGCATCTATAGCGGCGATCAGGTGATTGCGATCAGGACCGATGGAACCAAATTCAAGAACGGCGATGCCTGGAAGTGCATCACCTGCGGGGTCTCGGATAAGTTTCACGCTAACAGGCAGCACCCCGCACCCTACGGCAACGGTCAGCTTCTTGTCGATCACCCGCAACCGATGCACGACGGATCACGAGCTTTGGTGGGGACGAATATCCTGGACTGCGGTGCTCATCAGATCGTCGCCGATGATTGCACGCCTGAGGAAACAAAAATCTACCCGATCGTACCGTACCGAAACGGCGCCTTCGCGCGTGAGTTGCGCCTTCATCCGGACGACGTGCACCTTGGGTTCAGTGATGCCATCCTGTCCGGAAGTACTTTCGTGGACGAATACGGCTTATTCGGCAGGCTTGCGTTCAACGCTGCCGCGAGCCGGTACGAACTCCGGAACGTGTCGTTTCTGCTCAGCACAGATCCGATGAAAACCGGACAGCCCATCAGTGTGGATCCCACTCACCCGAATCAACTGAGTACCCATGCTCCGGCTGGAGTGGTCGGTGAATTTCGCGGTTTCTCCAGCGACGGCAAGTTCATCCTCGGAACCGGCCTGTTCGACTCAGGAAACATCGATCTCTTCTTCACCGATCTGGTCTCCGGCACATCCAGACGAATCACGCACGATCCGGCCTACACCGATCCGTCCCACACATCGCCCGACGCGAAGTGGCTGGTGTTTATGGATGGTCGCGTGAACGACCGCATGTACTTCGCCGCAGCCCTCCCTGGGGTGCCTCCGCTCACAGACATGGCGACCGCTTCCTCGATTCAGTACTTGTACAACAACGGGTACAGACGATTCTTCGAGCCTTTCGTCGTGAGCACGGCTGCCGAGTGGCGAGACAGCAACATCCACGATGGGTTCCAGCTTAATGCGGGCCAGGACACAAACATCGCTGATCCGTTGTGGAATGGGCGCGCGGATCCGGCGTGGTCTCCCGACGGGACGAACATCGTTTATTGGCAGGCCCAGGTGATGCCCCCGGCGTGCGGTGCCGGCCAGCCCACGGCCCCCTCCTGCCCAGCGTCGCACGAGCCCGGTGGACGTCGCACGAGGCTGATGATTGCCCGGTTCACGTCGCGAAAGCCTATCTCAGTGCCGCGACCCCTGCGCGCAAACGACGAAATCCCGTGGGGAATTCCATATCACTCAGGCGATGCTTTGCCAAAACGCACTCACTTACCAGCAGGCACTTACAAACTCACAGGCCAAGTCTCGGGTGAGGCCGCGGTCGTGATCACCGAAAACGCGGACAAAACTGCCATTGCCAAGGTTGAAGTCACCTATGCAAATTACAGCCGCGATGGGCTCAACATTCTGAATGGAACAGAATCAGCCTCTTCGGCTCCGTTCACGTGGCATGTGGACCTGACCTTGACTGGCCGGCACAAAGGAACCAGAAGGACAACCGAGCCAGGCGGTTTTACCGTAACGCCACCTCCGGCGAACGACCCATTGGCGAGGGCAACCATCACAGGCAATCTCACGACAACTCTCGACGGCAAAAGTTATTCATCGCCATCGACCGGCCAATGAAGGCCCGAGCGTTCAGGACGGAGATGCTCTCAAACTGTCTATTGTTGCGCGCTCGAAGCGCACCCAGCAATCAATGTGCTGGTCGTCGGCCGAAATATCTGGGGCTTCATCGCCACTCGATGCCGACATATCACGTAGAAAATTCTATCTCCGACACCCTGTCAGGCTGTCCCCCTTTTACCCCCCAGGAGCATCTGACCCCCAGCATCGCCGGGGTCCTTCGACTCCGCGCCATAAAGCCCTCTGTTTCCGATAGATCTGCGAAGCGCTTCGCTCAGGATGACGGCTTTGTCGGGGGCTTTGAAATACATCTGGTTGGATATCCAGAAAACACGAAAAGATCGAAAAAGTCACAGACTTTCTGGAGGACAATTCTGTTCGACGTGGTAACGAACTCCCTGCGTAGGGTCACTAAAAGACTTGTGGAGCCCGATCTGTAGGGTAAGCTCTGATAAGAGGAAAGTGCATGAACTCACTTACCAACGTACTCGAAAGGTTTAACCGGAAGGAGCGGAACCTTCTGATTCGCGACATCCTCGGATGTCCAGGTGAAACTCTCTCCTTAGCAAGCGATTTTTGCAAACGGCTGGCAAAAGCTGTTGGAATCCCGGAAGAGTTCCTGCACGGTGCCTGGTGGGCTACGGACTTTCACTTTGACTGGCTTGCTGGAGCCCTGCTGACCTTTATGAAGGGGGAGACCCAGAGTCGACGAGACAACGACTCCAAGCTCGTCATGGGTAACCAAGAGGACGTTGATCTCGTTGTTGTTGCGCATGTCCCTTCCGGGGAAACTCCGCACCACCTGATCTTAATCGAGACCAAAATCTACGGCCATTTCACAACAAGACAGTATCTAAGCAAGGTCAGCCGCATCGAGCGGCTTTACGCGTTCTATAGGGAGCTGGAAAAGGAGTCACCGCATAAGATCAGCTTCCATTATGTCCTCTACTCACCGACCAAACCTACCAAGCTTGTCCCGATGCTCTTGCCATGGCAGTCAAAAGTAGAAACCGCGCCCGAACACACACATCTAAAGCTCACACTTCCAAGGTCTTCCATCCTGTCCGTGACACGATGCAACGACAAGGATGTACCGGACATCGAAGGCCATCACTGGAGATGCATTAATCTTTCTCCGCGGGGGGGGCGCGAACCCTGAAGTGTCCCGTTTCCCTTTGTCAGATGCGCCCGCAGACAGCCAATAGCTTCTTAACACGTTGAACGTCGACTTATCGTTATCGATCACTTCAAGTCAAGCCGATCGATCGATTCTGCTTTGCGCGGATACTCGGCAAACAGGATTGGCCGAATCCAGGAGACTGCGCGGTGGACCATTTCGAGCTGACGACTCAGGTTTCGGAATGGGCTGAGTAGGCGAAGTTTTGAGGAGGGACGGAATAACCACTTTGTTCTTAGCCGCAGTTCTTGCGGGGAACCGCGTCGTGCGAAGAGGGGACAGGGCATCCATTAGGGCGTCCTGTTCAGCCCATCGACATGCTGGTTGCGATTCGGCACAACACGCACACGGCAGACGCTCGGGTCGGCGGAGTTCTTGCGCGCAGTGGAAGGGCAGACAAAGCGGCTCGGTGAGAGCAGTGTAGCTAGGAAATACCTTTCGCCACTTTTGTTACGGAGAAGGAGCTAACGCGGCAGGCGCGGTCGATGGACTCGCGACAGGCGCGGCCGTTGCGGCGCGGACAAGCAAGGCCTGGCGGGGGAAGCTGAAGCTTCCTCCGGTGTCGTCGATTACGTTGACCTGGCAGATATAGAGGCCGGCATTGAGCCGGTCGAGGGGAATGTCAAAGGCAAAGGCTACGGCGTCGCGTCCGGGCACGTTTACGGTGGTGGCTTCCACCAGCGGGGTCTCGAATACTTTCGTGGTTCCTTGCAGAAATTCAATGCTGGTTAAGACCTTCACTCCTGGCCTTGGCGGCGGGCTTTGCGGCGAGTCGCCGTAGTTGCCGGCGCTGACGCGGGATCGTAGACCTCATAGAGCAGGTACATGTGCTGGTCGGTGCGGAAGACATGGGCAACGTTAGGGACCCAGGTGAAGCCTCCGTTAGAAAGCGGATTGTCGTCATCTTTTTTGCCGGATGGACCCGCTGGCTGGCGAGCACAACGGAGCTGAGCTTGAGCGGGAACTTTGCGCAGGTCGGGCACATTGATATCGGTCTCGAAGGAACCCATGCGGCCGGTTTCGTTTTCGCGCACGACAAACTTGAGATGGAACTTGCCGAAGGGCAAGGTGAAGCTGGTGGTGTACTGAATGTTCTTGCGCGAGACCTGCTGCGACTCATCGATGGCGAGCTTCACCGTCTGGCGAATCTCCGCCATGATCCTGACCGGCGGTGTCTTTGAGCTGCCCGATGATGTCGAGGGTGGCCTTGCTGCGGTCTCCGCCTTTCACGAAGGGGATCTGGGAACCGGGGACGATCAACGAGACGGGCACGTAGAAGTGCGGCTGACCTGCGCCTGTATCGCTGCGGAAATAAAGCGCCTGCAGGTAAACCGCGACGTCGGTGGCGGGCAGGTCGCTGGCCAGTTGCTCCTCGAGCTGGCGTTCGCGCTCGTCCCGGTTGGAGTGCTTGTAGTCGGCGGGAGCGTAGTAGCCGGGACGGTATTCGAGCTTTACGTTGGGACGATTGATCTTGATGGAGAGCCGGCGGTAGCGGCCGTCTTGGCGCGTATCGGTAGAGCGGAAGCCGATCACGTAGTAGGCCGACGTGTCCTGCTGGATGCGCTGGAAGGCGGGCGAGAAATCGTTGGAATCGAAGAAGGCCTTGCCGCCGGTGTCGGACGACAGAGTGGCCATGACTTCCTGGGTGTTGAAGTTGGCGTCGAGATTGTTTTGCAGGGCCGCGCCGTTGTAGCCGCTGGTGCCGCGCAGGCTGCCGGTGGAGGCGTCGCCGAGGGGCGAGATGGCTTCGAGGCCGCGCGCGTCCACGGAATAGATGGACATATTGGCGCGCACGGAGGCGTTGATGGCGGCGTGGAGCGAGGCCTGGTTTTCGATGCCGTCGCGCTGAATGCCGCCGGAGAAGTATAGCAGTGACTTTTTTCTCGTTGATGTAGGCCAGCGAGTTGGCAATATCGGCGAAGGCGAAGAGCTCGCGGTCGGTGTTGACGTCGTTGTACTCGCTGCTCGTCGGCGGTGAAGGAAGTGGTGTCTTCGACCTGGTTGGTGGTGCTGGTGGCTCCCGACTGAAAGCCGGCACCCTGGGTTCCGGAGTAGGCGTTGACGGCGTTGAATAGGAGCTGCTTATTCGCGGTGAAATCCTGGTCGAGCGAGAGCGACTGATTGAGGGAGACGACGGCGACCAGGTCGGCGGGCTGCATCTGCTTGTTGATGTAGTTGCGGGCGGCGTCCTGGGCGCGCTCGAGGTCTTCGGGCTGCATGGAGGTGATGTCGAAGAAGATCACGATGAGGCGATGGTTGCGGAACTCTGCGGAGTTGGCGGTGCGGTTCATGTTGCCCATGATGGTATTGCCCGCTTTGCCGTTCACCGTGGCCTCGTTGAGCGGGGCGGCCTGGTCGACGCTTTCAAAGTCGAAGCTGATGATCTTCTGCGGCTTGCCATTTTCCTGGACCTGGAAGTCGTTGGCGGTGAGGCCGCGCACCACTTCCCCGGTCTTCTTGTCGCGGACCACGACGTTGGTGAGGACGAGGTCGCTGTCCACCTTGAGGGTAAAAGCGGTTTGGGAATCCGTTGCTGGGGCCTGATCCTGCGCAGCCATCGGCATCACTCCCAACAGGCCCATGAGGGCGAGGGAGGTGAGTCTGCGAAGGTGGCCGATGACGTTCATCCGAACTGAATCCTCTCTAGAACCGGTAGCGGGCGTTCAAGGTGAATTGACGCATGCCGGCGGCGGCGGTGACCTGCCCGTAGGTCGCCGAGCCCAAGGTGGTGTCGATCGCCGAGTATTGGACGGTGTTCAACACATTGCTGGCGGTACCGCGCATCTCGAAAGTACGCGTCTCAGAAAAACGAATCGTCTTGGAAAGGGACGCATTCACCGAAACGGTGCCGGGGCCGGGAATGGAGAAGCGCGAGGCAGTTCCATAGGTGTTTGCCGGCGTGGTAAAGGCATTCTTGTTAAACCAGTTGCGCAACGATCCGCCGCCGGCGGTGAGCGAGACTCCCGGCACCCGGTCGGGACGAAGAGATGCAGTGGTGCCGCGGGATACCTCGCCCACGGTTGCCTCATAGTGCGGGGTGAGCGCTTCACCGGTGTTGATGGTGAAGGTGCCGGAGGCGGAGATGCCGCTGAGAGTATGTGCCAGCCATCCGGTGTTGATCCAGCGTTCGTCCGGACCGAAAGGGATTTCGTAGAGGAAGTTGCCGGTTAACTGATGACGGATGTCGAAGCTCGAATTCGATTTTTCGGCCAGCAGGTCCTGCCAGTTTTGCGCCACCACCAACCCGGTGCCCCCGCTCCCGCCAATGGAGCTGGCGTTGTCGATGGAATGGCTGTAGGTGTAAGTGGCGCCCATGCCGATGCCACGCTGCAGGCGCTTGCGCGCGCTCACGGTCAGAGCGTTGTAATTGGAGAAAGCAACCGAGTCTTCGTAGTCGTAGAAGACGCCGCTCAGCGATTCGGTGGCGGTGCGGCCGGGGGCGTTGACGATGTCGAGGCGCGTACCCTTTGACCCGTTGTAGCCGATGTTGAGCACGATCTCCAGGGGCAAGGTGCGCTGCAGATTGATGTTCCACACCTGCACATAGGGAAGGCGATAGTACTTGTTGACCGCGTAGTTGCCTTCAGTTTGCGGCGAGGGGAAGCCCCTGGCCAACGTGATCGCCGGCGGGCTCGTAGTTTGAGATGTGACTACATTGGTCTGCACGTCGGCGTAGGGAGGCTGGAAGGCGAAGTCCTGAATAAATTTCGCGTACTGGCCGTTGGCGTAGTTAATGCCGAATCCCGCGCGCACCACCGTATCTTTCGCCGCTCGCACGGCAATGCCGATGCGGGGAGAAAAATGGTTGTGTTCCGGGTAGACCAGGTCACGCGGGAATTTGCCGGTGTACGGTCCTATGCCTCCGGAGAGAACAGTCTGGACGGAGGCGAAATTGTTGCCGGTGTCGAGGGTCGAGAGGCGATCGTATTTCTCCGAGTAAGGAGAGAAGTATTCGTAGCGCAGTCCGACAAGCAGGGTCAGATTCGGCAATGCGCGCCAGCTATCCTGCACGTAGGCATCCCAGGCGTTCTGGCGCAGGTACGACTTCTGATAGGGAGCCTGGAGAGAGGTCTGTTGCGGCATACCGAGTAAGAGGTCCGCAAGTGAAGAGCCTGAGGTGGGAATGCCGCCAGGGCCGACACTGCTGGAGCCTGGCTGTTGGGTGAAGAGGCCGGTGAATACGAAGGTTCCGGTTATATTGCCGGTATTGCCGAAGAGGTCGTTGTGGACGCGGCGGAAGTCTCCGCCAAAGCGGACGTTGTGCTTCTTGTGAATCCACGAGGTGGAATCTGTAGCAGCGACTGTCTGGTTGGTTTGAAAGTTCGGCTGCTGCTCGTTCATGCTGGTGAACTGGTTGAGCGTCAGGCTCGGCAAGCCGTAGAGCAATGGGTCTGTAGGTAGTCCCTCAATGCCCACCTGGCCGGCGATGTCGGTGTTGCTGGTGAAATTGTTTTTGAGCTGGGATTGGCTGCGGTTCCAACTGAGACCTGGATTGGTGGTGATCCTGCCTTTGCCGAGTGAGTAGCCCAGCGTCAAAGAGTACTGATGGGATTGCTGCTTGCCGCCGAGATCGGGAAACAGACTTAATTCGTCGGCTGCCTGATGGCTGTAATTGAAATTGACATTGATGCTTTGCCGTATTCCGGCGCCGCCCTGTCCGAGATATTGGCGAATGAGACCGCCCAGCGGGGAGCCTCCTGTACTGGGGCCGAAGCTATGCAAAAAGCGGACGCCGATGCGCGTCGTGTTGGACTCGGAAGAGGCCACCCGCTGGTAATTCTGGAATTGACCCGGCAGGTTGGGCTCAGGGAAATAGTTGAGCAGCGCCGTTGCCTGCGTCGCAATGCGTGCGACCGGGATGGTGTTGTTGGCAAAAGGGACCCCCGGCGTGTTGGGATCGTAGATGGTGACCGGAGCGCCTTCCTGGGTGGTAAGGCCAGAGAGATTGCCCTGACGCTCGGCGTCGGAGGGCACGGTGCCGTATTGGCTGAAGGGCGACGAGGACCGCTGGCCGGAGGCGTTGAAGAAGATCACATCTTTGGTGTCGTGTTCGATTAGGTGAGGGATATAGGGCGCACCCATGAAGGTGAGACCAAATTGATTTTGCGCGTAGCTGGGCTGCGGCTCTCTTTGCGCCCGAACGGGGAACGGGGTGGCGTTGAGCGCGGAGTTTCCTCCGGTCCAGAAGAACGCGCCGTGCGGCTGGTTGGGCTTGAAATTGCGGAAGTTACCGAAGCCGCCTCCTCCGCGGCCACCGCGGCCGCCGCGGCCTCCACCTCCGCCGAAACCTCCTCCACCTCCGCCGAAGCCCCCTCCGCCGAAGCCGCCGCCTCCCGGGCCTTCGCCGCCGGGTCCACCGCCTAGTCCGCGACCACCTCCAGGTCCGCCCGGGCCACCCCCGGAGAGTGATTGATCGAGCTCCGCGTTTTGCCGAAGCTGCTCCATGTCCACACCGGCGAAGGGATTGGTGGTGCCTGACTGACCGGTGACAGCGACAGAGTCGGTGGAGAAGTCGGAGTTATTGGCGAGGGAAGGCAGGGCTGCTCCGGTGGCCCCGCTGCTGATTCCCGTGTCCTCGGCGCCTGCGAGTTGCGCCAGCAAGGCAAGATTTTGGGCTCCGCCGGAAGGATTTCGCCGAACCGGGGCGGCCGGACGCTGGCCGGGGCCGGGGCGCCGGGGAGGTTTTCCTGTGCGGTTTCGGGCGGGACCCGGGAAGCCAGGGTCAGAGCGAAATCAGCTTGTTGATTGGCCGGAGGAACCGCAGTGGGCCCGGGCGTTGACTTGATGAGTACGGTTTTGGTCTCGGGGCCAAAGGCCGCCAGTTCAGTCTTGAGGACATAGCGGCCATTGGCCGGGATGGTCATGGAGTAGTTGCCGTTGATGTCTGTGACCGTGGCATAGCGTTGGCCAGTGAGGGTATTGGTGGCGACAACGCTCACTCCAGGGAGGGGGATGTTGCCCGCCTTCACCGTGCCGTGCACCAGCCCGCCTGTTGTCGCAGCGGGCGGGGTGTTTACCTGTGCCGCTGCGGCAGGGGGTGACTGCGCCCAGGCCGGGGCGATGAGGAGGCCGCCCAACAGACACAAGAGCAGGAGTAGAGGTCGCATCAGACCGGATTTCCTGTTGCTATGCACAAATCTTAGACCGCATTTCTGCCAAAGCGGGAAGTGCAACGAATGTATGGGCGTCCGGCAGGCTCATTTAGTGGCTCGGCGGCGGAGGCTCGGGGCCGCTGAGTCCATTTGGGCGTCCCGCGCCGGGTGTCATGATGCGTAGGTTGGTGGCTAGAAAGATATCCGCGTGGAGTGCACCCTGTGCGCTGATCGTGTCTCCTACTTTTACGTCGGCCAGGGTCACATCTTCTCTGTGCTTGCGGAATGATGTGTTTTCATCGACCGCCACGATTTGCGCCTGCTTGTCGCCGGCTCGCTCGATCGAGATCCTGAGCTCATGGATGGCGGTTACTTTCCCCATCACCCAGGTTTTGCCGAAGGCAGCACGGGCGTCGCGGACTTGTTTAGCGTCGACGTCAACCACGAAAACGGCCCCTACGGTTTTGGCCTTGGCGTCCACGATTCCAGCCGGCCATCAGCATGTCTCCCACGTGCACGTCGGTGGGGTCGACCGGCTGGCGATCCTTCATGAGGCGGGTGTTGGGGCTGTAAAGGACCTGGTACGTGTCTCCTTCATCCGTGCGGATGGTGAAACTGTTGGGCGCGGCGGCAGTCACGGTTCCGCGGATCCCGTTGCCTTTGCCGAAGAGTTGCCTCATGCCGTCCGGGGGGCCATCGGTTTCTTGTGCGGGACAAAGCTGTGCAGACAAAATCGCCACTCCCAGAGCCGCTCGTGCCAGTTTTGCCGTGCATTTCATGCACCTTTTAGACGGCGGCGTTAAGAGTATGGACGCAGGTGAGGGGAATCGGTTGTCGTGGGATGGGGCCGGGGTGGGGTCTGTTGGGACCTGGAGGGAAACTGCGGGTCACTCGGTTCGGAGCTTTGACTTTAATCTTTCCTGATGGTTTGTGGCCGGAAAGCTCCGAATAGCATCTGCAAATGAGCATCGCCGGGGTCCTTCGGCTTCGCGCTATACATTTCTCTATGCGACAGATCTGTAAGGCGCTTCGCTCAGGATGACGATGGGGAGGGCGGCGCTTCCAGCTGGGATTGGTTGCTGGTGAAGTGAACTGCAGGTCCCTCCCCTGCCCCAGATTTCCTGTCAAGAGTCGCGGCTTCGATCAACTGCATGCGGTTCTCTTTAAGGAGAACCACATAAGCGGTCGCTGGCAAGAGCTGTGAAGCAGGAAATCCGGGTACGGTCGGGATGACAGATAGGAGAGGGTGGTTGCAGGGAGAAAACAGTTGCCGGGGGACAAGCCGGTTGTGGGGCGGGAGGCCTTTCCATTGAGGAGAGGGTGGATGAAAAAGGAAGGGTGGATGACTAAGGGGGTCCCGATTCCATGTGAGGTTGTTTACAACATGAGCCCCAGGTCTCAAGGACGAGACCTGGGACACCCTCCGTGCTAAGCGGCTGCTGCCAGATAGACCGTGAACCAGTGGTTGGCGTCGGTCCATTGTTGGCGTAGCTTGAATCCTGCTCGGGTGAGTAAGGCCGCTGCGCGCTCGTCGGTGAACTTGTAGCTGTTTTCAGTGTGGATGGTCTCGCCTAAGGCGAAGCGCACTTCGGTGTCGAGCGCGCGTAGCACGACTTTTTGCGCCAGCAGACTCTCCAAATGCATTTCGATTCTCGAGTGCTCTTCGTTCCAGCGCGCCCGATGACGAAAGAGCTTCGGATTGAAGTTTGCGTCCAACTCGCGATTGATGCGGACCAGGATGTTCTTGTTGAACCTGGCGGTGACCCCGGCGGCATCGTCATAAGCAGCGAGAAGTGTGTCTACATCCTTCACCATGTCGGTCCCCAATAACAGACAGTCGCCTGGCAAGAGCTGGGCGCGCACTCCGCGGAGAACTTCAAGGGCGTCGGCGGGCGAGAAATTGCCGATGCTCGAGCCTATGTAAAGCACCAGCTTTCTTCCAGGACGGGAAGAGCTGCTCTGACGCATGCCCTCGGTGTAGTCCGCCACGATGGGTTCCACAACTACTTCCGGAAGCTCCGCCTCAAGCCTGGTACGCGCTTCCTCAAGGGCCGACTCCGACACATCGATGGGATAGTAGATCACGCTTCCCTGAAGGCCGACCGCGGCGTTGAGGAGCAGACCTGTTTTGGTCGCTGTGCCGGCGCCGAGCTCGATCATCGAGAGATCGCGGCCTCCAGCAGCCGCGGTGACGATTTCCTCGGCGTGCTCGGCTAGTATCTGCCTTTCAGTCCGAGTGACGTAGTATTCCGGCAGCTCGGTGATCTCCTCAAATAGCTGAGAACCTTTCTGGTCATAAAACAACCAGGGAGACAGCGTCTTAGGGCGTTCGGTGAGGCCGTTGAAGACTTCTACTGCGACCGGGCTGGAAGCAAAGACCGGCAACTTGGGTAACGAAATAGCAGACATGAGCTCTCCCGCGGACTGGTAATTCCATTGAATTTGTTAAATGTTCGCCAAACGAATGCCGGCAAATTGCCAGCGGGTCGCAGGAGAGAAAAAATTACGATACGTGGCCCGGATGTGAGAGGCCGGAGTCACCACCGACCCGCCACGCAAAACCATCTGGCTGCTCATGAATTTGCCGTTGTATTCGCCGAGTGCCCCGGGCACAGCGCGATAGCCGGGATAGCCAAGGTAGGCACTCTGAGTCCACTCCCATACATCACCGAACATCTGCGCCGGACCCTTCGCGGGAGCGTTGGTCATCGGCTGGGGATGTAGCTTGCCGCCATCGAGCAGGTTTCCGGTGACGGGGAGCCCGTCCGCCGCGACTTCCCACTCGGCTTCCGTGGGGAGGCGCTTGCCGGCCCAATGAGCGAACGCATCGGCTTCGAAGTAGCTCACGTGGCAGACCGGGGTTTGGAGGAGCCCGGTGAGCGGCTGTTCGCCGTACATGGTGAACACATGCCATGCGCCGTCTTGCTGACTCCAGTAAAGCGGCGCTTTCCAACCTTCGGCTTTGACGGCATCCCACCCTGCGGAGAGCCACAGTTCGGGACGTTGATAGCCTCCGTCGTGGATGAATTGCAGGTAGTCTGCGCAGGTAATCAGAGTGGACGCTAATTCGAACGGACGCAGGTATTCCGGATGCCGAGGCAGCTCGTTATCAAAGGCGAATCCTTCGCCCGAAAATCCGATGTCGACCAGGCCGCCCTGGTATTCAATCCACTCCGGTTTTGCTGTCGACGAGGCATGAAAGTCCACTGGATCGTTGCTGTACGCGGGACGAAGAGGGTTGGTCCAGAAGGCATGCTTGATGTCGTAGGCGAGCAGCTCCTGGTGCTGCTGTTCGTGATGCAGGCCAAGTACGATGCGGCGGGTTACTTCTTCGGGGGGATTGGAGGCCAACAGACGCTCAATTCCTTCTTGTACATGACATCGGTACTGGAAGATGGTCTCGACCGGGGGCCGTGAGAAGGAGGCGCGCAGCTTTTTTTCCGGTTGATCGGAGACGGAGTTGTAATAGCTGTTAAAGAGCCAGCGGAAGTCGGGGTTGAATTCGCGGTAGCCGTCGAGGAACTCGCGCAACAGGAAGGTCTCGAAAAACCAGGTGGTATGCGCCAGATGCCATTTGGCTGGGCTTGCCTCGGCGCAGGATTGCACCATCATGTCTTCAGGCGACAGGGGAAGACAAAGCTGCTCGCTTTGGCGCCGTACTTGTGAAAACTCTTCAAACAGACGGGCAGTCGTCTCCGTCGCTGCAGTGGCTGGCGTCATGGCTACCGTTTCTCCATCTACTTAGAGACAGGAAGCGCCGCTATGTTGCCTATTTTTTTTGGTTCTTTTTGTTGGCGCTTCAATGAGCGCTTAACAGACGTGCCAAAAGGTAGGCTACGCCCGGCGGCCAATCCGCCGATGAGCACGGTCTGCGTGGCGCTGCGCAGGGTGCCGGCTCCGGTCAACCGGCCTTTGACGCCGCCAAAAAGCAGGAGCGCCACCAGGGTGATGGCTACCGAGGCAGTGAGAGCCGAGGGCAAACTGCGGCCGGTCATGTAGGGAAATAGAGGGATGAGCCCTCCGACCACGTAGGAAAGAGCGATGGTGATGGCGCTGCGGCTGGCCCGATTTCGCTGCGGCTCTTCGAGGCCGAGCTCAAACCTCATCATGAAGTCGACCCAGGCCTGAGGCCTCCGTTTTAAGGCTTCGAGCACGGGCATGCTTTCGCTTCGCTCGACGCCGTATTGCTCGAAGATTTCGTAGATTTCTTCTTCCTCGTCGCGGGTCCGTTCTACGATTTCGCGCTCTTCGCGGAGGCGCTCGCTGGCGTAGTGCTCGGCGTCTCCCTGGGCGGCGAGAAAGCCACCCAGGCCCATGGCGATGGATCCGGCGGCTATTTCTGCCAACCCGGCGAGCACGATGACGTGGGCTGAGTTGACGGCGCCGGAAAGGCCCGCTGCCAGGGCGAAGGGGACGGTCAGGCCGTCGGACATGCCGATGACGATGTCACGGACCACCGCGGTCGCGGCGAAATGTGTTTCCACATGGTCGGCGGATGTAGGCGGCGCGGGGGTGGGGAGTGACTCGATCGCCATCCCGGAAAGTTTACCTTAGTGTTCTTTGGAGGGTGGGTTGTGGTGGCAACTCTACTTTGTCAGGATGAGCAGGGCGACTCCGTGACGGGGAACGGTTGCGGTGTAGGTGGCCTGAAGTTTCCCCAGGTCTTTTGCCTGCCAGACGTCACGGGCTTTTGCGCCTGCGGTGAAACCTACGTCGCTGAGCTTGAGGGTAATGGGCAGGGCGGTGTCGTCGCGGTTGAAGAGGCCGATGGCCTTTGCACCCCCTTTGAGGGGCTTGGCCCAGATTTCTACCGGACCCACCGCCGATACACGGTCCCCTTGCTTGCCGAGTGGATCCTGATCGATGGCGATGACTTCGCGGTTGGTTAGGATCTGCGAGGTCTCGGGCTTCATTTTGGAGAGATCGTTGCCCGCCAGCAGCGGAGCTGCGAGCAGAGCCCAGAGGCTCATGTGGGTGCGATTTTCGTCCAGGGTGAGTTTGCCGTTGCCTACCTCTAACATGTCGGGATCGTTCCAGTGCCCGGGGCCTGCGTATTTAGCTAATCCAGCCTGAGAGAAGCCAATCAGGGTCATGCGATCCCAGGTGGGATTGATGTCGCCCGTGGTCCGCCAGAGGTTGGCTCCAAGGGACGGCCCCCATTCCCAGACTGCATCCCAGCCGTATTGGCAAAAGCTGTAGACGATGGGTCGTCCGGTCGCCAGGAGCGCCTTATGCATTCTTTCGTAGGCGTCTTTCATCATCTGGGTTCTTTTTGCCGGATCGTTGGGAGCTTCCTGATCCATGTTCTGGCGGTAGCTGCAGAGGTCGTATTTGAGATAGTCGAAGCCCCAGTCCGCATAGGTTTTGGCGTCCTGCGCTTCGTGGCCGAGGCTGCCTGCGTACTTGGCACAGGTCTGCGCCCCAGGCCCGGAGTAGATGCCGATCTTGAGGCCCTTGGAATGGACGTAGTCGGCCAGCGCCTTCATGTCAGGGAATTTGCTGTTGGCTTGTATGTTGCCCTGGGCATCACGCTCGCCTTGCCAGGTGTCGTCAATGTTCACGTAAATGTATCCGGCGTCTTTCATGCCGGAGGAAACCATGGCATCCGCGGCGGCACGGACATCCGCATCGTTCACCCTGCCCGCAAAGAGGTTCCAGCTGTTCCAGCCCATGGGCGGCGTCGCCGCGAGTGTGGCGCTTTGTGCGAATAGTGCGGATGGCATAAGCAGAGCAGCAACCAACAGGGCGCGGAACCGGTTGAACATAGTTTCTCCTCGACGACGCGGACGATCCACTATAGGCCAGTTCCCTTACCTGCAGCCAGCGGTTTGAGAATCTCGTCCAGCAGATCCGTGGTCCCCTGCACTCGTTCCAGGCGGGGATATTTTTCGCCGTCGTGGCAGTCCAGGCGCACGGTGCGGAATTCGTTGTCGTTGGAGACGATCAACTCAATCGGGTCCGTGGTCCCTTTGGCAGCGCGAATCGCCTGCTTCAGCAGGTCATCGCTGTAACCGTGGCCGTTGATGGCCACCAGTTTGGTGCTCGGGCCGAGCCCAGCCTGAAAGGCAGGTGAGCCCATTCGGACATCGGCAATGGTGCCATCCGCTCTCACCATGAGCCCAGCCGAGAACCATGCGTCGGTTTGCTTCATTTCGGATAGGACGGCCTTCTCGTAGGCGGTCGGCTCGACGCCGTAAACGAGCTTGTAGCCTCCGTGTTCTATGCCGCCGAGAGGCGCGTGGGCAGCGTGCGAATCGAGGCGTTCGGTCAGAAAGGTGCGCCAGTCGTAAGGCGCGACGGAATTCAGATCAGCCACGAGCTCTTCGAAATCGTAGGGCACTACTTTGGGCGGAGTGTTGCCACCTACTGCCAGGAACTTCACGCAGAAGTCGTTCAAGGATTTCTTATCGTGGGTCAGCTGGCGGATGGTGGTGTCCGCGTCGAGCCACACCAGCTCGCCTTCGGGGTAGTAGTCCTGACCACGACGCGAGCTCGACCAGGACGAGTGGCCTCCGCGGAGTATCTGTGCGGCAATAGCCGTATCTTCGAGATTGCGCCAGGTGCGGCCAGGTTTCACATCAAGCCGGGCCGCGCTCCAGGCAAGCGCTTCACGGTAGGATTCGGGCGTCCAAAGAGCGGAGCGCGCTGCCAGCACGTCTCCCCAATATTGGGTCATGCCCTCGTAGACCCAAAGGAGGTCGCCCTTCTGCGGGGTGGCGTAGTCGGGTGTGGCTAATCCGATCGGCCGGCGATATTTTCCGTTCCAGGAATGAGTAAATTCGTGCGGCAGCAATTCCGCATTCAACACGGCCAGCTGAGGGTCGGAGACACCTTTTTTCCCTATGCCGTTGTCGCTCGACTGATGGTGCTCGAGGCCTTCCTCGCGAATGATGTCGCTGAGGCTGAGAAGAAAATGGTAGGTCTCGTAGTGACGGGACTGATAGAGCGGGCCCGTCTCGCGGACCAGTTGGTTGAGGGCAGAGAGGTATTCCGGCTTCAAGTCGACATCCTCTGCGGCGTCGCCGGCTACGTCCAGGTAATGTTTGGGGGTGATCTCGGGAGCCAGCGGAAACTCGCGAAAATATTTGCCGGTGATCACTGGCGAATCTACCAGCTGCTCGACGGAAACCGGCGTAAAGGATGTCTCCAAGCCCCGGTGGTTGGCAATGGTCAGGGCGGTTCCAAGCTTCCAGTCCGGGGGCACGGTCAACGAGGCCGTGATGGGGATCTGCGCCACCGGTATGTGGGCCGGATAGAGGACGACGGAGTTCCACTCCAGCACCGTCATGTTGGCGCTGGTGGCCTGGTCTTCATCGGAGCCGGTGTCGCCTGGGGTGGCGAGAAAGTCGAGCGAGACTTCGAGCTGGGTTACGCCAGAGGGCACCTCGATGTGGATGCCGTACATATCGACATCGTCACGGCGCCAGGGGAGAGTCTGGCCGTTGGCGTGGACGACGACGCCGGCGAGATTGTCGATGGGCCCAGTGGGACGGTGGTCGCCGGGAATCCACTGCGGGTATTCCAGGGTGAGAGGACCTGCGCTCACCGGTATCTGCAGGCGAGCGTGCAGCAGATGGCGGGGGGCGTCGGTGAGGTCTACCTGTAGCGCGATCGGGGAGGGTGCAGGTGCTTGCGCATGGCAACGCCCGGCTGAGAATAGGAGCAGGTTAATGCAGGCGAAAGCCACTCTACCTTTGTTCATGAGTTAATCATTTCACAGCAGGCGCTTCTTTCAAGCATCATGGGTTGGAGGCTTTCGCATGGCAAATAGCACGACGCAGTCCCTCGCCAACCACACACGGTTGGACCCGCTGTTTCATTTTTTCCTGTTGCCGTTAGGTCTAGTGGCCATGATTTTGAGCGTGATTCGGATTATCCATCACCCGAGCATGGGTTCGACGCTCCTGGTGATTCTGGCTGTTGGATTCTTCATGATCGCGTTTAAGGCACGGGGCTATTCGCTCAAGGTGCAGGATCGGGTTATCCGGCTTGAGGAGCGGTTGCGGCTGGCGATGCTTATGCCGGAGGCGGGCCGGTCTCGGATTGGCGAGCTGACCGAGTCGCAGTTGATCGCGCTTCGGTTTGCATCGGATGACGAGTTGCCGGGTCTAGCTATGCGGGCTTTGAATGAGGGGTTGACCAGCAAGCAGATCAAGACGTCGATTCAGTCGTGGCGGGGGGATTATTTCAGGGTTTGATGGGGCGTTTCGGTTGATTCGTGGCCGGAAAGATCTGAATAGCATCCGCGAACAAGTATCGCCGGGGTCCTTCGACTTCAGGATGACAAAAAAGAAAGTGGCGGCGACAGGTAAATGTGGGTCGACCGAAGGGCGCACTGCAGGTCCCTCCCCTGCGGTCGGGATGACAGATAGGAGAGGGTGGTTACAGGGAGAGAACAGCTGCTGAGGCGGGACGCCTTTCCGCAGCGACGGCCATCATTTATGCGTCAGCCTCATTTTCGTATGCGCCAGCTTCATTTTCGCGCGAATAGAGAAGTCACAGCCGTCCAGGATGACTCCTTTGGGAGAGGTGAGAACAGAAGGTCAGGCGCCCAGATGGCCAAGACCCAGGCCGATGACGTAGGTGACTGCGCCTTCCACAGCTCCGACCAGCGTCATCTCGAAGCCGCTGCTCCACCAGGAACGCACCGTGACCAGGGACTTGGCCGCGCCTACGGCGAAATGGGCTATTAGGGAAACTATGGCGGACAGGATGACGGCGCTGTAACCGGTCAGGAAGAAAAAGGGCACGATCGGAATAAAGGCTCCGGCTGCGGTTGAGAGTGCTCCGGAGATGGCGGAGGTGAGCGGATTGCTGAGAGCTTCCTCTGTGGAGTTGAGCCGCTCGGCCGCAAGGGCACGGAGCATCTGGTCCGGGTCGCTGGCAATGTGCTCGACCATGTGGTCAGCGTCCTGCTCAGGAAGGCCCTTCACCTGGAAATAGAGCGAAAGCAATTCGCGGGCCTCCGCGCCGTTCATGGCAATGGCTTCCCGCTCACGCGCGAGTTCGGCCTGGTAGATTTCGCGCTCACTCTTGGCGGCGAGGTAGGCTCCTGATCCCATGGAGAGCGCGCTGGCGATCATGCCGGCAATGCCGGAGAGCAGGACATACTTGCTGTTGCCAAGGGTTGCACCCGAAACGCCTGAGACGATGCCGAAGATGGAGCCCAGCCCGTCGTTGACTCCGTAAATGGCGTCTCCGATCCATCCGGCGGTGTGGGAACGGCCCTGGTTTCGCTTGGCCAGCAGCTGTTCCAGGAGCGCTTTCGGATCTAGCCCCGTGGCCGCAGCACCCCGGCCGGGTGGATAGCGGCGGATCAGTTTGCTGAGCTCGCGATAGTGCTCCTGCTCGTCTTCGATCACCCGCTCCAGGATGGCCACGCTGGGCGCATCTCCGAGGGCTTTGAGCTGCTGGCTGTATTTGGCGATATCGCGGCTTTCGTCGATTTCCAAGCGACGTAGAGCCAGATCGTCGCCCCCGACGCGGTTCTTGAGGCTGTCAGCGTCGCCGGCCGGCTTGCCTCGGTAGACTGGCTCCGGCTCCCCCAGCTCGCGCAATCGACCTGCCCACAGCGCGGCATGTTCCTTTTCTGCAACCGCCATGTTGTCGAGCGCCTGCTTGCGTCCCGGCTCGCGCTCCCTTTGGGCGAGCGCACGATAGGTGTAATAGCCCGTCATTTCAGCCTGCCAGTTCTGTTCCAGAATCTGGGGCAACCGCGGATGGCGGGGCAATGCCGGCGTGGATTGAGAGACAGAGTCCAATTGCTTCTCCAGTTCAGGTTCCTTCGGGCACAGGTTAGCACCTTAGCCGAAGGGACTTTGCTATGGTTGGCTGATGATGAAGTTTGAGCACTTGCTGACGGAAACGCGGCATCCGGACACGGCCCGCATCGACCAGCTCTCGACGCGGGAAATGTTGGAGGTGATCAACGCCGCCGATCGCTCGGTGGCGGATGCGGTGCACGCCGAGCTGGACCGGATTGCCCAGGCAGTCGATGGCATCGCAGAGCGCATGGAAAAAGGCGGCCGGCTTTTCTATACCGGGGCCGGCACCTCGGGAAGGCTCGGCGTGTTGGATGCCTCGGAGTGCCCGCCGACCTTCAACGTAGATCCCAGCCTGGTGGTGGGCCTGATTGCCGGCGGCGACTATGCGCTGCGCCACTCGATCGAGGGCGCGGAAGACGACGCCGAACAAGGGGTTGAGGATTTAAAAGGCGCCGGTTTCAAAGCTGAGGATACGCTGGTGGGGATCGCCGCCAGCGGGCGCACCCCGTATGTTCTGGGTGGCATGGCCTATGCCAATCACCTGGGCGCCCTCACCGTGGGGTTGAGTTGCGTGCCTGGGTCGGAGGTGGAGCGCCGGGCGAGGATCGCGATTACGCCGGCGGTGGGGCCAGAGGTGATCACCGGCTCCACGCGTCTACGCGCCGGCACCGCCACCAAACTGGTGCTGAATATGTTGAGCACCGGCGCGATGATTCGCATCGGCATGGTCTACGGCAATCTGATGGTGAATGTGCAACCAACCAACGTGAAGCTGAAGGATCGGGCAACACGGATCATCGCCGCGGCCACCGGAGTGGACGAGGAACAGGCGGGCACGTTACTGACGCAGGCCGGATCGGTGCGGGTGGCGATCGTGATGCAGAAGCTGGGCATTACGCCCGAGTTGGCGACGAAACGGTTGGAGGCCGCCCAGGGGCGGCTGCGTCTTGTTCTGGGCGAGTCGTCAGGCCAACCGTAGCCGAGTGAGGGCCGCTTGCGTCTATTCATAGAAGGGGCGAGGTGCATAATGGCCTTATGGCGGGGGAACGCGATGGGAGACAGAACCATGGGTAGCGGTTTCGCAAAGTGGCTGATTTTATTGGCGCTTGTGCCCATTGCAGGTCTACCGCTGGGGGCCCAGTCGAAAGATCAGCCGGACCAGGGGTTCGGGCCGGTCGATACCAGCGCTCCCGCTATAGCGCCGGATAAGATCGTGCAGCAGTTTGCGGCCAAGGAGAGTGAGTTCCGGCACGCCCTCGACAACTACACCTACCAGCGTGACGTGCGCATCCAGACCATCAACGATGACGGCAGAGTCGACGGTGAATATCGCCAGGTGGTGCAGATTACGTTCGACAGCAATGGACGCAAGTCAGAGCACGTGACCTTCGCGCCGTCGAACACGCTGGAGCGCATTACGATGAGCCCGGCCGACGTTTCCGACATTGAGCAGCGTTTGCCTTTCGTTCTGACCACGGAGGATGTGGGGCAATACAACCTGACCTACGTGGGGCGGCAGAAGGTGGACGAGGTGGATTGCTACGTTTTTGACGTGGCGCCGAAGGTCATGGAGAAGGGCAAGCGCTATCTGAAAGGGCGCATCTGGGTCGACCAAAAGGATCTGCAAATTGTGATCACCAGCGCCAAGAACGTTCCTGACGATTTGCGTAAAGGGCACGAGGATTTGTCGCCGCCGTTCACGACTTACCGTGAACAGGTGGATGGGAAATATTGGTTTCCGGTGTATACCAAGGCGGACGCGGAACTGCATTTTTCCGGCGGGAGCGGGTCCATGGCCCAGGATGTGCACATTCGGCAGATTGTGCGGTACACGGACTACAAGCAGTTTCGTTCTACCGTCAAGCTGATTTTCGAGGGGCAGGACGTGACCAACAAGCCGGAACAACCTAATAGTGCGCCGGCTAACGGGCAACAACAGCCTCAACAGAGTACGCCGCCGGCTAGCGCTCCGCATTGAGTTGGGCCGGGGAACCTCGATCAGAAGTGCGAGACGGCCGGGAAAGCGTACCTCAGGGGCTAAAGCCCTCACCAGACTCTGCTTTATGTCAGGGTTAAAACCCTGACCTACCTTCAGCCTCGGGCGAAATAGGTGTACCTCAGGGGCTAAAGCCCTCAGCAGCTGGCTTTCTTACGGCACGGGTAAACCCGTGCCCTTCGTTTGGAGTTGCTTAACCAGGATTGGTGACTTTTACGGCACGGCTGAAAGCCGTGCCCTTCGTTTGCAGTTGCTAACCAGGATTGGTGACTTTTACGGCACGGTAAACCCGTGCCCTTCGTTTGGAGTTGCTTAACCAGGATTGGTGACTTTTACGGCACGGTCGAAACCCGTGCCCTTCGTTTGCAGTTGCTAACCAGGATTGGTGACTTTTACGGCACGGTCGAAACCCGTGCCCTTCGTTTGGAGTTGCTTAACCAGGATTGGTGACTTTTACGGCACGGTCGAAACCCGTGCCCTTCGTTTGGAGTTGCTTAACCAGGATTGGTGACTTTTACGGCACGGTCGAAACCCGTGCCCTTCGTTTGGAGTTGCTTAACCAGGATTGGTGACTTTTACGGCACGGTCGAAAGCCGTGCCCTTCGTTTGGAGTTGCTTAACCAGGATTGGTGACTTTTACGGCGGCCGAAAGCCGTGCCCTTCGTCCACGGCTTTTCTTAACCTGTGAAGCGGTAGCTTTTCTGGACTTTGCTCACCGATACGTTTGATTAGGCGTTGTAAGTGGAGGAGGAGACGCGGCCACCTCTACCAGTCCAATTGGTGTGGAAGAATTCGCCGCGGGGTTTGTCGACGCGTTCGTAGGTGTGGGCGCCGAAGAAGTCTCGCTGCGCCTGCAACAGGTTCGCGGGCAGGCGGGCCGTGCGATAGCCGTCGTAAAACGCGAGGGCGGTCGAGAACGCCGGCATGGGGACGCCAACCCTGGTTCCGTAAATGATGGCCCTGCGCCATGCGGGATGATACTTGTTCATTGCCGTGGAGAAGAATTTGTCGAGCAGCAGGTTTTGCAGTTTTGGATCACGGTCGAATGCCGCCTTGATATCTCCCAGGAAAACACTGCGAATGATGCAGCCGCCGCGCCACATCAACGCGACACCACCCATGTTCAAATGCCAGCCCTGATCCTTCTCGGCCGCGCGCAGCAACATATATCCCTGCGCGTAACTCACCATCTTGGAACAATAGAGAGCCAGGCGCACTTCCTCGATAAACGCCTTCTTATCCGTCGAGACTTTTCGCTTGCGCGGGCCTTTCAAAACTTTTGCGGCGGCTACACGCTCGCTTTTCAATGCCGATAGGCAGCGCGCGAAAACGCTCTCTCCGATCAGGGTGACCGGCTGCCCCAAATCGAGAGCTGAGATCGCGGTCCACTTTCCGGTACCCTTCTGCCCTGCGGCGTCGAGAATCTTGTCCACCATGGGCTGCCCGTCGTCGTCCTTCTTGGCGAAGATGGTCGCTGAGATATCGATGAGGAAACTGTCGAGCTCACCTTTGTTCCACTCGGTAAAGACTTCTGCGAGTTCATCGGCAGAGAGTCCAAGTCCGTCGCTCAAAAGCTGGTAAGCCTCGCCGATCAATTGCATATCACCGTACTCGATGCCGTTGTGCACCATTTTGACGTAATGCCCCGCGCCGTCCTCGCCAACCCAGTCGCAACAAGGCGTCCCATCCTCAACTTTTGCGGCGATTGCCTGGAAGATATCCTTCACGTGCGGCCATGCTTCTTTATTGCCGCCGGGCATGATCGACGGGCCGAAGCGCGCTCCCTCTTCGCCGCCGGAAACGCCGGTTCCGATGAACAGAATTCCTTTTGCGGCAAGGTCTCTGGTACGCCGGGTGGTATCGGTGTGCAGCGAATTGCCGCCGTCTATGAGGATGTCGCCCGTTTCCAGATAGGGGAGTACCTGCTCGATGGTCTGGTCGACCACTTCTCCGGCCTTAACCATGATCATCACGCGCCGCGGCCTCTTCAAGAGCTTGCACATTTCCTCGATCGAGTGCGCCCCCACTACCTGGGTTCCCTTTGCTTCATTGGTAACGAAATCATCCACCTTGGAGACGGTGCGGTTGAAGACGGCGACCTTGTAGCCGTGGTCGTTCATATTCAAGACCAGATTTTGTCCCATGACTGCTAACCCGATGAGACCGATATCGCAATTTGCTTCTGACATGTTGGACCCTTCCCTTTTCGGCCCGGCTGGGTGATGCTCAAAAATTCAGGCCGGAAGGCGAGATGATACCTGATCACAACTGTGGTAGCAAAAGCGTGGGAGCCACCCCGACAGTGGTGGTTTGGTTTGACACGAATGCAGGTCATCAAACGCCGGAAGTCCTGGCTTGCGCGGACCAGAACGGGCTTAGTCAGACGCTGTTTGCAGTTCTGTGACCAGGGATCCAACGGGGTTGGTTACGGTTCGCACAGCAATCGTGCCCATGGCTTCACCGCGACGGTACATCAGGTAAGCGGCGACTGCACCGGCGACGATTGTTCCCCAAAATAACGCTCTCTTCATGACGGCTCCTTTGCAGAGCACCTGCTCGCGAAGAGCCAGTGCTTTGCCAATCTAGGATGCAAATAACGGGGCGAAAGCGGGCCGCGCTCAGGAATGTTCGCTACTCCGTTTCAGCAGATTTCCCGAGCCGGAGTGCGCTGAGACTGATGACTTTCCATGGCCTGCCGATAAGGAGGAGTGCACAGAAGTCCAGGAGGAGCGCCGAATCTTTCCATCGACCCCAAGTATGCGTACTTACAGTATTTATGAAGCTTGGTCGGATAAGACTTTGGCGGCAGAAACCCGTATTTTCACTTGTGAGGCGCGGTGCCCGCAGATAATATTACGCCCGGATCGGTGACACTGATGACTGATGTTCTTAACTCTGCCGAGATACATAAACCTGTCACCTGGGAGACAACCGGGGGATATTATCCGCGCATCCGCGTCGACGAACTATTCGAATTGAGGGCGAAGGACAGGCCAGACGTTACGGCGGTCACCTTTCTGGAAAAGAGCTTGTCGTATGGCACGCTTTGCACTGCGACGCATCAGCTGGCTATGCGGTTACAGAACCTTGGGGTTCAGCCCGGAACCCTCGTGGGCATCTGCATGGAAAGGTGCACCGAAATGGTCACCGCTCTGCTGGCTACTTTCAAAACAGGCGCGGCTTATCTTCCACTGGACCCTGGCTTCCCACCTGAGCGCGTCGAGTTCATGGAGCAGGATGCGCGTCCGCTGGTAGTTATTACCCAGTCTCATCTGCGGGACAAATTCGCATTCACGGCAGCGCATGTGCTTTGTATTGATGGAGACCTGCCGGGATCAGGGGACGATAACCTGGCGCCGTTTTCACCGCCCCGGAATTCAAGTCTGGACGATATCGCCTACGTCCTTTACACCTCCGGGTCCACGGGCAACCCCAAGGGCGTGCAAATCACGCATCGCGCGCTTACGAACATGCTCATTGCAGTTTCAAACGATCTGGGGCTGACGAGCTCGGATGTTTTTCTGGCCACGACGACCATATCGTTCGACATTTCAACCTTCGAGATTTTCGCACCGCTGATCGCCGGCGCCGGCCTGGTCGTTGCCCCTCGATCCGTGGCCATTGACGGGAAACTGTTGGCGAAAGCCCTCGGCGAGCATGGCGTCACGATGCTTCAGGCTACGCCGGCAGGGTGGCGGGTACTTCTGGAATCAGGCTGGGAGGGGCAGGCAGGCCTTAAGATGCTCACCGCAGGAGAGCCTCTCAGCTGGATCCTGGCACAGCAATTGCTGGAGCGCGGCACCGACCTCTGGAACCTTTACGGTCCGACAGAAACGACCGTGTACGCGACAGGGAAGCAGATTCTCAGAGACACAAAGATCACCGTCGGCCGCCCGCTGGCAAACTGCACCGCGTACGTTCTGAACGAACACCACCAGCGAGTTCCGATGGGGTCGATTGGAGAACTCTTCATCGGAGGAATCTGCGTAGGAGCCGGCTATTTGAATCGGCCAGAACTAACGTCAGCGAAATTTCTTACGGACCCTTTTAGCAGCACGCCGGGGGCACGGCTTTACCGGACGGGCGATCTTGCTCGTGTTCTGCCGAATGGCGAAATTGATCTGCTCGGTCGAGCCGACAACCAAGTGAAGTTGCGCGGCTACCGGATTGAGCTGGAAGAGGTAGAGGCGAAACTGGATAGTCATCCGGCCATCAGCAAGTCTGTGGCCAAGGTCGTCGACGTGAGCGACGGGCATCAGTGTCTGGTTGCGTACGTAGTCCTTAAGAATAAAAACCGAGTGGATGAAGAAGATTGGCGCCGGCACACCTTGGGCAGCTTGCCGTGGTACATGGTTCCCTCGGCGTTCACAGTGGTGGAATCGTTCCTACTGACACCGAACGGGAAGGTGGATCGGAAGGCTCTTCCCGCGTTTGAGTTCTCAAAACCGATCGAGACGGAGAGCGGAATAGAAGGCGAGGAAGACTGCCTGGAACTCACGGTACTCAACTGCTGGCGGAGGTTGCTGAATAGGCCAGATCTAGGCCTGGACCAGGATTTTTTCCAAGCCGGTGGTCATTCGCTGGTGGCGATGCGCATGCTTGCGGAGATCCACGAGAAGCTAGACATAAAAATTCCCGTTAGTCACCTGGTAGAAGCGTCGACGGCGCGCAAGTTTGCCGAACGATTGACGCAGACCAAAGATGTTCCGGTACGGTATTTAGTTTCGATGCAACCGGCAGGGTCGCTGCCGCCGGTCTACATGATCCATCATCTTTTGGGAGACGTTCTCATCTACCGCTCGATCGCTAATGAGTTTGCGCCTCACCGTCCGGTGTTCGGCGTCCAGCCACCCGAGGATCTGATCGATCGACCGCAGCCTTACAGCCTGCAGGCCCTTGCCCTTGATTACGTTGACGAAATTCTAAAGCGGCAAACGGAGGGTCCCATCCACCTTGCCGGTTTCTCCAGCGGAAGTCTCATCGCGTTTGAGATGGCCCGCCAGTTTAAGAAGCTCGGGATTGAGGTAGGGCTGCTTGCGCTTATCGATGGCGAGGTCCACGCAGCGGGACCTCGGATGCCAGCCGCGGTGAAGTACGCAAAGATGGCGATGCGGAAGATTTGCAAGATTGCGTTTAAGTTGGAAGACGAACTTGCGGATAGTCCGAAACAATTCGTGATGAAGCGCCTGCGGCATGTTTGGCTGCAAACCCGCGTTCGGGCTCTGGAGAAATCCGCCTCAAAGGAAAAGATCACCATGGAGCAGGCGCTTTTGCTTGCGGAACGCGGCTACCAGGCAGAGCCCTATGCAGGACCGGCGCTGCTGATCCGCTTTCACGATGAGGCCTGGGAGTATGGCCCGGATCCGCTCATGGGTTGGTCTGGCCTGGTGGAAGGCGGCCTCAACGTGGTTGACTTTGAAGGTGGACATATCACTGGGATGAGCCCGGCGGGCGCACCGACGATGGTGGCAGTATTGAAGGACTGCATCGAAAAGTGCGAGGCTGCTATTTCGACGATGCCCCCATCGTCGCCTGAAAAAACTGTTGTCTGATTGCTGGCTGACCTTGTAGATCTTTCGGGACCTCTCGGTTCCATTCCGGCACGGACGCCCCTCCCGTTTACACTATGATTGCGTGTCACCGCAATTTGCCGGTTGAAGGGCCTATAGCTCAATTGGTTAGAGCAGCGGACTCATAATCCGTTGGTTCCAGGTTCAAGTCCTGGTGGGCCCACCACAAGTGAAAACCCTGGCGGGAACGTGTGACGCTTCATATCCGCGCAATTACACGGTTTTGCACGCCACTCAATACAGTTGCGATGACCTCCTCGGCGTATAGTTGCCGGCTGTCAAACGGAAATTTCTGCGCGGTAATCAGGAGGGATGCCGCCCCATGAGCGGCCGTCCATAGCACTGTACTCACAGCGAACGGGTCGCCTTGAAGCACTCCTGCCTTGATGCAGGTTTCCACGCGCTTGAATAACGCTCCGAAAGCAGGATTCCGTTCCTGCAAGTCCTCACGGCTTAGCTTCAGTTCTCCGAGAGTTTCGACCGATAGGAACAGAATCCTGTACTCGTTGGGATTCTCCTCGGCATAAGCGATGTAATCCAGCAGCACTTTTCTGACGGCAGTAAGCGGATCTCGGTGAACAGCGGAATCGAACCGTTTCGCTACTTTTTCAAAGCCTTCCAGTGCAAGAGCAGTCAGGAGGGCCTGCTTGTCCGCGAAATATGAATAGAGTGCCATGGGCGAGCATTCCATTCGCTGCGCGAGCTTGCGGATCGTCAGGCCTTCGTAACCCTCCTGTTGGATCAACTTGCGAGCTGCCGACAAAGTCTCGTCGCGCAGTTCTGAGCGGTAGCGTTCTCTTCGCTTCGGCAGTGTCAATTTGCTTTTCCTCTAAAACTTTGAATCCTTTCTTTTCTGTATATCATATTGTACATGTACGATATTTTGTTCAAGTAAGGATATTTCGATGTTCTACCAAGGATCATCGGCCGCGCAGAAGTTCACTCTCCGAATTGGCTTTGCCTTCGCGCTCGCGGCAACCGTTAGCGGATGCGCCGTGGGGCCAAACTATCAGCGCCCGCCGGTCAAGCTGCAGCCATTTCACAATGCGCCGTCTATCGAGACTCGAACTGCCTCCCTGCCGGCACCGCCCCTTGACCAGTGGTGGACAGGCTTCCACGATCCTGAGCTGACACGTATTGTGAAGCGCGCGCTGGATGAGAATCTCGACCTCGCCGCCTCCATGTCGCGGGTACAACAGGCGCGCGCCGCTGCCCGGGGAGCGGGAGCGCAGCGTTTGCCATCGGGAAATCTCACGGCTTCGACGACCACACTTCACCAGTCGACTGAGAGCATGACGGGCCGTCTCGCCTCACACCTGCCCGGCTATGACCGCAATCAGAACTACTACGATTTAGGATTCGCTGCGAGTTGGGAAACAGATCTGTTCGGCGGTTTGAAAAGAGGAGCTGAGGCTGCAACTGCCGAGGCCCAAGCCGCCGAGGCATCCCAAACGGGAACCAGAATCACGGTTGCTGCGGAAGCCGCTGATGCCTACATGCAGATACGGGGTGCGCAAGCTCGCTTAATCTTTGCCAAACAGCAGATCGCCACGGACAACCATCTTGTCGAACTCGTGCTGCAGCGCAAAGACGCGGGTGTTGCGTCCGACCGTGAGCTTGCTCAGGCCCAGGCTGTGCTGTCGCAAGCGAAGGCGACGGTTCCGCTCATCAAAGTCTCTCTGGAGGCACAGCTGAACCGGCTGGATGTCCTCATGGGCGCCCAGCCCGGAACGTACGCAGCAGAGCTGACGCCGGTGGTCGACATTCCCGAAGTGCCGGCAATCTCCGGCTTTGGAACGCCTACTGACCTATTACGCAGGAGACCTGACATCATCGCTGCTGAGCGAATGGTTGCTGCCTCGAACGCTCGCATTGGCCAGGCTCTCGCCGAATATTATCCAAAGCTTTCGCTTTCGGGCGCCCTTGGATCGCAAGCGGTCGCGCCCGCGCACCTCTTCGAGCAGCAGGGATTTCAGCCTGTCAGTGTCGTAGGTCTGCGCTGGAGACTTTTCGATTTCGGCCGTGTCGCTGCAGAAGTGAAGCAGGCGACGAGGCGCGAATGCCGAAGCCTTGCTCCAGTATCGAAGCTCCGTGCTTCACGCGGCCGAAGATGTCGAAGACGCCTTCAGCCTACTCGTCCAATCGGAGAATCGCCGCAATGAGATTCTTCGTGAAATCGATCAGTTGCAGCGCGTGCGCGACCGCTCGCAAGAGTCCTACGCCGCAGGTGTCATCGGACTCACGGACGTGCTTGACGCAGATCGCCAGTTGCTTGTCGCCAAAGATGACTTGGCCGTAGCTCGAGAGAGTGCGGCGCGTGCAGCGGTCGGCTCCTATCGGGCTCTCGGGGGCGGATGGCTCCCATGATCGAAATCGAAAACTTGAAGAAGGATCGTCATATGAAAAAGATGAATTTCAGTTACGCGGCCCTGGTCATTACCGGTCTCGTGGTCACCCTGGCTGGTTGCAGTCAGAAGGGGGAGCTGGATCCGAGAACGGAGCCGGAACTGGTTCGCATCGTGGAAGTGGGCTCGTCGTCGGGAGCAGGTCGCGCATTTACGGGTGTAGTCTCAGCGCGGGTTCAGAACGATCTGGGTTTCCGGGTTCCAGGAAAAATCACGAAGCGCTTCGTCGATACGGGGCAGTTTGTTCGTGCTGGACAACCGCTCATGACGATTGATCGAACGGACTATGGTCCATGCCATCACGGCCACGAACGGAAACCGTTACTGCGGCAAAGGCGAAGGCTGTTCAAGCTGCAGCCGATGAAGCCCGATATCGCCCATTGGTCAAGAGCGGCGCGGTCTCCGCTTCAATCTACGATCAGATCAAGGCCGCATCGGATGCGGCACAAGCTGACCTCGCTGCTGCAAAAGCACAAGAGCTGGTCGCAAGAGATGAGGACGCCTACTCACAACTTGTTGCGGATGCGGACGGTGTCGTAATCGAGACCCTGGCCGAACCGGGACAGGTGGTAGCGGCAGGGCAAACGGTTGTAAAGCTCGCCCGCTCCGGCCCGCGAGAAGCGGCCGTCAATCTTCCTGAGACGTTGAGGCCTGCGCTTGGATCGACGGCGTATGCCACGCTTTATGGCAGCACGACCAGGGTGCCAGTGCGGCTGCGACAGCTCTCCAATGCTGCTGACCCGCAGACCCGCACTTTTGAGGCACGCTATGTTCTCGGAGGCTCTGCGGCGAACGCTCCGTTAGGAGCAACTGTCACAGTCCATCTCTCCGGTGATGTAGGGAACCGATTCGTTGCAAGTACCGGTCTCATCCATCCTCGATCAAGGGAAAGGGCCTGGTATCTGGATGCTGAACCCTCCTACGTCCACAGTCTCATTCCAGCCTGTGCAAGTGCGCCAACTGGGTGAAGAACTGGCAACCATCAGCGGGAACCTACACCCAGGACAACAGGTCGTGGCCCTTGGAGTTCATCTCCTTCACGATGGCGAACGCGTGCGGGTAGAGACTACGGGAGAAGTTCGATGAGCCAGCATCATGGGTCAGAAAGAACCGAGAAGTTGCTCCAGGAAGCACGGTATCTCCGGACCCCAGGTTCGCGAATATGCTGCGAAGCAGTTTCTCAACCTGTCGGCCCTCGCCGTCCGCGAAAAAGCGATTACTCTGTTCCTGCTGATTGCGATCGCTGCCGCTGGCATCTTTGCCTTCCTGAAACTGGGACGCGCAGAAGACCCCAGCTTCACGATCAAGGTGTTTACCGTTTCAGCGGTATGGCCCGGAGCGACAGCGCAGGAGATGCAGGATCTCGTCGCCGAGCCGCTGGAAAAGCGCATGCAGGAATTGCGCACTTACGATCGCGTAGAGACCTTCACCCGCCCCGGGCTCGCGCTCATGATGGTGACTCTCAAGGACAATACTCCCCCAAAGGACGTCCCGGAAGAGTTTTACCAGGCACGTAAAAAGCTAGGCGACGAAGCACCCAAATTACCCCAGGGCGTGTTCGGTCCGTTCATCAACGATGAGTACTCGGATGTGACCTTCGCACTCTACTCGGTCGAGGCCCCCGGGCTTCCTCCTCGCCAGCTTACGCGTGAAGCAGAAAATCTTCGACAGCGGATTCTTCAGGTGCCCGGCGTGAAGAAGATCGACATCGTTGGAGAACGGCCAGAACGCATTTTTGTTGAGTTCTCATACCAACGGCTGGCTACGCTGGGAGTAAGCGCACGAGATATCTTCGATGCACTGGTTCGCGAGAATGCGGTCACCCCATCCGGATCGATCGATACGAAAGCTCAACAGGTTTACATTCGCCTGGATGGTGCGCTCGATGATCTTGAGAAGATTCGGAACACGCCAATCGTGGCAGGCGGGCGCACTCTAAAGATCTCTGACATTGCCGATGTGAAGCGCGGATACGAAGATCCCGCAACCTTTCTTGTTCGTCATAATGGCCAGCCGGCCTTGCTTCTCAGCATCGTGATGAAGGAGGGCTGGAATGGTCTGGACCTCGGCAAAGCCCTGCTTGCCGAACAGAAGAAGATTTCCGCTGACCTGCCTGCTGGCATCAGCTTCAGCAAAGTGACGGATCAGGCAGTCAACATCCGCGAAGCCGTGGATGAGTTCATGTTGAAGTTCTTTGTTGCTCTTGCCGTCGTGATGATCGTCAGCATCATCAGCCTCGGTTGGCGCGTAGGAATCGTTGTAGCAGCAGCTGTCCCGCTTACCTTAGCTGCTGTCTTCGTCATCATGCTTGCAACTGGAAGAGTATTCGATCGCATCACGCTCGGCGCTCTCATCCTGGGCCTTGGGCTTTTGGTGGATGACGCGATCATCTCCATCGAGATCATGGTGGTCAAAATGGAGGAAGGGTGGGATCGCGTCCGGGCTGCCGGATACGCATGGAGTCACACCGCTGCTCCAATGCTGGCAGGCACGCTGGTCACTGTGATTGGCCTCATGCCAGTGGGTTTCGCTCAATCGAGTGCAGGCGAGTATGCGGGAAATATCTTCTGGATAGTGGGTTTTGCACTGATCACCTCCTGGATCGTCGCCGTAACCTTCACGCCGTATCTCGGCGTGAAGATGCTGCCCGAGATCAAGGCTCTTCCCGGCGGCCATGAAGCCATCTATGCGACACCCGGCTACGAGAAACTCCGCCGCCTCATAGCGTGGGCGGTACGCCGGAAGTTTTTGGTCGCTTGCATTGTTCTTGGCATCTTTCTTCTCTCCCTTGCCGGCATGGGACTGGTTAAGCAGCAGTTTTTTCCCCAATCCGATAGGCCTGAGCTTCTGGTAGAGGCGACCCTGCCACAAGGCACCGCCATTGAGGTCACCACCGCTACCTCAAAAAGAATAGAGGACTGGCTCCGCCTGCAGCCCGAAGCGAAGATCGTTACGGCTTACATTGGGGCGGGTGCCCCGCGCTTCTTCTTTTCGTATAACCCTGAACTCCCGAATCCGAATCTGGCCAAGATCATCGTCCTTACGGACAGCGAGAAAGATCGAGATCATCTGAAGCTCAAGCTCCGTGAAGAGGTCGGGCGGGGCCTTGCACCGGAAGCACGTGTGCGCGCCTCGCAACTTGTCTTTGGGCCCTACTCCCCCTGGCCGGTAGCGTTTCGTGTCACGGGTCCAAATTTGGAAAAGGACCGCGCGATTGCGACGCAGGTACAAGCTGCAATGGTTGCGAATCCCCATACGCGGCAAGTCAACCAGGACTGGGGAGAACGTGCGCCAACGGTACATTTTGTGCTTGATCAGGCGCGGCTACAGCTGATCGGGCTTTCGTCCGGCGAGGCTGCCGAACAGATTCAATTCCTTCTGACGGGCGCGCCAGTGACACAGGTTCGTGAAGACATTCGAACAGCAGAAGTGGTCGCGCGGAGTGCCGGAACAGACCGCTTCGATCCCACAAAGCTCAACGATATGACGTTGATGAATCACACGGGCAAGGTTATTCCCCTCAGTCACGTCGGCCGCATCGAGGTTCGTTCGGAGGAACCGATCCTCAAACGCCGTGATCGCTTGCCTACGATTACGGTCCAAAGCGACATCGATGAATCCCTTCAACCCCCGCAGGTTTCCGCGGAGATCGAAAAGGCGATTCAGCCGATCATTGCAGGCCTGCCCGAGGGCTACAAGATCGAAACCGGCGGCAATATAGAAGAGGCCGGAAAAGCAAATAGGGCGCTGGTGAAGGTCTTTCCTCTGATGATCGTGTTGATGTTCACCGTGATCATCTTCCAGGTTCGGTCATTCTCCGCCATGTTCATGGTCGTTCTTACAGCACCTCTGGGTCTAGCTGGCGCTGTTCCAACGTTGCTTCTGTTTCATCAACCATTCGGCTTCAATGCGATCCTCGGTCTCATCGCCTTAGCCGGCATCTTGATGCGGAATACGCTCATCCTGATCGGCCAGATCAAAACAAATCAGGAAGAGGGGCTGGATAATTACCACGCGGTCGTGGAGGCGACGGTACAGCGATCACGCCCGGTAATCCTTACTGCCCTCGCTGCGGTTCTGGCCTTTATTCCTCTGACCTTCTCAGTCTTCTGGGGATCGATGGCATACACACTGATTGGGGGGACCGCCGTAGGTACGGTGCTGACTCTTCTGTTCCTGCCTGCACTCTATTCAATCTGGTTTGGGGTAAGACCGACAGCAGTGCCGACCGATGAGACACAAGCGGTGCTCGCGCATTCATAGCCGAACGGAGGCTCGATCACCAATCGCTGAACGTCAGACACACAGGGTTTGGATTTAAGCTCAAACGAAATGCTCGAAAGGAATCTTATGAAACTCACCGCTCGCACCATTCTCATCACTGGAGGCTCTGCCGGCATCGGCCTGGCTTTCGCGCTCAAGTTTCTCGAACTCGGCAATGCGGTCATCGTGACTGGCCGCCGCCAGGCGGTGCTCGATGACGTGAAGGCTAAGTACCCCAGGCTGCATACGATTCAGGGCGACGTTGCGGATACCGCGCAAATCGCGGCCCTCGCCGCGCGCGTAAAGGCTGAATTCCCCAGGCTCGACGTGCTGATGAACAACGCGGGCATCCTCCTCTACAAAAACCTCAAGGCTCCGGCGGCCGACCTCGATGGCTTAATGGCTGAGATGAACATCAACGTCGGCGGCGTGATTCGGATGACCTCCGCGCTTATCGACATCCTTACTGCCAATAGGGGCACTGTGATCAATGTGTCTTCTGGGCTCGCCTTCGTGCCGTTGCCGCCCTCGCCAATCTACTGCGCTACGAAGGCGGCGATCCACTCGTACACGCAGTCGCTGCGTTTTCAGTTGGAGGAGACCGGCGTGGAGGTCATCGAACTGATGCCGCCCGCGGTCAAGACCGAGATGACGACAGAGCTGGGCGAGGGCGGTGTCAGCCTGATGACCACCGATGAGTTGGTGAAGGTCTCGTTTGCGTCCCTGAAGGCGGGTAAGCTCGAGATCCGTCCGGGACAGTCGAACCAGCTCGCATTGATGCGACGACTCGCCCCCAATTTCATCAACCGGCAGCTCTGGAAGGCCTCTAAGAAGCTGGTGCCGGTCATGGTGGGATAGGCCCTTGTGGTCAACACCGCGCCCGACGAGTTCCTCTTCATCGGTGCGAATGGGGATCCCACCTTCACGATTGATTCAGGCCCCGGAAGGGTCTTTATCTCCTCAAAGGACGAAGGTCGTTATGAGAACGGCAAGTGGATTCCTGGCCGCAGAATCAATGGCGATGAAATGTTTAAACCAGGCCTACCCAAAGCTAAAGTCGGTATGTTGAAAGTGAAGTTGGTGAGTATTCAGTAAAGCCCAGAGACTCGACTCGGAACGTCTACCGGGGACGCGGGGTGTTGTGCGGGAATTGTCAATTGGCTAAATAGTCGGCTTGAACAAGTGCCTTTTGTTCGACTGGTGCTAACCGTGACTCTCGTTGAGGTATTTAATCGTGAAGATGGATTGAGTATTTACTTGCTGTATTGCTTGGCCGCGTTGGCGATTGAGGGGCCGGCTTTGGCAAGGTCCTGTAGGGTCATGACAGGCTGGATAGAGATCTTCGCATTGAACGCCAAAAACCAGGGCTCCGCAACAGAGGGGATCTGTGACTGATCCTGCATGTCGAACACGATGGATCCGGACCGATTGCCGTCGTCGTCGGCAATGAAATATGCCGCTTCCGGCTTGAGGTCAGCCAGAATTTTCTCGATGGTAGAGCCGAGGGTTCCAGCTTTGACGGCGGCATTGCCGGATTCCACCGGAATCGAAACTCGAAGTAACATACGCATTCCATTTCCTCTCCTTTGAAGGAGGGACCCTTATACGGGGCCACGTAGAGGGGTGTCAAGGAATCCCCGCCCACCTTTTTGCACGGTTTCTTGATAAATCAGAGGAACTCCGACCGAAGTCCGCATGTCTTCCGCCTGTCGCGCGCAGGCCTATGTATTGGAATAGAGCGGCGGGCGATAGATTGCGGAGAACAGCGCAGGACCTTCGACGTTTCGCTATCCGGGAAGGTGGGCAGGTCTGACCGGGGGCTGATAGAATCGTCGCGTTTTCGGGCAGGTCCTGGAAGAGACTGTCGGCTGGCCGACGCTGGCCGACTTTCGGTAATCGGCTGCAAAGGATCGTAGATTCCAAAGCACATGACCATTTTTCGCAGAGACTTCTTGAAGCTGGCTAGCACCGGCATGGCGGGGGCTACGGCGGGTATGTCAATCGGCGCTCATGCGCAGACCGTAAGCACGCCAGGGGCAGGCACAAGTGCGGTGTTGGACGTGAAAGCCTATGGCGCACGAGGCGACGGCGCCTCCATCGATACCCCGGCTATCAACAAGGCGATTGAGGCGGCGAGCGCGCAAGGAGGGGGAACGGTTCGCTTCCCTTCGGGCACATATGCTTCCTACTCCATTCACTTGAAGAGCAATGTCGTGCTGTACCTCGAAGTGGGGGCAACCATCCTGGCTGCCGAGGTTGCTCCGGGCGGCAGCACCACCGGCGCAAGCTACGACCCGGCGGAGCCGAATAAACCCTGGGAAGACTACCAGGATTATGGACACAACCATTGGCACAATAGCCTTATTTGGGGCGAGGGAATCCACGATGTCGCCATTCTCGGGCCGGGGTTGATCTGGGGCAAAGGGCTGAGCCGCGGCGGGTCTGAGGAACCGAAGGCGGAAACTCCGGGCATGGGGAATAAGGCGATCGCGCTCAAGAATTGCCACAACGTGATCCTGCGGGATTTCTCCATTTTGAAGGGGGGTCACTTTGGTGTGCTGGCAACCGGGGTCGACAACCTAACGATCGACAATCTCAAGATCGATACAGACCGCGATGGCCTGGATATCGATTGCTGCCACAATGTTCGAGTTTCGAATTGCAGTGTCAACTCTCCCTGGGACGATGGGATTTGCCCGAAAAGCTCGTTTGCGCTGGGATACGCGCGTGCTACCGAAAACCTGACGATAACGAATTGTTATGTCACCGGGGCATACGTTTTGGGGACCATGTTGGACGGGACGTATAAACGCTGGCCTGCCGACTTCAAGGTGGCTCCGACCGGGCGCATCAAGTGCGGCACCGAGTCGAATGGCGGATTCAAGAACATTACCATTTCGAATTGCGTTTTTGATGGTTGCCGCGGGTTCGCCCTGGAGAGCGTGGATGGTGCTCTGCTCGAAGATATTACCTTTACCGGGGTCACCATGCGCGACTGCACCAACACTCCACTGTTTCTCCGGCTGGGAAGCCGCATGCGCGGCCCTGCGGGAGTTCCTGTGGGCACACTGAAGCGGGTGATTATCAGTAACGTTGTCAGCTACAACTCCGCGTCACAGTTCAGCGGTGCGGGGCTGATTATGGGCATTCCGTCCAATCCCATCGAGGACATCAAGATCAACGACCTGTATATGGAACATCGCGGGGGAGGAACCGGCGAAATGGCAGCGCGGGTCGTTCCGCAGATGGAGCAGGGGTATCCTGAACCTTATCGGTTTGGGGATATTCCTGCGGGCGGATTCTTTATCCGCAATGTGAACAATATTGAGATGACGAATGTTGAACTTTCCTGGAGCCACCCGGACGCTCGGCCAGTGTTCTACCTGGACAATGTGAAAGGGGCTGAGTTTTTCCGGATCAAAACGCCGAAGGCGGCGACGTCACCGATATTTGAGCTGAAAAACGTTGAGGATTTCAGTGTTGCGTTGTCACGTAACGTTAAAGACGTGCACATTGAGAAGGTTGAGCAGAGGACGATTTCGAGCTGATGAGCTCCAGCACTAATTCCAACTTCCGCGGCGCCAATGTACTCACCGCGCGGCCGCGGTTTCTGTTTGGCGCTTCAAGGACAGAATGCAGCCACGGATTGCTTGAGCGCGGTCGCCTGTACATCGACGGGACTGACTTGGTGTGTTGTCAGGTATTCGCTCACCGCTGATGCAAGATCGAGACGGCAGGTAGAGCTGGCGCGAACGGGTGCAGTGGTGACCAACTCTTCGATTAGCTGCTTCTGAATTTCGTCCAACTGTGGACGGATCGTGGTGGCCAGATCTTGTGTTTGATGGTCCGGCGCCTTGCCTGCTGAATGCCAGGTGGACAGCAGCGAGGACTGAACAACTTTATTGGCCTCGATTTGTGCCCTGAAGAACCGGGATACAACCGCTGGATCCAGCCCCTCTGTCTTGCCTTCAGTCACGGCACTGGCGATGACGCGCTCCTCTCGAGGCGGATCCTCTACCGGGGTTCCGGTTTTCCACTTGGCGAAGGCGACTTCCTGCGCCAGACTGAGTCTGCGGGCGGATGTCGCCACCAATGGTTGGAGCTGGACGACAGCAGTTTGCGCTCTTCCATCGCGAATGCCGGCCATCGCCATCACGGTGATCACTACTATTCGTACAACGTTCAGGTGCACTCTATCCCATCTCCTTGATGAAATTCCCGGCGATCGCTTCCGCTCCGTCCGTCGCTGTGGATATAACAACGGGATTCGGCTTCTATTCCAATGCCTGATTGTGAGCAGAAGACATCGCTTTTGCCGGCGATGGATTCACCATAGCGGAGAAGGGACTTTGCGGGATTGGCGAGAATTGAGGGCCTTTTGCGTTTTTGGCGGCGTTTTCTGCACGGCTTCCTCAACAGCTTTTACAGGCTGCGGAGGAAGCCGATGCGGTACGGTACGGCCCCTTGGCTTCGTTTAGTTAAAAGTCATAGCGCAAAGAGAACTGCATGACACGCGGCTTGGTGTAAAGGGACGAGTAGTTGCCAAGAGTGCCCGAAGTCAACGTGGCTCCGAAGAAGAGCGGGTTAACATCAAACCTGGCGGAGTTGGTGACGTTGAAAACCTCCCAGGCAAACTTTACTCCTTGGCTTTCGGTAATCTTGAACACCTTGGACAAACCTGAGTCGATATCGAAGTAGCCATCTCCGCGGTACTTATTGCGTTGTCCAGCCTCGCCCGGGTAAGGCAGGCGGATCGGCGACCCGTTCGTGACTCCATTGTTCAAGGCTGCAGGATTGTCGAAGGCCTGCGGTGCACCATTCCCATCGAGGTGTTTGCGAAGCTTCACCGGCGCGGTCTGAACAGCGAAACTTGAAATCTGCCAGTCGGTTCCCCAGCCCGGCTCTGCGAGGCCGAATGGCAGTCCGCTGGTCCAGCGGTTTACCCCCGACCATTGCCAACCTCCGATGAACTCATCGATCAGGCGATTGGATGTGTTGCCGAACATCTGACCGGTGCCAAAAGGCAACTGATACAACCAGTCAAAGGTGATGAGATGCTTGGTGTCGAAATCCGAAATTCCGCGATTCAAAGAGGGATTCCAGGTGTTGATGATGTTGCTAAACGAGCCATTTGAATCAATTTCGCTGGCGCGTTCGGTGTCGGAACCCATATCTATCGACTTCGACAACGTATAGCTAAAGTCGGCTTGCAGGCCATGGCTTAAGGGATGACGGAGCGTGATCTGGCCGGCGTTGTAATAGCTCATGCCGATCGAGTCCCAGGCATAAAGAGACGAAAACTGGGACTGCCAGAATTTGGTTCCCTGCGGACAACCGTAGGAGCAATAAAAATCCAGATCGGCCAGCGAGGTGGTTTCCCCGGCCTGGTAGCGATTGGGCGCCCACTCATTGGTATAGATAGCTTGTGTGGCGCTCTCGCCCAGATAGTCAAGTCCCGCAAGCTGCGGAAAAACATCTTCGAAGTATGGGATAGCGGGAACCGAGGCCGTCGGGTCGCCCCCGTTTGTATCCACGAGCGCGGAAAGAGTACTCGCGTTTGTAAAGTAGTCGCCACCGCCCTGAGGATCTCTGTAATTGACCGGTTCCGCCAAATCCAGGGCCTGAAGCAGGTGCCTGCCCAAGCGGCCGACGTAAGCGACCTCCAATGTAACTCCGCCCTTAAGCTCGCGCTGAACAGAAAAGTCCATGGCTTCCGCGTACGGGGTTTTCAGATGGTTGTTGACTCCCCATTGGATCGCAAAGCCGCTGGCCACGTCGTTCGGGTAGGTATAGGGATAGGTGATGCTCGCGGGTTGTGCCGATCCATTGGAGGGGACATCGTGGACACCCGTGAAGCGAGGCGCATCCTCCAAGCCATACACTCCGGCGGGATTGGTGACGCTGTTGGTCAACCCGAATGACCCGAACTGATCGAATGTATTGACGATGCCTTCGCCATAGTGGTCGAAGTACAAACCGAAGCCACCCCGGATCGAAGTCTTCTCGTTGGGCGCATAAACGATGGCCAAGCGCGGCGCGAAATTTGCCTTCTGCTTTGGCCAAAACCCGGGCGCGTGATTGGCTGGCCCGCTTGGGCCGAATTGGAGCAGAGGCTCATACACCTGCCCCTGGAGCGCCGCGGTGTTCCGCTGCCGAAACCAGGAGTTGGTATCGATGGTGGGGGCAATTTGCTGCCCATTCTGTTCATACGGCGTCTGCAGCAGGGTGTGCCGCAGGCCAAAGGTGATGGTAAGGTTTGGCCGCGCTCTCCAGCTATCCTGAACGTACCACTCAAACTCGTTGGCCTTGAAATTACGCTTGACAAAGGTCCCGTCGGGCAAGAGGCTGCCGGTGGCGCCGCCCTTGGCGACATTGTAGTTGGAAACGGTAGTAGCTTCCGGGATCCCACCGACCAGGTTTGCATAGGCGATGAGGTACGAGTTGCCGAAACCGTCCGCGACTGGCGGCACGCCCAGTGTCGAAGGGTCCGGAGCGCCGCCAACATACCAGTAGGGGTTGGTGGTGGCATTGTTGAATGAATTCGCGTCCGATCCGCGATTGTTGTGAATCAGCCGCCAATTGCCGCCAAACCCGAGGGTGTGACTTCCTTTGGTCCAGGTCAGGTTGTCCACGATGTTGTGGACCGGGACGTTGACCACTGACGAGCGAGTCACAAAATTTGGGTCGCTGGTGGAGTCGTTGAGAAAGCGGAAGGTGGTGTAATCTCCCTTGCCGGTACCAAGGTTGCTGAATCCCTGACGAATATAACCGTAGCGAACGTCATTGACGATATGAGGTGTGATCGACCAAGTCTCGCCGGCCGCGATTCCTTTGCTGTTATCTACCAGGCGAGAGGACGGCGGATCCCCAGGAAAATCTTCGACCCCGGATTGTGTATCTTTCTGCAGGTTCCCGCGGACAAATAAATGGTGTTTGTCGTTGATGGAGTAGTCGAGCTTGAGAATGCTCGTGTTCAGCGAGCCGGGGTAAGGGGAGGAGAAGGTGTAGGACAAGAAGTTATACCCATCTCCCTGGGTAGCTCCGTTGGGCATAGGGTACTGCTGGAAGAATGCCTGGGCGGCGGGGTTTGGTCCGGGCGTGGTACAGACTCCGTTGTCAAGGCAGGGTGCGTCCAGGGCCGCGACCTGGGCCGCCGTCAGAGTGTTGGTCGAGGTTTCCGCACAATTGGGATCGCTGGAGTCGACGCAGTATTGATAGGTGATGTTTCCCTGGCGATATCCGGCGCTGGGCACGATCCTTGTTTGCTGAGAGTTCTCCGCTGTACGCTGACCCTCGTAGTTGAAGAAGAAAAAGAGCTTGTCTTTCTTGATCGGGCCTCCGAGCGACCCGCCGAAGGTGTTGCGGATGAGCTTGCCGGGCTTGTTCGGCAGGCCGGATTGCAACTCACCCTGCTTATTGAACCAATCGTTCGCGTATCCGAGGCTGTTGCGATTGTATTCGTAGGCAGCCCCATGGAATTTGTTGGTTCCCGATTTAGTCACCAGAGTGACTTGGGCTCCGGAGCTGCGACCGGCGTCGGCATTCGAGCTGGTAGTGGTAACGCGAAACTCCTCTGTCGAGTCGAGTGTTGACCTGAGAACGCCTGTGAAGGCGTAGCCGTTCTGCTGATCGTTATCGTCCAGGCCGTCCAACGTCACGTTGGTTTGGTCGGAACGTGCACCAGCGACAGAACCGCTCCGGCTGTCCTGATCCTGCTGACCTGTGGTCTGGCGGCCGAGATACAAAACGCCGGGCTGCAGGCTCAGGAGATCGGTCACATTGCGCCCTTCCATGGGAAGCGCCTGGATGGTCGCGTTATTGACAGCGTTTCCGATCGAGGCGTCCGTCGTGTTCAGGGTCGCCGCTTCACCACTCACATCGACGGTCACGGCTGTAGCCTGAACAGTCAACTTGAAGTTGATCGTCGCGGGCTGGTTGACGAGAAGGTCGGCCTGCTTGGATTGCGGACTGAAACCCGTTCCAGTGGCGGTGATGACATACGTCCCCGGCGGAATCTGCTGAAACTGGTATTCGCCGCTACTGCTTGCGGTCTGGGTCGACGTGACGCTAGTGGCCTTGTTGACGATGGCTACAGTAGAGTCAGGAATGACTGCGCCAGAAGGATCAGTGATCGTGCCTCGCAAAGAGGAGAACGATGCCTGCGACCAGGCGGTGCTGTAAAAGCCGACGAACAAAAACAGGAATGCAATAGGCTGGCGAAAACAGCGCATGCGTAACTCCCTCCAAAAAAAGCTTTCCTGGTGACCTCCCGCTCGTGAATGGCGGGGATTGCCTTTTGGTGCTGAGGCCCGAATACACTTCAGGTGTTACAAATCTGCGGAGTTTCTACCTCGAGGCAGTGCAGTCAGATTGCTAATTTGTAAACGAGGTTCGGACGGAGATCAAGTGGATTTACGTATTCTGGAAGTAAATTGAGGTATTCAACAGGTAAATTGAGGTACTCAACAGGTAAATTGGGGGCACGTCGATTTGTTGTGACGCGAGCAAATCGATTGTTTGTATCAAAGTGTGAGGGTTTTTATTGGGAGACCTCTAGAGTTTGTACCCGCCCTCACGTCCAGAGCCATGGATCCTGGTCAGGAGATGAAAACACCAAGGGCACGGCTGCTCCGGCCATGCCCTTCCTTGTTGAGTCCGTCGTGAGTGCAGATCTAACTACATCAGTTCTTCCACAAAGGCTCGCGCCACATCCGGAGGAATCCGCGAGCTTTGCTTGACCAAGGGCTCGTTGGCCAGTACCGGTTCGGAGTCGTGCAGCGTAGGGACGTCCGTGCGTTCGAAGAATTTGCCGATGGGAATTTCGTCACCCCAGAGCAGCGACTTCTCCATCGCGGCCATCCAGTTGGTTGAGTCGTACTCCGGGTTGTCTTCGAGCTTCTTTACCCGGGGACGGAACCACTGGAAAGTGTTGTCGTGGTTGTAGGTCACACAGGGGCTGAAAACATCGATGAAGGAGAAACCCTTGTGCTGAATGCCTTGCTTGATCAATTCCGTCAGATGCTTCTGCTCGGCACTGAAACCACGGGCGATGAACGTGGCTCCGGCAGAGAGCGCGAGTGAAATGGGGTTGATCGGCCCTTCCACGTTGCCAAAGGGCATGCTCTTGGTCTTCATTCCTTTGCGGCTGGTGGGCGAGGTTTGCCCGGTGGTGAGGCCGTAGATCTGGTTGTCCATGACGATGTAGAGCAGATCGACGTTGCGGCGCATGGTGTGCATGAAATGATTGCCGCCAATGCCGAAGCCGTCGCCATCCCCGCCGGTGACCAGCACCGTCATGCCGTGATTCGCCATTTTGAAGCCGGTGGCCACGGCCAACGAACGCCCATGCAGGGTGTGCATGCCGTAGGTGTTGATGAAGCCCGGGAAATTTGAGGAGCAGCCGATGCCGCTGATCGTGGCAACCTCATGATTCGGGATTTGCAGCTCGACCAGCGCTTTTTGCACTGCCGCCAGCACGCCGAAATCTCCACACCCCGGACACCAGTCTGGATCGACCTTACCCTTAAGGTCGGCCATGGTCGTCAGTTTGGGAGCCGCTATATCTGTTGCCATTGTTTGTTTCTCCTCGCCGGTTTCACGATTGGTGTAGCTCGAAGTAAAAGGCCCTTACGGGGTTTTCTGCCAAGGAAAACCCCACCTCGCAATTTTTATGAGTTCATGGTCATCGTGAAACCGGTTAGACCATGATTTCGTGCGTGGGAACGGAAAGCGTAGTGGTTCCCTTCAGCTGTTCTTTGACTGCTTCGACAATGTGGTGCGGCATAAAGGGTTCGCCATCGTACTTTCGGATGTGCCCGTCGGCCACAAAGCTGGTTTCGCTGCGCAGGTAACGGGCGAACTGGCCACTGAAGTTGTTTTCGATGATGATGGTGTGGCGGCACTTTTTCAGGATGCCGGCAATGGCGTCCCCGTGCAGGGGAACGAGCCAGCGGATTTGCAGCTGGTTGGCGATAATTCCCTGATCGGCCAGGAGCTCGCGCGCTTCCTCAATGACGCCCTGGGTCGATCCCCAGCCGACCAGGGTCACCTCGGCATCGGCGGGACCTTGCAGCTTAGGCGGCTCAACCGAGGCTTCAATGCCCTGGACTTTGCGCATCCGCTTTTCCATCATGGCGCGCCGCTTCACGGTATTGGTGTATTCGTCGCTGATGAGCACGCCATCCTCATCGTGCTCGTCGCTCGAGACCACGTGGGTGTGGCCGGGAACGCCGGGAACGGCGCGGGGCGAAATGCCGCTCTCGGTGATGAGGTAGCGCTTGTAGGATCCGTTACCGTTGCCATTGCCATTGGCGGAGGTGATCATCTCGCCGCGATCGACCTTGGGGTTGAAATCGAGAATGGCCGGATCGACGCTGAGACGGCCCTCTGCCAGGAGAAGATCGCAAAGCACGATGCCGGGACACTGGAAACGTTCGGCTATGTTGAAGATTTCCGGGATCAGGGTAAAGCAGTCGCCAATATCGAGAGGAGCGGCAATGACCCGGGGATAGTCTCCGAAGGCGGCGCCCAACATCTGCCAGAGATCTCCCTGCTCAGTCTTGGTGGGTACCCCGGTGGACGGGCCGGCGCGCTGGCAGTCGATCACGACGACAGGAATTTCGGCCTGGGCGGAAAGGCCGAGGGCCTCGCTCATAAGGGCAAATCCGCCTCCCGAGGTGGCGCACATGGCCCGAACGCCGGCATGGGCGGCGCCGATCGCCATGTTGATCACACCGATCTCGTCTTCTACCTGGCGGACCATGATGTTGGCTTTGCGCGCGTGATCCGCCATCCAGTGCAGGACGCCGGTGGACGGGCTCATGGGATAGGCACAGTAGAACTTTACGCCCGCTGCGGCCCCGCCCATGGCCATGGCGGCGTTTCCACCCAGCACGGCATAACGGGTGTCAGTCATGGGGAGGGGGTTGGCGAAGGCTTTGAAGTTTTGCGTGGCGTAGTCGTAGCCGACGCGCGCCAGGCCCACGTTCTCGTCGATGACGGCTTTTTCTTTCTTGCGGAATTGCTCGCCGAGGACGCTCTCCAGGGCCTGAAAGCCGACGCCGGTCATGCTGAGGGCGGCGCCGATGGCCAGGGTATTTTGGGCTATCTTGTTGCGGCTGATGTCGGCCAGCTTGGAAACAGGCAGCGGGCACAACTGAACTCCGTCGGCCGGCTTACCGGGCTTGATGGTGTCGGAATTATAGATACAGGCTCCGCCACTGGTAAGGAGGCTCAGGTGCCGGTCCATCGTGTCCTGGTTGAGGGGAATCAGCAGATCGATCCGATCACCCATGTTAGTGATTTTGTCCGGGCCGGTCCGAATAGTGAGGAAAGTATGACCGCCGCGAATGATGGATTGGTAGGCGTTGTAAACGTTCAGATGCAGCCCACGGCGGCTGAAGATTTTTGCGAAGATGTCACCCGGGGTGGCTACGCCCTGACCAGCGGCGCCCCCGATTCCTATAGCAAAGGACTGCCTCATCGATTCATCTCCAGGCTACGGGGGCCCTGGACATACTTCAGGGACCGCCGGATCATATCCGGTGAAACATTACTCAGGACAGCTTTGATGACGCCGTCTTGAACGGAAACCAGCATACACCCAGCTTCCATGGTCTGGCAGCCCCAGGTTCCGGCTCCGGCGCAAAGTATTCCAATGAATTGATTTGACGGAGGATCCGCGTCATTCCGCAGTTTGGAACGTGGTTCAAGGGGCGATGGGAACCATCCAACGGCAAGCAATAAGGCGTAATCTGGTGTGTTCAGCCGATTGCCGCGTATGGTTAGCCGATAGATGACAAGCGGGCTCGAAATGGTGAGGAAATGGTTCATAGTCTTCCGGTAACTCCTCCAGCCGAACACCCCTGGGCCACGATTGTGGTGCTTCTGGGCGCGGCGGTGGTTTTTGGAGCAATCCCGTTGGCGATGGCGCGGTTATGGGCAAGGTTTGTTTCGCCCGCGAAGCCCGGTTTGCAGAAGAATGCGACGTATGAATGCGGACTCGAGGCGAAGGGGGATGCGTGGATACAGCTGGACGTCTCCTACTATCTGTACGCCATCGTTTTCCTGATCTTCGACGTCGAGGCAGTTTTTTTGCTGCCGTTTGCTGCGGCGTTCTCCGGCCTCTCGCTGGCGGCTTGCGTCGCTATGCTGGTCTTCTTGTTGTTACTGGTGGAGGGCCTGGTCTGGGCCTGCCAAAAGGGCGTGCTGACCTGGAGCTAGTGAGGTTTCGATGGATCAGGATTTAAAGACCGAGTTAAGCAAGCATGGAATTTTTGCCACCTCGTTCGAAGAGCTGTACAACTGGGGCCGCAAAAACTCTGTCTGGCCGCTCACGTTTGGTTTGGCATGTTGCGCCATCGAGATGATTGCCACCACCATGGCTCGCTACGATCTGGCCCGGTTCGGCGCCGAGGTTTTTCGGCCTTCGCCGCGGCAGGCGGATCTGATGATCGTATCCGGAACTGTGACCAAGAAGATGGCGCCGCAAGTGGTTCGGCTTTACAACCAGATGCCGGAGCCAAAATATGTGATCGCGATGGGGGCATGCGCCATCTCTGGCGGCCCTTTCCGCGACGGTTACAACGTGCTCAAGGGCATTGACCGCTTTATCCCGGTCGATGTTCATATTCCCGGTTGTCCGCCCCGGCCGGAAGCTTTGATTCACGCTTTCATGGCCCTGCAGGAAAAGATCGGCGCCCAACAGCTTACTGGGGAATCGAGGCCCAGACATTTGAAGCAAGAGTTACCGAGTGAGTTTCCGGTTCCTGAGTTTGGCGAGCACGGCCTGGAGCCGGCACAAAACGATGAGGTCTTTCGCAACCCTCTGAAGGTGCTTCAGGGATGACATTGGAAGACATAAGGGCCCGGTTGCAAGCGGAGATTCCAGGTTGCCAGGTGGACTTGGTAGTCAATGAGAGCCCGTCGGCCCAGAACTCCCTGCTGATTGATCGACAACACGGGCTGGAAGCTGCCCGGCTGCTGCGCGGGTTGGAGCTGGATTATTGTTCCAATGTAACCGCTGTGGATTGGCCGGAGCGCGTGCAGACAGACAAGATCAAGAGCAAGCAAGTAGTCGACGGGGTGGAGAAAGAGATAGAGCAGACGGTCAAAACAACGATCCCGGGCTACCTGGAAGTGGTCTACCACCTCTTTTCCATGTCCAGGAAGGATGGGCCGGTGGTGGTCCGCATGCGCACCGGGAACCGGACGGATGACGTTACGCTCCCCTCTCTCACCCCGGTTTGGCGCAGCGCAGAGTTTCAGGAGAGAGAGGCGTTCGATCTCTACGGAATTGTGTTCGATGGGCACCCGGATCTGCGGCGCATCCTAATGTGGGAGGGTTTTATCGATTACCCCATGCGCAAGGATTATGTTCCTCCACCTGACGATGATCTGGAAACACTGGGGGAGCGATGACACCGGTGGCGCCACCCGAGGCCGAACGAAACAACCTGATGGAAGTATCGATGGGGCCCCAGCACCCATCGACCCATGGCGTCTTCCGCATGGATGTCCGCCTGGATGGCGAGCGGGTGATGCGCCTGAAGCCGGTGTTCGGCTACCTGCACCGCAACCACGAAAAGATTGCCGAGACAGCCAGCTACCTGGCGGCGATTCCGTATACCGATCGGCTGGATTATCTCTGCTCCATGACCAATAACTGGGGATACGCGCTGGCGGTGGAGAAGCTGGCGGGGCTCACGGTGCCGGAGCGAGCAGAGTATATCCGGGTGATTGTGGCGGAGTTGACCAGGCTGCAGAACCATGCGGGCATGGTGGGGTTTCTGCTGCAGGATATGGGGGCTAGCGGGACTCCGCTGATGTATGCCTTCCGCGAGCGGGAGCGGGTTCTGGACCTGTTTGAATCGCTGAGCGGCGCGCGCATGATGTGTAACTACATGCGATTCGGCGGTGTGCGTGTAGATTGCTCCGCGGAATGGCTTGGCCAGGCGGCAAAGCTTGTGGCTGGATTCGGCGGCTTCCTGGATGAGTTCGAGGAGCTGCTGACGGGCAACGAGATCCTGATGGCGCGGACCCAGGGGGTGGGTGTGCTGCCCCGCGAACTGGCGATCAACGCCGGCGTCACCGGGCCGGGCCTGCGGGCCTGCGGAGTGAATTATGACATCCGCAAAGTAGACCGGTATGGGATATACGACCGCTTCGAGTTCAGGGTGCCGCTGGGCGAACACGGCGATGTATTCGACCGCTACATGATGCGGGTGCTCGAGATGCGGGAGACGCTCAAAATTCTGGAGCAGGCCCTGCGGGATATTCCAGCGGGGCCGATTATGGATCCCAAGGCCCGGCTGCGGGGGCTACGCCCTAAGGTGGGCGAAGCTTATGGGCGGATTGAATCGCCTAAGGGGGAGCTGGGGTTTTATTTGATCAGTGACGGCACGACCAATCCTTATCGGTACCGGGTGCGGCCGCCGAGCCTGATCAATCTTACGGTGCTTGAGGATATGTGCCTGGGACATAACATCGCCGATGTGGTGGTGATTCTGGGGAGTATCGATATTGTGATGGGGGAAGTGGACCGTTGAATTTCGATGGGCTTTCCCAACGGGGCGGGAACGAAGAACACAAGTTTACAGAATGCCGCAAAATTCGGTTTTTGTATCAGCGAAGGCGCTTTACAGGGAAGCGCACGGCTTTTCAGGATGTTGAAACATTTAGGCTTTGTATCAGGGCATGACTTGAGTCGTGCCGCAACTGCTTGAAACTACGACGGGCTTCAGCCCCTGAGGGACGGTTTGTTACAGAGGCATTTTGTGTGGACTTGGGCATGGGAAAAGACATACCTCAGGGGCTAAAGCCCTCAACGGCAGCAAGTTTTACGGCACGGCTAAACCCGTGCCCTTCGTTGAGGTCGGTTTGCCCATGGCTAAAAAGGGCTGCTGAGAACTGCTTTTCCCTGAGGTACGGCTTTTGATTGGGACTGGATTGGCTTTTTCCGGGGATGATTCGGTTTGGGGATTAAGCAAAGCGCTAGTTAAGCAATCTGCCTTGATATTCAGAGCGGGGGCAAATAAGGGATGTTTGGCGAAGGGATTGTTAAAGGGCTAGCGGAAACCGCGCGAAACTTTCTGGGCAGCTTTGTCGACAAAGAGCGCCTGGTCACAGTGCAGTTTCCGGAGGAGCGGCTGCCAGTGGCGGAGGCGGCCCGCAACTTCCCTTTTCTTATTTACGATGGCACGGACCCGGAGGAAGGGCTGCGCTGCGTGGCTTGCCAGATCTGCGAGAAGGAATGCCCGCCGCGATGCATCACCATCGAAAAAAGCAAAGACAAAAAGCCCGACTTTGTGGGGAAGCAACAGTTCTATCCCGCGGTCTTCGACATCGACGTTTCCGTTTGCATGAGCTGTCAGATCTGCGTGGAGGTTTGCCCTTTCGACGCCATCCGCATGGATAACGAGTTCGAGCTCAGCACGGACGACCGGTTCGGGGGGCTCCTATGGACCAAGGAAAAATTAGCGCGGCCGAATGAGCACTACCTCGCCATTCACCCGACGGAAGCAGCCGAAGTAGAGGCCAGACGCGCCGAAGAACAGGCGCAGGCTGAAGCCAAGAAGCAACAACCCGCGGTGACGAAGTAATGCCAGACCAGATGTTCGTTCTACTGAAGCATTGGCTCCTTGGATATTCCCCGGCAATGCTCCAGCCGGCAGTCTCGATTTTTCTGACCATCCTTCCCATACTTCTCGTCTTCCCAGTGTTGTTTGCTCTCACGACGGTTCTGGAACGCAAAGGATTAGGCCGGATGCAAAACCGCTACGGCCCGAACCGAGTGGGCATTTATGGCATTCTGCAGCCGATGGCGGACGCTGTGAAGTCCCTGACCAAAGAGGATATTGTTCCGGCCTCAGCGGACCGCACGGTGCACTTTCTGGCCCCCCTGGTTCTGTTGGCGGTGGCATTTGTGCCCTATGCGGTTCTGCCCATCGGGCGCAATATGATCGCCGCTAACCTGGATGCCGGCGTGCTGTTCTTCTTCGCCATTGGTGCGATTTCAGAGCTCTCTGTTTTCATGGCGGGTTGGTCGAGCCGCAATAAGTACTCGCTGCTGGGCGCCATGCGGGCGGTGGCACAGATGATCAGCTATGAGGTGCCGCTGCTGCTTTCTTCCGTGGCCGTCATCATGGCCGCAGGTTCGTTATCGACGGTCGAGATTGTGCAGAAGCAATCGGGCTTCTCAGGGATTTTGCCCCACTGGTATGTACTCACGCCGTGGGGCTTTGCCGGATTCATCCTGTTCATGATTGCCGCCACCGCTGAAACCAATCGCTCCCCGTTTGATCTGCCGGAAGGAGAATCGGAAATCATTGCCGGGTATTACCTTGAGTATTCCGGCTTTAAATTCGCCTTGTTCTTTCTGGGAGAATACCTGGGGATGTTTGCCATCAGCGGTCTGGGCATCACGCTGTTTCTGGGCGGATGGTCGGCGCCGTTGCCGTTTCTCACCTGGGTTCCCTCATGGATATGGTTCTTTGCCAAGCTGCTAGGTTTGATCGTTGGGTTCATCTGGATACGCGGCACGTTGCCCCGCTTGCGCATGGACCAGTTGATGAACTTCGCCTGGAAGTTTATGTTGCCCATGGCACTGGTGGTCGTGGTCTCGGCCGGAGCATGGCGCTTTCTGGGCCAGGGCGTGATGCGGTGGGTGGTGAGCATATTGTTTATTGCAGTGGCCTACGTGCTGCTAGCGCGCGGTGTAGAGACAAGAAACAGGATCGCAAAACGAACTTATCGTTTTGCTGAATGATACGGATGAGCGCTACGTTTCTGATTCTCGCGGCAATCACCCTGGCCGGCGCCTGTGCAGCGATGATGCTGCGCGGCCTGGTGCATTGTGCGCTGGCAGTGGCGATCGCCTTTGCCGGACTGGGCACGCTCTACCTCAACCTTGGCGCCCAGTTCCTCGGGCTGGCGCAACTGCTGGTTTACGTAGGCGCGATCGCGGTGCTGATCGTCTTCGTCATCCTGCTCACTAGCGGCGGGGAAAGCGACTCGCCACCGTTGGCCGGGGCAGCTTTGGCGATGACCGGGCTGTTGGTGGCCGCGTGCATATTTGCCGTACTTGCCTGGGCGGTCTTCCACAGTTCCGCCCTTCATTCCGCCGGACCACTGAGTGCTCCAGCCACTGTCCGTGAACTGGGCACAGTCCTGATGGACGGCTACGTGCTTCCGCTGGAAGTGATCGGGCTCATGCTCACCGCGGCGCTGGTCGGAGCCGTGGTTATCGCGATGAAGGAGAAACAGGACACGCCATGACTCCTTTAGCAGGGTGTTTGCTGGTTTCTTCCATGTTGTTTGCGATTGGCCTTGCCGGCGCCCTGACGCGCAAGAGTACCATCCTGGTGCTGGTGGGCATCGAGCTGATGTTGAATGCAGCCAACCTCAACTTCGTCGCTTTCTGGCGTTTCGGCCCGCACGCGGTTGGTTCGACGGGCATGATTTTTGGACTTTTCTCGATCGGCGTTGCGGCTGCAGAAGCGGCCGTAGGGCTCGCGCTGATCCTCGCGGTTTACCGGCACACGAAAACCACTGAACTCAATCAGCTCACCGGGGGACCCCAGTAGAGCTGCCTATGGCCTCGACGGTGTGGATCGTTCGCTATCTGTGGTTGATACCGGCACTCCCGATTCTGGCCGCCGGCATCGGAGCACTGCTCAAGCGAGGCCAGCGCAAGTCCGCGGCTACGCTTGCGATCGGCGCCATGAGTGTTTCTTTTGTGCTCGCGGTGGTTGCCTTTGCCCACCTGCTGCTCACGCCGGCACGGTTGTTCATTAACATTCCGTGGATGCAATTCGGAAATGAGTGGGTAAGGCTGGGATGGGTGCTGGACCCGCTGGCTGCCGTGATGCTGGTGATGGTGACGTTCGTCGGCCTGCTCATCTTTATCTACAGCGTGGCCTACATGCACCACGACGAAAACTTCACCCGGTTTTTCTGCTTTCTTTCCCTCTTTGCGGGAGCGATGCTCGGGGTGCTGATCGCCAATAGCTTGTTGCTGTTGTTCATGTGTTGGGAAGTTGTGGGGCTCACATCGTACCTCCTAATTGGCTTTTGGTACGAACGGCCCGCGGCTGCGGCAGCGGCTAAGAAGGCGTTCATTACCACCCGGATCGGCGACCTCGGTCTGCTGCTGGGCATGGTGTGGCTTTACGGGCAAACAGGCACGTTGCTTTTCTATGACCACGGCGCGGGATGCATGGAGCATACGGCGGTCTCGCTGTTAGCGACACAAACCGTTGGTTTTGGCATGGCTGCTTCCACTGCTATTGCGCTGCTGATTTTTTGCGGCGCTGTCGGGAAATCAGGACAGCTACCCCTGCATGTGTGGCTGCCGGACGCGATGGAAGGCCCGACCCCGGTGAGCGCCCTGATTCACGCGGCAACCATGGTGGCGGCCGGTGTGTATCTGGTGGCGCGGGTGTATCCGCTGATGAGCGCGGCACCAAATGGAGCGCTGGGCGTGGTGACCTGGATAGGGGCGCTGACGGCCATCTTTGCCGCGCTGATCGCGGTGGCACAGGACGATATCAAACGCATCCTGGCTTACTCTACCGTTTCGCAGTTGGGCTACATGATGATGGGGATCGGCGTGGGTGGGGTGGCCGTGGGCGTCTTCCACCTGATTGCCCACGCGTTTTTCAAAGCGCTGCTGTTTCTAGGCGCAGGATCGGTGATCCACGGATTAATGGGTGAACAGGATATTCGCGAAATGGGGGGCATCCGAAAATGGATGCCGGTGACTTTTGCCACTTACGCGGTGGGCACACTGGCACTGTGCGGATTCCCCCTGGTCTTCTCGGGGTTTTGGAGTAAAGATGCGATCCTGCATGCCGCTTACGGGTGGAACGTTTCGCGCGTACCTTTTTATCTCGGCGCGCTGGGCGCGTTGCTCACCGCCTTCTATATGACGCGGCAGGTCTGCTATGTGTTTTTCGGCAACCGGCGCAGGGATCCGGCTCCGGAGCCGATTGAACCCACGGAAACCGCGGCATCGGATCCGCACGAGGCAGCACACGAGAGCCCCGCGACAATGACGACGCCGTTATTGCTGCTGGCGGTTTTCGCGATCCTGCTGGGATTCGTGGGAACTCCGGCATGGCCGTGGTTGCAGGATTTTCTGGACATGAGACGCGCCTCTCTGAACTTCGGTCAACTTGCCGAGGGCGGGCTTATCCCGTTGATGCTGACCTCCTCATTGCTGGTCTTCGCCGGCCTTACGTTGGGCTGGTGGATTTATGGCCGCAAGCCGATCCAGCGAGCCGCGAACGCGGATGCCTTGGAGCAACTGCAGCCGTCGCTGTTCCATGCGCTCCACAAAGGCTTCTTCATCGACGAACTGTATGCGCTGACGATTTTGCGGCTGGGGTGGTGGATGGCGGCCGCCGCAAACTGGCTCGATCACTGGGTCTGGAGCGGAATCCCACTGGCCGTCTCCGCGCTCACCCGGAGCCTCGGGTGGATTGATTTTTCGCTCGACCGCTGGGTAGTTAACAAGGGTTTCGACGAAGGATGCAACGGCGTAGCGGGCGGAGGACGATGGCTGGCGCGCTTGCAGGACGGGCGGATCCAGAACTATTTACGCTGGCTGGCGGCTGCAGTGGCTGCGTTAGCTTTCTATCTGCTGCTGGGACACAGAGGATGAGCAGCATCTTCCCCTCTATCAGCGCCCTTACGTTGCTCCCCTTCGTTGGTGGTATCTCAGTGTTGCTGCTGGGACGAACCGGGCGGCCCGCGGCCCGTGTCACGGCTCTGATCTTCGCCACTGCGGCGGTTGCGTATACGCTTCTGCTCTGGTCACGATTCCATCCGGGACTGCCGGGAATGCAAATGGAGGAGATGCACCCGTGGGAGCCGGCGATTGGGCTCGCGTACCACGTGGGCCTGGATGGCCTGAGCCTGCTGATGCTGGCGGTCTCTTCCATCGTGATCCTGATGGCGGTTGGGGCTTCCTGGAGCAATCCCAAGCAAGGGCCGGTTTATTTTTGCCTGCTGCTTTTTTTGGAGACGGGCCTGTTCGGCACCTACACGGCGCTGAACTTTCTCCACTGGTTTCTGTACTGGGAGCTGAGCCTGATCCCTGCGTTTTTCATGATGCGACTATGGGGGAACTCCGGACGTGCGCGCGCGGCCACGCAGTTCTTCGTTTACACCATGGTAGGCAGTATTGCCCTGCTGCTGGCCTTTCTCGCGCTCTTTCTCGCGAGCGGCAGCTTCGACTTTGTTGAGCTGACCCAGCTGGCGCAGACAGGGCAGCTCGCCGCTGCGATCAACCAAAACCTGCACTGGCATCAGTGGGATAGCGGCCACATCACCATGTTCCTGTTTTGCGCCGCGTTCCTGGGGTTCGCGGTCAAGACGCCGGTGGTTCCTTTTCATGGCTGGCTGGCTTCCGCATACTCGGAAGCTGCGCCGGAGACCACGATGGCGTTGACCGGCGCGTTGTCAAAAATGGGCGTGTATGGTTTTCTCAGGATCCTGCTGCCCATATTTCCGGAGCAGATGTGGCGCGCGCGAACGATTCTTCTGTGGTTGGCTATCGCCACGGTTGTGCTACCAGCCTTTACGGCGTGGGCGCAAACAGACTTAAAGAGGATGTTTGCCTACTCTTCGATAAACCACCTGGGCTACTGCATCCTGGGCATCGTGGCGGTAACCGGTTCTACCGGGGCGGAGGCGAGCCAGGTGAGCGCAAAGGCCGCGGCCCTGACCGGGGTCATGTTGCAATTGTTCAGCCACGCCATCACCGCGGCAGCTCTCTTCTGGTTTCTGGCGCTGCTGGCGAGACGCAGCGGCGGCCTGACCGGGCTGCACGATTTCGGCGGGCTGCGGCGAGTGATGCCCGTATTCAGCGGGCTGATGGGGATCACACTCTTCGCCTCTCTCGGGCTGCCCGGGCTGATTGGTTTCCCGGGAGAATTTTTGATTTTCAAAGGCGTCTTCCCGCTGGATTGGTGGGCGGCTGCACTGGCGTTGCTCGGCCTGCTGATGACCGCGGTCTTTCTGCTCACGATCATTCAGCGGGTTTTCTCGGGTCCCTTGCATGAGCGTTGGGCGGCTATGCCTGACCTGACCCTGGCCGAACGATGTGTGCTTGCTCCCGCGATTGTGGTGATGTTCGCTGTTGGACTTTATCCCCAGCTCATCAGCGGAATGGTGCATGGCACGGTGATGCAGTTTGTCGGCCTGGTGAGGTACTGAGCATGCTTGCCTGGACGATTTACCTCTCCTTTATTGGTGCAGTTGCGGTTACATTCACGCCTGGGGAGAGACCGGCGGTCGCGCGCCTGACGGCGCTGCTCACCACGCTGGCGGGCCTGTTCATCGCGATTGTGGCCGTCGCGCATGACCCATCGGGGCAGCCGATCACGATCGTGAGAGCGCCCTGGATGCCGCGTCTGGGAATCGAATATCATCTGGCCGCCGATGGCATCAGCCTGGTCCTGGTCTTACTCACCGGCGTGGCCGCGGTCGCCGGAGTTCTTTTTTCCTGGAATATCGAAAAGCGGGTAAAGGACTTTTTTGGTCTGTACCTGTTGCTGATTGGCGCGGTCTACGGTGTCTTCCTCAGCTTCGATCTTTTTCTTCTCTTTGTTTTTTATGAGCTGGCGATTATTCCCAAGTATTTTCTGATCGCCATCTGGGGATCGACGCGCCGGGAGTATGCGGCCATGAAGCTGGTGCTCTACTCCTTTGCGGGAAGCGCGCTGGTGCTGGCCGGCATGGTGGCCGCGTATGTGGTTTCCGGCCAACGCACTCTGAACCTGGAGGCGCTGGCGCACTTCCCTTTCTCGCCGCATTTTCAGATGTGGGCTTTTCCGCTGGTGTTTGTGGGATTCGCGGTGCTTGCCGGCATGTGGCCCTTTCATACCTGGGCGCCTACCGGTCACGCAGCCGCTCCCACCGCAGCTTCCATGCTGCTGGCCGGCGTGGTGATGAAGCTGGGAGCCTACGGCTGCCTGCGCGTGGCCATGATGTTGTTTCCACGCGGGCTCGATCCGTGGGGGTTCCATGTGCTCGGCTTTGGGTCGTGGCAGCAGGTATTCGCTGTGCTTGCGGTCATCGGCATCGTCTACGGCGCGAGCATCGCGCTGGTGCAGAAGGACCTCAAATTTGTCGTTGGCTACTCCAGTGTCAGCCACATGGGTTTTGTGCTGCTGGGCTTGATGACGCTGAACCAGATTGGCCTGTCTGGCGCGGTGTATCAGATGTTCTCTCACGGGATCATTGCGGGGCTGCTGTTTGCAGTGGTGGGGCGCATGGTCTATGACCGCACCCATACGCGCGACCTGGCCGAGCTATCGCGTATTCCGCTCGCCCGGTTGATTCCCTTTGCGGCCGTCACCTTTGTGCTGGCGTTTATGGCCTCGATCGGGCTGCCGGGATTCAGCGGGTTTATCGCCGAGTTGGAGGTGCTGATCGGCAGCTGGCGCGCCTTTCCGTGGATGGCGTGGATCGCCGGGTTGGGGATTCTGATCGGCATTGCATTTTCGTGGCGCGCGCTGCAAGCCACTTTTTTTGGCGAACCCACGACCACAGCGGAGCAAGTGGCGCCACCGATCACGCTGCCTGAGCGCCTGGGAGCTTGCCTGCTGCTGGCGAGCACCATCTTGCTTGGTCTCTATCCCAGGCTTCTGATGAATTTGATTCTGCCTGGGCTCAATGGCCCCTTGTTCGAGCAACTTCGCCGGGGTGAATGGCGATGACCGGTTCAGGATACTTTGCGCTTCTGCGGCTGACGGAGCCCGAGATCATCGTGGCGCTGACGGGACTGTTGGTGTTGGTGCTCGATCTCAGCTTTCTCGGCCGGACTTCGCTTGCGGTCCGCTTTCGTGGTGCGGTGGCTGCCTCCTCGATCGGATGTGCCGTTGCTCTGGGTGCACTGGAGAGACTCCCTGCTCAAGGCAGCTGGCCGGCCGGAATGCTGGTCGTCAACCCGCTGACGCTGCTGATGCAAGCGGCGCTGCTCGTGCTTGCGATTCTGATCCTTCTTCTGGTGGACTCCGCGCGCTTCACCAAGCATGTGGGCGAGTATTGCGCGCTGATGCTATTTGCCACCACCGCCATGATGTTGCTGGTGAGCACGCAGAATCTGCTGGTCATCTTCATCACCATTGAGTTCCTCAGTCTTTCGCTGTACATCCTTACCGGCTTTGATAAGGAGAGCAGGCAATCGGCAGAAGCCGGCCTGAAGTATTTTCTTTTCGGCGGCATGTCCGCGGGAATTCTGCTGTTTGGCATGAGTTTGCTTTACGGCATCTCCGGCTCTCTCTCGCTCGGAGAAGTCGCAGCCGCTGTGGACCGTTCGCCGGGCGATCCACTGCTTGCACTCGCCATGGTCATGGTGGTGACGGGATTTGGATTCAAGATCGCGGCTGCCCCCTTTCACATGTGGGCTCCAGAGGTATACCAGGGCGCGCCCACGTGGAGCGCCACGCTGGTCGCTTCCAGTTCCAAAGTCGCCAGTTTTTTCGCGTTGTTTGTTTTCTTCTACGTGGGGTTGATGGGGGCAGCGGGTAGTGCTGCGCGAGGAAATTATTCCATCGGATGGGCCCCGTTAATCGCGATCGTAGCCGTGGCTTCGATGCTGTGGGGCAACCTGGCGGCGATTGCGCAGACCAGCTTCCGACGGCTGCTGGCGTATTCCGCCATTGGCCATGCGGGGTATATGTTGATCGCGCTGGTGGCCCATAGCCGGCAGAGTTTGGTCGCGCTGGTGTATTACGTCATTACCTATGCGTTGGCGACGGTAGGCGCTTTTGGCGTGCTCGCTGCGCTGGAGGATGAGAGGGTCGATAGCATCGCGGATTTTCGGGGACTTAGTAGGCGCGCTCCGGGCCTGTCGTTTTGCCTATTGATCTTTTTGCTTTCCCTGGCCGGCATTCCACCGCTGGCGGGTTTCTTTGGCAAGTTTTATGTATTTGTTTCGGCATTGGAGGTTGCGAATCACTCGGGTTTGCTGTGGCTGGTGTTGCTGGCGCTCGGTATGAGTGTGGTTTCGTTTTACTACTATCTGAAGGTTCTGAAAGAGGTGTACGTTTCCGAGGTTCCGAAGGGAGCGGCGGCGATACGGGCGCCGGCGACCACCCGAATCGCGTTGTGGATCGCGGCCGCACTGGTTGTGATTCTGGGTTGTTTGCCGGATTTGCTACTCGACCGAATTGCAATCGCGCTGCGTTGATAGGAAGCGGACACGGGGATCCGTTCTCTACCCCGACAACAGATCCCGGGCAGCGGGTGGAAGGTAGAAGCGCTTATGGGGCTGCGCCCCATCATTTTCGGCCCATGTACGGTGGAGCGAACATGGGGGCACCCGTCATTCTTCGCTCCCACCGAGGTAGAGGGAAATAAGATTTCACCATGACGCAAGTCGATCCGAATCCCGAAGCTTCTCTGGCGCTGGGCTTCCGTGATGTGGACTCGGGAGCCATTGATAAGCTGGCGCGCTGCCTCACCTACATGGATGGCCTGCCCGAGTTTCAGCGATACAAAGCTGCCATCCTGGAAATGATGGCGGTGCAGCATGGCTCGGTTACGGCGGACCTTGGTTGTGGATTAGGGTTTGATGTGCGGCGCCTAGCTGCATTTGCCGGTCCGGCGGGATTAGCAATTGGTGTGGACGCTAGCCTGGCACTGATTGCAGCCGCACGTTCCACGAGCTCTCGACTGCCCGCAGTCGAATATATTCAAGCCGATATTCAGCATCTTCCCTTTGCGTCCGCTTCTCTCAATTCATGCAAAGTAGACCGAACCCTTCAACACGTGGAGCGTCCGGCCGCGGTCCTCGACGAGATGTTCCGAACGCTTGGTTCCGGGGGCTCGGTCGTATGTGCCGAACCTGATTGGGGGACGTTTACTATCGACGATGCCCAGCACCCAATTGATGAGCAGGTCGCTGAGGTTTGGAGGAAGGGCTTTCGAAATCCGCGCGTTGGACACGACCTCAAAGATCGCCTTAAAGAAGCTGGTTTCGTAGATCTCCAGGTCCAGGAATTCGTCTTAGCGACCCCGAGCTTTGAGACCTCAGACATTGTCTTCGACATCACGCAAAGCGCTCTGCAACTTGCCAGAAGCGCCGGAAACGATGAAGCCTTGGCCTGGCTCGCAAGTCTGCGGGATCGCCGTAATCCGGTCTGCTGCTCCGTCTCGTTATTGATCAGCGGCGGGAAGAAACCCTGAGTACACTCATCAAAGGAGACAGCATGCCTTTAGTTCGTATTGATTTGCTTGAGGGCAAAACACCGGAATATGGAGTCCAGGTTGGCCTGATCGTCGCCCGGGCGCTGACGGAGGTTTTGAACGTTCCCAAAGACGACCTCTTTCAGGTCATCACGGCGCACCCCACAACCGGCTTGCGCTTTGATCGGGATTATCTTGGCGTCCACAGGTCGGACGACTGCATCTTTTTGCAGATCACACTGAATAGCGGCAGGACACTCGAGATGAAACAGCGCTTTTACAAAGCGGTGGCCGACGGCCTGTACAACGAGCTCAAGCTACGCAAAGAAGATGTTCTGATCAACCTGGTGGAAGTACCGAAGGAGAACTGGTCATTCGGCAATGGCGAAGCTCAATATGCGCCGGTTACACCGTTAACGGGGTAACGCACCCAGGACTGGATTCTTATCCTGACTAGTGATATGACTAGTTAGGGAGATTCTTTGCAATGGCATGGCAGGTGCAAGACGCGAAAGCACGATTCAGTGAGTTTCTCGACGCTAGCCTACGAGAGGGACCGCAGATTGTGACCCGACGCGGCGTCGAAGCCGCAGTGCTGGTCCCGATTGAAGAGTGGCGCCGCCTGAAGCACGCAGCTCGCCCGACACTCAAGCAGTTACTGTTGGCGCCCGAAGCCCGGTTCGAGATTTCGATTCCTGAACGCGGCGCACTACGGCGACGGCAGTCTCGCGAGCCTGCTTAGATGTATTTATTGGATACAAATGTCGTGTCAGAACTCCGTAAGACCAAACCGCACGGCGCCGTGCTTGCCTGGCTTGAGACCATTCCGGACGATCACCTTTTCATTTCTGCTCTGACACTCGGAGAATTGCAAGCGGGCGCGGAACGCACCCGAAAGCAAGATCAGGAGAAAGCCGCAACCATCGAAGCCTGGATCGACCGGCTTGCGGATGCTTATGAAGTAATTTCCATGGATGCCAACATGTTTCGCGAATGGGCACGCTTGATGGAAGGGAGATCCGATCAATTGCTGGAAGATGCAATGATTGCTGCTACGGCACGGATTCGCGGTCTCACGGTTGTCACACGCAACGTTCGTGACTTCAAGGGTTTGCCGGTGGAGGTTCTCAATCCCTTCACCACTAGAACCTGACGCTACGCCTGCCCGTGCACTAACTGGGTGTGGGTGCCGGTTCCATACTTGTGGGCGGCGAAGGTATCGCGGATGTCTTCATAGAGCGGCGAAATAATTCCCGCCAGGCTTTCGGCGAGGCCGAGCACATCAGACGCCTGGGTGGGGACCGGAGTACCGGCCTCCTGATAGTACTTGTGAATGGTTTCCTGGAAATGCGCGGCCGACATCCCGATGTCGGGTACCCCGTCGACCGGCTTCCCGCTTGCCTCACTCGCCATGGCATGCATCACCTGGGCAACGTCCTGTTCGAACGCGACGCCGGCCTGTGCGATCGGCTGGGGAAAATTGCTGAGTGGCCGGTTCACCAGGTACTGCACCGCAGTAATTTGTACCTGAAGTAGGGTGCGGATCGAAGGCTGCCATCGCTGGACATCTTCACGGATTTGCAGCTTTCGCTGACGTTCAGGGCCGAACTCGAAGAGAATCGCGTCGGCTTGCGACGTCACTGCGGAGAAACCGGCGTTGAGCTGGTCGCGTAACTGGCGAATACGCCTCACGGCTTTTACCTGGTCTTTCTCCAGCAACTGCTCGGTCAACTCCGCAAACATCTCCAGGTTGCGTGCAAAGAGCCGTTGCATTTCATCGAGAGCATTCTTCTGCCACAAGCGATCGTAGATGAGCCACATCGACAGCAAGCCAAGCAGAACGCCGAAGACACGGTCACGGGCAATGGAGAGCGAAGTCTGGATGGTGAATTCCTGAAGATTGATGAGGTAAAAGGCGAGGGCGAGCTGCACGCCAAGATAGGAAAGCCTCGGGGACGCCGTCGCAATCCAGGCGGAAAGGGCCGTGACAGCCATGAACAAGAGAGTGAACCCGGCAATCGAGTCAAGGTAGGGCAGCACAAAAATCTGCGCTCCAAAGCCAATGATGACGCCGCCAACGATCACGCCTCCAAGGCGCAAGAATTGTTTCTGCCGCGATGAGCCAATGGTGGAGAGCGCGGTGATGATGCACGTGGCAATGGACGTACTGAGCCCTGGCCAGTCAATCGCTGTGTAAATGATATAAGTGGCCATGGCGGCCATGGTGCCGCGCACGGCAAACTGCACATGTGCCGGGTTGGAAAACGCGTCACGAGCAAACAAACGCGTGGGCTGTTCCTCATCCAAAGGAGCAGTAACAAACTCGTGGAGAGTGCTGGAGCCCGAAAATGCGTCCGGCATGAGGGCAACGACTCTTTCCATCGCCGACAAGAAGGGCAACTGCGACGGTTCCAGCTGGAAGGCCGTTCGGTCCTTTCCGGTAGGCGCTTTGCAGCGAGAGCTTTGACGAGTTCATCAATGGCGTCTGCCAGGCGCTGGCACCGGGCTTTATCGGCCGCGTCGATGTGCGGCGCGGGGTCGCCGGTCCCCGCGGTCTTCGCGCGCTCTTCGAGAGCTCGTTGAAAATTGGCGGCGATGTCCACCAACTGCCCCAGCAGCGCAACCGCGGTACCCAGTTGGGCCTTGAAATGCAAGCTGTATTGAGAGCGGAGAATGAGCCTTCGCAGCCTCGCGGTGCCGACACTGGAATACAGGGCTAAGACTCTTTGCCGATGCGCTATCCAGAGGCTGATCCGCCGATGTGCGGCGCAAGACCGTTTCCACTGTGTGCAGACGGGTTTCGATGCCTTCGGTCAGGTCAGTGATGGGATGAACCCGACGAAAAACGTACTCAACGATGATGGATATCACGACGCCGATCGCAACCACGCCGCCTAACCATAGTGTGTCCGAAACACGGTCGTTGATATTGAGCGTGTTCCGATCCCATAGAGGGATTGCCCCGGCAATCGTGAACCCAAAGGCCACCGCTGTCCCGTAATCGTTGGTGATGCTGATGAGGAAGAAGGATACGAAGAGGCTTACGGCAACCCCCAGGAAGTGCGTCAGCGGATCGGCAACAAACATGGCGACGCCAATCAAGGTGTACAGGGTTGCCAGCATAAAAGCGGCAATCGCCTTGAGGCCGGAGACCAGGGTCGCCGTGGGGTTTTCGCGACTTATGAATAAGACAAAAATCGCGCCTAGGAAGCCAGTGGGAATCTGGAACGTCATGACCACCAGCATCACGAGGGTCGCAGCGATGGTGACTCGGCCCACGACCCAGGCTCTGCCCGGATACGGCGAGAGCTCAGTCTTGAGGAAATTCCAAAACCATTTTCCTGCCATCATCGATGGAGTTCAGATGGGAGACAGACGGCAACGCTTTGCCTGCGGACGCCACGAGCTACTTCCATCCACGAATGACAACCACTGCGGACTCGCTCAAGCGGAAAGGCTCCGACTCCGGCGCATTGATGCGGACGCGCACCGGGAAGCGTGTTGCCAGATGCACCCAGTTCAACGACCGCTGCACATCCGGTAAACCGGTAGAGGAAAAGGTCCCCACCAACGTGGAGTCAGGCCGCACGCCAAAGCCCACGCTGTCGACGATGCCGTCATAGGTTACCGTGGGCCGGGAGAGAACGTAAACGTCGGCATGCATTCCGGGCTGGATATGATGCAACTGGGTCTCGCGGAAATTCGCGACTGCCCACCACACGCGCGTATCAATCAGCGTAAACACCTGCTGCCCGGTATGGGCGTAAGCGCCCCGGGAGATGGTCAGGTTGGTCACGCGCGCATCAAAGGGCGCGTACACCCGGCAATTGTTCAGGTTGTACTCCGCGGTGCGAATGGCCGAGGCTCGTCCCTCACGCTGAGCGGTGAGCGGATCAAGGGTAAGCACGCTGTGTTGCGATTGGTCGAATTGCGCGTGGCTTTGCTCCCTCGCGGCCTTTGTCTGCTCGTACTGGGCCTGCGCGGAGACGACCTGGGTCTGTGCTAAAAGCAGTTGCGAACGAAGCTGCTGCACCGTCTGTTGCCGGGCGGTGACCGCGGTTCTGACCTGATCCACCTGGTCGACGGTGACGAATTGCTTGGCCAGCAATGGCTCAATGCGATGAAAGTTGTTGGTCTGGTAAGCCAGTTCCGCGTTGGCGCTGTCGAGTGCTGCCTGCGCAGCGGCGACGTTGGCCTTGGCTTCACCGACCGCGGCGGCGGCGCGATCGACGTTCGCGGTAGCGCTGTCGGTATTGGCCCGCGCGGCACCCACGGCGCTCACCTGCGAGGCGATGGTGCGGCGTTGATCGGTAATCTGGCCTTCCAGCGTGGCCAGATCAGACCTTGCCTTTTCCACCGCGTATTCGTAGGGACGCGGGTCGATTTCGAACAGGAGCTCGCCCTGTTTGCGAAATTGATTGTCCTGCACCGCAAGCTGGGTGATGGGGCCATCGACCTGGGGAGCGATGCCGATGAAATTGGCAAATACTTCCGCATCATCCGTGCGCGGGTGGTTGTTGGTGCGGATGATGACCAGCGCTCCCGTAAGGAAGGCGGCGGCAACGATAACAATGCTGACGATCCTGCCGAGACGCCGGCGCTGCGGATCTGTTTCGTCTTCGGGCATCGCATCTCCTCCCGGATTAACTGAAGAACACAAGCCAAAGGGTGAAGGTGAAAAACGCAGTCAAGCAGGGATACACCAGGATCAGGGGCGCCAGCAGCTGATCCTCAAGCTTGATGCGCACAAAAAACAAGCGGACGACAACGGCGAGCAGGATGCCGACTATGCCGCATACGATCCATGCGGGAAAAAACGAGCCGAGGATATTGAATGTGGGCGCACGCGAACATCCGGCGGCCAATAGCTGCGGAGCGAACAACACTCCGGCCACGGCGACTCGTTGTATGCCTTGGCTGCGCGGCATTTGCAATCTTCGAGTCCATCTACTTCCGTTGCATTTTGCTGGCATGGGTTCACGGCCCTTTCGCATGAAGCAGGTCGCCTGTCTGGAAAGCTAAGCGCAGCCACACCGGTCAGCAGTTGGGTTCGCGCACTCACATCGGCAGTGCGCGCTGCAGCCAAGGTGCGCTGTGCCGAAACCACGTCGATCTGGCTGCGCACCCCGTAGGTGTAAGACTGTAGCGCCGCGTTGTAGGAGGAAGACGCCGCCTCGAGCAACGCGGCCGCTGCCTTTTGTTGACGCAGCGCCGTGCGCGCGGTGGAGTAGGCGGTCCAAACTTCGTTTTCCACCTGGTCGCGCACCGCATCCACTTCGGCGGCTGCCTGTTTTTGATTGGCCTTCGCTCGCGCCACTCGACTCTCGCGCGCGAAGCCGTCAAACAGGGTCCAGCTGAGGCTGAAGTGAGCATCCCAGTACTCCCGATTAGGGGAGTAAACCCCGGGGAGCTGGTCCTGCTCGCCATAAATCTTGTCGAACCCAACCAGGCCACCAAGGGTAAGGGTGGGTAAGTAAGCAGTCTTTGCGGCTTTCACTTCGGCATTGGCCGCGCGCAGTTCTGCTACCCGTTGCATGAGATCGGGCCGCTGCGCCAGAGCCCGATCGATGGAGCTTTCGACTGTGCTCGTGAGATCCTGAGGAATGGTCAAGGATTGAATGCTCTCTACCTGCAACGGTATGGTGGGCGAAATCCCGAGCGCGGTGGCTAAATCTCCGTGCGCGATCTCAGACGCTCCCACCGCGGCCTGCAAATCATAGTCAGCCTGGGCGGCCGCACTGCGGGCCTCGAGCACATCGGGCAGCGTGGCCAGGCCGAGTTCCAGACGTGCTTCCGCGGCTTGCTGCACGGTCTGTGCATTCTTCAAATTTGCTTCCGCCGCATCCTCCTGCCCTTTGGTGTTGAGCACGCGGTAGTACGCCGCCATGACCTGGTAGATGACCTTGCGGTGCGTGTCATTGAAAAGGAAGTTGGCGGCAAGCAGATCGTTCCTGCTGATCGCGATCTCATCGAGACGCCTGCCGAAATCAAAGACGGTGTAATCCAACTCCAGAGCTGGCGAGTAGGACTCCAGTGTCTCGCGAATGTAGTTGGGCGCAATCAATAGGTAGGTACGAACGGTTTGCGCGACCACCGCGGCCGCCACGGTCGGATACAAAGTGGATTTGCTGACACCCAGCTCAGCGGCCTTGGCCTTGGCATTCTCCCAGGCCACGCGGGTTTCGGGATTATTTTGCTCGGCAAGATTGACCAGTTCGGCGAGGGCGTAGGTTTTGGCCGGGTCAGGAGCAACCACGGGGGCCGACCGCGCCGGGGCAGGCACGGACAACGTCGACTGCCACGGCTGATTTGGGGAAGCTGGGGCTCTCTGGGCGCCAGCAGATCCTGCTGCAAGCAACACGCTGAGCATGGTGACCGAGTTGGTAAAAGATCTCTTCATTCCCGATGCGCCGATGGCTGAGCTCGCTCCCTATAGATGTATACCTCGAACAATGGTCGTGCACATCAATAAGGTAATTTCGTCTGAGCAACCGGATGATAGCATTCCGGTTCTGCGGCGGGGAAAGTCATGGGGTGGGGAAAACAGATTTTGGAACAGAGGAATCCATCGCTGCGGATGGAGTGAGATGAGTAGCCCCGTCCTGAGCGTTCCGCGCGACCGCGAGGAACGGTGGCGGAAACTATTCAATGTCCGGATGCAGAAATGAAAAGCGGACGGGCGGATTTTTTTTGATCCGCCCGTTGTGGTCTATGGTTGCAGCAATCGACTACCGGTAGGAATTGGAAATGAGGATTTCGAGGTTGAGAGGAGTCGCAATGGGTTGATTGCTGACCATGCCGGGAGTGAAGCGGTACTGGCTCACAGCAGCGAGGACGCTTGCGTCCACACCCGCGCCGGCAGACTGCACGATTTTAAGATCTTCGGGCTTACCAGTCTTATCGACGACCATGCCTACAACGACCTTGCAGTCATTGTTAAGCAGGCGAGCCGTGCTCGTCGAATCTGCTACGACATCAACTTTGTAGATCAACTTGGGAGCGATGACTCCGGTTGAAACACGCTTGATTTGCGGAGCAGGTCCATTGGTAGCGACCTGGGTGGGGGCAGGCGAGCTTGCCTGGGCATGAAGCATAACGGAGGACAGAGAGAATATGGCTACTATGATTTTACGCATGATATCTATCTCCAGAGTTAAGGGTGCCCGTCACCAACATATCCCCTAAATAATTCGACTGTCAACAACTTTTTTGAAACCATGCATTTCATTAGCTATTTTTCACATTTGTTAACTATATGGTGACCCGTTTTAAAATAAGCTCCCCTAAATCTAAAGGCCTGTGAAGCACGGCGAATCGCCGCGCAAATTGCGGGAGACGGTAGGGCTCAACCTCAGTTTCAGGGGAGAACTTATTGTGAGGGCGGTGTGGTTCGAGGAAAGGATCGAGCCAGATAATCAGTGATCTGGTCAAACTCCTGGTCGGTGGCGACGGCGCCACGAGCCGACATATTCTGCACCAGGCTATTCCATTCCTGCGCGCTCAGGTGCTGGTTCGCTGCGATCTGTGGCGAGTGGCAAACGGAACAGACTCTGACCATCAGATCGTGCCCCGGGCCTGGCGGCAGAGGATTTTGTGCGGAAGGCACAGCGCCAACGCTGTTTGCCACAGGCGCAGCGCTCTCTGGCTCGGCGGGTGGATGGCTTAAGCTATCAACGCTCTCACTGCCATTCAGGCTGAAGACGACGAGTGAGTCACTGGCCAGCGCTGCACCGACACCGAAACCACCGGTGGCCACAACAGCGATGTACTGCTGCCCTTTTGCGTCTGCGTAGCTGATAGGCGTGGCTTCCGCCGAAGCAGGAAGCTTAACCGTCCACAATTCTTTACCCGATTTGGTATCGAAGGCGCGAAAGCGGGCGTCATCCGTAGCGCCGACAAACGTCAGGCCGCCGGCAGTAACGATAGCGCCGCCAAGGCCGGGGCGGCCCGTGTTCTGTTTGCCGGGTGGCAAACTGTCGGTCACCCCCAGCGTCGTCCGCCAGGCGATCTTGCCGGTGTTCACATCGACTGCGACCAGTTGGCCCCACGGCGTTGGGGTACAGGGCAGATGATTACTGGGGTTCCAGAAGCGAACGGTTCCGGCGAGGGGGCCAGAATTGGAATAGCTACCGTCCGGGTTACGAATAATCCGCATCGGCTGCCCCAGGTTATTCACATTAGCGACAAACAAGCCCAGCCTGGGGTCGAAGGCCCCTCCGTAGTAATTAACGCCACCCTGGGTGCCGGGCAGGGTGACGGTATAGCGGTCCAGCGCGGTCGGTGTATAGGGCACTTCGCCCAACAGCATATTGTTGCTGTCGACGTATTGCTCGCACCATGCCTTGTGCTCCGGTGTGTCGCGGTACAGGTTGTCGCGACTGAGTGTATTTTGCGCCAGCGGTTCAGGCTGCAAGGGGAAGGGCTGGGTGGGTGAGGTCTGTTCGCCGGGAACATCACTCCTGGGAACGGGCCGTTCCTCCACCCCATAAATAGGTTTGCCGGTCACGCGGTTGAGAATGAACATCAGTGCATTCTTGTTCACCGTGGCCACCGCGGGAATGGTCTTGCCGTTATGTTTCAGGTCGAACAGTGTCGGTGGTGTTTCCAGGTCCAGATCCCAAATGTCATGGTGAACCACCTGGTAGTACCAGAGCAATTTGCCGGTGTCGGCCTTAACGGCTACCAGAGAATTCGCGAACAGGTTGTTCCCGGGACGATCTACCCCGACACGGTCATTGTTGGGGGCGCCGAAGGGCATGTAGAGGATGCCGCGCGCGACGTCGACCGTCATGTAACCCCAGACATTTACGCCCGAGCGGTTTTTCCAGCTGTCGCCCTCCCAGGTGTCGTGCCCAGTCTCGCCCGGCCGGGGCACGGAGTGAAACGTCCAGACCAGCCTGCCGGTTCTTGCATCCCAGGCGCGGGTATCGCCGGCGGGGCCGGGGCCCGCGAGCAAACCACCTGGACCTTCACCCGGGCCCGAGCCGGTAATGACCAGGTTTTTGTAGATGAGGGGCGGCGAAGGCAGGATGTAGCTTTTATCTTTACCCGTGTTCATCACTTCGGGGGTCTTGAGGTCAACAACGCCATGATCGCCGAACTCCTGATTCAGCTGGCCCGTGGCAGCGTTGACGGAATACAGAAGGCCGCGGCGGGTACCGAAGATGATGGCTGGGCCTGCTCCCTCTCCGCCGGGCCAGTAGTTGGCTCCGCGAACTGACGGCTGGTCGCCATCGGGGATTTGAAACACCCACTGTTCGCGGCCGGTGGCCGCATCGAGGGCGACCACGCGGCTGTAGGGAGTCGCCACGTACATGGTTGGCCCCACCACCAGCGGTTGGTCCTCAGATGGGTGAAGCCTGGTGCTACCTGCCGGCTTCATGTGGTAGACCCATGCCACCTTCAGCTGGGTCACATTTGCCGGGGTAATTTGTGTCAGTGGAGAGAAGCGGGTGCCCGCCGGGTCGCGACCAGGCATGGGCCAGTTGGCAGCCGCGCCGGGTGAATTCGTTTCATGTGCGGCCAGGGCAAAGAGAACGGGAAGGAACGACAGAACGCCAATCGCAAGTTTGCTTTTCCCTATCAAAGCGAGGCACCCTCAGCGTCGAGTGTGGCGCTCAACCGCTCCTGGACGCGCTCCCGCTCCCTCTGGCGGCCGGCCCGCTCAGGGTTGAGGTAGAGCCAGCACAACGCGGCAATGATGTCGGAAGCGATCATTAAATGGATCAACGCGGCCCAATTGCCGGCTGTCTTCTGCAGGATCAAACCGCCAACTACCGGCATGACAAAGCCGGCGAGGTTGCCGAGCATGTTCATGGTGGCGGCAACGGTCGCGGTGTAGGATCCACCGATCTCCACGCAGGAGTCCCACGAGATGGGCATGGTGAGATCGCTGCACAGGCTGGCCAGTCCCATACATAACATGGCGAGCGTGACTTCATGAGTGTGGAGGAATACAAACAACAACAGTGACGTACTGAGCAAACCAAAGAAGGCAATGCGGCGCCGCGGCAAACGTACGGGCGCCAGCCCGGTGATGACCGCACCGAAGCCGCCGAAGAGCAGGGGCAGCACAGAGAGGCCTGCCGCATGGCCCGCGGTCAGGCCTCGCCCTTCGCGCAGATAGGTCGGTAACCAGGTGATGTAGAAATACCAGGTAAAGGAGACGCAAAAGTATTGGAGGCAGAGGATCAGAACTTCCGGCGTAAGTAGCAGGGACAGCCATTTCTTCTGCCCGGAGTGATGCGTCATTAGGACCCGCGAGGTTTCGAGTAGTTCCCTTTCCGCATCGTTGACCGATGTGTGCTGCCTGGGATTGTCTTTAAACCAGAACCAGAAAATGACGCACCACACCAGGCCCAGGCCGGCAAAGGCAACGAACGATAGCCTCCAGCCGATCAGCCCGATGGCGGCCAGCACCAGCGGCGGGGTGAATGCCCCGCCCCAGCGGGCGAACGCCCAGAGCAGACCTTGGGCGGTGACGCGTTCGCGCGCCGGCAGCCACATGCTGAGCATGCGGGTAAGGATGGGGAAGCAACCCGCCTCGCCTGCGCCGAAGAGGAAACGAATGACCCAGAGGGAGACGACGTTCCAGGCGGCACCGGTCAAGGCAGTAAAGAACGACCATCCCAGCACGATCTGGAGCAGGACTCTGCGGACGCCGATCTTATCGCCCAGCAGGCCGATGGGCACTTCGAATAGAGCGTACGAGAGGCCGAAGGCCCCGAACACCAGGCCCATCTGCGCTTTGTTGAGGTGCAAATCATGGGAGATAGGCCCGGCTGCCTGCGAAATGGCCACGCGCTGCACGTAGGAGAGGATGGCGAGCCCGATGGCCAGGGCGACAATGCTGTACCGTGTTCGACTCGCCTTCATCCGCAGGGCCCTCGTATGGTGGGGAAAATTCCGCCCGGTCAGGTTACCAGCAAGAACGTGTGGAGGGCGAGAGGTATCATCTTCCAAGCAGTCAGGGGGAAATACGGGTGGCGATGAAGATCGATTTATCGGGGCGGACCGCGGTAGTGACGGGGGCGAGCCGCGGCCTGGGTGAAGCGATGGCGAAAGCTCTGGCAGAGGCGGGCGCCCGCGTGGCCCTGGTGGCGCGCGATGTAAAGAAGCTGGAAGCGGTCCGCGATGCGATCAGTCAGGGCGGCGGAACGGCAGCCGTATTCGCAGGGGACGTGACCCAGGAAGACGAGGTTGCTGAAGTGGCCCAGGGCGTTAAGGAGCTCTTTGGCCATGCGCAGATCCTGATCAACAACGCGGGAACAAATCTGCGCAAGGATCTGGTCGATTTTTCGCTGGAGGAGTTTCGCGGCGTGGTGGACTCGAGTTTGATTTCCACGTTTCTCATGTGCCGATCCTTCGTCCCGGGGATGAAGGGCAGCGGGTACGGCCGCATTATCAATATGGCCTCCATCATGGGTCACATCTCGTTGCCAGGGCGCACGCCCTATTCCTCGGCCAAAGCATCGCTGCTTGGACTCACGCGATCGTTGGCCCTGGAGCTCGCGGCGGAAGGCATCACTGCGAATACCATCAGCCCGGGGCCCATTGCTACGGATATGAATGCGGTTCTCTTTAACAATCCAGAAGTGAACAAAACGTTCCTGGCCAACATGCCTGTAGGGCGCTGGGGCAAAGCGGAAGAGATCGGTGCGCTGGCATGCTATATCTGCTCGGACTATGCCGGCTTCATGACCGGTACCGACGTGATCATTGACGGCGGCTGGACCGCCAAGTAGGTTGTCAGCGACCCACTTTTATCAGCACCAGGGCATTTGGTTCGAGTGGAAGCTCCAGCTTCCCATTGGTGAGGTGTGTTTGCTGCGGCGCGGGAAGCGCCGTTTCACGATTCAGTTGTTCCACCTGGGCTGGGGTAGGATCAAGAGGGTTTCCCATCGCTGCATAGCGGGGTAGCACGTTGCCGTGTTGGCTATCGACCCGCTGCAAAGTGACGTTTGCATCGGCAGGGAGACCCTGGAAGAGGAGTTCGATGTTCCGCGTCGCGCCGTGCTGGCCAGGGTCAACCAGATTCCATGCAACGATTGTCAGGGCGCCGGCGGTGGTGGTAGTGACGATTACATGGTTCGATGGGTTAGCGATACGCCGATCGCCCAGTTGGTGTAGTAAGGCGAAACCATAGTAACTGGGTTTGTTGATGCCGCCTTTAGCGCGCAAGCCGAATTGGCCTTCGAACGGTTTTGGGCTGGGGCCGCCTTCCTCAAAGACATCGGAGAATGTCCAGAACGACATCATGGTGACGTTGCCGTCGCATTGCCGCACGGTGTCGGCAACTGCCGGCCCGACAAAGGTCGTATCCCGGGATTCATCCATGCCCTGCACATTCCACTCGGTCCAAAACAAAGGCAGGTCGGGCATGGAAGAAGCTTTGATCTGTCCTCTTACCTTTCCGATCGCGCGGCAGACCCGGTCATCCATGGGAATGTCTTCGTCGCTGTGAAAGAGGTTCTGCACCGTGTCATCCGCGTATCCGTGGGATGACACGAAGTCGATGGGCACATGGTTGGCTGCGTCGTACTTGAGAAAATCGTCAACCCACGAGGCCGCCGCAGTTGCCGGGCCGCCGACGCGCAGACGAGGGCTCACTGCCTTCAATGCGCGCGCGGTGTGGGCATAGAGTTCGAAGTAGGATTGCTTTCGCGGAATACCATTCCAGAAGTCGATATTCGGTTCATTCCACACTTCGAAATACCACTGCGAAACCTCATCGATGCCGTAGCGCTCAACCAGGTGCCGGGCGAAATGGGTCATCAATGCATCCCAGGCTTCGAGGCTCTTGGGTGGCGAAACATTTTGCTTGTACCAGAAGGGATGGAGCGCGTCAGGATTGAAGGCCAGCTTTTTCGGCATGAAGCTGATTTCGACTACGGGGCGAACTCCCTGCTTCAGCAGACCATCGTAGATCTGATCGACATAAGAAAAATTGTAGACCGGGTTACCGTGTTGGTCTTCGTTGTAGACGCCGACTTCGTCATGCAGGATGGCATGAAAGCGCACATATTTAAAATCTGTTATTTGCTTCACTGCGCGTAGGTCTTCACGATAGCTTTCGCGCAGAGTCAAGATGGCGCGTCCCGAACCAAACATCTCTTCCCAGAAATGGGGGAAGGGTGTGGTCTGCCCTTGTGCGTTGATTTGGATTCGCTCTTGCGCAAGAGCACTGGCCGATGCTGCCAAAAGTAGCAGGGTAATTGCCCGTACTACGGAGGGGTTTAACTTGAAGCGGAGCATGATGACTCCCACGCGGGCGTGCAAGAATCTCTCATACCTTTTTTTCCGCGGCATCAGAGGCAGTAAGGAAAAAGCGGGTGCGCAGTAAGACGCACCCGCCCCGAATCAAAAACTAAAGCGTGCTTGTACCTCGACCGTTCGCGAACCGAGCGCGTTTTGCGCCTGACCAAAATTGCTGTTAGTGATCTGGTCGCTGATGCCGCCTCCGTTGCTCTGGCCTCCTCCATGCAGGTTCGTCTTGTTGAATAGGTTGTAGGCGTCGGCGCGGACTTCGAAACGAGCTTTCTCACCGAGCACTGGCATGGTTGGCAAACCAAAGGCCTTGGTCAAAGTGGCATCGACATCGTTGTATCCCGGACCGTTCAGTGAGTTGCGCGCGATCCCGGGGCCTTGCGGGAAGTTGCCGACCCCGGGGAAGGGCGGCGGCTGGGTGGAAGTCGAGAAGGGTGTTCCGTCAGTAGTCGTTGGGGTTTTGAAGTAGGCGGACGGCCCATTCGGGTAATTCTTGTTGTAAGTGCTCGGATTCTTGCCTCCTGGGCCCGATTTAAAGGCGCTATTGCTGGTGTCACGTCCTGCACCGCCAAGAACGGCTGCCGGGCGCAGGGTGCCGTAACCGCTACCGCTGTAGTAGAGATTACCGCCAGGCACGCTATATATCGGTGTCCAGGGAAACCCGCTATGCAGGTTGAAGATACCACTTAGCGACCAGCCACCAGCCACCTTCTCCAGCCAGCCGTGGCTGCCATGGAATAGCGTCGGCTGCCATAAACCATAAAGCTTGAATGCATTGCCGACATAAAAGTCCGACCGTCCGTAAGCTAGTTTGGTGTTGGTGGGATAAGGATCTTCTTCATAAGGACCGGACCCGGTGTCCATGCTCTTGGCCCAGGTATACTCCGCGTCGGCCAGGAAGGAGTGAGAGAACTGGTGCTTCAGCCCGGCAAGCAGCGCATGATAGTTGGAGCTTCCGTTGTTGTCGAACCATTCTAAGTTATTGACCGTCGGGTTAAAGGGGACACCGGCGACTGCGGCAAGCACATTGTGCTGGTTATGGGTGATGATATGACGCCCCAGGGTCCCGGAATATCCGAGCGACGCGATCCATTGGTGGCCAAGGTCATACTGATTGTCCAGTGAAAAGTGATAGGTCATGATGGTCCCGGGATTCGCGGGAAAGCCGATAACCTGAATCGGCGAACCGGCGTTCAAAGGAAGGTTGTTGGCTCCAAACGATTGGATGGTCGCCGGGTTCGATGGGTATCCGAAGTACGATTTTGGGTCGCTGGGAACCGCATACAGAATGTTGGGGTCTGGACTGTTGAATGCGCTGCAGCAAAAGTTCACGCCGACTACGCTGGGCGGGTTATTGTTGCCGTTCGCGGTAATGGCAATTTCATTCTGGTTGTAATTGACGCCGAATCCGCCCCGAACCACGAGTTTGCCCTGGTACCGCCATAGGCTGCCAGGCAAAGCCGACCTGCGGGCCAAAGTTATTCTTTTGCGGACTATAGAGATGGCCCCCGGTCCTTACCCTCAAACCGGTGAAGGCATTAGCGCCGGAGCCGAGTAACGCCACCCCGAGGTTATTTTCCTTGGAGTACATAGCTCCAAAATACGACCAACGCAGACCGAGGTTGAGAGTCAAATTTGGCCGGATTTTGAAATCATCCTGAACAAAGAATCCCCACAGGTTTTCTCGTTCGTCCAGCCGGTTGACCGTCAGTAGACCGCTCAACGGATTGAAGCTTCCCCTCTCCTGGTACGGCGCATCGTTGAGGAAGTCCCATGGATTGCGAAAATTGTAGTTCGGCCGAGCGCCGCCATAATTGGAGTTGAGGTAGTAGAGGCGGGTGAGCTCTCCGCCAAACTTCAGATTGTGCCGGCCCAGCACCTTCGTCAAAATATCCCGGTAGCTGTAGGTCCACTGGTTGAGCACGCTGGGCGGAGGGGCACCCAGGTATTGCAGAGCCAATGGGTTGCCGTTGCCGGATGCACCGCCGATATTGCCGATTCCGTCGAAATTATCCTGCGGCAGTCCGAATGGCGCCTGTGAGTTAGAACCAATTTCGTTCCAGCGCCAACCAGCGGCATTGGCCCGAGCTTCATTCAATAGTGTTGGGGAGAACGTATGGTTCCAGATGGGACTAACCGCCTCATTAAGCTGCGAGTGATGCCAGAAGTTGGCCGGGCGTATGGGACCCTGATAGTTTGTGGTGTTAACCGGTACCCAGTAGATCGAGAAGCTGATGCGGTCGCGGGAAGTCACGTCCGCATCGAGGCGACCGGTGTACTGCTCTTCCGTAGTTTGAGTCGGATCCTCCGTGGTTACGAATTGAATATCGGGAACGCCATCCAGTCCACTCCCGACGCCTGGATTCGCGGTGCCCTTGTATGTCGGGTCATGCGTTCCGAGAGCGGACTTGAGCGGCGAACCGATGTCCAAGCCCTGGCCGGAAATTGTTTGGCAGTTTTGGCCTTCAACCAGGCCGATCTGGGCGCAGGTTTGAGAGACAAGCCCTTTGGCATTTGGCTGCTCGCCCGGAAACGCGAGCAGTGTGGCGGCGATGCTCCCGGATGGGGCCAGGTTGTGGAACTGCGACGTTTCATACCAGTTCTGGTCGGTGGTGTTCGAGTTCAGCCGGATCGTCTCGTAGTTGAAGAAGGCGAAAATTTTGTTCTTCCAGATGGGGCCGCCCAGGCTTCCTCCGATGTCGTTGAAACGCTGGGCATCCCGGTTAACTCCTCTTGTGGCCGGGGTCCCGGGCAATTCCGAACCTGGCCCATTCCAGCGTTGGTACGCATTCAATCCCGGGCGGTCCAGTTTGATAAATGCGCTGCCATGGATGTCGTTGGTGCCGGTCTTCGAGGTGACCTGCATCTGCGCGCCGCTGAACCGGCCGTTCTCGGCGTCATAGCTGTTGGAGACGATCTTCATATCCCCGATGGAATCCTCGCTGGGAGTGATGATGGTCGTGCCGCCCCAAACGGCGCTAACGGTGCTAATGCCGTCAACGGTGATTGAATTCGACTCGTATTGCCCACCTCCGCTTGAAATTTGCGGACCGTTCTCGGTTTGGAAAATACCGCTATTGGCGCTCGTTCCGCCTGGCCCCTGGGTGCCAGGGAGGTTGCTGGAGCCCCCGCTCGCGGCTTGTGCACCATTGCCAAAGACACCGGGCGCCAACTGGGCAAGTTGAAAGACATCGCGCCCGAAGGAGGGCAGATGTTGGATTTCATTGCTGGTGACTGTCCCGCTGACGGATGCAGTCTCGGTATCCATTGCCGGGCTCTCTGACCCGTTCACGGTCACAGTCTGGGTGGCATCGCCAACCTCAAGCTGGAAATTCAGCGCGTTTGGCTGCTCCGGAATTATCTGCACTTGATCGATCGTCTTCTTCTTAAAGCCGTCTTTTTCCAGAGCGACGGAAAAACGCGCCGGCGGAAGGGCATTGAAGTTGTAAATTCCATCGCCGGCGGTCACGCTTACCTGCTGCCCCCCGGTCTCGGTATTCGTCAGGGTGACCTTCACGCCGGGTACAATCGCACCCTGTGGGTCAGTGACAACGCCTCGGAGCGAAGCGCGATATTGCGCATGAGCTGAACTTACAATAAATGCCAGCAGGAACATGGTGCTCGCGATCCTGCTGACGGCTCGCTTCCCTGGTTTGCACGGACCTCTGAAGCTATGTAACAAAGATTGATGCATGCTGGCCCCTTCTCAAGATGGTTAGAAAGTTTCTCGCACCATCGCCGATGAGCGGATCTCCGGTACTGAGACGGGATCCACTTCTTATGGCAATGACATGATTCGCGCAGGGAGGCGTGGACACGAGGCATCCCGACTCCCTTCTTCCGGGTCTCGGCCGGTCGATCTGCGGAACACCCAATCGGTGCCGAAACCAAAAAGGTTACCGAATGGATAGGCAGGCGAACACTCGCCTCAAGATTGAGATGCCGCTTCGGCACTCGGGGTTTCTGTCCGGCAAAAAAAAGGAGCGCGCGTGCGCTCCTTTTTTTCGGAATTGCTTGAAGGTGTTTAGGCTGCCTTCTTTCCGACTATCCCATGTGGATCGATAACGAACTTTTTCGCTGCACCTTTGTCGAAGTCCTGATAGCCCTTGGGCGCCTCGTCCAGTGTGATCACTGTTGCATTTACGATCTTTGCAATCGGCAAGCGGTCATGCAGAATGGCCTGCATCAATTGCCGGTTATACTGCAACACGGGCGCCTGACCGGTATGGAAGTGCAGCGACTTCGACCAACCCTTTCCGAAGCGTACTTTCAAGATGCCGTGCTTAGAGTCATCATTAGGCGCACCTGGATCGTGCACCACGTACAGTCCAGGGATGCCGACCCCACCGCCGACAAAGACTACTTCCATCAACGAATTCAGGACGCTTGCCGGAGCGGGTTCGTCTGCCGCGCCGTGACCGCTGGCTTCGAACCCGACGGCGTCGATCCCAGCATCCACCATCGGCTCACCCACAATTGCCGCGATCTGGTCCGCGAGGCTTTCGCTCTGTGAGATGTCAATCGTCTCGAATCCCATCTTTTTTGCATGCGCCAGGCGCTCCTTGTTTCTGTCGCCTACGATGACCACGGCCGCACCCAAAATCTGGGAAGATGCCGCAGCCGCCATACCAACCGGACCCGCGCCTGCCACATACACTGTCGATCCCACGCCAACACCCGCTGTTTTCGCGCCATGAAATCCCGTAGGCAGAATGTCCGAAAGCATGGTGAGGTCGCGGATCTTTGCCATGGCCTGGTCTTTATCAGGGAATTTCAGCAGATTGAAATCGGCGAAGGGCACCAGGACGTAATCCGCCTGGCCTCCGACCCAACCGCCCATGTCGACGTAGCCGTATGCGCCACCAGGCTGCTGCTGATTTACGTTGAGGCAAACACCCGTGTTGCGTTCACGGCAAGCACGGCAACGTCCGCAGGCTACGTTAAATGGAACCGACACCAGGTCGCCTACGTTGAGAAAAAGCACGTCCTTGCCCTTCTCGATGACTTCACCCAGGATCTCGTGTCCCAGCACAATTCCTTTAGGTGCAGTGGTACGGCCGCGCACCATGTGTTGGTCCGACCCGCAAATGTTTGTGGACACCACCTTGAGGATGACGCCGTGTTCGATGTGCTTGCCTTGGGGATCCTTGAAGACGGGATAGTCGATGTTGTGGACTGCCACCTTGCCCGGACCCTCGTATACTACGCCTCGATTGCTCGCCATGCATTTCTCCCTTTCACGACCGGGACATCATAGTCTTTGGATGCGTCTGCATGGAAGAGCGAGACTTGGGGTTGAAAAAGGGATGAGGGCTTTGGGGTGTGCGCGAGAAGACTGATGCAAAAATCCCGCTGAGATCACGCTGTGTTTGTGACACAGACTCGGACAGAATTCTTCAACGGTGCATGGTAACTCTGGACTACCTGCTGGATGACTCTATTTGTGAGGAGATCTACGGCATCGGCGGCGACAAAAGCCAAAATGGAGTGGTTCAGGTGTACATGCTGGCGCGCTTATCTCTGGGCTCGTAGTCAGAGTGATCGCCGGCCGCCAACACCGCCGCCGTCAGCTTTGATGGCTGAGACGTAGAGATCACCACATGAGGCTTGTAAAGCACGTCGATCACGCGCTCATACAATCGATTGCGGACTTTGAGGCGGTCAGACGCCCGGGTAACATAGCGAATCAGGATGTCGACGCCGGCACCGGAAGGGCGCAGGTTGACGGACGAGTTCGCACTGGCATGGCTCAAACCGCTGTGCCGCGGCACCCTCTTCCACTCCTGTTCAGCGAGCTGCGCATCCTGCTGCGTCTCTTCCAGGATCGCCTGGTGAAGCTGCGCCGCCTTTGCGTACGTATCGGGCGACGCCGGAAGACTTAAGGACATCTCGTCCCACATCCATTGGCCGACGGTAGAGAAATTAAAGAATTGTCCGGTTACGGCAAAGTTGTTGATGAACGTCGCACGCCGCCCGGTTGGGTGCCCCTTGTCAGCCCACGCGCTGTTCTCGAGGATCGTGGTGCGGAAAAGATTGATCTCGATCACCTCTCCGGCCACCCCATTGATTTCTACCCAGTCACCGACGCGCAATCCGTTCTTGCCCATGAGAATGAACCAACCGAAAAACGCGACAATGAAGCTCTGCAACGCCACGGTCAACCCGGCAGTAGCGAGACCCACGATGGTCGAGATCTGGCTAGGCACGCCGAACGTGACCAATAAAACGCATACCACGCCAACCAGCTGCACACTGAGCCGCAGGATGGTGTGCAGTGTTTGCATGCGCCGGCGATCACTGGTAGCGCCATGGTGTGCATATCGCTCCAGCAACGCGTGTTCCTACCGACTCCAACAGAATGACGCACATCAGAATGAACGCAACCGTCGCCAGCGAATGCACGGCGAGGTGGGTTACGATGCGATGCTGTAGCCGAACCTGGTCTGCCCACTTGCTATAAACGCCCCCGAGCTGTTGCTGAGTCTGGATACGATCATCGTAGATGCTAAGAAGCTGGCGCTGTTCTCTTCTCTGCTGCAGGCTGGCGAGCTCAGCTGCATCGGGCTTCGATTTATTAGCGGCTGCAGCGTCCGAGCTGGCGTTAGCCTGGGCTTCCAACTTATTGTGTTGCGCCATCAGGCTTGCCGCATCCGCTTTCGCTTGCTGCATGGCCTGCTGAATCAGTTGAGAGCGGCTGCGTTGGTTGTTCCATGCTTCCAGCCGTCCGGCGAGCGTGCCGTATTGCCGCGTGGAGAGTACGGCCAACTGGCCGTCGCTTGCCTGCTGAGCATTGTTCTTGTTCATAGCGGCCTGGTGCGCCGCAAGTTCCTCTTGAATCCTGGTGCGCAGGTCGCCGGATGCCCGGGCCAAATCATGCTGCGCATCGCTCAGGCCGTCCTGATCAAGGTCCAACTGCGCCTGGGCGACTTTCAGTTCATCACTACCGGCGCCATCAGCGGTGGACGTGAGAGCCTTTATCTGGCCCTGATCCTCCTTGACCGCCTGCTGCAGTTGCGCGACCTTCTGCGAAAGTTCCAGGGCCTCTCCGGTAGGGGAGAGCCGCTGGGTGCTGGCCTGGCGCAACGACGTGGCAAAGGCCTGGTTCACGTCGTGATCGGCCAGACGTTCGGCTTCGTGCGCATACTCCTCTTCTTCTTTGCTCACGGCGAGGGGGGCGAGCGCTTGCGCAATCTGCCAGGAATGCAGGTCGACGACTGTGGTCTGCCCGGAACCACGCTGCGACTGTTGGCCTTTGAGGAAAGAAAGATGGGCCATCGCATCGCGCGTTGTCCAGGAAAATGCGAAGCAAACCACCAGCAAGCCGGACAGGATGAAAAGAGAAATAAGCCTGCCCCGGCTGAGCATGCGCTGCGGCGCAGTGCGATCCTGTTTTTGGACTTCGGGCGGGTAGGTCTCCATGGCCCATTCTGGCAGTTACCCAGGTAGCAAGGTAGACCCCGGTAGTTGTAGCCGCCTCAAAAATAGCAATGCCGCTATACTCAAAACGCATCGCCAGGGCTTCTTTTGAGAGATGGGATGAATCGACGCCAGTTCATGAAGAACAGCGCCTGCGCAGCCATGACGCTGGCCGCGCCTCCCGTCCTGGGCAACGACAAGCCGATGATCGGTGTGCGCGTAGGCAGTGGTCCGCCGGTAGCGAGTATCTCACCTGATTTCCTGGGCCTCGGGTATGAGATCTCCTCCGTGGCCAGGCCCGGCCTGTTCAACCGTACCGACAGTGTGTATCTGCAGTTGGTGCGAACACTCGGGGTGCACGGCGTGGTGCGCGTCGGAGGAAACACCGCAGACTATGCCCGTTACAGCCCGGCTGCACAGGCGACATCCAGTCCCTTCGAAACCGTGGTCAATGATGCTGTTCTGCGAGAGCTGGGTGGCTTTCTTCAGGCAACGGGATGGAAATTGATTTGGGCATTGAACCTCGGCCGCAGCTCCGAAGCGGATGCTGTCGCCGAAGCGAGGGCTGTGCACGCCATCGCCGGAGAACGGTTGCTGGCCTTCGAGATCGGCAACGAGCCTGACCTGTTCTCGCATGCGAAACACCGTCCACCAGGCTACGGTTATGAACAATGGCTGGCGAACTACCGCGGTTACAAGACGGCGCTTCGGGCGCAGCTTCCTGGTATCCCATTGGCCGGTCCTGACGTCGCGGGAAAGACTGATTGGGTAACCCGATTTGCAGCCGATGAGGGCAAAGATGCCGTTCTCCTTACTCATCATTACTATCGGGAAGGACAAAACCCGGGAAGCACAATCGAGAAGTTGCTGGGTGTCGACCCGAAGCTTCAGACCCAGCTCGAGCAGTTGCGAGCGGCATCTCAGAGCTGCGGTGTTCCTTATCGCATCTGCGAGGTGAACTCGTTCTCCGGAGGAGGCCGGCCCGGGGTGAGCGATACATTGGCCGCCGCGCTGTGGGTGCTCGACTATATGTTCATCCTCGCGTCCCATGGATGCTCCGGAGTCAATATGGAGACGGGTGTGAATCAGCTGGGCTTTATCAGTTCCTACTCGCCGATCGGCGACGATGAACGGGGTCAATACTCGGCCGCGCCAGAGTATTACGGCATGCTGGCTTTCTCGCTCGCCGGCCGGGGAGATTTGCTCCCGGTTGAAACGGACGCGCCCACGGCTGCGATCAAAGCCTATGCCACGCGGCCCAAAGAAGGCGGCCTGGTGCTTACTCTGATCAACAAGGGCGAGGCGGCTTCTGTACTGCATCTGGATACAGGTAGTCAAAGCCGGGAGGCCTCCGTCATGCGCCTAAAGGGCCCGGCGGTGGGTGCAAAGACGGGGATCACGCTGGGTGGAACAGAGGTCACGTCGCGCGGGACGTGGAAAGCCGCGAAAGCAGCCACTGGCGAAGGGCTATCGGTACGCAAGGGGCGGTTCATCCTCCCTATGCCCGCCGCCAGCGCAGCGATCGTGTCCATTTTGCAAAGTAATTTCTGAATCCCTAGTATGGTTGAGGCCTGAAGCCAGGGAGAACTACACTGCACAATCTGAAAATCAACGAGCCGGTATGTATCGCCGCGAGTGGAGATTTCTGCGGCGAAGGGGTGTTGTGGGAACGAGAAACACAATCTGTTTATTGGACGGACATCAACCGGTTTCTTGTCCATCGCTACCAGTTGCGCGACGGCACGGTTAAGACCTGGTTCTTTTCTGAGCCCGTTACCTGCGTGATGGAAACCAACCGCGAGGATACTCTGGCTTTGTCGTTGGGTTCCGGCATCGTGCTGTGGAAGCCAGACAGCGATGAGCCCCCCGCTCAGTTGTTTGCACTTCCCGGCTGGCCTTTTGTCCGCTGCAACGACGCCGCGGTGGATCCAGCTGGAGTGCTCTGGGTGGGGACGATGCGCAACAATGTGCTGGCAAACGGCGCCCCTGAGGATCATGGCGGCAGAAATGGAGTGCTCTACCGCGTGGAGGGAACAGGCGCGGCATCGGAATGGCGCCAGGGCCTGGGCATTTCGAACACGCTCCTTTGGAGTCCGGATCATTCCAGGTTTTATTTTGGGGATAGCCTGCAGAACTGCATCTGGTCCTACGAATACGATCCAGCGGAAAAAACCATCGATGAGGAACAGCCTTTCTTCCAGGATTTCCCGCGCGGCTCGCCAGATGGGTCAGCCATGGACGCAGAAGGCTTCCTTTGGAATTGCCGGTACGGGGGAGGTTGCATCGTGCGCATCGCTCCCAACGGAGCGATTGATCGCGTGATTGAAATGCCGGTGAGCCGGCCAACGAACTGCACCTTTGGGGGGCCGCATGGCAACGTGCTCTACGTCACCTCGGCCTCGCCGGCCGCAGGTCATTGGGAGCGCTTCGGAGGCGGCCTTTTCACCGTGGAGACCAACGTGACCGGCCTGGGCGAAAACAAATGGATGCTCCCTGATCGATAAAGAAACACCAAACGCTCACTAAGAACAAGAGCCGTGCTCATGATCGAGCACGGCTCTTGTTGTTCATTGACTACTGGTTAGTTGATCTTAATCACGGGCGAAGTGCTGGAGAACGCGTTGCTCGTGATATTGAGCGTGTCGGTTGCGGTCCCCCCAGCTTTCGAGGTGACGGTTATCAAGCAAGACGCACCTGGCGAGATCGGGCCGCCCGTGCAGTTATCGGACTCGGTGTAGGGACTGCCGGCACCACTGGCAAACGTCAGTGACGTAATGGTCAGATTCACGTTGCCAGTATTCGTCACCGTGGTCATTCCTGGGGTGGAAGCGGTGACCTTCAGGGCTCCGACGTTGACGGACAGTTTGGTGATGGTTCCGATGTAGTCGGTGACGTAGATGTTGCCCGATCCATCGACGGTGACGTTCGTCGGGTTCTCCAGCCCGGTCATCGGCACCAGGGTGGTTGGGCCGCCGGACGAATGGTTAAACGGCACCATCAGGAGGCGCGGAGTTCCGTCGGTGACATACATGTCTCCATGGGGATCAAACGCGAAGCCCGTCGGCGCATTGAACGCACACGGGGTAACAGTGGCAGCGCAGGGTACGATGTCAACCGGGGAGGTACCTGAGCCGTTGAGGGCAATCTTCAGGACCGTGTTAAGGTCTCCGTCGCCAACAAAGAGGTTGTCGCCGGTATTGTCGACCGCGAGTGCCTGCGGGTAACTTACGCTTGCGCCACTGAGAATCACCTTGGGCTTGTAGGCTGTGTGGAAGGTTTCCCCAGGAATCATAACGACTTGCGGAGTGTTGCCATCGTCAGCGACGAAGACGTCACCGGCTAAGTCAACTTTGACAGCGCCGGGCGCTCCCACGGTAATGGTTCCAGTGCCGATTGTCTTCTCCGCGAGTGCCTGGTTAAAGCTGAAGACCTTCGCCGCATTGAAATCAGCGACGACGAGGTTGCCGAAAGCGTCGAATACGATATCGATGGGATAGTCGAAGTTGCCGGTATTGGCGGTGTTCCACGGAGTCGCTGCTCCGCCCGAAGAGGGCAGCGTGACGACCTGTTTTGCGTAGCTGTTGGCCACGTACAGCGTGCTGTTGACGCGGTCGGTTGGGTTGAATGTCACGCTCTGCGGCTCGAGCAGACCGGCGTTAAGTGTCGTGGTTTGCGAGGCAGCCCCCAGCGTAATTTGAGCCGCATTCCCCATTCCGGAAAGGAACAGGTAAAGGATAGGTTCGGCCTGTGACCCGCTTGCGGGAGTGAAATCGACCTCAATGGCTCCCTTGCGAACGCCAGGAACGAACGGTTTGAAGGCTACGTTGAAATTGCATTCCTGACCGGCCGTGTAGTTCGTGCCGGCCACGCAATCGCCGGCTGCGAAAGCCGCTTCGCTAAACTCCGGGTTCGTCATGGTCGGAGAGTAGGTAAAACTGATCTTCCCGTCTTGGGGAAATCTGTAGGGAATTTTGGTGTTCACGGTCTGGTTAACGGCCGCAGGATTCACAGTGATCGCCGGATTGCGCAGCGCAACCACGGCCGGGGTATTCGTCACCCCATAGAAGAAGCCGTCTCCGCTGTATTGGATAGTTATGTTGTTGTTACCGGTAAGGAACTGGATGCTGGGCAACAGCAGTGTCGCGGTTGAGGTGGACCCGGACGTCACGCTCAGGCTTCCGGTAGCGAGTGTGTTCCCGTTGAAAATCACACTCACGGTTCCAGTTGGCGGAACCGGGAACAACCCAAGGAATAGTGCGTCGCCGGCCACAGTCACGGTGTAAGGCGTTGGCTGGCTGAAGAAGCAGCAATCGGTGTATGCAATAGCGCCGCTCGAAACCGCTACGTCGTGACCAACCGTGAGATTCACGCTTTTCGTTGCTGTTGTGTAGTCCGTCGTGTCGGTAGGCGTAAAGGTTACGTTTAGAGGATAGATGCCGGGTGTACTGAACGAAGTCCCGGCCGGCGGGTTGTAGACAAACGTCCCGGGAAGATTGGCACCCTGAGGCGTTGCAGCAGTGGCGTTAAGCTGCGTGCTGCTGAGGGGCACATTGGTGTTGATGGGCGTTGGGGTCGGCCAGGTAATCACTGGCGTCGCCTTAGTCACCACAAGCTGGACGGACCCGGTGGCAGACGTGTAACCAGCAGGGTTGCTGGGCGCAAAAGACACCGAAAGCGTATCGGTACCGACCGGCTCGATCGTACCCGCGGGGGGTGTGTAGGTGTAAGTGCCAGGCACGACGACGGTGTTATTGGTGCCAAAGCCCAGGGCCATGATCACGACATTCCGAGTACTCGGGAGGGTCACGCTCACCAGGGTTTTGTTGGGGTTCGCAGGAAGCTGATACCCGTAGAGATAGTGGTTTCCTGACGCCTTGTTGCCTGATTGATTGTTGGCGTAAGCCATGGTAGCAATCACGGTTTCGCCCGCATTCCCTGCGGACGCAGTCCACGCGCTCATATTCACGGGCACGGTTGTCGTCGTGGCATCGGAGTAGGTAAGAATGAAGGGAGCGTTGGCCTGGGCTGCAATCGCCGCACCAACCAGGTAGACATTCGCGTAGTTGCCCGGGGCGGTGAGGTTGTAAACCGCGCCGTTGGTAATAGCGTTGGGAACGGTCGGTTGCCCCAGGGTAAAGGTGATGCCCGCGTAGCTCACCTGGCCGTTGTTGAGCAAGTTGTAGGAGTAGGCGAGGCCGGCATTGTCAAAGCCAGGCTGGTTGAAGGCAGAGCCGTCGGTAGAGGTTGAGATCACCTGCAACTGGCTAGTGGGTACGACAGGCGTAGGCCTTGCCAACCCCATGGCGGTGGCGTTGAGTTGCGTCGCGCTGAGCGGCGTGCCAAACGCGATGGGCGCCGGGGTCGGCCAAGAGATCGTCGTGGTGACGATGGGCGTGGGCGGCGGATAAACCACTAACTGCACGCTAGCCGAGGCAGACAGATAACTCGTCGTGTCGGTCGGCGTGAAGACGACTGACAACGTATCCGTTCCCACGGGCTCGATCGTACCTGCGGGAGGCGTATAGGTAAATGTTCCGGGGACCGATGGCGTCGTCAGGTCCATGGACAGCATCACAATATTTCTCGTACCCGGCAGTTGCACACTCTTCACTGTCTTGGTCGAGTCGAGAGGAATCTGATAACCGAAGAGACATGCCGAGTCTGGTTGGGTGGTGCCGTTGTCAAAGTTCCGGTCTTCACTGCAGTTGACCACTGACTCGCCCGGCCAACCTTTGGCGTTGAACCAATCGCTCATATTCTGCGTGAACGTGAAGGTCGAATTGTCGGTATAGGTCACGATAAAGGTCTGACTGGCGCCGATGTTATTGACCATCGCCCCGAGCATATACAGATTGCTGAACTTGCCGGCGGGCAACGGGATGGTGATATTCGACACCGCGTCGGGTGCATTATTTGGGCCGATCGCAAACGTCAGACCGTTCCAAACGACGGTGCTGCCGAGACTGGTCGTTTGGTAAGAATAGCCATCGTTATCGAAGGATGTGGCCGGAGTATAGTGCGAGCCCGGAGTGTAAATTCCGGTGACATTGTAATAGCTGGAGAGCGGCACGGAAACGGTGCCGGTCGAAGCCGTCGCATCCAACTGAAAACCGGTCAGCGGGGTGCCGTAGGTAATGGGAGTGGGTGTAGGCCAGATGATCACGGTCGCCTGCTTAACCTGAATCTGAACCGTGGCAGTCTCCACTCCGTATCCGGGCAGGCTTGGGGTAAAGGTTACGGACAGCGTATGCGTTCCCGCGGGGAGAATGGTGCCACTCGGGGGCGTGTAGACGAACGTTCCGGGAATGGAATCGGTCGCATTGAGTTGCGTGCTGCTCAACGGGGTGCCGACAGAAATCGGCGCAGGGGTGGCCCAGTTGATCGTGGATGCCAGCGGCGCTGTTCCGATTACGTTGTTGCTGTTGCTCTTGGCGAAGCTGCAGTCGCCGGGAAACTTCGCCTGGAAGTTGTAGGCTCCGCTCGGGAGTATGTAATTCAGTACTGCAACACCGCTGGAGAGCGGCGCTGTTCCGAGGAGTGTGGCTCCATTGTAGAAGGAGACGAGATCTCCATTGCTCGTGGTATTTCCTTGGCTGTAGGGAGAGAGCGTGGCTGTCAGCGAAATCTGCTGGCCAGCAGCCACACCCGCCGGCGCTACGCCGAGCGCCAGGGTAGTCGTGAGTGTGCTGCCGGTAACGCTCACAGGCGATGAAGTGCTGGTGGCATAGGTGCCGTCACCACCGTAGGTGGCGACCAGCGATTGTACGGAACATCCGGCCACAGTTACGTTAGAGAGGGTTGCCGTCTCCGCCTGGCCTGACAACAGAACGCTGAGGCCGTTGTTGGTAACTGCGGTCAAATCAATTCGGTCATCGCCATTTATATCTGCAGCATTGGCGAAGATGGAGCCCGCACCCACGCCATAATAGGTCGCGGCCCCAAACGTGCCGTTCCCATTCCCGGAGTTCAGTAGCACGCCGACGTTATTGCTGCCGTCGTTGGCGGAGATGATATCGGGGCTGCCGTCGCGATCGAAGTCGCCAATCGTCAGGTAATAAGGGCCGCCGTTCATCGTGTACTTCTTGGGCGACGCGAAGCTGAAGTTATTGTTGCCGTTATTGATCAAAACATAGACAGCGTTATCGGGAGCGCTGGTTGTTGCCAGGTCAAGGTTCCCGTCCCTGTCGAAATCGGCTAGCGTTACGGATCCCACCTGTGCTGCGCCGGTGGCGATGTAGGTTACCGCTTTAAACGTACCGTCGCCCTTGCCCGGAAGGATGCTGATGGAACCTGCGGCGTCAGAGGCTACGGCAAGGTCCAGGTTTCCATCCCCGTCGATATCTCCCACCACGACATTCCATGGCTGTCTGACCCAGGATGCCGCTCGTGTTGAGCGAGTAAGTAACAGCAGTATTGAATGCGCCGTTGCCATTGCCCAGAAGCACCGAAACATTGTTCAGGGAGGTATTGGTCGCGACCAGATCCTGGAATCCATCTTCGTTAAAGTCGCCGATGGCCAGCAGTCTCGAACCGGAGGTTGCTGTGGCTACCTTAAAGTTGGTGGCCGTCCCGAAGGTTCCGTCTCCATTGCCGAGATAGACGTTGACCGAGCCAATGCCATTGGCGCTCAGAACAGCCAGATCCTGATTGCCGTCTCCATTGAAATCCCCCACGACCACAGAGGTTGGTTCAAAGGGAGACGTAGTGGCAATCGTCGTGCCATTGGTGAATGTTCCGTCACCCTTGCCCAGCAGGATGGCTACCGAACCGCTGTTGACGGGGACCGCGTAGTCGAGACGACCGTCGCCATTGAAGTCGCCAATCGCCGGTCCAATTGTGCCGCCGGTGTTGCCGTCGTTCAAATTGGCAAGCGGATAGGACTGGGACGGGGTGAACTGAGACGCAGGCGTGTTGCTAAGCGTCGCAGTGCCGAGGGTGGCACTCGTGGTCGTATCAGTAAAAGTGACAGTGCCGGTGGGTATTACCGGACCGAACGCGGACACAGTTCCGGTCAGCGTGTAGGGGGCAGCCGCACCAGTGACGGCTAGCCCGGTTGCGGACCCATAAAGGCCGGAAAAGGCCAAATTCCTTCCGCTGGATGTACTGGGTGCAAGGAGAGGTGTGGTCGTACCGTTATAGGTAGCGGCAAAGCGATGGTTCCCATTACCGCCGACCTCTGTCGCAAGAATCGCCGTGCCCTGAGTCCCGTTCGCTGATTGAACCTGGACAGTTCCCAAAACTTCCGTGATGTTGCCGCTGCCGTTGTTATACCTATCCGTAAACGTCACAGTACCACCGGTAGGGGTCCCGCCCCCGTTGATGGTCACGGTGGCCGTCAGGGTGATGACCTGCCCGCTCGTCGGGGGCGTTGGATTTGCCGTTGCCGTCAATGCCGTCGCTGTGGTTTTGGCCCACGCGGCCGGCCCAGCATTCCCCAACGCAAGAGCACCCAACAGCACTGGCATCAGGCGGCCAACAATTAACTGTCTGGAAGTGATATAGCGCTTAAAGGCAACGATTGGGGATTGCGTCATGGGTTTCAAGGCTCCGGAAATTGGTACGGTTAGTTCGCAAGCGCGATTCATGGGAAACAAGCGCTTGGCAAATAAAGGGTCATTCATCGCAGTCGTCCTGTCGGCGCACCGCTGGTAACAGAGTGCACAGGCTTGCGTCAACTGCTGGAGAATACCTTCCGTTTTGGGACTTTGTTATTACTCTTATGGGGTATTTAACGATTGTGTTCCTTATTGCCCAAAGCATGTATTTCTTACTTGCTGGTTGCTGCTAGAAACTGCAAGGTGGTTAGCTCGGCAGATTGGTAATACTGGTCCAGTAACTGTTCCGTTATAACCGGATCGAACAATCGGTACTGCGGTATCCTTCCGATAACAGGAACGGGAAGCGGACGTGGCTATGGACAAAAGAGACTTCTTAAAGACATCCGGTATCTTGCTTGCCGGCACAGTATTGTCACCGTTAGGGTCGGGCGAGCAAGCGTCGGCAAAACGAACAAATTGGTCGGGAAACTACACCTTTAGTACCGACCGCCTGCACCAGCCGAAGACCGTTGAGGAAGTGCAGCAGGTTGTGAAGGGATGTACCAAACTGCGGGCGCTGGGGGCTCGCCATTCCTTTAACGGAATCGCTGACAGCACCCAGGATCAGATCTCGCTGGCCCATCTGAACCAGATCGTGCTCCATCGCGAGTCCAACACCGTCACCGTGGGTGGGGGTGTCACCTACAGCCAACTCGCTCCCTATTTGGAGGGCCAGGGCTATGCACTGCACAATCTGGCTTCGTTGCCGCAAATTTCCGTCGCCGGCGCGATTGCTACGGCGACCCACGGGTCAGGTAACAAGAACGGAAACCTGGCTACGGCTGTATCTGCAATGGAGGTGGTGACTGCTGACGGTGGGGTGCTGGTTCTCTCCCGGGAGCAGGACGGCGACCGTTTTGCTGGGTCAGTGGTCCACCTGGGTGCGGTCGGCGTAGTGACCAAGGTCACGCTCGATGTCCAGCCCACTTATCAGGTCGCCCAGATGGTCTATGAGAACCTGGGCATCGACCAGCTGGAGCAGCACCTGGAGGAAATTTTTACCAGCGGCTACAGCGTGAGTCTGTTCACCGACTGGCAGAATCACCGCATAGGCCAGGTATGGGTGAAACGGAGGGTTCAACCCGGAAGCGCACCCCAATTTGCGCCGGAATTGTTCGGAGCTAAGCCGGCGACCAAAAAACTTCACCCGCTCGCGGGCCATTCGGCAGAGAGTTGCACCGAACAGTTAGGCATTCCCGGCCCCTGGTATGACCGGCTCCCGCACTTCCGCATCGGGTTTACGCCGAGCAGCGGGGCAGAGCTGCAGTCTGAGTACATCGTCCCCTGGGACCGAGGCTACGAAGCCATCCTGGCGGTCGAACAACTTCGCGACCACGTAACCCCTCATCTATTTATCTCGGAAGTGCGTACCATCGCGGCGGATAACCTTTGGATGAGCACCGCTTACAAGCGGGAATCCATGGGCATTCATTTCACCTGGAAGCCGGAGTGGCCGGCCGTGAAACATGTGCTGCCGATGATCGAAGCCAAGCTGGCGCCGTTTGGAGCCCGGCCTCACTGGGGGAAGTTGTTCACCATGTCAGGCTCTCGTGTCGAGCCCCTGTATCCGGAACTGGCTAAATATAAAGGGCTTGTGGCAAAGCACGATGCGGATGGCAAGTTCCGCAATCGCTTTCTTGAGAGCACGATCTACGCCTGAAGCCGCGAGTCGGTAGGGACGGCTCCGGAGGGCCTACCTGGTTTGCGAGCGAGCTGCACCCGTCGGACCGCTGGTGGCCGGCCATTGCATGAAGGAGCACATGCGCTACCTGATGTCTTCTTCTTCCGGCTCCCGCAGCACTTCTTCCTCGATTTCCATATCGCGGAATTCGTTAGAGTCGAATACCTGGCCACAATCCAGACATTCGACGTATTCGACGTCCTCTTCACGCGCTACGACGCGCACTTTGGGGTGTTTGCAGGCGGTGTCCATCTGGGGAGTCTGAGTGTGCAACCTGTGCTTCTCGGCAAGATTGTACCCGCCGGATTCCGGCTGTCAAATCTGTTTCTGTGCTTTCTGTGCCGATAAGCGAAATTTCATCAAATTTGACGGTATCCTCTTCTTTGGATGCGGCCGATCTGCGCCAGGGTGGCACACCTCAGCTGGAAAGCTCACTCACGGCACGCACTTGCTCCGGCTTCAGGGCGCCTTCCTCCAACTTGCCGAAAATCATCTTGCCCGAGGCGGTCTGCAGGACGCTGGTGACCGTAATCTCGACCGCACGGCCAATCATGCGGCGAGCGTGGTCCACCACAACCATGGTCCCATCATCCAGGTAACCCACGCCCTGGTTGTACTCCTTGCCTTCTTTCAAAACCACGATGTTCATCTTTTCCCCGGGTAGCACGAGCGGCTTCAAGGAGTTAGCCAAGTCGTTCAGATTGAGCACCTGCACGTGATGCAGCTGGGCTACTTTGCTCAGATTGAAGTCGTTGGTCACGATCGGAGAGCCCTTCTTCTTGGCCAGCTCGATCAGCTTCAGGTCGACCTCGCGCAGCTGGGGGAAATCATCCTCAATGATCTGAACGCTGAGTAAGGGATGGGCCTGCATTTTCTGCAGAATATCCAGACCGCGCCGGCCGCGCTGGCGGCGGGAACTGTCAGAAGAATCGGCCACGATCTGCAACTCCCGCAAGACGAACTCGGGCACGAGCAGTGTTCCCTCCAGAAATCCGGTTTCCACCACATCGGCAATGCGCCCATCAATAATGGCACTGGTGTCCAGAATTTTTAGGTTGCGTTTGCCCCCTGCAGTCCGCTCACCGGCAAAGAGTTCGGCCAGGCCCCCGGTAAAGTTCAGCAGATCGCCCTTGCTGGCGCCCACCATCAGTCCCACATAGGTCATCAGCATGAGCACGAAGAGCTGCAACAGGGCGCGGGTTCCGCCGGGCGGCAGGCTTCCACTCAGCACCATGCCGAACAAGGCCGCTCCCGCGATTCCCAGCACACTGCCCAGCACCGCACCCAGCAACCGTTTGATGCTCAATGCCCGTACACGCTGTTCAAAGACGATCACCGCGGCCGCGGCAATCGCACCAATCACCGCCGCGGCCCAGGGCTCAAGCGCAAAGGGGCGCAGAAAGTAACAAGCGGCTGTAAGAACGAGGATGAACAGTGTGCGGATAACTACAAGGTCCATGGAACTCCCGGCGCAGCGCGGCAGAAACAACCCCCCGGAGTATACCGATGGCACACTACGAGGAGCAAAAAGAAATCCCGAAGCCGCATGTAGAGCGGCTTCGGGATCGGATGACGGATGAGCGGACTAGTACTTGGGCACCTTGGGATCGACCTGATCGCTCCACGCCAGGATACCGCCGGCCAGGTTCTTTACCTTGAAACCAGCCTGCTGCAGGAACTCCGCTGCTTTCTGGCTGCGGCCTCCGCTCTTGCACTGCACGACGATCTCGCGGTTTTTATCCAGTTCGCCTACACGCTTTTGCAGGTCGCCCAAGGGAAGCAGATAGCCACCGATCTCCGCGATTTTGAACTCGTGGGGCTCGCGTACATCGAGCAGAAAGTAATCTTTGCCTGCGTCGCGCTGTTGCTTGAACGTGGTCACATCGATCTGCTCGATGCCGTTGACCAGCTTCGCATCGGGCGCCGCCGCCGGCTGAATACCGCAGAACTGCTCGTAATCGATCAGCGCGGTCACGGTGGGGTGAGTGCCGCATACCGGGCAATCCGGATTCTTGCGCAGTTTCAGCTCGCGGAAACGCATGCCCAGCGAATCCACCAGCAGCAGACGCCCGATCAGGGGATCACCCTGGCCCAGGATCAGCTTGATGACCTCAGTGGCCTGGATGACGCCGACGAGGCCGGGGAGAATGCCGAGCACTCCACCTTCTGCGCAGGAAGGAACCAAGCCTGGCGGTGGCGGCTCGGGATATAAGCAGCGGTAACAGGGCCCCTGCTCCGTGGCGAAGATACTGGCTTGGCCTTCGAAGCGAAAAATCGAGCCGTAGACGTTTGGCTTGCCACTCAAAACGCAGGCATCGTTTACCAGGTAACGAGTGGGAAAATTATCGGTGCCGTCGGCCACAATGTCGAAGTCCTTGAAGATCTCCATGGCGTTGGAGCTCAACAACATGGTGTTGTACTTCACGATCTTCATGTGGGGATTCAGGGCCTTCAGCTTCTCTTCGGCCGAGTCGAGCTTCAGCCGCCCTATATCCTTGGTGCTGTGAATGATCTGCCGCTGCAGGTTGCTCGAGTCCACGACATCGAAGTCGACCAATCCCAGCGTTCCGACACCGGCTGCGGCGAGGTAGAACGCCAGGGGTGAACCGAGGCCGCCGGTGCCCACGCAGAGCACCTTGGCGGCTTTGAGTTTCTGCTGACCTTCCATGCCCACTTCGGGCAGGATCAGGTGGCGGGAATAGCGGGCGATCTCGTCATTGCTGAGCGACGGCATCGTCTGCACGGGTACTTCAGTCAGTGTTGCCATGTTCAATCTCCTAATTGCTCAGAACGACGCATCCGCCGGCGATCGAAGGGATAATCGACAGGCTGTCACTCTCCTTGACCGCCGTGTTCTCCTTGTCGCTCAGGTAACGAATATCTTCGTCGTTCAGGTAAACGTTCACGAAGGCGCGCAACTTGCCTTCCTCTGAATACAGATGCTTTTTCAGTTCCGGATGAGTGAGGGTGAGCTCATCCAGCGCCTCACCTACGGTCGCAGCCTCAACCGTCACCGTGGCCTGCTTGGCGGCGAACTGACGGAGGGGGGTAGGGATGTGAATCTTCATTCGTTCAACTCTCTCTCTTTCTGATCTGGTTGCGTAGCGCGGGAATCACGGGGCCGGCGGTCAACAGCGTTCGGGCCGCACGTGAATCTCCTCGTCCTCAAACCGCTTGTCGTCTTCGCCGGTTCCGGCCAGAAAGAAGGAGTTGGTTTGCCTGGCCACGCCCTGTTCGACGCTGGTGATCACGTAGGAGCAACCCAGCCAGTGTGCTTCATTAAAATCGGTCACCGACCAGCGCGCGGGATGGTCGGGATGGGAGTGATAAAAACCCACGATGTCGAGGTTCTGTTCCCGTGCCTGACGCTGAATGCTGACCAGTTCCTGGGGCGCAATGTGGTACCGGTTGTGGGCGGAATCGGTCCGCGTATTGCCTGCGCGCACGGCTACTTCTACCTCGTTGATGCCATCGAGGGCTTTACCGAGCAGCACTCCGCAGCACTCGTGGGGATAAGTCTCCTCACCATGCTTGCGCAACTGGCTATAAACCGCGTGGCTGATCTCCAGCTTCTGCCCCAGGCTCGTCGTAGCCATCATTGCTCCCAAAATCGCTCGCTGAGGTACTTATCCGCCGAGTCGCACAGTATGGTGACTACGATGGCGTTTCGGCCCGCGCCAGCTTCCTCTTCTGCAATTTTAAGGCTTGCCGCCACCGCTCCAGCGGCCGAGATGCCCAGCAACAGTCCTTCGTTCCGGCCCAGATGCTTCGCCATCTCGTAAGCTCCCTCGGTCGACTGCTCCACGTGACGGTCGGCCACGCCGGCATCATAGATGGGAGGCACAATCGCCGTCGCCATATACTTCAGGCCTTCCAATCCATGAAATGGCGAATCGGGCTGCATGGCAATGCATTCAATCTTCGGGTTCAGCTCTTTCAGCCGGCGGGTCACGCCCATAAAGGTACCGCTGGTGCCCAGCCCGGCTACGAAGTGCGTAACCTGTCCCTTAGTCTGCTGCCAAATCTCGTTCGCCGTACCTTTATAATGCGCTTTCCAGTTTGCCGGGTTCCCATACTGGTCGGCGTAATAGTACCGGTCCTTATCCTGCGCCAGCTCCCGTGCCTTGAGAATCGCCCCGTCGGACCCGTCTGCCGGATCCGTCCAGACAATATTCGCTCCGTAGGCGGAAAGAATGCGTTTCCGCTCCGGAGATACGTTGGACGGCATGCACAGCGTAACCGGAAACCCCTTTGCCGCGCCCAACATGGCATACGCGATGCCGGTGTTCCCGCTGGTCGCGTCCAGCAAATGCCTTCCCGCCAGCCACCCCTCAGCCTCAGCTGCAGCCACGATTGAGGCGGCCGCACGATCCTTGACCGAGCCCCCCGGGTTGGCCCATTCGGCCTTGCCCAGCAAGGTGATCCCTGGGAGGTGGGCGGTCAAGCGGTCGAGGCGCAGGAGCGGTGTGTTCCCTATCCGTTCCAGGATGCTACTGCCCAGGCTGCGCGGCGTCGAGCTCACTTCCGTTTGCACTTCAGTTTGCATGCAAAGTCCCTGATTCAACTGGTCTACTCACGTTGCGGTGATCCACATCGATGTGCGAAAGTAGGGTGAAGCAATCCCTAGTGTAGCTGCCATCCAAAAATCGAGGCAATCCACAGTCAGTCGCAACCATGCGAACAAAAGTACACTTCCTGACCTTTGACGAAGTCTTCAGCACTCTCCGCTCCCTTGGGTTTGATGTACAAGGGGTGCCCGGGGTCGCAAACCAGTTCCTGGTGAGCAAGTACGGGGCTGGGGCGGTCCTGGCGAAGGCAGGGGAGCCCAGCGAGGCAGAGAAGAAGCTGCCGCACACGGCAGTCCGATGGAGGCACCGCCCAGGCTTCCTGGTGGCCGGTGAAGTAGCCACTTTGCTCGATCGCGGATACCAGAAATTCTGGAAGACCAATCGCCTTGAGCTCCCTGCGACAGCGGACTCCCTTCAAGCGGTCCATCGTTTTGCGGAGGAGTTACGCGAAGTCGTTGGGGAACCGAGCCTGTATAACGAGTCCCTGGGCACAACCAGCGACAGTTACTTATACGATCGGCTCAAGGGCCGTGATTTGCCGCTTGCCGACCGGCCTGTGCCGGCGTGGAAATTGCCGCCGAAGACGACCTAGGATCTGTAGTTACTTCTTCGAGCGCTGCCGCTGTAATTCGCGATAAACCTCGCTTTTCGAAACACCGCGGTCGCGCGCCACGCGCTTGAGCGCGTCTTTCTCGTCCAGCCCCTCAGCCTCCATCAATTGCGACACTTGCTGCATCACACTACCGCCGAGGTTCGCCGGCTGGACCGGCGACCTTGCCTCGATCAACAACACTATCTCGCCCCGTATGCGGTCGCGGGCCGACAGCGTCAGGCGGACTTCCGCCACTGTGCCGCGCAGAAATTCCTCGTGAAGCTTGGTCAGCTCGCGCGCTACCACCACCCGCGCTTGCTGCCCCCATACCGCTTCCACATCGACCAACGTTTCCAGAATGCGATGCGGCGCTTCGTAGAGCACTAACGTGAGACCGTCTGCCTTCGCGGCCAATGCCTCGAGCTCAGTGCGCCGAGCGCCCGGCTTCGCTGCGAGAAAACCTGCATAGAGGAAGCGATCGGTGTCCATACCGGAGGCGACCAGGGCACTGAGTGCGGCATTGGCTCCAGGGATAGGAATGACGGGCACACCCGCAGCCAACGCTGCTTTCACGACTTCGAGGCCAGGATCAGAGAACGCCGGAGTGCCGGCATCACTGACCACGGCAACCCGGCCACCCTGCAGCAGCAGGGCAATCAACTCCGCGGTCCGCGCCTGTTCATTGTGTTCGTGATAGCTGACCGTGGGGGTGGAAACATCAAAGTGGTTCAACAGCTTTTGCGTTTGCCGCGTATCTTCACACGCAATGCGGTCCACGCCCTTCAGGACGCGCAGCGCGCGAAGAGTAATGTCTTCAAGATTGCCAATCGGCGTAGCGACCAGGTAGAGCCCGGGCTCGATGGGCGCGGATGGATCGGGCAACGATTATTCCTGGCTCTGGCGACGCAATTTTCGGCTCTCGGCCAGCAGGCTCATGGAGTGCATCAGGTTCTGCAAGGTCACGATGCCGACAATGCGTTCGCCTTCGGTCACCGGTACCAACGATAATCCTCGCCCGGCAAAGCGACTGATGGTAGTACCTAAAGAATCCTCGGGCTGGGCGACATGAAAGCTGCGCGACATCACCGCCTGCACGTAGCCGTTGCCCTCGCTGCGCAGCGCCGAAAGAATGCTTTGGCGGGAAATAATGCCGACCAGGCTGTCTCCACGGACCACAGGAAAATCGTCCTGCAGGCTATGAATGGACTTGTGCAGCGCATCTTCCAGGGTGTCCGAGGGAGCGAGCATGGAAAACTCCGTCAGCATGATGTCCTGCATGTTGACCGTATCGACCACACTTTGGAACAGCACGCCCTGGTCTTCCAACTGAGCGCCGATGAGGATGAAAAATCCGGCCAGCAGTAGCCACGCATTCATCAGCACTAATCCGGCGATGATGGCAGTCATGGCCAGGATCTGGCCCAGCCCCGTAGCCACGCGCGACGCCTGTGCCCTGCCCTGAGCGCGGGCAACTCCGCCACGCACTACCCTGCCGCCGTCCAGGGGATAGGCGGGCAGCAAGTTCAGAACGCCGAGAAAAACATTGACCCAGATGATGCTGCGAATCAGGTGCGCGGGGGTAATCCAGGGCCGCTCCAGAAGATTGAGCGTCGGTGACATGCCAAGGACGAGCATGGCGACGACCAGGGCAAACGTGAGATTGGACAGCGGCCCGGTCAAGGCCATGCGCCATTGCACCTTGGTGGCTCCGGCGTGCTCCGCGCTCTCCGCATTGGCGTAGGCCACCAGGCCACCAATCGGCAGCAGCAGAATATTGCGTAGCTGCAGGCCGTGATAGGCGGCCACAATCATGCGCGCCACCTCGCGGACGGCCACCGCACCCAGCAGCACCAGCCACAAGCCCACACCACGAAACATGGTGAGATGAACGCTCTCGGTGTAGGCCATACAGATGCCGAGCAGCAGGATGAAAAAGGTGTGAATGCGCAACTCCACACCCATCCATCGCCCTAAGGGGAACGACCATCCGCGCATTGCATCCGTCCTTGCACTTCATTGTAGATCTTGACGATAGATTGGCCATCAAAGGATTCATTTAACATCAAATCCGATGCGGGTGATCGGCGGCACATACCGTTCGCGGCGGCTGGCCGCGCCCCGCGGGCTGGCCACCCGGCCCACCAGCGACCGCTTGCGTGAAACGCTTTTTAATGTGCTGGCTCCGCGTATCGAGGGCGCCGTGTTCGCCGATCTCTATGCCGGCTCCGGCGCTGTGGGCATCGAGGCGATCAGCCGCGGTGCAGCCCTGGTCTACTTCGTCGATAGCGCTCCCTCCGCAGTCGACGCGATTCGCAGTAACCTCGCTGCTCTCAAGATCACGTCCGGCTTTCAGATTGTATCCAGCACCATACCCGCCGCACTGCGTCGTCTTACCAAGGGCTGTTCGATTGTCTTTCTGGACCCACCGTACGCGGCCGGCAACGAATATGCCGGCACTCTCAGCGGCATCGGCGACGGCGCAGATTCATTGCTCACCCCCGACGGCATCGTGATCGCCGAACACAGTCGCAAAGCGCTCCAGCCGTTGGCCGAATCCTACGGCCCGCTGAAACGCTATCGCATCCTGGAGCAGGGCGACGCGGGCTTGAGCTTCTACACCAGGTAGCCTCCGCCCCGATGCTCGCCGGTTTTCAGGTTGACGTTGAACTCGAGCTCGCGATCCGTGGTCATGTCCCATCCCAGCCCCAGCAGCGTCTCTCCGTGAATCGCGGTAATGCGTAGGCCGTCCCAACTAAGCCGGCCGGTTTCCCAGACCTTGCCTGAGCGGCCCCAGGCAAGCAGCGATTGAAAGCCGGCAAAGACCAACAGTGCGTGCTCAGCCACAACCGTTACGTTGGTCACGGGCCGGTACGCCACCTGCTCCCATCGCGTGGGGTCAGAGGTATCGATCAGGTAGGCGTACCCGCCCGCAACCGCGCAGATCCACGCTGGATCAGGACAGGCCCAAATGCCGCTGGGCACTTTGTCCCCGGCGAAACCCAATGCGCAGGTGGCCAGAAACGGACCCGCCCCCAAGGCAGGACGGACCATGATTTCCAGGGCTCCTCGTTCTACCTCCTCAACGCGTGCCGGGTACACGAATTGGCGCGCAGGCAGAATCAATGGGCGGGCAGTGAGAACCTCTGCCATCCAGTCATGAGGAAAAGTGGAGTCAAGCACCAGAGGCAAACGCTTCTACCCGCTCTCGCACGCTCATGACGTGGGCCGGCAAATCGAGCCGGCTGCCGTCTTCAAACAACGGAATCAGTTTGTCGAATTCCGGACCCGAGTGAGCTCCGGTAAGGATGATGCGTACAGGATGGAAGAGTTCCTTGCCCTTGACGCCGCTCTCCGCCTTCACCTCGTTCATCAGTTCCTTAAATCGCTGCGGCGTGATTGGGCCCGCTTCTGCTCTAACCTTTTCTGTAAACACCCGCACCACCCGTTCGCCTGCTTCGGAAGTAAGCATGGCTGCGTCTTCCTCTGCCACTTCGGCGATGCGCCAAAGAGCCGCGGCCTTTTCCGGTAGCTGCTGCAGCTGATCCACTGCGGGAAGGTAAAGCTCCAACACGCGATCGAACCAATGAGCGACCGCCTCACTGGCAGAGGACTGCGGTGGGAGCCAACCCACTACCGTGAAATATGGCCACGCCAACGCCCTCAACTCAGGCAGGGGCGAATGCTTGATGGCCTGACGATTCAGCCAATGCAGTTTGTCCCAATCAAAGACCGCCGGGGACGGAGTCACCCGCTCCAGCTTGAATTCCTTGACCAGCTCTTCGCGAGTAAAGATCTCCCGCGTTCCTCCCTCTGCGCCCCATCCGAGCAGGGCGAGATAATTCGCCAGCGCCTCGGGCAGTATGCCCATCTGGCGGAAGCTCGCCACTGACGTTGCCCCATGGCGCTTCGAAAGGCGTTCCCGATCGCTGCCCAGGATGGTCGAGAGGTGCGCAAACTGCGGCAACACCCAGCCGAACGCCTGATAAATGGCAACTTGACGCGGAGTGTTCGATATGTGATCGTCGCCGCGAATCACGTGCGTGATGTGCATAAGCGCGTCGTCGATGGTGACCACGTAGTTGTAGACAGGAATGCCTGAAGATCGAACCAGGATAAAGTCGCCCACCGCTTCACTAGCGAACTCCACCTCGCCACGCACGATATCGTGGAAGCGCAGGGGCACATCCGGCACCGCGAGGCGCACGGCGAAAGGCTCACCTGCGGCGCCACGCGTCATTGCGTCTTTCGGCGTGAGAGCTCTGCATTTGCCCGAATACACCTGCGTGCGATGCTCGCGGAGCGCCACCTGCCGCTCTGCTTCCAGTTCCTCCGCGGTACAGAAGCAACGGTAAGCCTTGCCTTGGTCGAGCAACTGCGTGGTGTGCTGCTCATAGATAGCCAAGCGCGCGCTTTGCCGGTACGGGGCATAGGGACCGCCAATCTCCGGCCCTTCGGACCAGTCCAGACCCAGCCAGCGTAGATCTTCTATGAGCTGCGCTTCATAGCGCACCTCGCTACGCTCTACGTCGGTGTCTTCAATGCGAAGCACGAAGGCTCCGCCGCTGTGGCGGGCAAAGAGCCAGTTATAGAGCGCGGTGCGGGCATTGCCCACGTGCAACATACCGGTAGGAGAGGGAGCAAAGCGCACCCGAGGGGAAGGGTCTGTCATAAGCCTGTTCTGATGCTATCAAGCGGAAACATCCCACGAAGGGGAAATGCTCTAGCGGAAGTGCTCCCATCCACCCGGGGCGAGCGCGAATCGCTTGCCACCGCGATCGAGTTGGACTTGCGGCCCTTTGCCGGGCTTTTTCATCCGGCCAATGGCATGGATCGACACTCCCCCCAGTTGACTTGGCACCGCATTCTTCGCTGAGGCGGTAAACAGCAGTTCGTAATCTTCTCCGCCGTGCAGGGCCTGCTCCAGGGTTGCGCGGGCGTCGACGGGCAGAGCATCAGCATCCACCTCCGCCGCGAGGCCGCTCTCCTCGCAAAGATGCGCCAGATCGGTAGACAGGCCATCGCTCAGGTCAATCGCTGCAGTGGCCAAACCTGTCAGCTTCCGGCCCGCAGCCAGCCTGGGTTCTGGATACAAATGCGGGTGGCGTAATTTGCCTTTGCCAACAAAGTTCACCGGCTTCCGTTGCAAAGCGCTCAATTCCGCTGCAGAGCCGCCCAGGGCGCCGGTGACATAGATCAAATCTCCAGCCCGAGCTCGAGAGCGCAGGAGCGCTTTTCCCCGCGGGACACTTCCCAGCAAAATGATATCGGCCACAACCGTCGTGGTTTTGGCCATATCTCCGCCCGCCAGGGGCACTCGAAATCGCTTCGCCAAAGCCATGAGTCCGTCGAAGAAGCCATCCATCCATTTACCGGTAAGCTCGGAAGGCAGGGCCAGCGATAAGAAGGCTGCCTCGGGACGAGCTCCCATGGCTGCCAGGTCGCTCAACCCGCGTGCCAGGCAACGGTGGCCTACGCTTTGCGGCGGATGCCAATCCCGCCGAAAGTGGACATTTTCGAGTGAAAGATCGGTAGTAACCACAATCTCCCTCGCTCGACGGGGCCGCAAGACAGCACAATCGTCGCCGATGCCCAGGGTCAGGATTCCATCCTTACGCCGGCCCATCAGTAACTGGTCGGCCCGTCTGCGAATGCCGGCGATCAGTTCCCTCTCGGCTGCCGCGGCCTCTGGCCGACTGCTTTTTCGCTCACCCGTCATGCGGCCAGCATACCCTGACTGACCGAAGTGCCTCTCCAACGGGTCATGCCGATTACACTTTCCGGGTTTGACCCACTAGATTACCTCTGTTAGCTTCAAGACTCGGCTGTTGTGCAAAAGCGGTTGCTGAGCACAAAACCTATCCCCTTTGCGAGTGTGTGTATTGCGCAAGCGCTACTACATCATTTTTGTAGCCCGCCAGGAAGACGGCGATTTGCGCAAGATACCAATTCCGCTGCACTACGCTTATATCTTTGTCGCCGCCGCGGTGATCGGCCTTTTCACCATCACTGGGATGGCCGGATCCTACAGCCGCATGCTGCTCAAGACAGCTCGTTTCAACCAGATTCGCACCGAGCGTGAGACCCTGCGCCATGACTATTTGCAGATGGAGCAGGTGGCCCATGAGAAGGACGTTCAGGCCGCTTCTTTAGGGTCCCTGGCGAGCGAAGTGAGTGCTCTCTACGGACTCCGGCAAAATCGGGTTAATAAACCGGCTCTGCGGTCATTGGCGACGGCTGGTCCTGCGACTTCGGACAGCATCAGCGATCAACAGTACAGCCAATCGCTTGACCAGCTGTTGGCGCTGCGCTCCTCGGCCATGTCCGGGGAGATCATGCACGGTCTCTTCGCCAATCGTTTCCCCGCGAGCCTGGGCAGCATCGTGAATGTTGCATATGCACCATCATTGTGGCCGGTGCAAGGAATCGTCACCAGTTCCTTCGGCTCCCGGCTTGATCCGTTTAAGGGCGAGGGCGCGTTCCATACGGGGATTGATATCGCATCCAACCAGGGTGACGCGGTGCGGGCACCAGCAGACGGTATCGTCCTCAAGGCTGGGCTGGGCACCGGATACGGCCGGGAAGTGGTGGTTGATCATGGCCATGGTGTCGAAACTTTGTATGCCCATCTCTCCGGATTCGCCGTGATCACGGGACAGGATGTTCACAAGGGAGACGTCCTCGGTTACGTCGGCTCTTCGGGGCACAGCACCGGCCCTCACCTGCATTACGAGGTCCGCATTCACGATACGCCGGTGAATCCTTCCAAATACCTGCCCGGCGCCCCTTCGCGCCAGTTAGCGAGCACCCCATCGACGCCGCCTACCAACCTCAACGCCGGCGGCGCGGAGTAAAGCTTCCTCTTTGCACGCTGTGCATTTGCGCTGTAGCCCTATGCTGCCTGCCTGACGCTTCAGGGCAGAGCCAGTACCTGGGTTTCGACAAGAACGACTATCCCGGGGACAAGCTCCTTCCGGGCCTCCACCGCAGTTTTTCCTACACCGGTTATTGGTTGAACATTCCTCCTGGCGCGAACAGCAATAGCTGGCTAGGCAAGCGCGCGTTGCTCAAGGCGAACGGTTTCGGCTTCATGATCCTGTACAACGGACGCCTGGATAAAGAACTCAAAGGTAAAGATGCAGCAGCCCTTGGCCGGTCCGACGCCGCATCCGCTGTCTCCGCTGCAAAAAGAGAAGGCTTCGGTCCAGGTGCGATTCTGTTTCTCGATCAGGAAGAGGGCGGACGGCTTTTGCCCGAGCAAAGCGCCTATCTCTTCGCGTGGATTGAGGCGGTGCGAGGTTCTCAGTACAAGCCGGGCGTGTATTGCTCCGGCATCCCGGTAGTCGAAGGTTCCAGGCAAGATCACCACTGCGGAACAGATCGCGGCCCACGAGGGAAACAAGGGCGTCGCCTTGTGGGCGTGGAATGACCAGTGTCCGCCGGCGCCCGGCTGCGCGATGCCGGGCAAATCCCTTATTCCGGCATCAAGCGGTATCAGCAACGCGCTGGTCTGGCAGTACGCGAAATCGCCCCGCACAGAGTTTGCCCGCCAATGTGGTTCGACCTACGCGGCCGATCGCAACTGTTACGCGCCCAATCTACCGCACAGCACGCAGACTTTCTTGGATTTGGATTTGTCGTCGTCTGCGGACCCTTCGGGGGGACGATAGGGTTTGTAGAGGAATTCGATAGCTCTGGCGTCTCGTGAAGCGCGAAGCTGTGCAGCCACCGGTCTGATGTTTTGTATCAGGGCACGACTTCAGTCGGGCCGTATAAAGTCCAACAAAACCTGGGCTTTAGCCCCTGCGCTCTTCGTGCACGGATGCGCGAAAACACAGGGGCTAAAGCCCAATTTTCTTTTCAACTTTTACGGCCCGACTGAAGTCGTGCCCTGATACAAAACCGCTGTGCTGCGCTGTTTTCGGGCCGCCCCTGGCGGACTCAATTCCGAAAAGGAACTTAGCCCTCTTGCAACATGCTGGGTTCTTCGGGAGCGCGCAGGCGGACCAGGCGATCGATGGCGTAGGGAGCCCGGTGCGATGAGGTGTGATAGTGCCGCACCTGGAGTTCGCCCAGTAGACCGATGGCTAGCATCTGAATGCCCGCTAAAATCAGGACCCCAGCCACAACGAAGAGCGGTCCATGCGAGTCCATCACTGCCTGGTGAGTGAACACCTTCAAACCGGCTAGCACCAGCGAGATTGCGCTGCCCAGCAAGATGCCCAGTGCGCCGAACGTGCCGAAAAAGTGCAGCGGCCGGGTCATGTACTTGAGCAAAAAGCGAATGGTCAGCAGGTCGAAGAAAACACGGATGGTACGGGAAATCCCGTAGTGAGACTTGCCCCGCTCCCGGTTCACATTCTTGATCGGAATCTCACAGATGCTGGCGCCATACCAGGAAGCGAGCGCCGGGATAAAACGATGCATCTCGCCATAGAGAGGGATGTTGTGAATCACCTCACGCCGGTACGCCTTGAACGTAGTCCCAAAATCGTGAATATCAACCCCGGAAAGTTTGGCCATCAGCCAGTTGGCACAACGCGAGGGAATCCGGCGCATGACGAAACTGTCGATACGCTCTTTACGCCATCCGCTGACTACGTCGTAGCCCTCTTCCAGTTTGGCGACAAACTCGGGAATTTCCGAAGGATCATGCTGCAGATCGCCGTCCATGGCCAGGATGTAGTCGCCCTGGGAGTGATCGAACCCGGCTGCCAGCGCGGAGGTTTGGCCGAAGTTGCGCCGCAACTTGACCACCAATACCCGGCTGTCTACGGCTGCAATCTCCTCCAGCAGCTTGTAGGTGCGGTCACTCGATCCGTCGTCCACAAGCACCAGTTCGAAACTGTCGCCAATCTGCTCCATCACCGCTTTCAGGCGGTCATACAGGGCAGTTACGTTCTCTTCCTCGTTATGGAAGGGCACGACGATCGAATACTTTGGCATCCAGATAGTATAAATGCCAAAAAAGCCCCCTTTGGGCGGGATTTCTGTCTTTTTCCGGGCGCGTTATTGACCGTCCCGTTTTCGGATCTCCTCCGCCAGGATCTCACTGGCTCGTTCGCACGCGGCGCGATCCACATCGTGGTGCGTCACCAGCCGTATGGAGTGGGCACCCACGGTCCCAGCAAGGACATTCCGCCTGGCGAGAGCGCTCACCAGGGCCTGCGCATCTCCGCCGCCGCGCAGGCCGAAAATCACGATGTTCGTCTGGACCAGGGCCGGATCGAGCTCCACTTGAGGAAGCTCGCTCAGAGCGCCGGCCAGGAATTGCGCATTGTCGTGATCTTGCTGGAGCCGGCTCGTCATCTCGTTCAGGGCGATGAGGCCGGCCGCGGCCAAAATGCCGGCTTGGCGCATCCCTCCGCCCAGCGCTTTGCGAAAATTACGCGCCCGCTCGATATTTCGCCGGCTGCTCACCAACATCGAGCCCACGGGCGCACACAAACCCTTGGAAAGGCAGAACATGACGGAGCTGAAACCGCTGGTCAGCTGATCGACGGGAAGCCCTAACGCCGTCGCAGCATTGAAGATGCGCGCCCCATCGAGATGGACCGGCAGCCCCTCTTCCGCGGCCCCGTTCCAGATTTCTTCCGCGACTTCCGCCGGCATCACCGTGCCGCCCGCCATGTTGTGGGTATTTTCGAGAGATATCAACCCGGTGCGGGAACGAAAATGAAGCCCGCGGGAAATCACCTTCTGGATAAGCGGCCAGGTAAGAATCCCTCGATCCGCGTACACCGCGCGCAACTGGCATCCGGAGAAAGCCGAAACCATAGACATTTCCCAGTCGACCAGGTGGCCGCGCGACTCGCAGATAACCTCCTGGCCATGCTCGGTGTGCATGCGGATCGCGATCTGGTTGCCCATGGTCCCGGTAGGAACAAACAACGCGGCCTCACGCCCAAAGATCTCCGCGGCGCGCGCTTCCAGCTGATTCACGGTGGGGTCTTCCCCATAAACGTCGTCCCCTACCTCGGCTGCGGCCATGGCGGCCCGCATGGCAGGTGTCGGGCGAGTGACTGTATCACTGCGCAGGTCGATTGTGGCAGTCGATTGCCGAGTGGTCGTTTCGAGCCAAGGCAAAGTCCCGGTAGACACGGTTTCCTCCACACTCATTGCAATTGGAGCGCCGGCTCCTCGACTCCGAGAAAGCGGGCAAAGACGTCGTTCGAAAAGAGGAGGCCGCGCGCGGTTAGCTGCACTACCCCCTGGTCCTCGGTGAGCAGTTGCAGCCCGCATAGCTCGCGGACTACGGAGCGAAAGTGAGCCACTCGCTCGTTGCCGAACTCGGCGGCCAGATCCTGCCATGCGACGCCCGCACGCAAGCGCAAACCCAGAAACCAGGCCTCTTCCAATTCCTCGATTGGGCTAAGCTCGCGCACTTCCTGGAGTGGGCCGTCGACTTCTTGACCCAGATATTCGCCCAGGACCGCGGTGGTGCAAAAGCGCAACGCGCCGCCGGTCCGGGTACGAACCATAGAGTGTGCGTCCAGGCCAAAACCGAGGTAGGGCTCGCGGCGCCAGTACTTCAAGTTATGCCGGGACTCGCTCCCGGCCCGGGCGAAGTTCGAGATTTCGTACTGCCGCAGCCCGCTGGCTCCAAGAGCGGTCATCGCGCTCTCATAAAGATCAGCAGTCACTTCTTCGCTGGGTACGGTCTGCGCGGAGTAGCGCGAGCCGCCGGCCAGCAGTTCCCTGCCCAGGCGGGAATCCTCGTCGATCTCCAGCATGTAAATGCTGGCGTGGTCCACCTCCGTCGCAGCCAGCACTTCGAGTGATTCCTGCCAACTCGCCGGGGTCTGATGGGGCATACCTGCGATCAGGTCGATGCTGAGCCTGCGCAACCCAGCGGACCGCACCCGTTCCAGGTCACGCAGCACCACTTCCCGGGTATGGAAACGTCCAGTAGCCGCGGCCTCTCGATCCACCAGGGATTGCACGCCGAAACTGATACGATTCACGCCAAAAGCCAGTATCGCCTCTAACGAGGAGTCGTCCAGTTGGCCCGGAGCACACTCCAGGGTGATCTCGGCGTCCGGGGAAACAACGAACTCCTGGCGCAGGGTGCGGCCAAGCTCCGCCACCAGGGCCGGGGCCAGTACGCTGGGGGTACCACCGCCAAGGTAGATACTGTCGACGATTTCAGGGATCGCGGCGTTGCCCAGACGCTGTCGCAGGCTGCGGATGTCCCCACAGACCCGGGCCACGTATTGCTCGTGGGCTTTTACAGACGAAACGCCGGAGGCAAAGTTGCAGTAGGTGCATTTGGCGCGGCAAAACGGAACCGAAATGTAAATGCCGAGGGAATCCATCCGCTGCACAAGTCCTGCTATCTATTCTGACATCCTCCGTTCCGCGTAACCCCACGTAAAATAAGAGTTGGCCGCCATGGCAGAGCAAACCACCGAGAAAGATCGGAAACCCCAGCAGCACGATGACGATGTCATCGGCAAGGCCTATGACAGCCGCCTGATGGGCCGCCTGCTGACCTACCTTCGGCCCTACAAGCTGCAGGCAGCTATTTCGCTGGTGGCCATCCTGCTCAAGGCGGGATTCGATGTGCTGGGCCCGTACCTGACCAAGGTTGCCGTCGATCGCTACATGACCGCCAAGCCGGCCCTCCATCCGGCGGCATGGACGCATTGGCTGAGCCCCAATGCCCGGGTCGGGATCACACAGGTTGCCGGCATCTATGTCGCCGCCCTGGTGTTTAGCTACCTGCTCGAGTTTGTGCAGACCTATCTGATGCAGTGGACCGGGCAGAAAGTGATGTTCGACATGCGCAGCCAGATCTTCCGTCACATCCAGAGCATGCATGTCAGCTTTTTCGATCGCAATCCCGTGGGGCGCCTGGTCACCCGGCTCACCAGCGACGTAGACGCATTGAACGAGATGTTCACCTCCGGGGTCTTTGCCATCTTTGAGGATGTGTTCGTTCTCATCCTCATTGTGGCCATCATGCTGCGGATGAACTGGTGGCTGGCCCTGATCGCTTTCTCGGTGCTGCCTCTCATCCTCGCGGTCACCCGGGTCTTCCGCAAGCATGTGCGCGACTCCTACCGGCGCATCCGCTCTGCCATAGCCCGTATCAACTCCTCCACCCAGGAGCATGTGAGCGGCATGAGCGTGGTGCAGCTGTTCAACCGCGAGCAGCGCTCCTATGAGGAGTTCGAAGACGTCAACCGGCAGCACATGGTGGCCTTCAAGGACGCCATCCTGGCCTATGCCCTCTACTATCCCGCGATCGAGCTGCTGAGCTCCGTGGCCATCGCCCTGGTGATCTGGCTGGGCGGATTTGGAGTGCTGCGCAACGCGGTCACGATCGGCGTGCTGGTCGCCTTTATCCAATACTCCCAGCGCTTCTTCCGCCCTATCCAGGACCTGAGCGAAAAATACAACATCCTGCAGGCGGCGATGGCTGCCAGCGAGCGCGTTTTCAAGCTGCTGGACACCCCGGCGGAGCTGCAGAGTCCGCCCGCGCCCCGGGCCTGCGACGGTTCAGGCCGCATCGAGTTCCAGCATGTCTGGTTCACCTATCAAAAACTGGACCCGGAGCAACTCGAAAGCATCCGCAACGCCGAGGGCATGGAGCAGATCCTCGCCGCCTCTCCCGAGGTGGAGTGGATCCTCAAAGACGTATCGTTCGTGATCGAGCCCGACCAGACAGCGGCCATCGTAGGCCACACCGGGGCCGGCAAGACCACCATCATCGGCCTGATGATGCGCTTCTACGAGGTCCAGCGCGGCAGTGTTTTGATCAACGGAGTCGACGTTCGCGAACAGGACGTGACGGCGTTACGCCGCCATTTCGGGGTGGTGCTGCAGGACCCCTTCCTGTTCACCGGGACCATCGCCGAAAACATTCGCCTGGGATCAGACTGGATCACCGACGAGCGGATGAAAGCCGCGGCTGACGAGGTCAACGTGGGCGACTTTATCCGTGCCCTGCCACTGGGGTTCGATGAGCCTTTGCGCGAGCGCGGCAACAGCCTTTCCACCGGCCAAAAGCAGCTGATCAACTTCGCCCGGGCCCTGGCCCACGATCCACGCATCCTGGTGCTGGATGAAGCCACCTCGAGCGTGGACACCGACACCGAGATGCGGGTGCGGTCGGCCCTCGAACGGATGGTCCGGGGGCGTACTTCGGTCATCGTGGCCCATAGGCTATCGACAGTACAGCAGGCGGACAGAATCCTGGTCATGCACAAGGGCGTTTTGCGGGAGTTCGGCTCCCATCAGGAACTGCTGGCGCAGCGTGGAATTTACTGGAAGCTCTACCAGCTGCAATACAAGGACCAGGAGATTGAGCCTACGCGGGCATCCACCGGTTTTTTGGACGCAAGCCTGGCCGTAGGCACGGACTAAGATGTCGAAGATTTTTCTCTCTGCCGGTGAGGCCAGCGGCGAGCACTACGGCGCGCTGCTGATGGCGGAACTACGCCGCCTGGAGCCGCAGGCCGACTTTTTCGGACTGGGCGGGACCCGCATGGCCAGCCTGGGCCTGCGCCGGATCGTACGCGCCGAAGACGTCGCGGTCATGGGCATTACCGAAGTGATTCTGCACATGCCTCACATCTACCGCCAATACAGGAAACTGAAAGCCAGCCTGCGCGCCGAACGGCCCGACCTCGCCATCCTGATCGACTTTCCTGACGTAAACCTGAGTCTTGCCGCCGAGCTCCGTCGTCTGAAAATACCTGTCGTTTACTTCGTGAGCCCGCAATTGTGGGCCTGGAAAAAATGGCGGGTGCGTGGCGTGAAGCGCAATGTCACCCGGATGCTGGTGATTTTCCCCTTCGAAGAGGCCTTCTACCGCGCCCACGGCATTGCAGCCGACTTCGTCGGTCACCCCTTGGCGGACCTTGATCCGCCTACAGTGACCCGGGAGGAGTTTGCTAGCCAAAACGGTCTGGACGCGTCAAAATTCTGGGTTGGCTTGCTGCCCGGAAGCCGTACCAGGGAGCTCGAAGCCAACTTGCCGCCAATGTTCGAAGCCGCTCGATTGCTGGGCCCGGATTACGAATATCTCTTACCCGTGGCCCCCACGCTGAAAGATTCGCAGGTACAGGCATTTGCCGCCCAGGCCAAAGGGGTCTCGGTGCGGGTGGTCCATGATGCCCGCGCGGTCTTGCAGCACGCCCGCGCCAGTGTTGTTGCCAGCGGCACCGCGACCGTAGAAGCGGCTCTGATCGGCAACCCATTTCTGGTGGTCTACCGGGTCTCGCGCATCACCTATGCCGTTGCGCAAAGGGTGGTCCGTGTAGCCCACGTCGGCATGGTCAACCTCATCGCCGGACGCCGAATTGTGCCGGAGCTCATCCAGGATGACTTCACGGCGTCCAAAGTCGTGGAGCGCCTGCGGCCCCTGCTCGAAAACGAGGAGGCTCGTGCAACAATGCAGTCAGACTTGCGTACCGTGGGGGCGACGCTGCGGGTACGCAGCGAGGGAGCGATTCAGCACGCGGCCCGTATTGCTCTCGAATTGATCCCCGCGGCGCAATTGCAGTCCGCTTTGGTTACATCATGGCCCGTTGAATGATCTCGATGACGCTCAGACCCCATAAGCCAACCAGGTTAATGTTGCTGTTGACCGCCATGCTGGTGCTGACGGTCCCGCATCTCCTCGCTGCAGAGCGATCCAACATCAACATCACTGGATATGTGATCGACGCCCAGCTCGATCCTGCGGAACACAGCCTCAAAGCAACCGCGCGGGTAACGTTCACCGCGACCGACACGGTGAGTGCCGCCATCTTCGAGTTGCACAACGCGCTCAAGGTGGAGAGCGTTACCGACGAGCAGCATCACCAGCTCAACGGTGAGCGTGGCCCCAACGCCACCATTAGCATTGCCCTGCCTACCCCCATGAGCAAGGGGGCGACTGCGACCTTCACCTTTGTTTATGGAGGAACGCTCAGCGGCAGCGAAGAAAGCCCCGTCGAAGGACTCAAGGTGGCGTCGATAGGCGACCCCATCAGCTACTTGCTTTATGCAGGCCGCTGGTTCCCCATGGTTGGCTACATGACGGACCGGTTTAGTGCGGAAATCCACGTGACGATACCTGCCGGCTACCGGGTGGTGGGTAGCGGGAACACCGGGAGCCCTCGCTCCGTCGCGGGAGGTCAGCAATACAGTTTCAACTGGACCAAGCCCAGCTTCCCCGGCACCATCATCGCGGGCAAATTCAATGAGCCGATCGCCGTGGCCGGATCGCCCAATGTGCGTGTATACCTCACCGACGCCCACAAGCAGAGCGGTACCGAGTACGCACAAACGGCGGTGAAGGAATTCGACTTCTTTGGCGAGTCATTCGGGGAAGGCGCTTCGCACCTGCTGTATGTCGTGGAACTGCCGGATGACACATTGCCTGCCTATTGGGCGCCGGAGATTGCCGCCATTGCCGGCGCCCGGATCGCCGACCGCAACAACTACCGTCTCCTCGCCAACACCATGGCTCATCAGTGGTGGGGGAGCACGGTGACTCCGGCAACGCTGGGGGACGCCTGGATCACCAACGGCATGTCCCGCTATGGCGAGCTGATGTACGTCGAACACGTCTCCGGCCAGACGGCACTGCAGGCCGCGGTGACCGATATCTCTGCCGGCGCGCTGGCCTACGACACCACCCCGCTCACTTCGGCAGGACGCCTGGATCCCTTCTCCCCACAGTTCCAATCCATGACCTTGGAGAAGGGGGCCATGGTCTTCCACATGCTTCGTTGGGAAATCGGTGAAGAAAACTTCAGCAAGACCCTGCGAGCGTTGGTTACGCAATACAGCACCAAACCAATCCGCACGCGCGACGTGGAAAAGGTGGCCGAGCAGGAGTCGCAACAGCAGCTCACGGCCTTTTTTGCGCAGTGGCTCGATGGCACCGGGGCGCCGCAGTTCGTCAACAAGTACACCGTCTACCGCTTGGGTAACAACAAGGGATTCCGTACCATTGGCGAAATTGGCCAGGATCTCGACCTGTTCAATATGCCGGTCGAATTGCGCGTGGAGACCGAAGGCAAAACGGAAATGAAGCGGGTAGACGTGGTCGGCACCAACTCGCAATACGTGGTCGACACGTTCGGCCGTCCACGTCATATCTCCATCGATCCGGACAACTGGGTGCTGAAGAACACTCCGGACATGCAAGTCCGGATCGCTATCTTGCGTGGTCAGCAATTAGTCGCCGAAGGAGATACCCCGGGAGCGTTGGCGGAGTATCAAAAGGCCCTCACGGCGAATCCGAACAGCTCGCTCGCCAGCTATCGCATCGGTGAAGTGCTATTCAACCAGCGCAACTACCAGGCGGCCGCGAATGCGTACCGCGATTCGCTCCGCGGGGACGACGAGCCTAAGTGGACCGAAGTCTGGAGCCACATTGCGCTGGGGAAAATATTCGACGTCACCGGGCAGCGTGACCGGGCAGTGAATGAATACCGGCAAGCAGTGCAGACCAACGACAATACCCAGGGCGCGGTCAACGAAGCCCGCAAGTATCTGCAACAACCCTACAAGAGGCCGGATACTGATTAGCGGTCCGTGGCTTCCTGTCGAAACACATTTCCAGGAGAGGTCCGCAGACCGCGGATCCCTCGTGCTTCGCTCGGGATGACAAAAAGGATGGGTTGTTTTAAAGAAGATGCGGCTGCAGACGGGGCAGTGCTAATCGGTCTCCTGCCGCTATCGATCGCGTTGTCCGTTGGCAACGGTTTGATGGAAGCATCGCCTCCCCCTTGTCATCGCGACCGAAGCGAAGCGGAGGGACCTGCGGTCTTACGGGCCCATCGTGGAAGTGTTTTCCGACGGAACCGGATTTGCAGTTCGCTCACCCGCAACCAATCTCAGATCGAAGCACCGCCTCCCCCTTGTCATCCCGACCGGAGCGAAGCAAGTGGAGGCACCCGTCCGTTCCCTGCAAGCCCTGTCATGGAAATGTTTACTCGTAACGAAGCGCTTCCACGGGGTCAAGACTGGCGGCCCGGATCGCAGGCACCATTCCGCTTACCAACCCAACCACAACCAAAATCACCGTAGCCACCAGCACCGTGCTGGGCGAAATCAGCAGGTGGATATCCGCGGCCTCACCATTCTTGGCAATCGCGCTGTACAAGGTAATACTGCCCACCACCAGCGAAACCAAATAAGCCAGGGCAATGCCGCAAATGCCGCCCACACCGGTGATCACCAGCGCCTCGCTCAGGAACTGGACCAGAATATGCCGCCGGCACGCCCCCAGCGCCTTCTCAATGCCGATCTCGCGCGTTCGCTGTTGCACCGCAACCAGCATGATGTTCATCAGACCAATCCCCGCAATACCCAACGTCAGCGTTCCAATAAACGCCATCAATACCTGCAATGCCATTGTGATCACGTGGAACTGCGAGAGCTGCTGCATCAGGTTGGCCACATAGATCGCGTTGTGGTCAGAAGCAGGAAATCCGTGTGCGGCGCCGAGCGCACCCCGTAGCGCGGATTCCGTGGTCAAATAATTGCCGTGGTAATTGAACCAGATTCCATCCAGGTACTTGGTATCTTTCACGTCGCTCATGGTGCTAAACGGTATGTAGATGACCCGGTTGATATTGTCATCCCCTTCCTGCATCTTGGCCCGCAAGACGCCGATCACCGTATAGCTCACGTCCTTGATGCGAATGCGCTGGCCGATGGGATACAGGCCCGAATAAAGTTTGCTCTTGGCTTCAGAACCGATGACGGCTACGTGATTGCGTTGTTCCAAATCCTTGTCGCTGTAGAATCGACCATAATCCAGATCAAGCTTCTGAACCTCGGCGATCAGCGGATACGAGCCGTTCACCCACCATGAGTAGCTGTGTGTGTCGTTCTGCACCGACACCTGCTTGGAGACTTCGGGGACAACGTGGAGCACCTCCGGAACGTTATTGGCAATCAGGTCAAGGTCGGCCAGCTGAAGTCTTACCTGGACGCCGGCCTTCTTGCCCCCGGCCTGCTCGCTGGTCGTTCCCGGAAACACACCGATAAGGTTGGTGCCGAACTGGGCAAAAATCGTTTCGATGGCTCTGCCAAAGCCGGCCCCGTAGGCCATCAGCAGCACCACCGTGGCAATGCCCCAGGCCATGCCAATCATGGTGATGAGCGTGCGCCGGCGGTTGTACAGCATGGCTTCGTATGCCTGGGTGAGCAGGTCGCGGAACATGGAATTTCTCCTATTCCCGCCGTAGCGCTTCCACTGGATCAAGCCGGGCTGCCTGCCCCGCGGGATAAACTCCGGCGACGACTCCGCTCAGGCAGAGCGCGCCCAACGCCAACGCTGCAGACCACGGCACCAGCCGCGGCGCATCAAAGCCCGGCACGCTGTCGCCCATCGCACGATCCAGCGCAAACATGAGCAGGCCCGCCGCCGCGACGCCCACCCCACCGCTCATGCCGGTCAAAAACATTCCTTCCAGCAGGAACTGCGCCATGATGTTCCGCCTGGTCGCGCCCAACGCCTTGCGCAATCCGATTTCCCGGGTCCTTTCGGCCACTGAAACCAACATGATGTTCACTACGCCCACGGCGCCCAGGGCCAGGGTCACAATACCCACTCCGCCCAAAAACAAATCCATGGCATCAAATATCTTCCCCACCATGCGTTGCGAATTGATCGAGTCCCATTCTTCAAAAGCATCCGGTGCATTGGGGTCAAAACCATGCTGCTTGGCCACGATGGCGTGCACTTCCACCATCGCCGGCAGGTCATCCTCCCTGGCGACGGGCTGATATTGCAACGAGGTCACAGCGTCTCGAGGGATGTTCTCCCCGGTTAACGGAAACAACTCGATCATGGTGGTCAGCGGGATGTAGACCCGCTGATTGTCACTGTCATTGTTGCCACGCGCGATGCTGCCCGCGACTCCAATCACCTGGAATCGCGTTCCGTTGAGGAGTATCCATTCCCCCAGCGACGGCCGGCCGGGAAAAAGCAGCGCGGCGGTTTTCTTGCCCAGCACCACCACCCGGCGTCGCTGCTCCAGATCATCCGAGCGGATAAAGCGGCCTTCCGCGACCGGAACAAAGCGGACCTCGCTATAGTTCGGTTCGACCCCGGTCACTTCCCCACTGCTGCTCGACAAATCGCTCACTTCTTTGATCGTCGAGTTTTGCAGCATAGCGGTGATATTGCGCACTTGCGGCGCACCGGCGCGGACGGCTGCTTCGTCCGCCAGGGTCAGTTTGTAGGGCCGCATGCCGGTGTGTTGACTGGGGACGGCGGGGATGTTGCCGCCCCACATCATGATGACGTTGTTGCCCAGGGAAGCCATTTGACGGCGCTGACCCGAACGGAAGCCCTCGCCAAAGCCGATCAGCAGCAGCATCGAGCCGACTCCCCAGGCGATGCCGAACATGGTCAGGAATGCGCGCAGCTTGTGCGCCCAGATGGCTCGAAAGACCTCGCCGAAGATGTCGCCCGGGGATTGCATCGCGGTCACCCTCTTATACGGGTTTCACAGCGTGCTGGTTCCAAAAAGGACTATTTGAGGTGAAGGGCAGCCATCGCTTCATCGGCGCTGGGTGAGCTGGACTTGAGGTAATCTCCGACCCGCTTGCGTTCCTCGGCGGAAAGCGTGGGAGCCAGGGCCAGAATGCGCCGCAAAGTCGTCGAAATGTCATCGATATAGTTCATCATCCGGATTGCTTCGCCAGAAAGTGGCATGGGGTTCTTCCTCGTTACAATGGGGTATACCCATTTTCTGTGCTGGGCGCGAATTCGTAAAGCGACCGGGTCAATTTGGGTGGGCCAATTGCTCATCCCCGGCCTTCGGGGAACGCATCCAATGCTCAATGTCCGTTGCCGACCAAATTTCCCCTTCGAGCGTCCCCGTGCCTGAGCCCGCCACGGTGAAAGCCAACCCGCGCCAGGAAGCCTCCAACGAAATGCGGGAGTGTGTTGAGCGAGTACTGCATACCGATGCCCGGGTCCCGATCTCGACCTATCGGGTGCAAATGCACAAAGGCTTTTCGTTCGCCGACGCGCAGGCAATTGTGGGCTACCTCAAACAGCTCGGCGTCGGCGACTTTTATTCTTCGCCCATTTTCGAGGCGAGACCGGGCAGCATGCACGGGTATGACGTGACTCGGCACGACCGGCTCAACCCGGAGCTCGGCGGTGAGGAAGGTTTTGCCACGTTCTCGGCGGAGTTGCAGCGCCAGGGTCTTGGACTTTTGCTGGATATCGTTCCCAACCACATGGGGGTTGGAAACGACTCCATCTGGTGGCAGGATGTGCTGGAGAACGGCCACGCCTCGCGGTATGCCGAATATTTCGACATTGACTGGAAGCCGCTCAAGCCCGCGCTCCGCAACAAGCTGCTCTTGCCCATTCTGGGCGACCAATATGGCGCCGAACTCGAGCGCAAACACATCCAGGTTTCCATGGAAGACGGGCGCCCGCGGATTCACTACTACGACCACACCATGCCGGTCGCGCCGCGCACGGTGCACCTGATCTTTGACCAGACCGGCGGAGGGGCCCACCCGCTGCCGCAGTTTTTTTTCGAACTGCTGCAACAGATTGATAAGCTTCCACCCCATGAAACCAGCAGTGACGAGCTACGAGCAAAGCGGCAGAAGCGATTAGAGGAGCTGCTCCCGGCGTTGCGGGAGGCGCTTCGCGCAGAGGAAATGCAGCCCGTCATCCAGCATGCCCTTGAGGCCATTAACGGGATCGAAGGAGATCCCCACAGCTTCGACCGTCTCCATCGTCTGCTGGACGCACAGCCGTATCGCCTGGCTTCCTGGCGCACCTCGGCCGAAGAAATCAATTACCGCCGTTTCTTCGACGTAAACGACCTGGTGGGCCTCCGCATGGAGAATCCCGAGGTCTTCGCGGCGACGCACTGCCTGATTCGAAGACTGATTGCTTCGCACGCAGTGACCGGCCTTCGCATCGACCACTGTGATGGGATGTTTAACCCCCGCCAGTACCTGATCCGGCTACAGCTCCTTTACCTTGCCAGCCAGTGCGCCGGCGAGGCGCCGCATCAGGAGACCGCCGCCAACGGAATCGAGCGTAGCGTGCTCGATACGGTTCGGGGATACGACTGGTCGCAAAGCCAGGGGCCCCTCTATACCGTGGTCGAGAAGATACTGGAGCCGCGCGAATACCTGCCCCCGGAATGGCCCGTGCGCGGCACTTCCGGCTACGATTTCGTCTACCTGGCAAACGGCATCTTCATCCAGAGCGCCAACGAGAAGCGCTTCAACACGCTCTATGCCCAGGTTCTCGGCCACACCGTAGACCCGGACGACATTATTTACCGGTCCAAGCTGCAAGTGATGCAGACGGCGCTGGCGAGCGAGGTGTATGCGCTCACCAATCTGCTTAGCCAGATTGCTGCGTCCAACCGAAAGGCGCGCGATTTCACCGACAACATCCTGGAGACGGTGCTGCGCCACGCCATCGCTGCCTTCCCCGTCTACCGAACCTACATTGACGATCGGGGTGAGTACGGGGCTCGTGACGTGGCCTTCCTGCGCTTTGCGATCGCCAGGGCCAAGCGGCTCAATCCGGATGTCGATGCGTCGGCTTTTGACTTTCTGCGCGAGACCCTGCTGTTGCAGAACACGTCCCCGGATGCAAAGCAGAAGCCCGATCCGCAGATTCTCTACTTTGCGCTGAAATTTCAGCAACTCACCGGCCCGGTGATGGCCAAGGGAGTCGAGGACACAGCGTTCTACGTCTACACCCGCTTCCTTTCTTCCAATGAGGTGGGCGGCTCAGCAAAATCCTTTGGCATATCGCTGGACACACTGCACCTGAGCAACCAGGAGCGCCTGAGGCACTCCCCGGACACCATGCTCACCACCTCGACCCACGACACCAAGCGAAGCGAAGACGTGCGCAATCGTCTCAACGTGCTCTCCGAGCTTCCTCAGCTCTGGTCGGCATCTGTGCGTCGCTGGCAGCGCATGAACGCCAAGTTCAAGCAGAAGATGGAAGACGGGCGTATCGCCCCGGATAACAACGAGGAGTATCTGCTTTATCAAACCATCCTCGGCGCGTGGCCATGGCAAATGGACAGCGAACAGGACCGTGAAGATTATGTGGAGCGGATCAGGCAGTATGCGTTCAAGGCTTTGAGTGAAGCCAAAGTCAACCTGAGCTGGATCAATCCCGATCCTGAATACATGAAAGCGGTACAGGCGTTTATCACTTCGATCATGATGCCTGGTCCGCGGGGAAAAGAGAGCCCTTTCATTGACTCGCTTCGTTCGCTCTTACCGCAGTTACAGATATTCGGGGCGGTGAATTCGCTGGCACAGGTGGTTCTGAAAAGTGCGGTCCCGGGCATTCCGGACTTCTATCAAGGCACCGAGCTCTGGGAACTCAGCCTGGTCGACCCGGACAACCGGAGGCCGGTGGACTTCAACCAGCGCATGCGCTATCTGGATGCGTTGCTTGCATTGTCGGAGCGGGAGGGCCCTGGTGCGGTGTGCCGCGAGGTGCTGGGCAACCTCGCCGATGGCCGAGCCAAGCTTTGGACGACGCATCGCGCCCTGCAGCTACGGCAGCAGGAACACGCAATCTTTCGGCGGGGGGAGTATGTCGCGCTCGAAGTCGCAGGGGACCGCCAGCAAAACGTGATCGCCTTTTTGCGCCGGGATCCAGCCAGTGGTCGCAGTGTGTTGGCAGTCCTCCCGCGGTTCGCATACACGCTCATGCGCGGCAAGGCCGAGTTGCCGCTCGGAGAGGCCTGGGGTAAGGATCAGTTGAAGATTCCTGTGCCGTCGGGGACGCGCTTCACAGACTTTTTCACCGGAGAATCAGTCACGGTGACAGAAGAGCAAACGCTGCCACTGAGCACTATTTTTAGCGTCTTCCCCGTGGCCCTGCTGATCACAGAGTAGCCGCGAGAAAAAACAGGATAGACCTCCACTAGTAGAGGTCATCCTCTGGGGTTTCTTCTTACGGCTCAGGCCTTGGGCGGCTCAACCCAGCCATCTCTGTCCGTCAGCTCAGCCAACTGCGCCAGCCCCTGGGCCTGCTGGCTGCTGAGCGCATCCGGCGACATACGCCAGGTCCAGTTATTCTCCGGAATCGACGGCGTATTCATGCGAGCCTCCGAGCCCAGCACCAGCACGTCCTGGACGGGAATGATGCAAACATCCGCCACCGATGTAGAGGCCGCGCGAATCAAGGTCCACACCACGTCATTGGGGGCCGGGTTGAGATACGAGTAAACCGCGTTCCTCTCGCTCTCTGTCACCCCATGTTGCCACCAGCCCAGCGTGGTGTCGTTATCGTGCGTGCCGGTATACACAACAGTGTTGGTTTCATAACGGTGAGGCAAGTAATTGTGCGCAGACCGGTCGCTGAAGCCAAATTGCAAAACGCGCATCCCCGGTAGATCGAACTGTTCGCGTAGCGCGTCCACTTCCCGCGTGATCAAGCCGAGATCTTCGGCAATCAGCGGTAGATCCCCTAACTGCTCGCGCAATGCCGTAAACAATGCAGCTCCTGGAGCCTTGACCCATTCCCCATGAATCGCAGTCTCATCCTCGGCGGGAATCGCCCAGTATGCTTCAAAGCCGCGAAAGTGATCCAGCCGGATAATGTCGTAGAGCGCATGGGTGCGGCGCATGCGGTCCACCCACCAATCAAATCCGCGACTCTCCAGCACGTCCCATTTATAAATCGGGTTGCCCCAGCGTTGGCCCGTCGCACTGAAATAGTCCGGGGGAACGCCGGCCACCCGAATCGGCGTCAGGTCCTCACGCAGCTCAAATATTTCCGGATGGGTCCACACATCGGCGCTGTCGAAATTGACGAAGATGGCCACGTCGCCAATAAAGTGAATGCTCGCGTTCCGCACAATAGCTACGCAGCGCCTTCCATTGTTCATCGAAGGCGAATTGAATGGCCTGCTCGACTTCAAGATCGTCCCGGCTCTCCTGTTGCAACCGGAGGAGCGCCTCCGGATCCCGTTGGGCGTACTCCTTTGGCCACGACAACCAATAGCCGGACAAAAACCTCTGCCGCAAAACGCTGTAGCGAGCGTAATCAGCCAGCCAGAACGCATTTTCCTCCCGAAACCGCTGAAAGCGGCCCCATTGCTGGTCGTCGTGATGGGCTAGAAAATTACGCGCGGCCTCGAGCAGAAGCGGCCACTTACCCCGTTCCACTTCTTCAAAGCGCACGTTTCCAGAATGGCCCGGAAGCCCGGCGATGCGGTCCTCCGAAATCCATCCGGCCTGCACCAGCTTTTCCAGGCTAATGAGCAAAGGGTTGCCGGCGAAGGCGGAAAGCGCCGCATAGGGCGAATTCCCGTATCCCGTAGGGCTCAAGGGGAGAACTTGCCACAGACGCTGCTTGGCCGCCGCGAGAAAGTCCGCGAAGGCGTAGGCTGCGGGGCCAAGATCACCGATACCCCCATAGGACGGTAATGAAGAGATATGGAGAAGAAGTCCTGACGATCGTTCGAGGGCCATGCAATACCTTACTTGGAGGCGTCAAAAAACCATGGCCTTCGTTGAAGACAGATTCCAAATCAACATCTCCGGTTGCTCGCGAACTAGCTCTGCATGCCCTGGGCGAGGCCCGTTTGCGCACGCTTGTTCATACGGATACCACCGGATTTCTGATAGCGCTCGGTGAGGGCAGTCACAAAAACCGCAAACATCTGCTCCCGCCGTTCATTGAGCAGTGCCTCACGCGTGGCATCGAAATTTTTCGCGATCTCGTCCGGAGTGGGTTCCTGCTTCTCACCAATCTTGGCCACAATACCGCTGTGCCCGGTGTTGATCGCTTTACTAATCTGTCCCACCTTGAGGTCAAACAGATCGGGCGCCGAGGCAGACAAGTCTCCGATATCCGGAACCTGGCCAGTGTGGCCAACCAGATCGCTGCTCTTGATGGTGGCGCCGAGCTCCTTGGCTGCCTGAGCCAGGTTGTTTTCCGCGTGCGCCTTGTCAGCCAGTTCGTTGGTCTTGCGTGCCAGCAACTGGGGCAATTGCTGCTCGCGGAAATCGTCCACCAGGTGAGTCTTGTATTCCTCAAATGTCGGCGCGTGCGCCGGCTTCGAATCGGCCACCTGGAAAACCGCGAAACCTTCGCCGGTGGAGCTCACCTGCGGAGCCGCTCCGGGTTTGGCACTGAATGCCATGGTCAGCATTTTTGCTCCGTCAGGGAGTCCAGGGAGTACAGCATTTTGCGGCACATAATCAGTCGTTACCAACTGCAGGTGATGCGCCTCGGCAGTTTTCGCCAAGCCTGATTTGGCTGCCTCTGTGGCGATCTGCTGCGCGAAACTGGCCTGCTGGTCTGCCTCCGCCTGGCGAGTCAACGTGGCCAGAATTTGCGCCTTCACCTCATCCAGCGACTTCAGGTGCGCGGTCTGCTTCTCTTCGACCTTGATGATGTGGTATCCAAACTGGGTCTTGATCACCTCTGAGATTTTTCCAGGCTCCAGTTCAAAAGCCGCCTTCTCAAACGGCGGCACGGTCACACCGCGCTGGATCATCCCCAACTCGCCGCCCTGCTCTTTGCTGCCGGGATCGTCGGAATTGGCCTTCGCCAAAGCGGCAAAATCGGCGCCGCCCTTGATCTGCTTCAGCAGATCCTCTGCCTTTTGCTTGGCCGCCGCGTCGACTTTGGGATCGGCGCCGGCATCGACCTTGATCAGGATGTGGCGAACCTTTACTTCCTCCGGCACCTGGTAGTCCTTCTGGTGTCCCTGGTAGTACTGCAGCACTTGCTGGTCGGCTACGGCAGGCGTGCCGCCCGGCACCGCGGCCTGGTTCAGTGCGATGTAAGTCAGCTTGCGGGTTTCAGGAATCGCGTCTTTGTACCGCGCGGCGCTCTGTTTGAAAAAAGCCTGGAGCTCGGCATCGGTGGGATTGATCTGCTTGCGCAGGTCTTCGGCGTTGATCACCGCGTAATCAAACTTGATCTTGGTCGCCTGCTGCCGAAAAGAGTCGCGAATATCCTGATCCGAGACGGTCACACCGCCGGTCACCATAGCTTGCAGACGATTGATCTCCAGTTCCTTCTTGACCTGGGTCTCGAAGTCCTGGACCGAGGTCCGAAAGTAGTTCTGCACGAAGTTCGCGTATTGGTCTTCGCCGATGAACTGGCCATTGGGAAAGAGGGCCTGGGAGAATGGACCGGTCTGCATGGCATGACGCAAATCAGCATCTCCGACCTTGAGGCCGAGCCGATTCGCTTCCTGCAGCAACACTTCGCGCTGGATGAGCGCCTGCGCCGCTTGCGGCATCAGGTACGGCAACACCATCTCCGGATATTTCTTCTGCTGCAGCATTCTCTCCGCAACCTGTTGCACTTCCGGTGTCGTGATGGTGGTGGAAGTGCCAAAGAAGCGGCCCATCAGCCCTCCGCTATGCACGGTGGCGTAGGCATTGCTAGAGGTGTCGGTATCGGCGAAAATGCCGGGCACAAGCGTAATCACCATGGTGACTACAGCGACAGCGATGATGACGATGAAGATGATCTTGACGACGCGGTTGTCTTTTTGCAGGAAACGAATCATTGGATGGTAGCGACCTTTAGAGCGCAATTGCAGAGACTTTTGCTCGCTCTGCCGGGCTTTTCAAGTATAGATCACCCTGGCCATGTCTATGGTTTGACGCACGTGCCTATATGACGGCGCGACCCTGTTTCGCCTTTGGGAAACAGGGTCGCTGTCGAGTGATGCCCGCCGATCTGGCTTATCTATAGCGGCGATAGTAGTACGGATAGCCGTACACATAAGGCCGCGGGTAGGCGTAGACGTAAGGATAGGGGTACCCATAGGCATACGGATAAGGCGCGTAGCCCGGAGGCGGCGGCGCATAAGCTGCCGGGGCTCCATACCCATAGGGCGGCGGCCGTCGTCCATAGCGGCTAGGAGGCGGAGCCGAATCAGCCTCTAACCGGGAAGCATCCTGATACGAGACTGGCTGGACCGTTGCCGGGCTAGTCAGATGAAAGGTGATGAGGGATTCAGGGGGAACAACGCTCCGCGGGCCAGCGGTAGCTGCGGAAGCTCCCAATCCCACGCCCGTTCCGGCGACCGCTCCGATGGCAGCCCCAGGGCCGCCTCCCGCGATTGCGCCGATCGCAGCACCCAGAGCGGCGGCTCCGACCGTGTTTCCCGCGGTGTAACCACCCTTACCCGGACTGCTGGTGTCGAACGTATCCGTAGCCAGCGAGTAGGAATTGCCGCCAAGGCTCAGCGCGGTTAACTGCAACGCGATACTTGCGCCACCCTTCAACTCGCCCGGCTTCTTCACGTCTACCACCCGGCCGGTGACCGTAGCGCCCCGAGGAATGGCCAGCACATTGCCGACATACACGCTCTGGGCCACGGTTCCCTGAAAGAAGTCTCCCGGTTTCACTCGCTTCGAATCCAACGGCTCGCTGGTACGAATCGGCAACAACGTTCCGCTGGACAAAGTAACTGGTCCGGAGGGTGGTGCAGCCTGCGGTGCTCCCTGGGGAGCCTGATATCCATGCGGCGCGCTTTGACCGGGCTGATAGGCGGGACGGGCGGGTTGACCGTAGCCTACGCCGGCGCCGGCAGCCGGAGCACTCGGGGGTGGGCCCGGATCTTGATTCGCCTGACCGGGATATTGTGGCGGACCCTGGTCCGCATTCTGGTCCTGATCCTGCGCCGTGCTATCCGCCGACGGAATCTGTCCATTTTGCGCATCGGGCGGCGGTCCAGCCTGGCCCCAGTCGCCCTGCTGGCCCGGGGCCGGTGTCTGTTGCGAGGTCTGCTGTCCAGACGCAACCAAAGCCGGAGCCAAAACAAGGCTGGTGCCCAGCACCCCGGAAATTATCCATCTCGTCGAAGTCATTTGTTAACCCCTCTCGCCCAGGTGAGACGCCCGATCCGTCCTCCCGGACACACAGCATAGACGGCCACTCACACAGACCGTCACTGGTGCTAACCCAGTTTCACGGCAAAAGTTATACCGGGCTAGCAGCCCTGCCAATATTTGCTGCCTAAGGTAATCAGCAGAAGGGCGCGCTATGGCAAAGCTTCTCTCGACGAAGGGCACGGGTTCACCCGTGCCGTAGAAGAATCGAGCCGATGAGGGCTTTAGAGTCTGCGTGAGAACCGAGAACGAGCCTCAGATCGAAACCAGGCCCGTAGGGCCGGTACCAAACGTCAGCCCAGCACGGAAGGGCTGGGAGACGGATGCCCAAAATGGGTGAGCGCCGGAGGTGCGGCACAACACTCGCCGCGGGTGCCGCGCCTCTGGCGCTCGTATATGTCGGGGAATTGAAGTCCCAGTCCTTCCGGGCTGGGCTGACGTCTGGTACCGGCCCTTCGGGCCTGTTGCCGATCTGAGGTTCGTTCTCGCGTTCTCACGCAGACTCTTTAAGCCCCTGAGGTACGGTCTTTTGTCTTTCCCGCGCCCTCGGTGGCGAAACGCCGTACCTCAGCGGCTGAAGCCGTCGATCGCCGAGAATTACGGCACGGGTAAACCCGTGCCCTTCGTTCTGCAATCTTGCCCGGGTAATGACTCCTCCAGGTCAGTGACGAACTTGGTATTCATCGGCCGTTCGCCGAGTATTCTCGCTCCCTTCAAGTTGTGTTCGTCAATCTGCTGCATCATCGCTGGAGCAATGGGCAACCACCTTCATGTTGCGACTTCCAGCCTCGCCACATCGCCTGTTGTGGAGGGTCCGCAGGTCGGCCACCTGTGGCAGGAAACCAGCAGTCCTGCCCACGTATCCGGAACTTTTGGCCGTTACCGTGTCCGCCTGGCGCAGGATGTAAACGACCGCATTGCTGCTTGCCGTCTCCGCTTTAACGTATTCAACGTGGAGCTGGGAGAAGGCTTGTCGTCTTCCTACTCGACGGGCCTCGACCGCGACCGCTTCGACTCGGTTTGCGACCACCTGATCGTTGAGGACCAGGAGGACGGACAAGTCGTAGGCACTTACCGTATGCAATCAGGGCTCATCGCAGGCGCAGCCTTCGGCTACTACAGTGCCCAGGAATTCGAGTTCGCTCCCTACGAATGCTATCCGACAACAGGTCCTGGAGCTTGGCCGCGCCTCGATCGATCGCCGGCACCGTTCGAGCGAAGTGCTCACCCTGCTCTGGAGGGGGATTGCCCAATACGCCAGGTACCACGGGCTGCGGTACCTTATCGGCTGCTCTTCTCTGAACTCGAAGAATCCCCTCGAAGGCTGGAGCCTCTACCAGCAGCTGGTCTCGCAACTGGTTTCATTCGAGTACATTACGGTTCCAACGGCGGCGTTTGCGCTGCCCCGTAACGAGGCCGGTCCAGCCATTCCCGTCAAGCTACCAAGGTTGCTTAGGACTTATCTCGGGGTGGGAGCCCGGATCTGTGGGCCGCCCGCATGGGACCGGGCATTCGGGACTATCGACTTCCTCACCCTTTTGGACCTGGAGCAGATTACGCCGGCGGCGCGAAGCCGCTTCCTGGTGGAGTAAAGTCGATGCTTCCCAACAGGCAGCTTTACGGTGCGATACGGATGGCGGTCCTAATCGCTTCCCTGCTTGAGGTGCTGGGGCGGTTTGTTCCGGTCTATCTCCTGTCCCGAGGACGAGTTCCGGCCGCTCGCCGAGCCGCCTGGCTCCACGCTTCCTGCACGCGTATCGCCAGGCGGTTGGCCCTGGCGCCTTCCGTCACACACCCCCAGGCGGGCAGTGGCGCCGGTCTCACCGTCTCCAACCACCTGACTTACCTCGACATACTGGTCTACGGCGCCACGGGGCCGTTCCTGTTTGTCGCTAAATCGGAGGTGCGGCGATGGCCGCTTCTGGGCACCCTGGCTGGCCTCGGCGGCACTATCTTCGTCGACCGCGGGCGCAGTCTTCAGGTTACGGACGCAACCCGGGAGATGGAGCAGGCTCTGCGTGCCGGGATTCCGGTGCTGTTGTTTCCGGAAGGCACCAGCTCCGACGGGCGCTCGGTCCTGCCCTTTCGCTCTCCGTTGTTTGACCCCGCCATCCGCGCCGGCGCCTCGGTCACGGCAGCCGCGGTTCGCTATCACGCGGCTGACGCTACCGAGGACCAGCTCACTTACTGGGGAGACATGGTGTTTCTTCCCCACTTGTTTCGCACCCTGTGCGTCCGGGGATTGACCTCCGAGGTCGGCTTCGAATCCCCCCGCCGCTTCCCCGATCGCAAGTGCGCGGCGCGCGAGGCATGGCGCCAGGTTCATTTGCTCCGAACGGCGAACGAATTGTGAGCTTCCCTCTTTACATGGTCCCCCGTTGCCGTGGTAGACATGCAAGCATGCCTGCCACAACAGAGAAAAACCTTCATCTCAGCCAGATCGCTCCCCGCATCATTCAATCCGAAATTCGCTCCATGACGGTGGAGTGCGACGCCGTTGGGGGCGTGAACATGGCCCAGGGAGTGTGCGATACCCCGCTTCCCGAGGTGGTCATGGAAGCCGCCATCCAGGCGATCCGTGACGGGTTCAACATCTACACCCGCTTGGACGGCGTGGCCGTGCTGCGGCAGGCGCTCGCGGACAAGTTTGAGCGCCATAACGGCCTGCGAGTCGACCCCGAAAAGGAGATCCTGGTGGCTTCGGGAGCAACCGGGGCCATGTCCTCCGCTTGCCTCGCTCTGTTCGATCCCGGCGACCAGGTGATTCTGTTCGAACCGTTCTACGGGTATCACTACAGCACCCTGGTCTCCATGCGGGTTGAGCCGGTCGTGGTGCTCGATGGAGCCGGCCACCTGGGAGATCGATTTCGATCGTCTGCGTGCCGCCATAGGTCCTCGCACGCGCGCCCTGCTGATCAACAGTCCCGGCAATCCTTGCGGCAAGGTCTTCACCCGGGCGGAGCTGGAGGCCATCGCCGCTTTGGCCATCGAACATGATCTGTTCGTGCTCACCGACGAGATTTACGAGTACTTCATCTATGAAGGCCAGTCCCACATCAGCCCGGCGACCATCCCGGGCATGGCTGACCGCACGATTACGATCTCTGGTTTCTCCAAGACATTCAGCATGACCGGCTGGCGGATGGGCTACGTGGCGGCCAGCAGCAAGTGGATGCCGGCCATCGGCTACTTCCACGATCTGGGCTATGTGTGCGCTCCTTCGCCCTTCCAGTACGCGGCGGCGGCGGGGCTGAGGGCCCTGCCCGACAGCTTCTACCAGGGACTGGCCACTGAGTACCAGGAAAAGCGCGACCAGATCTGCGACGCCTTGGCTGCTGCGGGGCTAACCCCAGCCGTGCCGGCCGGCGCTTACTATGTGCTGGCCGATGCCAGCCGCATTGAAGGCGAAACCGCCAGCGTGAAGGCCCGGAACTTGCTCCGGGCTACGGGAGTGGGCGCGGTTGCCGGTTCGGCTTTTTATGGCGGCGGCCGAGGAGAAAACCTCCTCCGCTTCTGCTTTGCCAAGCAGACCGCCGACCTGGATAGGGCCAGCACCGCCCTGCGCAACTTTGGCGTCTAAATCAGCGGAACTGTCGATTTAGGGTCGACTCTCTCGTGCTTTGTATCCGGGCACGACGTCAGTTGGCCCGTAATCGCTGAATAATATAGGCTTAGCCCCTGTGCGTTTTTGCCCGTCAAGGGCCGCTGCACGGGGCTAAAGCTCAGGTCTATCTCGCCTGGTTTACGGCCGGCTGAAGTCGCGCCCTGCCCACAATCAAAGCTACCCCCACTTCGCCAATCTTAGAATCCATGAATCCATCTGGTGATATCGGAGCATCAGATACCTTGACAACAGAAGACTCAAGTGCGAGGCTAAGACACACCCCTCGCACACGAGGACTGTGCAGGCAGGAGCAGCGATGGCAAAGATTATCGGTATTGATTTAGGCACCACGAACTCAGTGGTGGCAGTGATGGAAGGCGGTGAGCCCAAGGTCATCCCCAATGAAGAGGGAGGGCGGACTACCCCATCTGTCGTCGGATTTACCAAGAGCGGTGAGCGGTTGGTAGGCCAGGTGGCGAAAGCGTCAGGCGATTACCAACCCGGAAAACACGATTTATTCGATCAAGCGGTTCATGGGCCGCCGGGCGAATGAAGTAACGGACGAAATGAAGATGGTGCCCTACAAGGTCAAGCCGCAGGGCGACCATGTCGTGATTGTGGCCCAGGGCAAGGAATACACCCCGCAGGAAATCTCGGCGATGATCCTGCAAAAGCTTAAAAAGGCTGCCGAGGACTATCTCGGGACCACGGTGACCGAGGCAGTGATCACCGTGCCTGCGTACTTCAATGACGCGCAGCGCCAGGCGACCAAAGACGCGGGCAAGATTGCCGGTCTGGATGTAAAGCGCATTGTCAACGAGCCCACCGCGGCAGCGTTGGCGTATGGCCTGGATAAGAAGAAAGACGAAACCATCATCGTCTATGACTTCGGCGGCGGAACGTTCGACGTTTCGGTGCTGGAGGTTGGCGAAGGTGTGATCGAGGTCAAGTCGACCAATGGCGATACCCACCTGGGCGGCGACAACCTCGACCAGCGCATTGTGGACTGGTTGATCGACGAATTCAAGAAAGACGACGGACTCGACCTGCGCGCGAAGGGCAACGAAATGGCCCTGCAGCGCCTGAAGGATGCGGCAGAGAAAGCCAAGATCGAGCTCTCGACCACGGTCGAGACCGAGATCAACCTGCCCTTCATCACCGCGGACGCGACCGGACCGAAGCACCTGGTCAAGAAGCTCACCCGCGCCAAGCTCGAGCAGTTGGTGGAAGACCTGTTGCAGCGCTCGATTGAGCCTTGCAAGAAGGCGATGGCCGATGCGGGAATTACGACCAAAGACATCGACGAAGTAGTGCTGGTCGGCGGACAGACGCGCATGCCGCGCATCCAGCAGTTGGTGAAGGACCTCTTCGGCAAGGAGCCCCACAAGGGCGTCAATCCGGACGAGGTGGTCGCCATCGGTGCGGCGGTTCAGGCAGGCGTTCTGGCGGGAGAAGTAACGGATCTGTTGCTGCTTGACGTCACACCGCTGACCCTGGCGATCGAGACCCTGGGCGGAGTAGCGACCAAGATGATCGGCCGCAACACCACCATCCCGACCAAGAAGACGGAGACGTTTTCGACCGCCGCGGACAACCAGACGGAAGTCGAAGTGCATGTGCTGCAGGGCGAGCGCCCGATGGCGGCGCAGAATCGGACCCTGGGCAAGTTCAAGCTGAGCGGGATTCCCCCGGCTCCGCGCGGAGTGCCGCAGGTCGAGGTCACCTTCGACATCGATGCCAACGGCATCCTGAACGTCACGGCGAAAGACAACGCCACCGGCAAGGACCAGAAGATCACGATCACTTCTTCTTCGGGTCTAAGCAAGGACGAAGTCGATCGCATGGCCAAAGAGGCCGACTCGCATGCGACCGAAGACCAGGCGAAGCGGGAAGAAGTAGAGGCCCGGAACTCGCTCGACAACATGGTGTACAACGTCGAGAAAATGCTGAAGGACAACGGTGACAAGGTTTCCGGCAGCGAGAAGAGCGACGTTGAGTCAGCACTGGCTCAGGCCAAGACCACGCTGCAGGGCAGCTCAAGCGCGTCCGAGCTGAATAGTGCGCGGGAAACGTTGACTGCGGCTTCGCACAAGCTGGCCGAGGCCATGTACAAATCGAACGCCGCTGGAGCTTCCGCTTCGACCGACGGCACCGCAACCCCGGGTGCCGAGGAGAAGAAGGAAGAAGGCGTGATCGACGCCGAGTACGTCGACGTCGATAAGAAGTAAGAACGCAATCGACCGCGTCGCAAACATGGCAAGGGGCGCTCGATCCGCCAGAGCGCCCCTTGCTGTATCCACCCGAAATCGAGAGATTGCAACCGGCGGAAGGCAGGACCAAAATGACGGACACGATGTGGAAGTATGAACAACTGAGAGCTGGGCAGATCTATAACCAGGTCATGTTCAACACTCGCGAAGAAGCGGAAAGCTTCGCCGCCCAGATGACCCGGGTAGAACCCGATCTGTTCTGGAGAATCGAGCCGGTAGAAGCACGGCTGTGGTGGAATTGAAGTAAGCCCGGGTCGCCAAATTGGCGGCCCGGCATATTTGGGGATCGGCCTAAACAAACATGGCAACTACACCGACAAAAGATTATTACTCCCTTCTGGGAATTAAGAAGACGGCCACAGCAGACGAGATTCGGAAGGCTTTCCGCAAGCTCGCGCGCAAGCATCACCCTGACGTGAATCCTGGGGATAAGAAGGCCGAAGAGCGTTTCAAGGAAATTTCGGAAGCCAATGATGTCTTAAGCGATGAGAAGAAGCGCAAGGTTTATGACGCGTTAGGGTACTACTCCGACCAGATTGATCCCGCGACCGCGGAGGCAGCGGCGCGCGGCGGCTATGGTGGTTTTTCGGGCGGGGGTCACACGGGGGGATCCGCGCGGCAACCAGGCGGTGGACGGGGACCCATTGATTTTGGCGGCTTTGACTTCTCCGACTATGCAGCCGGCCAAGGCGAGCCTGCGGGTTCGGCCTCTGGCTCGAGCTGGGGCGGCTTCCGGGATATTTTTTCCAGCGTATTTTCCAAGGAACAACAGAGGCAGCAGGGGCCACAACCGGGGACCGACCTCGAGTACTCAGTCACGGTAGACTTCTGGACTTCTATCCGTGGCGGAGTGGTGCGCCTCCAGGTGACGCGCCAGGAAGTCTGCCCGACCTGCAAAGGAAAACCAAGCGGCGGAGGCGGAACCTGCCCAGAGTGTCAGGGCACGGGGCAAGTCACCCAGATGGGCGGCCGCATGAAATTTAAGATCGAGTGCCCGCAGTGTGGCGGAACCGGTAAGCAGACGCATGAGTGTGCGACCTGCGGCGGTGAAGGAACGGTGTCGCGTACAGAAACAGTGGAAGTCCGCATCAAGCCCGGCACCCGCGACGGACAAAGGATACGGCTCGCCGGTAAAGGCAACGCCGGAATCAACGGCGGCCCGGCAGGCGATCTTTACCTGACGATCAAGATCAGTAGCCATTCTGTATTCACGCGTTCCGGGGATGATATCCAGGTGCAGATTCCGGTTACGGTGCCGGAAGCCGCGTTGGGAGCCAAAATCGAAGTGCCGACGATCGATGGCCGTGCTCAGCTGAAGATCCCGCCGGGAACACAGAGCGGACAGAAGCTGCGCATGCGCGGCAAGGGAGTTCCGTCGGCAGTCCACGAGGGCGTGCGGGGCGATGAAATTGTCACCGTGGAGGTGGTCGTGCCCCAGCTCCGGGACGAGCGATCGAAAGAGATCCTGCGCGAATTTGCCAAGTTGAACCCGGAAGACCCCCGGCAGGCAACGTTCGACAGCGTATAGGACAGAGGCAAGGGAACGAAAATGCCCACAAAACGTAAATCAAAAGGCGCATACATGATCTCGGCGGTAGCCGAGATGTACGAGATCCATCCGCAGACCCTTCGCCTGTATGAGCGCGAAGGGCTGCTGCAGCCCTCCCGCACCGTGGGCAACACGCGTTTGTACACGGATGAGGATCTGGAGCGACTGGAGTTCATCCTCAACCTGGCGCGCGATCTGGGAGTCAACATTGCCGGCATCGCCATCATTCTGCAGATGCGGGAACGGATGGAAGAGATGAATCACCAGATGCAGGATTTCGTCAACTATGTGCGCACCGAAATGCTGGCCAAGGTCCAGCAAGGCATGCCGGCCAGCGAAGGCGCCTTGGTCGCGCTGCGGCGTCCGACGGTCGTCCCGGCGCCGCTGCCGCGTAAGCGTTAGCCCGCGTCCTTAATTTAGGAAGCTTTAAGGGCCAAAGTGTACTCTAAAGGGGAGTTCGGGTCAGCTGCGAGATGATGGACTTTCTACTCCTGCTCAGCATTATTGGCATCATCACCTCCACGATTTATGCCCTCCTGGTGGCCACGGGCGCCGTGCGCCTGGCGCAGCGCCGGCGCAGCTTACCGGCGGGCAAATTCGCCCCAGCCGTGAGCTTGCTCAAGCCGTTGCACGGTCTGGAACCGGACCTCGAATCTCATCTGCAAAGTTTCTTTGAACAGGATTATCCGGAATTCGAGATCATTTTTTGCGCGCGCACTGACCAGGATGCGGGTTTGCAGATTGCCCGGCGCGTTGCGGCCCGTTATCCGAAAATCCGGTCCCGGTTTCTGTGCAGCGGGAATGCGCCGTATGCCAACGCCAAGGTCTGGTCGCTGGAGCGTATGCAGAACGCTGCGTCCCACCAGTTTTTCGTCGTCAGCGACAGCGATGTTTCGGTGACACGCGACTACTTGCGGGCAGTCATGGCGCCGTTCGCCGATGAGCGTGTTGGCCTGGTGACCTGCCTCTATCGCGGCGTGGGCAGCAACTTCTGGTCCAGGCTCGAGGGCGTCGGCATGTCGATCGAGATGTCCGCCGGTGTCCTGGTGGCCGAGATGCTCGAGGGCATGAAATTTGCCCTGGGACCCACCATGGTGGTGCGGCGTGACTGCCTGGAGACGGCCAGCGGGTTCCGCGCCCTGGGGCCTTATCATGCGGATGACTTCATGTTGGGAAACATGATCGCCGCCGGCGGGCACCGGGTGGTTCTATCTACCCACACGATTGATCACCACGTACTCAATTCCTCATTTCTCCCTTCGGTGCTGCACCAGATTCGGTGGATGAAAAGCACTCGCTTTTCTCGCCCAAAGGGGCACCTTGGAACTGCACTCACCTTCAGCATGCCCTATGGCTTGCTGGCTGCGGGCGTTGCCATCGGACTCCATCGTCCACTGTTGGGCGGGTTGTTGCTCCTCTGGAGCTGGGCTTCCCGGGTGGCGCTGGGCGCCATCGTCGGTCGCCTGGCAGTCGAAGAGCCCAGGGTCTGGCGGATTGCGCTCCTTTATCCGCTGCGCGACCTGCTTGGGTCTTGCTACTGGGTTGCCAGTTATGTGAGCAACCAGGTCCGGTGGCGGGGCGAGGTCTACAATCTGTTGCAGGATGGGTTCATGAAAAATGGTTCTCAGACCGGCGAACGCGAGTCTGAGGCTATCCTTACCGCTTGAACTCTCAACCAAGAGCACGCCTACAGCGGCCGATCGGTATACAGCGCCTTATCGGAAAGCTCCTGCAGCAAATACGCCCGGCTTCCTAACAAGCCAGAGACGTGGGTCCTCACCCCTCCCGGCACGAAGAGGAATCTTCGCGGTCCGGTACCCCAGAGCGCCAGCAGATCTGCGTCACTGATCAGCACCCGCGGCGCGTCAGGATAGTTCGAACCCCAGAGTACCGAGCTCACCCTGCCATTCACCAGGAGAGCCTGGCGCTCGGTGTAGAAGATCAGCGAAGAACCGTCGGCCACATCGCCGTAGAGGATAAGCGTGGCATCGGTTCCGCGGGGCGCGATGTGATTGATGGTGTCGGCCATGGCGCGCGACGAGAGCATGGGCTCAAACCTCACCAGGGCAATATGGGCGGCAATCAGAAAGACAGCGGAAGTAAAGGCCACGCTGACCGTGGCTTCAAAATGATGGCGCTGACGGCGCAGAATCCAGGCGATCACCGGACCCAGCAGAAGTCCCGCCGCCGCCAACCCCGCGGGCAGACGAAGAGCGGCAAAAGACGGCCCCGTGAGATCGAATAAGTGCGCCATCGAGAGCGTATAGCCGGCTACGTCCCGATGCGCCAGAAGCGCGCCGATGTCACTGCCCGAGGGGAGACCGCGGGAAGACCACAGACCGTAACCTAGCGCGGAAGCGGCCAACAGGCCTACGACGGAGAGGGCCGCCTGTGCTCCGGTAAGCCATTTGCTCGTTGTCCCGGGTGCGCTTTCCTCGCTTGCCAGTGCGCCTGCCGTAAGCAGCAACAGGGGGAAATATGCCGGAAAGGTGTAGTACTCCTGGTTGGTGGAGATGGAAAAGAAAAGCAGGATCACCGCAGCATAGATGGCCAGCAACCAGGTGGTTCTGGTACGGAAGAGCGCAGAGCGCGCCGCCACGGAATAAGGCGCCGGCCGTAGCCCGTGACGCCAACGGCTGCGTGCGTCCCACGCTCGCCGGAGAGCGACCGGCAGGTAGATGCTCCAGGGAAAGAGCCAGACCAGATGCAGGCTCCAATAGAGAGCAAAGGGTAGTTTGTTGTAGTCCACCGGATAGCGCTTGCCCAGAAAGCGGAGCACTTGCTCGTTGATAAAGTAGAAATAGAAGAAGCCATGAACATTGCCGGGAGTGGGGATATTCCCCGCGGGGTGGCCGGCACCCGGATTGCGCAACCCGGCGAGGATGTGCCAGGGCGCGGCAATGGCGAGGAACAGCAGAATGCCGGAGGGCAGACGGAACTGGCGCCAGCGCCGCCATTCTCCCGTGAGCAGCAGATAGGGCACGGCGGCGAGGAAGAAAAAGACCGGGGCCACCAGCCCCTTGGCTAACATTGCCAACGCCAGGGCCGCCCAGGTCAGGTAAAAGCGGGAAGGTTTATCGTCTTCCAGCCCAACGAGAAAGTTGTAGAGCGCAAAGGCCAGCAGCAGAGTTAACAGGACTTCGGGAATGAAGATGCGGGTGAACAGGAAGATGCCCGCACTGGTGAGAATACCGAGGGCGGCATAGAACGCTGCGCGTTCTCCATAAGCGCGGCGGCCCCAGACCCAGGCCAGTATGGCAAGACCGAGCACCCCCAGGGTGAGTGGCAAATGAGTGGCGAATACGTTAAATCCGAAGAGCCGGTAGTCGGCGGCCGCCAGCCAATACGGCAGCGGCGGTTTCTCCAGATAGCGAACGCCATCCACTTTCAACGTGACCAAGTCGCCGGTGCGCGCCATGGACTGCGCGGCGGTCGCGTGGTTGGCATCGGCGTCATCCAATAACGGGGGCGCAAAGAGCGCTGCGAAATGGACCGCGACGAAGACCAGGAGCAGCAGCGTCCAGGTACGCACCGGGGACAGGACTGGAGTATTCTCGGGAGGCGCCTCAAGGGAGAGGGCGAAGTGATTCGACATGGCTCAGAAAAGCGCGGGCACTAAACAGCAGGATACCAGCCGGACTGGAGCGTCAGCGGTGCGGGACCCTCGGGCCCATTTGACCGCCCTTGCGGACGCGTTCAACGCCGCACTCGCGCCGTGCGTCGAGGATGCGGACGCTGATGCAGTGCACCGGGTGAGAACGGGCTCACGCCGCCTCCAGGCGATGCTCGAGGCCATGCTGCGCGAAAACGTGACCTTTGCCCTGGACCATCCAGCCCGGCCGTGGCTACGTCAACTGAAGCAGATCCGCCGGGCTGCCGGCCCGGTGCGCGATCTGGATGTCCATCGCAAGCTCCTGGAAAACCTGGTGGGCAAGTCTGCCCCGGGCAGCGACCCGCTCCATAAACAGGCTGAAATGCTGGATGACTGGCTTAAAAGCGAGCGCAAGCACCTGGCTCGTGGCATGCAGAAGCAGATCAGGAAGCGGCAGAACGGATTGGCGGAGCGCCAGACTGCGGTACTCAAAGCCGTCGGCTCGGTTCCGCCGGAGAGTGTGAAGACCGGACGTTCCGCCGATGTTGTAGCGCTTGAAGATTTTGTACGAGCAGCCGATGCAATGCCGTTGCTGGACGCGGAGAATCTACATGATTTTCGCAAGGCAACCAAGAAGGCTCGTTATGTAGCCGAATCCGCTGTGGAAAAAGAACCCTACAGCAGCGTCGCCAAAGCGTTGAAGCGGATCCAGGACGCAATCGGCGACTGGCACGACTGGCAATGCCTTTTGGAAGAGGCCAGAACGGCACTCGAAAAGGACGCTCCGGATCTGAGCGCACATCTGGAGCGCGAAGTAGATCGCCATTTTGCTGCGGCGATGAAGACCACCCAAACGATGCGCGCACGGCTCTTGGGAGAGTGGATGGCCCTCAGCAAACGGCCGATGGCATCAGTCCGGTTCAGCGAACGGCGTCTTGCTTCCGGCTTCTGAGTCGCATGTTTGGTATCAAGCAACAATCCCGCCTGTGAGAAGAAAGCAGCCCTCAGGGGCTAAAGCCCTCATCGATCGGTCGCTTTACGGCACGGGTAAACCCGTGCCCTTCGTCGAGGGTTGCTTATCCAGGGATTTTGTGACCGTTGCAGCACGGCTGATGGTGCGTACGGGCTTTAGCCCGTACATAAACCCAGCAAAATCAGCCGTGCCCTTCTTCAGAGCGGCGAGAGCCCGGAGCCGCTTAAAGAAAATGTAAAACGAAGTGGTGTATCTTGAGGTGAAAGTCCCCCAGACGATGCAGACGTACGCGGCGATTGACATTGGTTCCAACTCCTGCCGATTAAAAATCGCGCGAGTCCAACAACACCAACTGAAAGTGCTCCACGAGGACCGCGAAGTGACGCGGTTGGGTGAGAGTGTGTTCGAAACCGGCGTCGTCTCTCCAGAGGCGATGGCGGGGACATTGATGGCGCTCAAGCGCTTTTACCGCTCAGTCAAGCTGCACGGCACAGACCATGTGCGCGCGGTAGCCACCTCTGCCTTGCGCGACGCACGCAATGCGCAGGCGTTTCTGGCTTGGGTTAAGTCCGAGACGGGTTGGCAAGTGGAGATCATCTCCGGTCTGGAAGAAGCGCGTCTGATCCACCGTGGGGTGATGGGCGAACCGGGCACGCAGGGCCGGTGCCTGTTGATCGACGTTGGCGGCGGCAGTTGCGAGATTACGATTTCCGAGCGCAAACGCATCCAGGAAACGGTTAGCCTGCCGCTGGGCGCGGTCCGGTTGACCAAGGAATTTCTTCCCAGCGATCCTCCGACAGAAGAAGAGCTCGCGCGGCTGAAGCAATTTATTGCGCGCGAGCTACGCAAAGCAGAGCGGCGACTGAGTGCTCTGCGGGTTTCTCTGGTAATCGCGACCTCGGGAACCGCGGCGGCCCTGACAGAAGCCAGCCAGGCAATGCGCAAAGCAACGGGCAGGAACGGCCGCATCCGGAGCAAGCCGCACGCGGATGCGAAGAATGTACGCCGGCTGACCACCAAGCTAACCGGCATGAGTGCCGCGCAGCGTAGCAGTATCCCGGGAATCGGGCCCAAAAGAAGCGAGATCGTGGTCGCCGGCGCTCACGTATACGCCGAGTTGATGGAACGTTTCGCTCTCCCCGGGTTCACTTACTCAGGGCTTGGCTTGCGGGACGGAATCCTGGACCAAATGCTGGCCGAACAGGATGCCAAAACAACGGCTCACCAGGTTTTCGAACGGGAGCGCTGGCAGGGAGTACTGGCCACCTGCAAACGCTATGGCGTTGACCCTCGGCAGGCTGACGCGGTACGTCAACACGCGCTGCAACTGTTTCGCGATATGCAGTCCGTACATGAGCTGCCCCCGGAGTACGGCTCCTGGCTGGAGGCGGCGGCCATGATGCGCGACGTAGGTAAGTTCATGAACTACCAGGGACATCACCGTCACGCGCAGTACATCATTGCCAACTCCGAGCTCTTCGGCTTCACCCCGCAGCAGCGGGCGATCATGTCGGCAATTGCACGCTACCTGGGCAAATCACGTCCCGACCCCGAGGACCGCACGATGCGGCCGATTCCCCCGGAAGAATTCAGCCGTGTGCAGCGAGCCGTAGTGCTGCTGCGCCTGGCTGTGGCACTGAATCAGGACCGGGCGAGCGATGTACTCAAGGTGACGCTGCGTGTATACCCCAAGCGGGTGCTGATGGAGCTGAGCCCGGGGCGCACCGGCGCGGAGTTGGAGCTTTGGTCGCTACGCAAAGAAGGCGACTATTTCCGCGAAGTCTTCCGGCGCGAGCTTTTTGCGGCACTTGCGTAAATCTGCCGCAGCATGCGCGAATCCAGTAGTGATACCAATTGTCCCGGCCTGCGGGTGCAGTCGACGCGCGCGATCGCACCTTTGCGCATCCGCATGCTGGCCGGCCTGGGGGCACAGATGAGCGAACCCAGAAATTCGGGCAGGTTTGGATTGTGTCCGACCACCAGAACGTTGTCGTACGCTGCGAGGGAGGTTACCAAAGTCTGGAAGCCCGCCACCGTTCCCGATGGCGAAAGGACGTCCGAGATCTGGATCTTGCTGTCGTAGGCGACTTCCGTACCCACCAGCGAGGCGGTTTGCAGCGCACGCTTGAGCGGGCTTGAGATGACCAGGTCAAACTGGACCCGCAAGGCGTTCAGGTATCCCGGCGATCAGCAAACACTGTTCCTTGCCTTCTTTGTCGAGGGGCCGCTTAACGTCAATAACAGGATCTGCACGGCGCACACCGGCGCTGGCATGACGAAGGATGTAAAGGTTCATGGGATGAGACTTCTCTTCTCACGCGGGGGTGCTGAGACGCGAGCTCTTTCAATTCATCAAATTGTAACAATTCCCCGGGCGTAAGAGAAGACTTGTTCGGAAGACCGGCGCCGGCGTCGGCAGAGGACCCAGCGGGAGCCCCGGATCGGGATCGGGCGGTGGAAGAGGCAACGGGTCGGGATCCGGAGCGGGATCGGGGCCTGGCTGAGGGAAGACGTCAGGATCTGGTGAACTCATTCCGGTTGGAAGGGTTGCAGACAACGTGCGGTTGCCTATCAGCGGCTTAGGGCAACGGCTTCTTTTCTGAATGAGGAAGCTTTTCCGGTCGGGGCGGTTCCTCCGGGACGATCTTTTCGTTCTCGGCGGAGGTCGCTGGATCCGCTTCTTTTTCGACGCTCACGCCGCCCAGCGGAAATTTCGTTTCGTGCCGATCGAGGAGTGAAACAGAGGGGTCATTGGCTTCCTCGGGCTTGGCAGGCAGCAGTACAGAGGCAGTTCCAGGATCTGGGAACGGTCGCGGCGGCGGGGCAGGAAGACCATCCGGATTGGCCCAGGGCTCGGTCTGCAGTTTCGCCACCAGATCGCGCAGCGTTGGCTCGGACAAACTTCCCGGAACGCCGGCGGCCGAAGTAGGAGCCGGGGCCAAACCCTCCATGACAGCAATCACGTCCGTGGTCAGCGGCTCATCAGGCATCAGCTCCTCGCTGACCACCAAGGGCGGATCCAGAACCATAACCAGCGTGGCTTCAAGCCCGCGCTGCCAAAAACGGCTGGCAATCAGCAAAAATAGGCCAAGCTGTGCCAGGAGAGCGGCCAACCACACCTGATGAGCGGGCAGTGCTTTCCACAGGGCGACACACAACGCGAGAGCAGCGACGCCGGCTATCCCGGCGAGCAGAAAGCTACCGAAGATCCGGAAGAAATTTCGAAAGAGCAGGCGAAACGCCGGCAGCAGCGCGAGGTGGACCCTGTGCTCGCCGTCCATGGCGTTGCGCACAACGTAGACCTCAACCAGATCCCACCAGAGGCGCAAAAGCAGGGCAACGAGCAAAACGACGGCGCCGCTGATTGCCGAATAAAGGAACAGGCGGCGTTCGACGTAGACAGCATCGAGCCGCGTCAGCAATCCGGCCCGCATGGCAAGCAGAACGCACAGGATGATGGCCGCGCTACCGCCGGCAAGGATTGCCGCGCGCACAAAGCGCCAGAAGTAAGCGACACCGCCGCGCAGCAGTACGGAGAGCTGCGGCGGTTCGGCGGCGACGAACACAAAGACGCTACCGGCGAATAAATAAAAGAGCACCAGCAGCTGGAGCAGACCGGCCCATCCGGCCGTGTGCAGGACCATGGAGGAAAAGCCGGTGTCTCGTGTGTGGAGGGCCAGTTCGACGATGTAGGCGAGGTCGATCGTGCCGCCAATCTTCTGTGACGCGAGGCTGTGGTCCAGGTAAACGCCCAGACCAGTCGCGAATGGTACGGCGGCTAGCAGAGCAAAGACTAAATTGACGGCATACACCCACACGACACAAGGCCAGTTGCGCAGGACAAGTTGAAATCCCTGGGCAAGGAGGTTGGGAAGCGGACGCTTCCTGAGTTGTAGCTGCGCTGATGGTTGTAATTGGCTCGTCATGCTCACTCGGTTATTTGCCCCGCGCTTTTCTCAGACCAGGAACGATAACCATTGTGCCAGCAGCTGCTGGGCGAAGACCCAGTAATTCGTCAATTTCAAACGAGCCGTGCGGTCCCGTTGCAGGGTGTAGCTGTTATTGAACGAGTTGGCGTCGAGCAGGGCATTTCCATCCGGATCCACCCGGGCATAGACAGCCCGGGTGGGTTTGTCCCAGGAGAAGCGAGCCCAGCGGTCGTTGCCGTCCCAGGTGGCTTGCTCCTTCGAACCGTCTTCGAATCCCACTTCGAGGTTCACCGGAAAAAGGAAATTGCCTTTCCGCCGCACCACCACACTGGTGCGGTACGGACCGCCCGTATCGCCCCTCTTCCACCAATCGACGGGACCGGAAGTAAGCGAGTCCACGGAATAATCGAGCATCTCAGTACCGTTGAAAGCCTGAGTAATATAAGGCTCCAGGTCTTTACGTCCGGATACTTCTCGCAGCGTATCGAGAAAATCGCTTCCGGTGGGGTGCTGAAAGCGGTAACGCTGGAAGTAGACGCGGAGAGCCTGACGAAGCGTCTGCTCGCCCAGTACGGTCTCCAGGGTAGAAAGGGCAGTGGCGGTCTTGCCATACACGATGCTGCCGTAGCTTGCGCTACTACGGAATTTCCAGCCCGCGCGCACGATGGGATCTTCGTCGGGACGAAATAAATAGAAGTTCCTCAACACTTCCTCGTCACTGGCATAGAGCGAGCGTGCGTTCACGGCAGACGTATTCTGCCCAAAAACCGAGCCCATCACTTTGCCTTCGCTATAGCTGTTGATCCCTTCGTCGAGCCAGGGTTCTTCAAATTCATTGCTGGCCACCATGCCGTACCAATACTGGTGGCCGAACTCATGGGCTACCGTCACCGGTAGGCCGAAGTTAAACCACGCAGGCTCCCACCACGCGGTTCCGCCGGTGATGAGCGTCGGGTACTCCATTCCGCCCACGGCCGAGTGCGGCTCAGGATCGATCAACGTGATTTGCTTGTACGGATAGGGTCCATACCACTCATCGAACTTTTGCATGCTCTGTTTGAGGGCCGAGAGATAGCGGTCTCGCTGGTCGGCATGGGATGCAAGGACCAGGGCGTGCAGCTTCACCGGACCAAGACTGTTCACGAACACATCGTCGGCGACCAGAAAATGCGGTGAAGCAGCCCAGGCAAAGTCATGAATATCTTCGCCGCGGAAGCTCAGGGTCCGTGGTGCCATCGGAGTTGGATTGTTCGGCTGTCTGGATGCCACTGGCGCCCACGATATAGCGCTGGGGAAGGGTGAGGTTCACGTTGTAGGTGCCGAAATCGGCAAAGAATTCTGTATCGGCGTGGTACTGGTGGCAGTTCCACGTGCCGTGCCAAAGGACGCCCACCTTGGGAAACCATTGCGCCCCCATGATGAAGTCCCGTTTGTATCCGCTGCGCGCAACGGCGAGGGGGAATTTGTCGTGAAACGCGATTTGGAAGCGAACAACCTCAGCCGGAGCCAGCGGTTTGGGAAGAGTGATTTCCATCACCGTGTGATCGTCTTGATTGCCATCGTCGGGGGCAATGAAGTGCATGGTCTTTGAGATGTCACCATACCCCTCAACCGCGATGCTTTTGATATCGATGGAGCCTTGCTCCTCGTTGCTGTAGGACGTGTCTGTACCATTCCGATGAGATTCCCGGGAGAAGGTGGATTGGGGACGGAAGGCGTTGAGGTAGAGGTGAAAAGGGATGGTGGTAACAGGCTGTTGGGAGGGGTTGCGATATTCGAGAATCTCCGACGCGTCCAGAGACTTGGCATCGGTATTGACGCTGGCGTCGATCCAGTAGGCCACGACCCGCTGCGAAAGTGGCTTTCCGTCAGGGGAATACACTGCGGAAACCTGTCCCCATGCGGACACGGCGGGCAGGAATAGAAATAGCAACAGCGAGCGCAATGGCAGGGAGGACATGCGGCATTCTAGTTCATTTTTGAGTGGGAATGCGGTAGCGTCCATAGCTGGGAGCGCAAGAGGCCGGCCAGATAGCTTTGATCCTGGGTGAGCGTCAAGCCGCGGCGGCGCAGAGCGGGTGCGTAATCAGGTAGGGCGCGCACGCGGAGGCCGGTGGTCCAACCGAAGGCTCGATAGAGCCAGCGAATGATGCCGCGGGCGATCCGGGCGGCGAACGGATTGCACGGAATGGCGAACTCTGAGATGACCCAATGAGCTCCCGGGAGTGCATGCGGAAGGACAGAATCGAAAAGCTGCTCCAGCTGGTGGGGGAAAAGACAGTCGAGGAAGAAATGAGAAACGATCAGGTCGTACGATCCTGTGGGGTGCCAGTGCAACGCATCGGCGTGATACAGGCGAACGCGCTGGTGGAACCCGGACCTGCGCAGGCGGCGGTCGAGAAGCGTGAGCATGGCATGGCTGGAGTCGACAACGTCCGCAGCCAGGGTGAGATTGGCCGCCAGCAGACGGGCCAGAAAGCGTCCGTCGCCATCTCCTAAGACAAGAGCGTGTCGCGCGGTGGTGAGATGGGTGAGCTGGGCACTTCGACAACGAGCGAGCCATGGCCCAAAACTCAGGTACTCGAGCCAGCGATAGAGGCGGGCAACACGATCGAAGTTGGCGCTGGAAACCCTCACCGGGCGAACGGGAACAAGGCCAACGGCGTTAGTAGAGTGGCGTCCGCGGCAATGCGCAGATAGAGGGGCGAGAGGTGGGAACTGCGTGCGTCGAGGACAAAGAGCAGACCACAGCTCACGGTAGCGGCCAGATAAACCGCCGCCAACGCCGGAGAAGGCGCAATCAGGGACGCGGCCAGCGCAAAAAGAGCAGTCATGGTTACGATCGGCCGTAAATGCAGGCTGGCCCAGCGGGTCGTGGCGTGGAGGACCCCGCCTTCCCATTTCTCGATCCCGACGCAGTTGATCCAGCAGAGGAGAGCAAAGAAGATGATGGCAGGAGCCAGTTGGACTTTGCCTGGTGCGCTGCTTTGGCTGAGGCGAGACCAGGCGGGGACTGCGGTGGCGGCGGCAAATAGGACGGCCACCGCAAGTTCCTTCGGCAGCCGGGACGCGCCGCGATGAACCGCGAACAGATAAAGCAGAGCAAAGAGTCCGATATACGAGTCGTCGCGCAGTGCCTCGGGCCGCATATACGTGCGGACGGACCAGAACAGGAGGACGCCGAGAAATGAGGCTGCGCAGAGGAACGCCGTGCGGTGGCGGGCGTGAAAGTGATGGCGCTCCCGAAGCAGCGCAGGCTGGGATTGGCGGAGTCCATCGAGAACGCGATCAGCAACGTAGAGCAACCATGTGCCAAGGGGAAGAAGGAGCGCCTGGGGAAGGGACCAGTGAAGATGCATGGCGCGGACGAAGAACCAGGACCACAGAGCAGCGACGGTTGGTGCGTCCAGACTGAGGAGGTGCCACCATTGCGCGAGGTTGTAGATATGCCTTGCCAATGTTCAGTTTACGTCTGCTTATGATGAGTTTGGTCGATTTCACGTACGCCCTGGCGAATGTGGGGCACCCGTCCGATTTCCTACAGGTGTTTTACGACATAGGCTCCAAGGAACTCGACTGGCCTTCACTAGGAGGATCCCAGGTCTCAAAAGCGAGACCTGGGGCACCCATCCCGGTTTCCATCCGGGTTTCCAGGTGAAATTGGTGGGCTGCACAAATGGTCAAAGTGTGCGCACTAAGCGCACTAGGTTCCCCTCAAGTGTGAACTATGAAGGTTAACTTTGTAGTTTAGCTTCATATATATTACACTTGAGAGTATGGATGACGCGCATGCACTGGCGTTGGCGGGCGACCTTCGGGTTGTCATTGGACAACTTAGGCGACGGTTACGAGAACAGGCCAGCTTTGGGGACCTCACGTGGTCCCAGACATCAGTGCTTAGCCGTTTGGATCGTGAAGGTCCGGCGACGGTGACGAGTCTTGCCCGGGCTGAGGGGATGCGGCCGCAATCTATGGGAGCTACCGTCTCCGCCCTTCAGGCGGCCGGACTGGTTAGCGGCTCACCCGATCCAAAAGACGGACGGCAAACCATCCTGTCGCTCACGCCGGCATGCCAGGAATGGATCAGGGCGGGCCGAGCAGCGAAGGAAGACTGGCTGTTTCGAGCCATCCAAAGCAAGCTCTCGCCGGAAGAGCAGGTTGAGCTTGCACGAGCGGTCGAGCTTCTCAAACAGCTCGCCGAAGGAGAACGTCATGCCAGTCACCACTCTTGATCCGAAGACGGCCCTGATTGTCATCGATCTGCAAAAAGGGATCATAGATCTACCCGCGGTTCACCCTATGAAGGAGGTGGCGAAACATGCAGGCGAGTTGGCCGACGCATTCCGCCGCGACCGATTGCCGGTGGTGCTGGTCAACGTTGACGGCGGAGCACCCGGCCGGACAGAACAGACGCGTAGCACGCGAGACCTGCCTCCTGGATGGAGCGACCTGATCCCGGAGTTGAACCCGCAGCCGACAGACCACAGGGTGACCAAACGCACATGGGGAGCATTCACCAATACCGGACTGGAGAAGCAGCTGAGAGACCTCGGAGTCACCCAGGTGGTCATCGCCGGGGTGTCCACGAGCGCCGGGGTCGAGTCGACAGCACGCTTCGCGCATGAACATGGCTTCCACGTGACGCTTGCCGTCGACGCCATGACCGACACGAACGCAGACGCACATCACAACAGCCTCACGCGCATCTTTCCCCGCCTGGGCGAAACCGGCACCACGCAGGAGATTATCGAGCTCCTGGACAAATGTTGAAAGGCACCTTCCGTTCGCTCCAGGCGTTCAACTATCGGATGTGGGCCGGCGGGGCGTTTGTGTCCAATGTCGGAACCTGGATGCAGCGCACGGCGCAGGATTGGATCGTCCTCACCCAGTTGACCCACCACAATGCCACCGCTGTCGGGGTGGTGATGTCGCTCCAGTTCGGACCGCAAGTTCTTTTATTGCCGCTTACCGGTTTTGCGGCCGATCATCTCGACCGGCGAAAGCTCCTGTTCGTTACCCAGGGAGCCATGGGGGCGCTGGCCCTGGGATTGGGAGTCCTCACTGTCGCCGGGCTGGTCCAGTTGTGGCAGGTATACGTGTTTGCATTTCTGCTGGGCTGTGTCTCCGCCTTCGATGCACCGGCACGGCAGACGTTCGTTTCTGAGCTGGTGGTCGAAGCGGATCTCTCCAATGCAGTCGGGCTCAATTCCACGTCTTTTAACGCTGCACGCATGATTGGGCCGGCGATTGCGGGGGTTCTGATCGCCGCCGTGGGTTCAGGCTGGGTCTTCCTGATCAACGCGGCCTCGTTTGCCGCGGTGCTTTGCTCGCTGAGCCTGCTTCGGGTCGATGAACTTCATCGTACGGACAGAGCCCATCGAACCCGGGGCAGCCTGGTGGAGGGGTTTCAATATGTCTGGAAGCGTCCCGACCTGAAAGCCATGCTGCTTATGCTCTTTTTGATCGGCACGTTTGGCCTCAACTTCCCTATTTTCATCTCCACCATGTCGGTGACTGTGTTTCATGCAGGAGCCGGCCAGTACGGTCTTCTGTCGTCGGTCATGGCGATCGGATCGGTAGCGGGCGCGCTGCTTGCGGCCCGGCGCGAGAAGCCGCATATCGCGATCCTGTTGGCGGGCGCCGCAGTGTTCGGTTTCGGCTGCGGGCTGGCGGCGATCATGCCCAACTACTGGCTTTTCGGGTTAGCGTTGGTCCTCATCGGCGTGTCGGCACAGACCTTCACCACTACGGTGAACAGCGTGGTGCAACTAGCCACAGAGCCTGCGATGCGGGGGCGAGTGGTGGCGATCCTGCTGGCCATCGCACTGGGGGGCACCCCCATTGGGGCTCCAATTGTCGGATGGGTTGCGGATGCGTGGGGACCGCGGTGGGCGTTGGGGATTGGCGCTGCTTCGGGTTTTGGTGCTGCGATCGTGGGTGTGGGTTACCTGATGAAGTATCGGCGGTTGCGAGTGGGGGTACAGGGCGGCCGGCTTCGTTTCACCCTGGTTGAGCAAGAGGCCAATTGATTCCGGGCTCAAGCCTTTAGAACGGACTCGATTGGCCTTCACCAGGAGGATCCCAGGTCTCAAACGCGAGACCTGGGGCACCCGTCCGCGGCCCCTCCGATTGTTTTCAGCCTTTGCTACGGCACAGCCTCCGGCGGCCCGTTCTCCGTGAATACCTCGGAGTTGTTTTTTTCAGCGGCGGGTTTACGGCGACGCTTTTTGGGTGGGGCCGCGGATTTCCTGATGGTTTCAGGGGCGGGGGCGACCATTTCAGGTGTCCAGGCAGGTTCGGGAATGGCGTCTACGCTGTCTCGACCTTCAGCGACGCGGATCAGAAAATCCTGGGCGTTGAAACACTTGCCCTCAGGCGCGCGAACACGAGGATAGTCGCCCGTTGCCATCTCTATGCGTGACTTTGCCGTGTCGGCCAGGTAGGCGCCCAGGATTTCGTTGCGGATGCGGTTGCGTATTTGCGCATCGCGGATGGGAAAAACAACTTCACAGCGTTCGAACAGATTGCGCGGCATCCAGTCGGCACTGCCGCAGTAGACCTCGTCTTCACCTCCGTTGGCGAAACAAAAGATGCGGCTGTGCTCGAGGAAGCGGCCTACCACCGAACGGACGCGGATGTTGTCGCTCACGCCAGGAATCCCGGGACGGAGAGAGCAGATGCCGCGCACGATCAGGTCGATCTGGACTCCCGCTCTGGAAGCTGCATAGAGCGCTTCAATCACGGCCTGTTCGAGCAGCGAATTCATTTTGGCGATAATGTGCGCCGGGCGGCCAGCGGCCGCGTGTTCCGCTTCACGGTGGATCATGCGGATGGTGCTCTCGGCCAGGGTCAGCGGGGCCACCAGCAATGGGGCGTAATCGTCCGATTCAGAGTGGGCCGTGAGGTAGTTGAAGACGCTATGCACACTGGCCGTGATCTCAGGATCGGCGGTCAGCAAACTGATGTCGGTGTAGAAGCGGGCGGTGTTCGGGTTGTAGTTGCCGGTGCCCAGGTGAGCATAACGGCGTGTGACGCCATCGGGATCGTGGCGGATAAGCATAGCGAGCTTGCAGTGTGTCTTGAGGCCGACGATCCCGTGGAAGACCTGCACTCCGGCATCTTCGAGATTGCGCGCCCAGCGAATGTTCGAGGCTTCATCGAAGCGCGCCATCAGTTCGACGACCACGGTTACCTCTTTGGTTTGGGCCGCTTCGGTGAGGGCATGGAACATGGGCGAATCGGAGCTGGTGCGATAGAGCGTCTGCTTCATGGAGACGACCCTGGGATCCTGCGAGCCTAACTGGATGAAGTTGACGACGGTGTCGTAGGAGTCGAAGGGGTGATGCAGCATGAGATCGTGGTGACGAAGTTCGTCGAAGAGGTCTTCTGAACGGCGGTTGAGGCGCAGCTCTTTAGCCAGGAAGTCTTTGAATTTGAGGTCCGGACGGGGGGTGTCGGTGTACAGGTTCATGAGGCGCGACAGGTTGACGGGCCCGTCGGTGGAAAAGACCTGGGCGTCGTCGAGCTCGAAATTCATGCGCAGTCGATCGACGATCTCGGCATCGGCGCCTTCTTCAATTTCCAGGCGCACAGCATCACCTTTGCGGCGATTGTGCAATTCGGAACGCACGCTGTCGAGCAGGCTGCGCGATTCTTCTTCCTGGAAGTAGAGGTTGCTGTTGCGGGTGACGCGGAAGGCGGTGGTGGAAAGGATTTCATAGCCGCGATACATGCCCACGGCGTTGTGCTCGATGAGGTCGTGGAGAAAGAGGAAATCGTGGGTTCCGGAGCTGGACGGCAGAGGTATCAAACGGGGGAGAGCCCGGGGCACGGTGAGGACACCCAACAATGCACCGGTCGCGCCCTTGCGCTTACGGCGCAGCAACAGGGCCAGGCAAAGAGCTTTGTTCAAGACTCGAGGAAAGGGGTGCGCCGGATCGATGGTAATGGGCGTCAGCAGCGGATCGACTTCGCGCTGATAATAATCGAGGGCATAGGCGCGTTGCGGCCCATCGATTTCGGCCCATGCGAGGACGCGCACGCCGTTGTTGAAGAGGGCCGGGCGGAGGTCGGTGGTCCAGCAGCGGTATTGATCGCGGACAAAGTTGTGCAGAGAGTCGACCACGACGTCCAGAGTCTGCCGCGGAGTGAGCCCGTCAAAGCCCGGCTCCGTATATCCGTCTTCAATGCGTTGCATGATGCCTGCAACGCGGATCTCGACAAACTCGTCAAGATTGCTGGCGGTAATGGCGAGAAACTTGACCCGTTCGAGCAGAGGACTCTCGGGATCCTGGGCTTCTTCGAGCACCCGGCGATTGAACCTCAACCACGATTCATCGCGGCCGATAAAGAGACTTTGCGGATCCTGGTTTACATCGTTCATAACAGATTGTCCATAAATGGGATTTCCAAACCCAGTCTCTCAGGAAAGTCCCGTTCGACAAGCTCAGGGCAGGCTCTGCGGGACTCATGTTGCAACCGATTGGTTCTCACGCAGGCTCTAAAGCCGTACCCTTCGTCCAGCGAATGCCCTGATTACAAAAGCTGAATGTTCAGCAGCCAGTGTCACCCGTAGTGACTCTACCTTACTAAAGGCTCAGGCGATGAATCGGTGATCAACGGCACAATTATGCGCGTAATTTTGCTTGCAGCGGAGGGGATTTGACGCGCGGAGAGAGGTTGCGGGAGGATGGAAGATGACAAGATTATGGACCGGCCAAAGATTTGTCCGACGGTTCCCAGGAGATGCGCATGAGTGAGCGAGATTTGGGCCCAGTGGCAGAGGCCAGGGAGTTGATGGCCGAGGATACGGCTTTGCAGCTTTTTCAGATCGCGGCCCTGATGCTGGGCGACGAGCAAGAGGCAGTATCCCTGGTGGAGGAGGTTGTGGCCAAGGTTGATGCCGACCCCTGCGCCGAGGGGACACTGGCGTACGCCGAGGCGCGCACCCTGCTGGTGCGGACCGCGGTCCAGCGGATGGCGGGTCTATATCCGGAAGCGTTTGTGGTGCCGGCTTCGCAGCCGGCGGATGCGGTGTGCATTGAAACGGATGACCTGGAAGCGACGGGTTTGAGCGGGGACCAGCTTGGTGCTTTGATTTCGGGCGCGGGGCGCGCCGGCATGCGGGAATGGCTGGAACGGTTGGCGCCAGCCCTGCGGGCGATTTTTGTGTTGCGTGCGGTGGCCGGCCAGGACGGTGAGCAGACTGCGGAAAATCTTCGCCAAAGTGGAGCGATGGGCGCGCAGGCGTGGCGGCGAGATCAGGTTGGGACCGCTTATCGCCAGGCACTCTGTTCGCTGGCTACCTGCCTGATGAGCGCGCAGACTGCGCTCGTGCCGGCCTAGATCCGGGCAACAGGCCACTCATTTTACGGTTGACCATCACTTCCGTCCCTGTCCAGTTTTTCCTACGATACTGGTGCGTTCAGGGCGCGCCGGGCTTTCTTTTTTGAATAGTTCACAAGCAATTCGGCATCGAAGTTGGTGCTGCCGTTTTTTTCAGGGCTGTTAGGTCGCATGCCGAGGTTGACTCCAGAATGAGACGTACGCCGGGTGAATTGTGGGGCACTGGTTGGAGACCGCTCATGGTGCTCCTGGGCCTGGCTCTTATCCCGGCTGGGTCCCAAGGACAGGCATCGGGGAGCAGTGGGTCTTCCGGGAGTACCTCGGGCGGGGGTTCGGTCCAGGCTTCCCCCGCCCAAGTAAATAGCAATACCTACCAGGGCAGCATCGTGAAGCAGGCACCGGTGCCGGGGGTTCTTCCACTTTCGCTCGATCAGGCGATTCACATGGGATTGCAGTACAACCTGGGATTGGTACTTTCGGGCACGAACGCGGGTTCGGCGGGTGCACAGCAGCTGCAGCAATTGCAGGCGTTGCTACCCACCGTGAATGCCTCTGCGAAAGAGGCGGTGCAACAGACAAACCTGCAAGCTGAGGGTCTTAAGATACCCGGTTTCCCGGCCGTCATCGGCCCCTACGGGTACACAGACATCCGGGGCTCGGTAGAGTGGTCGCTGTTGAATATAACGTCTCTGCGGAATTACATGGCATCGAAGCACAACTTTGCGGGAGCCAAGCTTTCGGTCGAGGATGCAAAGGATTTGGTGGTGCTGACGGTCGGCAATGCCTACCTGTTGTGCATCGCCGATGGGTCGCGTGTGCAATCGGCCCAGGCGCAGGTAAACACCTCGAAGGTGTCGCTCGATCAGGCAGTGGCCAACCACCAGGCGGGAACGGCGCCCTTGCTGGACGAGTTGCGCGCCCGGGTGGACTACCAGACCCAACAGCAGACCCTGATCTCGGCACAAAACCAATATGAGAAAGACAAGATTGCGCTGGCGCGGACGATCGGGCTGCCCCTGGAACAACGCTACGAATTAAGCGACCAGGCACCGTTTCAGGCGCTGGACAACCCGGACCCAAATGCCGCAGTGCAGCAGGCGATCGCCCATCGACATGATTTGGACGCGTTGCAGCAGCAGGTAGAGGGGGCCCGGGCTTCGCGATCCGCCGCGACTGCCGAACGCTACCCGACCGTCTCATTTTCCGGCGACTACGGGGTGATTGGTCCCACGCTGGGCCATTCCCACGGAACCTTCGACGTTATGGGCACCGCCTCGGTTCCTTTGTTCGAAGAGGCGAAATTGCGCGGCGATGCGCGGGATGCGCAAGCGCAACTGGAACAGAAACAGGCACAGTTGAACGATCTGCGCGGGCAGATCAGCGCCGACGTGCGCGACAGTATCCTCGATATTCAAGCCGCGGCCAAGCAGGTTGCCGTTTCTCGCAGCAACGCGGAGTTGGCGACGGAAGCATTGAGCGAAGCGCAACAGCGTTACGCAGCCGGCGTGGCCGACAATCTTGCGGTATCGCAAGCCCAGGCATCGATGGCCCAGGCGGATGACCAGCTGGTCTCCAGCCTCTACCAACACAACGTGGCGAAGTTGTCTCTCGCCCGGGCGCTGGGCATTGCTCAAACAAATTACAAGGATTATGTGGGAGGTAAGTAGCGGTGGCGGAACAGAATGCGCAATCAGGCCGTGCAACTACCGTGGAAGAAGAAGGTCCCCAAGCCGGGCACAATGACCAGCAGGATCTCGACAGCCCTCCCCGCAAGAAGGGGAGGCGCAGGTTCATCGTCATCGGTGTAGTGGCCGTTCTCATCGTGGGCGCGCTCCTTTTCTGGTGGCATTCCTCGTATTACGAGGACACCGACGACGCCCAGGTGGATGGTCACCTGATACAAATCAGCGCCCGGGTGGCCGGGCAGGTGATCCGGGTCAACGTGGAGCAGAATCAATACGTGCAGGCCGGTACGCTGATTGCCGAGATCGATCCCAGGGACTTTGATCAGGCGGTGCAGCAGGATGAGGCGAGCCTGCAGAGTGCGGAGGCCAACTACGAAGCGGTGCGGGTGAATGTGCCGGTCATTGGCGTGAACACTGCTTCCAGCCTGCAGTCGGCCGCCTCCGGTGTGCGTACGTCGGACGCGACGGTGCAGCAGTCGCAGCGCCAGTTGGAAGCGGCGCAGGCCCAGGTACAGCAGGCGGAAGCCAACAACATCAAAGCGCAATTGGATCTGAAGCGGTACACGCCGCTGGTGGAAAAGGATGTGATCTCCAAGCAGCAGTTCGACGCCACGGTGGCCACGGCAGATGCTGCGAAGGCGGCGTTGCTGGGAGCCAAGGCCAGCGAGATTGCTGCCGAAGACGCGGTACGGATTGCCCGCGACCGGGTCATCCAGTCGCAGGCGGAGTTGAAGAATGCGCAAACCGCGCCCGACCAGGTGAAGATTCAAAAGGCCAAGGCAGACCAGGCGGCAGCACAGGTGCAACAGGCGCGGGCGGCGTTGGCACAAGCCAAGTTGAATTTGAGCTATACCCGGATTGTTGCCCCGGCGAATGGGATCATCACCAAGAAGAGCCTGGAAGTGATGCAGAACGTGAGTGTCGGGCAGAACCTGATGACGCTGGTTTCGCTGGACGATATCTGGGTCACGGCGAATTTCAAGGAGACACAGTTGCGGTTGATGCGTCCGGGGCAGTCGGTCAAGATTCACGTGGATGCTTATGGACGCGATTACGACGGCAAGGTGACCCAGATCGGTGGGGCGACGGGGTCCGTGCTTAGCTTGTTTCCGCCGGAGAATGCTACGGGGAATTATGTCAAGGTGGTGCAGAGGATTCCGGTGCGGATTGATTTGACGGATCGTAATGAGGATAAGGATCATTTGTTGCGACCGGGATTGTCGGTGGAGCCTACGGTTCGGGTGAAGTGAGGGTGAAACCGCAGGTCCCTCCGCTCCGGTCGGAGGTTGTGACTTTTTATGTTTGTGGCCGGAAAGCTCCGAATAGTATCTGCCAATGGTCATCGCCGGGGTCCTTCGGCTTCGCGCTATACATTTCTTTATGCGACAGATCAGTAAGGCGCTTCGCTCAGGATGACGGTTTTGTTGAGGGTTTGAAGCACATGGGGAGTTGCGGCGCTTCCAGCTGAGATTGGTTGCTGGTGAAGTGAACTGCAGGTCCCTCCCTGCGGTCGGGATGACAGATAGGAGAGGGTGGTTGCAGGGAGAGAACAGTTGCCGGGGGACGAGCCGGCTGTGGGGCGGGAGGCCTTTCCATTGATAAAAGTCACAGCCTCTCAGGATGACGGTTTTGTTGAGGGGTGTGCAAAAACGCGGAAGATCGAATAAGTCACAGGCTCTCCCAAGGATGACAAGGGAGTGAGTGGCGTTTCCAGTAGGGATTGGTTTGAGGTTCGGGTTGGCGAAGGGAGAGCGGGGGCGCTCTGTGACGGCGGTTTCAGGAGACAACCAGGGCCAGCAGGTCGCTTAGATCGGCTACTGTGGTGGATACGGTTCCGCGCGGGATGGAGGGGCCGATGGCCAGCGCCTGGTTGTGGCCCTCGAACCAGACCAGGAAGGCGGATTGATCCGCTCCCGGGAGGCGCTGCTGGTTGAGCCAGTTGTAGTAGGCACCCATATCGGCATCGACCACGGAGCCCGCCAGATCGAGTTCGGCGTTGCCCTGGACACGGGTCAGCAACTCGTTCATCGGTCTCTGCCGTTGTCGCGGAGCAAAGCGCACCATGACGGTAAGAGGCTGGGCCCGCCGCAGGGCCTCTCGGGCTGTCCACTGAGCGAACGTGGTGCTGAAGATCTGGGTTCCGGAACCCTCGGTGAGCAGCTTGACCTGAAAGCGGCCGAGCACCTCGTCTCCCGCTTTGTCCATGCCCAGGTCTGACGGAACCAGCCTCGCCAGATGGGTGCTCAGTTCCTCGGGCCCCATGCCCGGACGCTGCAGTTCTGTCTGGATGTTGTGCAGCAAGGCAGCACGGACCGGTTGCCAGCGCTGCGTACGACACGCAGGTGAGCAACGGGCTGTGATCCGCCGGTTCGCCTCCATCGATGTACCAGTGGCCGTAAGCTACTGGATGGGCTTTGGCTCTGGCCGCGACCGCATCCAGTAACAGCGAAAGTCCGTTGTCGGGTTTGACTCCGCCGAAATACGCGCCGTGCGGGCGCAGGCTGCGAAATAACGGCGCATCGTAAGTGTCGACGCCCTGCCCGATCACCGCAATGCCTAGCCGCCGCGCAGGCACGGTTTCCGGGGGCGCCGTCGACCGCAGGCGATCTCCATAAACAGTCGCGGCTTTACGGAAAGCATCCAACTGCTGCGTAGTCCACAAGTAGGCAGACAGCTGTTCCACAAATTGGGCGGGCTGATTGATCCAATCGAACTGTTCGAGCTTCGTCGAAAGAGAAAATTGCGAGAAGGCCTGAAACCAATCCTTTAGCTGCGGGGCTGATAGAGAACTCAGGTTGGCGAGTTCCCTATCGATGGATGCGCACTCGGCGGGAAATTTGTAATCGTAGTCAATCACTTCGCGGAGCAGGCTGGGCAGAAAGGCAAGCGGCAGCTGGCGGAGCGCCTCCAGGTGAGCAACGACCAGGCTCCGCGCCTGGGGTGGATACCCGGCGAACTGATCGGCTTTGAGATCGGCTGGAAGCATGCGACTACACCAATTCTTTAATTGGTTTGCCCTGCGAAAGTGCGGGAGAAAACCCCATCATCGCCCCCAGCGTGGGCACCAGATCGACCGACTGCATGGGGCGGTCATAGACCACGCCTTCGCGGACGCCCGCGCCCAGGGCCAACATCCAGGTGGTGCGTGAAGCTGCATCGCCGGTGCGGTGATGCTGGAATCCGTTGCCGCCGGCATCCTGGTCGGCATCGCGCCCAAAGTCGGGCAGGATAAACAGGGTGGTGTTGCCCGCGTACTCAGGTTCGCTCTGCGCGGCTTTCCAAAGCTCCGCACACAAGCGGTCGGTACGCCGGATGGCATCGACGTAGAGCGAGTAGGCGCCGGCGTGCGCGATGTCGATATCGTGCATGGTGATCCAGAGGAGACTGGGCGACTCCTGCTGCATCAGCCTGCGCGCAATGTAGAGAGATAGCTCGTCAGGACTGGACACCGTCCGCGCATGGGCCTTGAAGTCGTCGACCGAAAGCTTCAGGATCATTTCCAGCTGCTGCAGCTCGAACTCGCCGCCCGCGAGTTGCGGAGTGTACAGAGGAGTCTCGTAGTTGTCACGCAGCAGGTGCTCGTAATCCGTGGAACTTCCAGACATGGCTGCAGTGAGCAGGTGCTTTGGCAGCACCACCCGCGCTCCCATGCCGGAACCGTAGGAACGGTAGTCGCTCTCGCCAATGCGGTTGAACCCGTTGCTGGGGGCAACCACCCAGGCGTCGGAGAGCGGGCGACGCAGGTCTTTGCGAAAGTACTCGAAGACTGTCGGATGTTGGGGAGGCACCGCGGAGAAGTTATTGAGGGTCTCGTAGACTCCTGTGGCGAGGCTGGCGGTCGCGACGTAGTGGCCGAGGATTCCTTGATTCACTACCTGGGTGAAGAAGCTCGCCTGCGGGATGAGCTGGTGGAGCAGGTTGGGAATATTCTCCTTACCCTCCGGGGCGAAGGTTTCCTGGTCGCGAGCGCCCCCGCCAAAAGTGATGACGATGATTTTTCTTTTTTTAGCCGCCGCCGCTCCTCGCACCATGGGGCTGGCGCTCATCAGGGTCGATCCCAGCGCCACGCCCGCAACATCGCGCAGGAAGTCACGCCGAGTGCGGCCGAGATGGTGGGCGAGTTGCCGAGGAGTGGCCGGGGCGTTACTCATGGCTTGGCGGACGGCGCTGCCTTCGCCGCATAGACGAATTGCTGCACTTCTGCTCTTTCCTTGTCGACTTCAGCCATATGCTGTGCGCGCTGCTTTTGGTAAACCTCGAATTCCGCCTGGGCGCGATCCTTCTGACCGACGTGAACATAGTCCTGTCCGAGACGGTAATGAGCGTCAGGAAGATTGGGATTCACTTCGAGCGCCTTCGTATATTCCGGAATGGATTTTGCATATTCATGGTGATCGGCGTAGAGATTACCCAGCTGCACGTGTGCTTCCGCAAGGTTTGGGTCGAGAGCTACCGACTTTTGCAGCAACGATTCCACTTCCCGAAGATCGGAGCCGGGGTCTTCGGCCCGCTTTCCCTTCCACAAACTCATCGCGTAGTAATAAAGCGCCAACGCGTTACCGGGCTGCAGTTCAGAGAAACGGCGAAATCTCTGGCTCACGTCTTGCGCCTGGTTCGGTGAGCTATCGTAGGCCTTGGAGAGAAAAAGATAACAGCGAGGATCAGCAGGGTTTAGATCGGCAGCTGTGAGCAGGGCTTTAACTGCTTCGTCGTATGTACCCCGCGAATAAAGAGCCATGCCTAACCCGATGAAGAGCCGCGGTGAGTTTGGGTAACGTCTGACACCTTCCTGAAACACGTCAATGGCTGGCTCGTACGTGCGGTGGAGAAGCAGCTCGCTCGCCCAGTCAAACAGATTGCCCTCGCTCGGATCCATGTGTGCCGCGACCTGATATTCGTTCACCGCCGACACGAACTCTCCGCTCTTTTCGTCGATTTGAGCCTGCAGGTTATGCAATTCGCCGGTATTTTTTATCTGCTCAAGATTTTGAACGAGTTGCCTGGCTTGACTAAGCTTTCCAGTTTGGAAATACGCCAGCGCGAGATCATACCCATTGTCGTAAGAAGGATGAATCTCCTGCGCCTTTTCCAGCAATGGCACCGCATCCGCGATCCTTTTGGACTGAATGTAGAGTTCACCCAGATTGTGGTTAGCATCGTAGTTGCGAGGTTCCAGTTCAAGAGCCTTACGAAACTGCCCCTCGGCCAACTCCGATTTGCCTGAATGGAAGAGACTGGCTGCCAGATTTGTTCGGGCGGCTGCCGAATCCGGCTTCAATCGAACCGCGATCTGGAGCTGCTCTACGGCCTTCGCATCCTGAGACTGTGCAGCATATACCAGCCCCAAAAGCTCATGAACCTCAAAGGTTCTTGGCGCATAGGGCAACAGGGCTTCCAGCTGCGCCGCAGCCTCGGCAAACCGTCCTGCGTCATATTGAGAGACCGCGGATTGAAACTGACGGTCTAATGTTTCCGTCCGGGGTGTTTGGGTCTGGGCTTGATGGTCCTGGGCCGCGGCAAGCGCCGCGCAAAACACAAGAGAACTAAGAACCATCCGCTGGGACCAGTACTTTTTGCTCACAGCTCACCTTTGTCGTTACCGCGTGAGCGAAGCTACGCAGAAACACCCCGAAAGGCCGCAGAAAGCGGCCTTTCGGGGTGTTTTCATCTTAGCCTAGTAATACAACTTCAAAGAAAATTGTATTTGCCTGGGAGCGTTGGGAGCATCGCGGGTAGATCCGACGGCGCCGAAGTTAGCGTTGTTGAAGTTGGTTGAGTTCGCAATCGCGACAACGCCGTTGCCGCCGAATCCCGGAGCATTGAAATTCGGATGGTTGACGATGTTGAAGAACTCACCGCGGAACTCCATTCTGAAGCGTTCACTGATCGGAATGTTCTTGAATGCGGAGAAGTCGAACCGATGGTACGACGGCCCGGTAGTCGTCCCCGGACGGTTGCCCAGATAACCGAAACCAGTCGTAGGTATGCATCCGGCCGGATTCGATGTTGCATCGCCGCCCAACAAGCAAGGCTGTTGGAAGGCTTTCGGATTTCCCAACCAATAGGGAATCGATTTGCCGCTTGCATTTTTCTTTACCTTTATTCCGAGGTCCGGGCTCTGCCCGGGGACCGTCACATCGCGGCAGCCTGTGCCTTTTGTCGTGGCGGTCGGGCAATTGAGGGAGAGAGGCTGGCCGCCCTGAAGGGTGGTGATCCAATTGATGCTCCACCCTCCGACGACGGCATTCCCGAGCTTGCCTGTGTTGGTCAGATAATGCTTGTCTTTGCCGAACGGTAGCTCGTACCCGCCGCTGAAATGGAATACGTTAGTGATGTTAAAAGAGGCCAGAGACCAATCTTGACGAACACCAAAGCCCGGCACGTCTGGTGCCCGAGCGCCACTCAGACTACCGCCATTCAGCAAGTCGCCGGCGTCAGTAAAGGTTCTCGAAAATGTGTACGTGAGGAGGAAATTCAGTCCGCTTGAGAACTGCTGTTCGAGCTTGGTTTGCAATCCATTGTAAACACTGGCTCCAATCATTCGCCCAGTAGAACCACCTCCGAGATCTGGAAACGGCTGCTGACCCAGGGGTCCTCCACCGACCGGCCCGGTGGTACTGGCGTTGTAGGGCAGGAGTGCAGTTACGTTATTCGCGCCAAGATTCATCTGAAGATTGTCGGCCTTTGTGAGTACATAACCGACCTGCGCCGACATGGAGTGAGTGATCGCATACTGGAAAGACAGGTTAGCTGCCAAGGTTTTGGGATCTACGAACTTGAACTGAAGCCCCTGCAGGCCCAAGCCGGATGCTTTCACGCTCAGAGGGGTAAAGGAATGGCAGGAGAAGCCGGACTCAAAGGTCGCTGTTTGACCCGGACCTGCGGTCGGCGCAGTTAGCGTACGGCGTGTTGTAACTAACAGGTGCGACGTTAGATAAGCCGGCAGGGGAGCCGTCAGGAACTTTGGGGTTGTACTCGAAGTTGTATACGAAGGGATAATTCTCACCAATATTCGGTCCGTAACCCTGATTTTCGAAGGCGTTCCAAAAGAGACCCACCCCGCCGCGCACCACTAGCCTGGGGTCTACTTGATAGGCAAAGCCGAAGCGCGGCGCAAAATTATTGTATTGTGGCTTGAGCAATCCCTGGCCGTACTTGTCGGTCGACAAGATCGCAATTCCATCCTTGGCCAGCACATCGACAAAGCCGTTGCCGGCCAGGGACGGATTATTGGCCGTCGAAGACAACGCCCTGTTGTCCTTGCCCGAGGCCGGGATGATGAACGTCGGACCCCCATTACTATCGGGGTAGTGGGGAACGAAGTTGGCTTGGCCGCCATTTCTCTCGTTGATGGGCCCAAAGTATTCCCAACGCAAGCCGAGATTGAGCGTCAGCCTAGGAGTGACCTTCCAGTCGTCCTGGAAGTAGGTCGCGAAATACATTCTTTCGTCGTAGGTTTTGTTGATGTTGGAGGAGCGGACATCGTCAGAGCCTCCGGAGAAATCGACTCCATTGGGAACTGTCGCGGCGGTCGGGGGCAGAATGAATTGCGCGATACCGGTGGTACTGCCGTTATTGCCCGGAATATCTGTGAAGCTACCGTTGTAGTCGAATTGTCCGTGCGCCCAGGCGGGCTGGAGGGTATTGAACACTACGTGCTGGTATTCAATGCCCATCTTGAAGCCGTGAGCGCCGTAAACCTTGGAAAAGTCGTCGACGACCTGAGTCGTTTGGGTGGTTTCGTCCGAAGGCAGGAAGTTGTTGGCGCCCAAAGTCTGCAGCCCACCAAAGCCGAACGCGGGCAGACCACCGTTATTACTCACCTGCGGGATACCCGGGATTCCGAATTGCGCCGGAATGCCGTAGGTAGAGCCTTCTGGCCCGAATCGTGAGGTGTGCAGGTGGTCCCATCCAATTCTGGCTACATTGACCGTAGTCGGGGTGAACAGATGGGTAAACGCCGCCACACCCTGAAAAGACTTTGCAGTCTGGACGCCCTGCTGGAAGCCGCCGCCGTCCGCTATGCCCCCAAAGGGCCCGGGAATAAATTGCGGGTTGTCCCAATAACTGGCGCGCGCAAACACCTGATTTTTGTCGGAGATATCGTAGTCGCCCCGGACGTCGAACTGGTTATTGTGCTGGTAGAGGTTGGGACTGCTAGCAAAATTTGAACTAACTCCACCGGCGGTGGGTAGTGGGAAAAGATTCAACAGCTTGACGGCGTTGGGATCGATGCGGCCGGCAGGAATTTGGTTCAGACCCGGGCAGGCGGCGAGCGAAATCGTCCCCCCGCTACACGTGCTGGCGCCAAACGGATCGCGAACATAGCCAGTGGACGCTGCCGCGATGCCGGTAACGGGATCGAGCACACCCTTAGTGACCGACCGGGTGGTTGCCGGGTCGAGGACGGTGCCGACGGGGATCAAACGCCCCAGGGCATCGGCTCGCGCCGCGCTCGAGGCATTGGCGGAGACTAACTCGGAGAGATTGGAGTAGCCGCTGTTGCGCTGCAACACGGTCGGCACTGAGATTCCAGATTGGGTGTTGCCCTGTACATGCCGGAAACCTTGATAATCACCAAAGAAGAAGATCTTGTTCTTTATGACGGGGCCGCCGATGGAACCTCCGAACTGATTCCAGCGCAACTCTCCCTTTTTGATTCCGTTGCTATTTTCAAACCAGTCCGCGGCGTCGAGGATATCGTTGCGGAAAAATTCCCAGGCGGCGCCATGAATTTGGTTGGTGCCGGACTTGACGGTTGCGTTGAGGACGGCGCCTGCGGCACGTCCCAACTCGGCACTGAAGTCCGAAGTCTGGACTTTAAATTCCGCGATCGCGTCGGGCGGAGGAAGAACCACAAAGTTTGTTCCGTTGAGGAAGTCCACGTTGTCGGAATTGTTGTCAATGCCGTCCAGCAGGTAATTGTTCTGCGCAGGGCGCAGACCATTGGCGGAGAAGGCTCCGTTCGCGGCGTTGCCGCGAGTGTCCGCCTGCGGAGTGTTCACGCCGGCCGCCAGTTGGGCCAGGAAAGTAAAGTTGCGTCCATTCAGAGGCAGGTTATTCACACTCCGCTCGTTCACTACTTGCCCGACCGACGCATCCTCGGTCTGCAACTGGGGCGGGGCCGTGGTGACCTCAACGGTTTCGGTCGCGGCGCCGGTCTTAAGCTCAATATTGACACGCAGATTCTGACTCACGGCCACATTCACATTTTGCTGGGTGGTCACAGAGAAGCCAGGAGCCGTGGCGGACACGGTGTAGTTCCCGATTCTGACGGGCGAGAAGGTGTACACGCCGGAGCCGTCCGTTGTCGTTACCTGGGACAAACCTTGGTCCGTATTCAAGAGGGTCACTTTTGCGCCGGGAACCACGGCGCCGGAGGCATCCTGAACCACGCCAGTAACGGATCCTTCATCGACCTGGGCGAAGACTGACGGCGCCAGAAGCAAGCAGAAGGCGGTAAGAGTTATGCAGACAAGCGATTTAAAGCGGCGTGAGAGATTGCGTTCGTAGCCCATCCAAAAATCCTCCAAAGTCTTTCAAGTCATGGTCATTTGCGCTGTCAGGCGCTGACTCGACTGCGCAACCGTTTCTGGAGCAGCCCAAAAAGCTGCCCAGCTTGGTCCAGTAACCGGTTACATTTATTGTCGAATGAAAGCTAGTCCAGACAAATAACACTTGTCAATCAAAAGGTTGAGCTCATGCCCACCAAAAGGTGGAAATCGTGTCCGGACCACGTGATGGTCGTCCTCTTTCGGGAGCCATGACGTCCCAATGCAAGCCAGTTGCAGCCAGGCTTTGGTGATTCAGGCTGGATCCAGCCTTTGTGCCGCCCTGCAGCACGTTGCCGGTAAGAGCACCTTTACTGTTAGTGTGATGGGATGGGGCTGGCGAAGTGCGGGGCCCTCCGTTCCACCCCACCACGCAAAGTTCGCGTGTCGGGGACCCCGGGTTTTCCACCCCACCACGCAAAGTTCGCGTGTCGGGGACCCCGGGTTTTCGGCGGAAAGTGCTCCGCCTATCCAGTTTTTCGTCTACACGAAGCCTAATCATGCTCCCACGGACCCCTTCAGGATGCCGCGTCACAAGAACGAGAACCAATTCCCTTCCCGGCGGGCAGTCCTAAAGAGCATGGGGTTGGCGCCCCTGATTCTCTTCCCGGCTCCCTTCGAGGGATATTCTCTTATCTTCGGTCCCCGGACGAGCGCCCCCGACCGGAACGCCGGTCTCCTGTTCTCTGATGTTCGTCTGACTCCCCACTATCCGGTCGCGTCCCCATTGGAAGATGTGCTCCGTCTTGTCGCGCCGGGTTCCGATGAATACGTTACGGAGAAATATGCCTGGGAGATTGAGACGCTTCTAAAACAGTGGGGCCAGGCCCTCAAGGCATCGGTCCGCGACCTTTCCGTCCTGGCGAAGTCACTGGATCCGTCCATCGAAGCCTCCCCACTCGTCCCGGCCAACGAAACCACGCTGCGTAGTGGAATGGGGATCAGTACCACCAAAAGATCGTTTAACGGCAAGGTTGCTCCGGGGCGAGAGCGGTTCCTGCAGCAGTTCCGGGCCTGGCTGGGGCAGGTCTCACGAGATCGAGACTGCGGAATTCCAAATTACTGAGCATCGAGGAAATTACCGGCGCCCGGCCGAGGGTTCGCCTGAATATTACCGCTATGACATCGTCGCCCTCCGGAAGGATGAACAGCGTGAAGAGCGGGTTGGATCATGGCAGACCGAATGGTCACGGGATGAATCAGAGGGTTGGAAAGCTCAAAGGTGGGAGGCCCGTGAAGAAACACTCGGTGTAACCCAGGGGCCGATGTTTATCGACATAACCTCGCAAACCCTGGGCCGGGCGGAATCGTACAAAGACCAGATGCTTCGTGGCTCCGACTATTGGCGTACAGTTCTGGACGGTGCATGCGGCATAGATGTTTACGGCAACAATGGTGTGGCCGCGGGTGACTTCGACAATGACGGTTTCGATGATCTCTATGTTTGCCAGCCGTCGGGCCTGCCAAACCGGCTATACCGCAACCGGGGCGACGGGACACTGGAAGACGTAACAGAAAAATCCGGAGTCGGAGTGCTCGACAATACCGCGTGCGCCCTGTTCGCAGACTTTGAAAACAAGGGACGGCAGGATCTTCTTGTGGTTTGCGGTAGCGGTCCCTTGCTTTTTCTGAATCAGGGGGATGGGACCTTCTCGATCAAGCGCGACGCCTTCAAATTCGAGCGCCCTCCGCAGGGAACGTTTACCCATGCGGCTGTGGCCGACTACGATCGCGACGGACGTCTCGATGTTTATTTCTGCCTCTATAGCTACTACCTGGGCCTGGACCAATATCACTATCCGGTGCCTTATTTCGATGCGCGGAATGGTCCGCCCAATTTTCTGCTGCACAACGAAGGAAACGCAACCTTCGTAGACAGGACTGAGGCGGCAGGGTTGAATGCCGAGAACAACCGCTATAGTTTTGCTTGCGCCTGGGGCGACTCCTCTGGCAACGGATTGCCCGATCTTTATGTGGCCAACGATTTCGGGCGCAGCAACCTGTATCGCAACAAAGGAGATGGAACCTTCGCCGCTGTCTCCGGCGAAGCGCACATCGACGATCCGGGGGCTGGAATGAGCGCGTGCTGGTCCGATGTCGATAACGACGGTAAACAGGATGTCTACGTTGCCGATATGTGGTCGTCCGCGGGCCAGAGAGTTTCAGGGCAAAAGCGCTTTCACGAAAAAGCGCCGGAAGAAATCCGCGCACTCTACCGGCGGCACGCACGAGGCAACGCGCTCTATCGGAACGTGGGGAATGGAAAGTTTCAAAACATAAGCCAGCAAGCCGGAGTGGAGATGGGCCGTTGGGCATGGTCTTCGGATTTCTGGGATTTCGATCACGATGGCTTTCCTGACCTTTACGTCGCCAATGGATACATCTCCGCGCCGGAACAGAACGACCTGGCGAGTTTTTTCTGGCGGCAAGTGGTGGCTAAATCGCCTGAGGATTCAACCCCTTCCATGGCTTACGAACATGGGTGGAATGCAATCAATGAATTGATTCGGTCAGATCGCTCGTGGAGCGGCTATGAACGAAATGTCATGTTCGCGAATAACCGCGATGGCACGTTCACCGAGGTTTCGGGCGCGGTGGGATTGGACTTTCCTGAGGACAGCCGCTCCTTTGTTCTCGCCGATCTAGACCACGACGGACGCTTAGAGGTCATCCTCAAAAACCGTAATGCCCCGCAGTTGCGGATATTGCATAACGTGATGAAGGAACCTGGTCAATCGATCGCGTTCAGCCTGCAAGGTAAGACGAGCAACCGCGATGCGATCGGAACCTCGATCACCATCGAAACAGGCGCTCTCCGCCAGACGAAGTATTTGCAGGCGGGATCTGGTTTTGTTGCCCAGCACTCGAAAGAAATATTCTTTGGCGTTGGAAAGCCGGAAGGCAAAATTCGAGCCACGGTCCGCTGGCCAAGCGGGCTCTCTCAGGAATTCGAAAATATTCCCGTCAATCATCGGATCGCAATTGAGGAAGGTTCCGCCGAATTTGTAGCCAAGCCATTCGCCGCACCGCCTCAGGCGTACGCGCAAGCTGGATCACCGCTAAAGTTAGAACCGCTGCCCACGCAGATAGACACGTGGCTGATTGAACCGTTGAAAGCACCGGCGCTCTCGCTACCCGACCTCGCGGGCAACATGCGGGAACTGCGAAGTCTGCGGGGTGGCTACGTGCTTCTCAATTTCTGGTCGGCGAAGGCACCGATTTGCGGCGAGCAGCTGAGGCTTCTCGATCGGAACCAGCCGGCGCTGGCCAAAAGCGAGCTGGAGATTCTAGCTGTAAACATTGATGACGCGAGCGATGCTGGAACGGCACGATCGTTTGCGGCCGGGTTTTCTTTTCCAGTCCTTTTTGCCACGGAAGACGTCGCGGGTGTTTATAACATCATTTACCGCTACCTGTTCGACCGGCGCAGGGATTTGGCAATTCCGACCTCTTTCCTGCTCGACACAGAGGGCATGATCGTCAAGCTGTATCAAGGGCCGATCGATCCTCAGCGATTGTTGGAAGATGTGAAGGCTGTCCCAACGACCACAGCCGATCGCATGCGAAAAGCGCTCCCGTTTGCCGGCGTGCGTTATCACGATGCGTTCCAGCGCAATGCCTTCACCTATGGAGTAGCGCTCTTCCAGCATGGCTACCTCGATGCTGCGGCCGCCGCCTTTGAGCAGGTCATCGTTCAGAAACCGGATGATCCGGAAGCCTATTACAACCTTGGCACACTCCACCTGAGACAAAACAATCTTCAGCAAGCGCGCCAATATATAGAACACACCTTGAAGCTGCGCCCGAATTATCCCGAGGCATGGAACAATCTCGGGATGATCGCGGCCCAACAAGGACAAGCGGCGGAAGCAGTGCGGGACTTCCAGCAGTCAATCAGCCTGAGACCGAATTACGCGATCGCCTTGCTCAACCTGGGAAATCTTTATCGCCGGCAGGGCGCATTTGGCGAGGCGCAAACGCCCTTGAATCGCGCGCTCGAGATTCAACCTGATGATCCTGAGATTAACTACAGCCTCGGGATGTTTTATGCTCAGCAAGGGCAAACGCAGGCGGCGGCGGACTATCTGCAGAAGGCAATCGATCTACGTCCAGGTTATCCAGAGGCTTTGAACAACCTCGGCGTTCTTTTCGTTCAAGTCAAGCAGTATGCGGGTGCGGAAACCCAATTCAAAGCGTGCATACAAGCCGCTCCAAAGTTCGATCAGCCGTATCTCAACCTTGCCCGTCTCTACGTGATCGAGAACGATAAGGAGAAGGCAAGAGAAGTGCTACTGGAACTGCTGCAGGTGCAGCCTCAACATCGAGGGGCGCTACAGGCTCTCGAAATGCTAAAATCGCTGCCGTAATCGACGCCCGGCAGCGTGCTGGATGGTAAGTCGCATATTAAATGCAGCAGACAAACAGAATCGCGATTACATGGTCCACCGTGCCGGGCATATGCCGGGCCGGAAGTTTTTTTTTGTTTCTTCTTAGCAGCCTGACAGTCGCTGCCCAGCAACCTCATCATTCCGTCACCATCAGAGATGCGGAGCCGTCTTCTAAACTATCGGCAAATCTCCAGCAGGCTGAAGAGCTACGCAGGAAGGGCCTCTTCGATCAGGCGAAGGATCAGGTGCTCAAGGAACTCGAGCGTAATCCTGCCAGCGTGGAAGCCTACAATTTGATGGGCTTTATTTACATCGACGAAAAGGACTCGAGCAACGCTGTCAAAGCATTCCAGCAGGCCTTGAAACTCGCTCCGGGCTCAGCAAAGACGCGTAACAACCTTGGAAACGTTTATATGTCTGAGCGGAGGCCTGATTTAGCCGAGAATGAATTTCGAACCGTTCTGCGGACCGATCCCGGCAACCGCGAGGCGAACTACAACCTTGGCCTCTTGTTGATGGGCAAGGGATTGCCCGGCGAAGCCATCCCTCGCTTTGAACGAGTACGTCCCTCGACTGTCGCCACACAATTCCAATTGATTCACGCCTATCTCGCAAGCAACCGTACCGCGGAGGGCTTGCGTCTAGCGACCGAACTTTCAGCCCAGAACAAGGGTGATATTCAGGTTCATTTTTCGCTTGGCATCCTGTTGGCCTCGGAAAAACAATACAAACCTGCTGAGTCAGAGCTGGAAAAGGCCGATGCACTGCAGCCCGACACCTTCGAGATCCTCTACAACCTGGGACAAACCTACCTTCGCGCCGGCGCGTACTCCAAAGCGGAACTCGTACTAAACCGCGCACTCAAGTTGAAACCCGACTCGCCTGACACGCTCCACCTGCTAGCGCAGGTCTATTCGAATGAGTCGCGCCCGCTCGACGCACTAGAACTGCTGGTTCGCGCTCACAAAATTGCGCCGGAAAATACGGATGTTATTTTTCTGATGGCCAGGGTCAGCATGTCTCAGAATTATTACGAGGATGCGATACCTCTTCTGGAATCGGGCCTCACGATCGCCCCGCAGCGCTCCGACCTGCTGGCCGCGCTGGGCGAAAGCTATTTCATGGCCGGCAAGGTGGACAAGGCCATCGACAAATTCCAGAAGCTGATCGAACTTGATCCATCAGCGCGGTCGTACGTTTACCTCGGCATCTCGTACCGGCATCTCGGCCGATTCGACGAAGCAAAGAAATATTTTCAGGACGGCCTCAAGCTCGATCCTCACAACAGCATATGCCTATTCAATCTTGGTCTCATAGCAGAAGGGCAGGGAGACTCCGCACAAGCCGAAGCGATGTTTCAGCAGGCGCTCCACTCCAATCCGGACTTTGCCCCCGCCCTGTTGGAGCTGGCTAACCTGCGCATCGTAAGCAAGAAATATTCAGAAGCCGCCGACCTGCTCAGGAAATTCGTGGCGGTTAGTCGTAATCCGGCGACTGGATATTACAAGCTTGCGATGGTCGAACGAAGTCTGCACCAGAGCGACGCCGCCGATCGTGATCTGAAGGTATTTCAAACTCTCTCCAAAAATGCTCCCACCGGTCCATATCCCTATGAGCACCTTTTCGACTATCTGGATAATCGCTCAAAGCTCGCGCCTCAGGCCCAGACTCAGTCAGATATTACGCAACTCCAAGACGAAATCAGCAAGCATCCGGATCAGCCGGAGGATTTCTACTTGCTGGCCGAGGCTTATCTCAAAGCCGGAAAGACGGGAGAAGCGAAAGACACCATCGCGCAGCTGGACAAGTTAACCTCGGACTACCGGACACAAAATGGAGTTGGCGTGCTGCTCGCTCGTTATCACCTTTATGACGATGCCATCCAGCATTTCCGCGGCGCGCTGCAGGCGAACCCAGGCTCAGACGAAGTAATGTTCAACCTCGCCGACGCTTACTTCCGGAAAGGTCAGTATGCTGAGGCACTTGATGCCGCCGGGCAGGTTTCAGAGCAGGGCCGCAAAGACGATCCCTATCTGGCTCTGCTGGGAGATATCTACGCACACCTGGGTGACGCCGCCCGCGCTGAAAAAATCTACCGTGATGCCATCGCGCGTAACCCGGACAACGATCAGGACTATCTCTCGCTCGCGCTCGTGCAGTTGCGGGAGCATAACACCGCCGAGGCAAAGCAGACACTGCTGCAAGGACAGGCCCGCATCCCAGGCTCGGGAAAGATTCTCTGGGGCCTTGGTCTTGCTTCGGCCCTGGAAGGAAACACTGCAGAAGCCGGCAGGAATCTCGAGCGGGCGGTGGATTTGCTTCCCGAATGGCCCGGGAGCTATTCAACCCTGGGAGTTTTCTATTTTCAAACCGGACAGATCGATAAAGCCAAGGAAGTCCTGAACCGTTTCAAGAACAGCAGCGAACGCGGCGCCCTGGACATCAACCGGATTGAGCAGGTACTGGCAATGGCGCCGGCGACCTCACCGGCTGCCAGTGAGCCCATGACGATGGCCAATCGGCAGCAACTGCTTCAACTCGCGCTGTCACTTGCCGACAGGACGCTCTGAGACGTGGACTATCGATTCTGCCTTGGCATTCTGTTGGACGTTCTCATCACCCTGGCCGGAACAGGCAGTGCGGGTGGTGCTCCGCAAGCCGTGAAAGCAACCGACGCGGCGGTCATCGCTCCGATCATCGCTCCGATCATGGTTCGCTACACCGACGTGCGCAAGGCCGCTGGAATCACCTTTGTTCAGGACTCCACCCAAACAGATGAAAAGTATTACCTCGAAACGATGGGCACCGGTGTCGGATGGATCGACTACGACCAGGACGGATTGATGGACCTGTACTTCGTACAGTCCGCAGCCACCGACATCTACAAGCCGCCTCATCCACTGCGCTCAGCGCTTTATCGCAACAATGGTGACGGCACCTTCACCGACGTCACGGAGAAGGCGGGGGTCGGCGGCTCAGGACACTACGGCCAGGGGGTCGCCGTAGCAGACTTTGACAATGACGGCTGGCCTGATCTCTACGTGACCGGATATGGACGCGCCATTCTCTACCACAACAATCACGATGGCACCTTCACCGACCTCACCGCGAAGGCGGGTGTTGCCGACGAAGGCGGATGGTCAACCAGCGCAGGATGGTTTGATTACGACAAAGATGGATGGCTCGACCTGGTGGTCACCAATTACATTGAGTGGAATCCGAAGAACAATCTCTGGTGTGGAGAACGCTCTCCCGGTCATCGTTCTTATTGCAATCCAGGCAACTACAAAGGAGAGAAAACCAAGCTCTACCATAACAATCACGATGGCACTTTTACTGACGTGAGCGACAAGTCAGGGGTCGGCCTGCCCGAATCGAAAGGCATGGGAGTGGTGCTGGCCGACTTCGACAACGATGGCTGGCCAGACATCGCAATCGCCAATGACACCTGGCCGAATTTCCTGTTTTTGAATAATCACGACGGTACGTTCAAGGATGTCTCTCTGATATCCGGGCTGGCTGCCAGCGAAGATGGGAAATACGAAGCGGGGATGGGCATAGACGCTGCCGATGTAAACGGCGATGGCCTGCTGGACGTGTACATAACCCATCTTGATCTTGAATTAAACCGGCTGTACCTCAACAACGGCGACAGCACCTTTACCGACGACACGTATGCCTCTGGTATCGGCGCCAAGGCGAGGCTGCTGAGCGGGGTGGCAGCCAAGTTCCTCGACTACGACAACGATGGATGGGTGGACGTCCTGCAGTTGAACGGCGCCATGTTGGACAACGTGAATCTTTATCACAGCGAAGTCACCTACAAGGAACCGCTCCTCATGTTCCGCAACCTGGGTCAGGGCCGTTTCGAAATGACGTCCTCTCAACTCGGCCCGGACTTTGTTCGTCCGGTGGCAGGGCGCGGTCTCGCTACGGCGGATTTCGACAATGATGGCGGCATCGACATTGCCATCAACAACCGCGGCGACTATCCCGAGCTTTTGCGCAACAACGGGGGCAATGTCAATCACTGGCTCGAGGTCTTGTTGATCGGGACCAAATCCAACCGGGATGGCACCGGCGCCCAACTAAAATTGACCTCGGAAGGATTTGCGCAGGTGAAGCAGGCAGAGGGCGGGACAAGCTATATGTCGGCCAGCGACCCGCGGATTCATTTTGGACTGGGCAAACGAGCCAAAATTGAATCGCTGGTGATCACGTGGCCCAGCGGGCTGGTTGAAAAGTTGGCGAACCTGCCGGTCGATACCATCATCGCGGTCAAAGAAGGCACGGGCATTGTCCGTCATCCATTCCCCAAAGTGCCGGCCCAATGAGTCTCTATAATCGTCGCAAGCTATGATTTTTCCACGAAGGCGCTTTCTCGGCTCATCTCTCTTCATGCTCGCCAGCCCACTGGTAGAGGCTCTGGCAACTCCCCTGTCGAACTGGAGAAACCCGAAGCTGGTGCAGGCCGCGGTCTCGACTCCCGCCGCAACATCTCCGGTCCAGTTTGTGGATGTGGCTCAACAAGCCGGGCTTACCATCCCGAACGTGTGGGGCGGGGTAGATCATAAGAGATCCATCATCGAGGCCAAAGGGAGCGGGCTGGCCTTCTTCGACTATGACAATGACGGATGGCTGGACATCTATCTAACGAACGGAGATCGGCTGGACCCGCATTGGCCTCCGGGAAAAGCACCGACCTCTCAGCTGTACAAGAACAACCGCGATGGCACATTTACCGATGTGACGCAGAAGTCAGGATTGGGGCGCACAGGTTGGCAGACCGGCGTCTGCGTAGGCGACTACGACAACGACGGCTGGGACGACTTGTTCTGCTGTTTCTGGGGCCACAACGTTCTTTTTCGTAACAACGGAGATGGCACATTCACCGATGTAACGCACAAAGCCGGCCTTGACCAGGCGAAGGTGCGCTGGGGCGCCGGCTGTACTTTCCTCGACTACGACCGGGACAGCCACCTCGATCTTTTTGTTTGCAATTACCTCAAGCTGGATCCGCAAACGATTCCTCCTGCCAACGACACAAAGTTTTGCCAGTGGAAGGGCGTGCCGATCATGTGTGGTCCGCGCGGGCTTGAGGGCGATACCAACATTCTCTATCACAACAACGGTGACGGCACGTTTACCGATGTTTCCGAGAAGGCGGGAATTCTCAAGCCCGGCCCGCGCTACTCGATTACCGCTGTCTCTTACGACTTCGACAATGATGGATGGCCGGACATTTATGTCGCTGTGGACTCAGAACCCAGCATCCTGTTCAAGAACAACCATGACGGCACGTTCACCGATATCGCGGTCATGGCGGGCTGCGCTTACAGTGACAACGGGCACGAGCAGGCAGGGATGGGCGTGGGCGTGGCCGACTATGACTGTGACGGATGGTTCGATATTTTCAAGACCAACTTTGCCGATGACACCTGCAACCTGTACCACAACAATGGCGATGGGACCTTCAGCGATGTTACGTTTGCTGCCGGCGTGGGGGTGAACAACCGTTATGTAGCATGGGGTTGCGGGTTTGTGGATTACGACAATGACGGCTGGCAAGACATCATACAGATCAATGGCCACGTCTATCCTGAGATCGACAGTTACCATTTCGACCAGACTTACAAGAACCCGCGGCTGGTTTACAGAAATCTGGGGAACGGCCGTTTCAAAGACGTTTCGGCTGAGATGGGGCCGGGCATCAGCGAACACTTCTCCAGCCGCGGCGCTGCCTTTGGCGATTACGACAACGACGGTGGCATGGATGTGCTGATTTTGAATATGAACGATTTGCCGTCGCTGCTTCGCAATGAGGGCGGGAACAAACAGAATTGGATCAAGATCAAGCTGGTGGGCACTAAGTGCAATCGCACTGCGATTGGCGCGCGGGTGCGGGTGGTGACGGGGAAGCATGTCCAGATGGATGAGGTTCACAGCGGGACAAGCGTCATGTCACAAAGCGATCTGCGGCTGCACTTCGGGCTGGGGAAGGTTGCGACGGTGGACTTGATTGAAGTGAAGTGGCCGACTACGCAGAAGATTGAGAAATTTAGTCAGGTGAAGGCAAATCAGATTATTACGATTCGTGAGGGTGACGGAATTATTAAGCCTCGGTAGCGGGCTGGAGGGAAGCCGCGGATCCCTCCACGGCACGCCGGGGCAGGCAGGATGACGGTTTTGCTGAGGGGGTTGAAAAACATGAGGTTGGGGTGTGCAAAAACGAGGGAGATCGAAAAAATCAGAGGTTCTCAGGATGACGATGGGGAGGGTGGCGCTTCTAGCTGGGATTGGTTGCTGGTGAAGTGAACTGCAGGTCCCTCCCCTGCGGTCGGGATGACAAATAGGAGAGGGTGGTTGCAGGGAGAGAACAGTTGCCGCGGCGGGACGCCTCTCCGCATCCACAGCCCCTTCGATTTTCCGGCGCTATTGGTCTTGTGGAACCGCTGCAGTGGAGCCGCGAATCACTAGTTCGGCGCGGACGATGTGGGTGACGCCTTCGCTTTCTCCGCGGTGGCTGGCGGCGTAGAGGGAAGTGAAGGCAAACTCAGCGATTTCTGCACGCGAGAGGCGGATCGTGGTAAGAGGCGGCGGCATGAAGCTGCTGAGAGCGATGTCGTCAAAGCCTACAACCGAAATATCCTGGGGAACGCGCAGGCCGGCGGCATAGAGGGCGCCCATGATGCCTATGGCCGTGAGATCGTTCGAGGCCAACACCGCTGTCGGACGGACGGGGAGCTTCAATATGTCCAACATTGCGGCGTACCCTCCATCGAAGCGGTGGTTCGCAGCACGAATGAAATCTTGGCTGCATTCGAGCTTCTTGCGCCGCAGCGACGCCAGGAACGCCTCGTAGCGGGTTCTTGCAGAAGGGAGATTGACCGGGCCGCTGACGAATGCGATCTTCCGGTGCCCCAGCGAGGTCAAGTGGTCGATGGCCTGATCGACACCGCTGTCGTAGTCAAGGGAGATGTTGCTGATCCCGCGGCCTACAGCTCCCGTGTCCAGAAAAACAATGGGGATGCCGCGGCCGCTGAGCATCTGGATGAGCGCCGGGTCCATTTCCGACGTCATGATGGCGACCCCGTCCACCTTGCGCTCCAACATCCGGCGCACGCACACCTCCATGCGGGCTGCCTGGTAGTCAGTGTTCGCAATCAGAACTTCGTGGCCATGCTCGACGGCCAGGCGCTCGAAACACTTCACCAGTTCGGGAAAGAATGGGTTCTCAATGTCAGAGATGATCAGGCCGTAGATGTGGCTTTTGCCTGTCCCGAGAGTGCGCGCATGGGTGTTGGGATAGTAGCCAGTGCGTTGGATCGCCGCCCGAACACGCTTTTCCGTGCGCGCGTCCACCGGGGCAGTACCGTTCACCACCCGTGAAACGGTAGCTGTGGATACTCCGGCTCTCTTTGCTACTTCCCTGATGTTCATGCCTGTGGATGGCGGGACTGGCGGCTCACAGAGCTTGCATTGCTGAAATTTTGCTGTCGCTGAACCTGACGACTATTTCGTTTCATAATACACGGGGGCTGGTGAGACCAATTCGGATTGACACCAAAGTGTCGCACACTAGTTTTTGAGGAGCGCGTCGAGACCCGCTTGCGCGATTTGCTCGTCGATTTCGGACTTGGCGCCGCTGGCAGAGATCCCGCCCAGGAGTTGGCCATCGACGCGAATCGGCAGGCCTCCCTGGTTAGGGAAGAAGCTGGGGAAAGCCAGGTCTTCTACGTTCCCTTTCTTAACGGATTCGGCTGCTTGTAGGGAAGGGCTGCCATAAGCGGCGGCGTGGCGAGCCTTTTTCTGCGCGAAGTCGAGCGTGTTGAGCGGGGCGGTATCTCCCTTTTCGAGAAAGAGCAGGTTGCCGCTTTCGTCCACGATACAAATGGTTACGCTCACGTTGAGTTCTTTTGCTTTCGCTTCGGATGCGGCCACCATGGTTTTGACGGCCGCCAGGTTGAGATACTTCCTGCTTGGTAGATCGGTCGCGAACGCCATCAAGGGAGCCAGCAGTATAGCCACTAACTTGAACATGAAGCCTCCTACTCTTGCTTACGTGCTTATTTAGGAGGCGGCGGGTAACCCGGCTGCCCCTCGAGAACCACCAGGAACTGCTTTACTTCCCGGCGCTGCTGTTCGACGGCAGCGGCCTGCTGCTTTTCGATCTCGTCATGGAGTTTAAATTCCTGTGCGGCCTTTTCCCGCAATCCCATCCGATCATAGGCTACGCCTAGCCTGTAGTGTGCCTCGCCGAGTTGCGGATCTGACTGGATCGCCTTGGTGTAAAAGCCTATGGCCTTCTCAGGTTGGTGTTGGGAAGAGTAGAGGATCCCGAGTTGCAGGTAAGCGTCGCTGCATTTGGGATCAATCGTCACTGCCTTGGTAAGCAGAGTTTCAACTTGTTGCAGCGCCTTGGGATCAGGTGGCTGCTCTTGGCGCTTCCCAATGGCCATGGCGTAAAAATAGTTCCCAAGTGAATTTTCTGGATGCGCCTGCACAAACCTCGCCAGTCTCGGCTCAATGCAGGCCAGGGGCTTGGGCGAGGCGATCTCGATCCTGCCCATGAAGGTGTAGGGTTCCGGGTCGGCTGGATTCAAGTCCGAAGCCGCGCAGAGGCTGGTTGCCGCTTCGTCGTAGAGAGCAGCGGCAAAAAGAGCGGTACCCAACGCGGTCAGCATTCTGGCTGAATGCGGATGGGCCTTGGTTCCCTGCCTGAAAACCTCGGCAGCTTGCCAGACGGCGCGATGCAGCAATAATTCTGAGCCCCATGCGAAGTAATTCTGTTCGCTGGGGTCCAGGCGAACTGCTTGTTCGTCCTCATGAACCGCGGCGAGAGGATCGCCCGTTTTCTCGTCGAGTTCCCCCAGGAGGCGATGCAGGTCCGCAGTGTCTTGCTGTGCGAGCAATTTCTGAACCTGCTCACGCGCCCGGGTGTAATCGCCGGATTCCTTGTAGGCCAACGCCAAATCATACTCATTGCCATGCTTTGCCGGATTGTCCGGTTTCAAAGCCAGCGTCTCCCGTGCAAGCTCTTCGCTGGTGCGCAAGGTGGCATCCGACCCGTGGCCGCCCACGGCTGTCCAATCCGTAACCCCGGCTACGGCGAAATTGGGCTTATCGGCGAATTCCATGGCTTGGGTTGAAGATTGGACCGGAGAGGGCGCATCGTCGAGGACCAGGTCGACGCGGTTTCCATCTCCCGAAGATCCGACGTGAACCGTGGCGGAGCGAGTGCGCAGTTCTGCCTTGTGGGCGCTGAGTTGATAGTTACCCGCGGGAAGGGCCGAAAACGCGAACACGCCCGCTGCGCTGGTTTTCGTCTCCCTGGTTTTCGCTCCGTCCCCGGAACGCCTTCCTGTTCCAACGTGACCGAGGCATCGCCTACGACGGCGCCGGCCGAGTTGACGACTGTGCCCCGAACCGTACCTTCGCCAGTGCCTCCGCCCGTGTGCTGCGCCATCGCCAGCGACACGCTCATGAGTACCCCGGCAACCAACCGAAGACACCGGTAGTGCGAACGCGGCAAAGCGAATTCCGGCAGACGAGAGGAACCCATCACGTGGCAAACGTACTTCTGGGGAATTTTACTAGGTGGCCTGTGTTAACGCTTCCGGGCCAGGTCGCACAGCCGTTTTAGCGTGGGCAGTGCCAGACAAGTCACTGATTTGCGTCACGTTATCACTCGCGGTTGCAAATCCCGTTGGGAGGCATGCCATACTATGAGTCCCCGCCCGAAGGAAATGCAGCCCCAACTCGCCGGTAGGCACACGTTGGATAGCGAATGCGTGCTTACGAACCGTTTTCGGTGTAGCTATCATCTATAGTTGAGACCTTAGAAGGCAGCCTGCGATATGCCGTTAGCGTTCGATTTTTTCCTGCATTTCGCCTACATCATCCTTTTTCTCTGGGTGATGGCGGAGCAGCTTGGCGTCCCCGTGCCGAGCCTGCCCTTGCTGTTGGCTGCAGGCACATTGACGGCGACGCACAAGTTGTCCCTCCCCCTGGTCCTGATTGCCGTGGTTGCCGGCTGTTTTGTCAGCGATTCGCTGTGGTATCTGCTGGGCAAGCGTTTTGGGGGCACCATGGTGAAGCTGGTGTGCCGGCTGTCGTTTGAGAGGTCCACCTGCGTTCGCAAGACAGAGGACTATTTCACTAAATACGGCGAGCAGGCGTTGCTGGTGGCCAAGTTTGTGCCTGGCCTGGGCACGGTGGCGGCGCCGATCGCGGGACAGACGGGGATGCGGTATCGCGTGTTCCTGGCTTACGATCTGGCAGGCGCCTTGTTCTGGGCGGCCACCCTTACCCTGATCGGCCGCTTCTTTGGCGATGTTCTGCGCGTGCATCCCGGCGCGCTTTCCTTCATGGGGCATTTTGCAGGGGCGATTTTCCTGCTGGCCGTCGCCGGTCTGCTGGGCTATCGGATCTGGAAGCAGCAGGCCTTTTTGAAGCAGGTGCGCACTTCGCGCCTGGATCCGGCGGAGTTGAAGCGCATGCTGGACGGAGGGCAGAACCCTTACATCGTTGACTTGCGCCATCCGCTCGACTACCTCCCCGATCCGCGTGTGCTGCCGGGGGCAATCCGGCTCTCCCCTGAGAGCCTGATGCAGCGCAGCGGAGAGATCCCGCGCGATCGCGACGTGATTCTCTACTGCACGTGTCCCAGCGAAGCGACTGCGGCGAAGATGGCGATGAAGCTGCGCCAAAACGGAATTTACCGGGTTCGTCCGCTGCTAGGGGGCTTTGACCAGTGGAAAAAGCTTGGGTACCCGCTGGAGCAGTACGAGGATCAACCCGCAAGCATCGCGTGACACCCCGGCTCGGGACCGTGTAACGAAGTCGATACGCTCCTGGGCAGAAACCTCGCAATGGTGGATATTTCCCCCTTGGATCAATGACAATTCGGCGAGGGGTACTTGCGACTTAAGGCATCCGTTACGGGTCATGTGACCGAAACTTCGCAAGGATCGAAGCGAATCCCCACTTCCGGGGATGGTCTCCAGTCAATGGTCCTGTTAGCTTGCCCTAGGTTGAGGTAGCGTACGGCAAACAGGCATAGCCTCGCGGGATGGAGTGATTTTTGGTATGGCGTTTACAGAGACTTACCACTGCGATGTTTGCGCGAAACCAAGGGGGGACGCGGAGGACTGGTGGCTGGCTTTGACCGAACCAGCGGCCCTCATTCCCGGTGCTCCTGAGCAGCCGATGCTGCGGTTGACGGCATGGAATGTGCTGCTCTCCCACGCTGCGAAGGTCCGGCATTTGTGTGGGGCGCGCTGTGCGCAGACCCTGATGGACCGTTGGATGCGCGGCGAGTAAGGCAAAAGAAAACCCACGAAAATCGAGGCCGTAGGATGAAGTGCACGGGCTCTGCCGCGCCTGCAAGAGTCGAATGTTAAGGGCTTTAAGGCATTTCCGAGGCGCGAAAAGGTCAGGTACGGGCTTCAGCCCGTACACAAAGGCCGCGAAATCATTCGACCTTTGGGCCCTGCGTGAGAACGCGAAAATAAATCCCAGATCGAAACCAGGCCTGTAGGGCCGGAACCAAACGTCAGCCCAGCCCGGAAGGGCTGGGAGACGGATGACCAAGATGGTGGAGCGCCGGAGGCGCGGCACAACATACATCTGCCGGTGCCGCGCCTCCGGCGCTCGGATGATGTTGAGAATGATGTCCCAGCCCTTCCGGGCTGGGCTGACGTTTGGTTCCGGCCCTACGGGCCTGGTTTCGTTACGAAATCTGTTCTCGCGTTCTCACGCAGACTCTTTAGCCCCTGAGGCATGTTCTTCCTTTCTCTCTGGACCAAATCTTTCCTCCCCAAAAGACCGGCTCGACGGGCCCTTCCTTGTCGCCTGGGTCAGATCTCTTTAAGCCCGATAGTATGGTGAGTGGGGTGTGGAGATTGCATTGGCATTTGACGACCTGAGGGATTGGATCAAGACGCTGGATAAAGCGGGCGAGCTGAAGCGCATCCAGGAGCCGGTAGACCCCATTCTCGAGATCGCCGAGATTACCGATCGAGTATCCAAGTGGGGCAAACGGGCGGGAATCAAGGGCTCTCCGGGTGGCCCCGCACTGCTGTTTGAAAAGGTGAAGGGCTACCCAGGCAGCCGGGTGCTGATGAACCAGTTTGGCAGCGAGCGGCGCATGAAGATGGCGCTCGAGGTCGATAGTCTCGATGATGTGGCGGGACGAATCGAAGCTCTGCTCAACCTCAAGTCGCCGGAGGGCCTGCTGGGCAAGTTGAAGATGCTGCCCGTGCTGGCCGGGGTGGGCCGGTTCTTCCCCCGCACGGTGGACGCAGATGACGCACCGTGCAAGCAGGTGATCCTGCGGGAAAACTTCAGCGTCCTCGATTTTCCCGTGCTCCAGTGCTGGCCACTGGACGGCGGCCGCTTCATTACCCTGCCCTGCGTGATTACCCGCGACCCCAAAAGCGGCAAGCGGAACGTTGGCATGTACCGCATGCAGGTCTACGACGGCCAGACTACGGGCATGCACTGGCAGCGGCAGAAGGTGGCGGCCGAGCACCTTCGCGAACGCCTGCGAGCCGCTGCCGTGGCCGATGCTTCCGGAGATATGGGTGCCGCGCGCGTGAGGGTGATGGCGGAGACGGCCGGCGGAACAACGGGGCTACCCGGGATCGCGCTGGCACAGGAGAAGGACCGCCGGCTCGAAGTGGCCGTGGCGATCGGCACCGATCCGGCGACCACTTTTTCCGCCATCGTGCCTGCGCCTCCAGAGGTGGAAGAGTTCGTCATTGCAGGTTTTCTCCGCCAGGCGCCGGTCGACGTGGTCAAGTGCGAGACCGTGGATCTGGAAGTGCCGGCAAATGCGGAGATCGTGCTCGAGGGTTACGTGGAACTCGACGAACTGCGCATGGAAGGCCCATTTGGCGACCACACCGGCTTCTACACCATGGAAGAGGAATACCCGGTCTTCCATATCACCTGCATCACCCATCGCAAGAATCCGGTGTATGCGGCAACGATCGTGGGTAAACCGCCCATGGAAGATGCCTGGATGGGCAAGGCGGTGGAACGCATCTTTCTGCCCCTGATGCGATTGACCATACCGGAAATTGTGGACATAAACCTCCCGGTGGAAGGCGTGTTTCACAACCTGATGATCGTGGCCATCCGCAAGAGCTACGCCGGGCAGGCGCGCAAGGTGATGAATGCCGTCTGGTCACTGGGTCAGGCGATGTTCACCAAGTGCGTTATCGTGGTCGATGAGGATTGCGATGTGCAGGACCTGGGTGAAGTAACGCTGCGGGTGGCCAATAATATCGACCCCGAGCGGGACATCCAGTTCACATTGGGTCCCATCGACTCGCTCGATCATGCTTCGCGCCTGCCCAACTACGGCAGCAAGATGGGCATTGACGCAACCCGCAAATGGAACGCGGAAGGCTTTACCCGGCCGTGGCCGCAGATGATTGCCATGGATCCCACCACCCGGGATCGCGTGGATGCCATCTGGAAGAGGCTGGGATTGGAGTAACCATTCAGCGACTGTGGAACAGACTGAGTAGCAGACAGGAAACCGCGTGGCCGCGCATGGAGCAGGGCGAATACCGCAGCTATCGCGCGGTGCACCCGTTCGATGAGCGGTTCGGGGTGGATACCAGTGGGTTGGTCTACGAGCTGCCTTCCGGCCACCAGCACGATCCATACAACAACGGTTACTTTGCGGTGGCACCGTCGGTGTTTCACTCGGTCATGCAGGCGTTGCGCGACCGGTTGGGGCTGGATTACCGGCGATTCAGCTTCGTGGACTTGGGATCGGGGAAAGGCCGCGCGCTGTTGCTGGCTTTGGACTATCCATTTCGCGAGATCATTGGGGTCGAGTTGTCCCCGGAGCTGGATCGCGTCGCCCGAGCCAACATTGCGAGGTATGCCGGCGCCCGCTATCGAGCGCCGATTACGTCGATCCAGGGGGACGCGGCCGCGTTCCAGTGGCCGCCCGTACCGTTGGTTATCTACCTGTGGAATTCGTTTACCGGACCGGTGATGGAGCAGGTGTTTCGTAACCTTGAGGCCTCCCTGGCGCAGTTCCCGCGAGAGTTGTACCTGGTCTACATCCACCCGGAGCTGGAAGTGGCACTCGATGGGCTTCCCTGGCTTAACCGCCTTTGGAGAGAGGACTTTGCGATGAGCGACGAAGACTACACTGCATGGGCTTTTCCCAACCGGGATGAGATGTGCGCGGTCTACGGCGCGTTGCCTCTGCCGGCCGTCACCAAAGTTTCAAAAATCGGGTGACTATTTCCCTGCAACTCAGCAATTCCGCAAAAGAAGTGGTTACTCTGGGTGCTAGGATTGTTTTGAAATCAGGCAGCAATGAGTGAAAAAGAGGCTGCCGCGAACTGATTTGCAGAATTGTGACTGTAGTTGTATTTATTACCCCGATCCAAGTTTCCCACCCCCCGGGCCCCTTCGATCGAGAGATTGAAAAGTTAACTGCTGAATACCGTTATCTTCTGTACGGATTCAAAAACAGGAGAATGCCCGGTCCCCCCCGGCCGCGCAGATTTCTTAATCACGGACATCTACGCGCAGCGGTGCGTTTCACCGCACGAGGGAGAAGGATCGGATGTTGCCAAGCAAGCGTTTTCACCAATGGACACGTAAAGCGGGCCTGTGCCTGCTGATGGGGGTAACCGCCTGCGCCGCAAGCCGGGCGCAGGATGTGAGTGTCTATTCGAACCGCATGGTTTTCAGCGGATTTGTCGAGTATTCCAATGACTCCAGCCACATGCTTCTTGGCTACGCCGATGGACGCAAGATCAACGCGCTGGGGGCGAGTTTCGAAAAAAGAAGTTTTCTCAAATCCAAGGTGACCGGTTCGTGGTTGGCCGAGGTGCGGCCTTACATGACCGTGACCGACCCTACGATGACCGGCTTCATGCTGAAGTTTCCGGAACAGCCGACCTACTCCGGGATGGTGACGTTTGCTTCGCCCGTTCCTGTGGATAAGCCGGTAAATAGCACTCCTTTAAACGTGATTCTGGTGACGCAGAACCAGGCGTACGCCGGAACTGCGACCTATGTTGGCGGAACACGATCGACCTACGTGAGCGGCTTTAGCCCCCTGGGCTATAAAATCAGCGCGTTTCCGCACCGGCACATCCAGCCATTCGTCACCGGCCTGAGCGGTTTCGCGGTTTCACCGAGAGACATCCCGGTCTTCAACAGCTCCTCCTTCAACTACACTTTCGAATTCGGCGCCGGCGTGGAGATCTATCAAACCCACGCCCGCTCCGTCCAGATGGAATACCGGTATCATCACCTTGCCAACATCAGCAGCGGCAATGTGGCGAACCCTGGTATCGATTCGGGAGTTTTAAAAGTGAGTTATTCCTTCGGCCGGTAATCGCCCAACGAAAGCTCTCCGCCCCTTCGCGATCAGGCCTGAGGAGTGATCTGTGCGCTCGGTCGAACGCGACTTCCGTCTTCTCATCCTGGCCGCTTCGGCGGGGTCCGCGGACGGGTGGAGCTACTTCGGATTTGGTCATGCGTTTGTGGCCAATATGACCGGCAACACCGTGCTGCTCGGGCTTGCCGTGTTTCAGGATCATGGCAATGTGCTTCCTCTGGTCATCTCTCTCGGGTGCTATGCCCTGGGAGCAATGCTCGGTTCGGTGATGACGGGGAGCGTACGAGCGGACACGGTCTGGTCCAGGGCGATCTCCCGAACCCTGTTGCTGGAAGCTCTGCTGTTGCTGGCCGCTGAGGCGGGATGGATCGCCATTCACCTCCCCGCCGGCCACAAGCCCAGCCTCAATCTTCTTCTGGCCACCGTGGCCCTGGCGATCGGGATGCAGAGCGGGGCTATGGTGCAGTTGAAAATTCCCGGCATCGTCACCACGTACATCACCGGCACCTGGACCTCGTTGCTGACCGGCCTGGTGCGTTTGGCAAGGCACGAACGGCGGGAGGCCGAAGGACAAAATCCCGGATTTGAAGAGCGTCTGCTGATGCAGGCTGGGGTATTGTGCGTGTATTTTCTTTCAGTGGTTCTGACCGGATGGTTCTTCCGGCGTCTGCCGATGGCAGCCGGCGCACTGCCGGGCCTGAGTGTGCTTCTGGTTGCGGTTCACGGGCTGATCTACAACGACTGAGCGGCTAGTCGGACTTCTTGTCTTTATGTCCGATATCGAGGCCGAATTTTGGCGCGGTATTGGTACCGGTGACTTTCACTGGAATTTCCGCCCCGGCGCCATGCTTGTGAAAAAAGGGATCGGCTATTTTTAGCGCCCAGCTCTTCCAGCGCGAAGCCACCATCTGCGATAGCTTCGCCTGGGTCCTCACCTTGCCGGTGAAATCGAATTTCTTTCCGTCGAGGGTGTAGACACCCTGTAGCTGAACCGTGGCTCCGGGCAGGGTGTAATCCAGAGCTTGCAGTGTGAGCTTTCCGCCATCCATTAAGAATCTTCCGGTCATGCGAGAATTCACGTCCTCGGCTCCAGGCTTGGCTTCCTTGGGATGCCCTTCGGCGCGCAGGCTCAACATATCCACCTTGTCCTGCACTTCGGGATTCGTAAAATGAATCTGCTTGAGACCGAAGGTCCCCTTCAGTCCGAGCTTTTGAGTGACGCTCTCTTTGCCCGGACGGATGTGCAGCTTGGTTTTCATCGCCAGCACACCAGTCATAACCGCGGGCTTGGTCTTGACTGCCAGTTGCAGGAAATCTTGTATGCGGCCCGCGGGGACGTCGACATCGAGGTCGATGGTGTGCCCCTGACCTTTTATGTTCACCACGGCGCCCTGGCATGAAAATTCCGACGCACCCAGCTTCGCGTTCACCGGTTGAAGATAGGTGTCTCCAGTTGTTCCGTCGACGATGGCTGAGAATTGCGTGTGCAGGGGTACAGGGTGATTCGCGGTGTCCAGGGTAAAGTCCGGCACATCCGCGATACCTTGTACTTCGATCCGATCGAGGCGGCCCGTAAAGTCGCCGGTCGATTGCAGGGTACCCGCGATCCCCTTAATGGTATTCAAATCAGCATTCTGAAATGTGTACCTCCCAGTGACCGTGGAATCGCCTGGAGCCTCTGTATCCCATGGTCCAAAAGTCCCGACGGCGTGAATGTCGCCCTTCGGTATGGCATTGATAAGAGTGGCGTCGTAGTGCATGGGAGCGTTTGGGCCCACGTCTTTGAGCACAATGTGCTGCAGTACGAAGACCTTTGGATCCTTGTCTGGCTTGTCTGTGCCAATCACCAGTCGTGAATCGTCGCAGACGAACTCATCCACGTGAATCTTGATCTTGCCTCGATGCTGGGAAGCGTTGCCAGTATGGCGCATCGATTTCGGGGGTATGTTGATGGCGAGCCCTTGCACATGCACGGACCCCACATGGGTCGGCTTCAGAAAGAGACCGATCAGCCTGGCATGAAAGTCGAATCGCTGGACGGCGATGATTGGATCCTTTGCTCCAGCGGCGACGACGTCATCCGGCGCGAAGATCCGCAATCCGTTGCCGGAAACCGCTATGCCCTTGGTCAACGACACCTGCAGGCCGTCCAATTCCACGTGGCTGTTGAAGCGGGTGCTGAGCGTCTCGATAACCCGTCCCTTAAGGATGGGAGTTGCTCGTCTCAACATCACTTCGCCCACCACCAACAAGATGATGAGGGAGGAAAGCACGATCCAAAGAAACAAACGCCAGCCATTGCGCTTCTTCGGGTTTTGCGAGGTTTTGTCGGACTGCACGTAGTTTTCTGTCGTACCCAAAAACGGACCCTCCTATGGAGATGCCGTTCCCTCCTGTTTAGTTTCCGGAAGGAGGCGAAAAGCAGCCGCATTCCTCGGCACAGGTAACGTTTTTGGATTTTAGCCGGCCGGCCCAGCCTTAAAAGGCTCAACTTACATGGACAACCGGGCGTTGCGCTGGGTCTTTGATGGCACGGCGCAGAACCTCGTGGGTCAGAGGCGCCGTGTCCCCTTCACCAAGAAAGATGTAACGCATCGCGTTCACGACCGGGTTGACATCGGTCCAGTGAAAGTAGGCGTGCGGGATACAACCAGTTGCCTGCTTGAGGTAAATAAGAAGCGCGGCGATGGAATTGGGAACTGCAGCGCTGGTGGCACGAAAAATACGGTCGCTGCCTTCGCGAACCCCGCGGACCTCCAGATATTCCGTGAAGTCGGAGGTGTCTCCACGCCCCACCTCGACAAAGTAGATGGGGGTTTCAGGCGAAAGACTGTACATCTCGCGTAGCTCAGCCTTGGCCCGTTCGCGATCCTGGCCGGAGTTGTTACGCGGCTTACAGGCAATGAGGCGGATGGTCTTGTGTTCGTTTTCCGTCACAAAAGTCTGGGCTTCAGGATCCAGGCGGACGCCGGTAATGCGCAGCTCAGTGGAACGGAAGGCGCGCGAGATCAGCGAGGTGAAGATCATGGTGAAGATAAACATGCACGAGATCTTGAGCCCCTCGGGCCGCTCATAGATGTTCACCAGCGTGGTGTAAATGAAGATAAGGGATATGACACCGAGCGCGGCGCGCGAGAGCAGCGTACGAGCGGTGATGGTGACGGCGCAGGAAGCGGAGGTAATCAGGACCAGAACGCCGGTAGCGTATGCTCCGCCCTGGGCATCCACATTCGCGTGAAAGAGCCGGGTCACCGTGAAGGCAACCGATACAAAGACGAGAACCAGAGGACGCGAGGCGCGGGCCCACTCCGGCGCCATACCGAAGCCGGGCAGGTAGCGCGGGATGAGATTCAGAAGGCCGGCCATCGCGGAGGCTCCGGCAAAAGCGAGTATGAGAATCGTGCTCAGGTCGTAAATGGAACCGAAGACGCTGCCGAGATACTGGTGAGCCAGATACGCGACCGCCCTGCCGTTGGCCTGCCCACCCTCTTTAAATGCGGCCGCGGGAATAAGCAGGGTCGTGATGAAGCTGGTAGCCATGAGGAAAAAACTCATGATGAGCGCGGCGGTTGCCAGCAGGCGGCGGGTGTTTCGGATGCGCAGTTCGAGATTGTTGTTACATTCAATCAGCGGCATGACGGCCACGCCGGTCTCGAAGCCGGAGAGCCCCAGGGCGAGACGGGGAAAGAGCAGGCTCGACAACCCGATGATAGAAAGCAGACTGCCGTGTTGGGTGAAGAGGGCACGCTTCCAATCCACAAGAAGGTGCGGGTGCTCGAGAACGTGAAAGATGCCCACCAGGGAAACGATCAGATTTAGCGCGAGATAGACACCGACCAGCACGACGGCAATCTTGATTGCTTCCTTGAAGCCCTTGAGGAAGATAGCGCCGAGGATGGCAAGCAGGACGAGAGTGACGCCCATCTGATTCTGCAGGGAGCGCGGAGTGTAGGGATTGTGGACGAAGTGGGCCGCCGCGTCCGCCGCCGAAAGAGTCATGGTGATGATGAAATCGGTGGTCGCAAAGCCGAGCAGGACCAGCACAAATACTTTGCCATTCCACCCCGGGAACAGCTTCTCGAGCATGGCGATACTGCCCTGGCCGTAGGGGCTGGCTTCGGCGACCCGATTGTAGACAGGCAAGGCTGCGAACAACGTTACCAGCACCAGGACCAGGGTCGCGACCGGCGACAGGACGCCGGCGGCAAGAAACGCGATGCCCGATTGATAGCCGAGGGTAGAGAAGTAGTCCACGCCGGTGAGGCACATCACCTGCCACCAGGAGTGCTTTCCCGTAGCATCGTGCGCGTGAGCACTCTCGGGGCGTTCGACGTCAGAGAATAGCCACTCTGAAAAAGACACGGGTTCTTGCTCCTCGGTAGGCGGTGTTACCTGGAAAGCCAGGGTCTCTGCACGGAATAGCTGGGGGTCGCGGTGAAGCCTGGCTTGTGGACGGCGATGAGTTTCCTTCTGGCAAGCCAACCGGCGGCTGCCTGGGCGGAGCTTTTGGAAATCCCAATCGACTCCGCCAGTTGCTGATAGCTGATGGTGACTGCTTTGCCCTGGCGCTGTTGCTCGGCGGCAAGCCATAGATAGACGAGAAAACTCACTGGCCTACGGTCGTGTCCGACCAGGTCGCGCATTAAGACGTCGACTACGTAATCATCCACGGAGAGCATCGCTATACCAACCGTCAATATAGCATCGACTACCTGATTGCACCTTTGGATGATGAACGATATGTTGCGAACGAGAAAATTTTCAGCCCGGAGGGGGAAGTCATGATCCGCGGAGTCAAAATCATCAGCATTCCCGTGAGCAACCAGGATGTAGCGTTGCAGTTCTACACCGAGAAGATTGGATTCAAGGTAGCGACCGATCAGCCGTTTGGCCCTGGTCAACGCTGGATCGAACTGCTCATCCCGGGTGCCGAAACCAGTCTGGCGCTGTTCACGCCTCCGGGTCAGGAAAACCGGATTGGCGGTTTCCAACCGCTCACTTTTTGGTGCGACGACGTCTTTGCCACAGCCAGGCTCCTCCAATCCAAAGGCGTGGAATTAACGGCGGAGCCGAAGAAGGAGGTCTGGGGGACGATGGCGAAATTCAAAGATCCCGACGGCAACGAATTCGTATTTTCGAGCAGGTAAACCTGATACCGTGCTTTCCCGGCTTATTCCTCGCGGAGCGCTAGCAGTTCTCCGGCGCTTCGCGAGCGTTCAACCCCATAACTTTCACTTGATAAACCTGCAAAAGACACACAGGAGGTTTCCGTTTATCGGCGACCTCGGTCCACTTGACATTCTAGTGAGGATCCGAGAGTATTGGGGCGACGGTTCACTTGATTATCTAGTAAAGACAGATGGTGCGAAGAGTTCCAGGTATGAAGAGCGTACGGCGGCTGATGCGGCAGGTACGGGCAATGTTTAACGGCGAGCGTGCCGATGCGGAGATGGAGCGCGAGCTGGCCGCGCACCTGCTGCTCCTGGAAGACGAGATGAGGGCCAAGGGCGCAACGCCTGACGAGGCACGGCGGCTGGCGCGGATCAAGCTGGGCGGAGTGGAGCAGGTGCGGATCATGCATCGCGAGGAAAGGGGACTTCCCTTCGTGGAGTCGCTGGCAGCGGATGTGCGTTTTGGATGGCGTCAATTGATGAAGCGCAAGGTGACGACGGCGGCGGCGGTTCTGTCGCTGGGGCTGGCGATGGGGAGCTGCGTGGCTGCGTTCCGGCTGGTGGATGCTTTGTTTCTGCGGCCATTGCCGATTGCGCATGCCGAGCGGCTGTATGTGCTCTCGCGCCAGGTCATCGATCAGACGGGAGCGCCGCACAACTCAGACTCCTGGGCCTATCCGGATTTCGTGCGAATGCGGGACCTGTCAAAAAAGAATGCGGACCTGATCGCCGTCTCGTACACCGAGCGCTACGACCTGACCTATAGGACGGACGAGGAGATGGAGAAGGCGTATGTGCAGTACGTCTCGGGCTGGATGTTCTCGAGCTTCGGCCTGCAGCCCACTCTGGGAAGGTTGCTGACCCTGGAAGACGATCGGACGCCGGGAGCACATCCCGACGCGGTGATCTCCTATGACTACTGGAGCCGCCGGTTCGGGCAGGACCCAAAGGTGATTGGCCGAACGTTCCATCTGGGCGAGCAGGTCTTCGAGATCGTAGGCGTAGGGCCAAGAGAGTTCACCGGCATCGAGCCAGGCATCGCAACGGAAATCTTTCTACCGGCGATGATGCACCGCTGGGTCACCCGCGAGGACGCCTCGTGGCATCGAACGCTCGTACTGGTCGCCCCCGGGACGGCGATGGAACCGCTGAGGGCAAAGCTGGATGCAGTGAGCCGTGTGTTTGAGACGGAACGGTCGAAGAGCTGGACAGGAATGCCGCCAGCAGGAGATCGCCATGATTCTCGCTGCGAAGCTGCTAATGGAACCCGCAAAAGCAGGCGTCTCCGCGTTGCAGGGCGACTATCGCCACGCGATGGCATGGCTGGGCGTGCTCGTGTTCCTGGTGTTGCTGATCGCCTGCGGCAACGTTGCGAACCTGATGACCGCGCTGGGGGCGTCGCGTGCGCGGGAGATGGCTCTGCGGGTAGCGATTGGCGCGGGACGGCTGCGGCTGATGCAGATGGTCATGGTGGAGAGCGCCATGCTGGGGCTGATGGCAGCCGGACTCGGGATTGTATTTGCGTGGTGGGCTGCGCCGATGGTAGTTCGCCTGATTAGCCCTGCAAGTAATCCTGCGCGACTGGCTCTGCCCGCGGACGTGCGCGTGTTGATGGTGGGACTTCTGCTGATCCTGGCGGTCATCCTGTTGTTCGGGCTGGCTCCGGCCCTGCGCGCTTCGGCCATGCAGCCGACGATGGCGCTGAAGGGTGGCGAAGAGCCGCAGGCGAAGCGTCGGTCCATGTACGTGCTCGTGGCCGCGCAGACGGCGTTCTGCTTCCTCGTGCTGTTTCTTGCCGGACTGTTTGCGGTAACGTTTCATCGGCTGTCGAGCCAGCCCATGGGCTTTGAGGCGAAAGGTTTGCTTCTGCTTGAGACGCAGTCCTCGCATGGACAGACACCAGAGGCATGGGCGCAGATGGGAGAGCAGTTGCGCACAATGCCAGGTGTGACCGATGTAGCCGTATCCGGGTGGCCGTTGTTGTCGACGGGCTCCTGGAATGGTTCCATCTCGGTCAACGGCCGCCCGCCGAGTATGACCTTGGGTTACTTCCTTAGGGTGTCACCGGGATGGATCGACACGATGAAGATGCATCTGCTGGAGGGCAGAGCCATCGCGGCGACGGATACGTTTCCCGGCGAAGCCGTCGTGAACGAAAGGTTCGTGAAGGACTTCTTTCAGGGGCAGGATCCGCTGGGGAAGACGTTTGAGAAAACGACGGGCGGCGGTGAGCAGAAGCTATTGTGCCGGGTGGTCGGTGTGGTGGCCGACACTCCGTACCGGTATCTCCGGGAGGATGTGCTGCCCGCAGCCTTTGTGCCGTATCGCGAGGTGGATGACAAAGGCATCGTGGGGAAGCAATCGAATGGAACGTTTTTAGTTCGAACGACGGCGTCGGACCCTATGGCTATGGCTGCAGAGATGCGGCGCAAGGTGGCTGCCGCCGGAGCAGGGTTCCGCGTGAGTAACGTTGAGACGCAGCAGGAGCTGATCGACAACCAGACGGTGCGAGAGCGGCTGCTGGCGATGCTGGGAGCGTTTTCCATGGGGCTGCAGTTCTCTCCGGCGCTCGCGAGCGTTCATTCCATTGACGGAATATCTCCTGCTAGGAAATACTGTTTTCATGCCTGGGAAGTCGAAGCCAGCGACGAGTTCAAACAGTGGTACGAGAACCTTCACGAAGCGAGCGTCCTGCGTGCGAGAGCGTGATATGCTTGAAGAATTCGGTCCTGCATGTGTCGACCGTCCGCATACACTCTCCGGCAATCGCGCTTCCAAACATCAGCAACTCCGGTTCAACCTGAGCGAAGCCCTCCGCATCCTATCTGCCTTCGATCCCAAGCGAAGTGCTTACCTGATTCTGCGCGGGGACAAGACAGGTGACGCAAACTGGTACCTACGCGATTCGTAATGCGGATGCGATTTACGCTGCTGCTACTTGAAAGCGATCCAGCAAGAGCACGAGTGAGGCGGCAACAGAAAGATTTCGATTCGTAACGGGTAACCGCGTGAGAGTAGGTCAAGATGGCACATAAGTGGAAGGCTATTCGCGGAGAGTTTTCAACCGAGCGTGAGGCGCGCGATTCGCCAACGTGTCAAGGAAACCGGCACCGTAATGAACCTTCACCAGTTGCGTGAGGCGCGAAGCCTTACCCAAGTCAACCTGGCCAAAGTCCTGAACGTCAACCAGGGTGCTGTATCCAAGATGGAAAAACGCACCGATATGTATCTCTCCACCTGCGCAGCTATATCAAAGCGATGGGTGGTGATCTTCAAATCAAGGCAGTATTCCCTGAAGGTCGAAGTGCATCGACTCCGCGCCGTTTAGAGCCTCGTTATGCGACAGATCAGCGAGGCGCTTCGCTCAGGATGACGGTTGTGGAGGGGTAGTCGAAACATCTGGTTGCGTGTGCGAAAAACCGTAACCATCGAAAAAGTCACGCTCTCGGGATGACGGTTTGCTGAGGGCTGTGTGCAGAGATCGAAAAGTCACCTCACTAAGCGTAGCGAAACAGCGCCTTAAATCCATAATCCATGTGCTGTTGAATGTGACAGTGGAACAGGGATAGGCCTGGCTGGTCGGCGACAAAGTCCACGACGGCGCGGCCGTAATACGGAACTACGACCGTGTCTTTTAGGATGCCTCCCGTTTTGGTGCCATTCATTTCCACCAGTTCGAGTTGGTGGCGATGGAGATGGAGTGGGTGTGCGTCATCCGTACGATTACGAAAGACCAGACGGTAACGAGTTCCCTGCTTCAACACAAACTCCCGCTCGTGCGGATAAGGTTTTCCGTTGACCAGCCAGGTGTTGAACTTGCCGGAGCCGCCGGGAATCTTTTCGAAAACCATCTCGATGGTCTGATCTGGCGCTACGGGGCTCTCGCTGATTTTGCCGAAGAGGGTGTAATCCCATTGGGTGCGCGGCGCTACCCACTGCGGCTGCCGGTGCTGGTTTTCGTACTCCACGATGACCCCCAGTCCGGTGTTGCGAATTCTCTCTTCGGTCGCACCCAGGATCCAGACGCCGGGTTGATTCATCTCAACGATGGCATCCACGCGCTCGCCGGCGCCGAGCAGGATGCTGTCGATCTTTTGCGGAACCGGTACCGGATTGCCATCCATGGCAATCACCTGAAATTGATGCCCGGCCAAGGCGATGCGACGATTCTCAATCGCGCTCGCATTGAGCAGATGCATCAGCACCCGCTGGCCCTGCTTCACCCGGATCGGTTCCCCCGCACCCAACGCTTTGTCGTTGATGGAGTAGGTCATGGAATTGACCTCGAGCCCGTTCGGGTCAGTATTCAAAACCGCGGGTTTTTCGGGTTGCGGTCCGCGATGACCATCGTCGTCATCGTCGTCCATGTTGCTGGTGAAGAACGGTTCCCAGTCGCGCAGCGAGAGAAAGATTTCCTGGTCGTATCGTCCGGGGTCGTTGCCTCCGTCCACGTAGACGAAGCCGAATTGCCCGGTATAGCTTCCGCGATGGAGGTCGGCTTCGGCCATGGCGTGAGAGTGGTACCAACGCGAGCCGGCCGGACGCGGTGTGAGTTGATAGCGCCGGCGGCCACGCGCCGGCACCGGAGGCGTGCCCTGCTCCTCCACTCCATCGACCTCCGAAGGGATCAACATACCGTGCCAATGCACCAATTCCGGTACATCGGTGTCATTGATCACGTCCACGCTTACGGTTTTGCCTTCGCGCATGCGCAGCACCGGGCCGGGAGAACTGTCGTTATAACCGGTGGTGCTCAGGATGTGGTCGGGTGAGAGCTCTACGGTGACGGGAGCAATGCGCAGGGTGTAATCGGCTTTGGCGCCGGCCGGTGCGGTGGCGCCCATTTGCATTTGCGCTGCGTTCTGCGGAATTTGGCCCAGCAGCCTGGCAGCGTTCGCTTGCGCCAGGGCCGCGCCGCCTATCTTCAAGAAGTCGCGCCGCTTCAAAAGACTGCCCCCTCGGCCTGACCTGCAGAAATCGTCTCACGCAGAAAGAGCGCGTGGCAAACATTTGCATAGGACCACAAACCAGTCGCTCTCCGGCTGCGTCTATCAGACGAGGGGCTGGGCCGTTCTGGTACTCTCAAGGCACGCGCAGTGGCATTTTCGCAAAATGCCCAGGGGAGGGTTCAGCCCATGAAGCTCCTGCAAGCCAGTTCGGCGGCGCTGGTTGGGATGGCGTTGTGCTCCGTGGTCTACGCCTACCAGCGGACGGCGGACTTCGGCTTTAGCGACGATGCGGAAACGAATGTAAAGGCAGAGTTTTACTGGTCGCGGCTCAGCTACACGCCGGCCGTCGGAAGCAGCTTTGCAGGGGGCTACGGAGGTTATGGGGGCTACGGCGGATACGGCTGGGGCCGTTCCTGGTCCCGCGATTACCCCAAGGCCGACCGCCAGGTTTTGCTGTCGATGAAACGCCTTACCCGGATTCAGACCCGGTCTACCGAACAGGTCGTCGACCTGGACTCGGACAAGATTTTCGACTACCCCTGGGTCTACGCAGTGCAGGTACAAACCTGGTCGTTCACCGATCAGGAAGCCAAGCGTCTACGGGAATACCTGCTCAAGGGCGGTTTCCTGATGGTGGATGACTTTCACGGTACGGCGGATTGGGAGGAATTCATGAGCGGCATGCGCCAGGTGTTTCCCGACCGCCCGATCGAAGACCTGGACAACAAAGACGAGATCTTCCACGTACTTTACGATCTGGACGAGCGCATGCAGGTACCGGGTGAGCAATATATACGAACCGGCCGGACCTACGAGAAGGATGGCTACGTGCCCAAGTGGCGCGCCATCCGCGATGATAAGGGCCGCATCATCGTTGCCATCTGTCACAACATGCACCTCGGCGACGCCTGGGAATGGGCAGACGATCCGGATTATCCGGAGCCCTTCGCTTCCATGGCGTTCCGGGTTGGATTGAATTACATCGTTTACGGCATGACGCATTAAGGTTGGCAGACCGCGGGAACCCCGGTTTCGTTACATGTTCCAATTCTTTTTCAAGTATCCGATGCCGGTGTTTTCCAAAGGCAAGTTTGTCCTGCTGGGCGCGTGGCCCGGCTGGGTGCTGCTACTGCTCACGCTCGTCTGCGTAGCCGGCCTGGCCGTGCTGATTTGGTCGCGGCTCCCCCAGGCAGCGGCAAACATCAGCCGGTGGCGCGCGGGGGCGGTCTGGCTGCTGCAGTCATTGCTGATCGCGACGGTGCTGGTTCTGCTTTGGCAGCCGGCGATCACCGTAGCCGAGCTGGCGCCGCAGCAGAACGTAATCGCGGTTGTACTCGATGATTCACGCAGCATGGCGATTGCCGATAGCGGCCGCGACGGCAAAGCCACCCGCGAAGCGGCGGCGGAGAAAGCGCTCGAGGACGGCGTGCTGGCAGGCTTGCAAAAGAAATTTCAAACCCGGCTCTACCGGCTTGACAGCCGCGTCGCCCAGGCCGCTGCGCTCAAGGATATCCAGCCTGCTGCCCCCGCTACCCACATCAACGATGGGCTGAAACAGCTGGCAAGCGAAACCTCCGATTTGCCCATCGGCGCCGTCGTGCTGCTCAGTGACGGCTCCGAAAACTCGATCGACGGTTCCGGGGATTTGAGCCTGGAAACACTGAATGCCCTGCGCAATCGCCGCATACCGGTCCACACCGTCGGCTTCGGCAAAGAGCAGCTGTCGCACGATCTGGAGTTGAGCGACGTAAAGGTTGCCTCGCGAGCTATGGCCGATTCGCGCATCCCGGCCACGGTGACCCTTCACCAGAGAGGCTATGCCGGCAGCAAGGTGCTGCTCGTCGCCCGGGATGGAGACAAGACCCTTGGTTCTCGCGAGATCACACTCGGCGCCGACGGTGCGACCCAGGTGGAAACCATCTTCTTTGGTCCGGGCGCGCCGGCATCAAGAGTTTGCATTTCTCCCTCGGTCCCCTGGCCGGCGAAGAGAATCAGAACAACAATTCCCTGACCCGCCTGCTGGGCGTGACGGACGACAAGCGCCGCATCCTCTATGTCGAAGGCGAACCGCGATGGGAATACAAGTTCATCCGGCGAGCCGAAGACGACGACAAGCTGGTGCAGGTCGCATCCATGCTGCGGACCACGGAGAACAAGATCTACCGTCAGGGCATCAGCGATCCCAGGGAGCTTGAAAATGGATTCCCGGTTCGTCCGGAGGACCTCTTTGCCTACCAGGGGATCATCCTGGGCTCGGTCGAGGCGGGGTATTTCACTCCTTTGCAGCAGGAATTGCTGCGCGAGTTCGTGGATCGCCGCGGCGGCGGGCTGCTCTTCCTGGGCGGCCGGTTCGCACTGGGGGATGGAGGATGGGGCGGATCGAGCCTGGTTGATTTGCTGCCGACCGTTCTACCCAATAGCAGGAGTTCGTTTCACCGTGATCCTGCGACTCCGGAACTCACGGCGGCCGGGTCCGATAGTCCGATCACGCGCCTGATGGATGATCCCGAAAAGAACATCGACCGCTGGAAGAAGCTGACCTACCTGATGGATTATCAGGACGCCGGCACGGCAAAGCCTGGAGCGACGGTGCTGGCCCAGATGAATGTGGGCTCGCGCAAACTGCCGCTGCTGGTCACGGAGAGTTACGGCCGGGGCCGCACTGCGGTCATGGCCACGTCGGGCACCTGGCGCTGGCAGATGAGCCAGCCCCTGGGCGATCCGGCGCACGATCTTTTCTGGCAGCAACTGCTGCGCTGGCTGGTGCTTGAGTCACCGGGACAAGTAGTAGTCAGCGCGCCCGCGCAGACACTGATGGATGATGGCCAGATCCAGATTTCGGCGAACGTGCGCGATAAGGAGTACTCGCCGGCCCCGGATGCCAAAGTGACCGCGCACTTCATCGGCCCGGATGGAATATCGGCGATCGTGGATATGACGCCGGCTACGGACAACCCGGGCGTGTTCCGCGCCGCATGGACGGCAGAGAAGCCCGGCTCCTATCTGGCTGAGGTTACGGCTCAGCGTGGGCCCAAGGGAGCGGTGGATTCGGGAACGGGCACCCTTCCCTTCCAGCGAATCGATGGGGTGGCGGAGGGTTTCCACACCACGCAAAACCGTGAGCTGCTGGAAAAGCTGGCGACGGAGACCGGTGGGCGGTACTGGAAACCGGACGAGCTAACGCGGCTGCCGAACGAGATTTCTTATTCCGACGCCGGCATTTCTGTCCGCGACATCAAAGAACTGTGGAACATGCCTGTGGTGTTCTTGTGGCTGCTGCTGCTGATGGCAGCAGAATGGCTGCTGCGCCGCAAGTGGGGTGTGGTATGAGGGTAGGCCTGCTGTGGCTATTGATGAGCGCCCTCTCCGCGCACGCCAGCGTCTATTACGTCACGGTGGCGGGCCTTGGCGGCGAACCGGATTATGAGCAGCGGTTTACCGCGAATGCCAAGGACCTGGATAAATTGTTCAAAGAGTCCGGGAGCAGCGCACACGTTTATACCTTGACGGGAACGCAGGCCACGCGCGCACAACTTACGCAGACGCTCACTTCTATCGCCCACGATGCCAGGCCCGAAGATGACTTTGTGCTGATGCTGATCGGGCACGGCTCTTTCGACGGTGCCGACTACAAGTTCAACCTCGTGGGTCCTGACATCACAGCCGCGGAACTGGCGGGGATGTGCGATCGCATCCCCGCGAGGCGCCAGTTGATTGTGAATGCCACCAGCGCCAGCGGTGGATCGGTGGCCGCGCTCGAAAAACCGGGACGCGGGGTGATTGCCGCGACCAAGAGCGGTACGGAGAAAAACGCTACCGTGTTCGCACGCTACTGGGTTGAGGCGCTGCAGGACCCCGCTGCCGACCTGGATAAGAGCGATTCGATCAGCGCCATGGAAGCGTTTGCATTTGCCCAGCGGAAGACCGCCGCTTTCTATGAATCGCAGAAACGGCTGGCGACGGAACATCCGGTTTTTGAAGACACGGGAAAGAACGAACCGGTCCGCGAGCCGTCAAAGAGTGAGGGCGTGCTGCTGGCCAACTTCACCGTGCTACGGATCGGCGCTGCCCAGAAGCAGGCAAATAATCCCGCCAAGCAAGCACTGCTGGCGAAGAAGGAAGATCTGGAACAAAAGATCGACGCACTCAAATATCAGAAGGCGGCGATGGATCCGGCGGATTACAAGCAGCAGCTCACGGAGGCGCTGGTGCAGTTGGCGCAAGTCCAACAGGAGCTTGATAAATGAACTGGCGGCAGAGATCTGGAGTCTTGCTGGCCACAGTGCTGGGAAGCGCGAGCCTGTGCCTCGCGGCGAACTCTCCGGATGCCTGCCATACCCTGCGCAAACACGGCCAGCAGGCGGAAGCGAAATCCTGCTATGAGTCGCTGGTGCGCACCAGCTCTCCTTACCTGCGGGCCGAAGGCTATTGGGGCCTGGAACAGTACGACCAGGCGAACGAGGAGTTTCGCATCGTCACGGCGCAACCCGGCAGCGATCCTCTGTATAAGGTGCGCTGGGGCATGCTGCTGCACCAGCGATTCAACAACACGGACGCGGTCGGGCTCTTTCAGGAGGCATTGCAAAAAGATCCCAAAAACGCGCAGGCATATTTAGGGCTGGCGATCGTAAGCGCGGACGGATTTGACGGGAAGGCCAAGGATTATGTCAGCCAGGCCCTGGTGCTGGATCCCAAGCTGGTAGAAGCGCACGAGTTCGCCGCCAACCTTGCCCTCGAAGATGCCGACACGGAGCACGCTCTGAAGGAGGCGGACGCTGCGCTGGCGTTGTCTCCCGATGCCCTGAACGCCATGGCGATCCACGCATCGGTGGAGCTATTGGCGGATCGCTCTCCCGACCCGTGGCTGGACAAGATACACAAAGTGAACGCCGCCTATGCAGAGGGCTATGCGCACGTGGCGCATTACCTTGAGCTCAACTACCGGTTTGAGGACGCGATCGGTTACTACCGTAAAGCCATTGAGGCCGATCCACGATACTGGCCGGCGCGATCCGGCCTCGGTGTAGGCCTGATGCGCCTCGGGCAGGAAGACGAACCATTCCAGCAACTGGAGATGTGCTACAACAACGGTTACCGGGACGCGGAAACGGTAAACAGCCTGCGTCTTCTGGATAGCTACAAAAACTTCGTCACCTACAAAGAGAACGGCACCATCCTGCGGCTGCGACAAGAACGAAGCGGAGCTGCTGCATCCCTACTTCGAAGCTGAGCTGCAACGCATCATCGCCACGTACGACAAAAAATACAAGATGAAGCTCACCGGCCCGGTGCAGGTGGAGGTCTATCCCGACCACGAGGACTTCGCCGTGCGCACCATGGGCATGCCTGGCCTGGGCGCGCTCGGAGTGACGTTCGGGCAGGTGGTGGCCATGGATAGCCCGTCGGCGCGTAAGCCGGGCGATTTCAACTGGGGCAGCACGCTGTGGCACGAGATGAGCCATGTCTACATCCTCACAGCCACCAACCACCGGGTGCCACGCTGGTTCACCGAAGGCCTTGCGGTGCATGAAGAAACGCAGGTGTCGCCGGAGTGGGGCGATCGCGTGTCGCCGGAGATCCTGGTCGCGATCCGAGACAAGAAGCTGCTGCCGGTGGCCAAATTGGACCGCGGCTTTATCTTTCCGGAGTACCCGGCGCAAGTGGTCGTGTCGTATTTTCGAGGCAGGCAGCATTTGCGATTACATCAAGAGCCACTGGGGCGAAGGCAAGTTGCTCGACATGGTCCATTCGTATGCGCAGAGGAAGACCACTCCCGAAGTCATTCAGGCGGATCTTGGTGTTTCGCCGGAAGAGTTCGACAAGCAATACCTGCAGTGGGTGAACGACCGGTATGGGACAAATGGCTGCCAACCTCGATGCAGTGGCGCAAAGGCGCTGGTGCAAATGGTCAGAGGCCGCCAACCAGAAGCAGTACGACGCCGTGATCCAGCAGGGCGATGTCGATACGCCGCATGTATCCCGAATACATTGGGGACTCCAATGCCTACGAACTCGTCGCCGTCTGCAGACCTGGCCAAGGGCGACAAGAAGGCCGCGGTAGCGGTGCTCACGGACTACGAGAAAATCGGCGGCGGAGATCCGTCAATTCTCAAGAAGCTGGCTTCGCTCGAAGAAGAGTTGGGCCAGCCCAAGGATGCTGCTGCGACGCTGGATCGTATCAACTACATCTATCCGGTCCACGATGAAGATCTGCATCGCCACCTGGGCGACTTGTGGTTTGCTCAATCGAATTACCCGGGAGCGATTCGCGAGTACACCGCGGTGGTGGCGCTGAATCCGCTGGACAAGGCCGGAGCGAACTTTAAGCTCGCCCAGGCGTACTACGCATCGGGACAAAAGGACAAGGCCGAGGAGAGCGTGCTGGCTTCGTTGGAAGCCGCGCCTGGGTATCGGCCGGCGCAGAAGCTGCTGTTGGAAATAAAACAACCCGAGCAGAAGGACGCACCCAAAACGAATTAGTCGAGAGGAAGGAAATTGCCGATGGTAGCGATCCCTGAACTTAGCCATGACGCAGCCCAGCTGCAACATCGCATCGAACGGTTTCATGCGGTCCGCGAAGGCATCCTTGCCCAAGTGCGCCAGGTGATCGTCGGCCAGGAGGATGTGCTCGATCAGATCCTCACCGCGTTGTTTGTCGGCGGGCATTGCCTGATCACCGGCCTGCCCGGTACGGCCAAGACGCTGATGGTGCGCACCATCGCGGAAACTCTTGGCTTGAGTTTCCGGCGCATCCAGTTCACTCCGGACCTGATGCCCTCCGACATTACCGGCACCGACATCATCGAGGAAGACATGACGACCGGCCACCGTAAGTGGACCTTCGTCCAGGGACCGATCTTCGGCAACATCGTGCTGGCCGACGAAATCAACCGCACCCCGCCCAAAACCCAGGCGGCGTTGCTCGAAGCCATGCAGGAGCGCTCCTGCACCGTGCGCGGCCACGTGTACTCGCTGCCCGCGCCCTTCTTTGTGCTGGCCACGCAGAATCCGATTGAGCTCGAAGGCACTTATCCCCTGCCCGAGGCGCAGCTTGATCGCTTCCTCTTCAACACCATCCTCGACTACCTCAGCGCCAGCGACGAGCTCAAGGTCGTTGACCTGACCACGACCACGAAGGTGGCAAAAGTGGAAGCGGTCACCACGGCCCAGGAACTACTCGAGTTCCAGCAACTGGTCCGCATGGTCCCGATCAGCGAACCAGTGGCGAAGTACGTCGTGAACCTGGTGCGCGCTACGCGGTACAAGAATGAGAACGCGCCCGATTTTGTAAAGAAGTATGTCAACTACGGCGGCAGCATTCGCGCCGCGCAGTACATTGTGCTGGCGGCAAAAGCGCGTGCACTCGCCCGCCATCGCTATCACGTCACCTACGACGACGTTACCTCGCTGGCCATCCCGGTATTGCGTCACCGCATTTTGCTCAACTTTCATGCTGAGTCGGAGCGCGTGGACGCGGATGAAATTCTCCGCCGGCTGATCGAACACATGCCGCCTCCGAAGGAGTCCTGATGCTGCAGCGCTTTCTCGATCCCGGCGTGCTGGCCAGCATCAGCAGCCTCGACCTGCTGGCCAAGACAGTGGTGGATGGCTTCGTTGCCGGTCTCCATCGCTCGCCTGATTTTGGCTTCAGCTCGGAGTTTGCCGAGTACCGCGCCTACGCCCCCGGAGACGACCTGCGCCACGTCGATTGGAATCTGTTTGCCCGCACCGAACGCTGCTACCTGAAGCGCTATCGCGGAGATACCAACAGCCAGCTCACCATCCTGCTCGACGCCAGCAATTCCATGGACTACACCGCCGCCCCAAGCAGGCCGAGCAAGATGGACTACGCCCGCTTTGCCGCCGCCTCGCTTTTCTATCTCGCGATTCACAATCAGCGCGACGCAGCCGGACTGATCGTTTTTGACGATGAAGTACGCAACTACATCCGGCCCTCCACCCGTCAGGGCCAGCTGCACCGGCTGTTGGCTGGCCTCGAGCAGGCTGAGCCGCGTGCGCGCACCGACTTCACCAAGCCGCTGAATCATTTTCAGGAGCTTCTGCACCGGCGCGGCATTGTGATCATGTTCTCTGATTTCTACGAGGACCCGGCGACCGTCGTGCGCACGATCGAGCCCTTGCGGTACCACGGTAACGAAGTCGTTCTCTTCCACGTGCTCGATCCGAAAGAAATACGGCCAGACCTTCGCGGGCCTGCCATCCTGGTCGATCTCGAAACCGATCAGCGCCTGGAAGTGATTCCTGAGTATGCGCGCACCGACTACATCAAAAAGATCGACAGCCACATCGAGCAGTTGCGTAGCCGCACGCGGGGCGCGGGCATGGATTATCACCTGCTGGTAACGGACCAGCCCCTGGATACCACACTGCGCGAATACCTCGCCATTCGCCAGGGAGAGCGCTGATGGGATTTCTTAGTCCGTGGTTTCTGCTCGGCCTGGCAGCGATTGGCCTTCCCATCTATATTCATCTGCTGCGCCGTCACGTGACGACGCCGCTACCTTTCAGTTCGTTGATGTTCTTCGAGCGAGGCACGCAAAGCTCTACCCGCCACCGGCGGCTGCGCTACCTGCTGCTCTTCTCTCTGCGCGCCGCACTGCTGTTGCTGCTGGTGCTCGCATTTGCCAATCCATTTATCCGGCGGGCGAGCGCTGGAGTGAACGACACCCTCATGCTGGTGGTGGTCGATCACTCATTCAGCATGAAGGCCGGCTCGCGGTTTGCGGATGCGAAGCAAGGCGCGTTGCAGTTGCTGGCATCGCGGTCGCGAGCCCAGCGCGGAGAGGTGATGGCTCTGGGCGGCCGGCTCGCAGTGTTGACCCAGCCCATTCAGGATGCAGGGGCTCTGCGCTCCGCGGTCGAGAGTATTCAGCCCGAAGACTCGCGCGCAAATTTAGGCGAGCTTGCGCACGGAGTGCGCGCCCTGGTGGAGACCGTGCGCACACCGATCGAGCTGCACCTGTTCAGCGATATGCAGAAGACCGGCATACCGGCAAACTTCGCCGACATGGAGCTGCCCGCGAATGTGTCGGTGGTTCTGCATCCGATGGGAACCGGCGCTACGCCTAACTGGACGGTCGAGGGGGTCAACGCTCCGGCTCAGCTTGCCGACCCGAAAGACCCGAAGAAATCGCGGGTGCAAGCGGTGATCGCCGGCTACGGAACGCCGGCTGCATCCAAGACTGTCTCGCTGGTGGTAAACGGCAACACGATTGCGACTCGCAAAGTCGACGTTCCGGCCGACGGCCGGGCCACGGTTGAATTTCAACCACTCGACGTGCCATATGGGCTCAATCGTTGTGCGATCACCATAGAACCGGCCGACGGTTTTCCCGCGGATGACAGCAACGTGTTTGCAGTGAAACGGTCCGACCCGGAGCGCGTGTTATTCGTTCATCAACCCAGCGACTCGCGCTCTGCGGTGTACTTTAGTGCGGCGTTGTCGGCTGCCACCCAGGCCGCCTTCATCCTGCAGTCGATCGACAGCGAAAAGTCCGCTGACATTGCTCCCTCGAAGTACGCCTTCGTAGTCCTCTCCGACACCATGGCGCTGCCTTCGATCTTTGAAAATGCATTGTTGCGCTACGTGCAGGACGGTGGCAGCGTGCTGATAGCGGCCGGAACGTCGGCCGCACACCATGCCCGCATCCCTGTCTTTGGTGGATATTCTTCCGAACCGCACCTGTATACGCGCAATGGTTACGCAGGGGTGGGCCAGACGGATCTTACCCATCCGGTGATGACGGACGCAGGATGGGCCGATCTGAAGGTTTACTACGCGGCCGGTGTGGATACGGCACAAGCACGCGTGCTCGCGCGGCTGACCGATCAGACGCCACTGCTGATGGAAAAGCGAATTGGCGAGGGCCACGTGCTTCTCTTTGCTTCCGGACTCGACAATCTCACCAACGACTTTCCCGTGCGTCCTGCCTTTGTACCGTTTGTGGACAGGACAGCACGCTTTCTTTCCGGCACTGACAACGTTAGCGGCAGCAGGCTGGTCGATTCGTTTGTTCCCTTGCGAACATCCGCGGTGGGAAATCCATCCTCGGGTGTCGAAATCCTCGATCCGGATGGCCGCCGAGCTTTGTCGCTGACAGATGCTGCCAAGGCGCAGTCGTTCCAGTTGACGCGCGCAGGCTTCTATCGCATTCGCTTTGCAAATGGAAGGGATGCGTTGCTCGGGGTAAATCCTGATCGACGCGAATCGAACCTGGAGCCGATGGCCAAGGATCTTCTCCAGCTTTGGGGCGGCCATTCCACGTCGCCGGCAGCACCCTTGGGTTACGTGCAGGAAAAAAACACCCCCCGTAGCCTCTGGTGGTACGTTATGCTGCTTGTATTGGTGGCGGCGGTTGCCGAGTCCATCGTTGCCAGCCGCTACCTCGGCACACAGAGGGAAGAGGCATGAGCAACGCCAACTCCATTTCGAATCCTGGGTCCAATCGTACTTCGAATCAAGACAGCCTCAACCTCTATATCCACCAATTGCATCAGCGGTTGCGCCTGGGTGTGTCTCTGCGTGGCGTGGCCATCCTCTTTGCCACCGCGCTGATAACAACCGTCTTCCTGGTGCTCATCCTCAATCGGTTTGCTTTTCCCGTGCGCGGGCTGACCGGTGCTCGTTCGCTGCTGCTGATCGTCCTCGCATGTGCGGCGGGTCTCGCGCTCGCGCTCCCGTTGATGCGTCTTACGCGCCGCCGCGCCACGGTGGTCGCTGAGTCGGCTCATCCTGAATTCCAGCAGCGGCTGCTCACGTTCGATGATCGCGAAAAGAAGGGCGACGATCCTTTCCTCGAACTGCTGGCTGCGGATACGCTTTCCGTAGCGCGCGACGCTCAGCCCGCAAACCTGCTGCCCAACAACAAACTTTACTTCCTTGCGGGTGCCGGCTTGGCCTGCGTGGCCGTGCTTGTCTGGCTGGTCACCGCGGGTCCCGGCTATCTGGGATACGGCGCTTCCCTGCTCTGGACTGGGCCTAAGGCTCAGCCGCTTTATGACATCAAGGTTACGCCCGGCGATGTTGCCGTTCGCCGCAACGCCGATCAGCTGATCACCGCGCATCTCATCGGCCTCAAGCCGGAAAAGGTGCGGCTGTTTGCGCGCTATAAGAGCGCGCAGGGGAAAGCTGGTTGGGAGCCGGTCGCGATGCAGGCGACGGATCCCTCCAACTTTCAATTCCTCTTTGCCGGGCTTCCTGAAGACGTCGAGTACTACGTAGAGGCTGGCCCTCTCACCTCCCGTCACTACAAAGTCCGCGTCGTTGATTTGCCCTCGGTGAAGCAGATGCGGGTGACCTACCACTACCCGAAATGGACCGGCATGCAACCGGTCACCGAGGAACATGGTGGCGACCTGCGTGCAATCGAGGGCACCAATGCAGAGCTGACGGTGCGGATGGATCGTCCTCTACGCAATGGACAACTCACTCTCGATGATGGCAAACAGATCACGCTGAGCGGCGGCGAAGGCAATGTCTACAAGGGTTCCATCCTGATGCAAAAGGATGGCGCCTACCACGTAGCCGCGCTCGACCAGGGCCAGCCGGTTCGCCTGTCGGAGGACTACTTCATTGCAACCGACAAAGCGAACCCGCCAGAGATCGCCATCGACCGGCCGACCGGTGATTATCGAGCCAGCCCCATCGAGGAAGTCACGGTTGGGGTGAAGGCATCGGATGAGTTTGGCTTGAACAAGGTGAGCCTGCACTATTCCGTGAACGGCGGACCGGAGAAGACGGTTGAACTGCCGCAACAGCCGGGTGCGAAGAACGTCAGCGGCTCGACGACGCTGAGCCTGGAAGATTTCAAGCTGATTCCCGGGGATCTGGTTAGCCTCTATGCCACGGCGAAAGATGGACATGCGGAAGCGCGCACCGACATGGCGTTTATCCAGGCAGACCCGTTCGAGCGCGAGTTCTCGCAGTCGCAGCAAATGGGTGGCGGCGGCGGTGGTGGCGGCGGAATGGGAAACCAGACCGACATCTCGAAGCGCGAGAAGGAGCTGATCGCCGCAACCTGGAAGCGCCAGAACGACAAGACGGCGTCGCGCAAAGGACGCGGCGGAGGCGGGCAAGTTCCTCTCCGGCGTGCAGAGCAAGTTGCAGGAACAGGCCTTGTCGCTGGCGGCGCGCATGGACAGCAGGGATCTGTCGTCGGCCAATGAGGAATTCAACAGCTTCGGGCACGACATGCAGGCCGCCGCTGCGGCCATGACTCCGTCCTCCGACAAGCTGAAGCAAATGCAATGGCACGACGCTATTCCGGCGGAGCAGAAAGCTCTGCAATATCTGCTGCGCGCGGAGGCAACCTTCCGCAAGATACAGGTTGCGTTTGGCCAGCAGCGCGGCGGTGGTGGCGGCGGCGGCGGCGGTGCGGGCCGCGACCTGGCCAGCCTGTTCGATCTTGAACTGGACACGGAGAAGAATCAGTACGAAACCGCGCAGACCGGGTCAGCCGCAGACCAGCGGGCGAAAGCAGTCGACGATGCCTTGGCAAAGCTCGATGCCCTGGCGCGCCGCCAGGAGGAGTTGGCGCAGCAGCAGCGCAACCACCCGCAAACCATGCAGGAGCGCTGGCAGCAGGAGATGCTGCGCCGTGAGGCGGAACAGCTGCAGCGGCAGATGGAGCAGATGGCCCAGAACGGTCAGCAGCAGAATGGGCAGCAGGGGCAGACGGACAACAGAGTCAGCAGGGGCAGAAGGAGCAGGGACAACAAGGGCAACAGCGGCGGGCAGCAGAGCGCCGGCGGCTCGTCAAGTGGGTCCTCTTCCGGTGGCTCCTCCGGTCAATCGCAGTCGGCCCAGTCTCGCGGATCCAATCCAATGGAGCGGCGATCGCCGATCCGCGTGTGACACAGGCACTGAACCGGCTGCGCAATGCGGATGAAGATATGAAGCGCAGCGCCGGGCAGCAACAGAGTAGCGAGGCAGCGCGACGAGCGGCCGACCAACTCCGCCAAGCCGCAGGTCTGATGAGCAATACGCAGCAGCAACAGGCCACGGGAAAGCTCGATTCGCTCTCTCGTGAAACCGATCGGCTCAGCAAGGAAGAGCACGCGCAAGCAGACCGCATTCGTGGTTTGACCGGGCAACCGGGCGCGTCCAATCAGGAGCAGTACCAGGCTAGGCTGCAGCAGCGCAACAAGCTGGCCGAGGATCGGCAGCAGCTCTCCGATGACCTATCGCAACTGGAAAAGAATATGCGCAACGCAGCACGTGAGCTGGCGCCCACCCAACCCGGATCGGCCTCAAAATTGCGCGATGCGCTTGGGGGCTGGATCAGACCGACCTTACGAATCGCGTACAGCGGACTGCGGATTGGTTACGGCGAGGAGTGAACCCCAACGCAAATGGAACAGAAGAGGGCATCGGCAAGGGTCTCGAACAATTGAGCCAGCAGGTGCACGAGGCACAACAAGGCTTGGGTCCGGGCAAGCCCGGGCAAGGTCAGCAGCAGGGAGGCGAACAGACGGCTGCGCTGGACCATGTCGAACGGTTCCGTAGCCAGGTTGAATCGTTGACCGGGCGCGGACAAAACCCATCGGGCCATCAGCCGGGTCAACAGCCGGGGCAACCGCAAGGCGAAGGACAGAAGGGACAGGGTGGTCAGCCCGGCCAACCCGGTCACCAGGGGCTTGGAGCAGTCAAGGTGGGCCCGGCGCGCAGATTGGCACCCCAAACCAGGTCGCGCAAGATAACTTGAGCGGCGACTTGGGCGATCGGCGCTCAGGGGGCGGGGCCGTCGGCACTGCCTGGAACAACATGAACACCGGGAACAACCATTTCGATCGCTCAGGACGTGCCGTCGCTCCAGACAATTCGACTGTGCCCACGGACCCTGAACGTACCTTCCAGCAGGGACTGGCGGAGTTGAACCAGCTTCATCATCTCGCCCAGAATGATCCGGCGGCGCTGAAAGAAGTCCAGGAACTGGCACGGGAGATGCAGCGTCTTGATCCGCGACGGTTCCCGGGCAATCCGGCTATGGTTGAGCAGCTGCACACCGAAGTGCTGAGCGGGGTCGACAAACTAGAACTGCAGCTGCGTCACGATGCAGACGACCAGCCAGGGCAGGTTCGCACGAGCAAAGACTCCGCAGTCCCGCCGGGGTATGAGGAAGCTGTAGCCGACTACTACCGCCGGTTGAGTAAAGGACAGTAGCCGCAGTGCCGCGCCTCAGCGCTCGGAACATCCTTGACCTATTCCCAGCCCTTCCGGGCTCGCTGACGTTTGCAAAGCGGTCGGCCCTCCGGGCCTTGAGGAACACTCAGGTTCCATTTGGCGCTTTTAGAGTGTGAGAACCCGGGTGCGCCGGCATTTGCTTGGAGGATCCCAGGTCTCAAATGCGAGACCTGGGGCACCCATCATCGTAACCAGGAAGTTCACTCACAGACTCTTGGGGTTAATTTCCCTTGTAGTCCTTGAAGAGCTCTGGGAACTGCTGCTTGAGGGCTTCTACCTTCGGACGATCACAGATCATGATGTAGGGATTGTTGGGGTTATGTAAGGCGTAGTCCTGGTGGTAGGACTCGGCATCGTAGAAACCCTTCAGCGGCACTACCTGGGTCACGATCGGCTTCGGAAATACCTTGGCGGCGTCCAGTTGCGCGATGTAGGCCTTGCTGATCTTCTGCTGCTCATCGTTGGCGTAAAAGATGACGGAGCGATAAGATTCGCCCACATCCGGACCCTGACGATTGAGCTGGGTCGGGTCGTGGACCACGGAAAAGAATATCTGCAGAAGCTGGCCATACGTGATCTGCGAAGGGTCGTAAACAACCTTGACTGATTCCGCGTGCCCGGTGTTCTCCTGGCCAACCTGCTCGTAGGTCGCGGTGGCAGCCGAGCCACCTGAGTAGCCCGCAGTGGTCGCCAACACGCCCTTGACCCGCTCAAAGACCGATTGCGTTCCCCAGAAGCAGCCACCCGCAAAGACGGCAGTCTGTTTTCCCGGCGTCTGAGCTAATGGGATATTGTTTGCGGGAACGGGTATCGGGGCCTTGGTAGCCGCAGTGCATCCGACAGAGGCAGCAAAGGCTAACAGCAGAGCAGCTAAGGTGTTACGTGACATACGAGTCTCCTGAGGGTCTGACGTCCATACGATCCGGAAGTTACAACCGGATTGGAGTCTGCTCTAGAATAGCCGTGTGAAGCGTAGATATTGCTCCGCTCTTTTCATCCCGGTTCTCGCCCTGACGCTCTGTGGCGCAGCCCAGCAGATGGAGCACTCTGCGCCTTCCACCCCCTCCACCCGCCTAACCATAAAGACCTACGATGGCAAGACGCTGACGTTAAGCCCCGAGGAGTTAGCCGCTCTGCCGCACAAATCCGTTACCGTCTTCAATGCCCATAGCAAGACCAACGAAACCTATTCGGGGGTGGTACTCGCAGATCTTTTGAGCAAGGTTGGTGTGCCGCTGGGAGAAAACGTCCGGGGTAAGCTCTTCATGATCGGGGTGGTCGCCGAAGGTATGGACGACTACAGCGTCTTATACTCCCTGGGTGAGGTCGATCCAGCTATCCACACCGGCGACGTGATCGTTGCCGATACGCTCGACGGCAAGAAACTGGATAAGGACGGAGCGTTCAAGATGGTTTCAAGCGAAGAACGCCGCCCGGCTCGCTGGGTGCGAAACCTGACCGCAATTTCAGTGGTCAAGGTAGCACCTTAGCTTCATTGCGGTGGCGGGACTAGACGCTATAATGAAGAAAGTATTGGAATTAGGCCCCATGACCCTCGCCAAATTCATTGTCTGCCTCAGTTTGCTGGGCGTACTCCCCTGCGGAGCGGCTAACTCGAGCGCCTCCTACCGGTTGCGACTCTACCACCTGCACACCGGCGAGCACATCGACGTGGTCTACCGCGATCGGCGATCAGTATCTGCCGGAGGCGTGTCGCCGAACTCGATCACTTTCTGCGCGACCACCGCACCGGTGACGTCAAGGACTACGACCTGAAGGAGTTCGACCTTCTCCATGATCTGATGGTCAGCTTGGCCACCCCGATGGAGTGATCGACATCGTCTGCGGATACCGCACTCCGTGGAGCAACAACTACCTTCGCCAACACGGCCACGGAGTCGCCGAGCACAGCCAGCACATGGAAGCCAAGGCCATCGACATCCGCATCCCCGGCGTTCCGACCGCCGAGGTCCGCGATGCCGCTCTCGCCATGCAGCGCGGCGGCGTCGGCTACTATGCCCAATCCGACTTCGTCCACGTGGACGTAGGCCGCGTCCGCCGCTGGTAGCTCGCCCGTTCTCCGGGATACGGCGGCCCCTTGGCCAGCACCGCATTCAGGCTCTTGTCGTGACCGTAGATATCGTCGAAGAAGTAGACCTCGAACCATCCTCTTCGACGACAGCCGTGAGGTAGAAGATCACCACCGGAACCGGCGTCTTCAGGTTCACCTGCTGATTATCCGGACCAGATTGCATTGGCTGCCTGCACCGTTTCCAACGTCCATGGCGGCTGATCCCGCAGCAGCCAGGCGGCCAGCTCCGCCGGCTTCTCCACTCTCACGCAGCCGTGGCTGAAATCACGGCGCGACCGCGAAAACAATTCCTGCGCCGGTGTGCTGTGCAGATACACATTGTTCTCGTTCGGAAACATGAACTTGACCAGTCCGAGTGAGTTCGTCGTTCCCGGCCTTCTGCCGTACCAGCAACTTACCCGCGCGCAACTGGGCCAGCACATCGTCGCTGACCGCGCCGCTCGGTGATCACCGCCCGCTCTGGTCAGTCACCTCCATGTTCTTGCGCGCGAGATAGCCGCTGTCCTTCGTCGATCGCAGGAACGATCTCCCCGCGCGTAATGCTCGACGGAACATTCCAGTAGGGCCGGAAGACGATGTACTTCATGTCCTTCGCGAAGACCGGCGTTTCGTTCCGCACCGCTTTGCCCACGACAACATTCATGCGCAGGGCAACGCGATGATCGGGCGAAAACAGGCGTAAAACAAACTCAGGGATATTCACGGCGACCGGCAACGGGGAAAGTTGTCCGGTAGCCATCTCCACCTTTCCAAAGCATCGTCCAGCTGCTGGACGCGAACGCTCAAGGGCACATTCAGCTGACGCAGCGTATCTTTTCCCAGTCTGCCATCCGCTCCCAAGCCGTGCCGGTTTTGAAAGTGCTTCACTCCGTCGACTAACGCGCCCTCGTAAATCCCGGGCTTTAAGGTCGCTCCCGCGCCCTGGGGCAGATCACCCAGCAGTTGCAGCCGCTGCGCCAGGGCCTCTGCCCCGGCATAGGCATCGCCGGGCGCAAGCGTCTTCTGCACTTCCGGCAACGGCGCACTATGATCCTGATCGGCAAGCGCCAGATAAGTCTGGAGCGCAGCCTCGTTGCGCTGGTAACCGAAGTAGGGTGGTTCGACTGCGTTCAGCACCTGAGGAATCGTTGCCGGCAGCAATTTCTGCAGCAGAAACTGCGGCAAATCGTAGGTCTTTTGCGCGATGTCGATGCCGAACTTGAAGTGCTTTGGGTTCACCCGCCCGATGTGCAAGTCGGAAATATAGCGCATCGCGCTTACCGTAAGCGCGACGTCAAAATCGGCGACGGTGGTTGGATCGGCTGGCGCATTCTTGAGCGCGTTCAGTCGCGGAGGCCAGCGCGAGGCGTCATAATCTTCGGGGTTCAGTCCCTTGTGCGGCTAACCCCAAAGGCCATGATCATGGCCTGCGCCTGGATGTCGGTTGTCCATCGCGCACCCACACCGGCGCATAGCTCACCGCCTCGTACAGGGCTTGAACGTGTTGGCGATAGTCCAGGAAATTGGAGATATTTCAGATCCGCCAGAGTTCCGGCGTCCGCAATCGCACGCAACTGCTGCGCCACTGCTTCTGCATTGGGCGTCGCCGGCCCACTCTGCGACCAGCCACCGAGCGCGATGGAAAACAGGAGGACGAGGGAAACACGAAAACCCGCAAATCGCCTACGAATCATGACTCATTCCACCCTTAGAAACTATGCGTTCGATGAGACCAAATTTGGCGCCAGCAGTGATGTGGTGGAGGCGACACCAGGCGCCAGCCGGGTGAGGGTAAGCACGGTGATGTCGTCGTCCTGGCCAAAAGTAACCGCCGCGTCAGTCGCTTGTTTCGCGTCAGGCTGAGTGGCGATCAGTGCCCGCAGGCGCTCGAAGCTGAAGAGTTCTCCCGCAGCATTGCGGGCTTCCAGCAGGCCGTCGGTATAAACAGCGAGCCGGTCTCCGACCGCGAGGTGGAACCGTATGTTTTCATACTCCGCGTTGAAGTCCAGCCCCAATGGCAGTGCTCCCGGCAGGCTAAGCTCTTCCTTGTTCAGGAAGGGCGCCGGATGTCCGGCATTCGCAAGCACGCCCTCTCCGTCCGCAGTCAGGCGCATGGCCACGCAGGTCACGAAGCCATCTTTCAATCGGCCATGTAAACGGCGGTTGAGGATCGACAAAATTTCTGACGGATCGTCGACTTATCCGCCACTGTCCGGATGGTTCCGACGATCAGGGAGACCGTCATGGCTGCCTTCAACCCTTTCCCGCTCACATCACCCAGGACGAGCAATGCGGCAACCATCTGGCTGCGCGATGAGCTGAAAGAAATCCCCGCCCACCTGCTGCGCGGGCCGATAAGCACTGGTCACTGCATAGCCATCGAAAGAGGGCAGCGTTTCCGGGATCAGGACCTGTTGCAGTTCCTGAGCACTTTTGAACTCCTGCTCCAAAGCACCCTGGCGCTCGCTTTGCTCCACCGTATACCGGTAGACCGCATAAATGATGGAGATCAGGAGAAGGGTAAACTCCAGGGCGCCTATGTCGAAGGAGCTGCCAAAAAGGGTAAACAATGGCGTGGAAGTCTTCTGAGAGATGGTCCAGTGAGTGAATCGTTGGCCTTGCCCGGTAAAGTTCTGGAACCCCAGCGTCAACTGGGTCAGGGCTCCCAGGATAGCCATCAGCCAGCGCGCAATTCCAACTTCTTGCCGATGGCAAAGCCGATGAGCACCAGCGGGTAGGTTTCGATCAGCATCGTCGGTATGGTGAGCAAAGCGTCGGCGATCTGAAGTGTAGTGACGTGCGGAAAGCTCCAATCGAGCGAGATCAAGATGCCATCGGCGACACCGCAGAAGATGGAAATGTACGCCAGGATGCGGGTGCACCGGCGCATGACGGCATTGCGGTCGAGCTCCAATAAATACAGCAACAGATACCAGATCGCGATGTCGGCGACAGAGAGAAGCGGCTGCTCGAGGCTTTGGGCCAGGTTAGAGGTGAATGGTAAGCGAAGACTGGTGAAAAAAGAGGAGAGCAACAGAGCGCAAGCCCATGCGGACATCCAAAACAGTACCCGGCGCGACCGATCTCTGAGCCAGGAGACAAACCCGAGGAAGGCAAGGAACCCGTATATTATTTGGATCGCGAAGCCAAAGAGGCGGCCTTTGAGCCATCGATAGTTGAGGTTGCCTATGTAGGCAGAGATGGTGTCGGATGATCCGGCGAGCGGGGGCCGATTCAGTCCTCCCGCTTTGCCGCTATCGGCGGAGAAATAGGGTGCTTTCCAGACTCTGAAGGCGAGCACTCCAGAGCCTGGCTGGCCGAGCGCAATGCTCTCGGGAGCGAGACGGCGATAGTAGTAGGGATGCGGCGGCAACTTGCCCTGGTGCCCAATCAAGTTGCCGTTCCAATAGACCTCGTATGCATCGTCAATGGGAGGCAACAATAGCGCCAGATCCGGCTGGACGCCGGGGACGGGCACAAAATTTACGTGGCGGCGGTACCAAGCGTACCCGGTGTAGCCGAAGTGCGTTTGTGCACCCCAAGGCTTATCGGCCTTGATTTGTTCCCAGCCCGTGTCATCGAGCGTGGGTGAAGCCCACGCTGGATCGTCCCCCAAATGGAATTGCCAATCTCCATCCAACGCGACTGTCCCTCTGCCCAGCCCCACGACGTTCAAAGGCGGTGGAGGTGTGGCTGCAAGCGCGGCAAGGTTGATCGCGAACACAAGAAAAACAAGGGTAGACAACAACTTACCCAATGAAATACACCTCGACATGATTCCAAAATGATACCTGTTCGGGAAGAGGTTTCAGCGTGCCGTTCCTGTCTTCGGCGTCAAGCGACCGCCACTGTTCCCCCCACGCATGAATCGAAGGTTCGCCGCCGGACGGGTGCCCCACGTTTGCACCGGCGTAGCCGGGGCACTACATGGGTTGAAGAGATGGGCGAAGCCCCTTCCGCTGTTTGCTTTCCCGGGCTGCAAGGCAAAAGAAACGACGACCCCGTCCCAGCCGAACCGAGACCTAGTCGGAAGCTGCGGAGCAGTGAGCGTGCGCGGGAAGGTGGCGAACGCCATTGGCCATGAGCTTCTCGATGGCCTCCACCGTTTGAATCCCACCTCGAGCGCCCGCCGACGTGCAATTAAGTGCGGCAGCGGCACAGGCGAAGTCGAGTTGCCGTTCCACTGGCCATCCCTGCAGGAGCCCATAGATAAACCCGGCATGGAAGATGTCCCCGGCCCCAGTTGTGTCCACCACAGGCACAGAATAGGCAGACAGCTGATACATTCCCTTCCCATCCCACGCCACGACCCCATTGTCCCCCAGCGTCGCCGCCGTGAGACAGCATCCATAGCGACGCTGCATTTGCCGCAGTGACATTTCCAGGTCAGGTTCGCCCATCAGCCGGCAGGGGATGTCCCGGCTCACGATGAGATAGTCCACGTTCTGCAAAAGCTTTTCTACGCCGGGGTAGAGCTCGTCCAGATCAGCAACCACGGGTATCCCGGCGGCACGGGCCCAGCCGGCGGCTACCGTGGCCGCTTCGGTGTCGTAGCCATCCACGTGCAGGGCGCGGGCGTTGACGATCCATTCGCGCTCCAGATGGGCCGGTTTTAAAACGACCCGGGGGTCCCGCCGGCAAAGTACCGTACGCTCACCACCCCCGTCGACGAGGATGAGCGATTGGGGACTTATGCCCCCTGGAACCGTGATGATCTGCGTTTGCACGCCGGCACGCGTAAAGGCTTCCTGGTGTAGGGCCGCAGCAGCGTCGTCGCCCAGAATTCCCACGTAACGGGTGGACATGCCCCAGAGCTGGCATGCAACCACGGTGGTCGCCACCTGGCCTCCCGGCAAGACCGTCGCGGAGCTGTATTCCACTTTGGAACCGCGTTCCGGATACTTTGCCAGCGCAATCAGCGTGTCCGTCGCGTTCAGGCCAACGCCGACCAGGTCAACCTTGGACGGTTTCGTCATCCTGCCAGTGTACCCCGCAGGGCCGGGCGCAAGTCGGAATGCATCAGGATGCACCTTTTGAGCTACACTAGTTCGACTCTGACCCAAGGTGCTGAGTGCCCGTCAAACGTGTCTGAGCGAAGACAAATCTGGCGTTTGGTGCTACCCATTGCGCTGCTGGCGTTGGTGCTTGGATCAACGCTCGGCGGAATCTGGCACCACCACGCCAACGCTCCTGCAGACACTTGCCCCATCTGCCATTTGAGCCATCAGGCCATCGCACCGGCGCCGGCCAGCATCCGTGTGGGTATTCCAGCCCCCAGAGGGCCTGGCCTCGAACCGCAAAGGGACAACTTCTCACCCAGCCCTACCGTTCGACGCCTTCCTGCCCGCGCACCCCCCGCATAGACAGTCCGAATCTTTACGTGCTGCTCTCGGCACGCCAAATTTGTATCGCCCTCCTCCAAGAAGGCTGACTGCCCATGCGTTTCGAACGTTTGCTTCTTCTATTTTTTACCGTCACCGTAACTGTTCCGTGGTCTGCCTGGGCCCAGTCTCCAGCGCCGGCATCCCGGACCGTTTCGCTCGATGACGCCATACAGATGGCGCTGCGACACAACCACAACCTGCTCGCCGCGCGCACCACCATCCAGCAAAGCGAAGCGGAAGAGATCACCGCCAACCTGCGTCCCAACCCAGTGATTTTGACCGATTGGCAGTTCCTGCCGATTTTTCAGCCCAGCCAGTTCAGCTCGGATTACCTGGACAACACGGCACAGTTCGACCTGGGCATCAGCTACCTGTTTGAGCGGGGAAAGAAGCGCCAGCACCGGCTGCGGGCCGCCAGAGATCTTACGGCGCAGACCCGGTCGCTGGTTGCCGACAGTGAGCGCGGCCTTGCCTTCAGCGTTGCCGGCGGGTTCATCAATGTGGAACTCGCCGAGTCGACACTTGCCCTGGCGCAGCAGAATCTCCAGAGCTTTCAGAACACGGTGGATATCGCCCAGGCGCGTTATAAAGCGGGCGACATCGGCGAGGGTGATCTGCTGAAAATCAAGCTGCAGATGCTGCAGTTCCAGACCGATGTATCCGCGGCCAGGCTTGCCCGGGTGCAGGGGCTTTCGGACCTGCGCCAACTGCTGGGATACGAATCGATCGCAGCGGACTATGACGTTTCCGGGGCATTCGATTATCAGCCGGTGAAGGGCAACGTGGATGACTTTCAGGCGATGGCCCTGCAGAACCGGCCAGACCTGCGCGCAGCTCAGCAGGGAGTGACTGCCGCCAACAGCCAACATGCCCTGCAACAGGCGATCGGGAAAAGAGACATCACCGGCCAAGTCAGCTACACCCACATCGGCTACCTCAACGACATCTCTCTGTTCGGGCAGGTGCAGCTGCCGATTTTCGACCGCAACCAGGGCGAAATCGCGCGGGCGGCTTACGCGATCACCCAGGCACAAGAGCAGGAGAGATTCGCCAACGGGCAGGTGATGACCGACGTGCGAGACGCGTTTGAGAACTTACGCACCAACGACCAGGTCGTAGGACTGTATCGATCGGGATACCTGGACGAGGCACAGCAATCTCGCGACATCAGCGAATACGCCTATAGGCACGGTGCGGCCAGCCTGTTGGATTTTCTGGATGCGGAGCGCAGCTACCGGGATACGCAACTCGCCTACCGGCAGGCGATTGCTTCCTACCTGCTCGCACTTGAACAGCTTCGCCAGGCTGTAGGAACACGGAGCTTGCCATGATGACTTCCTCCATTTCGCTCCAGAGTACGGTAGCACTGGTGCTCGCAGTGACCCTGACGGCTTGTAGTTCGGACGACCGGAAGCGGCCAGGCCAGATGACCTCGTATTCCAGCAATGGCTCACCGTCTTCGGTGCCCCAGTTGTTCACGATTCCGCAAGACCAGATGGCGCACGTTCAGGTGGTCACGGTTCAACCTACCAGATTGATACGCACCCTTCGGCTCACGGGCACCGTGGCCTATAACGCTTTTAACACCACACCGGTGATCACCCAGGTTGGGGGCCCGGTGAGCCGCATCCTCGTTGTCCCGGGGCAGCACGTCAAGACCGGTCAGCCCATGCTGGATGTGAGCAGCCCGGATTATTCGCAGTTGCTGGACGCTTATCTGAAAGCCGCGGATGCCTTTCGCCTGGCGGACAAGAATTGGGTGCGCGCACAGGACTTGTACCAGCATCACGCGATCGCCCAGCGCGACCTGGAGCAGGCAGAGTCGGATCGCAACCAGGCGCAGGCGGACCTGAACGCGGCCGAACAGGGGATGAAGATCCTCGGAATCAAGAATCCTGGCGACTTGGCGAAAGCGCCGAGTTCGGCGCTGATTCCTGTGCTTGCTCCCATCGGCGGCGAGGTCGTCGAGCGCCTGGTCTCACCCGGACAGGTGGTACAGGCCGGGCAGACGCAGGCCTTTACGATTTCGGATTTGAGCAACGTATGGGTGCTGGCCAATGTGTACCAGGCGGACCTGGCCGCAGTGCGCACCGGGGATGACGTGGTGGTCCAGACGGATTCCTATCCCGATCGTTTCCACGGAAGGATCTCGTATGTCTCGCCGGCGCTCGATCCCAACACCAGGACACTGCAAGCGCGCATCGTTGTCGACAATCCGGGAGAGAAATTGAAAAGGGACATGTACTGCACGGTCACGGTTACGGCAGGTTTTATCAATAATGCGATCGCGGTGCCTGACGCGTCCGTTCTGCGGGATGACAACAATCAACCATTCGTTTATCTGGCCACCGGCGCGAATCAGTTTGGCAGGCGCGACGTGGAAATCGCCGAGAGCGTGGATGGGAAAACGCATATTCTGCGGGGCCTTTCCCCGGGAGAGAGGGTTGTGGGCGATGGCAGCTTGTTTCTTCAATTTGCTAACTCGCTGCAGCACTGAGGAGGCGGCTTCCCATGATTCATCACATCGTCCACTTTGCGCTGCGGCAACGGTTCCTGGTCCTGCTGGTTGTGGGGTTCATCGCCGTGGGTGGAGCGATCTCATTCCAGCACATGCCGGTGGACGCGTACCCTGATCTCTCGCCGCCCATGGTCGAAGTCATCACGCAATGGCCGGGACACGCGGCGGAGGAAATCGAACGGCTGGTTACGATCCCGACAGAAGTAGAAATGAATGGCGTGCCGAAGATGACGGTGATGCGTTCGATTTCGCTGTACGGGCTTTCCGATGTGAAAATGACCTTCGACGAAGGCACGGACGACTACTTTGCCCGCCAGGTCGTATTTCAGCGCTTAAGCGAGGTGACGTATCCGGCCGGCGTAACCCCTACGCTGGCGCCGCTCGCGAGCCCATCCGGGTTGGTGTATCGATATGTACTCGAGAGTCCTGACCGCACCCCGCAGGAGTTGAAGGTTTACGAGGATTGGGTCATTGCGCGGGAATACAAGCAGGTTCCCGGCGTGGCGGACGATTCCGGGTTCGGGGGCACAGTGATGCAGTACCAGGTGCTGCTGGATCCGGCTCGCCTCTACGCATACCACATCACTGTACCGGCGGTACTGCAGCAGCTCTCAGTCAATAACTCCAATGCCGGCGGCGGATTTTATTCGCAGGGAGGCCAGTTTTATTACGTTCGCGGGCTGGGCCTGGTGCACGATACGCGAGACATCGGCGATGTGATCGTGGGCTCGCAAAATGGAGTTCCGGTGCGGGTCCGAGACATTGGTGAGGTGACGACTGGGGGTGCTCCACGCCTGGGCGAGTTCGGCTTCAACAAGAAAGACGACGCAGTCGAGGGCGTGATCATGATGCGCCGCGGCGAGCAAACGCAGAATGTCCTCAAGGGAGTAGAAGAAAAAAGCCGCCAACTGAATGAGCACATTCTGCCCGCCGACATAAAAGTGCGGCCTTACTACGATCGCAGTGACCTGGTGCAGCTGACCATCGATACTGTCGAGCACAACATGCTGGTTGGCATGACGTTGGTGCTGGTCGTTCTGATGGCTTTCCTGGTGAGCCTGCGGGCCGCGGTGATCGTCGCTCTCACCATTCCTCTGGCTTTGCTTTTTTCCTTTATTTTCCTGCACGCGCGCGGCGTTGCGGCCAACCTGCTTTCGATTGGCGCCATCGATTTTGGAATTCTCATCGATGGAACACTGGTGATGGTGGAGAACGTGTTCCGTGAACTGGGCGCGCGCGAGCGACAAAGCTACGATCTGCAGGAAGTGATCCTGTCGGCGGCCAAGGATGTGGATCGGCCCATCTTCTATTCAGTCGCAGTGATTATTGCAGGTTATCTGCCGATCTATGCGCTGAGTGGGCCGTCGGGCAAACTGTTCAAGCCGATGGCGGATACGATGTCGATTGCGCTCATCGGCGCCCTCATTCTGACGCTCACGTTCGTTCCCGTCATGTGCGCTTACTGGTTCAAAAATGGAGTGCGCGAACGGGTGAACAAACCGTTCGAATGGTTACGAGAAAAGTATGCGGTCGAACTTGATTGGTGCCTCGACCATCCCAAGACCACCATACTGGTGGCCACCCTGATCTTTGCTGCCACGTTGTTGCTTATCCCATTCATTGGCGGGGAGTTCATGCCTCACCTGGACGAGGGCGCATTGTGGGTGCGCGCGACCATGCCGTACACCATCTCGTTTGAGGAAGCGAGCCGGTTCTCGCCCCAGGTGCGGAACGTCCTGATGAAGTATCCGATGGTCACGGATGTCGGCTCCGAGCTCGGCCGCCCTGACGATGGCACTGATCCAACCGGGTTCTTCAATGACGAGTTCTATGTGGGGCTCAAGCCTTACAGCGACTCGTCCTGGAAGAGCGGCAGCATTCACGACAAGGCCGATCTCGAAGAGGATATCCGGAAGCAACTGAGCGGATTTCCGGGCGTGATCTTCAACTACACGCAGCCCGCCGAGGATGCCGTGGACGAAGCATTGACTGGCCTGAAGAGCGCGCTCGCGGTGAAGATTTATGGGCCCGATCTGAATGTCCTGCAGAGTAAAGCTTTGGAGATCAAGCGCCGGCTTTCCCAGGTGCCGGGCTTTACCGAGTTGACCGTGGTGCGTGAATTGGGCCAGCCCAGTTTGCTGATCGACGTCGACCGCGACAAGATCGCCCGCTACGGCATTAACGTTGCGGATGTGGAAGCGGTGGTACAGGCGGCTGTGGGTGGCCAGGCGGCCACACAGGTTATCCAGGGGGAGAAACTATTTGATCTGGTGGTGCGCATGAAGCCGGAATTTCGGCAGAACGCGCAGCAAATCGGCAATCTGCTGGTGGGTACGCCGGCTGGACAACAAATCCCCTTGAGCGAGCTGTCGAACATTCACGAGGCCGGCGGCGCCTCGTTTATCTATCGGGAGAACAATTCCCGCTACATTGGCGTGCAATACAGCGTTGAGGGTCGTGACCTGCAGAGTGCTGTGCTGGCGGGGCAACGTGCCATTGCCGACCTGGAGAAGTCGTTGCCTCCGGGATATCGGCTTGCCTGGGGTGGAGAGTATAGCGAGTTTCTCGAAGCCAAGCATCAGATTGAATTTATCGGCCCGCTGGCTTTGTTGATCATTTTCATGATCCTGTTCGCGCTTTACGGGAACTTCAAATTTCCTGTGACGATTGCGATCGGCGTGCTGCTCACCGAGCCTGTGGGCGCGCTGATCGCGCTCAAGCTCACGCATACACCGTTCAGCGTGTCTTCGGCCCTGGGTTTGCTGGCGCTGATGGGAGTTTCGGTCGAGACTGCGGTGATTCTCGTTTCCTACATCAATAAGCTTCGACTGGAAAATCGAGACATCCGCACGGCGACGCGCGAGGCTTCCCTGTTGCGCTTACGGCCGATCGTGATGACGGCGCTGGTCGCGTGCCTGGGATTGCTGCCGGCGGCCCTTTCCACGGGAATCGGCTCGGACACGCAAAGGCCATTTGCCATCGTGATTGTGGCAGGCTTGATCTCACGGCTCTTCCTTGGGTTCTTCGTGAACCCCGTGTTGTATGAGATGGTCGCCCGTGAGGGAGACGTTTTACAGGTCTGAGGGCGGGCTCTGCGCACCTGTTTCTGAACGGCGGCATTATCCTCACCGCGGCCACGGCGGTTCAACTCAACCTCTTCTTTTCCTCGAACCCGGAGAACTAAGCCATGGAACAGCTGACCCAACAGGAACTGAACTTCTTGAGGCAGGCAATCGACCTCGCGCGCCAGGCTCGCGATGACGGCCGTCACCCTTTTGGCGCGCTCATCGTAAACGAAAAGGGAGAGACCGTTGTCGCCGCGCGCAACAACGCTGTGCGCCCCGCCGGCGATCCTACACAACACGCCGAAATGGTCGCCTGTGCCGAGGCTGCCAGGCTACTTGGCGAAGTCGAGCTGGCCCGCTGCACCCTCTACACCAGCACTGAGCCCTGCGCCATGTGCGCCGGCGCCATCTATTGGACCGGCGTGGGCCGTGTCGTCTTCGCTCTCTCCGAAACCGGCCTCATGCGTTATACCGGCACCCACGAACAAAACCCCACCCTCGACCTGCCCTGCCGCGAAGTCTTCGCTCGTGGACAAAAGCCCATTGTCGTCGCCGGGCCATTCCTCGAAGAAGAAGCCGGCAAAGTTCACGAAGGCTTCTGGACCCCATAGGCCGCACCCAAAAAAAGACGGAAGTACGCTGTTCTGGACCTAATGGCGAACTAAGTCCCCTCTTTTCCCGTCTCGTTCTCCAATCAAGGAACATTACACCGGTGCCCACTCGTATTCTTTTTGCATGCAACTGCGAATAGCACTTCCTCTGCTCATCGTCCTGGGCATTTTTGCCGCTGCCGAGAGCCCCGCTTCGGACCTGGCTTTAGTGGATGCGAAGATTTATGCCTCTCCAACCGAGCCGCCCATGTTGAATGGCTCCGTCATCATCCGCGACGGTCACATTCTCGCGGTTGGACCAAGCGCCAAGATTCGTGTTCCACGCGGCGCTAGTGTCATCGATTGCAAGGGTCTGGTCGTCTCGGCGGGTTTCTGGAACAGCCACGTGCATATCCTTACCCCGGGGTTGATCCACGCAGAGACACACTCCTCGGAAGAGATCACGGCTGAACTTCAGGAGATGCTCACGCGGTGGGGCTTCACAACCGTCTTTGATATCGGATCCACACTCAAAAACACCAACCTCATTCGTCGTGGCATCGAAACCGGTGATTTGAAGGGACCGAGAATACTCACGGCGGGTGAGCCATTCTGGATAAAAGGGGGGACACCGGTATATGTCAAAGGCTTCCTCAAAGACAATCACATTGTAATTCCGGAGGTAGAGTCCATCCCGGATGCGGAGGAGCGAGTTGCGCAGCAAGTTCGCGACGGCGCAGACGGCATCAAGATCTTTGCCAACTCCGTCGAGGCGAATGCCATCTTGACGATGCCATTGGGTCTGGCTCAGACGATCGTCACGGACGCCCATCGGGACCGCAAGCCGGTTTTTGCTCATGTCTCCAACAATCAAGGGATTGAGGTAGCAATTCAAAGCGGGGTCGATATCCTGGCGCACACTACTCCCGGCGACACCCTTTGGAGCCCGGAGTTGGTTCATCGCATGCTAGCGGCTCATATGGCGCTGACCCCCACGCTCACACTTTGGGAGGTCGAGTTCAAGGGCGTTTCGCCGGAGGGGCTAGAAAAAGTTATGGGTATCGCGGCGCAGCAACTGGGAGCCTTTTCTCAGGCAGGCGGTCAGGTTCTGTTTGGCACGGACGTCGGCTACATCCCCCGCTTTGACACTTCGGAAGAATTCAAGTGGATGTCACGTGCCGGAATGAGTTATCAGCAAATTCTTGCGTCGCTCACTACCAACCCTGCCCAACGTTTCGGCCACTCGAATCACAGCGGACGAATCGCGAAAGGGTTTGACGCAGATCTCGTGGTGTTAGGCGCTGATCCAGCCAAAGACATCTCCGCTTATTCAAATGTCCGATATACCATTCGCGGCGGAAATGTGATTTATAAGGCGAGATAGTGTCGGCTTATTCCTGGCATTGAAGAGATAGGCATTGAAGCAGCAGACGGAATAACCACCATTCGTCGCACACGCTGAGACTGTTCGGATACTCAGTCCTTCAATGTCCGAGATGGCGAGATGGCGAGATGCTGGGAAACCTTATTCCTGAGAAGAGCGTTTTCGAACTTTTTGGCTTTTGTGCGCTTCTCACCAGATGTGCTTCAAACTCCCAGCAAAATCGTCATCCTGAGAGGCTGTGACTTTTTCGATCTCCCGGGTTTTGCCCACCCAACCAGATGTTTTCAACCTTCTCCACAAAACCGTCATCCTGAGCGAAGCGCCCCGCAGATCTGTCGCATAAAGAAGGGCTTACAGCGCGAAGTCGAAGGACCTCGGCGATGACTATTGGCGGATGCTCTTCGGAGCTTTCCGGCCGCAAACATAAAAAGTCAGAACCGTTGAGCGGATGCTGTCCGGAGTTTTTCGACCACCCAGCCCGAGAACTCGATTTCCCCCCCGCGGTACGCGCTTGATGTTCAGACAGACCTTCCCAATTTAGACAAGACACCCTACGATAGAGCCAACTCTGCGGAAATGCGCCCATTTTTCGTTCGCCACCGCTCTGATGCTCTGTATCAGGGCACGACTTTAGTCGGGCCGTACGAGGGAGCCAAATGAGGGCTTTAGCCCCTGCGTGAGAACCCGTCGGCTGCAACATGAGTCCCGCACGGACGACTGAACTTGGAAATCCCGGTTCTCACGCAGACTCTTAAGCCCCCGAGGTACGTTTTTTGGAGTCGAGCGGAAATGCTTCAATACACCTCAGCGCGATCCAGGGGCAGTCGCACATGAAACGTTGTCTCTTTAGGCTTCGAATCGAAACTGATCGCCCCAAAATGCTTTTGGACCACTCGTTGCACGGTATCGAGCCCCAGCCCCAATCCCTTACCAAACGGTTTGGTTGTAAAGAAGGGTTCGAACACGCGGTTCGCATACTCCGGAGGAATTCCAGCGCCGGTATCCGTTATCTCCACCAGAATCGTCTTTCCCTGCAACTTGGAGGACAGCGTGAGCGTGCCGGAATCTCCCATCGCGTCGAGCGAGTTTTCTATAAGCGCAGCCCAAGCCTGATTCAGTTCACTCCCAAATGCTTTGAACAGCGGTACCTCCGGACGATAGCAACGACTCACCGTGATCCCGGCGAGCCTCGGTTGAAAAAGGCGGAGCACGTTGTCGAGAGATTCCGCAATATTCACATCCTGAACGGGCTCACGATCCATGTAGGAGTAGTCTTTCACTGCCGTGACGAGATGGAAGATCCTGTCGGCCGCCTCGCTCAACAGCAGCACGGAAGCCTCCCGTTCGAGAGCACCCGTAGCATCGCTTAAAGCAAGGCAGAGCGTGTCCGGGTGTACGAGGCGTTCGAGTTCCTGAAGCGCAGACAGTTGGATATTGGCTTCGGTCAGAATCGGAGCAAGTTTCCATGCCTCAGGAAACTTTTTTTCTTCCAGCCAATGCGTCAACGAATCTTCCAGCCATGAGGTATCAACGGATGCGTTCGCATTACCCGCCTGACGGGAGCGTGACACAGCAGAGCGAAGTCTGGATAGCCAGCCCAGGTATGCGTTGAGGCGTTCTTCTGTTCCCACGGCCATGCCAATCTGGTAACCAGTACGCTGCGGTTGGCCTTCCCCGGCCCTCAACAGACGAGTAGCGGCGCTTTTCACGGCCGAAGCAGGATTATTTAGTTCATGAGCGAGGTTTGCGGCAAGTTTATTGAGAGCCGCCAGCTTACCAATCTGCTCTTCAGCTCGCGTATATTCCCGATTGCGATCCAGCAATAGCCGGACAACTCGTTCCGTCATCGACGGTATCGCGGTGAGGAGTTCCGGAAAATCGCTATCATGCAACTCTAGAATCCACGTGTCCCCGGACGAGCGCCCGTCTGCGTTCCACGCCTTGATACGAGAGAAAGGGGTCTTGCCCGTAATTCGGCCGGTCTGGCCGAGCAGGACAGAGACGGGGCTCGATGAATGACGATGAACCATAACATCGCCCTTCAAGATAAACATCAGATGTTCTGGCGGCGCACCCTGGCTAAAAATAAGGTCTCCATCCCTGCCAAACCTTTCCGTTCCATGGCGCGCGAGCCAGGTGAACTCCTCCTCGCTAAGGCCTTGCAAAGCTTCGATAGTGCGCAAAGCGGCAACGATATCAGCAATGCGCTCGGCCTGTTCAGGGTATTCGACTTTCATCTTCATTGGTCCGCCATTGAGGCCACATGGGAGGATCGTTCCCATCGCCCCTTTATCTTGTTCTGATTCCTTCCCAGCCTGGACGGACTGAGCGCTTGCCATTATTTAACCGCGGCGACCTTGAACCGGGGAAGATCGCGGAAGCCAATCTTGAAACCGAAGTCAGTGCGGCAGAAGAGCCTTCAAAACCATGTCTTGCTGCTCGATCTGGTCTATTTGGTTGAACGAGAGCCTGCGATGAGAATGTCCACCAGTCTCTTGGCACTTTGCTGCCAATCGGGGCCGGAGGTCACATGGGAGACACCGATGACCGCCCGAAGCAGATCGAAGGGCTCGATATCTCTTCGCACATCGCCGCTCTTTTTCGCGCGCTTCACCAGTTCTTCGATCGCTCCCTGGACCAGACCGCGAGAACCTTCATAAAGCCTGGAAGGGCCGCCGGCGACGCTGTTGAGTGCGGGCGCAATAATGTGCTTCGCGGCGATGTAATCCACGAACAGTAACATCCAGGCTCGTAGGGCTTCCATCGGAGGCATCGCTGCGGCGAACTTGCCCGCCGCCGCGGCTAGCTTTTCCACCTCACTGTGGTAAACCGCCTCGATCAGCGCATCCCGAGTAGGGAAATGGCGATATAGGGTACCGGCTCCGACGCCCGCCTGTTTCGCTATCTCGTCGAGGCTGGCATCCGCTCCGTAGCGGGTAAAGGCTCCCTTCGCCACTTCAAGAATGCGCTCGCGGTTGCGCTGGGCATCCGAGCGTGGCTTGCGCTGAATCGGTTGTGATTTTTTTCCCACCATCGCGAAAATTCCTGCAACCGGAGACTGTCTCCGATTATCTATTCATTCGGAGAGTATCTCCGTTTTAGTAGAAGTGACCGCGGTTGGTCAATGCCGCCGTGAAGAGAGCGAGGAGGCTCATATGCGTGTTTTTGTTACGGGTGCGACAGGATTTATCGGTTCCGTTGTAGTTCCGGAATTGATTGGCGCCGGCCATGAGGTGCTGGGCTTGGTGCGCAGCGATACGGGCGCAAAATCGCTTCAAGCCGCCGGCGGCCAGGTCCATCGGGGCGATCTGGAAGACCTGGAAAGCCTGCGTAGCGGAGCCGCCGCGTCCGATGCCGTCATCCACACCGCCTTCCTCCACGATTGGACAAAATTCCGGGAAAGCTGCGAATTGGACAAGCGCGCCATTGAGACCATCGGCGCCGTCCTTCAGGGGTCCAGCCGGCCCTTCATCGTCACCTCCGGCATGGGAGCCGCTCAGGGCCGTGTCGCCACCGAGGACGATCCGCCGCTTCCCGCTTCCCCTTCCCTTCCTCGAGTATCAGAGGTGACGGCCGTCGCGCTGATGGAGCGCGGAGTGGGCGCCTCGGTGATGCGCCTTCCGCAGGTCCACGACACGGTAAAACAGGGACTCGTCACCGCCTTGATTGCTATCGCCCGCGAGAAAGGCGTCTCAGCATATGTTGGCGACGGTCAGAACAGATGGCCTGCCGCGCATGTGCTCGACGCTGCCCGTCTGTACCGGCTTGCCCTGGAAAAAGGCGCGGCGGGAGCCCGGTATCACGCCGTCGCCGAAGAGGGTGTGCGCCTGAAAGACATCGCCACGGCCATCGGCCGCGGCTTGAATATTCCCGTGGTTTCCATTTCACAGGAACAGGCTGGAGAGCATTTCGGTTTCTTCGGGTTCTTCGCGGGGCGAGACGCCCCGGTCTCCAGCGCGCGAACCCGGGAACAGCTCGGCTGGAACCCAACCGGCCCTGGTCTCCTCACCGATCTCGGAAACATGCGCTATACGCAGGACTGACGCAAGCAACCACTTTCAACCAAAGGGAGAATCGATATGAAGAAGACGTGGTTTATCACCGGCGCCTCTCGTGGATTCGGCCGCATCTGGGCTGACGCTGCTCTGAAACGCGGCGATCAGGTCACGGCGACCGCCCGCAACCTTGCCGACCTCGCCGGCCTCAAGAAACAGTTTGGAGACGCAGTCCTCCCGCTGGCGCTCGACGTAACCAATCCGGAACAGGTACAGCAGGTTGTTCAACAGGCGTACGCTCACTTCGGCACGCTCGACATTCTGGTGAACAATGCCGGCTCAAGTCTGTTTGCAGCTACAGAGGAAGCGAGCGACGAGCAGATCCGTGACTTGTTCGATACGAACTACCTTGGCATGGTTCGAGTGCTCCGTGCAGCTCTGCCCCTGCTGCGAAAACAGGGGAGCGGACACATTCTCGGCGTTTCGAGCGGCCTTGGGATCGCGGCGCTGCCGCTCATCGGCTTCTATAGCGCCACAAAATGGGCGGTGGAAGCCCTGCATGAAGCGCTGGCGCAGGAGGTGAGGGCGTTCGGCATCCGGGTGACGCTGGTTGAGCCCGGAGCTTACGCAACCGACTTCGGCAAGTCCTCAACGATCGCCGATGTTCTGGGACCATACGCGGATTTCCGGAAGCAGTTTCTTACGCGTCTTGCTACCGTGGAACGCGGCGATCCGGAAGCAACTGTAGAAGCCATCCTCAAGCTCGTGGACGCGGAGGATCCGCCCCTGCGATTGGGGCTGGGCACCTCCATTCTGCCGCGGGCGCGCGCCGCGTATGCGGAGCGCCTGGCGACCTGGGAAGCGTGGCAGGACGTGTCGAATGCGGCGATGGGCGAGCCGAGGACCATGGCGTGGATCGAAGAGCTGGCGCAGGGGACGCCGGATCGAAGCTGAACGTGGCTTTGTACCATAGCAAAGAGGGAGTTTCAGTCAATGGCAACAACCAAGAAAATCGCTCTCGTGACCGGCGGCAACAAGGGCATCGGTCTCGAAATATGTCGCAACCTCGCCAATGCCGGATGCACTGTGTTGCTGGGCGCCCGTGACGTGGAGCGAGGACAGCAGGCCGCCCGGCAGCTCCAGCAGGCCGGACTCGACGATGTCCATTTCATTGAAGTGGATGTGACCAGGCAACGACACAATCACTGCCGCGGCCCAGCAGATCGAAAGGCGATACGCCTGCCTCGACATCCTGGTGAACAACGCAGGAATCAATCTGCGTGGGGATGGGCAGCCCGGCGCCGCCGATCCGGATGTGGTGCAGAAGATTTTCGATACCAATTTCTTCGGCGCGCTTCGTGTCACGCAAACCCTGCTGCCGCTGCTGCGCAAATCGGCGGCAGGGCGCATCGTGAACGTCTCCAGCGGGCTGGGTTCGCTCACTCTCAGCAGCGATCCTTCATCGCCCACCTACAACACCAAATCCAAATACTTTGGCTACAGTGCATCGAAGGCAGCGCTCAACATGCTCACAGTGCATCTCGCATACGAACTGCGCGACACGACGATCAAGGTGAACTCGGCAAATCCTGGATTCACAAAGACGGATTTGAACGACAACACCGGAACTCAGCCGGTAGAGGTTGGCGCCATCGCAGCCACGCGCCTGGCCTTGATCGATGACAATGGTCCAACGGGGGGTTCGTTTTCGAAAAACGGGCCTGACCCGTGGTAGATGCTGCGTGCTGTTCGGTTTCTCTTGAGAACAGAGATTCCGTCGCTGGCTTCTGGACCCCATCGGCCGCACCCACAAAAAAGTATCGGCCTCGCGACACTTAATCAGCACAACGGCATCGAATCTAGCGTGATCCCTTGTTTACAGCACGCGATGGCAACTGGAATGGAAACCTAGTGCGCTTAGTGCGCACATTTTAGCCAAAAGTCTCTTGTTTGCTCTCAGCTCCGCCCTCCAAAGCCTCTTGAGCGCGAGTGCGGCGTGGCACGGCTGAACCGGTGCCTCGTCGAGAACAGCTTCTCAGAAGTCGAGCCTTAGGCCAAATTGGCAAGCGTTGTACTTTCCGGCTTTCCAGCGATGGTTAGCGGTTATCTTCAATACAACGTTACCCTGGAAAACCTGTTCGCTCCGGTTGCGGGCATTCCTCCTGGCCGGCTTCAACCCGGTTGTGCTTTTTTGGACGGTGACCGGGTTCTGGATTTACTTCGCGATTCCGGCGGTTTGGATGCAGACGCCGGCGACTGTACTTCTGGTCGGCGGCGGGTATCTGTTGAGCATGCATCGGCTCATGCCGCGGATGGGTTTCTCAGGGCCTCCGTAGATTCAGCGCTTGAGGTGACGAATGATGTTTAGAACCCTTTCTTTGCTGCTCTTGCTGTCTAACGCGGCGCTTGGTTTCGCACAGTCTACCGCTCCGCCGAAGCTGGTGGTGACGAATGCGTTCATTCTCACCATGGCGAAAGACCAGCGCGAGCCGGTAAGAGGGTACATGGTGGTAGGCGAGGATGGCCGTTTGTTGACGATCGCGGCAGGCGATCCTCCGGCCGGTTTGCAGGCCAGGGAGAACCTGGATGCGGGCGGCCACTGGATTATCCCCGGCTTCATCTCTGCTCATAGCCACTTGTGGCAGAGTGCGTTTCGTGGGCTGGGCTCAGACCAGACGCTGTTGGGCTGGATCGACGCACTGTACAAACCGGCGGTGAAGTCGAGCCCGGAGGACATGTACTGGTTCACGCTGGATGGAGCACTCGACCATCTGCAGCACGGGATCACGGGAGTTTATAACTTCAACTTTGAGGCGCGAACCCGGGGAGAGCATCCGCAGACCGCGAATGAATATGACCTGAGCGGTTTTCGCGCGGAGATGGACTCCGGCATCCGCTTTGTACACAGCATGTCGGTGGGGCAAGCCACCGAGCTAGGAGCAAAGCCCGCATATGGGGCGGAGCAGGCGCGGGTTCCACTGAAGGCTTTTCTGGATTGGACGAGCAAGCAGCCGAAGAGCAGCAACTTTCTCGCGGTGATGATCACCGGGGCGACGGCGTTCAACAATACCTACCAGCAGACTTTGATGGAGAAGCAGCTCGGAGAAGAGTTTCACCTGGGCAATGAAACCCACTACCTGGAGCCGCCGAACACACAGTATGAACAGCAAAGCAAGTTTCGCTGGTTCATGGATAGCGGGCTGCTCTCGAAGCAGCTGATCTTCGGGCACTTTATCCATACCAACCCCTTCATCCTGGCGGAGAGCGGCAAGGCCGGAGTGGCGATGAGTTGGAACCCCCTGTCGAATGGGAGGCTGGCTTCGGGAACGGCGGATATTCCCGCGTGCCTGAAGGCGGGCATCCGGGTGGGCATGGGCGTGGATGGCGAGGCCAGCGCCGACGTGGCGGATCCATTTGAAAACATGCGCAGCGGGCTCTACGCCATCCGTGACAAGTATGAAGATGCGACCATCATGAGCCCCTACGATGTGCTGCGGATGCACACCATGGGCAGCGCAGACGTGCTCGGCGTGGCTGACAGGCTGGGCAGCCTGGAGCCGGGCAAGTTTGCCGATTTTCTGATGGTCGATCCCACACGGTTCCGGACGGTCTTCGACCCTTATGCTTCGCTGGTGTTTGTGGCCGGGGAGCGCGATTTGGAACGGGTTTATGTAGGCGGAGATTTGCTGGTGCAGAACGGGGCGCTGCTGAAGCAGGACACGGCGAAGGTGAGAACAGAAGTCACCCGGCGGGTCGGCGCACTGCGCTGAGAAAAAATAGTGGCACATGTCCAAATCGCCTACGCTCGCACGTCGTGGTAGTAGCGGACGAACACGCCCGCTTAAAATCCACGACGGAGGTTGTTTATGCAATATCTATTGATGGCCTATGTAGACGAGGCCGGCTGGCCCAAACTGTCGAAGAGCGAGCAGGAACAAGGAATCGCGGCCTATGCCGCCTACGGTGAGGCACTTAAATCATCCGGGGTGATCAAAGGCAGCAATCGGCTGCAGCCAAGCTCGGTAGCGACGACCGTGAGGAGTACCAACGGGAAGTCGCAAGTGCTGGACGGCCCTTATGTCGATTCGAAGGAACAGCTTGGCGGGTACTTTCTGATCGACGTACCTGACCTGGATGCCGCGCTCTCGTGGGCTTCCCGCTGCCCCGCGGCCCAGCATGGAGTGGTGGAAGTGCGGCCAATCTGGAGTATGTAAGCCAGACCGGCTTTCGTTCCACGGGGAATGATCCATGAGTGCATGTAGTGGCGATGAGGCGCGCAGCACAGCAGAAGCGGTTGCGCGCCGCAGCTACGGCAAACTGGTTGCCTTTATTGCCGCGCGGAGCCACGACTTGGCTGCTGCCGAGGACGCGCTCTCGGAAGCGTTCGCTTCCGCACTGCAAAGCTGGCCGCAAAATGGCTGCCCGGCAAATCCCGAAGCGTGGCTGCTGACGGTCGCCCGGCGCAAGCTGATCGACACCGGACGGCGACAACACGGCAGTGAGTTGGTGGACGAAGACCTGGAGCAGTTGGCTCGAGCCGCCACGCCTGCGGAAGAGGAAATCCCGGATCGGCGCCTGGCGCTTATGTTTGCCTGCGCGCACCCCGCGATTGAGGCCGGGATCCGCCCACCGTTGATTTTGCAAACTATCTTGGGACTTGATGCGGCGACCATTGCCTCGGCCTTCCTGATGTCTCCTACGGCTATGGGCAAACGGCTGGTACGCGCCAAGAGCAAGATTCGGGAGGCCGGGATTCCGTTTTGCGTTCCGGGGCGAGAGGAACTCCCCGGCAGGCTCGATGCGGTACTTGCAGCCATTTATACCGCGTTCTCCGAAGGCTGGAGCGACGCCGCCGGCACTGATAGCTCGCGACGCGATCTGACCGGCGAAGCATTCTTTCTGGCGCGGCTGGTCGCTGAGATGCTGCCGGGTGAACCGGAGGCGATCGGCCTGCTGGCGTTGATGCTGCATGCGGAAGCCCGGCGGCGCGCGCGCCGCAGCGAGGACGGGGAGTATGTTCCGTTGGGGAAGCAGGACCCGCTACGCTGGGATACGCAAATGATCGATGAGGCCGAGGATCTGCTGGTGCGCGCGAGCGGTTTCGGGGTCACAGGCCGCTACCAGCTCGAAGCCGCGGTGCAGTCGGCGCACGTGTATCGTTGCCGCACCGGGCATGCGAATTGGGAAGCGGTGTTGCAAATCTACGACACGCTCTTCACCATCACCGGCTCGCCGGTGGTGGCGATCAATCGCGCGCTGGCCCTGGCCGAACGATACGACGCACATGCGGGGTTGGAGGCAATGCCCGATCATGGCGGTGATGCCCGGCTGGCCGAATACCAGCCGTACTGGGCGGCGCGGGCGGAGCTTCTGGCAAAGGCGGGTGCACACGAGGAGGCGGGACAGGCCTATGAGGTAGCCATCGGGCTGGAACGCGATCCGGCGGTGCGGCGCTTTCTCGAGCGACGACGCTCCGCAGTGTTGCCGGGATGAGATAAATCGTCTGCTTGGAAGGAATCATTTCAATCGCCGGTGTGATGTGCGAAAATCGGTCGCCACCTTAAAATCCTGTCGGTTACCACAAGGCAATATCTGATGCCAGACAAAGCAGCCACGAGTCTTCTTACGCTTGACGTTGTTCGAACAAGCTCGGCAATCGTCGTCAAATGCAATGGCAAGTTGGTTGCGGGCGTCAACGACGTGCTGTACAGCCAGGTCAGCAAGCTGATTCCAGAGACCAAGAGAATCGTGTTGGACCTGACCGACCTTACCCGGGTCGACAGCATGGGGCTGGGCACGCTGGTTCGCCTTTACGTTTCGTGCCGCTCATCGGGATGCAGCCTGGAATTGATCAATCTCGGGAAACAGGTTCGGCAGCTCCTGGGAACGACGAACTTATTGTCTGTGTTTGCGATTGTCGGGGAACATGGCATCAAGATGGGCTGAGGGCGCCGGCCCGGCCTAGGCCTTCCAAAACGGAGAAGGGCCAACCCGCTCCATCTCGTACCGCGCCATGAAGTCGGCATCCCCGGCGTGCTGCCTGGCCGTTTCCGCATCGCGGAAGTACTGCTCCATTTTGCCTGCCGGAGAGAAGGCGACAATCATGCGGGCGGGCGCTGGACCCACTGAGGAAAAGGTGTGGGGCACGCGGCGGGGAGCCAGCACGGAATCTCCCGCATGCAGTGGACCCTTTGCTCGCCCACCTGGAAGGCCACTTCGCCTTCCATCACGTAGAACCATTCCTCCTGATTCAGGTGCAGGTGCAGGGGCGGCCCACCTGGCAGGAGGTGCGTGTGCTCCATGACGAACAGGCCGCCTGCGGTTTCGTTGGTAGGCACTTTGAAAAGAATGGAGCTGAACCCGAGGGAGTGGGGATGGGCGGAACGGTCTTCTCCGGCGAGGACCACGTGCAATTGGGCTGGAGAATGGGGCGGGAGCCTGGGCTCGAGCGACGAGAAAATCGTGGAAACCGGCAGCAGGCGCCGCGACGGCAACAGCTTTGAGGAACGAGCGCCGTTTCATGGCGGCTCCTTGAAATCTGGCAAAGAATAGCGGAGGCAGCGCGCCAGCAAGAGATCTTACGGACGGGCGGTGCACGAAGGTGAGGGATTTCGAGATCCGGCGCGATTCGTCTAGACTCCTATTGTTTTTTGAGTCGTCTCAATCGGAGGCACGAAACTCCATGTCCGGGTTCTATCTCTCTCGCGAGCGTCTTATTGGTTCACCTCTATTGGGATAGCCGTGCTGGGAGTGCTGTTCGCGGCGCCTACAGGCGCGGTCATCGCGCAGACCGTGCCGCCGGCATTGGAGTCCCCAGCTGCGGAGCCACCGCAGATTGGTCCGCACGGCGAGAAGATCACGGGTATGCCAAAATTTCATGACCCCGCGCCCTATGACATCGACCAGCACCCAGGGTATAAGCAGATCTTTGATGGCAGGAGTTTCACCGGCTGGGATGCCGATCCCAGCATCTGGCGGGTCGAAGACGGGGTGATGATCGGGGAGACCCTCGAGGGCAAAGCCAAGGGCAACAACTACATCGTCTATCGGGGCGACAAGACACGCGATTTCGATTTGAGGCTGCAAATGAAGATCGAGAAGGGTGGTGGCGGCGGGATCCAGTACCGCAGTGTCACGGGAATACCGTGGACCCGACCGCAGCCCAAGGGAGAGCCGCCGTACGATCTGAAGTTTATGATGACCGGCCCGCAGGCAGACTTCTGGTTCCCGGTCACCGCGCACACGGCTTCCTACACAGGCCAGTGGTACTCGGAAAATACGATGCAGGGGATCCTCGCGTATCGCGGGCAGGTAACGCAGGCGCTGCCGGGTGAGACCAATCGCCTGGTTGCCAATATCGGCGACATACAAGCGTTGGGTGGCTATGTAAAGGTTAACGAATGGAATGACTACGAGATCATCGCTCGCGGCGGGGTGATGATGCATATCATGAACGGCCAGCTGATGGCGGTCTTTATCGATGACAACAAGGATTCGGTCAACAACCAACCGGGACTTATCGGCTTTGAGATTGAAAGCCAGCCGTGCAAGATCTCGGTGCGCGATATTTGGCTGCGGACGTTCGACTAGGGGGATCGCCCCAGACGCTTAGGGGCAGTGATTCGGAATGAGACCTGTTGGCAGCGACACGTTACACAGCCAGGCTGGAAACAGCGGATCGCTAGTTGCAGCGCCACCCAAGGGCCGGATGCCGATCCCAGCGGCCGAGGGCGCTTGCGGAGCGAAGCCACCGAAGGTCGATGACATACATTGGGCCACGCTCAAAAACCCGGCGCAATTTGGCGGTCCGGGATTGGTTGTTGGAGGTTTGACGAACTGAGGATCAACACCGAGGATGTTGTTCGCTGCAAACGAGAAGCCGGGGCTGCCATTCTGAGATGCGTTCTGCCCTGATATGCCATAGGCAAAATTAGTTGCGACGACATCGGTGTCATCGCCCTCGGCCACGTAGAGAGCATAGTTTGCATTCGCACCGCAACCTTTTGCTGAATTAGCCCTACTAATGTTATTGGTTACGAAAACTCCGGTGGATTGTTGCAGGACGATTTCACCGCACCAGGACGAGTTCATATATGTATCCGTGTTATTTCCGAAAGCAGTATTGTTCACCAGATAGACCGGGGCTTCGGTAGTCTGGTCGACGCGGAAACCGCTGGAGCCGTTCAGGAACGAAAGGTTGTTTTCCATGACCACCTGCTGCGTGTAGTGATTGGCGTCGAGGGTATCGAAGACGATGCCTTCTCCGTCTGTGGGCGTACCGCCCGCACAAGGGTTTCCATCCACGTTGGCCCAGGTGTAGTTTCCAGCAACATAAATATGGGTTCCTGGAAGTGTGTCGACTTGGGCAGGCTCAAATATCGTGATGCCGCTTCCGCACTGAACGTGCTGCTGGGTTGCGTTGTAGGCGATATTGCCCACAAGAGCCAGATAGTCGGTGCCGGCGCTTCGATTGGGAACCGGTTCGAATCCCGCCCCATAGCAGCCATTAGCAATGTCATTGGCAAAGATGATGTGGTGCAGATTGGCGGATGAGGTGGGTGGGTAGGTTGCGAAGCAAATGGCCTGACCTCCGATGGCCGAGACTTCCCAACCTTGCACGCCCCAATAGGAAGCAGTGACCCACATTCCGTTCTGATTGGTGGCGTTCATTTTGCAGGCGTCGAACGTGGCGCACTTGAGCCAGGCCACATTTGCGGCGGCGCCCGGGGAACAGGTGACCGGCCCCCACTGTCCATATTGGAAATTTTGCTGCTGGTAGTCCGTGCTGGGCGCCGCGAGGATGGTGTCGCCGCATTTCAAGGGATGTTTCGGGCTCAGCCATGGCTCAGTGGGAGACAAACCGGTGTTAGAGTCGCTGCCGCCCCCTCCCGCCGGGGCCAGGTAATAGGTTGCACCCGTAGTGGGGTTGGTGATCGCAAAGGGTGCGCTGTTCGCCGGGACGAGGCCCGGGCTGGCCGCCGATAGGGTGTAGTTTCCGGCTGCACTTAGCGTGAGGTCGCTGAAGGTGGCTATGCCATTTTGCGGGGTCACTGTCAGCGTTCCGGCGAGACCGCCGCCGCCGGCGAGCGAAAGTGTCACGGGGTTGGCGGCTGCTGGTATTGGCGTCCCCGCGCTGTTCTCTATCAGTACCTGGACGGCTGGTGAGATGACGGCATTTGTGAATCCCTTCGATGGCTGAACGGAGAATGCCAACTGCGCCGGCGACAGATCGGCAATGACGGTCACGGTGAACGGTGGGGCAACGATGGCACCGATCGCCGCCCCTATGTTTGCCCTTCCCAAGCCGATCGCGATCACGTGGCCTTTATCGTTAATCCTGAGGACCCTGGGATTGCTGGTGTTCCATGTAATCGCCGAGCCAAAGAGAGCGGCGACAGCACCATTCGAGTAAGTGCCGTAGAGGCTAAACTGCAAGGAACTTCCCTGTACCACAGTGTTTGTATTTCCCCTGGCGACCAGGTAAGCACTGACCAGTTGAGGGTAAGGCGCGGCTTGGGCGTGCAGAAGACGGGCTGACAGCAACATACACGTACTTATTATAGTTACTAATATCGTCGACTTCGAGGCCCAGATCAGGCGATGATGCTTGCGTACAAACATAGTGCTCCTTCGAGGTCGCACCGAAAATCTCGACCTGATAGCGGTTGGCAGCGCGCACTCACGGGGCACATTGGTCACGGCTCGACGAGTAGGCTATGGATTGAAAGGCCACGTATTGGCGCATGCCGAGGGTGTCTTTTCAGTTTGAAAAGACACCGCCTTATCAACCAGATACCCCTATCATCGTCAGAAACGGCGCCCGCAGTTACGCCGGGGGGTGAATACGGACGTAACAGGAGAGGAAAAAGAAAAGATAAGGACCATATTGGGCGGAACTGTTTGAGTCAGGCTTTGCATTCGGGCACGTGCGATTCGGCGGCGACTTTGCAGAGCTGGGCTTGGTTCTCCGTAAATGGCTTGCCTATCCGGCGCTCATGGATGTAGAGTATCTACACCTTATGGCGCAGCCCAAGACAACCTACCAAAATCGGATTGAACTTCTGCAGGGCACGCTGGACATGCTGATCCTGAAAACGCTGCAGTGGGGTGAGCAGCATGGCTATGGGATCAGCCAGGCGATCCGGGTGACATCTGGAGAAGTCTTGCAGGTCGAGACCGGATCGCTCTATCCGGCATTGCACCGGCTGGAGCGACAGGGCTGGGTCTCTGCTGAGTGGAAGAAAAGCGAGAGCAATCAGCGGGCGAAGTTTTACCGGATTACCGCGCTAGGTAAGAAGCAGCTGGCCTCCGATTACGAGCGGTGGGGACGGATGGTTGCGTCCATCGAAGGCATCATGAGCGCCAAGAGGAACGAGATATGAATCTACGATGGCTCATTCAGGGGCTCAGGCGCAAGGCCGAATTGTCGGAGGAACTCGAGAGCCATCTGCGCATGGCTGTGGCTGACCGGGTGGCTCGCGGAGAGTCGCCTGCAGAGGCGCGCAGAGCGGCAATGCGGGAGTTTGGGAACGTGCCATTGATTGCGGATGTGACGCGGGAGCGATGGGGCTGGCTGCGGCTGGAGCACCTGCTCCAGGACCTGAAATTTGCCCTCCGCCAGATGCGCCGTTCTCCCGGCTTCACTATCACAGCAATACTTACGCTGGCGCTTGGCATCGGTGCGCTCACCACGGTAGCCACCTGGACCAATGCCGTTCTTTACAATCCGTGGCCGCATGTTGCCGCACCCCGCGAGCTTCGCTTTGTCGACGCGACAGTCCTGGGGAACAATGGCTACTCCGTACACTATGACAACTATCTCTTTATGCGCGAATCGGGGCATTCGTGGAAGGATGCGATCGCCTTCGCGCAAACCACGGTCAACCTCAACCAGGCGGATGCACAGCCGCAGGCCATTGCAACTCGGCCTTGTCTCCTCGAACTACTTTCAGTTCCTCGGCCTCAGGCCGCAGAGGGGTAGGTTTTTTCCGCCGAATAGCAACGATCGCGCTTACGGGAAGACAGACGAGATCGTTCTGTCCGATGGATTGTGGCGCGATCGCTTCAACGCCGATCCCGCGATTGTGGGCCGAGCGATCTCTATCAATCGTCATCCGTATACAGTGACCGGAATCGCCCCGAAGAGCTTCGCGGGAATCTACGGGGGCATCGCCGAAGCAGCATGGATGCCACTCTCCGGACTCCGCGGCCTCTCTACGGATTTTCCACCCGATCCCTTGATTCAGGCCCGCTACGGTCTGCAGGTTGCCCTTCGCCTTCGTCCCGGAGTGTCCGACGCCTCAGCAGCGGCCGAATTGCACGCGCTGGCCCACTCTTTCGCCCTTAAGGAATCCGCCGACCGGCGGGGGAGTTGGGATTGGAACCTGCGAGACGCTGCGCACTTCCAGAGAGGCCTCTTCGGCATGGTCGGCGCGCAGTTGCCCATACTGCTGGGAGCGTCTCTCCTGCTGATGGTGCTGGTCTCGATCAACATCGCTTCACTCCTGGGCCAACATGCGGCGCGCCGCCGCCGCGAAGTCGCTATCCGCTCCGTGTTGGGGGCGACGCCGGATCGCATCGCGGCGCAGGTACTTGCGGAAACTGGGTTACTGGCTCTGGCCGGTGCAACGGCAGGGTGGGCGGCCAGCACGGGAATGGCGCGTGCACTTTATCTGCTGCTGCCGAACTTCGGCGTGCCGCTGTCCTTCAACCTGCACAGCGACACACGCATTCTGTTTTTGGTTACAACGGTTGCAGTGGTGGTCACGCTGGTCTGCGGCATCTATCCTGTGCGTCAATCGTTGCGTGTCTCGCAAAATGAGGCGCTGCATGAAGGCGGCGCCGCAGTCGCGGGCCGCTCGGGTCACGGACTTGGCCGGCGCATCCTGCTGGGGCTGCAACTCGGCATTTGTTTTATCGTCCTGGTCTGCTGCGGCCTGCTCACACGCACGGCCTTCAATATCGTGAACCGCACCACGGGATTCGACCCCGCCAACTGTCTTACCGCGAGTGTGGCTCTCTCTCGCTCGGGCTATAACGAGCAGCGCGGCCTCGCCTTTCAGGCGGCCCTGCTGGACCGGTTGCGGTCAGCGCCGGGGGTGGCTTCGGCCACGCTCACCTCACATCTGCCCATGGGAGACGATGGCGCCGGCAATACGCGGGACTTCAGCATTCCCGGCTACGTCCCTTCGAAGGGCGAAGAAATGGGAGTCGTAACTGATTTCGAAGGCCCTGAGTTCTTTCGCATCATGGGCATCGCCATGCGGCAAGGCCGCGAGTTCGACACGCACGACAATGCCTCTGCCCAGCCGGTGGCCGTCATCAACGAATCGATGGCGCATCGCTACTGGCCAAAAGGCAATGCGATCGGCAGCAGCGTGATGGTCGACCGGCGCCTTCACCGAATCGTAGGCATTGTCTCCGACTATGCCTACTACGACCCAGCGAACACGGAGGCGGCACCATTATTGTTCCTGCCTCTCGCACAGGACTACAACAGCGACGTTTTCATGGCGGTCCGCTCGCGTACCACGGCCTCTGCCATCACACCGCAGCTCCGTCAGGCAGTCGCAGGGCTCGACAGTGGGTTGCCTTTGGAGAATGTGCGCAGCCTGGAAGAGGTCACCGGCGCGCGATATCAAGTATCCCGCATCCCGGCCGTATTGCTCAGCGTCTACGCCATCTCGAGCATGTTGGTCGCGATGCTTGGCTTGTATGCAGTCACGGCCTACTCGGTGATCGAACGCCATCGCGAGTTCGCACTGCGTCTGGCTCTTGGCTCGACGCGCGCGGCCGTCTTCCAGTTGGTACTGAGTGGGAGCACGTGGACGGCAATCGTGGGTCTGGTAACCGGCGGCTTAGGCTCCATTGCGGCGGTGCGTTTGCTGCGCAGCATGCTCTTTGGGGTTGCGCCTTTCGATCCGGCGAGTTATTGCGCGGCCGCCGCCCTGTTGTTGGTCACCGTGTTTCTTTCCGGCCTGGTGCCCGCTCGCCGCGCCGCATCGGTCGAGCCCATGCAGGCGCTTCGTATTGAATGAAATCCTGAAGGTCAGATGACGTGGATCAAAAAGAGGCCCGCGATCAGCATAACGGCACAGGTGACTCCATGAACGGAGAACGCGGTTGCCTTCCGCCCATTGGTGGCAAGGATATTGGACATGTCCCCGAAAGGGATGATCGCGAAGACAAGAAGAAGTATCCCAACCGTCCTGCTGTTCGTAGTCAGCATCAGGATTAACACGGCAAATCCAGACGCGATGTCGCGAATTCCCTTTAGGCGTAACCAGGCAAGTGTGTCTATATCGGGTGCGGGCGGTTTGAGACCAAAGCCTCCCAGGATGCGCTGAGGAGATGCGACGTAGAAACAACCGATCACAATGATCCCAGCGGACACGAGAGCAGCGAGAGAAAGGGGAAAAGCGCTGTGCATGACGCCTCCATGTTAGAAAATCTAGCAACGCTAGGTTTGACGTGAGATCCGGGGCCCGGGATTCATTCTTTCCCCGTAAACATCTAGCGGCGCTATAATTCCTATCAATGACGACCTCAGCAGTTAACAGCATTGCGGAACGGAAGCTGCGTCAGAACCAGGCACGCAGGGCACAAATCATCAGTGCCGCACGATGTATCGCAGAGCGTGAAGGATGGCCAAGCGTAACGGTTCGGCGCCTTTCCGACGAAATATCCTACAGCCAACCCGTCTTGTATTCTCATTTCGAGAGCCGTGAGGGCATTCTCGCCGCAGTTGCTTTGGAGGGTTTCCAGGAGATCGGCCAGGCTTTGGAGAAGGCACGGACACGCGCAAAAAACGGTAATGCAATCGAAGCAGTTGCGATTGCCTATCTGCGCTTTGCCGAGTCTTCGCCCGCGATGTACGAAGTGATGTTTTCGCTCCGTCTGAACATACCCTTTGGTGAGGCGGCTACCCCTCCGGAATTGCGGTTCGGGTTCTCTCAGCTCCTGAAACTGTTCCAGGGGCAGAGTGCGAATCCGGAAGTGGTCGCAGAGCTGTTTTGGGCGAGTCTCCATGGCATCGCTGAACTGACAAGAACGAAGCGATTTCCACGCAGCCGTCAGAAGGAGCGGCTGCGGACACTCGTCCAACTCTTCACATCCTCCTGATGGATTGGCGCGAACGTCATTGCGTCATTACCTGCTTTGCAATACAAGAGGCGAGCACTAGCTCGATGCCCAACGCACTACCGGATTCCTGCGGATATGCCTCTCATGAAGGCGGACACACTTCAATGATGATTGAACCCATCGCGTCGCTGCTGGCATACTCCCGATGCGCTTCCTTGATCTGGTCAAGCTTGAAGACAGCTTTGATGGGTACGGAGATTTTTCCGTCCTTGAGCCATTCGAAGAGCACTGCCAGGTCGCGCGCAAAGTGCTTCGATCCACGATTCACGCCGAAGAACGTAGTTCGCTTTCCTGACCAGAAGACAAGGTTCCTCGAAAACAGTTTGAGCGCCGAAGGGATCACCGAGCGTGGCGGAGCTCCTGTCCACGCCGGAAGGTTCATGCCATATCCCACCAGCACGCCGCCTCTCCTCAGAATCGAATAGGATTCATTGAAGCTTTCGTATCCGAGCGGGTCAAAGACTGCATCGACACCTCCGAGTTCCTGTACAGAAGCGATCCATCCCTTGTTCGAATAATCGAATGGAATCGCGCCGAGTTTACGCAACTCATCATGTTTCTTCTTTGAGGCAGTACCGTAGACCTGCGCGCCCTCAAGTTGCGCAAGGCGCAGCAACGCTCCCCCGACCGCGCCACTCAATGCATGAACAAAAATTCTCTGACCGGCCTTCACGCGAGCAGCGCCGTGCAGCATTTGATATGCGGTTACCCAGTCGAGGATCAGCGCAACCGCGGCTCTGCCATCCACTCCTCCAGGCACCGGCACCAGATATTTCTCGGGAAGATTGATGATCTCCGACTGCCCCTCATACTTCGAGAGGCATGCGACGCGATCGCCCTCCTGGAACTTAGAACAACCAGCACCATTGAGTTTGACGGTTCCGATGACACTGTAACCCGGCGTAAGAGGAGGCTTCCGCTGAAGCGGGTAAGTGCCGCGGCGCATGTTCACATCGGATCCGGACACAATCGTGTACTCGACCCTGAGTTGCACCTCGTGCGCGGAAGGATCTGTTATGTCGCTTTCAACGATCGCAAGTTTGCTCTCGTCGCCGTAGGCCGTAATGACGACTTTTTTGCTCCGAGCCACGGCTCACCTCGATGAATTCTCTCACGCGATGGCGGTTTACCAGACGCAGAGCCCGCGAAGTCTCTGATGCTCGCATACACGGATGTTACCGGGCGATGATATTGCTCAAAACTCCACACCGATTCGTTTTCATGTTGGCGGACTCTCAGCTTCCTAAAGTGTTTTGCTCTGGAGCCAGGTGCGGATGGCCTGAATGAGTTCTGCCTTGCATTCCAGCGGAAGCCAATGCGCTCCGTCCAGACTGGTCACAGTAAGGTCCGGGCAAGTCGCGCGCATTGGATCGCCGTAATGGTTTCCCTCGATTGTATTAATTGCATCAAGGTCGCCGTTGACGAAAAGTACAGGCTGCGAAATACGTCCGCCATGTGGAGCCCTACGCGCGTAAGCGATGTTGGCGTCGTCGTTCAGGTACCACGCGCAAGGGGGGCGAAAGCCGTGAGCATTGAACGCCTGCACCAGTGCGTCGAAGTCCTCAGCCGGCCAGAGCGCCGGGTCGGGTGGTGTTGGCGGAGCGTGATGCGCGGCGCCGAATCGTCCTCCGTTGCGAGTGACCATCGCATTCGGCGAAGGCTTACCGAGGCTGGCGGGGTCGCCACGCCGGAAGATCGTCGCCAGCGATGCCACCTTGTCTGCATCCAGGTCGGCAACCGCGGAATTGAAATGGGTCGTGTAGTAGCGATAGTAGTCCCACTGGCCATCCGGATACTGGTCAGCCGAGTAAATCGATCGATCAACCAGCGGAACAAGCGTCGGCAAGGCATTCGCGTCAGGAAAATAAGGAACTGAAATCAACACGACGCCGCGGCTCCGCTGAGGCTCATGCGCGACCAACGAACCGGCCACGACACTGCCCCAGTCGTGGCCAACCCAGATTGCAGGTTTGCCGCCGAGGTGGTCATGAAGTTCCGCCATGTCCGCAACGATTTGCTCGTTGGTGTAGGCGTCATCGGGTGCGGGAACGGACGAGCCACCATAGCCGCGCATATCAGGAGCGACGCAGTGCCAACCGTCCGCAGCGAACGCGTCCATCTGGGCGCGCCATATTAAACTGAGCTCCGGCCAGCCGTGGAGAAAGATCATCAACGGTCGGTCGGCAGAACCGCGCTCAATGTAGTGCGTAGTCTGACGAGGCGTGCTGAACGTGCGCGAAACTAGCGTCGAGGAGGGCATACCCAATGCTAAACGCGAATCGAGATTCATCGCAGCACCACAACGCTGTAGGCACATCCCAAAGATGAACAACCGTTTTCATACAGATCAACAAGCTCGCGGACAATCTCGAAGAAATAGTAGTTTGCGTCGTCGATTGGCTTTAGGGAATTCCCCACATCTAGCAGCTTCTGCACCAGCGTATCTGCATCTCTAAGAGGAACTAACAGTTGTCGCGAACTCATATCGATTGCAGACGCTCGCGCAATTTCTGATTTGGTTCTATTGTGCGCAATCTGGCAAGCAGAGAAGGCGCCTGCTCGGCCAAGAAGGTCTCGGCCACTCCAGAAGGGCGTTGAGAGCCATGTTCCTGTTTCTGGTCACAGGACTTTGGAGCCCTGTCTCGATAAAGTTCCATCCGCGACCATGAAATCGCTTCAAATCCTGAAGAATCCAGTTGAGCGCGCTGTGAGCAGCATACTTCTCGCCGAGACCCAGAGAATCTGCGGGACCCGTGGCTATCTCGTCGAGTGGCAAAGCGCTCGCGGCAAAGCCCAAAATCTCTTCAATCTGCTCCTCATTTGTCTGTTGAAGGAGCCGGTACCAGGAAGAGGACTTTAGCGGCTCCGAACGAACCCTGTCAAAATGGATTTCGCGGGTATCAATGCTGAGCGCTTGGGCGGCATCGGCTTCATAGAATACTTGATTGTCTGGAGAATGAAGTGCGCTTTCGATCTTCATCTTCCAGTCTGGGCGTCCCAACAAGCGAGCGCATGTCGAAAGCATTTCGTCTCGCATAGCCGAGGTCCACCCTTTTGAATAGCGATTCTCCCACCCAGCAGCCTCCGAAAATGTTGCGAGATCGTTTTTCGGTCATCCCAGATCGCTGGATGCTTTTCTGGCGACCAAAGAGTTTGCGAAGAGCAAAACTGGCTACGAATTCTCCGCAGGTCCACCCACTGCGGGAACGAGCAGCCACCAGAACAGCCACCAAACGATTTTGGCCTCTCCTATTTCGAGAGGCCAAATCAAACTAAAGTCTCTAGAATCTTGGTGCCGGGAGGGGGGGTCGAACCCCCACGACGTTGCGCTCGGCGGATTTTGAGTTTCCCGCGAAGACTGTAAGGCCCTGAAAACAAAGCAAATGACGGCGTAATCGAGCGTAGCTCTAAGTAGCTGAGCGACCCTAACTTACAGCAATTTCGCCCAAGGGTTCTAAGCTGACGTGTGTACTGTGGCTGTACCGAAAAATTGATTGATATGCTTCCTGTTTTCTATGCTTTGTGGAACCATGTCCGGCTCATCGGTCGAATTCGCGATCCTTGGAAAATAACCGTGCTCCTTCGAATTTCGGCGTCAGTGATTCGCCGCTACAACAGCTTGGTTCCCCGCAAGCCGAGATGTCGGCCCGTTCGCCCGGCGAGATAGCCACGGTGGAAAGCGGAACGGGCTCATCGAAGTAGTTGTCATCCGCTCCGATCTGGTACACCTGTGCGTTGCCAAAGGAGAGTATATAGTCGCGGTGGTTGTTGCCGTTCAGGAGATGAAAGCGGTAGCGCCGCGGCTCCACCTTCAGATAAGGGAAAGCCGCTCCGTTCACGGTAGCGATGTTCCCCTCAAAGTAAGGACTCCAGAATGGATGTTCACCAACTCCGAGTTGTTGCTGGAAATAGAGGTGCTGTTGGTATCGAAATCGCGGTCCTGCATCGCCATTTCGATTTCGAACGGACCGCTCGGATACCCCTTCGGCTCGTGCGGAGGGTCTTGAAGAAAATAGAAACCCGCCAGGCCTCCGTAAACAGTGACGCGCGTGACTCCCAGAGCGTGATCGTGGGCCGACAGCGTCCCCGCCTCCTGCGAATTCGGGTAGTCATAGATCGCTTCGCCCGGCTTTGGCCTGTCGGCAGACTGGTAACCGGGACCTCACTGACCGCGTCTGGCGTGAACCATGAGTCTGGATTCCCGTCGTAAGCGGCAGGTATTTCACCGCCATGGAGATGTACGGTGGTGAAATACCAACGCCAGTTCCTGGTGGAACGAGTCTGATGCTTCCAGGGATTCATGCGTGTTGAATTTAAATGGCTTGTTGAGTTTTGATGCGAAGATACCCCCTTATGTACCCCACCATTTTGACGGATGAAATCGAACTTTCTGGAACTGCTTCGACCTGTCCGGTTTTTCGGTAAATATTTTGAACACGCGGGGCTCGACGATTCCTTATCCGCGAACCATCTTGCGACTTCTGCCGTGACCCTTCCACGTTCAACCGTAACTTATAGAAACCAGAAGGCACGGATGGCGAAACTCGGAGCCCTGAAGCCTTTTGGGGGGGAAATGGCTCAAATGTGCGCACTATGCGCACTAGGTTTGCTCCCGGAGGAACTCTTCGGATTCGGCGGTCTCTTCTTCCGCCGGCTCGGGGTCTTGGCAATCGGTGGCGAACCAGAGTGTGGTGAAGGGACCGCGGCCGGGAACGTATCGAAAGGTGGCTACCCCGAGAGAGCGGAGTTTTTCGAGGGCCTCGTCGATGGAGGCACCGCCGAGGTGGCCGTGGAAGAGATCGCGGATCTGTTTTCGGGTGAGGCCACTGTCTGCCGCTTGAAGAGTCTCGAGGATGCGATCGGCGACGGAGTCTGCGACGCAGGAACCGAAGAGGGAGCCGGTCGAATAGGAACAGTAGTCCCACAGGGCCAGGGCTGCTTGAAGGTGGGGCAACTGGATGATTGGGCTGCGGTCGATCCACGGTGCTGAAGTTGAGCAGCTTTTGATCGGCGGGGCACGCCGGAGGACTGGTAAAGTCGCCACGTTCCGCGCACCTGTGTGCTTTTCTCCATTCTTCCATAGGACTCACTGCGGACGGCAGGGGATTTTCAGCTTGCGTATGTGATACGCCAGGGTTGTTCGCTTCATTCCCAGCCGAGCCGCTGCACCGTTGGCGCCCCCGACGACCCAACTGGATTCGCGGAGAGCCCGGAGGACATGGTCACGTTCCGCCTCCTCGAGAGTACTCAGTTTTGAGCTTTGAACGGTGGCTTCTTTCAGTTCAGCGAGTGGAACCCGGAGGACACTCCCAGGAGAGAGGATCACTGCCCGCTCAATGAAGTTTTGCAGTTCGCGTACATTGCCAGGCCATGGGTAAGTTGCCAACGCTTCTAACGCCTGGGAAGGAATGGTTTCGATGCGGCGGTTCATTCGTCTGCTGTACTTGTCCGCGTAATGGCGCACCAGCAGGGGTATGTCTTCGCGGCGATCACGCAAAGAAGGAACATGGAGAGGGAATACGTGTAGACGGTAGTAGAGATCGCTTCTGAACTCTCCGTCTTCGACCATCTGCTTCAAGTCACGGTGCGTGGCTGCGATAACCCGGACATCCACCTGTTGAGTGCGCGAGCTACCTAACCTTTCAAATTCGCGTTCCTGCAAAACACGCAACAGTTTGGGCTGCAACTCTAATGGAATATCGCCCACTTCATCGAGAAAGAGGGTGCCCTTGTCCGCAACCTCGAAACGGCCGGCCTTGCGCACGATGGCGCCGGTGAATGCTCCCTTTTCGTGGCCAAAAAGTTCGCTTTCCAGTAGGCCCGAAGGGATCGCGGCACAGTTAAGCTTTACAAATGGCCAGTCACGTCGATTGCTCAGATTATGAATGGCACGGGCGATGAGCTCCTTGCCGGTGCCTGTTTCTCCCTTGATCAATACACCGGAATCGGTCGGCGCCACGACCTCGACCTGGCGTAACGCGCTTTTCAGGGCGGCGCTTCTCCCCACGATCTCCTCGAACTTGAGGTCGGTGCGGGTTTCATTTTCGAGGCAAATCTTCTCCTGGCGAGAATTGTCTTTAAGTTTTCGCAGCTCCCCGCAAGTAACGGCCTGATCAACTGCTACTGCGACTTGGCCAGCCACCAGATTCAGGAATTCGATTTCGTCCTTGTTGTAGGGTGGATCCTCGCGCTTCCCTATGGCCAGAATGCCCAGCGTCTGGTCCCGGCTTACCAGCGGTAGAGCGCACGAATGTCTGAAGCCTGCGTCCGGCCATTTTGCGTCTACGGTGCTGTTACCTTTGGACGTCCCAAGTGTTTCCGCCAGCGCGTTCACGGCTTTCGCGTCGAGGACAGTGTCGTCGCGCACATCGAAAGCATTCACCTGGAAGCTGCCGCTCTCAAGATCTAAAAGTCCCACAATCGCCGCATCGGACCGGACAACCAGCCTGGCGCCTACTGTCACTCCTCTCAGTAGATCATCAAGATTCAGGTTGGCGACCAGGCTGTTCGTCAAGTCCCCGAGCAATTTTAGGCGGGCACTCATTACATCGAGTTCCGACTGTGTGCGCCGTGACGTCTCGAGGTGCAACACGCTGGAAACGGCCAGCGAGACCTGGTCTGCGGCGAGTAGTAAGAATCGTATTTCTTCCTCGGAATACTCGTGAGGGCGAAAGCTGGCGAAGCTGAGCACCCCGATCGGACCATTGGGCGTGCGCAAAGGCAAGCGGCAGAGAGAACGATACTCGAAACCCAGTTTCTTCAGCGCATCTCTACGCGAGGCGAAACGCTCGTCCCGGCTCCAGTCTGAAATGTAAAGGGGCTGTTTCTGCTGGTAGACCCACCAATAGGTCGTTTCTTCCATCGGAACATCTCGTGTCGGGAGCTGCCCTGCCCCAATGGAGTGCCAAAGCACTTCGCTGGTGCCCTGTTTGAAGACAATCAGATCCATGAAATCGAAGTCCAGCAACGGCCGAATCAGCGCACCAAGACTGGCGGACAGGTTCTCAGGCGCCTGCGAGACCAGAGAAAGGGAGAGGCAGGATAAGGTTTCGTAGCGCCTCGCCAATGCCTCAGGCTCCCGCGACTGCTCCTGATGCAGGGGGAGTGGAGATTTTAATAAAGAGACCCTCGATGTCAGTCCAAATCCAGCTGCGCTCATGGTGCGGTCCTCAAGATCCTCGGGATGCTTTTCTCAACATGGCATCCGGTGTCATCTGAGGTTAGGCGAATTGACCTTTCGGATTCGTGTTCTTACGGTGACGTTTCGGTGGAGGATGCGTAACTGTTCAGTTTTTTACCCTGTCGACCGATCAAGAGAGAACCAGCGGACCCGGGTCTCAATCGCCCGACACCGGTCAGCGCTGCCAATGGTTTGGCGTTTGCCATGCTGTTGGCACTCCTCGGCTGTCAATTAGTTCTCATTTTCAAAAGCTTACGAATGGTGCGTGCGTTGCACTTCAATTAGGCACCTTCGCACAGGGAGCAACAGCCATCCACCGCGCGATGAAACAATAACTGTCCCGTGTCCAGTGCCAGGAAAACAAGGAGCGTAAACAATGACACCTGTCGTAGAAGCAGAAATAGAATCCACCCTTTCGCTGAGTGCCTACGGAAACGCGAGATCCACCATTGAAGGAGCACCGCTGAGCGCAGAGGAAGTCAGGAAGACCAACGCGTACTGGCGTGCATGCAAATACCTGGCGCTGGGAATGATTTACCTGCAGGACAATCCGCTGTTGAGGGTAGCTCTGAAACCGGAGCACATCAAGAACCGTCTGCTAGGACATTGGGGATCGAGCCCCGGTCTCGCGTTCATCTACATCCACCTGAGCCGGCTGATCAAGAAGCTTGACCAGGAGATGATTTTCATGGCCGGACCCGGACACGGAGCGCCCGGCGTTCTGGGACCGTGCTATCTGGAAGGTACGTATTCCGAGATCTATCCCGAAAAGAGTGAGGATGTGCAGGGTCTGCACGAGTTCTTCAAACAGTTCTCCTTTCCTGGCGGCATCGGCAGTCACTGCACGCCGGAAACTCCAGGCTCGATCCATGAAGGGGGCGAATTAGGGTATGTGCTTTCTCACGCCTGCGGCGCTGCGTTCGACAACCCCGGACTGATTGTCGGCGCGGTTGTCGGGGATGGCGAGTCGGAGACGGGTCCGTTGGCAACTTCATGGCACATCAGCAAATTCCTGAACCCGATTCGCGACGGCGCGGTTCTGCCCATCCTTCACTTGAACGGCTACAAGATCAACAATCCCACTCTTCTGGCACGGATTACCCATACGGAGCTGGAAGAGCTTATGCGCGGTTACGGCTGGACACCTCATTTCGTGGAGGGCTCAGATCCCGACACCATGCATCAGGCCATGGCCGCTACCGTTGAACATTGCGTGCGGGAGATCCGGGAGCATCAACAGGAATGCCGGCGCACCGGCGTGGCCACCCGGCCCCGTTGGCCGATGATCGTGCTGCGTTCCCCGAAAGGATGGAGCGCACCGGAAGAAGTGGAGGGTCACAGGCTGGAGGGTTTTTGGCGCGCTCACCAGGTTCCCCTGACAGAGGTTAAGAAAGACCCCGAGCAGCTCAAGATTCTCGAGGCGTGGATGCGCAGCCTGAGGCCAGAGGAGCTGTTTGACGAGAATGGCCAGCTCATTGCCGAGCTCAAGGAGCTGGCGCCGACTGGGAACCTTCGCATGAGCGCCAATCCTCATGCCAATGGCGGAATCCTTAAGAGGAGCCTGCGCTTGCCCGACTTCCGCGATTACGCGATCAAGGTCGAGCAGCCGGGAACCGTTGAAGTCGAGAACGTGCCCCCACTAGGCAACCTGCTGCGCGACACGATGAAGTGGAACATGAACAACTTCCGCGTGTTCGGGCCGGACGAAACGACGTCGAACAAGCTGCAAGCGGTCTACCAGGTCAGCAAGAAATTCTGGATCGCCGAGTACTTCCCCGAAGACAAGGATGGCGGCGAGTTGGCGCCCGATGGACGGGTCATCGAGATGCTCAGCGAGCACACCATGGAGGGCATGCTCGAAGGCTACCTGCTTACCGGGCGCAATGGGTTCTTTTCCTCTTATGAAGCCTTCATCCACGTGATCGACTCGATGTTCAACCAGCACGCGAAATGGCTCTCGATCTGTAGCCATCTTTCCTGGCGCCGGGACATTTCGTCACTGAATCTGCTGATCACTTCCACCGTCTGGCGACAGGATCATAATGGTTTCACGCACCAGGATCCCGGTTTTCTGGACGTGGTTCTCAATAAAAGCGCTACGGTCACTCGCATTTATCTTCCGCCTGATGCGAATTGTCTGCTATCGGTGGCTAACCACTGCCTGAGGAGCGAAAACTACATCAATGTGATCGTTTCCGACAAGCAGCTGCATCTGCAGTATCTGAATATGGATGCGGCGATTGAGCACTGCACCAAGGGCATCGGCATCTGGGGCTGGGCGAGCAACGACCAGGGTGGCGAACCCGACGTGGTGTTTGCTTCAGCCGGCGATATTCCTACGCAGGAGGCGCTGGCGGCAACGGTGCTGCTGCGCCAGGAGTTCCCTGACCTGAAGATCCGTTTCATCAACGTGGTCGACCTCTTCAAATTGCAACCAAACACGGAACATCCTCACGGATTGACTGCTTGTGATTTCGATTCCCTGTTCACGGTCGACAAGCCGATCATCTTCAATTTCCACGGGTATCCCTATCTCATACACCGCCTTACCTATGCCCGCAAGAACAAAGAGATCCACGTTCGCGGTTACAAGGAGAAAGGCAATATCAACACACCGATGGAACTGGCTATGAACAATGAAGTCGATCGCTTCAGCCTGGCGATCGACGCCATTGACCGCGTCCCCAAGCTGCAAAAAATCGGCGGCCACGCAAAAGAAAAGTTCCGTAACGCACAGATTGCGTGCCGGGCTCACGCGTACACCTATGGCATAGACAGCCCGGAGATTACCGGATGGAGGTACCCGCACCCTTCGGTCTAGGCGATCGAGTGCGGAGAGGCAGCCGCCTCATGCAGGCGGCTGCCCCTGGAATGCTGCAAACAACATCGAACGCCAGCGAATGGCGAAAGGACTTTCAATGAGCGTGGTAGCTGAAAACCCAACGGCCTCCCGGCTGCAATCACCGGCTGCGCCATCCATAGAGTTGCTCAGTATCAACACCATCCGTACACTCTGCATCGATGCTATCCAGGCGGCCAATTCGGGGCATCCCGGAACTCCCATGGGAATGGCCCCCGTCGCCTACACTCTCTGGCAACAGTTTCTTCGCTTCGATCCGCAAGATCCCGTGTGGCCGAATCGTGATCGCTTCGTGCTCTCGGCAGGGCACGCGTCCATGCTGCTCTATTCCCTGCTTCACCTGACCGAAGTCCGGGCGGTCAGCAAAGATTACGAAACTCTCGGCGAGGTATCCGTGCCATTGGATGCCATCCGGACGTTTCGACAATTAGGCAGCCGCTGTGCGGGACATCCGGAGTATCGCTGGACGTCGGGCGTGGAAACCACCACAGGGCCGCTCGGACAGGGTTTGGCTACTAGCGTCGGCATGGCTATCGGCCGGCAGTGGCTGGCGACGCGCTACCACCGCCCCAACTTCGAGGATCTGTTCGACTTCAACGTCTATGCGCTCTGTGGAGATGGCTGCATGATGGAGGGCATCTCCAGCGAAGCTGCCTCACTCGCCGGACACCTGAAGCTTTCGAACCTCTGCTGGATTTACGACAACAACCACATAACCATCGAAGGCAGCACTGAGCTGACCTTTACAGAAGACGTAGCCACGCGTTTTATAGGATACGGCTGGAATGTTACGCGGGTCGGCGACGCAAACGATATCACCATGCTCGCGCGCGCCCTGCGAACGTTTCAAAAAACCACCGACCGCCCGACTTTGATCATCGTGGACAGCCATATTGGATATGGCTCGCCGCACAAACAAGATACGAGCGCAGCGCACGGCGAAGCTCTGGGCGAGGAAGAGGTTCTGCTCACGAAACGGAACTATGGCTGGCCGGAGGACAAAACATTCTATGTACCCGACGGCGTTTATGATCACTTCCGTCAGGGCATCGGAAAGCGCGGTAAAGAGCTGCGTGACGCCTGGTTCACGCGGATCTCGGAATATCGCAAGCAGCACCCGGATCTCGCCGAAGAACTCTTTCGCATGCAGCATCGGCAGCTCCCGGAAGGCTGGGACCATGATTTCCCGGAATTCCCCGCGGACCCGAAAGGCCTGGCGACACGGGAGTCGTCAGGTATGGTGCTGAACGCCGCCGCCAGGAACATCCCCTGGTTGATTGGAGGGGCCGCAGATCTTGCTCCATCCACCAAGACCCGGATCACGCAGGCAAACGCCGGCGATTTCCAGGCGGGGAGCTACGGCGGACGGAATTTTCACTTCGGCATCCGCGAACACGCCATGGGAGCCATCCTGAACGGACTTAGCCTGGTGAAGGTACGGCCGTTCGGCGCGGGGTTCTTTATTTTCGTCGATTATATGCGGGGCTCCATGCGGCTGAGCGCATTGATGGAAATCCCTGTCATTTATGTTTTTACTCACGATTCGATCGGAGTTGGCGAGGACGGTCCAACCCATCAGCCCATCGAACAGTTGGCGCACATGCGTTCCATGCCCGGCCTGATCGTGATCCGGCCGGCGGATGCGAACGAAGTGCTTGAGGCATGGAAAGTGATACTGCAACTACATCACGAGCCGGCAGTGCTGGTACTTACGCGCCAGGCTGTTCCGACGATCGACCGTACAAAGTACGCCCCAGCTTCGGGTTTGACTCGCGGAGGCTATATTCTCGCGGAGGCTCGAGGCGGTCCCCCGGAGGTTATCCTCATCGGGACTGGCAGTGAAATTGCGCTCTGCCTGGAGGCTTATGAGCAATTGGCCAAGGAGGGCGTAAGGGCACGTGTGGTCAGTATGCCGTCGTGGGAGCTGTTTGACGATCAGGATAAAACTTATCGCGATTTTGTTCTGCCTCCCGGTGTGCAGGCACGAGTCTCAGTAGAAGAAGGATCCGATTTTGGCTGGAGCAAATACACCGGTCTGCAGGGGCACAATGTTTGTATCGAAAGCTTTGGGGCATCGGCGCCGCTTAAACAATTGTTAAAGAAGTTTGGCTTCAGTGCGGAGAACGTCGTTGCAGCTGCAAAGGCCCAAGTTGCATTGCAGCAAGCCTGGGGACGGAAAGGAAGCACAGCATGAAGGTGGGTATCGGCGCGGACCACGGCGGATTCGAAATGAAACAGGTGTTGGCCACGCAGTTGAAAACAGAGGGGCACCAGGTGGTCGACTTCGGCGATAAGTTATATGACAGCAACGACGACTATCCGGACTTCGCGATCCCTCTCGCTCGGGCAGTGGCAAGCGGTGAGGTAGAGCGTGGCATCCTGATATGCGGTAGCGGCGTGGGCGCCTCCGTGGCTGCGAATAAGGTTGCCGGCGCGCGCGCAGCACTCGTTCACGATGACTTCTCGGCCCGCCAGGGAGTAGAGGACGACAACCTGAACATACTGTGCTTCGGTGGACGTACCATGGGCATCGCCGTAGCGTGGGACTGCACAAAGAACTTCCTTGGTGCAAAATTCAGCGGCGCTGAGCGCCATCGCCGGAGGCTTGCCAAGGTCATACAACTTGAAAATGAAACGTTTGCCACGGCAAAACGATAGGAGACAACCCAATGAGTTTGCTCGACTCGCTGAAGAAATACACGATCGTGGTAGCGGATACCGGTGATATCGAAGCCATCGCCCGGCACCGGCCGCAGGACGCTACTACCAATCCGTCGCTTCTGTTTCACGCTGCCCAGATGCCGATCTACCGGCACCTGGTGGAAGAGGCCGCCGAAATTGGCCAAGAACAAGGCGGTAACCCTAAGGAGATGGCGGAAGAGTTCATCGATCAGCTTTTCGTCCTGTTTGGAAGCGAGATTCTGAAAGTAGTTCCCGGCCGCGTCTCTACTGAGGTTGCCGCCCGCTTGAGCTTTGATACCGAGGCAACGATGGCAAAAGCCCGCAAGCTCATATCGCTTTACAAAGCGAAAGGCATCCGACGCGAACGCATACTGATCAAAATTGCAAGCACATGGGAAGGTATTCGCGCGGCAGAGCTTCTGGAGAAAGAAGGCATCCACTGCAATCTGACCCTTCTTTTCAGCTTTGCCCAGGCAGTCGCATGCGCCGAGGCTCGGGTGACCTTGATCTCGCCGTTCGTCGGCCGTATCTACGATTGGTATAAGAAGGAGCATGGGGGCGCGGAAATTCCCCCGGGCCAGGATCCCGGCGTTGAGTCGGTAACCCGCATTTATAACTACTACAAGAAATACGGTTACAAGACGCAGATTATGGGAGCGAGTTTTCGCAACATCCACCAGATCGTCAACCTGGCCGGGTCGGATTTGCTCACGATAAGCCCGGAGCTGCTGGAACAGTTGGAGCAGACTGAAGGTGTTCTGCAACTTAGACTCGACCCGGCGAAAGCGCAGGCCAGCATAGACGAGCAAATCCACCTGGACGAGAAGACTTTCCGCTGGATGCACAACGAGGATGCCATGGCGACGGAGAAGCTAGCCGAGGGTATCCGCAAGTTCAACAGCGACGCTCGTCACCTGGAAGAGTATGCACTCAGCCAGATTGGCCAAAAAGTCGGGTAGGCGGAGGCGAGCTGATGAGCACACCGCGGGCGGTCCTTTGGGACATGGACGGAACGTTGATTGATTCTGAGGAGTTTCACTGGACCTCGTGGCGGGACACCATGAAGGATGAGGGAATTCCGATCACCCACGATCAGTTTCTCTCATCCTTCGGGCGACGCGACGATTCCATCATTCCCCGATGGCTCGGCGCCGCATCGACGCCTGAACGGGTGGCGAGGATAGCAAAAGCCAAAGAAGAACTGTATCGCCGGCTGATTCGCGAGCATGGCATATCGCCACTGCCTGGGGTTGCCGGTTGGCTACACCGGCTCCGCGAAGAAGGATGGCTGCAGGCAATTGCTTCCGCTGCGCCGCGTCCTAACATCGACGTCGTACTCGACGCACTGGAGGCTGACCATTATTTTCAGGCCCTGGTCTCCGCAGATGATGTGCATAGAGGAAAACCAGACCCTGAAGTCTACCTGATGGCAGCTTCGCGAGTCGGCGCACCACCCGACAGGTGCATCGTTGTGGAAGACGCCGCAGCCGGGATCGAGGGAGCCCGCAGGGCATGTATGCGGAGCATCGGGGTAGGTCGCAACGGGAAGCATCTTAGCGCTGACATCGTAGTACCGTCGCTTGACCTGCTGGATGCAGACGCCTTTGAACGGTTGCTTCAGAGCAGTAGCGCCCTCAAGTAAGTTTTCCCACAGCCTGCTAGAACAAGTCAATTTGGTCCTTGCTCATCTGCTGCAATTTGGACCGGCCGGAAGAGATCTCGGTGGAAACGATGATAACAACACCGATGGCCTGTGGAAGGGAAAGAGGAATTCAGGTCAACTCACCTGGCACCTAGAATTGATTTAACCCATCGCATGACAGATCCCTCGACTGCGGGGCTCGGTAACTCGTGCGATGCTTCGTCCCACTCCTCGCACTCGCCCACTTCGGTCTCAAGTTCCTCGGCTGACAGACTGGGCTTTTCAAAAACTTCGCGCAGGGTCGGCGTGCATGGTTTGTCTATCTCGGATTGCATATTTGTCTCCTTATGCGAGCACGCCACGCAGTTGATTCATGGCCGCCGCCACGCCGTCGCAATCGCCAAAAATCGATGAGCCCGCGACAAAGACATCGGCGCCCGCTTTCAATGCCAAGGGTAGGGTTTCCTGATCCACGCCTCCGTCGACTTCTACTTCACAGCAGGGGTTAAGGCCCTCGATCATCTGGCGAACGCGCTTAATCTTAGGCAGCGTGCTGCGCAGGAAATGTTGATGTCCGAAACCGGGATTGACGGTCATGACCACAACCAGATCCAGATCCGGCAGAATCTCTTCCAGTACACCGGCAGGAGTAGCAGGATTGATGACTACTCCTACGCCTTTCCCCAACTCCTTGATCCTGTGCACTGTTCGATGGAGGTTATGGTTACCTTCCCAGTGGACGAGAAATGAATCGGAGCCGGCTTGGACAAATTCTTCCAGGAAAGAATCCGGATCCGAGATCATCAAGTGGGTCTCGAGGGGAAGACGAGTGATGCGCCTGAGCGATTGCACAATGGGCGCCCCCATCGATATGTTGGGCACGAAGTGCCCATCCATCACGTCGACGTGGATCCTGTTGGCCCCGGCTTTCTCAGCCTGGACCACAAGTTCACCCAAACGGGCGAAGTCAGCCGCCAAGACCGATGGCGCGAGTTTCAGAAGGTCGTTTTTCATGCTCGTCTCTCCTTCTGCTTACGCGTGGACGCTTTTTTCGCGGGTTTCGAAGATCCCCACGAATTCCTGATAGCGACTGGCAATCTCTTCCACCGCGGCTTGGCGCGTGATTTTTCCTGCCCGCCAGTCGATAAGCGGATCCCAGAAGCTGGTGCGGCCGACGGCAAAGCCAATGAAGCCCGGAACCGCCGCGGCAATCGTTAGCCATTCGTGCACTTTCTGATCGTCCTCACCCCGGCCGAGGATGATGCACCCTACCCGGTCGCGTCCTTCGCGGCGGGCAGCAGCCACAATCTTTTCGCAGTCTTCGTGCCGGTCGAGCCCTTCGATCTTCCACACATCCGGCTCGACTTGCGCGTCCTGAAGTTCCTCGATGGTCTGTGCCATGAGCCGAGGCCGGATCTGGAGATCGTATGCCTTCTTATCTCCCTTGAGCTGATCGAGCTGGGTCTTCTCTGCCGGGACCAACAGTTCAAACATGAACAGGCTGCGGCTCTTATGGCTGTGCAGATATTCCGACAAGCGCTTCAGACGATCTGCCTGCCGCCGGTTGAGAATCTGGTCCCCCTCCGGGTTGTAGCGGACCAGCACCTTGCAGAATGTGGGGTGAAAGGCTTCGATGTGTTTGCCGAAGTCGTCGCCGTATTCGAAATCGAATTCGTCCTGGCCGCTCTTCTCTGCCGGGCAGGCGGTGGTGAAGCCCTGGATGGCCGCATCGCGAAGAATCGCGGCCCCGAACTGTTCGTCCACCAGAATTCCGCCCTTTTCTGCAGGAACACCGGCCGAGACGGACTCCCGGAAAGCGTCGTAGATGACTCGCTTGGTGGCAGCGATTTCGCCTGTCTGTTGTGGGCTCAACTCACCAAACCAGCCAAACATCTTAGTCTGGAATGAGCCCCGGTGGTCAAAGGGGAGAATGTACAAAGGTTTGTCAAAGCCGAGCGTGGTCATGCGATCTCCTTGGATTTGCGGTAATAACGGATCAGGGTGTTAGTTGTACTATCGTGGGAGTGTGCGGAGCCGGCCGTTTCCAATGACGGGTCGATCTCGCGGCCATGATTCACTCCTTGCGTCAACCCGACATGCTCCCTATTCCGGTTGCAACCTAATCAGGTTGGTGCACTTCTCTTCAAGCATGCGCAATGCCATTCTCAACCTCTGCATTGGAGGAGTCGCAACAAGCTTTCAAGAGAAACCACTTACAGGATTTCTTATCGAACAAAACGCAGCTGGTGACTAGGTGCCCAGCGGTGATGCCTATGCCAACTATTTAGCAAATGACGCCTGGCAACTTCGCCGGGCCGCCTTCTGAGACGGGCTAAATGCAGGCCTTCGAGGGTCGTTGTTACGAGAACCGCAGTAGCACCCTGCCAATCATTCGCCATATGACATATGGTTGGCTCTTGCCAGACGGCGGTCAGACTCCATTTTCAGAGGGATAGGAATGGCGTCACCATTGCAACGGTTCCCTTCAGGGGATTCTATGGTCACGGCCCACGAATTAACGCAGTCCTCTGAGTTGAACATCAAGAAGGTTGCTGTGCTTACCGATTTCTCCCAGAATGCAGGGAATGCTCTGCGGTTTGCTGCTATATTGGCGCGCGGATGTAAGGCCGACATCGTGCTGGCGCACGCTTATATCGTGCCATCCTGCGCATATTCAGCCCCCAGGGTAGAGCTTGTATACCAAACGCTGCGCGCGTGTCGGGCAAATTTGGAGAGTCAACTCCTGATGGAGATCGAAGCCTCATATCTCCGAGACATCCACTGCACTATCGCTCTTCACCAGGGGGCTCCGGAGGAGCTATTGGAAGTCCTGAAAGGTGTCGATCTGATTGTTGTCGGAACCTCAGGCGGAACAGGCTTCAGCAAGGCGACGCTGGGATCGATCGCCGAGACCATCTTTCGTTCCTCCGCAGTTCCGGTGTTGACGGTCGGACCCCATTGCGGCTGCAGCGGAGCAGGAAACATCGCGCTGGATACCGTTCTCTATGCCACGGATTTCTCCCCCGGCTCAGCCTTTGCTCTGCCCTACGCGGTTTCCATCGCCCGGAGGCACGCTGCAAAGTTGGTTCTGCTCCACGTGACCAATGATCAAGATGCATCGTTTTCTTTCGAGCGCACAATGGCAAGTGCGGAACCCTTGGAGAGACTCCGTAAGCTCGTTCCTTATAGCATTGACCTTGGTTATGAGCCAACCTACGTTGTCGGCTTCGGAGCGCCGGGCGCGGCGATCATCGAGGAAGCTGAGAACTGCAAGGCTGATGTGATCGTCATCGGGGCACGAGGAACCAGCACCTTTGCGTCCGCTGTATCCCATTTTGGTGGGGGAACAGCTTACCATGTCGCATCGGAAGCGCCGTGTCCTGTGCTCACGATACGTTATTCTTGACTGCCTAATGCTGTCAATTGCCAAGCTTTCGTCACGCATGCTGCGAGAACACCTTACAAGAGGCCCTAATCCTACGGGCAACAAGCGCCTAACCACATATCGAATGAGCACGGGTTGGTTAAGCAGCGAGTGCAACCTGCGATGGAATTCCGAGTGCTTGAACATCAGCATGGGCTTTAGACCACAGGGGAGCTTTCGAACGTTATGGAGCAAGTTTTCACCACACTCATGAACAAGTATTTTGGCGGAGCCGCGCTGGTTCTTTTGCACGCTCTTCACGTGTCACCAGAGAACCCTCAGGCGCCCATCCCCAACTTCGTTGCCATGCAAATCCTGATCGTTTTGCTGATCGCTGGATTTCTTCTCGTGGTACGCACGCGCCTCTCCGTAGAACGACCCGGGAGTTTGCAGATCGGGATGGAAAGCCTGCGCGAGTTGATCAGCAATATGGCAGGTGAAACGGTTGGCCAAGGCTCAGAACAATTCGTGCCGTACCTAATGGCGTTGGGGATGTTTATCCTTATTTGCAATTTAATCGGGCTGATTCCCGGGTTCGACTCGCCTACCTCCGTACCCGCCGTTCCCCTTGGGTGCGCATTACTGACCTGGTTCTACTACCACTCTAATGGAGTGCGCGCGCGTGGTCCCATTGGCTATGGAAAGCACTTTATCGGGCCGCAGGAAGGTTTACCGTGGATTCTGCGGTTGTTCCTGCCGTTCCTGTTATTTCCGATTGAAATATTCAGTCAGCTGGCCCGCATCATATCCCTCACCGTGCGTCTTTACGCCAACATGTTCGCCGGCGAAATGGTCACCCTGGTCTTCTTTTCTCTCGTACCCCTGGGCGTTCCCGTGATCTTCATGGGCTTGCACCTGGGAGTGGCGTTGATACAGGCCTACATCTTCGTTCTGCTAACGACGATTTACCTGGCGGAGGCGGTCGCGGCCGAGGCCTAAAGACAGAGTTTCTCGACAGAGGGCCGCTTCCACTTTGTTCGAGCGCCGCGAGCGTGAGGGGGCCAGCACGGTGAGCCTCAACCACCCACTGGCGGCAATCCTACGGAAGCAAGGAGGAAGAAATGCGCAAGTTGCAATATCTATTCATGACGCTCACCACCATGTTTTTTGCGGTGCCGGCGTTTGCTCAAAGCAGTCCTGGAGGAGCCACGACCGGGTATGGACTCACGGCGATCGCAGCCGGCCTGGGGATGGGACTCGCGGCCGGACTATGCGGCCTTGGTCAGGGGCGCGCCACTGCGTCCGCGACCGAGGCTCTAGCTCGTAACCCTGGGGCGCGGGCAGGGGTGCTGCTGTTGCTGACGCTCGGTCTAGCGTTTATGGAATCGCTCTCACTGTTCACCCTGGTCATCATCTTCCTCAAGGTCAAGACGTAGAGGTCGTGGATCCAAGAGAGGAACCGCAGATCTCTCCACGGAGCGGGGAGATCTGCGGCTTCAACCCTTACATTTGATCATTTTTCGCTGAAATCGTCGTACTCGCCGGCCAACACCCTGCGAACTCGAGAGCCATTCAGGTCGGGCCCGATTCTTTTGGATCTCGGCCAAAGAACGGGTCTTCCGTTCTCGCCGGAAGCTACGTTAAATGCTTGAGAGCAATTCGAACAGAGCCAGAAGAATTCTGAGTGAAGCTCGCCCTCGACTATGCTTTCCCACGCAAAGACTGATCCCTGGCTGAGATAGAGCAACTCCTGGTTGCACTCCGGATTGAAGCAATTTCCAATCATGGAGTTCCTTCCCAACGCGGAACGGCCTCTCCGGCTTTTCGTTGTGATCGGGCTAGCAGATTGAGTTAGGAGCGCCGTTTCGCCGAAACTTCGATGCGTGCGTTGGCTCGGTCAAGTGCGGCGTTCGCGCGCTCAAGGTCGGTACCAGGATCGTTCTGTTTGAGCCGCTGCTGTGCTCGGTCGCGCGCTTGTTCTGCGCGCTTCAGATCGATTTGGTCCGCAGTCTCTGCCGTCTGGGCCAGGATCGTCACCCTATCCGGCAACACCTCCGCAAACCCCCACGCTACCGCGAGGTAGTTGTATGCACCGTTTTGACGATACGTGATCTCGCCAATCGCCAACTCGGTAATGAGCGGAGCATGCCCCGGCAGAATTCCAAGACAGCCGGTCTTACCCGGCATCTCGGCCCCATCGGCGACAGCGTTCACAATCAGCTTCTCTGGTGTAACGATTTCGAGTTGGAATGTATCCGCCATCAGGCCTCCAGTATGGTTTGGTCTTCTCAAGCCTTGGCGGGTGCCGCGGCTTTCTGCTTTTCCATCTTCTCCAGGGCTTCCTCAATCGTGCCTACCATGTAGAAGGCCTGTTCCGAAACATCATCATGCTTGCCGGCGATGATTTCCTTGAAGCTTCTGACCGTATCCGCAATCTTGACGTACTTGCCCTTCATGCCAGTGAACTGCTCGGCTACGTGGAAAGGTTGAGAGAGAAACTTTTGGATTTTGCGGGCACGCGCCACCGTCAATTTGTCCTCTTCGCTGAGCTCGTCGATTCCAAGAATGGCAATGATGTCCTCGAGGTCCTTGTAGCGCTGCAACAGTTTCTTCACGCCCTGGGCCACGTCATAGTGCTCCTGGCCGACCACGCGTGGGTCCAGAATTCGCGAGGTCGAAGCCAGGGGATCGACGGCAGGATAGATGCCAATCTCAGTCAGCTTGCGAGAAAGCACGGTGGTTGCGTCGAGATGAGCGAACGTTGTCGCCGGAGCCGGATCGGTAAGGTCGTCTGCGGGAACATAGATCGCCTGCACTGAGGTGACTGAACCTTTCTTGGTGGAGGTGATTCTTTCCTGGAGTTCACCCATCTCCGTGGCCAGGTTCGGCTGGTAGCCCACGGCCGACGGCATGCGGCCAAGCAGAGTCGAGACCTCGGATCCGGCCTGGGTGAAGCGGAAGATGTTGTCGATGAATAAGAGCGTGTCGGAGCCTTCCGCATCACGAAAATGTTCCGCCACGGTCAATGCGGAGAGTGCCACCCGCAGCCGCGCTCCAGGCGGCTCGGTCATCTGCCCGTAGATCAGGGCCGCTTTGGAGAGATCCGAGTTGCCGGGTACGATGACCTTCGACCCCGTCATTTCGGTCCACAAATCGTTCCCCTCCCGAGTGCGTTCGCCGACTCCAGCAAATACGGAAAACCCACCGTGTTCCTTGGCGACGTTGTTGATCAGTTCCATAATCACGACCGTCTTGCCTACCCCGGCACCGCCAAACAAACCGATTTTGCCTCCTTTGAGGAATGGCTGGATGAGGTCAATCGCCTTAATCCCGGTTTCAAACATTTCCGTCTCGGTGGATTGTTCACTAAAGCTTGGAGCTGACCGGTGTATCGACTTTCGCTCCGTCGCTTTGATAGGTCCAAGATCGTCCACCGGCGCGCCGATTACGTTCATCATGCGCCCCAGCGTGCCCTTTCCCACGGGCACCGATATCGGACCGTTTTGATCGACCGCCTTCATACCACGTACCATGCCGTCCGTTGGCTCCATGGCGACACAGCGCACGCGCCCTTCACCGATATGCTGCTGGACCTCGATGGTCACATCGACTTCTGTGGGCACGTTGAAGCCCTCGCTGGTCACCCGCAGGGCCTGGTAGACCGGGGGCATGGTCGCCTCCTCAAACTGCACGTCAACCGCTGGACCGGTGACCTGGATTACGCTTCCGATATTTTCTTCACGCATATTAAGTCCGTATCTTTCTTGGTTGTGATTGCTGTTATTGCGCTGCCGCACCGCTGACAATTTCAATGATTTCCGTGGTAATTTTTGCCTGTCGGGCCCGGTTCATGGAGAGAGTCAACCGGTCGGTCATTTCATTTGCGTTGTTGGTTGCTGAATCCATGGCCGTCATACGGGCTGCCTGCTCGGCGGCTACTGATTCCAACACGGCTCGAAACATTTCTACACTCACGTACTTTGGCAACAAGGCATGGAATATTTCCTGTGGCGGCTGCTCATAAATGTAATCGACGTCGGCGGTGGCGAATTGTGCCGAACGCTCATCGCTGGCCCGGGTGTCCGCGGGAAACAACCTTGCCCCGGAGCCTCGGGACGCCTCGACCGCACGCTTCTGCTGTTTTTCCGTAGGTTCCTCAGCGTGCTGGATATTGGTTTCACCAATCTCGCGGATGGGAAGAAGTTTGTCGACGATGACGCGTTGGGCGATTACCGACTTGAACTCGTTGAAAGCGAGGTAAACGGAATCGATCTCGCCGTTGGTATAACGGTCGATAACCCGCTCGCTCAGCTTATTAACTTCGTCCAGGTTGATCTTGTTCATGCCGACGGTCACATCACTGATCGAGCAAATACCGCGGGCCAGCGAGTTAGGTTCGCAGAGGGGAAGACGGCGGCGAAAAAACTCCCGGCCCTTTCGTCCAATAGCCTGCACCTCAATTCTCTGCAGCGAACCCGGCATCGAGGCTCCGCCATCGTGAGGAATGGCTTCGCCCAGGCCCAAGCGTAACTCGGCTTTCTGATTAACAAAGCGGAGCGCGGTTCTGGCAATGTTGGAGTCGAATGCACCTGCCAGGCCGCGGTCGCTGCTGATGACGATCAGCAGGCTGTTCTTTTCCTCGCGCTCCGCCAATAACGGATGGAGAGGCTCGCCACTTTGCGGATCGTAAACGTCAGCCCGGCTTACCAGGGACTTCAGAACGCTGACCAGCATCTGCTCGTAGGGGCGGGCTGACAGGGCGCGATCCTGGGCGCGGCGAAGACGGGCTGCCGCCACCAACTTCATGGCGCGCGTTATCTGCCTGGTGTTGCTCACGCTGCGAATACGGCGCTGAATGTCAAGAAGGTTTGCCATCTTAGGTTTTCACCACCGTACCTTGGCGCTGCGCGACGAAGGCAACCTTGAAGTCCTGCAATGTTTTTTGCATTTCGGCCTTGAGCGCATCATCAAGGACCTTCTTGTCCGTGATCTCCTTCAACAGTCCTGGGTTCGAGGTCTCGACGTCCTGATAGAGCTCTTTTTCAAACGGAAGTATATCTTCCACGGCAAGGTCATCCAGAAATCCATTGGTTCCCGCGAAAATGATGAGAATTTGCTTGGCAACGGAAAGTGGCACGAATTGGCCTTGCTTGAGCAACTCAACCAGCCGCTGGCCACGGCCGAGCTGGTCTTTCGTTGTCTGGTCGAGATCGCTGCCAAACTGGGCGAAGGCCGCCAGTTCCCGGTATTGGGCCAGCTCCAGCTTGAGCGTACCCGCGACCTGTCGCATGGCTTTGATTTGCGCGCTCCCTCCTACACGGCTTACTGAGAGGCCCACGTTTACCGCCGGGCGGGTGCCCGAGTTAAATAAGTCGGTTTCTAGATAGATCTGCCCATCGGTGATGGAAATGACATTGGTTGGGATGTAGGCGGAGACGTCTCCTGCCTGGGTCTCGATGATCGGGAGCGCAGTGAGCGAACCGGCGCCGTTCTTGTCACTGAGCTTGGCGGATCGCTCCAGCAGGCGGGAGTGGAGATAGAACACGTCCCCGGGATACGCTTCGCGTCCTGGAGGCCTGCGTAAGAGCAACGAAATCTCACGGTAAGACGCCGCATGTTTGGAGAGATCGTCGAAGATGACCAGAGCATGACGCTTATTGTCGCGAAAGTACTCTCCGATCGCACACGCCGCATAGGGTGCAATGTATTGCCGCGGCGCGGACTCCGAGGCCGAAGCGGCAACCACAATGGTGTAGTCCATGGCGCCGTTGTCACTCAGAACCTTTACCACTTGCGCGATCGATGAGCGCTTTTGGCCGATGGCACAATAGACGCAGACCAGGTCGCTGCCCTTGTTGTTGATGATGGTGTCAATCGCCACCGCGGTCTTACCCGTCTGGCGATCGCCGATGATGAGCTCGCGCTGGCCCCGTCCAATCGGGATCATGGAGTCAATTGCCTTTAGGCCGGTGGCCATCGGCTCATGGACGGGCTGGCGATCGATGACGCCGGGGGCCAAGCGTTCGATAGGAATCGACTGGTCGGCGAGGATTGGCCCGCGGTCGTCGATTGGTTGGCCGAGAGAGTCCACCACTCGACCGATCATTGCGTCGCCCACGGGGACGCTCATGATGCGGCCCGTGCGGCGGACCTCGTCGCCCTCGCGGATCGCGGTCCAGTCGCCGAGCAGGACACAGCCCACCTGGTCTTCTTCCAGGTTCATCGCGATTCCAGCAATGCCGTTGGGGAAATCGAGCATCTCGCCTGCCATGACCTTGTCCAAGCCATGGACTCGTGCAATTCCGTCGCCCAGTGTGATGACGGTTCCGACCTCGTCCACGGAGACCTTTGATTCGTAGTTCTCGATCTCTTCGTGGATGACCTGGGAAATTTCGTGAAGTTCGATTTGTGCCATGAGACCCTCGTATTTCTGATGGAAGGGTTAGTTGTTACTAAGCTGCTGCCGGAGCTCTTCTAATCGCCGGCGGAGCGAGCCGTCATAGACGGTGCTGTCCACCTTGACCACAGCACCTGCCAGTAACAATGCGTTGGTGGCGTATCGTGCCAGAACCTGTTTCCCGGTGACTTCACGCACTCGGGACTCCAGAGCACTCTTATCATGTTTGCTCAGAGGATGCGCGGTAGTGACCTCAGCCTGGATTAATCCCGAGCGCCGGTTGAGCTCCAATTCGACTGCTTGCGCGATCTCTGCAAGCGCGGCAACGCGGCCTCTGTCAATCAGTACGGCAATCAAATTGCGAACCATCCTCGATGCGTCGACCCGGACCACAAGCCTGTCCAGCACTTTGCGTTTTTGGGCCGCCTCCACCGAGGGCGTTTGCCATACGCTGCGCAGTTCGTGCGAGTCTCGTATCATTTGAGCAAACAGCGCCAAATCTTCAGCCGTTTTGGGCCGGTCAAGGCGCTTCTCGAGCACGATATCGGCGAAAACGCGGGCGTATCGATTAGTGATGGCAGACACTTAGTTGCTCCCATTTCGACCCAGTTGATAGATAAAGGACTGGAGGATTTCTTCGTCGCTAGAGTTAGATACTTGTATGCGATTGGCCGCCAGCGTTAGGGCTAATCCGGTCACGTAGGTTTTGAAATCGCGCTTCGCCTGGTTTACGGCCGCCAGAATCTCCTGCTCTCCTGCTGCCGCAATTCTGTGCTTCTCTTCTTCGATGCAAGCGGCGATGCGCTCTTCTTCTGCCTGCGATTCGCGGTCGGCGACCGACTGCATCGCCGCGATCTCTGACTCCAACTTAAGCATGCTTGATTCGATGGCCTCCAGGCGCTGCTTCGCGTCTGCGCTCGCTTTGCGCGCCTCGTCGAGAGCTTGACCAATGCCCTGGGTACGGTTACGAAGCAGGGCGGGTATCCTGGGCCTTAGAAAGAGCGCTATCAGAGCTACCATTGCGAGAAAGTTAAGCGCTACGCTTAACCTGGACGCTCTGGCCGTACTAACCCCCAACTTGTGCGCCAACCACTTCACTGAGGCGGAATTCATAAGCTGCTCGGTCTGGTCGTCGCTCGCGGCCGCAGGCTTAAATGAATTCTGTGCCCACGCTGACGTCGTTGGAATCAGAATGGAGAAGAAGACCAGGACCACCAAAGCTCTGCTGATATTTTTTCTGTATCCCATCAGTCCATCCCCCTTGCGCCGGCCGACGCAGCCACCGGGACTTGCTTCAGGACGGCTCGTATGATCTGGTCGACAAGGACGTCGACCTTTGGTTGCAAAGCCCCCTTCGCCTGAGTGAGCTCGTTATTGAGAGCCTCACGAGTAGCCTCTGCCCGCGCCTGGGCTGCCTTGCGCGCTTCTGTTACTACTGCGACCTTTTCTTCAAGTTTTCGCCCCCGGCGAACCTCCTGCGCTGCGTACATAGCAGCCTTGGCCTCGCGGATACGCCGCTCGTATTCCGAGCTGCGCGCTTCGGCGGCTGATATGTCCGCGCGCGCCTTTTCCATCGCGCCCTGGGTTCGTTCACGACGCTCGTTGAGGACAGCCACTAGCTTTCGGTCCAGAATTTCACGGTAGGCAAACCATAAGAACGCGAACAGCACGGCGGTGGGGACTGCGCGGAGTAGAAGATCGCCTAGCTGGCTCAGCATTTCACTCATTCGTAAATCCAATCTGGGAGAAATTGCATCTGCCCTCCTTTAAGCACTTGACCTTCCAGTCTGGACGGAGATCCTCGAAGATCCATCATGTCTATTGCGGAGATGGACTTAAGATGGTCCACTCGTCTCGCGGGAATGTATTCCTCGACGTGCTCTGGAGGTAGTGGATGACAACAGATTGACAAGTGACAGCGCCGGGGCCCGGCAGTCTGCGATGTTGTGGATACGTGAACTCTGTCCGGAAGGCTCCGTGTGGGAAACGACGCAAGAAAAAGCGGGCTCCCGCTACGCTCTGCTTCGGTCCCACAGCACGCCGGGCAGGCGGGATGACAAGCGGAAGGCAGCGCTTCCCGTAAGAGTAGCTCTTGGCTACGGGGATCAGAAAGTCCTCTCATTCGCTTGGGTGGGCCGAACGGGCCTTAGGCACTCCGGTCGGGACGATAATTGATTGGGACACGGGAAATGATTCGTGCGACAAAAAAGTTATCCAACCCGGAGCGCAGCGTAGCGGATGGACCTGTTGTTTCGTACGTACCCAGATTCACGAGGGCCGGGACAAAGGGGCCGCAGCACTACGGAGCACAGGAGGAGCGTCGGCCTGAAAGCAGCGTTTACGAAACTGCTTCGATCATTACGCTCTTAGACGGAAGCCTTGAAACGGCAGAGCGCCTTGAGCTCTCAGTCAATTCCTGTAACCATTGAAAATTTTGCGACGATAGCATGTCTTCGGTGGAGCGCCAACGCCAATTACCGTCAGGGCGGCCAGGCACGTTCATGCGGGTTTCTTTCCCCAGGTTTAGGAGATCCTGTAATGGAGCGATGGCCAGCGCTGCCACGGACGACCACGCCAGGCGCATCAGAATGGGAGCAGCTTCAGCGACGTCGCCTGGCGGCCGATTCAGATAACTCCAGAAGTTTTGCCGCTGGCCGCCCGGAGAATCCTCATACCATTGCCGGGTGGTCTCATTGTCATGTGTGCCCGTATAAACAACAGTGTTGGTGGCGAAATTGCGGGGCAGATATGGATTGTCTGCATGGCCGTCAAAGGCGAATTGCAGCACCCTGGTTCCGGGTACCTGGAAGCGGTCGCGCAGTGCCGCCACATCGGGCGTAATTATGCCCAGGTCCTCGGCGATGAATGGCAGGCGGCCCAGCCCTTTTTGCACCGTTTCGAAAAAGTTGACTCCCGGGCCCGGTATCCATTGCCCCGACTCAGCCGTTGGTGCACCAGACGGAACATGCCACGCGGCTGCGAAGCCACGAAAATGATCCAGGCGAATCACATCGACGTGACCCAGCAGGGCACGCAACCTCTCTATGCACCACTGATAGCCAGTTGAGCGGAGTGCATCCCAGTTGTACACTGGATTGCCCCACAACTGTCCCTGGGCGCTGAAATAATCGGGAGGAACCCCGGCGACGACTCGCGGCCGGTGTCGCTCGTCAAGCAGGAACAGCTCCGGGTTAGCCCACACGTCACAGGAATCCGGAGACACGAAGAAGGGCAGGTCTCCAATAAGGCTCACACCTTTCGCGTGAGCGTATTCCTTGAGCTGATCAGCCTGGCGCGACAGCAGGAATTGAGCAAAGCAAAGCTGATCAATCTGAGACGCCAACTCATACCGCGCCTCGGCGAGGGCCCTGGGCTGGCGCTTGACCAACGGCGCCGGCCACTCCAGGTAGTACGCCTCGTGGTACTTGGTTTTTAGTGCCTGGAACAGCGCATAATCTGGCAGCCAACTTGCCTGCTGGGCGCAGAACGCGTCATAGGCCGGCCGCAGGTCTCTGCGCTCCCCAGCGGCAAAATTCGTCCACGCCTTTTGAATTAGCTGGTGTTTGGATGCGATGACGGTGTCGTAATCGACCAATGCCGAAGCAAGGTGAGGCCCACAGTCCCCTGCCTTAAGCAGTCCATCTGACACGAGGCCTTCGGGACTAAGCAGCAGCGCGTTCCCTGCAAACGACGATAGAGCTTGATAGGGTGAGTTTCCGTAGCCAGTTGGGCCGACGGGTAACGACTGCCACCACGTCTGGCCCGCATCATGGAGACGATCGACCCACGAAAACGCCGCGGGGCCAAGATCACCAATACCATAGGGCGAAGGCAAAGACGTGACGTGAAGGAGCAGGCCGGAAGCCCGATATTCAGATGGGAATGGCGGCAGGCCGCTCATCGTCGTCCCGCCAACGCGTTGTTGACCATTTCCTGGGCTTCGCTGACGATCGTGTTCAGGTGTGCCGTGGTCTTGAAGCTCTCGGCGTAGATCTTATAGATGTTCTCGGTGCCCGAAGGTCGAGCCGCAAACCAGCCATTCCTGGCCACGACTTTCAAACCACCAATGGGGGCGCCATTGCCTGGAGCGGTCGTCAGCTTGGCGACGATGGGCTCGCCCGCGAGATTCGATTCCTTAACTGCATCCGGCGAGAGCTTTTGCAATCTGCTTTTCTGCTCCGGAGTGGCGGCGGCGTCGATGCGAGTGTAGTGCGGAGAGCCAAATTCCTCGGTTAGCTCGCGGTAGTGCTGCCCAGGATCTTTGCCGGTGCGGGCTGTAATCTCAGCTGCCAGCAGGTCCATGATGGGCCCATCCTTATCCGTGGACCACACGGTGCCATCAAGACGAAGAAAACTCGCTCCCGCACTCTCTTCCCCACCAAAACAGTAGGAGCCGTCAAACAGGCCGGGCACAAACCACTTGAAACCTACCGGAACTTCGCGCAACTCGCGGCCAAGCTTTCGGACCACTCTGTCGATCATGCTGCTACTCACCAGGGTCTTTCCAACGGCGACTTTCTGATGCCAGCTTGGACGATGGGTCAGCAAATATTGAATGGCCACGGCGAGATAGTGATTGGGATTCAACAATCCCGCAACCGGAGTGACGATACCGTGGCGGTCGGAGTCCGGATCGTTTGCGAAAGCCACCTGGTATTGGTCTTTCAGAGCCACGAGCCTGGCCATCGCATACGGACTGGAGCAATCCATACGGATTTTGCCGTCGTGATCCACGGACATGAACGAAAATGTCGGGTCAATGATTGGGTTAACCACCGCGATGTCCAATCCGTAAATGGAGTTGATCGGCTCCCAATACGGGCGCGCAGCCCCGCCCAGGGGATCCACGCCAAGTTTCAGGCCGGCACCGCGAATGGCATCGATGTCAACGACATTCTTAAGATCGTGAATGTACGGCAACATCAGGTCTTCCTGATGCGTACATGCGGCCCGGATGGCAGTGGCATAAGGAACGCGCTTGACCTCAACGTTCCCTGCCCGCAGCAGATCATTCGCCCGATTCTCAACCCATGACGTCACTTCGGTATCCGCAGGGCCCCCATTGGTGGGGTTGTATTTGAAGCCCCCGTCTTCGGGCGGATTGTGCGAGGGCGTGATCACGATGCCGTCAGCAAGATGATCCTTTCGGCCGCGGTTATAGACGAGAATCGCGCGCGAGATTACCGGGGTGGGAGTGACGCCCTCGTCGCGCTGGATGATGGTTTCTACGTCGTTCGCCACCAGCACACTGAGGGCGGTGTGCTGTGCAGGCGTAGACAAGGCATGGGTATCTTTGCCCAGGTACAGCGGCCCGTTGGTTCCGTGCGCGCGGCGGTAGTCGCAGATGGCCTGAGTAATGGCTAAGATGTGTGCCTCGGTAAATGTGCCGCGCAGCGGCGAGCCGCGGTGGCCGCTGGTGCCGAAGATAACCAGTTGGTCGGGATCGTCCAGCTCCGGACGAGCCTCAAAATAAGCTGTCTCCAAGCGAGCCAGGTCCACCAGCAGCTCTTTTGGCGCGGGTTTGCCGGCGAGCGGTGAAATGCTTTCCTTAGGTTGTGTTTCTAAACTACTGGGCATGGTTGCACCTTCCAAATGCCGGCCGCGTATTCGCTGATGGTGCGGTCACTGGAGAACTTGCCGGAGTTGGCGACATTCAGGATTGCCTTGTGCGCCCACGCCAAAGGATTCGCATACAACTCGCCGAGTTTTTCCTGGGCCCGGCAATAGGAAGTGAGGTCCGCCAGGTGCATGTAGTGATCGCCATTCGTCAGGAGCGTGTCGCGTAAGGGAGCGAACACGCCGGGTTCGCCGGGGCTGAAGTGGTCAGAGAAAATGAGATCCAGAGCCGCCCGGGTCTCGGGCTCATTTTCATAGTGCCAGCGAGGGCTATACCACCCGCGGCTGCTCTCAACCTGTTCCACAGTCAGTCCAAACAGGAAGAGATTTTGTTCGCCTGCTTCCTCTGCCATTTCGATGGTCGCACCGTCGCGCGTTCCCACGGTTAATGCCCCATTTAACATGAACTTCATGTTGCTGGTCCCACTGGCTTCATAGCCCGCGGTCGAAATCTGGTTGGAGACGTCGCTGGCCGGGATCAACCGCTCCGCCAATGAGACGTTGTATTCCGGGACAAAGACGACTTTGAGGCGGCCCCGCACAGCAGGGTCATGGTCGATGGTGACCGCCAGGTTGTTGATGAATTTTATGATGAGTTTAGCCAGGTGATAAGCAGGCGCCGCTTTGCCGGCGAAGAAGAAGGTTCGAGGCACTATTTCAAGGTTCGGATTGGAGCGCAGCCGGTTATAAACGACGATGATCCGTAGCGCGTTGAGCAGTTGCCTCTTATATTCGTGGATGCGCTTGATTTGGCAGTCGAAGACGGTGTCAGGGTTGACGACCTGGCCGGAGGTGGATTTGAGCCACTCGGAAAACTGCACTTTAGCGTCATGCTTGCTCGCGAGGAACACTTCACAAAAGCTGCGGTCGGCGGCATATTGACCAAGTTCCTTGAGCAGGCTCAAGTCGGTAATCCAGCGTTTCCCGATGGCTTGCGTGATTTCACGCGCCAGCGCAGGATTGGCTTGCAGCAACCAGCGCCGCGGCGTTACTCCGTTGGTCTTGTTGCTAAATCGCTCGGGAAACATTTCGGCGAGGTCTTTAACGGTCGAGGTGCGCAGCAGCTTCGAGTGGATAGCGGCCACCCCATTGGTGCTGTGCGAGCCGACTATAGCGAGGTTAGCCATCCGTACCTTACGCTGCGGGGCTTCTTCGATCAGGCTCACGCGCTCAACGCGTCCGCCATCTCCCGGGAAGCCAAGACGAACTTTGTCGAGCAGGCGCCGGTTCATTTCATAGATGAGCTCCAGATGGCGCGGCAGAAGAATTTCGAACCATGCCACAGGCCATTTCTCAAGCGCTTCCGGCAGCAGCGTGTGATTGGTATAAGCGAGCGTCTTCTGAGTTAGTTCCCAGGCCTTGTCCCATCCCAGGTGGGCATCATCGAGCAGGATTCGCAGTAATTCAGCCACTGCCATGGAAGGGTGGGTGTCGTTGAGCTGGATCGCGACCTTCTCCGGCAGCAGGTCCCAATCCGTATTGTGTCGCTTAAAGCGGCGAACGAGGTCGGCCAGCGAACACGCGACCAGGAAATACTCCTGCAGGAAACGCAGCGATTGTCCTATAGTTGTCGAGTCATCAGGATAGAGCACCCGGGTAAGGGATTCCGCTTCGAGCCTGTCGCTCAGCGCACCGACGAAGTCGCCGGTCCCGAATTCCTTGAAGTCGAAGGAATTCGGCGCCGCCGCTGCCCAGAGGCGGAGAGTGTTAATCGTCTTGCCCCCATAGCCCACGATGGGACGATCGTAAGGTATCCCCACCAGCGTCGAGGGCCGGTCGCGGACGACCTCAAAATTACCCGCTCGCAATTGGAATGAGCAGTTCAGCTTTACTTCGACTCTCTCATGCTCTCGCTTGATCTCCCAGGGATCCATGTTCCAGAGCCAATTGTCAGGGTTTTCCTGTTGCCAGCCATTCACCACGGATTGCCGAAACATGCCGTACTCGTAGCGCAGACCATAGCCTGTGGCCGGCAGTTGCATAGTAGCCATCGAGTCCAGGAAGCAGGCTGCGAGGCGGCCCAAGCCGCCGTTTCCCAGGCCCGCATCAGGTTCCTGCTCGATGAGTTCAAGCCAATCGATACCCTTGTCTTTAGCCGCCTGCTGGGCAATGGGATCGACCAGGAGGTTGGAAACATTGTTGGCCAACGATCGGCCGATGAGAAACTCCAAAGACAGGTAGTAGATGCGCTTAGGATTCTTCTGTTCATAGGTCGATTTGGTCAGCACCCATCGCTGTGCGAGGACGTCGCGGACCGAGCGGGAGAACGCCTCAAAACGCTCACGCGCACTCGCGGCTTGCGGGTCGATGGCTTTGTCGAAGACGAGATGGCGATCGTAAAACGCGTCCTGCGTTCCGGCAATGGGGATGGGGCCGCAGCCGTACTGTTGCAGAAGCTCAGCACTGCTTGAGTTCGTTTCCGGCGGGGTTGCAGATTTCCGTTCTACTGTACTGGCTTTGCTCATTGTGGAGTCCTTATGGTCTTAGTTGCGAAACATAGTTGCGATTACGCGACCACGTGATGGTCGTCATTCCAGAGCCGGATCACAGGTTGAGAAAGATTATGCTCATAGCTCACTGCGCTCAGGCTCGCCGTGCTCAGCAGGAAGTACCTGCCGGCACAGCCCGCATCGAGTCTCAGCCAGCGGGCGGTGAACACACGCAGGAAATGGCCACTGGAAAACAGGAGTGTATGTCCGGGGATGGTTCGGATGCGGTCGACTAAACGGTCGGCCCGATCGCTGATCTGAGCAACGGATTCGCCACCCGGACCGCCGTCGCGGAACAATTGCCAATCGGGCCGCTGCTTGTGGATCTCGGCTGAAGTAAGCCCCTCAAATTCGCCGTAATTCCACTCCACCAGATCGGGCTCGACTTGCGCGACATCGCCAAATCCTGCAAGTTCACAGGTGCGGGCGGCGCGCTTGAGTGGACTGGTGAAGACCTTAGTAAACGTCATGCCTTGCAGACGTTCTCCAAGTCTGTGAGCGTTTTGCTCGCCATTTGCAGTCAAAGGCAAATCGGTGAGGCCGGTGTGTTGACCGGACTGCGTCCACGCCGTGTCACCGTGCCGCGCTAGATAAACAATGGGAAGTGTCTGGTTCATGGATCTCTCTCCTGCCCTGGTTTGCGGCGGTCGTTTGCGCACCGGTGTGCGCAAGGTTCCAACACTCTGCCGCTATTGCCCAATCCTCTTCCGCACGAATTACGAGGACGTGGACGCGGGAATCTGCAGCGGCGATTTCGCGATCGAGATTGGTCTGTTCATTGAGCCCGGTATCGAGTTTTAGGCCAAGGAACTCCAACCCGCTGCAAGTTGCGGCTCGCACTTCAGAAGAGTTCTCGCCCACCCCGGCGGTGAACACCAGGACATCAATCCCTCCCAGGACGGCTGCCATCCCCCCGATAGCTTTTCGCAGACGGTGCACGTAGATCTCGAATGCCAAACTCGCTCTCTCATTGCTCTGCTTCATCCCGGCAAGGATGTCGCGCATGTCGCTCGAGAGCCCCGACACTCCCAACAGGCCCGACTCCTGATTCAGCAGCTTATCGACCTGCTGGTACGTGAGCTGGTCCTCGCGCATCAGGTAAATCAAGATGCCTGGATCCACCGAGCCGGAACGCGTCCCCATCATCAATCCGTCCAACGGCGTGAAGCCCATGGTGGTATCCAGACTGCGGCCCTGGTCAATCGCTGAGACCGAGCATCCGTTGCCCAGATGGCAGGTCACCAGTTTGAGGGAGTTTAGATCCTGCCCGAGTAACTGGGCAGCTCGTTCAGCGCAGTACTGGTGATTGATGCCGTGGAATCCGTAGCGGTGGATGCCGCGCTTGAACCACTCATAAGGGCCCGGATAAATTACCGCTGACGGGGGCATCTGGCGATGAAAGCTGGTGTCGAACACCGCTACTTGTGGGACAGCGCCGAGGTGGCTTTCGACAACCTTCATGCCCTCCAGCTCCGCTGCGATGTGCAGCGGAGCGAGAATTGCAACGTCGGCAATCGCGGAGTGCACCTCTGGGGTAATCAGCACGGGATCCGCAAAACTCGGGCCGCCGTGGACCACGCGGTGCCCCACGGCATCGATCTCGGAAATAGAACCAAGGATGCTGGTTGTTCCGGTGCACATGGTGCCAAGCAAATGGCCCACAAACTCCTCCCGCGAGGAGACTTTCAGTTGTCCTTTCAGGACAGCTCCGCGCACGTTCTTCACCGAGACCGTGGCCCTGTCGCTACCCCACTCGACTCTGCCCTCCCACAAGGGGCGGGGTGGATCAATGGGGAGGGTTTCGCCAATTTCGTAGAGGCAGGCTTTCAGGCTGCTGGAACCGGAGTTGAGCACGAGAACTTTCATTGGCTGGTTGATCCCCTTGGGTCTTTGATCTGCCTATTGAGAAGCACACGGCATTCCAAACAAATGGACACGCCAAATACATGGACACGCACATCTGCACGGGAACGCCATTCAGGGAGTGCCAACATTCTGGCTAATGACAACCTGCTGCTACGTGTTTCCGGCGGTAGAAAAGCTATTGTGTGCCATCGCCGCGGCCTTCTTGGCGAAGTCATCGGTGGCCTTGAGATTTGCGCCTAAGAATCGTACTTTTCCTTTTATGTCCCGTTCCAGCAAAACGTTGCCTTGAGTGTCGGTGAACTGGCAATGGACAGTGATCGAGGTTGCCCCAGCGACCGTTGTGACTTGTCGTTTCTTCTCACTTCCCTCGGTGAAGCTGCGGACTGTGCTGCGCAGAACGACCAGGTCAGGGATATTGGCGGCATTGTGGTCACCGTCCCGATAGATGTGCAACCCGCTAACTTTTTTCTGAAGTTGCTGAATCACATTCTCGTAGAGAGCCACTTGGAATTCAGCGGGCAGCTTTGTATCTTCGGATTGGATCATTTCCACCCTGATCGCTGACGCCTTAATTTTGGAGCTGTGCCCGAGCAGTGCAGATCCTATAACCGGCGAACCCGGGAGGTGGGCCGAAGACGAGAGGGTGGCGGGCTCTGCCGACAAAATGGCGGTGAACATGACCAAACATGTCACGGGTCTTAAGAACTTTTTCATGGCTTTTGCTCCAGGTTGGCGGAATGGGATGAGTCAACATTTGGTTTGGCCGGCGCCGGGATGCGGGTATGTGCGCCCTGGGCGATGAGTTCCTGCTTGACGGATTCTGCCGTGCCTGGCGGCATAGTGAAAATAACCCCGTGCAGCCCCCCGTCCGCATCACGGTACTGAATCGTGAGGCTATCGATTTTGGAGCGAAACAAGCTCAGAACCCGCCCTGATTCATAGGGCGCAAACATACTGACTGTGCCCAGGGTTCCTCGAATCACTCGCTGGCTATCATGGCTGGTGACTACATCTTCCATGAGGGCCGCCGCAATGTCTGACTTGCCCTGCTCATGAACAAAGTGCAGTTTGCCGTCTTCGACCGCCACAGTTCCGACTGTGTTCGCTTTTACCCCGGCAAGGCCTACAAGTTCTGTGCTCTTTACCGGTGTCTGCTGGGGTGGAGAGTTGGTGGCTGGGCTAGTCAGCGGGTTCGTTGCGGTGCGACTTATGATGGGTACTTCTGAACTGTTTCCAAGCAGATCGTTAAATTTGATCGTCTTTTCCCCAACCAGTACGGGCAATTCCTGTCCTTCTGCGTACTTCGCCGTGTCCCGACCGATTGGCGGAGTGTACAAGACAACATAGACGGTGTTGCCGACGATTAAGGAAACGTCATAGCTGGGCACGGAAGTATCCGACCCAACCGCCTGGTGAGGGAGTACCGTCGTGATTGTGGCAGCCCGGTACACGGACCCGGATTGCGAAAACGCAGCCGAGGCTCCCAGGCAGATCAACATCAAAATTATCGCTTTGCGCATCCGAATCTCCTGATCACAATAGCAATGAGCATTCAGGAGGCCATTTCCAGGCGGCCCAAACCGAACCGGGCATTTCCTTTCCATCGAGTGACTTAGAGATTTGCTAACTGGAACCACCCAGTTATCTGCGGGCTGGTTGAGGAGCCGTGCCGCCAAGTATTTGGCAGATGACAGTGGGTTGTCCGCCGTGCCGGCTGCTTAGCCAATGGTCACCGGTTCTGTGTCGAACGGCTCGTATGCAGTCATTCCGGCGTGCGCTCTTGCTGAACAGGTAACGTCGCCGTAATGCTGGGGGTCGACTCTGCAGCTGACTTAGCATCATGGCTTTTCAACGAGAGTAAGTGCGTGGCCGTGGTGCTTTCGATACGCCTCCGTATACTCTCCAAGATCCGATCGACATTTGAGGCGCTCGTCTTGAGAAGATTTGCGGTGTTTCTGAGTGAACACCGAAGCATCTCATGCAGCACAAAGACTGCATGTTCCTCCAGTGGCAGCATCTCAACATTGGGGATTACGGGGAAGCCGCGACTACGCCAAGCCTGGAAGCCGCCGGCAAGCGGTCGAACATCTGCGAAACCCATCCCCCGCAATGCGAGGGCCACGCGCGCGCTCCTGGTTTCGCTCGGAGAATCGCAGTAGAGAATAACCTCACGGTCTGTCGGCAAATCTGCGGCGTCTCGGTATTCCCGTGTATATCGACCAAGCTCCCCAGGATCTATCCGAACGGCACCGGGGATCGCCGGCAGTCCCTGAGCCTGTTTCGCTCCTCCCTGCAGATCTATGATCAGGATCTTTTCGCAGGCTTTCAGTTTCTCCCTGAGCTCGTCAGGTGTAATCCGCGCCAGCTTGAATTCGCGCAGGAAGCGATACCAGAGAACAATCTTGCGTATGATCAACACACCAAAACAAGCCATCACTGCCAAGACCGCCAGTTGGCCCAGCTTGGCGGTGTACGCCGCAACATGATCCAATTGGTCGCTAAAAATGTAGCCCAGAGCCGTCCAGACACAACACCAAAGGATGGCCCCAAGGCAGTCAAAGACCAGAAACCGGGCCACGGTTATTCCTGATACCCCTGACATTGGAGCGGCAACAGCATCCAATCCTATAATGAACTTGGAAATCAGTAGCGATTTCACCCCGTGACGATCGAAGCTTCTGGCTATTTTCTCAATGCATTTATTTGGATCTCGCGAGATTCCGCAAATGAAGGCTAATGTTTTGCTGCCCCATCTTCGGCCGGCTTCATACCATGTCAGATCAGCCAGGAGAAACGCCGTAACTGAGAATGCGATGATGCCCGTGAAGCTCAGTCTTCCCAAGCCGGCCAGTGCACCGGCGGCAAGCAGGAGCAGGTCTACCGGTACAGGCAAACATGCTTGCCTGCCAAGAACAGCAACGAACAGCAGCCAGTAGCCATGTCTCGCGAGAAATTCAACTGTCTCTTTCATAGCTAATCCCCGCTTTAGCCGTCTTAACCTCTTGGACCATCGCCATCATCGTCCTGGGAGCATGAGCTCAGTGGACCACGAGGACACGGCAAGGAGCATCCCGCGCAACTTCATAGACTGTGCTCCACAGGGGCGAGATGTGCAGCATATGAGAAGATCCAAGACGAGGAGAACGGCCTTGCATTCAGCAAGGAAACGGACGATGGCATCGACTTCGTCTCCTTCAAGGAGATGCATCGCGAGTTCGAATCCTTCGCACTGCGCGGCCGGTTTGTTTTAAACTCGGTCAAACCAGCAATACTACTCTATTTGCTGTTCGCGCTGAAACTCACCAGACTGACTCCATCAAAGATGCTTTTGCCGGCGATCTCCGGGGGTGTGCTCCTGAGCGCGACGATGCCCATATTCTTGGGCAGGATATGGAAATGCAGTTGAAGATAGGTTTGGACCAGGGATGCCCTTCTGCGTGACGCGATCAGGTCATCCGATGGCGAACCTGAGGACGCGTAACCTTCGATGATGAGCGGTTGACCATAGATTCAGACCGAAAAGCAGCTCCAAAGTTTGGGTATCACTCGACGATAATCGATCCCAATGCCGCTCAGCCGACTGTTCTTTTCGCGACGCTCGCTCGCGCGGCTTCCGTCGGGGACCACGCGGTTACCGTCCATCGTGAGCGCTTCCTGCAACAAAGCCTCGAATCTTTCCCCCCACGGGACCTCTCGTGGAATCGATGTTCTCAATGGTGCGCACAGAAATACGCGACAGCCGAGGATCGTGACCATGCCGTCGGTTGTTGGCGTTTTCGGAGTCGTTCAACCCTGGTGAGCGCTTCCACGATAGAGCTCCACCATTGCGGCCTGTCTTTGGAGATGATCGAACCTCTCCTGGCAGTCGAGGCACTGTCTGGCCCAGAGGACTGCCTGAAGCCGCCTGAGGCCAATCAAGGAAAGCTGGGACGCAATCAGCATTACGAAGCGTGTTAGTTCGACCATTTGTTAACCACCTGGAAAAGCTCAAGGGGCTCAACTCAGTCCCTGCCTACGACCATCGCCTCCCGTTTCCATGCATCGTCAGTTGGAGGCTCGGCTACGCTCTTTCACACCCTTCACTACTAGCTCGCGACTTCCAGGCTTATGTGCCTGAAGTACGGTTCGACTGCATAGCCCTTTGCCTTCCAGGCCTGCAAGCCGCCTTTGAGAAACTTGATCTTCACAAACCCCATCGCAAGCGCTCGTTCCACAATGATACGGCTGGTCTCGTCGCTGGGACTTGTGCAATAAATAACCGCTGGCCTCTCCCTGGGTAGGAGCCAGGGATTTTCCAACACCCTGTAGGGGCAGATTCTCCACGCGCCGGGGATGATTTCTGAATCGGCCAGTATCTCCAGAGGTTCGCGAAGGTCGAACACCGGAAGCTGAGGCTCTCGAGCCAGAGCCTGGCTGAGTTGGTCAGGAGTAATACTGTGCCGCTCAAACTCTGCTTCCTTCCGTTTTTGCCTGCTCCTGAGCGCGGACCATATGCCGGCTGCCGCGAAGCTCACAAGCACCATGACTATAGCCAATGTAATCTCCATATTCATCACTTCACCGCACCTGGGGGGTCGATGCCGCGCCCGATAGACCTCAATCGATCCACGATCACCATGCGACACCTAACGCATGCAGAATAAGTTCGTCTCCAAGACTAAATTGATCAGGGAATAAGATGTCTTGATTTGCATATTCAACGCTGACGTTTGTCGTGATACGGCAGCATTCGTAACCCGCGGCACATTGTTTGCCGGGTTCCCACGGAGGTTGGTTTTCTGCGAGCATTGGTTACTCCTCTCGATAGACTCGAGATTAAACTCACGAGCCACTCGTCACTTACCCTTGCTATAAGCAATTTCAGAGCCACTCTGAACATGCCCGGAGAGATGCAACTCATCTGATTGATCAGCTTGCCAGTTAGGCCGTACCGATCCGCAAATCTGTGGATTCTATTTCAAGGAGATGCGTGTCAAGAATCTGGCATTGACAACCGGCTAGCCAAAGGCCACCGTCACGGAGATCGGGTAATGGTCGGATGCCGATACTGAACTGTGAACCTGGAAGTTTTTCGTTCGAACAGATCCCCGAGTGAACATCCAATCGATAGCCCGGCCGCGTTCGAACAGGGAGCGTGCTGGAGTGGTCGGCACGGCCTGCTTCTGCATCGTGTCCTGAAACCGGGCTCGCTTGACGCCGTCGGCAGCAGCAGTCCGGTAAACGTCGAGGTTGAGGTCACCTGCCAGCAAGACCGGCGTATCCAAATTGTATCGGCGAGCGTCGGCGAAACACTCATCCAGTTGGGAACAGCGCAGGTTGTCAGGGCCACGACTCTCAAGGTGCAGGTTGTAAGTTACCAGCGAATGGCCGGCAACGCATACGTCGCTTACCAGGGCCATCCGGCCCCCGATCCTCTCTTGAAACGGTGCAATTTCGGGAACGAACCAGTGCGGACGCCAGAAGCTCGATTGCCTTTGGAATCGGAGTATGCGGGCATTGGACAAGGGCCAGCAAGAAAGCGTGGCCTGCCCGTGGTAGGCCGGTGATGTTTGGGAGCCTTGAGTCAGTTCCTGAAACTCCCGGCCGAAAACATAGTTCATTTCGAGCTTCTGCGAGATCTCTCGGGCGACGTTGACTTGGTGAGTTCGCCGCGCGTTGAGGTCGACCTCCTGCAAAAGGATCACATCGGCTTTCAAGCTGGCGAGGAACTCGATGATCCGGCTCAGCCGCAAGCCCCGATTAATGTTCCAGTCGACCACCGTGATTGAGGCGCGCGGAGGAAGCGCACGCCCCCGAGGCGCAAAGGCGCCGACTTCGATTTCCCGATTGGAAGTCACGCAATAAAATACCTTTTAATCAGATGCAGCAGAAACTATCAATGGCGACCTTCGGGCTACGGTGAAGGCGCGATAGGAGTAAAGCGAAACCAGCCACACCACGTTTGCGCCCAGCGCCGACATAATAAAGGCCGCCTTGGTCATGTTAACAAGAGCGAAGAACAGGAGAGCATAGGGCAAGAAACAGCGCCGGATGATGAATTCAGTGTGCCGGCCGAAATACAGAATTGGGTTCGATCGGCGACTTCCTGCCTGGGCCTGCCAGATTCCCAGGTACTGCTCGGGACGGCCGGCAGCGAGCCTTTTCCGCCCAAGCCCAGCGACCAGGAAGCTGGTAATGGCCCCCACCAGCAGCAGGACTGTCCACACCAGATACGTTCTCGTGTCCGAGCTTCTCATTAAGCCTATCGCCATCCCCACGAAGATGAACAGGTAGTACAGGTAGTCGCAAATCGTCTCCAGCCAGCATCCGAAATCCGACTCCATGAGCTTCAACCGGGCTAGCTCTCCGTCGCAGCCATCGAGGATGCTGGCCCCGAGGGAAAGCCCCGCGCCCACCACCATATTCCAATAACCACCGGAGGCGTAGGAGACACCGGCGGCAAAACCGACTCCAAGTGTAAACAAGCTGACCATGTTCGGGGTTATGGGAAACCGGGCTAGTTGCCGGCTGATGGGCAAGGAGACCTTGCGGTTCATTCGGGCGAAGATACCGTCTGTGGGCTTTACCAGCCACCGGTACAATTTCTTTTCCGCGGTCGTGCGGTCTTGCGGGCTGAGTACTCGCTGCCACAATCCCTCGGCTACCGGTTCGCACCGGACAGAATGGGTCGAAACGAGCCACGCGTGCAACTGGTGCAACTCGTGCATCTGGTCTTGGTCATAGGTTTCGGACGGGCAGCGTTCCACGACTTCCGATACCAGATTCGCAGAGAGCGCATAAATGCCGACTAGCTGGCCTGAAGTCGTAAACGCCAACGCGCCACTTTTCCCATCCCATTCACTCGCCTGCCGGAGTATTGCCGGATGGTAGGTGCTGTTCCCCTGTACTAGTAGCAGGTTGCCATCCCCAATCCGTTTCAGTAGCTGCGGCAGTGGCGTATCTGACCGCGCCTCAAGCCACTCTACCGAGGGCGGGAGGCGGCCCGTGTCGCGAAGCTCGTGGCGTATGTAAGGTGTCGTAGCAGGATCTGCGCACACGATGATTCGCCTTGCGCCGGCCTTGCGTACTGCGAGGATGTCACGAAGCAGGATGGGAATCGTACCGACCCGGAACAGCAGGGACGCGGTTCCCTCGGTAAGAATGACGGCGGTGAAGTGGTTTTCCGGACTCGGCAGAATGTTTGCCGGCGTCTCATCCTTATTGGCCTGCTCTCTGAACAATAGCACCAGGAAAATACCTCCAATTGCCGCCCAGAAGATCGCCCGCAACCGCCTGGCCACCGCTACGGCTAATCCAACAGCACTGGGAAGGCCGAACATTCCGGCGATAAGAATCGTTCCACCCTCATAGGTTCCAATGTTGCCCGGACTGAATGAGCCGACGATGTTTACCAGTTTGGTGAGAGCTTCAAATACGAATGCCCCCAAAGGCCCGGTCTGGAACCCCAGGAGCCACAGAATAAGAAACACTTCCAACACGGCCATGCCGTGGCCGGCCAAATTGAGAGTTACGCTGGCCCAAAATGCTGACGGCGTATCGCGATGGAAATCGAAGAGCTTGGCCTCCGCCGAACGGAGCATCGGCAGCATGCATTCCAATTTGCGACTCACAGGCCGCAAGCGGCAAGCGGCTCGCGCGGATCCAGACAGCACGGGCCAACGTTTCATCCCAGCCATTGCCACAACAATAAGCAGGACGATCAGGGCGAGGGCGAACAGGGCCGCGTACAATCGCAGGGCATGCGTCAGCGATGCGACGAAGAGCGCCGCAACAATGCCGGCTCCGCTCACCAGCGCTCCGGTGACCATAAACAATGTGCGATCGAGGATCACGGACGAGATACGAGTGTCGATAGGTATCGACGGGTCAAAGGCGGAGATGCGGAGGCTTTCCCCAAATACTAGCCCAAGGAATCCTGCCTGGCCGACCGCTTCCGACGCCAGGCGAAGCTTCAACATGCGGGCGAATGAAACCTTGCCGTCCCAGCTGGTGAGCGTCATCTGCCAGGCCCAGGCTTTCACAATATGCACAGCCCCACCCAAAGCTACGACCAGGGCGAGTCCCCAGCCCAGCATGGAGATGTTTTCGACCAGCCGGCCGGGGCCAACCCGGTGAATCAGATAGACCAGCAGGGCAACGCCGGAAATGGCCCCGAGGCCTCGAAGCGCCCATTGTGTTATCGCCCTAGGTTGAGACACTGACGAGCCTTTCCTGCGAAAGCAGCCCGCAAAAGTGCTGGTCAAAGATACTTTCCGCGTAGTCCAAGGCCTCTGGAGTGTCGACGTCCTGCCAGGCAGCATCGCCAATGTCGAAGCCGCGCAGCCGGCCATTTTGTCCCAGCACTCGCATGCCGTCCGACAAGGAGCAGTTTCCCTCCTTCTTGGCTGATTCGAGAATGTTGAAGAGTGAATGGCTGCAGAGGAACATTCCCGTATCGAAGGCGTCGTAGCGGGCAATCTCCTTGCCGATGTCCACGATGTGATCGCCTTCGCGTCTGACCTTCGTGGCGTCATCCAGGTCAAAAACGGAGTTAATTTTGGGATCAACAGCAAGAACCACTTCACCTGGTGACAGCGACTCTTTGAGCAGAGCCTTAGCCGTTCTGGGTTCAAAGATGTGGTCGGCCATGAGCAACAGGAAAGCTCCGTGGATATGATGCCTGGCTTTCAGGACGGAAACGCCGTTGTCCTTGTGGTACTCACTATTTTCCACCACGCTTATGGAGACACCGGCAAGCGAGCGGCCGGAAAGCCAGCGACGCATTTCGTCGGCGCCGTAGCCGACCACAATCACAAACTTTTTGATTCCGGCTTCGTGGGCGCCGAGAATTACATGCTCCAGCAATGACTTGCCGTGAAGGCGTACCAGGGGCTTTGGAGAGCCGCCGGAGGTGGGCCTGATGCGGTGGCCGTTGCCGGCCGCCAGAATGAGGCATTGATCGATTGTTGGCATTCTCATTGTGGGATCCTTCCTTGTAGTGCGACACTCGCCGCTTCGGACGCAGGAAGTGGTGTGGGCGTGTAGTCGAAGTAGTGGATGTTCAGGTTGGTGGAACCGAAAATGCGCACGTCGGTGACACTGTCGGTGGAAGCGGGGAACCAGAATGATCCGCTCTTCCGGTAGGTATGAACAAAATGCACGCTCCGTGTCCAGAAGGAGGGGTTCTTCGCGGGCTTTCCCTCGGCGCGCACCAAGGCATAGTCCTCGGCGTCGATCCAAATGCGCCCCTCAAACAGACGCTCTTCGCGACGTTTGGGGGTGATATCTACCGCGTAGGTCATTCGACCGTCGAGCGGTGCTTTACTCACCATGCGGAACTGATAATTTTCCGGGCTCATGCGAGTTTTCATATGTACCTGCGGGGTCGAGGCTTCTGCCTCTGAGTCGAGCATCTTGTGCAGAACGTGTTTTTGGGCAGCTTTCCAGCCTTGCTCGTCGATAACCTCAAAGTGCTTTGTCCCCTCTGCATCGCATTGCACCCGCACTCGCATTTCCGCGTGCTTATGGAGTTGGCCGTTTTCGAGGACATATTGCCGCATTCCGCGGTAGCCGCCTCTGAGCGTCTGTCGTTGTCCGTCCTGTACCAGCATCTTCGCTACCACAGCGTCGGCATCTGGAAGAGGATCGTCGTCTGCCGCAGCAAGAGCAGCCGCTGTGCAGAGGAGAAGGAACGCGAAGAAGAGGATGCGATTTTTCATAAGTCAGAACTGAATCACAAATTTGCCGCGGTATTCTCTCCACGCGTTATTGGAGAAGTCTCCGAACCGGGTACTGTCTAGGTCGTTTTGCACGTCGCGTGGGGTGAAGTGGTTAAATAGGTTAAAGACGCCAAAGCCGGCTCGCGCTTTCAGGCGCCGATCACCCAGGGGTAGCGAGACGGGACGCGTCACCTGCAGATCACACGACGAATATCGTGGGAAGTGTCTGGTATTGCGGGACCCAACATATTCGCGGAATTGGTTTTCGACCGAATATGGAAAGCCCGTGTGCAGGTCATACACGGGAAGAAGGGTAAGCCCCCACGGCCCGGCAATGTCGGCCCAGGACACAAACCGGTTGGGAGCGTCAAAGGACAAACGGGCACGCGCATCCGGTTGAATCACCGGCTGGGGATCGTTGCCGAAGAACAGCGCGGGATCGTTCAGGTTGCCGTAAGTACGCGACCGGGCATACGAACTGTTCAGGGTGAGGCGAGCAACTTGGTACCGGCCGGCCACCTGGAGCTCGTGGTACTGGTCGCTCGCCCCATTGGAAAGAGCCATCACGCCTGAATTGGTTGGTGAGACCACGAAATCTCTGGAAGTGTTGCGCTGTTCGTAGCCGACGCGGAGGGTCAGGGATTCCAGGATTTGCCTCTCCACAGCGATGTTCCACGAAGTGCTCCGCGGATTCTGGAGCTGGTTCGTGATCTTGTTCTGGTAAAGGATCGAGCTGGATGCCTGTCCGCTGGGGTCAAGCATCGATACGGTCCGATCCGGCAGGCGCTCGAAGACCGGCAGCATGAGGGGCACGCGGTCGTAGAACAACCCTCCGCCCCCCTTAAGCAGCGTCTTACCGTCATTGGTCAAGGCAAAGATGAAACCTGCGCGTGGAGCTACATGGGTGGAGCTCGTCACCGTGTCGTTGTCGAAGCGCGGACCCAGGGTTAGCGTCAACCGCGCGGACAGTGCCCACTGATCGGCAACGAACCAGGCAGTCTCGTTTTGATCTATGCCGAAGGAAGCCGGCGGAGTGAAGGTGATGCGCTCGACCGCGGCACCGCTGGTGCCGATGATCTCGATGGGCAGAAAGATTTGCCGGCCATCGTAGGAAGAGTGAACATAGTTTGAACCGCCCTTCCATTCGTGCGTACCTAGAAAATGCCGCGGAGCGAAGGTATAGGTCTCCTGCCATTCGATGCGGTTGGTCCGGCGGGCCTGGCGATTGAAGAATCCTCCCTGGGTGGTGTCGATTAGAAGTTGGTATGGATCGTCGCTTTGCGCGGTAACATCGGCATCGTAGCTTTTGTTGCTTAACTGGGAGACCAGCAGACCATTTTTTCCAGCCAGATAGCGATGCTGTCCATACAGCTCATAGCCGCGCTGGTGGAAGTCCGCCGTCGAAGGCTGTGGGTTGAAGGTATTCAACCCCATGTACCGCAACTTCTGCGGATAGAGCGCGAAGGACACGGTGGCCGTTTGACTGGAGCTTAGAATCAGGTCGGATTGCGTATAAGAGTCGACGCTGGTCAACGTAGTATCTCGCTCGAGCGGAGGAAGGCTGTTCACCGGAGTGCGTACGAAACGGTATTCAAGGGACTGGGTGAAGGCCACGCGGTCCTTGACGATTGGACCGGTGAGAGTCATACGCGGAGTGGCGGCTCCGATGCCGACGATGCTGCCCCCGCGATCTCGCCAGCGCGGGAGCACGTTCTGCATCGAGAAATGGTAGCCCGTATAATTGCCCGTCTTGGTCTCGACGGACGAAACCGCCCCGGTAAACTTCCCGTATTGCGGGTCATAAGGATTTGATATGACTTGCACGGTTGAGACAACATCGATCGGCAGGTTGATGGCCGGGCTACCGGTCGCGGGGTCGGTAACGTTTGCGCTGTTTACGAGCGCGCCACTCTGAGTATTGCGCGTGCCCTTGAGGTTAAGGTGGCCGTCAGGTCCTCGAACCACTCCTGGAACGAGAGGGAGCACGCCTTCGAATCGCTCGTTCACGTTGGGTGCGTCGCGCAGCGTCTTCGAGATGATGGTTTCGGTGGGGGCAGGGACCTTGGCATCCGCCTCGCTCGCGGTTACGGTTACGGACGTATTGACCCTGGACGGCCGCAGTTGAAGCAGGAGTTGAACGGCCTGGTCTGCCCCGACTGTGACTGTCTGTGCGGCCTCCAGACCTGGGAAGCGAGCTTCGATGGTGTAAGTTCCGGGAGGTACAGCGAGAAAGGCATATTTACCGTCTGCGTTCGTTCCTGTTTCGAATACGACAGGACCGCTGGCAGTTAGTTTCGCCCCCACTACATAGGACTGATGACCGGAGTCGACGACCATGACGGTTCCTTCGATCGCACCGGTCGCGCGGCTGTTATCGGTGCCCAGGAGCGCAGGAGCAAACCATGAGATAGAAAGTACAAAGAAGATGGCGAACCAGTATCGTGCGCGTGTCGCGCCTGGACTCAGGATTGACTCGCGCCTTGTGGAGATCTTCCGCACGTTGCTTGCTCCCCAACCAGGAGAAATGCAAACCTTGGGCCAAACCTCGATTCGGGCCTGTGCGGCGCAAGTCTATTAGTTTCAAAGCATAGACTTGGGGCCTGGGGCATCGTCTTTGCCTTGCCCTCCAACGGGTTGACAGGCGCGTCAATTGGTTGACACGGTGCCTCGCACCGAGCGACCAGGGCTAACCTGCGACGCATGCTAATCGGCAAGCACGTGGTTGTGCATAAACACGGCAGCGGCGTCACGGCTGCAACCGGTGCAGGCACAATGGGCAAAGGAATTGAGCCATCTGCGTGATCCCCATGCCTGGTAAAGGTTGCAGAGGAGCCGCTGACAGCTACGACCCACGAGAAGGAGCGTCTGCTGATAGGCCGGGGAGCAGATTGCTAACAGGTTGGCTACTTACCACGCCTTGGCATCAATTTACCGGCACGGCTGCGCAGCATGGAGTGTGGGTTGCACGCGCGCAGTCGGTCCTCCAATGTGTGGCGGGGGCTTCCCACGCCCCTGCTCGCAAATGGCCCTTGCTTTGCATGCAATGAATCCGAAGAGAGCCAAAGGGGGCGCATGACATCGAATTGCCAGGTTCTGACCATCGCAATTTTAGCTATGTCGCTGAAGCTCATTCGTTCGCAACCTGCAGTGAGGATGCGTAGGGCCGAATCCGGCACCAGTTTGTACCCCAAGCGAATTGAGCGAAGCCATGTTTAAGAAAATCACGGTGGCCTACGACGAATCCCCGGAAGCCCGCCGGGCGCTGGCCTCTGCAATTCAACTCGCCAGGACTCTCGGTGCTGCTCTGCGGGCGGTCACGATCGTTGAACCGCCGCCCGCTTACACGGCGTTTGCAGACGCGACTGACCCTTCTCTGACGCAGACCATCCTCCAGGACCGGAAGCAAATTTATGAACGATTACAAGCGGAGGCGCGAAAAGCTGCGCGTCGCGAAGGGGTCGAACTCGAAACTCATCTTCTGGAAGGCGACGAAGTAGAGGCCATCATCAGTTTCCTTTGCCACCACCAGACAGACCTTCTGGTGCTGGGGCTTCATCATCACCAGTCGCACATATCGCGCCTATGGAGCACAGTGTACGCGGTCGCGCAGGATGCTCCTTGCAGTGTTCTTGGGGTCCACTGAATTCGAGGCCGCCCTGCATGCAACCAGTGCTTGAGACTCAATTGGAGTTCCTTATATGAAGCAGATAGACGAGAGGTCATTATGAATCTACCTATGTCTGCCGTAGACACGGTTGACATCGAACTCGGCGAAACCGGGATGAGCGATGAGATGCTGGTCTCCCTTGCAAAGTCTGGGGAGCCAAGCGCGTTTGTCGAACTCAGCAAGCGCCACGCCAATAGAGTCTTTCAAACGACTTATCGCCTCACCAGGAATCGGCAGGATGCGGAGGATGCGCTCCAGGACTCCTTCCTCAAAGCTTTCAAGCACATGAAGGATTTCGAGCAGAGATCCAGTTTCTCCACCTGGCTTACGCGGATCGCGATCAACTCGGCGCTCATGATCTTGCGCAAGAAGCGCAATGGCTCTGAAATTCCGCTCGACGGCACCGGGGGTCCACGACCTTTCGACACCTGGGACCCGAGGTCTCCGATGGAAGATCCTGAAAGCGGTTACGTTAGAAGAGAGAGACAGAAGTTGCTAAGGGAAGCAATTCTCCGCCTGCCGCCGGTTATCCGCGATGTAGTCCAGCTCCGGCAAACGAACGAATACTCGACGCAAGAGATCGCAGAATCTCTCGGGATTACTGTTTCGGCGGTTAAGTCAAGGTTGGCGCGCGCCAGAAGCGTGCTCCGCACATCACTGCTTCAAAACGGTTCTCAATCTGAGTCTTGCTCGGCGAAAATCATCGAACTCGCGGAGCGAGTTAGTTCTGGAAAGAACACAAGGCCTGAAAATTGAATCGCCCTACATTCCGCCATGGAAATACGCGTTTTCATTTGGGTCCTTCCAGGCTGAAGTAAGGAAACGGTCATTGAGACGAAGTCTAGCCGACAGACGTCTACTTTGATGCAGGAATGCTCAGCTCAGCCTTGGTACCTGAGTCCACTTCGCTCCAGATGCCAACTCACCTCCAACCAGCTTGGCGCGTTCCCGCATGCCGGGCAACCCAAAGTGCCCTGCGGGCTCCCGCCCCGACAGAATCGCGGCATCGATGCCCTTTCCATCGTCCCGCACGCGCAAGCGGAATTGCCGATCGTCGTATCGGATCTCGACTTCGATGTGATGCGCGTGAGCGTGCCGGAAAGCATTGCGGAGGGCCTCGGCTGCAATCCTGTAGATTTCGTCGCGCAGGAGGGGGTGCAGATGGCGGGGCCGACCCACCACCGTGACGCGCAATGCCGGAGAACTGGGGTTGACGGGATCTGCCGCGAGTTCCTCTGCCAGCGTGCTTACGGCCAGCGCCAGGTCGTTCGTTTGCGCCGTGGAAGCGCGAAGTCCCTGCACCGCATCCCGGCCTTCGACGATTGCCTGAGCAGCCCGCACAATCCCGCGGTCGAGGTCCTTCTTCGCCTCGATGGGGCGGTTGGGCAGCAACTGCGAGGCTATCTGGAACCGTGGCAGCAATCCCTGAATAGATAGGTGGTGAACTTGCGTGTTTTCGTGTCAAGACCCACCAATCCCATACTGGGCGTTGCTATCCAGAGTGTGCCGTGTTGATCGAGCAGCAACGGGAGCACCCAATAGTCCGGGAGACCTGCGTGGTTCGTCGGATTTGGGGAGAAATGGGTGAAGTGGTGCCCATCAAAATAGTCCATCCCTTTGCCGTGCACCCCAATCCACAGCCGTCCGGTTGCGTCCGCCATGAGGCTGGCAATATTGTCGGTTGCCGGGGTGTCTTATTCGCTCGGTCATACAGTCCAACCGCCAGCGTCCGGATGGGAATGAAACCACGGTGGAGAATCGCATCATAAAGTTAGTTACATCCTCGGTGGGCAAGGAAGCTGCTGTGCTGGTGGCAAGGTCGTTCAGGACCGCGTCGAAGAGATCTTTAGCGGTTCGTCATATGATCGTCACGCATGTATCCCGGATAGCTCAGGCACCTCTGGGCGCCTGTCTGAAGGGGCAGAACTGGCGTGCTCCTGGTTTTCCCACCGGATCAACTTCAGGTCCAGCACGGCGAAGGAGTAGAGGATCGGAACCAGGCCGAGGGTCACGAAGGTGGCGATCGTCAGGCCACCGATCTGCGCATAGCAAAGGGGCTCCCAAAGAGGACCACCGTGGACAGCCAGCGGAAACAGCGCAATCACCGTGGCCGAAACCGTGATCATGACTGGCCGCAAACGAAGGATACCCGCATCGATCAGCGCCGACTCCAGGTCCTCGCCCGCCTCTCTTCGCTCCTCGATAAACTCAAACAGCACGATGATGTGGCTGACGATCACCCCAATGAGACTGATGATGCCAAGGAACGCCATGAATCCGAATGGCTGTCCCATGATGGCAAGCGCGAAGACGGCTCCGGTGATGCCGTAAGGAATAGCCGCAAAGACGATCAGTGGCTTGAAAGCGTGCTTGAATTGTGCGAGCAGTGCCAGATAAATGCCGAACACGCAGATCACCAGTACCGTAGTAAGGTCACCAAACCCGCTGACCTGCTCTTTCTGCTCGCCCGCAAAGCGGAAAATAAATCCGTCGGGCAGCTGCTTCTGGAACGCTTTGAGCTTTGGCATGGCTGCCGCGATGACTTCTGAAGCTATGTGACCTTCGGCAGGCCAGCACTGCACCGTGATGGTCCGGTACTGATCGAAGCGTTTGGTTTTCGACCTTACCGGTTCCAGGGAAACCGTCGCCACCTGATCGAAAGGCACTGGAGGCGTGTCCTGCCGCGAGAAGATATATAAACTACGCAGGTCGGAGAGCTGGGCCCGTTCTTCCATTCGCATGCGCCCAACTATCGGAATCTGCTTGTCGCCATCTCTTAAGACACCGGCTGAAACGCCGTGAAGAGCCGCATTGATCGAATCCGAAACATCTGCGTTTGTGACGTGCGCCATGTTTGCCCGGTCCACATCGACGTCCACGACTCCCCTCACACTCGGATCGCCCCAGTCGTCTCGCACTCTGGCCGCGATCGGGATGTCGCGAAAGATTTGTTTCACCTTCTCGGCTTCCGCTCGGAGGCGCGGCATATCTTCACCGGAGATTCTCACCTGAACCGGAATTCCCACCGGCTTGCCTGTTTCGAGGGTCCGAGTATCGATGATTGCCCCAGGAATTTGCTTGTCGAATTCCGGCTGCAAGCGGGCTAGAAGAGGCGTCGTATCATGAGTATCTTTCGTTCGCAGGATCACCTGAGCGTAGTTGGTTTGCCTGTCCTCAGGTGTAGCGCTGCTCCAGAAACGGGGTCCGCCTCCACCAACAAAGGTCGTCATCGATTGCAAAACATCCTTCGGGTGTCCGTGCTCTGGATGGCTCTTGCCGTACTCTTCCGCAACCCGGCGGGTGATAGCTTCTACCCGCTGAGTGATCGCGCTGGTTGCACTCGCAGGAGAGTCTTCCGGCAGCCACACGTCGATGTAAGAAAAATATTGAAGATCCTTGGGAAAGAACTGCGGCTTCAGCGTCGAGAACATGATTCCGCCCCCGATAAGCAGAAGCAGCGACGCGGCCAGGCAGAGCTTCCTGTGTTGAATGGCCTTCTTTGCCGTTCGGAAGTACCAACCCGTGAATCCATGCTGCCGCCTTTCCTCGATAGGCGTCTCGACCTTGCTTTCCAAGAGATACGAGCTGATCAGCGGCAGAAAGGTCATAGAGACTAAAAGGGCAGCCAGGAGAGAACAACTAATGACAATGGGCAGGCTGTAGAGAAATTTGCCTGTATCTCCGGGCAGCAGCAGAAAGGGCAGATACGAGACAATATTCGTCACGGTTGCATACGCCATCGTCTTGAACAGTTTTGTCGGCCCCAGCCAGGCGGCGGTGGACCTCGGCTGCCCGGCACCCAGTTCGCGCACAATCGCGTCGCCTGACACCACCGGAACGTCTACCAGCAGCCCAAGGGCGATGATCAGCGAAGCGATCGAGACCTGTTGCAGGTCGATTCCGAGGGTGTTGATGATCCCGAACGTGATGCCGAGCGTGATGGGCATCGAGACCGCAATCAGCATGGCCGTCCGCCAACTCCAGAAGCCAATCAGGGCCACAATCACCACCAGTACCAACGCTTCGATCAGGCTGTGGCTGAAGAGCTCAATGCTGTCGTGTACCTGCAAAGGCTGGTCTGAGGTTCTGGCCAGGACCAGGTCAGCCGGCAATGTCTTCCTGACGCTCTCGAGATTTGCGTCCACCTGTTTGCCGAAAGAGCTGATCTGTTCGCCCTTTCTCATCTGCACCGAGAGTGTGATCGCGCGCGTTGTGATCCATTTGTCGTTAGCATCGCGGCGCGTGTACCGGTTCAGGAACGAAGGCGGGTTATCGTACCCTCGTTCGATCTCCACCAGGTCGCGCAGGTAGAGCGGCGTTCGGTTCGGCGATGCGCCGATGATCACACTGCGCAGATCATCGATGCTCTTGAACTCGCCGGTGGTGCTGACGCTGACGGTGCGTCCGTGCGCGTTGAGGGTCTGGCCGCTGTCTGGCAGGTTCCGGGCGGCGAGGATGTTGGGCAGGTCCGACGGCTTGAGCTTGTACTGCGCTAGGCGCTCCTGCGAGAAATTCAAAAATACGTTCTCGCTCAGCACACCGGAGCGTTCCACTTTCGACACGATGGAGAGCGTTTTGAGGCTTCGCTGAATCGTGTCGGTAAAGTCGTCCAGATCGCGATAAGTGTATTTATCACCGGCTACAGCCTGAAGCGCTGCGGTCGTGGTGGAAGGGTCGTCGATGATCGCAGGCTTCCATGCATCAGGATGAAACTCATCCGTTTGCAGGTTCTGAGTCGCAAACTTCTTTAACGCCGCTTGCAGGTCAGCGGTGCTGCGGTCTGTCGCCAGGTCCACTCCCGTGAAGCCTGCTCCGGAGAACATCCGCACATCGGAGCAAAGATGCTGCGTGGCCATCTCCTCGACGACCTGGGACAACGTGCGTTCTACTTCGGCGCTCTCCATGGACTTTGGGAACACGACCACGATGGAACGCCGTGGCTGCGTCTTCGTAGCCACGGCGTTCCGAACCTGCCGGACCTGCGCCTCCACCTGCCTGCCCACCCATGCGACCTGCGCCGGGTCCGCGGGCGGACTCGCCACCGTGAGCATCAATGCGGAGGTGTCGCCAAAGTCCTTGATGTAGAGAAGCGGCCCGGCGCCCTGCGGAAGGTCGTGAATAGCGTCCAGCCGGATCTTGATGTCGTCCAGTTCCTTGTCCCGGTCGTACTTTCCTTTTTCCGCCAGCTCGAACTGAACCATTGCCGAGCCGGTTCTGGAAGCGCTCTTGATCTCCGTCGCCCACTGATTCGTAGCGATGGCCTGCTCGATCTTGCGGGTCACCAATTGCTCTACCTGATCGGCCGATGTTCCCTGCCAGGGTACGATGACCATTGCCTGGCGCACAGGAATGTCCGGATCTTTTCGCTGAGGCATTTCAAGCAGCCCGTAGAGGCCCCAGAGCAGGGCAACCGCGAGACAGACCCAGGAGATGTGCTGCTGATCGATAAAGAAGCGGGCGAGATTCTGTTTCTTTTCCATGGACGGCTCGTTGTATTCGTGTGCCATTGCTTGGCCTCCTAGTTGGCCACCCGGATCGGGCTTCCATCGCTGAGTTGGTTGGTGCGGTTGACGATGATTCGTTCTCCTGGCGTGAGGCCTTCGTCGATGACCACCGACTTGCCGAACGTTTCGCCAACCCTCACGCTCTTCAATTGCGCAAACTGCTTGCCGTCGCGTTCTTCCACGGCGAAGACCGAGTAGTTCGTCGAGCCCGACTCCGCCGTCATCAAGGCAGTCATCGGGACGACAGGCACCGTCTGCGCATCGCCACGCTCAATGCGGATATTGGCGATCATGCCCACTTTGAGCGAGCGGTCCCGGTTCGGCAGGGTAACTTCGATGTTGAAGACGCGCGACTCACGATTGGCGGAAGCGGCAATTTCCGTAATCCGGCCTGTGAGGGTCCGGCCCTGTAAGGCCTCAACTCGCACAGGCAACTCTGCTCCGAGCTTGAGGTACCCTAGCATGTTGTCGGGAACGCCGAAGTTCACCTTCACCACGCGGGTATCATCCAGCCTGAATGCGGAGGTTCCAGCTGCAACCAGGCTGCCCGGTTCCACACTCTTCTCAACAATGATCCCGGGCATCGGAGCAGCCAGCCTTGTATCGCCAAGGTTGATTCGCGCGGACGCAGCCTCTCCCAGCGCCGCGTTCAACTGGCCTCGCCGCGCTTCGATCTGCCGCAGTGCGGAGTTCACACTGGCTGTCGCCGCTGTGTGCTGCTCCACTGCCGAGTCGTAATCCGGGCGAGTCATGGCATTGGCGGCGTATAGACCCTGTGCGCGATCGAAGTCCTGATCCGCCTTGACCTGACTGGCCTTCACCCGGTCGAGTTCCGCTTTCGAAGCCTCAAACGCACCCTGCATGGCGTTCTGCTGGCCAACTGCTGAGTTGAAAGAGGCTTCGTAATCGGAACTGCGCAAGTGCGCCAGCACCGCGTTGGCCGGTATTTCGTCGCCCACCTGCACATCACGCATGCGTCCATCGGCGCCCTTCACTCGATACAGAGAGGCGATATAGCCAGGTTCCTTGAAGGCCAACTGGACCTCTGTGTCCGGACGAAGCTCGCCGGAGTAGCTCCAGTTTGGCTGCACCTGCTGTAGCGCTACGGTCTCTGCCTGAACCGGGACCGGCTGCTGGCCTTCCTTCTGCTCTTTGGTCCCGCAACCGGCGACAACATAGAGCGCAGCTACACTCAGAACTCCCAATAACACTCGCATCAGTTTTCTCCAATCGCCTTTTTTAAGTCGGCTCTGGCCTTCCAGAAGGCCGTAAGAGCCTGCTGCTGCTGGCTGTCGGCGGAAGCCAGCTCCGACTGCGTTTGAAACAAATCCCGGCTCAATGCTGCCTGGCGCTTTACCTGCTCCTGAACCTCCTTGAGCTTCTGCCGCGCGGCGCGTTCCGTTGCATCGCTCAAGGCCAGTTGCCGGCGCGTATTCTCCAGTTGCCGGCGCGCATCTCTTACCTCCAGAAGGACGCTGCGTTCCGTAGCACTTACTCCCACAATGGCTTGCTCTTCCTTCACTCGCTTTGCCGCGTACTCCTGATGCCTGCGCCCCCAGTCCCACGGTTCCCACTTCAGCGACAGACCAACGGTCCCGATGTTGCTGGGCACAATCCCTAAGTTCGCAGTACCGTAGTAACTGAAGGCCAGACTGAGCTCGGGGATATACTCTGCCTTCTTCGCCCGCGCGTCGTAATCGGCCTGCTGGACCTGGAGCTTTGCCTTCTTCACGTCGGGCCGCTCTTGAAGAGCGCGCGCTTCCATGGCTTCGGGGGTCGCGAGATCGGCATCCGCGTTGTCGATCGCTGCAACACGAAACTGCGTGTGGATGTCACGGCCCATCAGGTCGTTCAACTTTTCGGAGGCCGATGCCACTCTGTCGGTCGCATCGCGGATGGCATTCTGTGTCTTCAACAGTTGCGCGTCGGCGTTCAGCAGATCCGATTCGAGGATCGTTTCTTTGCCCCGGTTCTCCAACGCCAGCCGATGCGATTCATCGTAGTAAGGAAGTGACGCCTGAAGACTATCCAGGACGCTTTGCGTCTCGACAACGGAGTAGTAAGCGCGCCGCACCTGGTCCACAACCTCCTGGCGCGTCTTCTCCTGGTCCTGCCTAGTACTCTCCAGCCCCAGCGCAAGAGCTTTCAATTGCAGATGCAGTTGGTACTGCGTCGAAAGCGGCTGGGCAACCGAGACATTCACGGTGCCCGCCGGCTTTCGTGCGATCTCGATCTTCTGATCCGTTCCCGGGATCGGTCCGGTCCCGCTGTACGTCCCCAAAGCTCCTGCGGGAAATGTGACCGATGGCTTCGTCACCAGTTGGGCGCCCAACCCGGTCACCTCCGTATTCGCAAACCGTCGCGTCCGCGACGCGGCCAGATCATCGGCGGCCCGCTGCGTCTCGAGGCTGGCAGTCTTCAGACTGCTGTTATTCGCAATAGCCATTTCAACCGCTTGTTCAAGCGTCAATTCAGGAAGGCTTGACTGTTGTCCCTCCGGCTGTGCAGCTGAGAGTGCGGCGGGTCGAGGTCTGAGATCCTGGCCTCGCGCCAGTAGCGCCAGTGTCCCTAATGTGAAGGCCAAGAACGCGTTTTGCGTGCGTCGTTGCATAAGACGATGCTGCTTCGAACGGTTGGCCAGTGGAAGGAGCACAAGATTCATAACGCTGGCTTTAGTGCTCATTGTCGAGTCCTCCAGTATTCCCGCAGGGTTGGCAACGGAGCCTCAACTTCGTCGGACCAACCGAGGTCCGAGTAAAGCTCTTGGTCAGATCAGTAGCTCGCCGGCGATCGAGATGCACTGCTGTTCCAAAGCGGATTGAACTTTCAATCGCGCCCGCGGCAGAAGCGATTTGGCCGCTCCCACTTTGATTGCCGATGTGCCAACGACTTCTTGCAGTATCCGACGAGTTCCCTTTGGAAACAGCCCCAGGACGAGGTAAATCGCAAACTCTTGGGAGGCGAATAGTGGCCTCTTCTGAGCCCGAAAGCTTGCTTGCTTTCAGGGACAATCTCGTAGCGAGAGTCCGAGCCACCGGCTCCGATGTCATGGCCAAGCAAGCATTTCGAGTGCTTCGTTCCATGAAGCGATGTTGCCTCGAACCTTGGTTGTTGGGGAGTAATGACACGTAAGTCGTCGTTAGCTTACGGGCGATTTACGGTCTGGGTCGCGGACCTAGGTTCAGCTTTTTCAGAACTTGGGTGAGCCTACGGTCGGCAAGGAGAGGACTGTTCACAATACGCGCCAATTGATCGCGAATTGCCATAGCCGGCACGGGGTCAGCTGCGGCGTTGGCCCCCAGATTTACCGGTAACGCGGGCCGCGCTGCCGTACCTGAAACCTCTCCCTTTCACTATGTTCTAACCAAACTTCAGTTGTTACGGCGACCTTACGGCGGCTTACGGCTAATCGAAGGCCAGACGACGTAGCGTGGAATCAGGTATTAGAGATCGATGCAGACCCACAGACGCCCAGGAACAGTGATTTTCGTGTCCAGAAGGAGCCCGGAAGCCACCGTCGCGCACGATATCAAAGGGCACGCACTCGAGATGCAGTGGGCATCCACCATCGCAGCGGCAGTTGCATTTCTCACCTCGGTGCGGGAGAAGACGGTTATTGTCACGGAACTTGCCCTGCCTGACGGCAATTGGAGAGACCTCGTAGAGCAGGTCAGGTCTAATGGGATCCCCATTCCAATTGTGCTTGTGACTTCTGCCATTACAGCGGAACTGTGGTGGGACGCGCTTGAATGCGGCATAGAGGACATACTGCCCGCGTCTGTCAATGCTTCTCGCTTATCCCAATTGTTGGCTATCCAATTCGAATCCTAAGTGCGATTCCTGAGCACGCCCGGCAAGCGTCGGAAGCGTTCGCCGATTCGTCATCCCAGCCCAATACGCTCAGTGGCGAGGCGCCATTTCGGATCAAAAGCCAGCGAACCGGGTTTCGCTCAGGGTGCCACAGATCCCGCAACGGAACTCATTCTGCAATGCCACTAGCGGGCCCCACGTACAGGTTTTCACGACAAGCTTTCATTCTGAGTCGCGATGTTGAAAAACCGGTCTTCGCATGAAACGTTCGCTTGTTCCCCAGCGCGAGGACGAAAGGTCAGAGCCGTGATGCAGCCGACGCCCTGGAACCTTCGGCAAAGCGTGTGTCTCGGGATCCTCGAACTCGGCGAATACGCTTGAGTGGCCGTTGTGTACCAGCAGCGGTACGATGCTGCGTAGCAGGGCTCACCCGAGGACTATCCGCTACCGAACCACTATCCTCCAGGTGCGCCAGATCTCGGTTGGTGTGTGTTTGTTCCCTGAGCCAAGATCGCATGCTGAGCGCGTATACGCAGATGCAAAACAGATTTGCTGGAATAAAGCCAAGCTGTGACGTTCGCAACCCAATCGCACAGACGATCAAGCTGTTGACACTTGCGATAAGGAGCCCGATCCACGATTTTCTAGCAAGCAGTATTGTGGCTATCACGGTGAGAAAACACGAAAGATAGTCTAAATGGAACATCGCACAACCTCGCCTCGCCCGATTCAGAGAATTAATGATTCGTGAGTCTGATACGTTTTCGTACACAATGGCTGGAGCAAAGTAAGTGCACTTGCGCCATTGAATTCGCCGATGACCCCATCACATGTGAAGCGCCCGGATAACACTCATGCCGTTTGTTCAGAACAAGAGAGGCGACGGTAGAAGGAGCAGTTGAAATGAGGTATGCCACCCCACCCCTCTCATGACCCAACAGGACTACTGTTGGGAAGGAAGCCCAGCATGGATGGCACCAAAGAGCTCTCACCATGGCGTTCGAAATTTTCCACCGGGGGCACCTCGTCCAGTATTAGCGGCTGAGCATACTCAAGCGCAGCCTGATAGGGAGTTCCATCGCACTCGGGCCACCGAAAGGAATCCCGTTCAAGCTCTTCAAACGCCGCAAAAACTATGTCATCCAATACTTCCCGCCGGGATATAAACGGAATCACTTTTCCCCGCCGTTCGTCACGTGGCCACTTTACTTTCGGAGTAAGACGCGCCAGGGTGTCGAACTCAATTACTTGCGCCATAGACATTCTCCAGTCCTATTAGCTAGCTATCTGTCCAGGATCTCAGCTTGCTGATTTACATTGTGGCTGGTCTGCCCACCTGGCGGAATCCCATTTCGAGGGGAAATCACAACCGTCTTGGAGGTCGGTAGACGCCTCTTTTGGAAAGGAACCAGGGCCCTTTTACAGAGAACGGCCGGACTCCTGCGGGTGCGTGATCTGCCGAAGTCTCGACGCGCCTCCATGCAAACAGTCGAGCATCGACCGCCCTCATGGGCCAAAAAGCGGAAGTTTTGGTCTATGCTGTTGATTGTTAGGCTTTGCAACGCAGCATGAAACGCAGAGAAAGAATGGCCGTAATCGTTCTCGGTATTTTGTTGGCGGGCTGCCGGTGTTCTCCTGCGCTCAGTCCATCGCTGGAGATACGCCATTACCTGTATTCCGCGTGGACCGCCCGAGACGATCTTTCCATGCGTAATATCTCCGCAACGGCACAGACGTCCGATAGGAATCTCTGGCATGGATCGTTGCGCTTCGATGGCCTGCGCCCAATCGGCTCGCAACCTCCTTCGCGCCGGCAACTCGCTGAGAAGAACATCTCGAACCTGGGCCAGACCCACGATATCGAGTTTGATCACACCGCCCTCAGCCTCGTCGCCCCGGACAAGGTTGATCAAATTTACAAGCTGGACGCGCAGGATAGCGACTGGCAAGAAGTAATCAACAACCGCGGGGCCGCAGCTGCTGAACCTCGCGCAGCCAAAGTCACAATTGCCGAAGCCAGGGACGAACCTTCGATCCACCCAACGGCGAAAGCCGGCTCACGGGCGGACCCCGATGAGAGAAATGGCTCGCCGCGCCAAATTCAGAATATCCACGCCCACGCCGGCGATCCTGTAGTGAGGGACCTCAAATTCACTCACCTCACCACGAACGATGGCCTATCTCAGGGTTATGTGACTGCTATTTTGCAGGATCGCCGGGGCTTCATGTGGTTTGCTACCCGGGACGGCCTCAACCGCTATGACGGTAGCGACTTCGTCGTGTACAAAAGCGACCCCAAAGATCCTAGTAGCTTGAGCTCCAGCTTTACTCAGGATCTGATGGAAGACCATCACGGCTCTCTGTGGATTGCCACCAACACAGGGGTGAACAAATTCGACCCTACAACCAACCGCTTTACCCGCTACATTCATGACCCAAAGAATCCCAATAGTCTCGGTGGTGCTTCGGTCAAGAGCATCGCCCAAGACAGCCGGGGCTCCCTTTTATTTGGCACCGAAGACAGCGGCCTGGACAAGTTCGATCCAACAAGCGGAACGTTTACTCATTATCGAAATGACAGCGATGGCCATTTTGTCGGGAGGATCAGCCAGGTGATAGCGGATAGCCGTCAAGACATTTGGTTTGTCGGCGGGCGTGGCCTGTTCCATTTGAACCAAGAGACAGGACAGATTACCCGCCCTCCTGGAACCGTGAATGGCCCGAGAGCAGAGAGTGTGTATGAGGACAAAGCCGGCGATCTGTGGATGCTGGCCGATTCCGCAACCGCCGGCCTCTGGAAATATGATCCAAAGGCAGGACGTTTAACAGAATACCCACTTGCGGCTCGTGCTCGCGGCGTCCTGGCATCGACGGAGAACGGCGGATCGGCAAATGGCACTCTTATCGCCGAAGGGCAGAATGGGTTATGGGTGCCATCGAGCCAGGGTCTTTATTATTTTGACCGGCGCACAGAACGCTTCACATACCGGTTTCAGCACCAGGAAACCAACCCCGATAGCCTCGACAGTAATACCATTATGTCGGTCTATCGGGACAGGGGCGGCGTGCTGTGGGTGGGAACTGAGCACGCGGGACTTAACATTCTCAATTTCGAGCAGGAACAGTTCCCTCTTTACTCACACCGCCCCAGCGACTTTGATAGTCTCTCACCCGGCAGGGTCAAGGCGATCTACGAGGAACCTAATGGCGTTCTGTGGGTTGGCTTGTTTCCTCGCGCTCTGGACAGATTGGATCGAAAGACGGGCCAGGTCACCCATTATGTTCCTCACGCGCTTGATGAGAAGACGCTGGGTGAAGGCACGAACGTGAATAGCATTTACAAAGATCGAGCTGGTCACCTCTGGGTGGGGGGCGGGAGCGGCGGCCTCGATCGCCTGGATGAGCGCACTGGGCGTTTCAAACATTACCGCCACAACCCTGCCGATCCCAACAGCCTGATTTCTAATAACGTTTACACCATCTATGGAGACCGAAACGGCCAGATGTGGGTGGGCCAGGAGGGCGGTTTGAGCCGCTTTGATCCAGCCACGAACAGGTTTACTAACTACCGGCCTGTACCCGGCAATCCGGCCAGCCTCGAAAACACGATCTGGGTGATTGATCAGGATCGCTCCGGCATGCTGTGGTTAGGGACCTGGGGTGGATCGCTCATCCGATTCGACGAGAAGGCAAACACCTTTGTGGATTACCCTCCCGATGCACGTGACCCTGGCAGACTCAACGGTGGCGGTATCAATACCGTCCACGAAGACCGTAGTGGAACCCTGTGGGTGGGAGCGTTTGACGGACTGTACCGCTACAACCGGCAAAGCGGAGCCTTCTCCCGGTACACGGAAAGTCAGGGACTGCCGAGCAGTACAATTCGGTGCATCCTGGAAGATGGAGTTGGCAGGCTTTGGCTCAGCACTCAGAGGGGCATATCCCGATTCGATCCTCAGACACAAGCCTTTAGAAACTACGACGTGTCTGACGGCTTGCAGAGCAATGAGTTCAGTACAGGTTGCTATCAAGGCCCAGATGGGGAGATCTTCTTCGGTGGCAGTAATGGGTTCAATGCGTTTTTCCCTGAAAGTGTCCACGACAATCCTTACGTGCCGCCGGTAGTGATCACCAGCTTCAAAATCTTCAACAAACCCGTGCCCGTCGACCGTGATTCGGTACTCAAGAAAGCCATTCCATACGTCGATTCCTTGACTCTCCCCTACCGAGACAATGTTTTTTCCATTGGATTCGCCGCCCTGAGTTACGCTAATTCTCAGAAGAACCGCTATCGATATAAGCTTCAGGACTTGGAACCTGGCTGGAACGAGGTGGGCAGTAAGGAGCGCCTGGCTACTTACACCAATCTCGATCCCGGGAGATATGTGTTTCGTGTGCAGGGATCGAACGGCGATGGCTTATGGAACGAAGAAGGAGTGTCGTTGCCCATTCTCGTTACGCCGCCCTGGTGGCGGACAAACTGGTTCCGCATCCTGTGCGCGGCGCTCTTTCTGGCACTGCTGTGGGCGGCCTACCAGTACCGTGTCGGGCAGTTGCACCACGAATTCGCCCTGACATTGGAGGCTCGCGTGGCCGAGCGGACAAACGTCGCGCGGGAGCTTCATGACACTCTGCTGCAAAGCTTCCAAGGATTGATGCCACGGTTCCAGGCAGCCTCGCAATTGCTGCTAGAGCGGCCCAACGAAGCGAAGGAAGATCTCGACCGCGGGATTAAGCAAGCTGCTGAGGCGATCATCGAAGGCCGGGATGCGGTGCAGGGACTTCGCGCTTCCACGTTCCAAACAAACGACCTCGCGCAGGCGGTAAGCACAATCGCAGAGGAATTCGCAGCCGATCCCGTCAACCCGGGTTCTCCGGCATTGCGCGTCATGGTCGCAGGTCAGCCGTGTGATCTGCATCCAGTCCTACGCGATGAAATCTACAGGATTGCCGTCGAGGCCGTCCGCAACGCTTTCCGACATGCTCACGCGCATCACATCGAGGTTGAAATCCAATACGGCGATCGAGAATTGCGGTTGCGCGTGCGGGACGATGGAAAGGGCATCAATCCGGCGATTCTGTCCGGGCGGGAGCCCGCAGGCCACTTTGGCTTGCCTGGCATGCGGGAACGAGCCAGGCTGATCGGAGGCAAACTGGAGGTTTGGAGCGAGCCAGACGCGGGAGCGGAAGTGGAGCTGCGCATCCCTACAGGCGTGGCCTGCGCTCAAACTCCCAGGCGTACCTGGCTCTCAAAGTTGCTCCCCGGAAAGGAAAAATCATGAGGTCGGCAAACACTCCCATCAATACCGGCACTGCTCAAATACGCGTCCTCGCGGTCGACGATCATCCCATCGTTCGCGAGGGGATTGCCAGATTGATTAGCATTCAGCCCGACATGATTCTGGCAGGCCAGGCCTCTGACGGCCGCGGAGCGATTCAACAGTTCAAGTCGCTTCGCCCGGACGTGACTCTGATGGACATCCAGATGCCGGACATGAACGGCCTTGACGTGCTGATTGCGATTCTCAGCGAATTCCCCGACGCGAAGATCATCGTCCTGACAACTTACAAGAGCGACACACAAATCGTCCGGGCACTCAAGGCCGGTGCTAAGGGATACGTTCTGAAGACTGCCTTGCACACCGAACTGCTGGATTCGATTCGCGCGGCACACGCAGGGAAGAAAACCGTTTCTCCGGAGGCTTCGGTGGAGATTGTCGAGCACGCCATGGATGAAAAACTGACGCCCGCGGAAATCGGCGTGCTGAGATTCATCGCCGCGGGGTGTGGAAACAAGGAAATCGCCGATCGACTCTCCACCACCGAGGAATCCGTCAAAAGCCGAGTCAAAAGCCTTCTTTCGAAACTGGGCGCCCACGACCGAACTCACGCCGTAACGATCGCCCTGAAACGAGGGATCATCGAACTCTAGTCGAATAGCTTGAGTTGGCGACGCGGCGCCTCGATCCACCCGCGCTCGCTCGGCCTTCGTTCTTCTGGAAGGCATTGCTGAAGTCACAAAGGACCTATTGGGTCGGCAAACAGGAGTTTCGCATCACTACCGGGAGATTTTTCCGCGAATTCGCAATTCGGTCACCCCCGCCCCCCACCGGAACGATAAGCATCCAGGTTGGGGGCTATCGAGTTTATGGTCTTAAGGCAACTTGTCGAGAAGAACATCGACAGCGTACTCAACGCGCGGGACCGCACTCTCTGGCCAGCAATCTCGAATTTGGGGCTGACCCACGACATCGAGGTTGATAACATCGCCCTCAGCCTCGCCGCCCCGGACCAGGTTGATCTAAATTACAAGCTGGACGGGCAGGACAGCGGCTGGCAAGAGGTAATCAACGACCGGGATGACATATACCTCGTATGCCGGCGCGGCTGAACCCCGCGCAGCCAAACAGGCTCATGGGAGGCAGACTGGTAGTTTGGAGCGAGGTAGACGCGGGAACCGAAGTGGAGCTGCGCATTCCTGGCAGCCGCCGCCTTCGCGCCCGCTCGGAGGTCTTCCAGCTTGTGGCAAAAGTCGGTCGGAAAGGTAAAACATGATGGGGCCGATCGGTCATGAGGTGATTGCATGATCACCAGCCGCCAAAATACGGCATGGGGCTTGCGGGGTGCGAGCCGGGTTTTGCTTCTGTGCATGATCCATGCCTCGTATGCCGTAGCAGCTGAATCCCGCCCAACCAAAATCGCAATTGCCGGCGGCACGAACCTGCGCTTTGTCGCCCTGGTGACGAAGGCGGACTTCCGCGAGGACCGCAAAGAGAGAACTGAGTCGAACGCCCGCCACGTTCAGAATGTGGACGCTCAGGCCGGCCCAGCTGAAATGAGCGACGTCAGATTCACACACCTCACCACGAACGATGGGCTATCGCAAAGCAATGTCAAAGCCATTTTGCAGGATCGCCGGGGCTTCATGTGGTTTGCGACCCAAGACGGTCTCGACCGCTATGACGGCAACACCTTCGTTGCGTACAAGCACAACCCCAAGGATACTGACAGCCTAAGCGCCAACCTTGTTATGGATCTCATAGAGGACGATCAGGGATATTTCTGGATTGCTACCTACGGCGGCGGCGTGAACAAGTTCGATCCCACAACCGAACGCTTTACGCGTTATCGACACGACCCCGGCAACCCTAACAGCATCGGGGCTGATGCCGTGAACAGCGTCGCTCGCGACAGTCGCGGGTGTCTGTGGTTTGGCACCGAGGCAAGCGGGCTGGACAAGTTTGATCCAGCGACCGGGACCTTTACTCATTACCACAATGACAGCGATGGCCAGTTCGTTGGGAGGATCACTCATGTTATCGAGGATAGGCATGGGGAGATCTGGTTTGTTGGGGAGCGTGGGCTTTTCCATTTGAACCCAAAGACGGCGGAGATGACTCGCCCTCTCGCAACCAGGAACGGCCTGGGTGCGGATTACGTGTATGGGGACGAGGCCGGCAATTTTTGGATACTCGCCTATTCTCCCATCGTCGGGCTGGTCAAATATGATCCCCACAATGAAAGCGTGTCGACATATCCGGTGGGGGCCGGTGGTGTCGGCCTGGTGAGTAGTAAGCTTTTGGCTGATGGAAAAGGAATTTGGGTCCCATCGAGTCTGGGCCTCTATTACTTTGACCTGCGTACTGAGCATCTCACGCGCCTTTTTCAACACGATGAGAGCAACCCGGATAGCCTCAACGATAACGCTGTGATCTCGGTGTATCACGACAGGGGCGGCGTGCTGTGGGTGGGAACTGAGAAGGGAGGGATTAATATTCTCAATTTCCAGCAAAAACAGTTCGCGCGGTATACGCATCGCCCCGGCGATCCGAATAGTATCTCGCCTGGCAGGGTCACTGCAATTTACCGGGATTCCGAGGGTAGTTTGTGGCTAGGGTTCTCCCCGCGCGCATTGGATCGATTAGATCGAAAGACAGGACACGTCACCCATTATGTAGCCAGCTTAGAAGACAGGAGCGCCAGTGAGAAAGGTTTTGACGTCAATGGCATTTACAAAGATGCACGCGGCTATCTCTGGTTGGGTGGCTGGGGTAGCGGCCTTGACCGGTTGGATGAACGCACCGGGCAGATCAAACATTACCGAGAAAAGCCGGATGATCCCAACAGCTTGCCATCGAATCACGTTATCCGCATCTATGGAGATCGAAGCGGCCAGTTATGGGTGGGGCATATTGACGGCGTTGCGCGTTTGGATCCAGGGGCTGAGCAGTTCACTTTTTATCGTCCTGATCCAAAGAATCCGACCAAATACGGGAATGCTGCCTCGGGGTTCTACCAGGATCGTTCCGGCACGCTGTGGGTGGCGAGGGGAGAGGGCGTGCTGAGCCGCTACGATGATAAGACCAGCACTTTTGTGAACTACCTGCCGGACTCGCGAGACCCTCACAAACTCAATGGCGGGGACGTCGCCGCCATTGAGGAAGACCGGACGGGAACATTGTGGATAGGAGCTTCGGATGGACTGTACCGGTGCAACCGTCCAGACGAGATCTCCACCCGCTACACGGAAGACCAGGGGCTACCCAGCAGCAAGATTCAGGGCATTCTGGAGGACAAAGCCGGCAGGCTTTGGCTAAGCACGAAGAATGGGCTATCGCGGTTCGATCCTCAAACCGAAACATTTAGAAACTACGACGTGTCCGACGGCTTGCAGGCGAATGAGTTCAGTCTGGCCAGTTACGCACAAGGCCCAGACGGGGAGATGTTCTTTGGCGGAAGCAATGGGTTTAACGCGTTCTACCCAGAAGCGATACGGGACAATCCCTACATCCCGCCGGTCGTGATCACCAGCTTCAAAATCTTCAACAAGACTGTACCCATCGGCGCGAGGTCGGTACTTACGAAAGCCATCCCATACGTGGATTCTTTGACTCTCTCCTACCGTGAGAGTGTCTTCTCGTTTGAATTCGCGGCGTTGAGTTACGCAAATGCTCAGAAGAATCACTATCGATATAAGCTCGAGGGCTTCGAACCTGGCTGGAACGAAGTGGGCAGCAAGCAACGTCTGGCCACTTACACTAGCATAGACCCCGGCAAATATGTCTTTCGCGTGCAGGGATCTAACAGCGATGGCACCTGGAATGAGCAAGGAGTGTCGATGCCCATTCTGATCACGCCACCCTGGTGGAGAACGAACTGGTTTCGTGCCTTCGGTGCGCTGGCTCTTCTGGCACTGCTCTGGGCGGCCTACCAGCTCCGTGTCGGGCAATTGCACCGGGAATTCGCCCTTACTTTGGAGGCTCGCGTGGCCGAGCGGACAAGCGTCGCGCGGGAGCTTCATGACACTCTGCTGCAAAGCGGTCATGGATTGTTGTTGAGGCTGCAAATCATTTCCCAATTGCTGCCCGACCGCCCGGTGGAGGCCAGGCAGCAGATCGACACGACCATCGAGAGGACTGCCAAGGCGATCATCGAAGGCCGGGATGCGGTGCAGGGACTGCGCGCCTCCACGGTCCAGACGAACGACCTTGCACAGGCCGTAAGCACCCTGGGAGAAGAGCTCGCAGCCGATCCCGTCGACCGGGAGTCTGCTCCGGCAGTGCGCGTGACAGTGGAGGGCGAGGCGCGAGATTTGCATCCGATTCTGCGTGACGAGATCTACCGTATCTCGGCCGAGGCGCTTCGCAACGCTTACAGGCACGCCAAGGCCCGGCAGATCGAGGTGGAAATCCGCTACGACAAGGAGCAATTCCGCCTGCGAGTGCGGGACGATGGAAAGGGTATTGATCCAGTGCTCCTCTCCGGGCGGGGGATTGACGGACACTTCGGTTTGCCCGGCATGCGGGAACGAGCCAGAGCAATCGGAGGCAAACTGGTGGTCTGGAGCGAGGTGGACGGGGGAACCGAAGTGGAGCTGCGCATTCCTGCAAGTGCCGCCTACACTCAAACTCCCAAACGTACCTGGCTGTCACAGTTGCTCGCCGGAAAGGACAAGTCGAGAGATCAGGAGACATCGTAATGAGTACTGGCACCGAGCGAATTCGCATTTTAGCCGTCGACGACCATCCCCTCGTACGCGAGGGAATCGCCGGATTAATCGCCATCCAGCCGGACATGATTCTGGTAGGCGAAGCCCGCGACGGCCGTGAAGCGATCCAGCAGTTCCGGACGCATCGCCCGGACGTCACACTTATGGACCTCCAGATGCCGGAGATGAACGGTCTGGATGCGCTCATTGCCATTCGCAGTGGATTCTCCGACGCGAAGATTATTGTTCTGACAACCTACAAGAGCGACACACAAATAGTCAGGGCGCTCAAGGCTGGCGCTAAGGGATATCTCTTAAAGAGCGCCCTTCACACTGAACTCCTGAATGCGATTCGCGCGGCATACGCCGGGAAGAAGACTGTTTCCCCGGAGGCTTCCCTGGAAATTGTCGAGCATGCCATGGAAGACGGCCTGACACCCGCGGAAATCAGCGTCCTGCGGCTGATCGCCTCGGGATGTGGAAACAAGGAGATCGCCGATCAGCTCTCCACGACCGAGGAAGCAGTCAAAAGCCGAGTCAAAAACATTCTTTCCAAATTAGGCGCCCACGACCGGACTCACGCCACGACAATCGCTTTGAAACGAGGAATCATCGAGCTTTAGTTAGGCAGCCGGGGTTCGTCAACCCGGCGACTCGAAAGAGGCTTAATTGAGCCTGCTCCTGGGCTTCTATTCCCCTAGGGCGTATACGACGATGGATGAGTATTGCAAAGGTGCGTTTCTTGCGACGTTTATATTCCACCTTCGCCAGTGGTTGGCCTGGGATCGGTCTTATCTTAATGCGGCTGGTTGTCGGGTTTGCTTTGATCAATAACGCTGGTTCTACCTTTCAACGCAACCCTCCCCTCCCCGCGGCAATCGTGTCTGTGTTCCTTGGTGGCGCAGCGATTCTTCTCGTTATCGGTTTATGTACCCCCATTGTGGCAACATTGGCGGCTGCTATTGAAAGCTTCAGACTTGTCACCCTTCCTGCGGACCGGTTGGTCTACCTCCTGCTAGCATGTTTGTGTGCTGCCCTGGCCATGTTAGGGCCGGGTTTATGGTCGGTCGATGCTCGCCTATTTGGGTGGAAGCGCATCGAGCCTTCGACTCGCAAGAATTGACTCTTCTCGGGCGAGAAGGGGTCTTGTCTTTCTTGCTGCCGCGGATCGGGACGCTGCAAGGCAAGACAACCACTCTGGAGGCGGGCCCGTCCACCAAGCTTCACTCGAGCCCGAGAGGGCTTGAAAGTGGTTACAAGCGCGCCGAGCCTGGGGGCACCGCACTCATTCCTGCATACAAGATCCGATTTGTATGTGAAGCAGGTCTTCAAATCAGGGCAGGACTTCGGTCGAACCGTCTTTGGTTGACGACATTTGAGGACGCTAGCCTTTGTTTGATGTTTGATCTTCTCGAACAGAGCTTCAATCACACCCAACTATTTTAGTGGTCAAGCTCTGACGAGCATCCCTCTTTCACTAACGAGGGCACCGAGCGCCCCGATATAGTTGGTCAACGTTCTCCATCTGGGGTATCCGCTTCCAGCGACTAACTCGACAATGAGTACGGAAAGGAGTTACCACTATGGTCGCAGGTGACCCAGCGATGATAAGCGCAAGCACGCGGCGGTTTGCTCGTCTTCGGCTGGAGACCACCAAGGATCTCGGAACGGACGGTGTCTTTCACTTTGTTCCGGCCCTTACAACGAAGAAGCACGAAGGCTCTCCGGCGGCACCGTCAAGATGGTGGCGTACAAATCAAATGACCATTCGACCGAGGCGAAGGAGGCTGCAAACGCTTACACACATCGCTCTGGCCCTGATGTCTCTTTTGATTATCACGGGTTGTTGCGGGAAATTATTCAGGGGTTCGAAGGACATAGTTGGACTAACCATTAGCCCTAGCAACGAAAGCATTAAACCCCAGACCACCCAACAATTCACCGCCACCGGCACTTATAGCGACGGTACTACTGGCGATGTCACACCAGAGACAACATGGATCTCGTCCGATCCGGCCATTGCAGCGATCAGTAGTGAAGGCGCTGCAAGCGGCCTTAGCGCAGGGGTAACGACCATCTCCGGTGACTGTCAGTGTTACGTGGTAAAAACCAACCTCACGATCAGTAGTTCGGCAGCCAAGCTTATGTCGGTTGCGGTCACCCCCGCCGATCCAACTGTGAACGTGCGAAGTACACAGCAATTTACCGCCACCGGCACCTACTCGAATGGCACCACCCGTGTTATTACAAGTTCTGTCACATGGAATTCCAGCTCTAATACGATCGCCACAGTTAACAGCGCAGGGGTTGCGACCGGTGTGTCAACAGGGAGTGTCACGATTACCGCCACTGCCAGTGGCATTGACGGCGCGACAACATTAAAGCTGCAATAGCGGCTCGCGGAGCTAACATGGCGGCTTTGCCGGCTTGCCGTCCCCCGGGAGTGAGGTCGTGATCGGCGCGAGGGTATCGTGTTTCCCCCTAACCGCAAATGATGTTCCCGTGCTTTTGTCCTCAGCAAAGTGGCCGCGCTTCACCAATTCCATGGCCATTCAGCCCGATATGATTCTGGTAACACTCTAATGTCTGTCGAGCCGTTCAAACGGTTCAGGCGCTTCGCACAGACGTCACTCCGATGCCCTCCCCGATGCCGGACATGAACGGCCTCGACGCGCTGATCGGGGCGCGGTACACATACCCAGCAGAAAAGGTTCTTTTTCGTATGTGACATCAATCACCGATATGCCTGCTCGAACCTTCTACATTACTAGGGAGACGAGAGTCGTTTAGGACGTCAGACGCCGCGAGAAAATTGAGATCAAGGACCGAACAGGACGAGTTTGGTGAGGCGCATCTCTGTTGGTACTGCTTCCTTCCAGCCGATGGCAGTGCCGGTAGAGCAGCACGTGGCGGGATGGACACAGCTGCATATTCCAAGTCGATTTTGGCGGCGGCGCTCAATAGAGGAAGTCCCGTCAAGAGACCTGCCTAAGCCGCGAAGATGAGACGCCTGCGAGCCACGACGCGGACTCCTTAAGTCTGTTGTACTCGTTCGCAAAGAAAAGAAATCATGGGAGGGTAAGCGTCTTGAAGACGGATTGGGGGCTGCATCGTTCCCGTTTTCGCCGTTTGCAGAGGGCTCGGACCGGATCTAGCCAGGGCGCCCATCAACTTTAACCTAGCGACTGCAACCTGGTTTGCAGCCATACAATACGGCACAGATCTCCACATGAGCGCCGCCCGCTTCAAGCTGAATCTAGCATAAGCTCTCAACGCACCTCTTTAGCCCGTCGCAAATCTTTCTCATCCGGGCCTCGGACGAGTTAGCTATCACACCCAAATTGAGTGAGTAGTCAGGCCCTGGCGAGCCCTACACTTCTACTATCGAGGGCTGCAGAGCGTCCCTATATAGTCGTTCAATGTGCTCCATCTGGGGTTCTCAGGGATGGAGGTTGACTCCACAATAAGTATCGAAAGGAATCAACCACATGGTCGCAAATCACCACGGCATGCTTGGCGCAAGGGCGTTTGCTCCGTTTCTGCTGGACACGGTCAACGAGTATCTCTGGCACCATCGGGCCGATGGGTATGACGACCGCATAAGCCTGGCCCCAAAGGCCTTTGCCGTGTTGCGATACCTGGTCGAGAACGCTGGCAGGCTCGTGAGGCAGAGTGAAATTCTCGAAGCTGTGTGGCCCGATACGTTCGTCCAGCCCGAAGTATTGAAGACGCAGATCCTCGGTATCCGCCGTGCACTTGGCGACGATCCAAAGAATCCCCGCTTCATCGAGACGCGGCCGAGACGAGGGTACCAATTCATCGCTCCAATCGGAGATCTTCCTGCTTCAAACAATTTAGCGGTTGAGTCGTCGCCCTCACTATTGGTTGGGCTGCACGAGTAATAGCACATCACGGAGAAATGCCATGGGACTAACGAATCTCCCCTTACCAATCTCAGAACACGGCGACTCTATGTTTTCCGCTCACGCCTTCGCCAGGCTTCAACGGATGCACGATACCACAGTCGCTTCAACGCCCAATCCACCAGGGTTACCCGGGGAGAAGATCTATCTCCGCGATGAACTTCGCTGCGAACCGATATTCGAAGGAATCGTTGGCCAGAGTGAGGCACTTCGCGGCGTCCTTCGGCAAGTCGAAATGGTGGCGCCTACGGATTCTACGGTGCTCATCTGTGGCGAGACTGGAACTGGAAAGGAACTGATCGCGCGGGCGATCCACAACTTAAGCTCACGATCCAAAAATATCCTGGTAAAGCTGAACTGCGCAACCATTCCTACAGGGCTGCTCGAAAGCGAACTCTTTGGACATGAGAGAGGTGCCTTCACCGGCGCGATCGCTCAGCGTGTAGGCCGCTTTGAAGTCGCGGACCGGGGATCGATATTCCTCGATGAGATTGGAGAGATCCCACTGGAGCTTCAGACCAAGCTCTTGCGTGTGTTGCAGGAGAGAGAGTTTGAAAGGCTGGGCAGTTCGCGCACAATTCGCACCGGCGCTCGGCTCATTGCCGCAACTAACCGCGACCTCTCGGAAATGGTAGAACAGCGCGAGTTCCGGGCGGACCTTTTTTATCGGCTCAACGTATTTCCAATTCGCATCCCTGCATTACGGGAGCGCCGGGAAGATATTCCGTTGTTTGTATCGCACTTCGTGAGAAGTTTCGCTCAGCGGATGAACAAACTGATAGACACCATTCCTGTCGAAACTATGCGGGCTCTCACGCGTTACGAATGGCCGGGGAACATACGCGAACTGCAAAATCTGATCGAACGCTCGGTGATCCTGACGTCCGGACCTGTCTTGCGCGTTCCGTTGCATGATTTACCGCAACAACCGATCCCCAGCCGGAAGATAAGCGGTCCCCAGACCCTTGAGGAAGTGGAACGTGCGCATATTCTCGCAACCCTGGAACAGTCCAACTGGGTCGTGTCCGGGAAGGATGGTGCGGCGGCGAGGCTTGGGATGAAACGCTCTACCGTGCACTTTCGGATGAACAGGCTGGGTATTGTTCGTCCGGAAAAGAAGCTGTGCATGGGAGCTTGCGGTAGCAGGCAATTGTAAGCTAACGGCCTCCAAGAGAGAGTGAGTGAGTGAGAAGCGAGCACGTTGGGGCTGCGAACCCAGCCAGCATTTCCTCAGGGACGCATTTGACCCTCAAATGTAAGTGACCGGGTGGCACAAGGGCATCGGGATCAAACGGGATCTGCGCGCAAGGAGAATATCCAACGCGAGCAGTTGTATTCAAGGCTTCATCAGCTGGCACAACAGAAAGGACACGCCATGAAACGCACTACGCTGCAGACCGTATTGGCAGCTTCTTTATTCATCGCCTTTCACGCCTACGGGCAGGATGTTCACTATAATTACGACCGTGGCGCAAACTTCCAATCCTATAGAACGTATCAATGGGTTGACCTGAAGAGCGGCGGCCCCAAGGCCGACGTGCCTACCGGTTTGTCAAATGCCCCGGTCGGCTTGCCCGAGTTACCGGTCGGCCGACCGCCCATCGGCAGGATCGTCTCAGATGATCAGTTGCTCGAGCAGGACATAAAACGTGCAGTCGATGCGCAGCTTTCACAAAAGGGTCTCACCAAGGTCGATAAGGGCGGGGACCTTCTGGTGGGCTATCAGGCTTCCGTCGATGAGGAAAAGGGCATAAATCTGTCGGGCTCGGGAGGCAATGGTTGGTGGGGATCAGGTCCCGGATGGGGCGGCGGCTTGTATTCGGTTCAAGGCCAGACCTCTACCATTCCTGTCGGAACTCTAATGGTGGGACTGTACGACCCCGCAAGGAAGCAATTGATCTGGCGCGGAGATGCCACCAAAACCGTATCGCTCAAGAAAGACCCGAATAGGAACTACCAGAACCTCGAAAAGGCCATCGCGAAGCTCTTCAAGAACTATCCGCCGCAACCTGGTAAGTAGAGCACGAGGTTCGGACGAATATGGTTCTGTTTCTTCGGCGCACATTCTGGACAAAGCACTTAGCGCGCTGGACGGTTCAGCAGCCCGTGAGTGCTTTGATCTGCCTATGCCATTCGAGCTGTCGTCAAGGACGCCCTTGCACATAGCGGCGCAGGCGCCGACTTCCTCACCGAGGAAGTGGTACAAGATCCATCGAAGCAGCAGGCTCTCCCAAAGCCGACCGGCGACATGCCATGGCTGGAACGTGTCGTGTAATTTCGGCGCTGTGTTCTCCGTTATTCGCGCCGGGATGCCGCGCCGCTTGTTGGCATCACCGATGCCAATACCGATCAAATCTATACATTCGCAAGAAAAGTGCGGATTCGTTGCTCCAGCAATCAACCCTTTTGTTCCCTCCGGATGCATCCGCAATCCGCGCAGCAAACCGTTCAAACCATAAATCGATCGCTGGTTTCGATGAAGGAGTCCATTGTGAATTGCTAACCGCTTTTCCAGTGCCCTCGAAGAGTATCCAGAAGGGCTCGAACGGACAGCGCCAAGCGCGCGGCAAGACTGAAACCTGCCCCAGAATAACCGCCAACAACGCCATCATCATCACAATCGTGTGGCTGCGGTAAGCGCACAGCAGACGGAGCGATGTGATCGAAATATTGCTTCACCGCCTCAACGTTGCAGTGAGTTGCCCCGATAGAGCTCAACCACGGCAGCATGGCTTTGGACCTGCTCGAACCTTTCCTGGCAGTCGCGGCAGTGTCGGGTCCAGGGGACTGCCTGGAGCCGCTTGAGGCTGATTGCGTCCTCGCAGCCGCTACAGACACCAAATTCACCATTGCGAATGCGCTCCAATGCGTATTCAACCAGCCGCAACTGCCTGCGGACGTGGCTGATGTGGGCAAACATGGATTCCTTAAGAGAGTTGCCGCAAGAGAGATCCCCTTCGTCCGCGGGGCCCGACTCGCTAAGAGCACGCACCTCCCTTTCACTTTTCTCGATAGCCTGCCGCAAATCGCTTTGCTGTTGCTGCAGGCTCGTCCTGAACTGCAGAATGTCGTGAGTGTCAAACGTGGAATTCGTTGTCATATTCGTCCCTCCAAATAATGGCTTGTTGTGTTCCGGCTTAGTTGCTCCAGCTATCCCCGAGCTGTCCGATACCCGTCGGATCCAAAGAGTTTGGCTCGATTTCGCCGCGTTCAACCGCCTTTTTGAGCTTGATGTCTTCTTTCAATAGTGCTGCTATAACCTCCAAATCCCTGCTATCCAACTCGCCCATTTTGGAGATGTGAACACGATAGTCAGTGGGATCTCCGCTAAATTTGAATGTTAACGAGCCTTTCATACACCCTCCTTTGCGTTGGCTTAAGTGGCCTTTCAGGTTGCCGTGCCAAAGCGGTTGCGCGCGTGCTCAACAATCGCCAGCCCGTTAGTACATGGGCTGACGGTAGCGCTAGGTTCCGGAGACCTGGCGTTCCATCCCGGTCAACAGCTGATCAATGCTTGCTTGCAGGGCGCGGCTCATTCCGGCGACCACAGCGTTCACGTCATGGCCCTCGACCTTCGACGTTTCTGACGCATGACCAGTCCAAACGATGGCTCCGGTTCGCAGGTTCATTAGCTGTGCCGACAGCTTTGCTTCCACCCTGACTCCGCCTCCGTAGTCGACTTCCTGGAGTTTGTCCAGAGTTCCAGAGAATAGATAGTCAGCCGAGTGGGAACCTGCGTAGAGCGCTACGGAGGAGAAAAGACGATTGGAGCGGAGCGATTCGACGACGGCTGTGGTAACCGTCGCTCCGGGCTCGATGGCCCAGCGGTGATATTCGTAAAATCCAATTTTGCCAGGTGCCGTGCTATAGACAATCCTGCCCTGCCGGAGGTACTCGGGTGTCTGGAACTGCTGTACGGCAACGGTAAATGGCGGGTGAGTTTCAGTTATCTCGGGCTTCAATTCCGGGGCAATTGAGAGCGTGTAGTAGCTCGGATACTTAATGCTGCCGCAGCCCGAAATCGACAGTGTGAATAGGCAAGCCATCGCGATTGAAACGATTTTTGTTTGCATGAGATTTCCCCTATTTAGGGACACTTCGGTCCTTTGGTTGTCTGATCCGCACCAGGCTCCACGGCCGCTGTTTGACCGATTCCGTAAGTTGGTTCAGATTGTCGGTTGCCCTACGCAGGTTCTCAATCGTGTAGGTAGTGTTTTGTGTATTCGCCCCGACCAGCACTTGCAGGTCGTTGATCAGCCCGCGAGTCTGCTCCAATGCCTGCTGCAGTTCTGCAAGATCAGCTTGGCTCGGCCCACGGAGCGAGGTGATCGTTTGGTCGACGTTCGAAACGGTCGCATTCACATTGTCGACGGTCGGTCCCAGCTTTTCGATCAGCCGGTTGACCTGGGCGCTGATCTGGTTGATCTGCGGGGATAGTTGCGCGACCATCATATCTGTATTGGTCAGAATGCCGCTGAGGTGTTTCCGGTTGGTGCTGCCAGTGGCATCATTCAAATTCGCCAAAAGATGCCGGGTATCCCCGCTGATATCGTTCAGATCCGTTGTCACCTCGGTCAGGGTTGTCTGGGCGGAATCGGCGAGGGTCGCTACCTTGCGCTGCAATTCATCCAGGCTTACCGTTTCCCGCGAGGGGATGACCGCACCGGGAACCAGCCTGGGCGCGTCGTTCGACCCGGTGGTGATCGTGAGGGCGGGGTCACTCATCAGGGTTACGGAGCCAACCTGTGCCACAGACTTCGCATTCAACGGTGTACCCTGCCTCACGTCGAGCGAAACTTCAATCCGGGTCGGATCCAGTTTGTCAGGCTTGACTGAGGTCACCTTACCCACGGTAATGCCTCCAAACAAGACTTGGGTGCCTGGCGCCATCCCGCCCGCGTCCCGCAAATAAGTCGTGAACGGAACCCGAGCGCCCTTGAACCGCACATAGCTCACGTAGTAGACGGTCGCCGTCAGGATGACCGCACAGATCACGACGAACGCCCCCACTTTTGCTTCTAAAGTCTTCATGCTTTTGCTCCTGTGATGCCGATCAGTTTCCGCATACGGCGCTGTACATCTTCGCTCGCGGCGATGGGCTCGGGGATGCGATCGAGAAATTGACGAATCCTCGGATCTGTACTGGCTTTGAACGACAACTTGTCCTCCACGGCGATAAGCGAGCCCTTGTAGAGCATGGCCAGGCGATCGGCGATGCGAAAGGCGCTCGTCATTTCGTGGGTTACGATCACGATGGTCATTTGGAACGCACGCTTCAGGAAAAGAATCAGCTCATCGAGCTCGGCGGCGACAATCGGGTCAAGTCCCGCGGATGGTTCATCAAACACGAGTATCTCCGGGTCAAGCGCGGTGGCACGGGCAACCGCTGCACGTTTCTTCATACCGCCCGATAGTTCCTGCGGCAGTAACTTGCCAGCCTCGCCCAGACCCACGGATGCAAGTTTGATATAGGTCATGATTTCGATCACGGGATCAGCCAGGGTGGTTAGCTCGCGCAGCGGCAGCTCAACGTTCTCCTCGATGGACATGGAACTGAAGAGCCCTCCCTCCTGGAAGGCGACGCCCATCGCACGCCGGATGGCCTTCAGCTCCCGCGGGGAGCACCGATTGATATCAACTCCCTGCACGTAAACCTCACCTGAGTCAGGCCGCTCCAGCCCGATAATATGCCGCAGCATCGTGCTCTTGCCGGAGCCGCTGGCTCCGAGCAGCGCCAGCACCTCGCCCCGCTCGATATCGAGATTGACACTGTCGAGGACAAGATGGTCGCCATAGCTGACGGTCAGACCCCGGACGCTGATGATTGGACTTTCCATCCTTACCCCAAACCCAACATGTAAAACATTGCGGTAATGAACAGGTCGGCAAAGATCACCAGCAGAGTGGACTTGACCACAGCCGAGGTCGCCGACTTACCCACTGCTTCCGGCCCACCTTTTACGCGGAAACCCTCCATACACCCCACGTGGACAATGATGGTGGCGAACACCAGGCTCTTCACTTGCCCGACAATGAGGTCCTGGAGACGAACGGCGTTGGCCGCATCCCGCACATACATGGGAAGGGTCATGTTCAGGCTCAGATACATGAACACTGCGCCCGCCAAAATCCCGAACACGTTGCTCATGATGTTCAGGCAGGGCACTACGATCATCGCCGCAAGGTACTTGGGCGCCAGCACCAATTCAATTGGGTCGATGGCCATGGTCCGTAATGCGTCGATCTCCTCGGTCACCACCATGGTCCCGATCTCCGCGGAAAACGCCGATCCGGAACGGCCGCTCACGACGATGGCTGTCAACAATGGACCGAGTTCCCGGGTGAATGCGATCACAACGATGTCGATAACCAGCTGGAGTGCTCCGAAATGTCTGAGTTCGGAGGCGCTCTGGATCGCCAGGATCGACCCGCCGCAGGCCGCTACAACGGCCACCATGGGCAGAGCCCCCACGCCAATTGCAGACATTTGCTTGATTGCGCTTCGCCAGCGGCCGCGCCCGCCGACAAAGGGCAACAATCGTGGTAGGGAGCCTAGCGACGAGGAGAACTGCCGCGTCAGAGCGCCAACATAGGCCAGCCGGCCGACAACGCTCCCGCCAATTGCTTCAAGAACATTCATGGGTTCGCGGGCTCCTCGATCTGGAAGACGTGATCAAGATCAGTGACGCGAAAGAGGTATCGTGGTTGCTCCTGGAGACGGCCCAGAACCAGCTGTGTGTGTTGAAGGAGTGCATTACGCAGGGCTTCGATGAGCGTTGCTACACCCGATGTGTCCATGTAAGTGACACCCGAAAGGTCAACTCTCAACTCGGGTGGATGGAGGCGCAACGCGTCGGCGAGCGTGCGCCGCATTTCGTTCGCATTGCTAATTGTTATCCTTCCCTGCAACGAGACGGTATTCATATTTGCTTCTCCTTGACGTTGTCCAGCCACAGAAGCCACCCAGGAAAGTGGCGCGGCGGACATGCTGGGTTGAGCAATGCGCGCCGCGCCGGCGGAAACTGTGCTTCCCTTCGCCACGTCCGCCGTTTTGACGGACCTCTCCTTCACTCCTTCGTAAACATCCTCCACGTCTGTTTCAACGCCGTGCGTCGCTTTTTAACCACCTCGCCCCGCGAGGTGTCTTCCACTGCTTTTGAGGTGCGCCCTGCTGTTCTTTTGTCCCTTTTGCTCAAACGTGACCAGGCATCCTTCATCCCTTTTTGATGTCGGACGCAACATCCGGGCAAGCGCTCCATGGCGTAGCGCCAAGCTGAGTGCCAGCGCGAAGGGTCGCTCTCCTTACTCCTCGCGCTTGAGTATTCGCTTTGCGCAACGTATTTGCCGCATTATCCGCGTGGTCTGGCCATGCTGATCCGCCTCGCTTCGCGTCTCATAATCAACTTGATATGCACGCGCATTACCAAGTCTGAATCTCAAGTCGGGCTTTCAAGCAGCTGAATCCAAAGGGGCGACATCGCTATTCTCGTGCGCAGGCAGAATCCATTGCCAACGGATTGGCACCGTTACTCACGGGTTGGAACATCGACGCACCGGTCGCCAGTTTCTTGGCGATGGATCGTAGGTCGACTTTGTGATGCGGAGCCGGTTAACCACTCAACTGCGCTTCGCGAGACAGCCAGTGCGAACCGCTGAGCGAGCGTTTGTAGGCCCGTCTAATGCACGGCCGTCGCCGTCATGCAAAATTTGGCAGGTGACTCTTGATGTTGCGATCTAAGCAGTCGCAGATCCTGGTGATCCCGTTCTTAACCGCGTCGCTGGAGCTGATTCTTCAGGTGTCTCGCAAGGGTGATCAGCTAGAGCTTCACCGAAGTGCCTCCCTAGACCAACGGCCCCTAACCCAATAAATCTAAGTTCCAAATAGACTGAGTGAGAGCAATGTTTAAGAAAATCCTAGCCTACGACGAATCTCCGGAGGCGGATCGTGGCTGGGTTCCGTCATCCAACTAGCCGGGATCCGCGGTTCTGAACTACGCGTTGATCCGCGAGAAGAGCGTATCCGAGGTCAGGCAATGGGCTGTAGATCGAGTACATGCGTCACCACGCTTAGGTCCTCGAGGCGTCGGCAAATCGGGTAGGAGGCGGGATTACTCCCGCCGTCCTCCCACACCACCGGACGTGCCGTTCGGCATCCGGCGGTTCATGAAACAGACGAGAAGCGTCGCTGGGTATCCAGCAACGAAACCAACCCCATGCGGTCGAACCAGGACTTCGGGTAGGCTGCGTTCATGTGCGAGGCGCCGCCGTTCCACCACGGGCCTTGCCCGTTGGTGGCCGACTGCCACGCCCGATCCTTATCTATCCCAGCCTGCATCAGATTCCTGCGCCCGTGTATAAACACGCTTCCATTGCCGCCACAGCAGCGTCCGCAGCTTGTGCCTGATCCAGCCGTCGAGTTCTTCCAGCACACCTTTGACTTCGGTGAGCCGGAAGTACGCCATCCAGCCCCGCAGGACGGGATTGAGCCGCTCGATGGCTTGTTGCAGGCTCTGCCCGCGGCCGCCCGTAGCGTCTCTGCGGATTTTCTCCGTCAGCCGCTTGACGACTTTGGGGCGCGATCTTCAGCTTCGGTTTCCTGTGCCACGTCATGCTGTAGCCCAGAAACTTCCGCTCCCACGGTCGCGCCACCGCGCTCTTGGCCGCATTGACCTTCAGCTTCAGTCTTTGCTCCAGAAACGCCGTGATCGCCTGCATCACCCGCTGTCCTGCCCGCTCGCTTCCGACATAGATGTTGCAGTCGTCGGCGTAGCGGCAGAAGCGATGCCCGCGCCGTTCCAGTTCGCGGTCCAGATCGTCCAGCAGGATGTTCGACAGCAGCGGCGACAGCGGACCGCCTTGCGGCGTCCCTTCGCTCCGCGCACTCGCTACCCCGCCTTCCATCAGTCCCGCTTCCAGATAGCGCCGGATCAGCTTCAACACCCGTTCGTCTTTCACCTTGCGCTCCACCCGCGCCATCAGCACGTCGTGATTCACTCGGTCGAAGAACTTCTCCAGATCGAGATCCACGACCCATCGCCTGCCTTCGGCAACGTACCCTCGCGCGGCCTTCACCGCCTGGTGCGCGTTGCGTCCGGGACGAAAGCCGTAGCTCGACTCCGAGAACTCGGGATCGAACAGCGGTTGCAATACCTGATGAAGCGCCTGTTGGATCAGGCGATCCAGCACCGTCGGAATGCCCAGGGTGCGTACCCCGCCTTGCGGCTTCGGTATCTCCACCTTGCGCACCGCCTGCGGCATGTACTCGCCCGCCAACAGAGCCTGTCTTATCTTCGGCCAGTGCGCCTTCAGCCAGGGCTTGAACTCCGGCACCGTGAGTCCATCGACTCCCGGCGCTCCTTTGTTCTTCCACCACGCGCTCGTAGGCGCACAGCATGTTGCTGCGTTCCACCGCGGCTTCCATCAGCCGCTGTGCTCTCCGGTTTCGTTTCGCCCACCAGCCGCCGTGCGAGCCTCAGCACCAGCACCCGGTCCTCGACAGGTTCCGCCCGTCTCCTGCCGCGCTGGCCGTACTCGCGTACGCTTCTGCTTCATCGTCTCGCATCGAGGTCTGCTGTCCTACTCCCGTGTTTCACGTTCGGCCCTTCACCCCGCTCGCGCGAAGCTACTATGGCCTCTGCTGACTTCTGGCGATTCATCCCAGCGCCTCTCGACGCCGGTAGCACTAAGGCAAACCGCCAGATCTCCCCGGGTATTACGCACTCACCTTCACGCTTATGCCTGTCGGATCTACGTCACAGCGTTCCGTGCAAGTACTGGGCTTTGCATCTATTGGCCTGCTTACCCCGCTGTGTCGCCTCTATCCGCTTGCTGTTCGTCAGGCCAGCGCTTTGCCTACAGCTTCCTCCAGATTCCACCTCGCGATGGACACCCTTGCCGTTCAGCTAACACTTCCCCTTGCCGGGTGTGTAGAGGACTTTCACCTCCAAGTGAGTGCGCCCTGCCGGGCGCACC
>CAWKKM010000005.1:0-167877 GCA_963850235.1 uncultured Acidobacteriaceae bacterium | reverse complement strand
TGCTCTTGAGGTTGACGGCCTGGGTGTATTCCGTAGAACCGATGGGAGTGTCGGCGATGAAGCGTAATTGGCAGCTTCCCGCCAGACCGGCAGGAAAGTGAACCTGGGCCTCGACGGTGCCGCGTTTATTGATTCTTCCGGAGAAGAGAAGCCGCGGAGTCTTGTTGGGTATGAGCAACTCGATGCGAATTGTCCCTGACTCGGCAATAGCATGATTGTTTGCGTCCGAGACCATGAGCCGAATCGCGGCATGGCTTCCGGCGAGGTACTCCGTCTGCCCGATGACGTGCACCACTGGCCGCCGGAGAATTTGCGAGATGGATTCGATGCCCTCGATCGCGGGGGCCAGGCTGTCGGCATACTCGAAACGGTAGTGGAGCCGTTGCCACACGATGTCTTCGAACGGGATGGGCTTCAACGGCTTGATCACTTGCTGCCAGGAGCCGTCGCCCGTCCCGACATTCGCGGTCTGTTCGACCCGGCCAAGAACATGGTCTTCAGGATCAACAATTTCGGCGACCAGTCTGCCGCTGCCCGAGCGGGTGGAGTGATAGGGAATGGTGACCGAGAGATTGCCGCGGGTGTAGGCGGCGGCAATCTGCTCGGTGCGCCCGCGCGCATTGGAGAGGAATGCGATGCCGGCGAGCAGGAGCACAAGAGGACCACTCAGCAGAAAGGGAAGCGAACGACAGAAACGGGTCATGCACATTCTCCTGTCAAGCCAGCCTGCGGGGGATCGCGGCCTGTCTGACCGGAGAACGTGCTGTCTTAAGGAACTTGCAGGAAAAATGAAAAATTAATTTTGCGTGTTATCTAATTCGAGATTTCATTTGAAGTCTGGGGGCCAAATCTCCCCACCAAAGTCTTGGGCACCCGTCCAGAGGGGAGGGCTTCGTTCGTTGCGCAAGTTCCACCCCGCACCGAGGGCAGCTCTGGGTCATTCGTTTTTGCGCCGCCAGGACCGGCCATCGATACTGATCCAGTGCTCGCCCGTATCCGTCGTTATTTCAAATCCCGGAACTCGCGAGACCGTCGCGCGCGGAGCCGCTAACCCTTCGTTGACGACCGGTGCGGTCGTCGCCACCGGCGCTTGCCCCTGGACTTCGACGCTCTGGGCTAGGGAGCCCACTGCAAGGCTCAGATCCTTCTGCGTTGTCTGAGTGGGGGGCAGAGTGAGTCCGGAGATCTGGTGTGAGGTAAACCCCGGGGCTTCGGCTTTCACGGTATAAGTACCCGGGTCCAGTTGGTCGACGGTGTAGCGGCCGGCAGAATCCGTCGTAGTCTTTCGGACGGCCTGGGTCACTGAATTGGTGACTGCCACGGATACGTTCGGAATGGACGCTCCCGTGGGGTCGGTAATCGCGCCGCTGAGCGTTGCTTTTGGTCCCTCCACCGAACTACGTCCTAGGCTGCTGATCAGTCCTGCCGCCGCCGCGGCGGCTGGAGCATTGCGCGCACTGGGTTGGTATTTGGCCGGGACCAATTCGACCTTGAGTGCACGGCCCTGCCACGGCGGCGTTATGGCGTTCCAATGTGCTCCTGCGTCGTTGCTGAAGAAGAGAGTGTTTTTCGTATCGATCGCAACCACCTGCCGAGCGTTTGCAACTACGGAGAGAGCGCGAAGGCCGCTGGGCAAGCTACGTCTGCCAGGAACCGCCAGGGCTTGCTCCATTGCGATGATGCTGCCGACGGCTGGCCTGCCTGCTTGGAGGGCTTGATTGCCACCAAAGACTGAGACGGTGGTGGAAGGCTGCTCCACAATTCCCGCCTTCAGCGGCGCGGATGCGCTGAAGGTCGAAGATTTGTCCGGGTTGGTAGGGAGATTATTTCCCCTGCCGCCAGGGACAGGCATCAGTCTGTCGGCGGCCTGCAGGAGTGGCTTCGGGAACCGGCGCCGCTTGCGGCACGGCGCTGCTTCGTAATTGCAGCTTGACCGTCGGTGCAGGTTGCTCTTCCTTGAGCGGCGCCGGTGGAATAGACCGCGCCGTCTGCGTTGGCGGCACGCGCTTCTCGACGACCAAGCCATTCCGAATATAGATGCCAGCCAGAATCAGCGCGGCAAGAGCGGCGCCCGCTGGCCACACCATCATCCAGCCGGATAGCCACGGTCGCCGGGCAGGTTCCTGCGGCAATGGATCGGTCGCAGGCATCGAGAGGGCGACGAGGTTGCGGCAGTGAGAGCAAGTCGCCAAATGGGCAAGGGTCTCCTCCTGCTCGTGCGCCGGCAAAGCACGTTCGATGAAGGCGCTGAGCTGATCCGCGTCTGGATGCTGCCCGGATTGGAGAAGTTCGCTCATATTTGGTCCGATGCCGTCTTACCGGAGAACGGCGGTCTTTGCGAAGTTTGCAGCAATGCCCGCAGATTTAATTCAATATCACGCGGGTCGGTGCCCAGCGCTTCTTCGGCGGCTCGTTTGCTAAGGCCTCCCGATTGAAGATGGTGAATGAGCTGCTTGCGCAGATCGGCCACCAGCCGTTTAAGCCGGCGGCTGACGGTCGCCTCATGAACACGAATCATGCGGGAGATCTCGAGCAAGCTCTGACGATCGAGAAAGTAAGCAGAGAGCATGAAGCGGTCCTCCGCCGGGAGGGACGCAGGCAGAGGCTTACCGCTTCCTTGAGGCGGTTTACCTCGCGCGGACGGCGGCAAACTGGAAGCTTCTGCGGCGGGTGGATCGACGTCGTCGAGAGGAGCCTCGCGCCGGGTACGCCGGTGGTAATCGACGTGCCGCTGAGCCAGTGTCGTGCGCAGCCAACCGAGAAGCGAACCACGGCCCGAGTAGGAAGTCAGCGGAGAACGCCGCTGACCATCGCGTTCCCGCAGTCCATACAACTCGGCGTAAAGCGAATCGGCGAGTTCATGCCCGGCGGTCGCGGATCCGGTGATGGCAATGGCGGCTTGCGTCAGCGGCGAACGATAGCTGTCGAGGAACTGCTGCCAGGCGGCATCGCGGCCGAGCCCACAGGAGTGAGCCAGAGCCAGTTCAGAAAGGTGGAGAGACCGAAGGAAAGTAGCTCTCTGCCCTGCATCAGGGTTGTTGCCGGCTGCCAGGCCATAGTTGACCTTTTCCCCGACCGAAGTAAGTATGCTGCCGAACTCCTCGCAGGTTAGCCCGCACACTGCCCCCTCGGCAGCCAGCCAAAGCTCTTGCAGGAGACTTGGCGCAAGCGGCGGAAATGACTGTGGATGGCTCCGCCGCCTGGACAGGCAGCACAAGATCGCCGGGTTGTGAGGACGCGGTATCCACGCTCATTGACGATACTGCATTACCAGGGGCATCGGCTTCTTCTTAAACGCGGTTGAGGATTCTACAATGGCGAATGCCGCCATCGCTCAAGCCGGATTCCGTGGAAGACCCAAGGCAGACGCCAGCTCCGGAAAGCACCGGCAGGCGCGCCACGGTTGTCGACGTGTTGCGCGGCCTGGTCATGGTTCTGATGCCGCTCGACCACACACGTGAGTTCTTCACCAGCTACTCCGCTAATCCTCTCGACCCGCAACATACCACCTTCCTCTTGTATCTGACGCGCTGGATTACCCATCTGTGCGCACCGGTCTTCGTCTTCCTCGCCGGTACCTCCATCTTCCTGCAGCAGCAGCGCAAAATCAGAAGTCACCTTACGCAACACCTGCTAGCGCGAGGCTTATGGCTCATCCTCGTGGAACTCACCTTGGTACACCTTGTCTTCAACTTCCACTGGCAATGGAATATTCAAATCCTGGAGGTCATCTGGGCAATCGGGGCATCCATGATGATCATGGCCGTACTTATTCATCTCAGACCGCGCTGGGTCTTGTTGATCGGCGCCTGCCTCGTGGGTGGGCACAACCTGTTGGACGGTGTGACCCCATCAAGCTTCGGCCGGTTCGGTTGGCTCTGGCAGCTGCTGCACGTCCCGGGTCTCATCTCCGGTCAGTCCATGACCCCGCCTATCATCCTGGTCGCATACCCCTTGTTGCCCTGGGTGGGAGTGATGGCCCTTGGTTATGCCTTCGGCAATGTACTCGTGCAACCGAGGGAGAAACGGCGGCGGTGGAATCTGCGCGTGGGCCTCGTCCTGCTCGTTGCATTCGGTCTGCTGCGATGGACCAATCTTTATGGTGATCCAGTTCGCTGGTCGTCACAGGCAACGTGGTGGAGAACCTGGCTGTCGTTTATGAACGTTCAGAAGTATCCGCCCTCGCTTTTATTTCTTCTGGTTACGTTGGGCATAGCCGCGCTGATTGCCGCCGGCATCGAATCTGCCGAAGAACGCAATGCGTGGGGGTGGCTCAGAAGCACGTTGCAGGTGTATGGCCGGGTGCCGTTCTTTTATTTCCTGTTGCACATCGCTCTCATTCATTTGTTGGCCCTCGTCATCTCTGCTGCCCGGGGCGAAAATTGGCGTTGGTGGGTCACGGAATTCCCGCAGCGGGGGCGTACTGACCGGTCATCCGCCGGGATACGGCTACGGACTCGCAATTGTCTGGTGTATCTGGATCTTCGTGGTTGCCCTCTGCTACCCCGCCTGCAAATGGTATGCAGGCGTAAAGAAGCGGAGCCGGAATCCACTACTCTCCTATCTGTAACGCAAAGGCCACAACTGTGGACGGCTGCCCGTGTGATTGCCTGGAAACAAACCTTGAGGGTGACGAACATCAATGACATTCTTCGAAAGCCTGATCTTGCTTATGCTTGCCGCAATCGCTCTGCTGCAGGTGGCTCGGCGTTTATCGCTCCCGTACCCTGCGATGCTCGCCGGAGCAGGCGCCATCGTCGCGCTCATCCCCGGTGCGCCGATCCTCTCCATTCAGCCCTCGACCTATCTCGCGCTCTTTATCGTGCCCGCCCTCGTGGACGCTGCCTACGACTTTCCACCGGAAGCCCCGCGGCGGTTTCTGGCCCCACTGATCGCATTCGCGGTCTTTGCCGTCATCCTGACCGCCTGCGTTGTGGCTGGGATCGCGTCGGCGTTGCTAGGCCTACCTCTGGCCGCTGCTGTCGTCCTGGGCGCGATTGTGGCCCCGCCGGATGCAGCGGCCGCGACTGCTGTGCTGAGAAACTTCTCCATACCTCGGAACATGGACGCCGTCCTCAAAGGCGAAAGTCTGTTCAACGATGCAACCGCACTCCTGCTCTTCGGCGGCGCACTCACTTTCCTCCACAGCGGAGGATTTCGCCTGGGTATCGGACTACGCCTCGCATTGGCTGTTCCCGGAGGCGTGATCCTGGGCATGGTCTGCGCTTATGGCGCGCGGTACGTAAACCGGATGGTGAAGGATACGCTGGGGGGCAATCTACTGCAGTTCGTGCTGGCATATCTTTTATGGATCGTCGCCGATCATCTCCACCTTTCTGCCGTGTTGTGCGTAATCGCCTTTGCCATGACACTCGCGCGCATCACCGACTCCACCACATTTGACGCTCGCATGCGTGTACAGTCCTACGCGGTCTGGAGCTCAGTCGTCTTCACCTTGAACGTGTTCGCATTCCTGCTCATGGGTATGCAGGCGAGATCCATCCTTTCTCGCCTGCAACCGTCTCATCTACGCGAAGCTCTGGGTTTCGCGTTGTTGGTTGTTGTGGCGGTAATCTGCACTCGCCTGGTCGTCGTCATCGGCTTCAATCGTATCGAGGCCTGGTGGGCATCTTCCAGAAACAAGCCGGCGCCCGCCAAAACTGGCGAGGCTTTATTCGTAGGCTGGTGCGGTATGCGCGGATTCGTAACGATTGCCACCGCGTTCGCTTTGCCTGACAATTTTCCGCAGCGCGACACCGTATTACTGACCGCCTTCAGCGTGGTTCTCGCCACACTGGTCCTGCAGGGCCTCACTCTCGCGCCACTCATCAAGCTGCTTAAGCTTGACCGCAGTGGTTACGCAGCCCTCGAGCTATCGTTTGCCCGTGCCGCCCTGGCTGAGGCCGGTCTCGCAAGCCTTGCGGGGCAAGACGGACCAGAAGCCGAGAACCTCCGATTTCGTCTTTCACTGATACGACGCACCTGCCGCCGCGAAACGGGTATCGAGTCCCTGGATCGCTATCGCAAACTCGGTCTGCAGGCCATCGAGGCGGAAAGAGAACAACTGGAAACGCTGCGCACGAAAGACCGGATTGGCCCCGATGACTACCTCGGCTTGCAGGAGCACCTTGACTGGAGTGAGCTCACGTTGCTCCGTGACATCGATCGCAGAATCGAAGAGATTTAGGATTTGCGGTGTGTCATCGAGTTCCCTGGGGCAGGACTACCAGTCTGGCTTTCTGACTCCGTGGGTTGAGTTGCCGTCGCGCCGGTGACCCGCGAAAGTACGCTTTCCAACAGGGGCGTCGCTAGAGCGAGCTGCTTCGCCCGAATCAAAAAATCCCAGACGGTTTCGAATTTCTTCCAGCCAGAAGCATAAAAGAAGTGCTTGGCCTGATGCTTCAATGTGCCGTGATGCAGTGCGGCGCGTGTGATCGACGCCCAGCGATAGAACTCACGATAGGCCCAGTCGTATCCCGCCTTCAACGCCTCGGGGTTGAGTTGCGCCGGACGATAAACCACGTGCCTGGTGTCATAGAGATCCCAGTTCCGGGTCAGCATGCGCCCCTCGCGAACCATGTGCGCGTGCAGCCGGGTGCCGGGGTAAGGTGTTTGGATGTGAAACGTAGCCGTGGTGATGCCGTGTTCGATCGCCCAATCGACTGTCCGCCGGAAAACGTCTTCGCCGTCATCATCCATGCCGAAAACAAAACTGCCGTTGATCATAATGCCCAGCGAGTGTAAGCGATCGGTAACTGCCTTGTAATCACGGCCAAGGTTTTGCCGTTTGTTGCTGCGTTTCAGGTTTTCCGGAGTGAGAGTCTCGAAGCCGACAAAGAGGCTGCGCAGCCCCGCTTCTGCTGCACGCTCGATCACATCACCGCGCAAAATGGAATCGACAGTCGCCGCCCCCTGAAACAATCGCCTCATTCCCATCATGCCCCGAAAGAGCGCCTTGGCAAAGCGCTGGTCGCCCAGCAGGTGATCGTCTAGGAAATAGAGGTGACGTCCCGGCAGCCGCTCTATCTCGGCCAGCGCGTCCTCCACTCGCTGAGTGTAGAACCCGCGCCCACCCTGGAAGAAGGCGTCCTTGTAGCAGAAGTCGCAATGCTGGGGGCAGCCGCGTGTCACCACGATCGAGTTCGGCACGAGGTATCGGGCACGTTGGATGAGATCACGCCGGATTGCCGGAACACGGTCCAGCGAGCGGCCTCCCGACGAGGTGTAAACTCGCTCCGCTTTGCCGGCGCGAAAGTCTTGAAGAAATTTTGGGAAGGTCTGCTCTCCGGGGCCGAGAAAGATGGCGTCAGCGTGCATCAGGGCTTCATCGGGAAGCGACGTAACATGCAGGCCCCCCAGGCAAACAAACGCTCCCTGGCGACGGTAGTGGTCCGCGATCCCATAAGCACGATAGGCGTTGGTGATATACACCTGAATCACGACCAGCTCAGGTGCGTCGTGGAGGGTGAGGCACTCCACGTGTTCGTCCACGATCACGGCGTGGTCATCGGCAGATAAATACGCAGCGAGCGTGGCCAATCCGAGCGGCGGGAACAGCGAGTACTTGATGGGACGCCAATAAGGATCACTCGCCTCCGTTAAGGAGGGCAGAATGAATTTAACGTTCAAGGCGCGCGACCCCGACGCGATCATCTCCCGCCGCCCACAGCAGCAGGAGTCGAAGCCGCGGGAACACCGCCGAAGCGGCGTTCCCGCTGACGGAATTCTCCCAGCGCGGCATCCAGGTCGCTGGGCTCAAAGTCTGGCCACATGCGATCGGTAAACCAAAGTTCAGCGTAAGCACACTCCCACAGCAAGAAGTCGGAAAGCCGCTTTTCTCCGCCGGTGCGAATCAGCAGGTCTACTTCGCCGCCCTCCGCGGCCAACTCCTGAGCAAGCATGTCACGCAGCAGGGAAGCTCCAGGGAGTCGCTCATGCAGAAAGCTGCGCGATACGCCAAGGGCAGCGCTCATGATCGCGTCGCGCGACGAGTAATCGATGGCGACGCGGAGCAGAAGTTGCGTGCCGCCTGCGGTCGCAGCGATTGCCTGGTTGATCTCACGCAGCAGCAATTTGGGTATACGGTCGCGCCGCCCGATGACCTCGAGCCGTACACCGGCCTGCCTGAGTTTCGCCCGTTCCAGCCGCAGGAAGGCGCGGAGCAACCAAAAAATACTCTGGACCTCGGTCGACGGGCGTCGCCAGTTGTCAGACGAAAACGCGTAGACGGTCAAGCAACCGATGCCCACAAGAGGTGCGTGTTCCACGATGCGCTTTACCGCCGCGACTCCGGCGCGATGCCCCGCAACCCGCGGCAGATTGCGTCGCGCAGCCCATCGCCCATTGCCGTCCATGATGATGGCCACATGCAATCCGGTGGTCTGCGTACTTTGCACTGTAAAGCTATGCGGGCGTAGAGAGTGTACTTTGCACTGTAAAGTTACCTCACAAAAAAAAGTTCAGGCCCGAGTTGGAGCGAGACCCCGTATCAACCCGGACGCAGGCTCGTCTTTGGTTACCTTGGCGGCATCGCGAACCACCTGTTCGAGAGTGGAAAGGTATTCCAGGTAGCGCTTACGGCCCGACACCGTGATTCGGCACATTGTCTGTGGCCGATTGCGATCGTGGCCCTTGACGATGTCGACCATGTTTTCTTTCTCCAAAACCTGTAAATGCCGGCTCAAGTTGCCGTCAGTCAGCCCGCATAGCTGCTTAAGGTCGCCAAACGTCAGTCCCTTGGGATTGGTGATCAAGGAGGTAAGCACGCTGAGGCGAGCGCGTTCGTGGATCACGCGATCCAGTCCCTCGTAGGCAAATCGCCCCTCGCTGGATGCGGCCTTAGCTTTCATCGGGAACCTCATGCGCGCTGAAGAGCAGGATGGCTGCGACCAGCAACTGTCCGGAGCCATACGGAATGCCCATGGCCCATGGAGAGAGCGCTCGGTTGCCGCCGAACGAAATACAGATCAGGCCTGTCAAGAGGTACCACGCTCCCGCCGCAAGCATCGGACGGGGCAAAAAGCGGCACGAAGAAAATACGCCCAGGCTGAAAATGACCTGCCAGATGCCGGGGATCATCCAGAGAGCCGCCGGAACATAACGCACCAGCACAAAAGTTATCAACAGTCCCGCCCCAACTGAGGGCAGGAACTGCTCCACGGCCATATGCATCATCTCTTGCGACATACCTGAATGCATGCGGCGAGTGCGGGTGTACATCTGTATTCCGGTCAAAGCGGCGGAAACGCAGGCGGTGCAGATCCAGATGCTCAGATAGGTCGAGATATGGGCCGCAGGGTCCGGCAAGACCATGGCCTGAATCCCTGCGGCCAGAACCGCGATAAGACCGGTAGCAGCCAGCGTTGCCGGGCCGTAGCCGCGAAACTCCGTACTGCGCGCCATCTGTCTGCGTATGCTGCTGATGTCGCCCAGCGCTCGGTTCAGGTCATTCATGGCTTTTCACTTTACAGTGCAAAGTATCCTGACGCTGCAGGATTGTCAAGTTACCGGATTCGTACCTCCGAGCGGGTGCCGCTGTTCGCCCAGGCCGAGGGCCCACTCAAGAGAATGAAAACGGCTTCAGTTGCCCGTGCCAGTTCGGCCACGGGCAGCTGAAGGAGCCTGCCCGTGGCCAGCAGTCTTTAGAACTGGATGCGCATGGCAAACTGCAGTTGTCGTGATGAGCCCGCATCACCCACCGCTGTACGTGTTGCGGAGATCTGTCCAAAGGTGTTGTTCGGTTGTGTGGTTGCCGTCAGATTGGGGTTGGCGAAGTTCACATGGTTCAGTAGATCGAATGCATCGACCCGCAGAATTAAGGCTGCTTGCTCGGTGAGCCTGGTAGTCTTCTCCAGCGAGACGTCGGAGTCCGCAAACCCCGGTCCGGTGAGCGCATTGCGGCGCAGGTTGCCAAAGCCTGCGGGCTGCGTATAAAACGTACAGCCGGCCGTAGGAGCCGTGCCCCCGCAGACCGTCCCCCTGATGAAGGAAACGTTGTTATTGGGCAGGATCGCGCCGCGTCCCGTAGAGTATTGGCCGACGAGCGTCGGTCGAATCGTGGGAGGCGAAGTTACACCGTTGTACCCGGAAGTGGTCACCACGTTCATAGGGTTGCCACTCTGCAGTTGGGTGATATTGGCAAGCAGCCAACCTTCTTTTAACCGATTGCCGTGAAAAGGCAAATTCCAAACACCGGAAAAGACGAAATGGTTGCGCACATCAAAATCGGAAAGGCCGTAGTTGCCCTTTGGGTTGAAATTGTCTTGCAGAGTGTATGAGCCTTGGGAACCCAGCGAATTCAGGTCCTGCGACTTGGACCAGGCATAAGTGGAATTGATCTCGACTCCGTGACCGAGCGTCTTACGGATGGTGAACCACAGTGCGTTGTAGTTCGAAAGGGAGTCTGAATCAACGTAGGGCATGTTGCCCAGACCCGAGCCAGGGCGAATCGGGCTCGTCGCCGACAATGCAGCGAAGGGTCTTGTCGCTTTGCCGTTCGGATAGATGAACTGGTTGAAGTTACGTTGAATGCGCAGGTGCTTGCCTTCTGATCCGATATAGGCAAGTTCCATCACCAGGCCCTGGCCCAGTTGTTGTTGCAGGTTCAGGTTGTAACTTTCCGTATAGGCGTTGCTCAGCCTGGGGTTGGTGGCGCTGGGAGCAAGCGAGGCCAGCGAGGCGTTGGAGTAGAGCGTACCAACAGGCAGCGAGCCGGTCACACTCACTGGGTTGGCGTTCGGCGGATTGGACGCCAGGTTACTCACGACCCCACTGACCGGTTGGTCGGCCATAATACCGAAGCCGCCGCGCAACACCGTCTTGTTGTCTCCCAGGAGGTCATAAACGAAGCCAACGCGCGGCTCGTAGTTGAAGTTCTGGTTGTACGCCTGGTCCACGTGCACCAGGCTGCTGGTGTTCGGGTCAAAGTTCACCAGGCGCCCGCCGCCCTCAGTCGGTGTGCCATTCCATTCATAACGGAATCCCACTTCGGCCTGAAACCGCGGCGTTACTTTGTAGTTGTCGGAAATAAAGCCGGCTGCAGCGTTCGCGAAGATCCGGCTGTTGACCTGTGTCGGCGTGACGCTGAAGCTGCTTGCCACACCGCTCGTAAAGTTAGATGTCGAACTGAAGGTCAGAATGCCCGGGGTCTGAGCAAACGAGGCGCCGATGAACCGGCGGAATTCACCGCCCATCTTAATTGCGTGCTTTCCTCGGATCCAGGTAAGCGTGTCAGAGAAGACGCCCGCCGTATCGAAGCGCCCCTGGGGAAATCCAGATGGCCCTCCGAAGTTGAGATTGATGTCTTGCACAGTTATCTGGGGGAGTGCGTTGTTGTACGCCACACCATTTTGAATGCCATAGTCCAGTGGATTTTCCGGCGTGTTCGGCACAAAAGAGATAGCGATGCGGTTGAAGCCCAGACGCGCCTCGTTCACGATGCTGGGCGAGAAAATGTGGACCTCGTTCACCGTGCCAATTTGTCGATGTGCGGTGCGATGATCGCCAAAGCCCGGAATGGTATTGCCCTGGAGGCTGGGCTCGGTGCGAGCATCCTGCTGCCAGGCGTAATAAAGGTGAAGGCTGTCTTTTGTGGTCAGTGTATGGAACAGGTCGCCGGAAAACTGATCCGTCTTCACAGGTCCAGGTGACGAACCCTGGAATACACTGCCGGTCGGGTTATTGCCCTGAGGGATCAGGTTTACTAATTGGCCGTATGCCGGGCCGGCAGGGCTGGAGGCCAAGGCCGCGCGCTGTGCCGCATTGAGGACGTTGCCATTGAAGAGCAGAGCCTGGTGCTGCCGCAAACCCTCATAACTGAGAAAGAAGAAAGTGTGATCTCTCCAAATAGGACCAGAGAAAGCTGCGCCTGGGTTGTTCCGGATGAAAGAGTTCTGCCGGGCAGGTTTGCGGTTGAAGAAGTTTCGGGCGTCGAAGTAGTTGTTGCGTAGGTAGTCGAAGGCCTCTCCATGGAAGCTGTTTGCGCCCGAGCGAGTGGCCACATTCACAATCGAGCCCGAGGACCGGCCATACTCCGCCGAGTAGGTCGAGTTCGAAATCTTGAACTCGGCCGTGGTATTGATGGACGGCTGAAACGTGATCTGGTTCTGCGAAAGATCGTTCAGGTTGACGCCGTTGATCATGAAATTAACTGAGTCTTCCCGTTGGCCGGCGGTGTCGAACGAATTCGCGCCCAGGCCGCGGCTGGCGCTGGTAAGGTTGCCAACAACGGGAGGCACGACAGTACCCGGCGTTAGGTTCGTCAGGTCGAGAAAGTGCCGTCCATTGAGCGGAATCTGCTGTACCGTCTTCTGGTCGATCACCTGGCCGACGGTCATGGTCGCAGCGTCGAGAATCGACGCCGCAGCATCCACCTGCACGACTTCACCGGTCGAAGCAACGCCCAGCTTTACATCGACAGTCGCGCTTTGGGCCACCTGCAGCGTTACACTCGCAACCTTGTAGTCGGAAAAACCGGTTGCCTGTACGGTCACGCTGTAGTTGCCAGGCTGTAAGGAGGGAATGGTGTAGTTACCTTCCGGGTCAGAGCTTGTGACACGGTCGACACCGGTCGCAAGTCCGCGTACCGTAATGCGCGCCTGCGGTACCACGGCGCCCGATGGATCGGTGACTCTTCCCGAGAGGGTTGCGGTTGATTGGGCGTAACCGCCGGCGACGCCGACAGCAAAAGCGACCGCAATGAATGCGGCAAGTCTATGGATGTATCGCACCTTGAGCCTCCAGAAAATTGAAAAACACCAGGGGGTCTTGAGTAGCTGCCGCGACGGAGGGGCGCCCACTCTAAGCGTGCTGTTAAGGACTTTCTGGTTGGACCGGCCGTGCTTGCAAGCCTTCGGGGGGAACTGATCAAATCCAACTGCTGATATCTTATATCTTACAGCCCGGGTCCGCCAAGGCCCACGTGCAGGAACGGCGCACTGTCGAATCGGCGTATCATTATCCCGTTCTGACCGGGAGGCGCACATGATCAAGCGGGCGTTTGCTATATCCCTGATAGGTCTGCTGGCAACCTGCGGATTCGCAAAAGACAAAACAAAAAACATCCTCCCAGCCTATGTTTTGCAGGCCAAAACAGTGGCCGTCATCATCGACCGCAACGCCGGCATTTCCATCGATGACCCGCGCGGCAATGAAATGGCCCAGAAGGATGTCGAGGCGGCCTTCCTGAAGTGGGGAAGGTTCGAACCCGTTTCCGACCCGAAAACCGCGGATTTGATTGTCATGGTGCGCAAGGGGAACGGCCGTTTGATGGACGAGGCATTGCCCGACATTCGGCAGAACAGCGGAATCGATCCCAACAACCGTGGGGGAGCTATGGGTCCTCCACGCGGCTCTCAACCGGATCTTTCTGGTGAACCTGGCCTGGGATCGAACCGGCAAACTGCCCAGACGGGTATGGGGGAGGCGGGGGACTTGTTTTCTGTTTTCAAAGGCGGCCAAAATACGCTCTATGCAACGCCGGTGTGGACCTATGCCGGCAGGGATGGCCTTAGCCCTCAGATTGTTCCCGCAGTAGCTGCTTTTAAGAAAGCAGTGGCGGCCGCGGACAAAGCCGAAGCTGAGAAACACTAGCTGCTGTTTTTAGCGCCTATTGCGATTGGTCGTTATCGATCCAGTATTCGCTTCTCGACTTCAGCTCCAGGTGCGGACGATCCTTGAGTTCGAGATGCAGCGAGTGCAATCCCGGAGTCAGCGACGTTGGACGAAAGCTCAGCACATAGTAATTGGGTACATCGCTCGACATTTTCACCAGGCCGGCCTTCAGATCCTTAGCATTATGGAAGTGAACGTACTCACCTCCGGTGAGCTGTGCGATCGATTCGGCGGTGTTGGTGCGCAGGGCATTGCGTGCGGTAACAAATGCCATGGTGGCCAGTCGAATCGGCGGGGCCAGATCGCTAAGGCAGTCAAGCACTTGCTTACTGTAGTGGCCCTCGTACTCGGCATCGGCGCCATCGCGGCTAAAGCACCCATGCGCAGGCCCTGGCTCCCCTGGCCGATTCCACTTTCCTGCCTCATGATGAACGGCCGCGTGCGTGCTGGAAAAACCGAAGCTGTACATGGTCGTATTGGTGTCGCTGATAAGCCGCAGCGCGTCTTCGAGGGTTGTCGTACTGCCTTGGTCGACTGTTTCGCTCAATAGCAGGATCGCACGGCGATAGCGCGTGGGCTGCGCCCGCAATTGCGCGACTGCAAATGCGACGCCGTCCAGAACGGCTCCCCCCGGATCGCCTTCCTGCAGGTTTGCCAACTGCCGGGAGGCATCCGCTGTCTCGCTTCCAAAAGGTAGCAGCAGATGTGGCTTACTGTCGAAGCCGATCACGGCCACGCGGTGCTCCACGTTGCCGATCAGTGCGTCCACGATCGCATCGAGCTCACGATAGTCCGCCAGGTGACGAGCTCCGGCGCCCCCTGTCTGCACACAAATGGCTAACGCGAGGGGTTGCCAATCCGTGTCCGGGTCGAGCGTGAGGTGCTGCGGTACGCCATCATCGGTCAGGATAAAGTCGTCCGCTGTCAGCTCAAAGACGATCTCTCCCGCCTTGGTCTTCACCAGCGCCGGCACCTCCACCAGGGTCGAGCGCACGCTCAGGGTGGGTTGGCTTGGATCGCCCTGCTGCGCGAAAGCGCCCGCAGAGGCGAAGCACAGCAAAAGTAGCAGGATGAGACCGGATCTCATATCAGGCTTCATTGTAGGCGCGGGGCTTCCCAGGTGGAATGAGAATCACGTGACACATTCATCCGCACATAACAAAGTGCAAGGCGAGCCCTGGCGAATTCAATTTCCTAACCAAAGTAAGAGGTTCTGGACGGGTGCCCCATGTTCGCGTTGGCGTACATGGGCCGAGAACGGATTCTTCCAATGCTTTCACTCGACCTGCGACGATTCTTGACCTTGGCCGCACCGGTTTTTTAGTCTCCAATAAAACTAGCGCTCGTATTTAGACAATCGTTTGACTATGATAAATCGTCACGAATTACGGGTTCGCCGGAGAAGAAATTCTATGAAAAGCAAGGTCACCTGCCTCTTGCCGCTTGCACTCCTGATCATGTTTCACGGCTCGCTAATGGCTCAGAAAAGTTCAGACGCCCGCGAATGGCTGACTACCGCGGACCGCTCCGCACTCTTCGCGGAACAGAAAGACACATTGCCCTTCTCTTCGCCGGCCAACGCGTTTCCTGCCATCGAAGTAAACGATATGCAGCAGTTCCAGTCCATGGATGGTTTCGGTTTCGCCCTGACCGGAGGCAGCGCGCAGCTTCTCATGCGTATGGAGCCCGGACCAAGGGCGGACCTGCTCAAGCAGCTCTTTTCTCCCGCCGCGACGGGCGTCAGCTACCTGAGGGTCACCATCGGTGCTTCCGATATGAATGAGCGCGTATATTCCTACGACGATCTATCCAAGGGCGAAACCGATGTGGATCTTGCGAAATTCACTCTGGGCCCGGATCGCGCCGACGTCATTCCCGTGCTCAAGCAGATTCTGGCCATCAATCCCGCCATCAAAATCCTGGGTTCCCCCTGGTCCGCTCCCGCATGGATGAAGACCAACGACCGCGTGAAGGGTGGCCACCTCAAGCCCGAATACTACGGAGCCTATGCCGCGTATTTCGTGAAATACATCCAGGATATGAAGGCGGAAGGCATCCCCATTGCCGCCGTGACCGTACAGAACGAACCGCTGAATCCCAAAAACACCCCCAGCATGGTCATGTTCGCGGAGGAAGAAGATACGTTTATCGCCAGGCATCTTGGGCCCGCATTTCAAAACGCAGGAATCACGACGAAGATCCTCTTGTACGACCATAATCCTGATGTTCTATCCTATGCGCTGTCGATTCTTGAGGACCCGGCGGCCAGTAAGTATGTCGATGGAACAGCCTTCCACCTATATGGCGGCACGGCCTCCGCTATGACCGACGTGCACACAGCGTATCCCAACAAAAATCTATATATGACCGAGCAGTCCATCTCCAGCGCACCGAACGAACCGCTTCCCATTGCCGCCGCTGTGAGCGACGTGCTGATCGCCGCCACCCGAAATTGGAGCCGCAACGTACTGCTCTGGAATCTCGCAGCAGACCCTGACAACGGCCCCCATACCAACGATGGAGGCTGCACCGGCTGCCAGGGTGCTATCACCCTGAACGGCAGCCAGGCTACCCGCAACGTGGCCTGGTATGCGGTCGCGCACTTTTCTCAGTTCGTGCCACCGGGCTCTGTGCGCGTGGGATCAACCCAGCAAGAGCAGCTTACTTCGGTCGCATTTCTTACACCTGGCGGCAAGATCGTGCTTGTCGCATCGAATACCGCCAACTTTCCCAGGACCTTCAACGTGAAATACCACGGCCGGTGGTTCACCACCACCCTGCCCGAAGAATCGGTGGCAACCTATGTGTGGTAGCCGCAGCCGCGGGTTCTTGATCAACACCACGATGGCCGCTCTGTTGGCCTACTCTGCCATTCCGGCCCTGGCTGCGAGCCACGGCGCCCCCGATCTCGGCCCGAATGTTCTTATCCTCAGCCCAACGCTGCCGTCTTCCACCATGCAACACCAGATCGATGCGATTTACGCCACCCAGCAGCACAATGAGTTCGGGAGCCAACGGAATGCCTTGCTGCTGCTCCCTGGCGATTACAAACTGGATATTCCGGTGGGCTACTACACCGAAGTGATCGGGCTGGGAGCCTCTCCCGATAGCGTGCACATCAACGGCAACGTGCATGCGGATGCCAGCGCGCCGAACAACAATGCCACTACTACCTTTTGGAGAGGGATTGAGGGTTTCTCCATATCTCCCGTTGGAGGCGCGATGCAATGGGCCGTATCGCAGGCCGCGCCCCTTCGCCGCATGCACATCCGCGGCGATATTGTGCTCCATCAGCATGCTGGGTGGGCCAGCGGCGGCTGGATGTCCGACGCGCTGATCGATGGCAAGGTCGATGCCGGGCCACAGCAGCAATTTATTTCGCGGAACACGGAATGGGGCAGTTGGAGTGGTTCCAATTGGAACATGGTCTTCGTCGGTGTCCCCCATCCGCCGGTAGGGGAGTGGCCTGCGCCTCCGTACACCAAGATCGCCGAAACTCCCATCATTCGAGAGAAGCCTTTTCTTCAGGTCGACGCGGCCGGAAACATGGGTGTCTGCATTCCATCCCTGCGCAGCAGTAGTGTAGGGATCACCTGGCATCACGGCGCCACCCCAGGAAGAACGATACCCCTCAACCGTTTTCATATCGCCCGTCCGGACGTGGATACCGCCGCCACGATCAACGCCGCACTTGCCAAAGGCAAGAATTTGCTGCTTACCCCGGGCATTTACAAATTGACGGAACCCATTCGTATCACCCGGCCGCAAACCGTGGTGCTGGGGCTTGGCTTTGCCACTCTGCAGCCGGTCAACGGCACCGCCGCCATGACCACGGCAGACGTCGACGGGGTGATCGTTGCCGGTCTCTTGTTTGATGCCGGAGTGAAACAATCGCCGGTACTATTGCAGGTTGGGCCAGATGGCAGCAAAGCGCGCCATGCACTGAACCCTATTTCCCTGCATGATGTTTTCTTCCGCGTCGGCGGAGCTGGAGTGGGCCGCACGCTGGTCAATCTCAAAGTGAACAGCAACGATACCATCATTGATCACACCTGGATCTGGCGTGCCGATCACGGCTCGGGTGTGGGCTGGTCCAGCAACACCAGTGCCAACGGTCTCGTCGTCAACGGGGAGAACGTAACTGTCTACGGACTGTTCGTGGAACACCATCAGCAATTTCAGGTGCTTTGGAATGGAAATCACGGAAGGACTTATTTCTACCAGTCTGAGATTCCCTATGATCCACCGGATCAAGCCAGCTATACCAGCGCGCAGGGCACCAACGGTTGGGCTTCCTACAAAGTGTCTGATGACGTGAGCAGCCACGAGGCCTGGGGCCTTGGGATCTATAGTGTGTTTCTGCGTCCTCATGTCGTGCTGACCCGGGCCATGGAGGCGCCGAGGTCACCGGCTGTCAAGTTCCACCACATGATTACCGTGGCGCTGGGTGATCTGGGTGAAATCACCCACGTCATTAACGATACCGGCGAAGCCACCTCCATTCGCCCCCGTGTCACGCCCAAGGTCACGCTTTACCCCTAGACTTGACCTGATTTTCTGGTTGGGATCCCGAGGCTGCCACAAGGGCGGGTCGTTAATCGGCGACTCTCTTCCTGAGACTTACCGTGGCCTCCCCCCGAAGACGCAGTAAGTTTCTGTGAAGAGAGCCGCCCAAGATGGAAGGGAACCCGGCAAATGGTTGTAAGCTCGGGTTCCACGCCTCCATCGAACATCGAGATAGTGCCGGCAACATGCGAAACGTTACAAACACACGCTGGCGTAAGCGGCGCATCCAGGCCGCGCGGCGATTGCGGAAAAATGATATTTGCGCTCTCTGGCGAAGGAACGGGAGGACGTGATATCAATGCACGTCAGGTATGCTCATTGGCTGCAAAGGTCTGCCGGCACCCATCATCGGCTCTGCATCGAAGGCAAAAAGCGAGGAGATTGGAACTATGCCCAAATTACGCGCACTGCGGTTCGCCGCCTGCATCGCAATATTGACCGGCCTTGTACAGGCTGCGTCTGCCGCTGAAATCCTCATTGTTGACGACAAATCCCAGCCGGAGAGTTTGACGATGGCGCCCGGCGGGATCCTGTTCGTCGGCAGCGCGAGCACTCCGTTCATCTACAAAGTGCGCCCGGGCTCCACTACTCCTGAGAAGTTCGTCGACGCCAGCGCGGAGGGGCCCGGCACCTTTTTCTTCGGGCAACTTGTCGATCCCGCGACCAACACCCTGTGGGCGTGTCAGCTAACCCCGGTGCCCGGCACCACCCCGGCCAACCGTCACACTGCCCTCAGGGGCTTCGATCTATCGACCGGCGCCGAAAAGCTTCGTTGGAACCTGCCCGGTGACAACAGTGTCTGCAACGATTTCTCCATCGGACCGGACAAGGCGCTTTACATCAGCGACACCATCAACAGCAAAATCTACAGGCTACCCGCCGGCGCAAAGACTGCCGAACTCTTCCTGGAAGATCGCGCGCTCTACGGCATCGACGGCATCACCTTTTTGGACGGCATTCTGTACGTCAACAATGTGTTCTCCAACAATCTCTACCGTATTCCAGTGGACTCCGCCGGCAAGGCCGGACACCCTGTCGACATCTGGATGGATCAGCCCGTCAAAGGGCCGGACGGCATGCGCGCCGCCAATGGCAAGCTGCTCGTTGCTGAGAATGGCAGTGGCAAGATTTCCGTGATTACGGTCAATGGGGATAAGGCCAGCGTCACCGTAATTAAGGAAGGCCTCAAGACACCAACCGCCGTCGAGCCCGCAGGCGACACAATATGGATCGCCGAACGCGGCGCCGGCAAGGCAGTCTCGATTCCTATGCCGAAATGATAGAGAGAAGTTGGTTGGTTTAGCGGGGCGTCCGGTCAATAGTGACTCGGGAAATCGGTATCATGGCCCCGTGGCCCCATGGAATCATTACTGGCATTGGCAATAGCGTCGATTCGGGCAATTGTGATCCCAAGCTCGACGCTTTGTCGACTTCACGGGCTCGGAAGCCGATGGGCAAGCGTCCACGGATCGTTCACTGCGTTGCTCCTTGCGCTCACTGCCATGATCGTGACGCAAGTCCCAGCTCAGGAGCTGAGGGACTTCCACCATACGGCGTGGTCTTCTGACAGCGAACTGGGCTCTGTTTTTGACATTCAACAGAGCCCGTCCACGTCTGGCTGGGCGCGGAAGACGGCATTCAGTTGAGGACCGAAGGCCAGTTTCACATGGTTTGATGGAAAGACCCAACCTTGCCCGGCCGGGTCTCCGGTATCGTCGAAACCGAAACAGGAGATCTTTGGGTCAGCGGCTTTTCAGGCATCGCGCATGTCAGGGCAGACGAGCTTCGAAAATGGCTCCAGGATCCTGACTACGCCGTGTCAGCAGAAAGCTTCAACACTCTGGATGGGCTTCCCGGTCTCGCGGCCGAGAGGTTTCCTGAACCATCGATGGTGGAAGCCGGCGATGGCCGTTTGTGGTTTGCCACCATTAAGGGCATTGCGTGGCTCGATCCTGCGTCCCTCGATAAGGCCTATAACCTGACGCCCCCTACCGTCCTGGTCAGTACCGTCGTTTGGGATGGTAAGCCTCATTCGGACCTCAGAAAACTCGTGCTCCCTCCGAAAACCGGGAGCATAGAGATCGACTACACCGCGCTTAGCCTGGCGATTCCGGAGCGGGTATTGTTTCGGTACCAGCTCGATGGGGTCGATAAGGACTGGCAGGACGCGGGAACGCGGCGTCAGGCCTACTACACCAAGCTGCGCCCTGGAGCTTATACCTTCAGAGTCATTGCCTGTAACGATCACGGTGTCTGGAACACTACGGGCGCGGCTTTGTCCTTTCGGGTCACTCCTGCCTGGTATCAGTCCGTTTGGTTTTATTCGGAGGGCGATCGTAACTTCGACCTAGAAGATTGCGGCGACCAGCAGAAAGATAAGGCTCGCTATTCCGGCAACCACTCGAACAACATGGAACCTCATCCAACGATCTCTGAGCTGCTGCCAATTTCCCGGTAATGTCGAGGGCGTCCACGTGACGATCTGCTCGACAATCGGAACCTCAATCACCACGGTGACCAGCAGCGCGATGAGAAAGAGCAACAACGCAACCCCGCTGAGATAGAAAACCATCGGCTGTTGGCGGTAAGAAGACAGCAGGACCGGGACGATCGACAACATGGTACCCGGCATAAGCACGGTCATCACGGGCGCCATGTTACGGTTCATTCGATCTACGATCTCGAGAAAGAATTCAGGCGAAAAAGTCTTCATCGACCGGCTTAATGCAATCCACGGCCCATGGAACATCCCGACCGTAAGGGCCGAAAACACGATGCTGATGAGCTGCCATGTCTTCATTCGGTTTGCGAGCACCCCATGGTTAGCATATCGAGCTCGATTCGGTCATTGCTTCCCCATTCAGGTCTAGGGCTTGTCTTTGCCCTGGGCGGGGTTCGCCTTGATGGTCGTGATCTCGATATAGGGCTGGACTCCGGTTTCCACGCCGTGCCGGTAAGCGACCTTACCCGCGATCTTCACTCGCTTGTTCTCAAAATCCTCAAGCTGCTTCGGCTTGCGGCTATCACTTACCTCAATCGAGCTGATCGGTTTCCCATCGATGATGGTTTCGGAATCGACTTGCACCATCCAGCCGGTGGATTCTGCCCCGATCGCCATGACGCGGTGGATCGTTCCTACCAGCGTTATCTTTTGCGGATCGCTCTCGTCAGCCCTTAAGCAGACGCAACACAACGCCAGGATTAAGCCGATACTCACTCGTGCGACGCGCATGGCACACCTCCTCTTAGCCCTGGAATGCATTCTACCTATTGATGCACAGCGCATCGAGACTGGTGCGCACGTTGCCAGAATGAAAAGAACTCGTTCACCAAAGAACCCGGTGTACACTCGCACTCAACTCCTGCCGGCGAGCCGTTTTCCAGAGGGGTGGAGCAGGTGAATGAACCCAGCACCACACAACCCGCCCTACCTGCCCCTGCGAAGCGTGCTCGCAGTGGGCGCCGGCAACGCGCTTGAGTTCTTTGACTTTCTTACCTTCTCCTTTTTCGCAATCCCCATCGGTCACTGCTTTTTCCCCCAATCCTTAACCGCGCACGGACTCCTCTATTCGCTGGCGACGTTTGGCGTCGGGTTTCTCACCAGGCCTCTTGGGGCCGTGGTCATCGGTATCTATGGTGACCGGGCCGGCCGAAGACCGGCGATGGTTCTATCCTTCGCATTGATGGGCGCGGCGATCCTGGGCCTTGTGTTGACGCCGTCTTACGCCCAGATCGGGATCGCGGCCCCAATCCTGCTGGTGATTTTCCGCCTGCTGCAGGGATTCGCCCTGGGCGGCGAAGTCGGTCCGTCCACTGCCTTTCTGGTTGAAGCGGCGCCGCCCCACCGGCGAGGCCTTTACGTCTCCGTGCAATATATGACCCAGGACGTAGCAGTATTCGCGGCAGGCTTGGCCGGTTTTTTCCTCAGCACCTGGCTTTCGCCAGCCGCGCTCGATGCATGGGGCTGGCGCATTGCGTTCCTGGCCGGGCTGATGGTCGTCCCGGTTGGCCTGTACATGCGCCACCACCTGCCCGAGACCATCCATGACGTCGATCGGCGGATGGCAACGGCAGAGCAGCGGCGTGTACCCATGCGCCTGGTTGTGCTTGCCCTGGTGTTGATGATGGCCAACTCGATCTACTTATTTGGTGCGGACTACATCACGACCTACGCTCAGGATAGTCTGCACCTCTCTCCCACGCTCGCCTTCGGCGCGACCGTGGTGATCGGGATTGCCGCAGTGCTGGCCGACCCGTTGAGTGGTCTGCTATCGGATCGCATTGGGCGCAAGCCGGTCATGATCGGCGCGGTCGTGATCCTGGTGCTGCTGCTGGTTCCGGCGTACATGGCGATGATCGCGCTGCGCAGCGTACGCGTTGTATACGGCGTGATGGCGATCCTCGGGATACTGCAGGCGTTTCTCACCGCGCCGGCCCTGGTGGCGGTCACCGAGTCATTGCCCAAGGCTGTTCGCTCGGGTAGCCTCGCCATCATTTATGCGGTGGCCATTTCGCTTTGCGGTGGCACTACCCAATTCGCCATCAAAGCACTCACGGATCTCACACGAAGCCCACTTACGCCGGCCTGGTATATGACCGGCGCCGTTCTGGTGGGAGGGATCGCCATGGTCCTGATGCACGAACGGCGCCGGCACGGCAAGAAGGCAAGATCCCGGCAGTGCAGGTTTTGCAGCCGACCAGTACCCTTGAAGTTGAATAGTTATCCCGCGGCCTTTGGGTACGGTAAACACTCAGGAGCGGAATGCGCGACACAGGGCTCTAAAGCCCCTGAGGTACGTTTTTGCTGTCCTTTCCAAGCGACTGCGCGTGAGGAATGCTAAAAAAGCGTACCTCAGCGGCTAAAGCCGTCAAGCGCGCAGGCAATTACGGCACGGCTGAACCCGTGCCCTTCGTTCGATCGTTTTTCCCCCCGCCTTTCAGGTGCTGTCCAAACTGGCCAACCGAAAATTCTAATTTGGACAAGACTAAAGTTCAGACGTCCCTACGGGACTGTAAATCCCGGTTCTCGCGCAAACTCTCAAAGGCCCGCGCCTCCGCGGCTGGACTGTCCATGCAAGATGCTCAATGCCAGGGCAAGGTGGCCAAATGCCGGAGCAAGGTGGCCAAATTTTTCGCGTAAGTCCTTTGTTTTACGAAGATGGCCAAGATGGCCAAATAATTAATTGGCCACCTTGCTTACCTATCGACCTTGTTATAAAAGGCCGCACTTGTTGGATGCCGGTTTGCGTACTTTGTCGCGAGTTCACTTTGCCATTTTTTTTTTGCAATTCTCAGCGGGCCTGCATTTGCAACGGTGGTGGACTATCCAGGGAGGTTATGGTCAGCCATCTCTTTCGACGAGCTCCAAACAGTATCTGCAGACAAACATCGCCGGGGTTCCTTCGGCTTCGCTCAGGACAGGCTCTTCGGCTTTGCGCTGTAAACGCTCTTTATGCGACAGATCTGCGAGGCGCTTCGCTCCCACGGCATGCCGGGGCAGGCAGGATGGCGGTTTTGTGGAGGGATTGAAAACATTTGATTGGGTGTGCGAAAAACACGGGAAGATCGAAAGAGGCACAAGCTCTCAGGATGAATGGGGGAGGGTGGCACTTCCAGTTGAGATTGGTTGCTGGTGAAGTGAACTGCAGATCCCTCCCCTGCGGTCCCACGGCACGCCGGGGCAGGCGGGATGACAAATAGGAGAGGGTGGTTGCAGGGAGAGAACAGTTGCCGCGGCGGGACGCCCTTCCACATCGATAGCGACCATTTTTGCGCGAATAAAAAAGTCACAGCCTCTCAGGATGAACATTTTGTGGGGAGGCTTGGAAACATCTGGTGTGTTCGAAAAAGTCACGGGCCTGTCAGGAAGACGGCTTTGTGGGCGTTCAGAAGAAATACGTACCCCGTCCGTGAGGGGGGAGAGAGGTGCAGAGTCCTCGGCATTGCCGGTCACTTGACTGAAAGGTAACAATCACTACACGCCGTCTCCCCACGGACGTAGTACAAATGGTGACCCTTCCAATCCCGCCAGATTTGTTACTCACGCGTTCTTGGACACTTGCGTCAATCTTTGTACGTGGCCGATGAATGCATCGGCGGTCCAGAAAACTTTCCCGAGCACATCGTCTCGGTCCGTTTCAAAAACAAAGGAGAATGATATGGCAACAAGCACAGAGAGAGATCAGGAACAGGGAAGAGCGCATCTCGCGAAGAACAAACCCCCGATTGTGTCGCGGGAGGAGTGGGAGGCTGCGCACCAGCAACTCCTCGTTAAAGAGAAGGCCTTCACCCGCTCCCGTGATGCATTGGCTGCGGAACGCCGGCGCATGCCTTGGCTGGCTGTAGAGAAGAAATACGAGTTCGACGGACCCAGGGGCAAGGTAAGCCTGCTCGATTTGTTCGAGGGCCGCCGTCAGTTGATCGTCTATCGCGCCTTCTTCGAGCCCGGCGTGTTCGGCTGGCCCGAACACGCCTGCCGCGGCTGTTCACTCGGTGCCGACCAGGTGGCACACTTAACCCATCTGAATGCCCGCGACACCACGCTTGCCTACGCCTCACGCGCGCCGCAGGCCGACATCGCCCGCCTGAAGGCGCGTATGGGCTGGGCGATGCCCTGGTACACCATCACGGACAGCTTCGACAAGGACTTCGGCGTGGACGAGTGGCACGGCCACAATGCATTCATCCGCGAGGGCGACAAAGTGTTTCGCACCTACCTCGTGAACAGCCGCGGTGACGAGGCCATGGGGACCACCTGGAGCTATCTCGACATCACGCCGCTCGGCCGTCAGGAGATCTGGGAGGACTCGCCGGAGGGTTATCCCCAGACCCCGCCCTACAAGTGGTGGAACTGGCACGACAACTACAGCGCCGAGGCCTCGCCTGACCCGAAGTGGGTCAAAGTCGCCGAGGCTGGAGAAGCCACTTTCCGAAAGAGTGACGCAAAGGCGGAAGGTAGCTAAAGATCCAGGCGGCGGCACATGGAAATGATTCTAATGAAATAGTATCTGTTACATTAAGCTAGAATAAGATACTGTCATTGGAATCATTTCCGTCCTGGGTTTAATTTCTTCTGACGCACCCTGGCGCATTCAGGGGAGGCCAACGGTGGTCCTTTGGGCCTAAAAACCGGCTGCCGCGGCGGTCTGTGCTAATCTTAGCTGGACTATGAAGAATTTTGCGTTGCTACCGGCTTCCCATGAGATTCAAGAATGGTGTTCGATTCTTGAACAAGAAATGATGCACTGGCCCGGTGTAAAGGTAAGTCACGTATTTGGCACGCGCGCGTTCTATCACCGCAAAGTCATGTTCGCCATGCTTCCCGATAAGCGCAGCCTGGAAAGCTCCACTGCAATTTCGTTCATTACTCCCGGCAAAGACCATGAGAACCAAACTGCGATCTGGCAGACATTTGAGCTGAAGGACCAAAACCATATCAAGGCCGCGATTGAGTCGCTGGAGACGGCATATAGGGAAAGTATGCAGTTCTCCTCGATGGACCTAAGCGCAGCTAGATGATCGGGGGCAGGCCCCATCAGCTGCGAGCGTATTGCGCTTCTGCCGGCGATTGATATCTGATCGCCAGCTGCGGCGTCTCCAACCGCTCGTTCAACCTGTGCCTTGAATGCAAACACGCCTCCAGCAGCCCAGTCGTTAGTAAGCTTCGCTCCACCGGATAGGCTGCGCTCCGGGTCTGGAACATCTGCTCGATCTTCGCCGCCATGCACGCAGAGGAAGCCTGGTTCGGAGCGGGCGGCACGAAGAACTGGGTAGAGACCAAGCCGTGGCCCCCTACCCTCACCGCGATGTTGAAATCCTGAATGGCGCCGTTGAGCATCAGCAGCGTGGCTCGCGTCCCATCGGTGTACTCGATGCAATACGCGGCTGGATTCTTGACCAATTGCGGCAAAACACCGGAGGCAACCAGGTCCTGGGTGCGCCCGTCCAGCACCGTCAGGCCCAAGGGCGTGTCGCTGCGGGAAAGCGCGGAGCTCAGCAGATCCCTGGACCAGCGCCCCGCGTTCCCAGCCGCCCAAACATCGTCGCCTTCGAGCAACTGCACCGCCTTCACTCCCGTCTCGCCGCCCTTGCGCCGCTCCAGCATGCACTGCAGAGCTTCCAGCGCGTCGAAATCCATGCCATCGAATCCGCCCACACCCACCATCACCGCCTCTTCGACCTCCGCACCCAGCGGTATATCCACGTCTGGCAACCGCCACGTCACGGGGAGCGAAGAGCCGGCCTGCAGCGGGAATCGCAAGCGGCCGGCGGTCTTTACCATGGTTTGCGCCTGCTCGAAGCTGTAGGAAAGCTGCTTGTGGTTGAAGTAGGGAACCGCGTGCCCCTCGTCTTCAAAAACCTCGACGCACTGCTGAAAGAAATCGTAGCTCGGCAGCAGAATCTGACCCCGGTCATTGCTCGGGTAGTCATCCTGCTCCACGATCGCCAGCACTGCGTCGACGGCGATGCGGTCCCCTCCACAGCGCAACGCTTCCGGAATGTTGCTGCACAGGCGGAAGCCGAACTGCTGCGAGCGAGCTCTGCTCAGATCGCTCTTCGCCTCCGCTTTCTCCGCTGGAGGCTGCGCCGCAACGGCCTGCTGCCTGCCCAGTCCGCCTGCTATTCCCTTGGCGGAATCTGCCGGAGCAAGCTTGGTCCCCGTCATCGCAAGCTCATAGGGCGAGGGCGCAGCCTGGGCCTGGCGCGCCAACTGATCCACATACATCGAGACCACCTGCACATTGGGCATGTGCCATTCGCCGTCATGTGGATAGCCAACCAGAAAGCGGTCGGCGAGGGTCTGCATGCTTGACTGGTAGCGATAAACGCTGCCCAGGATCGCCAGGCGCAGCGGGCGCTGCCCGGGCGCCTGCGCCCACCCGTTGGGCAGCAGCGGACGATATGCCAGCATGGCCGACGATAACGCGGAATAACCAACAAAACGGCGGCGGGTCAGCATTAGCTTCTCCAAAAGGTGGATTCGGGGTTGGGCTGGTAGCGTACGGTCGCCAGGTTCGGCGTCTGCACGCGCCGCATGCCCTGGTGGGCGCTATCGACGCCTGCAATCAACAGGCCGCTGGTGAGCAGCGTTCGTTCGATCGGATACTGCGCCTTGCCGGTCAGGAACATCTGCTCAGCGTTGTACACCAACGGGCTGAAGAAACTCGCCAGCGTGGTGCGGCCGTCGGGCATGGGCAGATACATTTGCGTGGAGAAGGGTTTCGCTTGCCCCTCGATCGCCGCCGCGAAGGTAAAGTCCCGCACCAGCCCGTTCATTAGCAGCATGGTGCAGCGCAGCCCGTCGCGATGCTGATAGTGGTAGGCGACCGGATCGGGCACCAGGGCGCGCATCTGTTCGAGGGTGGGAAATGTATCTGTAAAGGTGGCATTTGCCGGGGCCAGGGTCGAACTGCGGCACAGCGCCGCTTTCACCAATGCCTGCGGCCACACCCCTTGCTGCCACGCCGTCCAGAAGCCGTCGCCGCGATAGGTCTGCAGCCACTCCACCCCGGTCTCGCCGCCCTTGCGGCGCTCCACCATGCATTGGATGGTCTCCAGGCCGTGGAAGTCGTAGCTGCCCATGCCGCCGTAACCGACGGAGACGGCTTCGCTGCACCGTTGCCCCCAACGGGAACTCTACCGACGGGACTCTCCACGTCACCGCCAGGCTTGACCCTCCCTGCAGAGGAAAGCCCATCTGACGGGAGGTATCGACCATCTGCTTCGACCACTCCCACGTATACGAGAGCTCCTTGTCGTTGAAATAGGGAACCGACCGCCCGCTGTCACGGAAGACTTTGGTGATTTGCTCGAAGAACTCGAAATGCGGATGCTTCATGATCCCCGTCTCGGTATAAGGATAGGTGCCGTGCTCGCCGACCACGACCACTCCATCGACCGCCAGCTTGCTCGTGCCCAGGGTTAAGGTCTCCGCGATGGTGGGGTAAACCTTCATCGTGGGATGCCGGTCCACGCGCTCCTGGGTCAAATCACCGTCGCCCCGTTGATCGACATACAGCGATACCACGTCCATTGCGGGATGATGGAAAGTTCCGGCCCATCCATAGCCATCGAGGAAACGGTCAACCACGTGCTGTCCGTGCAGTAATCTTTTATAGGCAGTGATCACGGCCGCGAGCCGCGGGCGTTGAGCAGAGGTCGTATTCTGAGGCATAGCATGTCCCTTGAAAGCGATGGTTGCGAGCGAGTGTAGCAAAGATGACTGTATCCATATCCCGGAGAACCAAATGCTGACCCGCCGCCGATTTCTCTTCTACACTGCGCTGGCGCCTGCTGCATTGCGCAGTACCCTCTGGGCCAACCCGGCTCCGCAGATCTCTGCCCGCGCATGGGCCGTGCATAAGCGGGCGCTGGTGTTCGACGGCCACGTCCACGCGTTGGACCGCGAGTTCTATCACGGCGGCAACATGGGCACGCGGATGCCCGACGGACAATGGGATCTGCCACGCGCGCGCGAAGGCGGAGTCAGCGCGTTCTTCCTCTCGGTGTTCACTCCCGAAGAGTACTACCCCGGCCGATTCGAGACCAAACAGGCGTTCCGCCGGATCGATCACGCGCTCCGCCAGCTGCAGATGAATAGCGGTCAGGTCGCATTGGCGTTGAACGCCGACGATGTGGAACGCATCCATGCCCAGGGCAAGATGGCCGCGGTGCTCGATATCGAGGGCAGCTACGATCTGGATGGCGATCTGGGAGTTTTGCGCGACCTCTACCAGTTGGGACTGCGTTCGGCACAGCTTTCGGCGCACAACTGGAACCAGAACTACGCCGACTCCTGCTGCTCCCCGGCCAAGTGGAAGGGCCTCACCCCGCATGGGCGCGACCTCATCCATGAAATGAACAGGCTGGGTATGGTGATCAACGTATCCCACTCCTCCGACGAAACCATTTCTCAGGCGATCGACGTGAGTGATGGTCCTGTCATCGCCACGCATCACGGCCTGCGCAGCATCAACAATATCCCTCGGAATATGCCCGACTGGCTGCTGAAAAAGATGGCCGCCAAGGGCGGCGTCATCGGCTTTCAGATCGGAAGTGAATTTAGCCATCCCAAGGAGTTTGCTTACGTCACCGCGCACGCAAAGAAAACTTTTTGGGACACCACCAGCATTCCGGACAGAGTGAAGGGCAAGACGATCTACGAGGTGGACCAACTGGTGGCTCCGCAGTTCCCCATGCCGGGCGCGCAGGTGCCGGACTCGGTCATGATGACGGTCGACAACTGGGTAGCCGTAGTCGATAGGGCCATCCAACTGGTGGGGGACGATCACGTGGCGATCGGCACCGACTTCGACGGCGGACCAACGCTGGCGCGCGGTATGCGCGACGTGCGCGATCTGCCCATGATCACCGAAGCCATGCTGCGCCGCGGTTACTCTGAGCAGCGCATCGACAAGTTCTGGGGTGGCAACCTGCTCCGCGTCTTCCGCCAGATTACGCACAACCGCGCGTGAGCCGTTGCTGCCTTATTCATGTCCGTGTCTTCTTTCGTGGAAATTCAAAAGAGCGTTGTCATCAGGGCACGACTCCCGACCACAGATTCGGTTCTGGACGGGTGCCCCATGTTCGCCTCGGCGTACATGGGCTGAAAGATTCCGAATGCTTCCAGCTCAGTTCACGTCCTACGGATTCTGCCGAATCTCGCCCAGGACAGCGTCCTGGGCAAGTCAGCCGTCGCTGCGGACCATTGCAGCAAGGTTCGCACGGGCCCAGCCCGACTTTATTCCCCTGTTCTGCTTTGCCGGTGGTCGGCACCTCAAGTCCATAACGGCGAACTTGCACGTTCGATCTCGGTCGCGCCGCACGCGTCGATTGCCTCCGTGTCTGTGAAACAATGACCTGGTGACTCCGTCATTCTTGTAGAGGAATGGAATGCCCATTGATCCAAAAACCACAGCTCTGTTGTTGATCGAGTACCAGAATGATTTCACCACCGAAGGCGGCGCGCTCCATCAGGGAGTGAAGGCGGTGATGGAGAGCACGAACATGCTTGCCAATTCAGTGCAGGTTGCGAATCAGGCGCGAGCCGCAGGGGTCACTGTCATGTTTGCCCCTATTTCGTTTGCGCCAGGGTATCGTGAAATCACTCCTGATCCGTATGGCATCCTAAAAGGCGTCGTGGACTCCAATGCCTTCGTGCGCGGCACCTGGGGCGCGGCCATCGCGGACGCCATCTTGCCTGCTCCCGAAGATATCGTCATCGAAGGCAAACGCGGCCTCGATACTTTTGCCAGCACCAATTTGGATTTCATCCTTCGCTCCCGCGGGATCAAAACACTGGCCGTTGCCGGATTCCTGACCAATTGCTGTGTGGAATCGACCGCTCGCACAGGCTATGAGAGGGGGTTCAAGATCATTGCGCTCGCTGACTGCGCAGCGACGCTTTCCGCGGAAGAACAACGGTTCACGTTCGAGAAGAACTTGCCCATGTTTGCCCGAATCATCACCCATACCGAGTTCCTGTCGGACCTGGTTTCTGCGTGATGGCTGGTCAGGACCGTATAACGGAAATCGAGTTCTTTAGCATTCCCCCGCAATTGCTCTCGCGCTCTATCTCAGTAATAGTCGGGCTATACTATCCTCTGGCTCGGAGCTTCTTAACATCAAGAATGTCCTGCTCCCTTCCGCTTGCGAGCTTGTTGCGAATGAGATCGTCTTTGGAAATAACCGCGGTCCGGATTTCCCCATCCCAAAGCCCCTCAATGCGGTTCTCCCAGGCTTCTTCGAAGCTGACACCGTCGATGTGCTGCAATAGATCTATCCGTGCGGGAGGTTGGCCGATTTGAAAAATCGTGCCATCCCTGAAATCGGTGGGACTCAAGCTGGCGAGAGGGGCTCCGTACTGGGCGAGAGCGCGAAATACCGCCTCGCTATTCTCCTGTTTCGGCCCCGATGAAAAGGTCTAGATCCTTCGTCGCTCGCGGTTCAGCGTGTACGCCGAAAGCGTAGCCTCCCACCACAAGATACCTAACTCCGTGGTCGTTGAAGGCGCGTAATAGCTCTTTCAGATCCTTGGGCATCATCGACCGGAACCCCCTTGAAAGCGGCGGCAAACGAGTATGCGGCTTCACTGGCATCCCAGACCCCAGACAGTCGTTCCCCGACGGTGAGGCTCTGCCAATAGCCATATGATTCTGCTTGCTGCTGCTCAGGATTTGTGACTCTGCGAACTGTCTTATTCACGGTCATGATTCCTGCCCACATGAAAACGCGTACCCTTTCGACGAACAAGGAAAATAGCGGAGTCCCTTTCGCCCATCTCCTCATATATTCCCCCGCTACGTCTTTCCCGCGCCGGTCCCGAATCTTTCCGCAGCCTGTCGTAGCTATCAATGCGCGTCATTGTTGCAAAACACTTTTTCTCTGCGCCCTGATCGCTCCCGCTTGGGCGGCTTTTAGGATGCGTCGGAAGGTGGGGCACTCCAGGTGGCTGGGTGCTGGACAGGCAGCGGCGTGCCGAAGTCCGTCGCGCATCGCGCTGAGCCGGCGGATCGTCCCGTCCAGTTCCTCGGCCTTCGCCCTCAACATCTGTCTGTCGATGCGTGGCCGCCCGTCAGGCGCGAACATGCGCGCGATCTCATCGAGTGAGAATCCGGCGGCCCGGCCAAGCGAGATCAACACAAGTCGTTCGAGCACGCCGGGGTCGAAAAGACGACGCAGGCCTCGTCTGCCGATAGACGAGATAAGCCCCTTCTCCTCATAGAAGCGCAGTGTCGAAGCAGGGACGCCGGAGCGCTGTACCACTTCACTGATGTCCACTTCTCTCACCTCTTGACTTCAAGTCAACTTGAGGTTGCAGAATAGAATCTTAGCCTCTTGGAGGCAAGTTGATCGAGGTACTGATGAACCTGATGCAATCAACCGATGACGAGCAGGCTGCGCTTTGGAACGGTCCAGCCGGGAGTGCCTGGGTGGAAACTCAGGACTTGCTCGACCACTTATTTAAGCCGTTCGAAGATCTACTCGTCGAAGCCATCACCGCCAGATCAGGAGGCCGGCTGCTTGACGTGGGCTGCGGCACGGGCAGTACAACACTGGCCATGGCCCGCCGGTTCGCAGCAAAGGACTGTTGCACAGGCATCGATATTTCCGCTCCGATGATCGCGGCTGCCCGGAGCCGCGCTGAACGGGAGGGCACTCCTGCGGCCTTCATCTGCGCCAACGCGCAGGACTACGCCTTCGAACCTGCACTGTTCGATGGGATTATTTCGCGTTTTGGTGTGATGTTTTTCAACGACCCTGTGCGGGCTTTTGCCAACCTCCGATGTTCTGCGAAAGAAGGGGCCGAACTTCGGTTGATCGCCTGGCGAAGTGCTGACCAGAATCCATTCATGACAGAGGCAGAGCGTGCCGCAGCACCCCTCCTGCCCATGCTCCCAGCGCGAACGTCAAATGCCCCGGGGCAATTTGCCTTTGCCAGCAGTGACCGAGTCCACGCCATCTTGGAGCAAAGCAATTGGAGCCAGATTACGATTCGTCCTGTAGATATCGAGTGCTCCATGCCTGAGGAGGACTTGATCCGCTATCTGACCCAGCTCGGTCCGGTTGGCATGGTCCTGCAGCAGGTAGATCAGATGACACGCGCACGGACTCTCGAGACAATCCGCCCGGTTTTTGATCGCTATGTGCACGGCGCTGAAGTACGCTTTACCGCCGCCTGTTGGATGATCAGCGCTCAAGCATCCTCAGCGTCCGCTGCGACTAAGAACGGATCGAGCCCGTGAGGTTTATGTTCTTTCTTGCTTGCTCGTCTGTTCCAAAAAATAACTGTTCGCAATGAGGATGTCTTGTCCATCGCTCTCTAAAATCGCGTGCGTCGCGGTGATTGCCGTCAAGATGCCGCTTTGCCCGGCAACGTCCACCGGCCTTCCGACGACCAGCACCTTACGCACATAAAACCCGGTCACGATGTTGCGCACGATCTCGCGCGTGCCCATGCCAAAAGCCAGGCCAAAGGCGAGAGCCCCGGCTCCGAGAAACAAACTGGTCACAATCCTGACCATCTCTGTGTCGATCTTCAACTGGCCAATCGCCATCATGGCAACAATGAACACAATCAGGGCGGAGACCAGCCTGCCTAAAGTGGAAGCGGAGTCGATGCCGGCGCTTTCCGCTGCCTGGGTAACCATCTGACCTGCAAACCCGCCAATCGTGGTCCCCAGAATCATCAGCAAAAGCGCGGCGATCATGTTCGGCAGGTAGCCGAAGAAAGCCCCAATCGCGTTCGAGACGGCTACCAGGCCAAGCGCATCGCTGGCTGTCTTGGCTAACAGAAACAAAACCAGGAAGTACGCAAGCTTGGGAAGGAACAGGTTCAGCTGCTGACGCAGGCCGATTCTTTTGAGCGCCTGATCGATTCCCGCCTTTTCGACCAGCTTGTCAAAGCGTAAGCGGACCAACATGGTGCGCAGTACGACTTCGATCACCTTGGCAGCAACCAGTCCGAGAACCAGCAGCAGCAGGCCCACAGCGACCTTGGGCATCGCGGCGAAAACCGTGTTCCCCAGGCTGGCAAAGGCGCTAAAAAGCTTTTCCTTCATTTTTGCGTGTCCTTTTCTGCTTTCACCGAATCGAATTGGCCCACCATCATGAGCCAGAGCTCCTTAAGAACAACCAGGGGCAGATCAAAGGCGAACGAGGTCAATTGGGCAGCAGTTGTGCGGCGCTGGATTGCATGGCGAATCCGGCTCATGAACCTGGCAGAAACATCATGCTCAAACCCTGCTAGCTCGGCGACCGGCTCTCCAGGATCGATTTCCTCTCCGCGGGACCCGTTGCTCATTTTGCACCCGCCACTGCAACCATCGACCTGAATTTCTCGTACCGGACCCTGAAATCGTCGCGCGCGCGTTTGATGCGCATCTTCGTCGCGGAGAGACCAATCCCCAGGGAATGGGCGACCTCGTCGTACGATAATTCGTCCATGTCGCACAGAACTAACGCAATACGCAACGTGCTTGGCATGGAATCTAAAACCGCGCTGATCATCTGCCTTTCACTGATTGCTCCAGCAAGCTGCTCTGCCGTTACCTTTACCTTCAGTTCCTCAAACTCATCGATATCGGGATCACCAAGGTCAACGAAGGTGTGGCCCTTGTGTCTCTTAACATGGTTCAAACAGTGGTTGATCTTTATTCGTTGCAGCCAGTGCGCGAACGACGACTTTCTCTCGAAGCCGCGGAGACCAAAGAAAGCTTTGACCAGAACTTCCTGGGCAAGGTCCTCGGCGTTGTTTGGATCGCGCGTGATGCAGCGGCAGTTGGCGACCACACGTTTCTGATACCGCAGAGCCAGCTCTTCAAAGGCGCGGAGATCCCCCTCGGGGGCCTGCAATGCCCGTACTAGGAGCGCTTCGTCGGGGTCACCAGACGAGCCGGATCGAGCATGGGAAGTATCCTTCATGTAGCCCCTAGCTTCTCACATCTTGCACGGTTCCTTCCTGCGGCTGCATCACACCCGCAACACGATCCAGGCGACCAACGCCAAGAGCAGAAAGCCTATCAGCGTGTACCCTACTTTCCTTCCGATGCCCTCCCCCTTGGTGGTCTCGGCCGGGGTGAAGGTGGCCAGGGTCGAAACCGGGGAAAGGATCCGTGGGAAACCCAGGGGAAGGAAGCCCTGAATTTTCGCTGCCTCATACCGCATCATGCCGGCAAATGCAGCAGGCGTGAGGCCGGTCTCGCGAATCTCGTGCCCGAGAAATCCGGCCGTGAGCGGCGCAGCCAGCGACATCAATTCGCCTCCCGCGCCGGCGGCGAGATCGTACTGGTCTCCAATCAGATCCTCTACGTGCGATTGTTGGCCGCGCAGCAACAGGGAGGATAGCTTTGACCCCAGCTCTATAGCTGGACACGACGCAACCGCGCCGGAAGCGAGATTCGGCAGTGCATCAAGTATCTTCTGCGTATCGGCGGTTTTCACCATTTGAAACACTTGGCTCACAAAGCCGGAATCTCCTGCGCGGCTCGAGATGCCGGCAAGCAAAGCTGCGACGCTACTGCCGAGCCCCATCTGTACATCGGATGGAGATGCCGCCAGTCTCTCAGCCAAAGAGCTTGTCACCTGCCGTGTTAGCAGGTTCATGATTGACTCGACAATTGCCATGTTCACGACCTCCGTCCTCTTTCTTCATTCGGTTGGAAAATAGCCTTGTCCAAATTGGTTCCCGTGAGCGCGGGCAAAACAAATCCCCGCTAAGGGCAAAGACAACAAACCCGGTGAAAAAGTCACATCGTGCGCATACGGCCGGTGGTGGCGCGAGCTCGATTTTGTGCCAATGTGACTTTTGCGCGCGGCCGATTGTCTTTCCTTAGCGAGGGGAAATTAGGAGACAGTCTCATGAAGCGCTTCCATACGCCGGTCACGGTAGACAAGAAGGAGTGTCACGGTTCGGCCGGGCGTGGCGAATTTGCAGGCCAAAAATCGCCGTCGCCCCAATAGAAAGGAGCCTTTCCTTCGTGAAACAGAACAACGGTCATTCGGAAGACGAAGCTGGTGAAAGCGGAACCAGGGTTTATCTCGTTGGAGGTGGCATTACTTCTCTCGCCGCCGCCGCATTTCTCATCCGCGATGCGAATGTTCTGGGCCACAACATCACGATCCTGGAAGAGCTGGACCGGCTCGGAGGCAGCCTCGATGGCACCGGCTCGCCTCACGAAGGGTACGTCCTCTGCAGTGGCCGCATGCTAGAGAGCAAATATCTGTGCACCTATGACCTCTTCTCGTCTATCCCCACGCTCGATCAAACCATGACGGTCACAAAAGAGATCTTTGACTGGAACGAAACCACCAGGATGTCGTCCCAGTCCCGGTTGGTGCGCGCCGGACAAAGGGAGAGTGCTCCCGCATTCGGACTCAGCGAAAAACATGTTTTCACGCTAAAACACTTGATGGTGGAACCGGAGGAAAGGCTCGGCAAGGCCAGCATTGCCGACCAGTTTGACCCTGAGTTCTTCGTGACCAACTTCTGGTTGATGTGGTGCACGACCTTTGCTTTCCAGCCGTGCCACAGCGCGATCGAATTCAAACGCTGTCTATTACGTTTCACTCACATGCTTGAGGGGTTCAGTCAGCTGCACGGAATCATGGGTACCGTGTACAACCACTACGACTCGATGGTGAGGCCTCTCCAGAAGTGGCTCGAAGCACGTGGAGTGTGCTTCGCATTGAATACCCGGGTGAAGAATCTCGTCTCGGGGCAGAACGCGACCGGCAAGCGAGTGGAGCGCATCGTATGCGAGCACAACCGGCGTACTAGGGAGATTATCGTGGGCGCACACGATCTGGTAATCGTCACGCTTGGTTCTAGAACCGAGGCCTCCGGCCTCGGTTCGATGGAGGTTGCGCCTGTTCTCAATGGTGAGACGGATGGGGGACGCTGGGCGCTGTGGGAGAAGATCGCTGCCGAGCGCCCGGAATTCGGTCGGCCATCAGCCTTTGCCGGCCACATCGACGAGTCGAAATCTGTTTCCTTCACCACCACCCTGCGCGATCCAACCTTCTTCCGGCTCGTCCGGAGTATCACTGGCAACGTGCCAGGCGAGGGTGGGCTTGTCACTCTTGCAGACTCCAGCTGGCTCGCTTCGATTTTGCTGCCACATCAACCACACTTTATCGGGCAACCGGAAGACGTGGACGTGTTCTGGGGGTATGGACTGTTCGTTGACCAACCGGGCGACTTCGTGAAAAAGCCGATGCACGCATGCACCGGCCGGGAGATCATGATGGAAATCATGGGTCATCTCCGCATCGGGACGGAGGCGTCGCATGTCCTCGCAACGGCGACCTGTATTCCCTGCATGATGCCGTTTTTCACCAGTCAGTTTCTCCGCCGGCAGAAAGGTGATCGGCCTCAAGTGATACCGAAGGGATGGACCAACCTGGCCTTTACGGGCCAGTTTTGTGAGCTACCGGATGACGTGGCCTTCACCATTGAATACTCCATCCGCTCCGCGATGGCTGCGGTCTACGGGCTGCTGGATCTAAAACTGAAGCCGCCGCCCGTCTACCAGGGGCAGTATGATCCTCATGTCCTATCCCGAGCATTCGCGACATTACACAATACACGAGCCAGTGAGTGAAGCGCATGGCATTGCGAGCGGCCTCTTGATAGTTTCGTCCGGTGCCGCGGTCACATTGGACCGAAGAGGAACGGACTGCAGTGCATCTCTGGTTCCATAGCGCTGAACCAGCGTTCTCAGGTGATATGATGGCGGCTGAAGAATGCCGCAGATATTGATAATTACCGGAGATGCGGGCGAATCGTACGAAGCTCTCTATGCCGTTCATCGGTTTCGCGAGGAAGACTGGCGTGTTACCGTTGCTGCCCCTTCGGTTCGTCGCCTCCATCTCGTCATGCACGACTTTGAGCCGGGGTGGGATACCTATGTCGAACGTCCCGGATATGGTCTAGAGTCCGACCTGTCGTTCGACCAGGTAAATGTCCGTGATTATGATGCCATCCTCATTCTGGGTGGCCGCGCTCCTGAGTACCTCCGCAACGATCGGCGATTGCTCGACCTTGTCCGCGAATTCGACGCACAGCAAAAATGGATCTTAGCCATCTGCCATGGCATCCAGGTGCTCGCCGCCGCCGGCCTTACCAAAGGCAAACGCATTACCTGCTATGAACACGTGCGCTTCGAAGCCGAGCAGGCTGGCGGAACATTTGTAGATCAGCAGGCCGTACGCGATGGCCGCATCGTCACGGGCCAGACCTGGCAGTCGCACCCCGAGTTCTATCGCGAGGTCTTTGCCTGCCTGGCGCCACACCGCCGATCCTGATTTCGCGGCATTTCTCGAAGGGCAGATCCTACCGGCCCGGACAAAAGCAAACAGGGAAAAAGATCCAAGGCGACTTACGATGTACGGGGTAAAAGAGTCTGGGTGAGAACCGGGATTTCCAAACCCAGTCCCGTAGGGACGTCTGAACTTAGCCCAGGACGCAGTCCTGGGTAGAGATTCGAGAGACGAAAAGTCCCGCAGGGACGACTGGAAATGAGCCGCGACGCAATCCTAGTGGTCTTGAAGTAATAAAGGCGATTATGTCAGCTGCCGTATCCGCTCCGATCGGGACTGACGTCCCTCAAGGATGTGTGCCGCCCCTACGGGGCTCGATCATTTTGCTATAGGTACCCAGGATTCCGTGCTGCGCACTCCATCCTGGGCTAATATCGGTCGTCCCTAACGGGACTCAGCGCGATCTAGCTTGCAAAACACGGCTTACCGGCTAAGAGCCGACACAGGATCATCAGATGAGATAAATGACCACCTGTGTGGGGGACTACGCTAGCAATGTTCAGTCGTCCCTGCGGGACTCAATCATGTTCCATGATGTACCCAGGACTAGCGTCCTGGGCTAAGTTCAGCCGTCCCTACGGGACTAGGTTTGGAAATCCCAGTTCTCGCGCAGACTGTTCAGCCCGTACATCAACAAACGTAGAACGGGCTAACCCGTACACCAACCATCCAGCCTGGGACGGGCTTTAGCCCCGAGAGGACATCTCTTGTTCTCGCTTGGACCTTTCGGGGACGGCCGGGTTAGCGGTCGATTAGTCGCTGATGCGTCGCGGGATAGCGGTCGCCTTCGATCTTGATGGTGGAGGATGCTTTCTCGAGCGCGTGAACATCTTCCGTGGTCAGCTCGACGCTCGCACCGCCGAGATTTTCTTCCAGTCGCGAAAGTTTTGTAGTGCCTGGAATCGGAACGATCCATGGCTTCTTAGCGAGCAGCCATGCGAGGGCGATTTGGGCAGGTGTGGCGTTCTTCTGGTGGGCGAAGCTGGTGACCATCTCGACCATCGCCTTATTAGCCTTCCGATTTTCCTCACTAAAACGCGGCACGATCGCGCGGAAGTCGGTGCTGTCGAACTTCGTGGATGCGTCGATCTTACCGGTGAGAAATCCTTTGCCAAGGGGGCTGAAAGGGACGAAGCCGATTCCGAGTTCTTCCAGTGTGGGCATGACGGACTCTTCCGGTTCGCGCCAAAAAAGAGAGTACTCGCTTTGCAACGCAGTCACGGGCTGAACGGCGTGAGCGCGGCGGATGGTTTTTGCGCCGGCCTCGGAGAGACCGAAGTGTTTTACCTTGCCTGCCTGAATGAGGTCTTTGACCGCGCCGGCAGTATCTTCAATGGGTGTGTCGGGATCGACGCGATGTTGATAGAGGAGGTCGATGGTGCCGGTTTGGAGTCGCTTGAGCGAGGCTTCGACTACTCGCTGGATGTGGTGAGGACGACTGTTGGTCGCGGTCCATTTGCCGTCATTATTGGGGTCGGGCACGAAGCCAAACTTTGTGGCAATGACGACTTTGTCGCGGAAGGGAGCGAGGGCTTCGCCCACGACTTCTTCGTTGACGTAGGGTCCGTAGACTTCGGCGGTGTCGAAGAAGGTGACCCCCCGCTCAACGGCAGCACGGATGAGCTTGATGGCTTCTGACTTCTCTGTGGCGGGGCCAAGGCCGAAGCTAAGACCCATACAACCGAGACCGAGTGCGGAAACCTCGAGTCCGCTTTTCCCTAGCGTGCGCTTTTGCATGATCTCTCCTATGTCGAATCGTCATCAGTATGATGCGACTGGCGTTCAAAATAGCAGAATCCGCGAAAACTCTTCTTGTCCCCGGGCGGAACTCGCCATGGGCGAAATGCGTATGCCTTAAGAACGGTTCACCGCGGCTTGAACCTACGAGGAGAAAAGCTCTGACAAGCGCAGGCGTCTCTTTGCCTCCCAGTCCGTCTCGCAACCGCCTCACGAGCGGTGTCGCTCTGGTTGCGTACATCGCACTTGTGCGCGTGGTGCTCTATCTGGTGGCCGCTTCCCGCTATGGCTATTTTCGCGACGAACTGTACTACCTCGCATGCGGCGAGCATCCAGCATGGGGATACATGGACCAGCCACCGATGATCGCGTGGATGGCCTGGCTACTACAACATACGATTGGCGTCTCGCTTTACGCCATTCGCCTTCTACCGATGTTGGCCGACGTGGGTGCGATCGCTCTTACCGGATTTCTGGCTCAGAAGCTCGGCGGGCGGCGCTGGGCAATGCTGTTTGCTGCATTGGCGGTCCTGGTTACACCGATCTTCCTTGGGTTCTCGCACCTGTTCACCATGAACGCCTTTGATCCATTGTTGTGGACACTGCTTGCCTGGCTGATAGTGGACCTGATTCAGACTGACAACCAAAAGCTCTGGCTCTGGATCGGAGGCCTTGTCGGGATAACGCTGTTGAACAAGTACGGCGTCTTGTTCCTGGTTGCCGGGCTCCTGGTGGGTGTCATAGCCTCGCCGTTGCGCCGGAGTCTTGCTCGCCCCTGGTTCTGGGCGGGAATTGCACTGGCCACACTCATCGCACTGCCAAATTTCCTCTGGCAATTCCACTGGAACTTTCCTTTTGTTCAGTTGGTTGACGCTGTCCGCCGCAACGGACGCGACGTGATGTTACCGCCGCTCCCTTATCTTGGCCAGCAAGCGGAGATGCTCTCATTCATCCCGGCTCTCCTCGTTGTTCTTGGTGTGTTCTTTCTGTTTTCTCAGCGGGGAAGGCGCTACTCGATACTTGGCTGGGGCTTTCTGAGCGTCCTGAGTCTCATGCTGCTGCTGAAGGGAAAGTTTTACTATGTCGCTCCAGCCTATCCGGCCATGTTTGCCGCAGGTGCGGTATTTCTGGAACATTTGACCGAAATCCGCCGGCTGCGATGGTTCCGGCCGGTCTATGCCCTGGCGATGCTTGTGGTCGGTGCGCTGATTGCTCCCACCGCGCTCCCGCTTTTGCCGGTCAAAGAGTTTATCGCTTACACCACGGAATCAGGCATTCAGCAACAGCAGTTCGAGCATCAGCCACAGAGCCGGCTGCCTCAAATCTATGCCGACATGTTTGGATGGGAGGAGCGGGTAAAAATCGTCGCGGCCTATTATCATTCTCTGTCCCCTGAGGAGCAGCGTGTGACGGCGATCGGAGCCCCGAATTACGGCCAGGCAGGAGCCGTTGATCTATTCGGTCCCAGGTACGGGCTGCCCAAATCGATCAGTGGCAGCAACAACTACTGGATATGGGGGCCGCGCAATTACACAGGGCAAAGCATTATTCTGCTTGATGAAGATTCGCCGCAGAAGTATTTGTCCCACTGTCAATCCCTGCGGGAGATCGCCCACCCCATGGACCCGTATTCCCGTCCCGACGAGAACTTTCCCATCTATCATTGCCGCGGGTTGACTCCCTCGCTTCCGATGTTGTGGCCAACGCTCAAGCCATGGAAGTAAATTGGTGTCCGCCCAGTAGTGTAGTTCGTCAGTAATAAAGGCGATTATGTCAGCTGCCGTATCTGCTCCGATCAGGACTCACGTCCCCACAAGAATGTGTGCCGCCCCTACGGGGCTCGATCATTTTGCTATAGGTACCCAGGATTCCGTGCTGCGCACTCCATCCTGGGCTACTATCGGTCGTCCCTAGCGGGACTCGGCGCGATGTAGCTTGAAAAGCACGGCTTACCATCCAAGAGGCGACAGAGGATCTTCCGATCAGATAGAGGCCCGTCTGTATGACGCACTGCACTAGCGGCTAATCGGGAAACTTCTTACGGATGACTACCGTGCGTTCGAGTGAATCGAATACCTCCAGCACCTTCAGGCGAAGGTCGGGATCGATCTTCTCGCTGTCCAACCACGTTTGCACCACCGCCTGTGCCTCCGCGCTGTTCTGGCCCTCGATGAAGGCTCCAAGCCAGGCCATAAGGAAGAAGATCTTGCGGTGTTGCTTGATGTCGGGCAATTCGTTCAGTGCCTGGATCAGATACGGCTCGGTAAGTGCGGTCTGTTTCCAGAAATTGAACGGACGCAGGCTTTCCGTGATCCAGTCTTCCTGGATCGTCTGCGAATGAAGATACTCTTCGAAATAGCGGGCTTTGTTTCCCTCGGTGGGCGTTCCAGCTTGTGCCGCGTATGCGTACTTCTGCCCTTCGCCGCTGTGATCGCGGTCCTTTTCCCTCGTCAGAACCGCGTCCGCCTCCGGGTCGCCCATGGCGATCAGGTGACCAACAAGTTCCCAACGGTCGAGCCGCTTCAGCGTCAGTCCAGGCACGACCAACTTGCCGCTGAGTAGATCTTTCACCTGTTGCAAACCTGCAGGCGTTTCGGCTATCGATCGGAAGGTGCGGAAGTTGACGATGCGTAAACCAAGCGTCGATGCGTTGAGCATTCGATCTGCGATCACAGACTCAGCCTGCGGCGCCAACGATTGCCGTCCCGCTTCATGCAGGTAGGAATGGAGCGCCTCGGCCACCCGCGCCCCCTGAATACGATGCAGCGACTCATCCGTCTCTTCCGGAAGCGATTTCAACGCCAGCTCTACGTAGCCCCGCGGAGGTGCTTTCGCCACGTGGACATAATCCCAGAGCGCCCCCCACAGCATGGTGCGCCGAAGAGGAGCGGCCTGATCGGAGACGCTGGCTAGCAGGCTCGGATTCAACTTGTGGGCCGACTCCGGGTGGAACAACGACGTCGCGAACGATTCGCTCGGCGGATCCAGCAGAAAGCGCCCATAGCCGTAATCGCCTTCATTGGCGAACACCAGCCTGGGACAAGGTTTTCCCACGGCCGGGGACACACCGAAGGCAGGAGCGTTCCACTGCACCTTCATGGTCTCGATGGCCGTGCGCCCGCCCGCGCCTGACTCAGACGTAGCTCCGGAGATAAGAAGAATCTCGTTGGCCATGGGCCAGACATACCCATCCTCGAGAACATCCCGCTGTTTAATGGTGAAGACGGTGATCTTCCCGCCCTTGCATGAATAATCAACCGTCACCTCAGGCATGCCGCGTCGGGTGATCCACGATTTGGCCCACGCCTGCACGTCCTGGTGATGTCCGGCCTGATCGCTGGCGGCCTCGAATGCGCGCACCAGGTCGGCCCACTCCGCGTTTGCGTAAGCATGCTCTTTCAGGTAAAGCCGCAACCCTGGCCGAAAGTTGTTCTCGTCGAGAAAGTAATTCAACTGCTTGAGCACCGCGGGAGCCTTCTCGTAGACGATCGCTCCGTAGGCGGATTTCGCGTCCTTGAGATTAGCGATGTTCTGAAAGATTGGCGTCGTGCCCTGCGTCTCATCGATCCCGTAGGCCAACGGCTTGATGTCTTCATAGAAGTGCTTCCACGGGTTCGACGCAGGGTCTAACTGCTCCAGCGCCTTGTACGCCATATACTGCGCGAAGCCTTCCTTGAGCCACAGGTCGTCAAACCATCGCATCGTCACCATGTCGCCGAACCACTGGTGGCAGGTCTCGTGCAGCACCAGGATGTTGCGCCGGAAATAATCGCTCTGCGTTGGAGTAGACCGGAACAGAACACCGTCCTCGTTGAGGAAAGTCTCGCCGGCATGTTCCATCCCTCCAAACGGGAAGCCCGGAATCAGCACCAGGTCATATTTAGGGAAGGGAAACGGCTGGGCAAAGTAGTCACTCAGGAAAGCAATCCCCCGCGCCGTCATCCGCTGTACCTGGGGCGCTTCCTCCTCAGCCCGGGTAAGTTGAGACTTGCGCACGTACAGGGTCGGCTCACCTGGATTCTTTGCGTCCACTGCGGAAAACGGGCCGGCCGCAAATGCGAACAGGTAGGTGCTTATGGGGCGCGTCTCTGCGAAGCGCGTGTGTCTGTCATCGCTTGTGGTCGACGCTGTATTGCCAATCACGGTCCAGCCGGCCGGGTGTTCGAGATCGAGCGTGAATTTGCCTTTCAGGTCCGGCTGGTCGAAGCATGGAAACGCCATGCTGGCGTCCATGGGGACAAACAATGTGTAGAAGTATTCATTGCCGTCGTCTTTGTCTTCATACCGTGTAATCGCCTTGCCTGAGGGCGCGGCATTGCTGACGAATGTAATCGTGACGGTGTTCTTGCCGGCGACGGCCGGCAGATTCAGATGGCCATTCGCGAGTTCCGTCCCGATCGGCTTGCCATTGAGTGTGGCCGACTGAACCACGCCATCGCGATAGTCGATGGGAAGATCGCCTCCCGTCGTGCTTTCGAACGTGACCGTTTCGCTGCCCGCGACCGCCGGCTCATGTGCCTTGATGGTGAAGGAGAGCCGATAACGAATATCCGAAATCCGCGCCGCCCGCGCCACCGCCAGTGCGTGTGAGACGCCGGCCTCTGGAGGAGCTGCCAGGGCTGCACGCGAGGCGGCCAGCACCATTGCAGTTGCTAACCACCATCGGATAGGGGGTCGACTGAAAATAAGCATCTCTTGCTGCTTATGCTATCCGAAGATGTCCACCCATATCACCGGGAAGCACCGGCGGGGTTGCGCTCCAAACCGCGATCTAGCAGGCTGCGGAAAAAAGGAAAGATTTGTGGTTCAGAGAGAAAGGAAGAACATGCCTCAGGGCCTAAAGGCCGAATGATTTTGCTGCGTTTATGTACGGGCTAAAGCCCGTACCTACCTTTTCCTCGCCTTGGAAATGAGTTTTTCCGCAGCCTGCTAGGGCTCACTCTAATTTGCGACGACTCTAAAACGCTTCGCTACTGTCCACTCGCTCGTGGAGGAGCCGGATGATATTGGTGCGCCAGGGCAGACGCGGCTTCGATTTGCTGCCGGGCGCCCTCATGGTCCCCCTGCTCCTCCAGCAATCGGCTCAATTGCGAATGCACCTGGAAGGCAGGCGAATCGGCCGATTGATTCGGCGAATCGAGATACTGCTTCAACAACTGGATGGCCAGTTGCGGCTCCTGGTGATTGCGGCTGAGAAGGGAAGCCGCGTCTACTAAGGCGGGTCCGTGCGGTTTCGCCGCCTTTGCATCCGCATCAATCCCGGCGTGCAACGCTTCCAGCATCTGGTCCCATTGCCGGCGGCGTCCGTAGTAAGAGGCGAGCGACATCCACGCGTCGGCAGCGTGGTTTGAGGCCTCGACCGCCGACTTGAACTCGGTTTCCGCCAAAGCGTAATTCTTATCCTTCTCCGCCAGGCGCCCTTTCAGCTGATGTGCCTGTGCAGGTCCGAATCGTTCGAGCGTCTGGGCTACACCCTGTGCCTTTTTCTTCCCTCCGCCCACAATCCCCGGAGCAGCGGCGTAGAAGTCCCCCAAGTCCGAGAGCGCATCGACATTCTCCCCATCGAGTTGAACCGCCCGCTCAAATTCGTCCCGCACTTTCTTTGCCAGCCCATAGGCTTTTATGGAGTGAATACTGTCGGCCTTTTCGCCATAGGCCCGGCCGAGCCAGAGGTGATATCCACTATCCATCGGCATAAGCTTGACCGCGATTTCGCACTCGTGGATGGCATCATCCCAGTGCTCCTCCTGGTAGTACACGCGGCAAAGTAAATTGTGCGCCTCTGCGTTGGCCGGGTCCGCGGCCAGCGACGTGCTCAGCCGCGAGATAGCTTCATCTGCTTTTCCTAATGTCAGATCGACACCTACGCTTTCCAGAGAAATGTTTGGAGCCGAAGCACCATAGGCCGCCGGTACGCAAAGCAGCGTAAGCAAGAGAAGAGCGAGCCTCGAAGAGTAAACTATTCGCACTGGATTAAGCTCCCGGCTGTAGTGTTGATGTTCGCGGGTAGCCGGAGGATTCGCCGCCGCGAATGTAAATCCGAAGCACTTCTGATGAACCGGCACTAATGAGTCGACCAGGCTGTCGTTCGAATCGAAAACCTTATGTATGTCACTCACCAGTCGCAACTCCCATTCGTAGGTTTGTCCCATGAATTTGTGGGAATGGACCATGGCGGCGTCGGCATCTCGTTCTTTTTGGTTATCGGCGAACCCGGGCGGGGACCGCGGCTCCACAAGCACGACTACGACGAAGTCGTCTACGTCATCGAAGGCCGTTCAAGGTGGACGGTCGGCGACCAGGAGCGGGACGCCATTGCTGGCGACGTGCTCGTCGTCCGCGCTGGCGAACCTCACAAGTTCGTGGACTGTGGTGATGGCCCCCTTCGCCAAATCGATATTCATCTGAACCCGGCGTTCGAGACCGTCTGGCTTGAGGAATAAATCGATGTTTACGAGCTATTTGCGCTTAACTTGAAACCCCGTCGAAACTTGTATGCTGGTGCGGTTTCAGTGTGATAGCTTTCCCGTAAAGATTTGCCCCCTTGCAGTGACACTTCGGTTTGGGGGAGTAGTTTGTCTCTCACCCAGGAGCACGACCGTGGCAACGGAGACTTTACCGGTCTATCGTTCGGTTAACCGCAATACCGAGCGCATCTTCTTTAGTGGCATGGCCATTCTGCTGTGCGTAGTGGTCTTCATCGGCTTTTCAGCAACTTATTTCCGCGCCGGCGTGTTCCGCGCGCCGTTACCTGCCCCCATCCTTCACGTCCATGGAGCAGTGTTTACGCTGTGGATGATTCTCTTCGTAGTGCAGACTGCATTCATCTCGGCTCGCCGCGTGGCCTGGCACCGTTCCCTGGGCACGATAGCGTTCTGTCTTCCACCCATCATGATCGTTCTCGCGGTGATCGCCGCCATCAATGCCCTCGGCCGCAAAGTGATGATCGGTCCCCTGGATCCGGCTGTCTCTTCGGCCATCCCGCTGATCGGTATCGTGGGATTTACCATCGTGATCTTCGCGGCCTGGCGGGCGCGCAGAAAGCCTGATGCGCACAAGCGCCTGATCCTGCTAGCCACCATCGGCTTGGCCGAAGCCGCGTTTGGCCGTTTTCCCTGGGACCGGCTCGGGCTCCCGCCGGCCGCCGGTGCGGTCAGCGGTCTCGGCATTCTGATTTTGTTGGTGCTCGCGTATGACCTGGTTTCGCTTCACCGCATCCACCGGTCCACAGCCTGGGCCGCTCCAGTTACCTTTGCCTTTGGAGCCCTCGCTGTGCCCATCGGCATGACGCCGGCCTGGCACAGCTTTGCCGGTTTCCTCGCCCGGAACATCGCTCCACACCTCTAACGCAACGCAGGACGATGACAAAAAAACTAATACTGGCCTTCCTCTGTATCCCTTTCGTGTCCGTCGGGCAAACCATCCCCAGCGGTGCAGCGATCGACACCCAGGTGAGGAAGATCATGAGCAAAACTCATGCCAACGGCATGGCCGTAGCGGTGGTCGACAAGGGCAAGGTCGGCTATGTCCAGGCCTACGGGATCCGCAACGCCAAGGGCGATCCGCTTACCGTTGATACCGTCATGTATGGCGCGTCGATCACCAAGACAGTGCTCGCCTACACCACGATGCAACTGGTCGACCAGGGTAAGCTCAACCTCGACACTCCCATCAAGGATGATCTCGATCATCCGCTGACATCCTATGGCCCCGATCCAGTCTTCCCGGACAAGCACGGTCCGTATCCCGACCTGGCCGGTGATCCACGCTGGCAGAAGATCACACCGCGCATGTGCCTCACTCATTCCACCGGGTTCAGCAACTTCTGGTTTATCGAACCAGATCAGAAGCTGCACATCCATTTCGATCCGGGCACGCGCTTCAGCTATTCCGGTGAAGGGTTCATTTTGCTGCAGTTTGTGATCGAACACGGTCGCAAGGCGCAGGGGCTGGGGCTCGATGTCGGCGATCTGACCAATGCCAATTTCAAGCGGCTGGGCATGACCCGCACCAGCCTGGTATGGCGTCCCGATTTTGCCGCTAATCTCGCCGATGGATGGAACGATAAGGGGCAGCCGCAGGAGCACGATCGGCGGTCAAAGGTGCGTGCAGCGGGCTCCATGGACACCACGATTTCTGATTTGCCAAAATTTGCTGCGGCCCTGGTGAGCGGCGAGGGACTCAGTGCAGCCTCTCGCGCCGAGATGACCAGGCCGCAGTTGCACATCACCACCGCGCACCAATTCCCTATGTTCGGCTCAGACCTGCCGGTGAGTGAGCAGCGAAAGGATCTGTCAGCGGGGCTCGGCGTCATCGTCTTCGATGGCCCGCAGGGCCACGGCTTCTACAAGGGCGGCCATGATGGCCAGACGGCCAACACCATGGTCTGCATCGAGGCCAGCCAGCGATGCGTAGTCATTCTGTCCAACGATGTTCGTTCGGAAGCAGGCTTCGCCGACCTGGTCCGGTTCATCCTCGGAGACACCGGTGTGCCTTACGACTGGGAATACGGAGCCTTCGCGGGCAAGTCGTAGATCGGGCTACTTGGCGGCGACCTCCCGCGATCCCAACATCAACTCCACCACCGTCCCAAACAGCCGATTGCGTGTCTCCAGCCGCACGCCTGCCCGGGTTACATAGCGCACCACGATATCGACGCCGCCCCCGGCCGCCGGCCTCATATCGACCGAAGGCTTTGCACTGAACTGCGGCGAACCTTGTTCTTTCGTCACGCGTTTCCATTCCTCTTCCGCCATCTGCGCGTCCGCTTCGGTCGCTTTTACCGCAGCCTCGCGGATCCTATCGATCATCGGATAGGTCTCGGCTCCGGGCGGGATGCTGACCTTGATCTCATCCCACATCCACTGTCCTGCGGTGGAGAAGTTGAAGTACTTCCCATGAATGGCATACCCGTTCAGGAACGAGACCCGGCGGCCGGTCGGATGCCCATTCGCGGTCCAGTTTCCGGTTTCCAGCAGCCAGGTGCGGAAAACGCCGAGGTCCACCACCTCGCCGCCCACCCCATCGATCTCGACCCAGTCGCCGACGCGGACGCCATTTCGCCCCATCAGCACAAACCAACCACAGAACGCCAGGATGAAATCCTGGAACACCACGGTTAATCCAGCCGTCGCCAGCCCCAGGATGGTCGGTGTCTGTTGCGGAGCGCCGAAAATTACCAGCAGCACCAGAACCAACCCGATCACCTGGGTACCCAGGTTCAGGATGATCCGCAGCGCCTGACGCTGCCGCCGGTCCCCCGGGATCCGGTCGAAGGCCACTTGCAAAGCCCAGCCGGCCAGGATGGTCAACAGAACAATCGTCGCAATCATAGTGAGCGACTGCAGCATCAAGTGGAGCATGATCTTGTGTTGCAGGCGGACCTGGTTGCCCCAACGAACGTAAAGCGTTACCAGTTGCTGCTGTGCCCCGAGCCGGTCGTCGAGAATGCTCAAAATATTGCGTTGCGCCGCCAGCGCTTCCAGCTCTTTCACTCGGCTCGAATTTGATTCTCCGGCCGCTTTCAGTGCGGCCGCCTTTGCTTCCGCTGCCTGGGCCTCCGGCTCCAGCCTGGCATGGTCCGCGGTGAGTGCCGCGACGTCGGCTCTCGCTAACTGCTCTGCCTGCTGGATCAGTTGTATCCTGTTTCGCTGTGCCCACCACGCTGGCAGCTGGCCCGCCAGCGTCTTGTATTGGCCGGCCGAGGTCACCGCAGACTGTCCCTCGCCGGTTGCCACTTGCTCGTCGTACTTCTTCATCGCCGCTTCGCGCGCCGTTAACTCCTGCTGGATTTTTGCTCGATGATCTCCACTCGCGCGGGCTAAATCTTCCATCGAATCCGCCAACTCGTCCTGGTCGAGACCCAGCTGCGCCTTAGCAACTTCCAGGTCACTTCCAGCCGGCAAAGGTGTGTCGGGGGAACTGGCGGCGCCCACGCCGGGACCGCCCTTCGGTGTCAGCGCCGCTACTCGTTCCTGGTCCTCCTTGACAATTTGTTGCAATGAGGTGACTCGCTGCTGTAAGGCGAGTGCCTCCCCGGTTAGTTGCCTGGTCTCCGCGCTCGCCTGCCGCAGAGATTGGGCAAAGGCCTGGTCCACCTCATGGTCGGCCAGCCGTTCCGCCTCCCGCGCAAGCTCCAGTTCCTCCGCCGATACCGCCAAGGCCGCCAGCGTTTTCGCCGTCTGCCATGGGCGCTGGTCCACGATTCCAAAGGACTTGGGCGCAGCGCTCCAGCCTGTCCTTTGCCCATGCAGGAAAGACAGATGCTCCATGACTCCTCGAGTCGCGAAGCTCCCCACCAAACACAAAACCACCACCGCCAGCGCCACCGCCGCCGCTATCTTATGTCCACGATTCATCCCGCCAACCTCTTATTCCGGCGCACATGACCCAGCCTAAACCCAACCACTACGGCCAATCGCAGGGTTACTCCATCTGTAAACAGAAATGCCCCTGAACCCAAAGGTTCAGGGGCATTTATTCCGCGGTTCTACAGCAAAGGCACTAGGCGCGAACCGTGATTACGCTGGTCTCGCTTATCACCTTAGCCACTCCCGGCGCACGGCCATGCCCGGAAATATATCCTTTCCGATGGCCATTTCGGCAGACAAACCATTGCTCGTAAAAGCGGTCGGAATGCTTCGGAACGCCTGGGAGGTCTACCGTTTCGTAGGCGGCCGGCTGCTCGGTCATCATTTCTCCGCACTGCTTGCATCTTTCAGTAGACATTGTTCTTCCCTCCTGCACTCAGTTATATGGAATACGATGCAGCTTCGACTACCCCTGAAGTGCAGGTTTCGAACTTCGGTAACTGTTGCAGATTTAAATACCCCAGGAGAGTACTTACCCAAGAGATTCAGATGAACCCCTGGCTATCGAAAGTGATGTCGTGCCAGCGTTGAAGGTCGGACGCCGTGCGGATCGGAATCATGAACTCCGGCTGCCAGGTCTTAGGGTTTGCGCGCAAGATCCCCCCAAGCCGGTTGGCAACGAGCCGATCGTAAATCAACGTTGACACGCGGAACGGGGTCTGTCGTAATTACCCCGGGTTGAGTCGCAACAGGAAGGGCGGGCCATTGCTTGCTTAAGTTAGAACCGTTCGGCAGACGTCTCCCCTCGAATTTGTTCTGCCGATTACTGCGGGGGATCATCCTTACCTTTCTCCTTAGCCCATCCTTCAGCATCGGACAGCAATTGCCTGCGGGAGAGGGCAAGGAACCGTTTGAACGCATCTGCAGTAGCTGCCATGCGCTGAATGTTGCCACCCAGACCAGGAGAACCCACGCTGGTTGGGAGGGCACAGTTGAGACCATGCGCGGCCGGGGAGCCACGGGTAGCGAGGCGGACTTCGACCGGATCGTCCAGTATCTGACCGATAACTTCGGTCCTCGAAACGCTGCCGGCGCTCCTCCAGCACCGGCAAAGGCACATGAGACGCCTGCCGATACCGAATGGACCACCTACGGCGGTGACCTGGGCAACAAGCGCTATTCGCCGCTCGATCAGATCAATGCCGGCAACTTCAATAAGCTCCACCTGGCCTGGAGATTCAAGACTGATAATTTCGGTCCTACTCCGGAGTATCGTTTCGAATCCACACCCCTGATGGCCGGCGGTGTTCTCTATACGACCGCGGGAACGCGCCGTACTGCGGTTGCATTGGACGCTGCGACGGGCGAGATCCTTTGGAGCCACAGCGAACACGAAGGCGTCCGAGGTGAGGAAGCGCCTCGTGTGCTTTCCGGCCGCGGCTTAGCCTATTGGACCGACGGCAGCGAATCGCGCATCTTGTACGTGACTCCCGGTTACCGCTTGATCGCGTTGGACGCCAAGACCGGCGCTTTGATATCGACGTTCGGCAACGCGGGCGTGGTCGATCTAAAACTGAATGACGATCAGGAAATGGACCTGGTCCACTCCGACATCGGTTTGCAGTCTGCGCCCGTAGTTGCCGGCGACACCATCATCATCGGCGCCGCGCATCGTTCCGGCCAAGTGCCCCGAAGCAAGATAAATGTGAAAGGGTATGTGCGCGGTTTCGACGTGAAGACCGGCAAGCGGCTCTGGATCTTCCACACCATCCCAACGCGCACAGAGTTTGGACGTGACACCTGGGAAGGGAACTCCGCCGACTACACGGGCAACACCGGAGTGTGGACCCAGATCAGCGTCGATGAAAACCTGGGCCTGGCGTATCTTCCGGTCGAGTTACCCACCGGAGATTCCTATGGTGGCTATCGCCCCGGCAGCGGTCTCTTCGGCGAAACCATCGTGGCTGTCGATCTAAAAACCGGGGAGCGGAGATGGCACTACCAACTGGTACACCACGGCATATGGGACTTCGACATCCCGTGTGCGCCCGTGCTGGTGGACATCACCATCGATGGCCAATCGGTAAAAGCATTGGCCCAGCCGACCAAGCAATCGATCTTGTACGTGCTGAACCGTGAGACGGGGAAACCGATCTGGCCGATCGTGGAGCGGCCGGTGCCCCAGGGGAACACGCCAGGTGAATGGTATTCTGCCACGCAACCTATTCCTGCCAAACCCCCTTTCTTCGGACGCAACGGTTTCTCCGCGGACGATCTCATCGACTTCACACCCGCGTTGCGCGCAGAGGCGCTCAAGATAGCGTCGAAGTATAAGTGGGGACCGGTCTTCACCCCGCCGGTGGTCAGCAAGCCCGAAGGTCCGTTGGGCACGCTGATCCTGGGCTACCCCAATGGCGGAGCAAGCTGGGGCGGTGGATCGTATGATCCGGAGACACACAACTTTTACGTTTTTTCTCAAAGCAACCTTGGCAGCAACGGCCTGGTACCTCCGGAGCCCGGCGAGTCCGACATGAGGTATGTCGTCGGCTTCCCCAAGGTTGACGGCATGGATGGCACCCGGTATTGGGGACTGACTCTCCACGGATTACCGCTGCAAAAGCCACCCTATGGCCAGATCACTGCGATCAATCTGGATAAGGGAGAGATTCTTTGGCGAGTAGCACACGGTGAAACTCCGGATGAGGTACGCACCAACGCTTTCCTCAAGGGGCTCGACATCCCGCGCACCGGCCGGCCGGGAATCATCGGTGTTCTGACCACCAAAACCCTCGTCATCGCTGGAGAATCCGGAACCTTCACCAATGCCGAAGGCAAAAGTGGAGCACTTCTTCGCGCCTATGACAAGGCTACTGGGAAGGATGCGGGCGCGGTCTATATGCCGATGGGGCAAACGGGCTCACCCATGACCTACATGTTGAGGGGCAAGCAATATATTGTGGTGGCCATCAGCGGGGAGGGATATCCGGGTGAACTGTTGGCCTACGCTTTGCCGGACTCGTGATAAGTTCGATCGGGGCTTAGGCTACGGAGTCCCGCGTTGTCCGATGCAACCGCTGTTCTATCTCAGCCAGCAGTTCAGACGCGAAGGTTAATTTCTTCAACGCCAGGATAGGAATCGTGCCGCCGACGAACGCGGAGATGTCCTCTCTCTCCTCGCTCGTGAGGATGGCGGAGAGAATGATGAGGTCGAACTCCGCGGTTTGCAACAGACTTTTCGCCTCGGCAAACATCACAGCCTGCGCATCGTAACCGGCATGCGCCAGAATGGCGCACCGGCTCCGCAGTAGGCCAGAGTCTTTGCCGATACACAGAATGCGTGCTGGATTGCTCAGCATGAAGCCCCTCGAGGCTGATAATCTCACGAGAAGTGAGGTTGTCGACAATTGTTTTGTCACCTGCCAAAATGGCGTGGGGTTCGTGTCGATCGTTCTGCAAGGATGGACAATTTTGTTGCCATCCACAGCTTCAAATGAAATTCCAATGACGTTATGGTCCCGAGGGTCGTGCAAAAATGAATTCCCCTGATGCGCCGGAAAGCGGAGCCGCCCAATCCAGGCCGCTGTACGTAAGCATTGAAATGGTTGCGAATCTGGTCTACCTGGCCAAGCACAGCCAAGACGTTTTAGGCCAGCAGCAGGAATACCTCGACCGTGCCTCCAACCTTCTAGTGGAAATTCGCAATCACCCTGATCTGTCCACGTGAAACTCAGTCCTCCAGGTAGCGCTGTGCGCGCCGTAGCAGGTCGAGTTCGGTTTCCAATTCGCTGATGACCACGTGATACCCATCCAGCTTGACACGCTGTAAGGATTCCATGCGCTGTTCCAGGCGGAGCTGCAGCCGCTCAAGAACCTGGATTGGGGTCAGCTTCAGTTGTCCTGGCATGACCCGATTATATTCGCCTTTTGTTCTCCTGTTTCGAGAAAATATCCACAATACCGGGGATTGTAGGCGCGTGGCAGGGCTCCAGGAGCGGGTGCACCTCGGAAGGTGCAACGGGCCGATCCCGCCGCCTACTCGTTGTTGTCTACAAATAACTTCCGTTGAAAATCTTCTGGGGCGCGTGCGGCGGGTTCAAGCCGGTACCCACATTCCAGCGCGAGCTCACGCAAAAGCATCTCTTTGTCTTCCCTGGGTAACTCGGCGACAACGAAATCACGGGCAGAAGTGAAGGCGTTTGACGGCAAAGGGGACCTCCCCGAACCGGCGTGAATTCTGCGGTTCTGCGCCGATTATCCTGGCCACAAATCACCACAGTCAATGCGACTTGAAGCTTATCGACGTTACCCTTGCACAGGGAATGCAGCCCTCTGGTAACAATGTTGGCGTCGATTGCTACCCCGGGACTTTCAGGGAAGACGCTTTAGCCGACAATGGCCGTTAAGTCGAGAATTTTCTCCCCCAGATCGCGATCTCCGTCAATCTCGAGTTGCGCACGGGCGGAGCTACGATCGATACCTTTGGTGAAGAGACGCCACGCAAGTTCCTGCGGCACGGTCACTTTGGCGGCGAAGCCACCGGCAGACGTTGGCACGAGATTCCAGATCTGTGTGCCTCTCTCCAGAAACCACTGTCCGCCGCATTCGCCGGAGACCTCTACCAGGAGGACGGTTCCCGGCGATGCCTTAACTTTGAGGAAAGCATGGGGAAGGCCCCGCAGGAAACAATCGAGCACCGGATGGTATAAGTCGGGGGTCATGATGCCGGGTCGATGGGTGGCTAGGCGAATCTGCTGCTGGTGGTGCCAGCGTTCTGTTAGTTCGCGGGCAGTATCGAACCAATTCAGAGAGGTCTCTTCTCCGGCCCAACTAACGTTGAAGGTCGCAGTGGCGAATGGGTCGAGCGATTCATGAAATTCGGCAGACTGCGTTGTTGCCAATCTCATCATTTCGATCAGGACCGGTGGACTCAGGCGCCCGTAGACCGCGACACCCTCGCGATTCAAACGATTGACCAATGTGATTACATCTTGCGGTGAGCGGGCGCCGGTCGTTTCCACGTAGCAGCAGTCTCGCACCAGAGAAAGCTTGCGCAGAGCAGTGTCCAGCAAGTGCGCCGCCACATCGCGAACCTTCCAAAGTGGCGCAACCGTCTGCAGTTCCCATTCGCTCGGGGCGAGCGCACTTAACAGCGCTATCAAATTTTCATCCACCTTGCGCAGAAGGTGGGCGCACAAGATGGGCTTGAGAGTGTTGGGCTGGTTGGCCATTTGGGACTCTTGCTTTCCGAACAAGTTGAGAGTGCGATCTTCGCTACTCTCCAAACGCTCGCCGCACGAGCGCAATCGCCTGCGGCCCTTCGACCGGCAGATTGGAGTTGGAGACTTCCAGGCTGATCAACCTGTCGTAGTGGACCTGACGCAGAGTCGCGAAGAACGGGCCGTAGTTGTACTCATCCCACTTCAGCGGCATGACGCGGCCGTTCGGGTTCGCCATATGCAGATGCCGCAAGTGGTCTTGAACCTTCAAAATCGCGGAGGGGTCTTCTTTTTCGACCGAGAAGTGGAAGAAGTCAATCATCAACTCGATGTTCGGATCGTTCACCGCATTCACCCATGCGAGTGCCTCGGTGGTGTTGTTGATGATGTTGCTCTCCTGCTGGCGCAGCGGCTCGATCGCGATGGTGATGTTTCGAGACCGCGCTTCCGGCGCGATCCGTTTTCCAAAATCGACCAGTTGGCCAAAAGCCTCTTGCCTGGAGAATCCCTCGGGAACCTGGCGCGCCCCACCGCTGCCAAAAACAACCAGGCGCACGCCCAGACGAGACACCCGATCGAGCGCCAAGCGGACGTATTCCATCTGGCGGTCCTTATCTATGTTGGGCCCGGTGACCTTAATGTTGGAGGGGATAAATAAATTTGCGGCCAATACCGGAAGTCCCACCTGCTTGAATTTGGCGGCCGCACTTTCGAAATCGGCATCAGAGAGCGCGGCTATTTCTGAAGTGCGCACCTCCATGTAGTCGAACCCGGCGGTCTTTACTGCATCGATGTCCTTCAGCGGACCACAGTAGCCAACCCTGACCTTAGCCTTTGGCTGAGCCAGCGCAACCAAGGCCAGGCAGCCCAGCAATGCCACAACGACAGCAACACACTGCATGCGTGACTTCATGATGCTTTCTCCACGGTGCAGTTTATATCAGGAGATTACACGAAAGTTGTAATTGACCCGCAGGCTGATGCGAAAGGGTGATTGAAAGCTGTATGCTTTGCCTCTGGGTGCTCAGAGCGATTTTAGGCCCGATTAACGAAAGCAAAACCCTCCAGACCTTGTTAAGCTTGTGGTGTTCAACTGCCGCAGAGAAATGCCCTGGTGAATTGACCAAGGAGGCGCCGTGAGATCAACACCGTTCGCAGCCGCATTATTGCTGTTTGCTTCCATCGGACAGTGCCAAACGATCACCGCCGCTCAAGCGAGAGAGCATGACGGCGAAACGGCTACCGTCTGCGGTGTCGCGCAAAACGAACACACCGCCAGCACCACTCGAGGCAAGCCCACCTTCATTGATCTGGATTCTGCCTTTCCCTATCAGATCTTCAGCATCCTGGTGTGGGATGAGGATCGACCGAACGTAGGAGAGCTTCCTCGTACCGGGTCGCGTGTGTGCGTTACCGGCGAGATTAACTACTATCACGGCGTGCCGCGAATTGTAGTCAAGAACGGCCGGCAGTTTGTCGACACTTCGCGGCTGCTGTCGTCCAAGTAGGCGTGCTCATTTCCTTACCCGCTAAAAAATGAATTTGGCAATCAGCTGAATCTGTCGCGGCGAAGAATCGCCTCCGAGCCCCGAGCCCAGCACGCTGGTAGGTGGCGAGACCGTGGAGATGAGGTGGGGTTCCTGGTCTGCTTCTGCGCGCCATAGAGCGACGGAGGAGAGAAACCCGGATCCGTTGCCACCAGATCGGCCAGCGTTGCTCCCTGCGAAAATCCCTTGAGGAAGGTAGCGTTCGATGTACTGGCGTTGGAGAAGATGTTGTTGGCAACGTCGGGCGAAAGATTGCCGGTTACGTTAAAGGAATTGATATTCGGCGAGTTGAGCGCAAATCCCTGCAGAGACTGTTGCGGAATAAAATCGCGAAAGTTCCCGATACCGCCGCGCAGCACGGTAGTTGTGCTACCGAAGGGTGACCACGCAAAGCCGAAACGAGGCTCGATGGCAATAGGCGTGGCACTATAGAATGCGTGCGACACGCCGGTCTGAATGGCGGCGTTGTAAGGAATTGAAGGGTTGTGATCAGTCGATTCGAACGGGGCGGCCAGGCGGGCGAAGCAATTGGCTGGGCAGTTGGTGTTCGACTGCCGATCCAGGCGTAAGGCAAGCGTGAGCTTCAGGCCGGGTCTCACTGCCCAATCATCTTCTCCGTAGAAGCCAAGATCATAGGCGGCGAATCCACGGTGCAGTGCCAGGGGGAATGACTTGTTGAATGACGTAGCCGCTCCCTGGCCGTTGTAGAAGTCGGCGAGGGAGGTAGTGATGGTTCCGGCGGTCTGATTGCCGAACTGAAAGACATTGAGATCATCCCGCAGAAAATCGATGCCGGCCTTGAGAGTGTGCTTGCCAAAGGTCATGGAGAAGTCATCGACAAACTGGTACCCCGGCGATGACCATTGGCAGATGCTATTCGGAGCTTTCCGATGACATGGTGATAAAAGATGATTATCGGGCCGAGAAGATGTATTCCATAGGCACCAGGTGCGTATAGCGGGGGGGAAAGTATGTGTACTCATAACCTACTTATTTCCCGAGGGAGAACGGCACGCGCGCGCATCCGCGCGGCGCAACATAGCTTAGCTATGGACGACGGAGTCCATGAGTATGAATCGGCTCGCAGGACAACGCGAGTGGCTAGGAGGTCCGGAAGCTACATCGACACGAGGCAAGTATCTGACCGGCGGGGCCTTCGCGACGCGAGTTAGGCGAATCAGCGGTCATTTGAATGACAAGATATCACATATCAGAAGTCGAGTCAAGAAATATTGTGCGGCCGTCTGAATGGTCAAGCGACCGGGCGATGCCTCTCTCGAGCTGGAGCCGAGGATTCTGCATCTCTCTCCCGTCAGGACGGGTGCCCCATGTTTGGACCGGCTTTGCCGGGGGCACTACATGGGAATCGAGTTCTCGGCTGGGTAGTCGAAAAGCCAGACTGCATCCGCTCAGAGGTTGTGACTTTTATGCTTGCCGGAAACTCCGGATAGCTTCTGTGAACAAGCATCGCCGGGGTCCTTCGACTTCGCGCTGTAAGCCCTTCGTTTATGCGACAGACCTGCGAGGCGCTTCGCTCAGGATGACGGTTTTGTGGAGGAGTTGAAAACATCCGGTTGGGTGGCAAAACATGGAAGATCGAAAAAGTCACGGGCTCCCAGGATGACGGTTTTGCTGAACCTTTCGGGGCACATCTGGTGAGAGGTGAAGAAGTCGTGGCTGACCCAAAGTGAATTTCCGCAGACTCTGAAGCCTCTCGCAAGCCGGGCACTACCCGTGATGGACGGCCGGCTCAGGGTGAGAACTTTTTTCAAGGAAATCAACCAATCGGGTGCGCACATGATCGATATGGTTGCGCATCGCCGTTTGGGCGCCTTTGCGGTCGTTGGCTTCGAGGGCTTTCAGGATAGTCAGGTGGGCATCGGAGGCACTGGAAGAAGACAGGTTGTAGGTCTTACATCGGCACAGCCAGATCTGATCCTGGATATTCTTGAGCACGCGGCACAGCTCATCGTTTCCCGTCGCGCTCGCGATGGCTGCATGAAACCTCGTGTCTTCCTCAATGTGTTTCGTCTTATCGTTCGCCTTCACAAACTTGCGGGTGCGCTCGACACTTTTAGCCAGTTCGGCAAGGAGCAGCGGCGTCACATGCGCGCGGGATACCGCAAATACCTCCAGCGTCTCCCGCAGATCGTAAAGGTTTCTCACTTCCTTGACGGAGAATTGCCGAAGACGCGCTCCTCGCCGAGGCTCGATATGGATCAATCCTTCGGTCTGGAGGCTATTCAAGGCCTCCCGAACAGGTGATTTGCTGATGCCTAGCCGGTTGGATAGAAATTCTTCCGTGAGGCGAGTGTCCTCATCGAGCTTTCCTTCCAATATGTGACGCTTGATGCTGTCGTATGCCAGCGCGGTCAGGTTTTGCGGCGCAGTCAGCTTGCGGATGCTTGACCCCATGCAGCCCATTTTTGCATAAAGGCGCGGCAAACTTGTATGGTATATGAGATATCAACAGCAAATGTTGGAGTTCTTAGTGCCGCCGATCGCTTTCCTCGAATGCTCTCGATGTCATGCGCACCTGAGTGCGGACTCACCCCAAACGGTCTGCACGCAGTGTCCCCAGCCGCCTGCCGGTTCACTCTACGTTCGCTATGACCTGAGTCATTTACATGGTACATCCCCGGCGGAAGTGATCGGCCGCGATGCCGCCCGGGCTCCATGGGCGGGCATGTGGCGTTATCGGTCTGTCCTTCCGGACGCGCAGCCGGTCACGCTGGGCGAGGGCTGGACCCCCATGCTGCGCAGCAAGCGCTATCCGAATGCTTTTCTGAAGGAAGAAGGAGCCAATCCGACGGGAACGTTCAAGGCCCGGGGCCTGGCCCTGGCCGTCACCATGGCGAAGCATTATGGTTTAAGCAAGCTGGCTGTTCCTTCCGCCGGCAACGCGGCCGGAGCCCTGGCGGCGTACGCTGCAGCGGCCGGCATGGAAGCGCATATCTTTATGCCGCGCGACGTGCCTTTTGCCAACTACGTAGAAGCGGTGGCTTACGGCGCTCACGTCACGTTGGTGGATGGGCTCATCTCCGATTGCGCGCGCATGGTCAACGAGCGCAAGCAGCAGGAAGGCTGGTTCGACATCTCCAGTTTGAAAGAGCCTTTCCGCGTCGAAGGCAAGAAGACCATGGGCTACGAGTTGGTGGAGCAGCTGGGCTGGGAATATCCGGACGCAGTGTTTTACCCCACCGGCGGAGGCGTCGGCCTGATCGGCATGTGGAAGGCATTTGAAGAGTTGGAGCAGTTGGGCTGGGTCAAGCCGGGCAAGCGCCCGCGCATGATCGCGGTGCAAGCCTCAGGATGTGCGCCTGTCGCCCGGGCTTTCGACGAGGGTGCCGCGGTAAGCAGGATGTGGGAAAATGCGGCGACGTTTGCCGCAGGCTTGCGCGTTCCCAAGCCCTATGGCGATGCAATCATGCTCAAGATTCTGCGTGATTCCGGTGGCGTCGTCGTGACTCAGACCGATGATCAGATTCTCACCTCAATTTTGGATTGGGCGCGCAATGAAGGGATTCTTCTTTCCCCTGAAGGCGCAGCAGCCACGGCTGCCTACGACCTTTTACTGGGAAACGGCTATTTGAAGCCTACCGATCGCGTCGTGCTGTTCAACACCGGAGCCGGCCTCAAATACACAGACGTTACCGGCGAGGCCATGAAGCTGCAACGGCCGGCACGCGAGCAGCAACTGGTTTAAGCGAGTGAACGCTTCATGGAGACAACCTCCTGCTGCTTGTTGTGGCTGATAGAATTTGGCTGCTGCCATCCTCCATTGCCGAGAAAAACCCGCATGCCTTTGAGTGATTCTCCCCGCCCCCGCGATTTCTCCTGGCTCTATCCGTTTCTCATCGTAACCATGGCCATCATGATAGTTGTTCCTTCGGTCGCCACAGGCCAGGAAGAGGCAAAGCTGCCGGGAGACGACTGGATCGCTTTGTTCACCGGCAACAACCTGAACGGATGGACGAAGATCGGCAACGAGAGCTGGGTGGTCGAGGATGGGCTCATCCACGGCAAAGGCCTCACCAAAGACTACGGCTATCTGCAAACAGAAAAAGACTACAAAGACTTCCAGCTTTCCCTCCGCTTCAAGTGCGTGGGGGATGGCAACAGCGGAGTCTTCTTCCACAGCGCATTCAAGCCAGGAACCGCCGATGTAACCCAGGGTATGCAGTTCGAGATCGACTGCAAAATGATGCATCACACCGCGGGCGTGTACGCGGAAGATGGGCGCGGATGGGTGGTCTGGCCGTCGCCGGAAAATGAGGGCGTCGTCCGCATGGGCGAATGGAACGACTATCTCGTCGAGGTCATCGGAAATCGATACCGCTCCCGTCTCAACGGCGTGCCCATGGTGGACTTCACCGACCCTAAGCCCACTTCGTTCGATGGCAAAATTGCCCTGCAACTGCACGCCGGCGGGCAGGGCAACATGGAATTCAAGGACATCTGGATTCGCGATCTTTCTCACCGCTAACCCCGAGGGGTGTGGGCTGCTTTTCTTGGGCACGAACGCCGGCACCGGGGCTTGGTCCGAAAATTCTTTTCCGTCAGGAGCACGGATGCGTCTCAAAACCGCTGCGCCCCACGTCTTTGTACTTGCGGCCTTGTCCTTATCCGGTTTTCTCTTCGCCCAGGACATCCATCGCATTCCAGTGCGCGTGGTTGTGGTGGCAAACTTTGAGACGGGAGCGGATGCCGGAGATGCTCCGGGTGAATACCAGTTCTGGGTGGAACGGGAGCATCTTGATGAGAAGGTCGCGGTCCGTGGCGCGCCAGACGTCGTGCGCCGCAATAAGGACGGGCTCTACGGCCTCTGCCTGCGTCACGGCGTGACCGATCTCGCCGCCTTCGTGCTCGACCCACGCTTCGATTTACGCAAGACCTATTGGTTGTTCACGGGCATCTCCGGAGTCGACCCGCGTGCTGCTTCGGTGGGCAGTGCGGCGTGGGCGAGATGGGTGATTAACGGCGACGAGTTGCGGGAGATCGACGATCGTACGATCCCTGCCGGATGGCCCTACGGATTGTGGGCGATCGGCGCGTCGAGGCCAAATCAGCTTCCGGACAACCCCAACCACTTTGGTTCAGTCACGGACGTGTCCGAACTGTCGATGGCTTACCCACTCAACCAGAAGCTTGCACGATGGGCCTTCGAACTCACCCGCAACACGCCTCTTTCCGATAATGCCAAGCTGCATGCGATTCGCGCGCCCTGGGTAGGATTTCCGCAAGCACAGAAACCGCCCATTGTTTTGATGGGGGAGACGCTGGGATCTGTACGCTACTGGCATGGCGAGCCTCGCACCCGCTGGGCCGAGGAATGGACCAGGCTCTGGACGCGCGGCAACGGCCTCTTTGTCATGACTAATATGGAGAGCCAAACCTACCAGGCCGAGATGCGGGTGCTTGCCAAGCAGGGATTCGTCGATCTGAATCGCATCATGGTGTTGCGCACGGCGAGCAACTTCTCTCAGCCGCCGCCGGGGGTTCCGGTGACTGCGTCGATTGGAGACGAAGAGCCCGGCCAGGTAGCCGCCTTCGACAGCAATCAGCGTGTCGGATCGCCCGTGCTGCATGAGTTGCTGACCCATTGGAGCAGATACGAGAACAATATCCCCGAGTCGTCGAAATAAATCATCCTGGGACTAACCCGCCGTCCGCCATCGCCGGTTGCCGACGATCTCAAGCGATGAGGACGCGAGTGCCGATCCGGGTAAATGCTTCCAGGGCTCGCTTCGAGATGCCGTCATCGGTGATCAGAACATTGACCACCTCCGGGCGGACAGATCACGGCGGGACTCATCATGCCGACTTTGCTCGAATCGGCAACGACGATTACTTGTTTGGCCTGTCTTGTCATGGCGCGAAAGACGGCGGCCTCATCCGGCTCAATAATAGTTGCTCCCCGCTTTGGGTCGACACCACACACCCCGATAAATACCCGATCCATGATGAAGGCATTCAGGGATTCGATCGCTCCTGGTCCGACCAGAGAGAATGCGCCGGCCCAGCGCATACTGCCACCGGTCAGGTTGGTTCCCAGCCCGGTGCAGTTACTCAGTTCCATGCCGATGTTCACTGCGTTGGTGACAATGCGGAGACCGCTACGCTGGCGGAGACCTCGGGCGACCTGGGTGGTCGTGGTCCCGGCCGTCAGCCCAATGGTCTCGCCTTCAAGGATCATGTCGGCCGCCACCCGGGCGATGCGCTGTTTTTCCGCGGCAAAACGATCTTCCCGCACCTGGAAGGAGGCGTCGAAGCGGAATGGCTCATAGACAACCTGCTCCGCAAGCATGCGCACCGCCGTGGGTACGATGGACAAGGCCACGTTCCTGCAGCCGGATCAGATCTCGCCGCACGCTGGCGGGCGACTTGCCGAGAATTCCGGTAAGTTCTTCGATCGAGGTCTTACCCTGCCGTAAAAGCAGCCGCAATATTTCCTGAGCCCGTTGGTCGGTCTTTGAAGACATGAATGGACTTGCTATTCCTGGTCTTGAACCTTCGCTATACGAACGAACCCTTATCAATATTCAGAAACGATATTGCGCGCTGAACTGGATTTGCCGTGGCGGCGAACGGACATTCGTGATCTGTCCAAAATTGCCGTCGCTTACGTTGTTGTCAGGATTGGCATAGCTCGCAATATTGAAGACGTTGAAAAAGTCTGCACTAAATCCAATCGCCTGGGCCTCGGTAATGTGGAACTCTTTGAATGCTGCGAAATCCACCTGCCGGTAACCGGGTGTACGCTCACTCCCAATCGACGCCGTGCCAAACGAGAGCGGAGCCGCCGCGCCGTAAGCACAGCTGCCATTGTCGCCGCCACCTGAGCAGGGAATGGTTGAGGCATCCGTGCCCCACCAGTTGGCCACGCTGCGGTTACGGATTTTGAACGGGCGATAGAAGTTGGCGCGCGACTGGCCATAGCTGTTGGTGTTGCTCGTCCCTGGGCCGTTGATGGTGATCGGGAACCCGGAGTAAAGGATCGCTGACGCCGAAGCCTTCCACCCTCCCACCAGAAGGTCAAGGAACGGATTCATCTTGGCGCCGTAGGTCTGCCCGCGGCCAAAGGGAACTGCGTACACACCGAAGAAGCTCAAATTATGCCGAACATCTTGTCCTGTTGGCCCGTAGTCGGCACGGCCGTTGTATCCATCCTGGAACGCTCCGTTTGAGCCCTGGATATTGGGCTGGCCATAGTTGCCGGAAGAATTCGTGAACGACTTGGCATAGGTGTAATTCACCGTGTATTCGAGGCCGTGGTTGGCGCGCTGGCGCAGTGTCGCCTGCCCGCCGTTATAGTTCATGCCGGCACTCGATTCGGTGACCAGCAATCCGCCATTCTGGCCCACGAGCTTGCTGTAAGGCGCAACCGCAGAAGCCGGAATCGGCGCCCCATCGGGCAGGTTGGCGATGGTGGTTGCCTGTGCCAGTGTCAACTGGTTGGCGTTGCGGTAATCGGCGAGATGTTGACCCGTTTCACCCAGGTAACCCACACTCAAGGAAAGAGTGTTGGAAAGGGCGTATTCGGTAGTGAGACTGTACTCGTGAACGTATGCCGGCTGCTGATTCTGCGGCCAGACGGAATAGGAACTGGTGGCGTCGAACTGCGGCGTAAAACCATCTTCCACACTGAAGGGCGTTCCGGCACTGGTCCCAGCGGGGGTCAGCGCCTTCAGGTCGCTGCCTAACGCGAACGGTGGGCTTGAGGTCAGGCGTTGATTAAAGGCGTCGCCCTCGAAAAAGCTGGTCGCTCCGTAACCGCCACGGATCACAAACCGCGCACCGGCCTGGTAAGCGAAACCCAGACGCGGCATGAACTGATCCCAGGTAGCTTTGTAGCAGGCCCGCGTGGGACATACGACTGCACCCTCGATGGCTCCATCCGGCACGCTTCCCGCATACTCGACGATGCCGCTATCCAGCAAAACGTTCGCCGTCTTGTTATGCGCTTCATACCAGGGTTGATCGAATTCGTAACGCAAACCAAAGTTGAGGGTGAGCTGGGGTGAAAATTTGAAATCATCCTGGACGTAGCCCGCCGTCCGCCATTGCCGGTTGCCGACGATACCGATGGTCGAACCCAACTTACTTTCGGTGGAACGATCCAGAATGAAATCCGCCGGGCCGTATCCTCCTCCACCCGTCGTCACATTGGGATTGCTCGTAAAGCTGCCGTTATAGTTAAAACTCCCCAGGAAGCCGAAGTTGGAAGCGTTCAGATAATTCTGCTGATAGCGCGTTGCCTGCACTCCGAACGACAGCAGATGGCGCCCTCGCTGCCAGGTCAGGTTGTCAGAGTAATTGAAGGTATTGTCACGCAGGATCTGTGTATTCGCGCTGGTCCCAATCGCGCTGGCGTTGAAGTTCAGGTCCTGTTCCGAGAAGCCAGGGTAGAGCTGCTTGCCGAAGGGGATGCCAACCTTGCTGTTTCCCGTGAGGCCAAACGTATTTGAGGGGTCGGTGGGAATGCCATTATCCCAGCGGACACGGGTAAAGCCAATGCGGGCTTCATTGACGATGGCGGTCGAGAACGTATGAATCCAGCTGCCGCCGCCCAGCTTGCTCGGATAAATATTGGTTGAGGGAAAGGTCACCGGGATGAGCGCAGTGGACGAATCGTGGGCGTTCGATTGGGCGTAGAAGGCAGTGAACTTGTTGGTGGTGCCCGGGTCGAAGTCGATCTTTACGTCCCCCTGGTCGTTGACCACGAACTTGCGCTGCGAGCCCTGGTAGTTGTTCTGCAACAGCCCATCTGTGGGCGCCGCATTCGGCAACGGATACAGCTCTGGATGCGCAATGAGAAACGCCGCCACTTTGCTTACGACAGGCACGCCCTTGTTGCCGGCATAGGGAGCGAAGTTGTTCTGCGTATCGTAAAGCTGGATGCTGTTGTCGCCCTGCGAGAGGAGTGCGGAGAAGTCTCCGTTGCGCATGTCACCGGAAAGCACGCTGGCGCTGACGAGACCCCCCGAATGCCGGCGATTGCCCAGGTAATCCACGAAGAAAAATAACTTGTCGCGCAGAATGGGTCCGCCCAGCGTGCCGCCAAAACGGCTCTGGGTGTAGGGATTTCTGGGAATGATTGGGCTGGTAAATTTGTTGGCCCAGGTATTCGCATCGAGGTTGTAGTTCTCGACCGAGCCATAAGCGGAGCCGTGGAAGTTGCGGGTCCCTGATTTGAGGACTGAGACCACCGCTCCGCCATTCGCGTTGCCATAAGTGGCGGGCGCATTCGCAGAGACGACGCGGATCTCGGCCAACGCCTCGGGCGCAGGGTTATAGGCGATCAGGTTGTTCTGTGGTTCGTTTTGGTCCGCACCATCGAGGGTGTAGTTGTTTGCCTGGTTGCGGTTGCCGTTGATGGAGGCAATTCCATTGTTATAGGTGCTGCGTTCGATCGCGTTGTTACCGGTAAGCCCCTGGGGATCCGTGGACACGGCTCCTGGTTGAAACAGGGTGATCGAAGAAAAATTGCCGCCATTCAAGGGAAAGTTCGCGATCTCATTGGTGGTGAGCGTAATTCCCAACGAGGCATCGTTGGTATTCAGGATAGGTGTGGCGGTCTCGTTCACTTCGACTGTGTTCGTCGTGTTGCCGGGCTGCAGGCTGGCATCGATTTTGGCGGTCTGATTAATTTCAAGCGCAAAGACGGGCACCGTCTGAGTTGAAAATCCCTGGGAGCTGACCGTGATGCGGTAGCTGCCGACGGGCAGGAAGCGAATGGTGTACGTGCCCGTGTTGTTCGTCACTTCATGCGTCTTGACGCCGGTGGCGACGTTTTCGGCGGTCACTTCGGCATTGGGTACGACTGCGCCGGTCTGATCGGTGACGACACCCGTGATGGAGCCGGTAACCGTTTGAGCGAGAAGGGTGGAAGTACTGAAGAGGAGGATGAGCGCACAGCTGGCCAAACGCTGAATATAGTTCACGGTGAATCCCTTCGCGTGGGATCCGGGCTGCTTGCGGCCTCCTCCCTCGCTGTTATCTGATCGTGCGTGACCGCAGAGGAACCGTTCGGTTCATGCATTGTCACAAGAGAACCATAGTCCAAAATGAAGAGTTTCGCCACAAATATGATCGAAATGCTCATTTATTTTGCAGGTGATGATTTCAAGTCAAAGAAAAGAGGTTATGGGGCAAGCTGCGTCAGCTGATTCAGCCGTTCGAGAATCAATGGAACGCGTCCATAGTCCAAGACAAATCCTGGAACCGCGTCGAGAAAACGAGATTCGCTCAAAAGGCTTCTGGCTGCTTCGGCGAGATACTCGCGAATATCGGCTGGAGCATCGGCAATCTCTTGGAGTATCGTGCTTCTTCCGTCGATCACGGCGACGAAGTCTTCCAGATCGTGGCTTGCCTGGAAGTCCATCTGTCCACGTCCGCGGAACGCTTCCATCTTGGTGCCCAGGAAGTAGGGGCCTGTGATCATCCTGATTGGCAGGCCGCTCGGTAGAGCAAATGAGATGGCGTGACGCAAGGCGCTCACATACCAGATGTTCGTATAGCCCAAAACTTCTTTACTGAGCGCCAATACGTCCAGCTTCAGCTTCCCATGAAACCAGCGGCAGGTAAGTGGCTCCTCGCTCGTGTCTTCTGTGAACTTTGCCTTGCGAAGCCGCTCTGCGAAGGCAACGTAGTCGACGTAGGTAAGGATTTCGGCGATCACATCCACGTCATCCGTACTGCGAATAGGCGCGGCGGCCTTATCGGTAATGAGCAATCCGAGGGTCACGCCACCGACGAAGACAATCTCGTCGAGAAAAGGAGCGAGTTTTTTGGCGGCTTCTTCAAGAAGACGCAAGTTGGGATCAGGCATTCAACGTCTTGCGCAGCAGCTCAACAGCGAGTACGCGTTCCCGGGTTCTTCCGCTGCGAATCGCATCGCATAAGGCGAGAAGTTCGTAGAACCTGGAATCGAGCAGCGCGGCTTTCGGTGCATTTTTGTACAGGGGCGAGAACGATAAGCCCCGAACGGAGCCTTCCGGATAGGGCCAGACCGGCGGTGGCTCACCGTCGTCCAGAAAATGCGATTTCAGGGGCTCGGCCGCAGCTGCGGTTGGTAGGCCGCGGACGAGAGCTCCTTTCCTGGGAGGAAAGACATGTCTCATTCCGTAGGCAAGAAAGTCAAGGAAAGCGGAACGGTTGACCCTCTTCTCGAGGTCCGACCAGTAAAGGAGCCCGGATTCCTTGCAGCGATTCAGGGATTTAGAAATTTCCCCAGGAGGGAGGAAAAGCTCATCCGCCAAGGTCTTCGACAGAATTTTTGGCCCTTCCAGGAGGCAGATCTTCAGGAGCACCGCTATGTCCTGGCTAAGCATAGACACGGCTATAATGTCAAAAAAATTTCAAATATGCAAATTCGAAATTCGAAATTCGAAATTAGAACCGGACGGTCCCTCTGGGTGAACACACTCGATTCATCACGGCAGTTTGTGCTTTGGGATAATTCTGGTGCGCCCGGAGAGATTCGAACTCCCGACCTAACGCTCCGGAGGCGTTCGCTCTATCCAGCTGAGCTACGGGCGCGCAAGCTAAGAATACATCAGGATAGCCTGCAGCGCAGGAGGGCTCACTCATCGAGGGCATCCCTAAACGAGTTGCGACGGTTCTCCCAGATGAGCTAACCTAGCTTAGCTAAGGAGTAGTCATGAGTGTAGTCACTATCCATCAGGCCAAAACAAACCTTTCCAAGCTGATTCAGAAGGCTGCTGCCGGCGAGGAAGTGATTATTGCGCGAGGTGCAAAGCCCGTTGCCCGGCTGGTCGCACTGGGCGAGGTAAAGGGCAAACGTACTCCGGGTTCGCTCAAAGGCACATTAAGCGTAGGTCCGGAATTTTTTGAGCCTCTTCCGGAGAACGAACTGACTCGCTGGGAGTAGTCCATTGCGTGTATTGCTGGATACACACGCGCTGCTGTGGTGGCTTTCTGACGATACAGCCCTTCCACGTTCGGCTCGTAAGATCATTGCCGAAACCAAGAACACTGTGTTCGTGAGTGCCGCCTCAGCCTGGGAAATCGCCATCAAGGTTCGCTTAGGTAAATTGCCGGCTGCGGCGGATCTGGTGTCGGATTTTTGCGGGCAAGTCGAGCGCGAAGGCTTTGATTTGCTGGTGATTTCCGCGGACCATGGTATTCGCGGCGGCCTCTTGCCGGGACCTCACAAGGATCCGTTTGACCGCATGCTCATTGCCCAGGCCCAGGCGGAAAATCTCCCCGTGATCACGAATGAACGGGTGTTTGAATCCTATGGGGTGAGACGCTTGTGGTGATCCACAGGATGGCAACTCCGCCGTCCGCTAGCGTTGTGCCTCGTTCTCGCTCTTCAATCGAAGCTGTTCCATCACCGACTGAATCAGCTCTTTCGCCCCGCCGATCTCGGCCAGCACCGCTTCGAGGTCAAGCGCAGGCTTGGCGGGATTGCGCGTAGACGCGCAGTAGACTCCGTGCTGCCCGATAAGTATGAGGGCATCGGTGAGCATGTCGAGCGTGACAGCGAGACGGCCCCGTTCGGGGCCCATCATGAACTCGAAGCGCTCCAGATCTTCTCTCCGTTGCGCAATCGCAGATTGAGGTGGCGGCATCATTCCTGCTTTCGGCTAGCCCGCATTTTTCCAGAGACCACTGGGTAAACGAATCGCTGCCGGTAGTGAGATCTCAATGGGTAACGAGGCTAGGGTTGGATTAGGGAAGCTCCGCCAAAATCCATCTGCGGTTTCTTTTCAGTCCTCATGGAGACTGCCTTCTTCTCTATCGAGGCTTATCCGCCGGCGGCGTATAGCGCAGCACCGGATTGCGCGCCGCCCTGGTTTCATCCAAACGCGAAATCCGCGTAGCATGAGGCGCATTGAGCACCAACTCCGGATTTTCCTCCGCCTCGCGGGCAATTTGCCGCATGGCGTCGATGAACAAATCCAGCTCTTCCTTCGATTCGCTCTCCGTCGGTTCAATCATCAGCGCACCCGGCACAATCAGCGGGAACGAAGTGGTGTAAGGATGGAAACCATAATCGATCAGGCGTTTGGCAATGTCCCCGGTCTTGACCCCATTCTGCGTCTGCCGGCGATCGCTGAAGACTACCTCGTGCAGCGTGGGTGTCCGATAGGGCAGTTCGTAAACGTCCTCAAGGTTCTTGCGAATGTAGTTCGCGTTTAATACCGCATCTTCCGTCGTCTGGCGCAGGCCATCCGGGCCGTTGGCCATGATGTAGGCGAGCGCGCGGACAAACATGCCGAAGTTGCCGTAGAACATGCGTACGCGGCCGACCGTTTGCGGGCGATCGTAATCCAGGCGCAGCGTCCGGCGGCCGTTCTCGTCGGGCTTGCCCGCGACCACTACCGGTGTCGGCAAAAACGGCTCCAATATCTTTTTGGCCGCCACCGGGCCGGAGCCGGGACCACCGCCCCCATGCGGGGTGGAGAAGGTCTTATGCAGGTTCAGATGCATCACGTCCACACCGAAGTCCCCGGGGCGGGTCTTGCCCACCAGGGCATTCATGTTGGCGCCATCCATGTACAGCAAGGCGCCTTTCGCGTGGAGGATGTCGGCGATCTTGTGAATCTCGCTCTCGAACACCCCGATGGTGCTGGGGTTGGTCAGCATCAGCGCTGCTGTGTCATCGGTGACCATCCGTTCCAGCTGGGCCACGTCGACCATGCCCAGCGAATTCGATCGCAGGTTCTCCACCTGGTAACCGCAAATGGCGGCCGTGGCAGGGTTGGTGCCGTGGGCTGAATCGGGAATGATGATCTTGTGCCGCGGGTTTCCCTTGGACTGGTGATACGCCCGCACCAACAGGATCCCGGTAAATTCCCCATGCGCCCCCGCAGCCGGCTGCAAAGTAATGGTGTCCATGCCGGTAATGTCCAGCAGGCAGGACTTGAGCAGATGGATGACTTCGAGTGCTCCCTGGGAAAGCGATTCCGGTTGGTAGGGATGGGCTTCGGCGATGCCTTCCAGGCGGGCAACGAATTCATTGACCCGCGGGTTGTACTTCATGGTGCAGCTGCCCAGCGGATACATGCCCAGATCGATGGCGTAGTTCCAGGTGGAGAGGCGGGTGAAATGGCGGATGATTTCGATTTCGCTCAGCTCCGGCATCAGACCCAGATCTGCGCGTGCCGCTTCGCCCAACAGTGCTTGCGGGTCCACCACGGGCACGTCGAGCGGCGGCATCTTGTAAGCCTTTTTGCCAGGCGACGACTTCTCGAATACCAGCGCCTCGTTCTGCGTCAGATGCGACTGCACTTTGCGACGCACGCCCTCGAATAATTTGTTTGCCGCGAGGTCTTGCGTGGTGGTTGCCATGTACGGTATGCCTTTCAAACTCGGGTAAACGCTTCTTCGGAATCAAGTGCCAACAGCGAGGCCGCGTGATCGATCTGCTCTCGCGTGTTCAGCTCGGTGGTGCACCACAAGCTGGCGTTGCCCAATTCGGGGTACCAGCGGCTCAGAGGCAACCCGCCGATCACCTTCTGCTTGAGCAGCCTGTCGTTCAACAGCCCAGGTGTTTCCTGGGTTTCGAGCACAAACTCATGGAAGCGTGGAGACCCGGCAAACAGCAGCCGGGCCCCTCCCACACTGGAAAAGTGTTTGGCCGCGTAGTCGGCTTTGGCCAGGTTGTGCAACGCCAGCTCACGCATACCTTCCTTGCCGTACACCACCAGGAAGATGGTGGCCATCAACGCCACCAGCGCCTGGTTGGTGCAGATGTTGCTGGTAGCTTTCTCCCGGCGAATGTGCTGTTCGCGGGTGGAAAGCGTGAGCACAAAACCGCGGCGGCCTTCGGTATCAATCGTCTCTCCGACCAGCCGGCCGGGCATTTGCCGCAGGTACTGTTCTTTGGCGGCAATCACCCCGCAGTAAGGGCCGCCGTAGCTGAGGGCAACCCCGAAGGATTGTGCCTCCATGGAAACAATATCGGCTTCGACCGGCGGCCTCACGACGCCCAGCGAAATCGCCTCGGCGATGGAGACAATCAGCAGCGCGCCTTTCTTGTGCACGATCTCAGCGATGGCGGGAATGTCTTCAATCACGCCGAAAAAGTTCGGCGATTGCACCAGCACGCAGGCCGTCTGTTCGGTGACGCTTTGTTCCAGCGACGCCAGGTCAAGCCGTCCGTCTTCTCCGAAGGGAAGGGTTGCGGCTTCAAGTCCCTGGTGTTGGGCGTAGGTCCGCATCACTTCGCGGTACTCGGGGTGCACGGATCTGGCTACGAAGACTCCCGTGCGATGGGTCACGCGGACAGCCATGGATACCGATTCGGCCGCGCCCGTCGAGCCGTCGTACATGGAGGCGTTGGCAATGTCCATGCCGGTCAGTTCGCAGATCATGGTCTGGAACTCAAAGATGGCCTGTAGCGTTCCCTGGGTAATCTCCGCCTGGTAGGGCGTGTAGGAGGTGAGGAACTCGCCTCGCTGTACCAGCGAATCGATCACCACCGGGCGGTAATGGCGATAGGCGCCGGCGCCCAGGAAACTGGTGTAGCCGCTGGCGTTTTGTGACGCTGCATTGCGAAAGTAATCGACAATTTCCGACTCGGCCATCTGCCGGGGAACTGCGAGATCCCGTTCCAGACGGTATTCCTGGGGAATGTTGGAAAACAGGTCGTCGATCGAGGCAGCGCCGATTTGCTGCAACATCTCGATCCGTTCGCCCGGTGATTTCGGCAAATAGCGCATCTAGCGTCCTCTGTGTTCAGGCTCCGTGAGTTTCTCCCCTGCAGTGCTGTTCACCGTCAAGGGTTCAGTGAGTCTCTTCTTTGACGAACTTTTCGTAGTCCTCGGCACTCAGCAAACCATCCAGCTGCGAGGGATCGGTGATTTTCACTTTGAGCATCCATGCGCCGTGGGCGTCGGTGTTGATCTTCTCGGGAGCCGTTGCCAGTTCCTCGTTCACCTCAACCACGGTGCCGGTCACGGGCGAATAGAGGTCGGACACAGCTTTGACCGACTCTACGCTGCCAAAGACCTTGCCTTTCTCGATCGTTGCCCCAACCTTCGGCAGGTCTACGAAGACGATGTCTCCCAGGGTACTTTGTGCGTAATCGGTAATGCCCACTTTGCCCGCTCCTGCGTCGATCCATTCATGCTCGCGGGTATAGCGGTACGTTCCTGGATAGGCCATTCTTCTGGTCTCCTCTTTTATTTTACGGGTTTGTAAATTGCCCAGCGATTCTTGTGGGCGTCCTCATGGCTTTCTAGGTTCACCCTACGCCGGCTTTGCGACCGGCTTTTTCACTCGACGGTAGAACGGCGTCGGCACCACCTTGGCCTTGACCAGGTTGCCGCGTATTTCCACCGCCACTTCTGTCCCTGGTGTGATGTGATCTGCCGGAACATAGGCCAGTGCGATGTTCTTTTTCAAATACGGCGAAGGAGATCCGCTGGTGACGTAGCCGATCGGCTTGCCCTGCAGGTTGCAGACCTTGTATCCGTCGCGTGCAATGCCACGATCCACCATCTCCAGGCCCACCAACTTGCGCTGGGGTGCGCCGTTCTTCTGCAGTGACAGGAGCGCCTGCGAACCGAGAAAGTCGCTCTTGCCCAATTTTGAGAAGCGTTCGAGCCCGGCTTCAAGGACGTTGATCTCTTCCGAAATCTCGTGGCCATAAAGAGCCATGGCAGCTTCCAGGCGGAGTGTATTGCGCGCTCCCAGGCCGCAGGCCAGAATGTCGAACTCCTTGCCCGCTTCCATCACCTCATGCCACACCCGTTCACTGGTGGGCTCATCGGAAGGCAGATAAATTTCAAATCCATCTTCGCCGGTGTAGCCGGTGCGCGCGATCAGCGTGTTGGGCAGGCCGCAAACCGTGCCCCAGGTGAACCAGTAATTCTTGATGCCGCCCAGGTCCGTTTTGGTGAGCTTGGCCAGTGTCTCCTGCGCGCGCGGACCCTGGAGCGCGAGCTGAGTGTAGTGATCGCTGTAGTCGCTGATGTGCACTCCTGCAAACGACCCGACCTGGGAACGAATCCACTGATAGTCCTTTTCCCGGGTGCCGGCATTAATCACTAAAAGATAATCGTTATCGCTGAATTTATGCACCAGGATGTCGTCGACAAACGTTCCCTGCGGGTAAAGCATGGCCGAATATTGCGCTTGACCGATGGCCAGCTTCGATGCGTCATTCATCGAGAGAGCTTGAATCGCAGCCAGTGAGCCCGGCCCGCGAAACTGGATATCGCCCATGTGGCTGACGTCGAATAACCCGACCGCGGTGCGGACCGCCATGTGCTCAGCGGTGATCCCGGAGTACTCGACTGGCATATCCCAGCCTCCGAAATCAACCATCTTGGCACGGAGCCGGCGGTGGAGACCATTGAGCGCAGTCTTGCGCAGAGCAGGGGAGACAGAATCAGGGGGAGCAGACACGATGAATTCCTTTACCGGGAAATGGCTTATCTCACGGTAGCACGGAGGCGGCGATGGTTTCGCGTCCCTTGCACGCGCACGCCTTACCAAGGATTGGGTGGGCGAAAGATTCCCGGGCTCAGCATGGTGTGACGAAACACCCCGCGTGCCCGTAGCCCGCGGCTTCGCAAACCGGCGGCAAGGAACTGCCGGCTTATTCGCCCGTCCGCCGCCCAATGGCCGGCTGGCGATGGGAGTGCGGCCCCCAGGGCTGCGGGCGCGGCCCAGGCCAAGCCATCGACTCCCTTGCCCGCATCGATCAGGGAATCAACCTTCCACTGTGACAGATCGACCACCGCCACCTGTTTCGCTTTTGAGCAGGAAACATAGGCCACTTTGCCGTCGGGACGGGCGAGGACTTTGACCGGATCCTCGGGAACATCGACCGTGCGCACCACTTTGAGTGCGGCCAGATCCACCACCGCGAGCTGGTTCGCCTTGGGCATCGCGACCAGCAGAAAACGGCCATCCGGAGTGGGCGATGTTCCATAGCCCACCGCCGGCAAAGGTACCCAGGTCTTGATCTTGTTGGTCGCGGTGTCGATGACCGCCAGTTGCGGCTTGGTCTGGTCCGAGGTAAAGACCATCTTGTCGTCATTGGAAATAGCGATGCGCTGCGACTCAGACGAAATAGGAATGATGGCGACAGTCTTGCGCCCCGGCAAATCCAGCACCGAGACCGACCCGGCGCCTACGTTCGAGGTATATCCCCGCTTTCCATCGCGAGAGATCACCAGCATGTGCGATTCTTTTTGCCCGGTAGGCACCGCACCCACGACCTTGAGCGTCTTGGGGTCGATGATGGTCACCGTCTGGTCGAGTTCAGTGGTCACATAAAGCATGCCGCTCGCCCGATCGTAGACCGGGCAGTGAGGCCGCACGCCATGGCCAAAATCAACTTTGCCCGTGACCTGGCGGCTGGGAATGTCAATCACCACCATCTCGTGGCCGTCGGTTCCCGGCCTCCCCACCCCCGAGCTTCCGTAGATAGGCACGTACGCAGTCCGCCCATCCGGAGAAGTGGCCACCTCGTGTCCGGTAATGCCTCCCTCGGGCACAGTGGCCAATTGCTTGGCGGCAGCAGGGTCGATGATGCTCAGGTCGCGATCACCCTGGTTGGTGGCAACCAGCATCGGCTTTACCGGCGAGTCAGGAATCGCAGAAGCATCTCTCATCAGCAGGCTCACAGGCAGGACCAGGCAAAGCGCTGAAAAAATATACACGGCGGTGGTCTTATTCATGTTCATGGCGCAAGAATTATATCCGCCACGGCAACACTCCGGTGGAGAGGGAACGAATAAGCTGGTTCAGCACGCAAAATGACACAGACCCATACCAAACCGCAGGGAAAGCAAACGACCGCGCCTCAACCCGTCTGGCCGGCAGGGGTTGCCGTTCTGGCCGTGGGCGGCCTTCATCTGGCTTTGCCCGAAATGCTGTCTTTTGGCCCCTCCTGGCTGCTGCTGGCGGTGGTGGCCGTACTCCTGGTCCCGGTCTTGATCGCCCGCATGCGGGGCTCGTTTGACCTCAACCAGAAGCTTGGTTATGTCTTGCTGGCGGTGGTCACTGGCGCCATGCTCTGGTCCCTTGGCTTACTGATCTGGTCTCTGCCTCGACATACGCTGCCGCCGTTAGCCCTGCTGCGCTCCGCGGCGGCGCTTTGGATCACCAACATCCTGGTATTCGCGTCGTGGTATTGGCGTCTCGACGCGGGCGGACCACATGCCCGCCATATGAGCGTCTCCCATACCAAGGGAGATTTTCTCTTCCCCCAAATGACCCTCGCTCCGGGGACGTCGAAACCAATCGAGCCAGCCTGGAGCCCCGGCTTTGTGGACTATCTTTTCCTGGCCTTTAATACCAGCACTGCCTTTTCGCCCACGGATACTCCGGTGCTTGCGCCCTGGGCCAAAATGGCCATGATGCTCCAATCCAGCATCTCGCTGGCGACCCTGGCTTTGCTGGCTGCGCGGGCGGTGAACATCCTGTGATTCACAGCAAAGCCGGTTGGTACTCGCCGAAAACCTCACCCATGCCGGAGGCAATCTCCCCCACCGTGGCGCAACTTTCGACAGCCTCGATAATGGCCGGCATCAGGTTTGTGCTGCAGCGAGCCTGCTCCGTGACCCGGTCGAGGGCAGTGCGCCAGCGAAGGGGATCGCGGCGCGTACGTAGCGCCTTGACCCGCTCGATTTGGACCCGCTCGATCTGGTCCTGTTCCACCGTGCACTCCAACGGTTCGCGCGGCTCGGCTGCGTCCGGACCCGTAAATCGGTTGACGCCCACCACCACGCTTGCTCCGGAGTCGAACGCTTGCTGATGATGGAAGGCGGCGTCTTCAATCTCTCGTTGCACCCAGCCGCGTTCGATCGCTGCCACCATGCCTCCCATCGCATCGATGCGGTTCAGATACGCGCGCGCCTGCTGCTCGATCGCGGTGGTCAGTGATTCGACGTAATAGGAACCGCCCAGTGGATCCACGGTGTGGGCAACGCCCGACTCCTCCGCCAGAATTTGTTGGGTGCGCAAGGCCAGACGGGCTGCTTCTTCGCTGGGCAGTCCCAGCGCTTCGTCGTATCCGCTGACATGCAGGGACTGGGTCCCGCCAAGAACGGCCGATAGCGCCTGCAGCGCGGTGCGCGCCAGGTTGTTCTCCGGTTGCTGCGCGGTCAAAGTCGAGCCTGCCGTCTGGGTGTGGAAGCGCAGCGCCCCGGCGCGGGTGCCGCGGATGCCAAACCGCTCCTCCAGCACACGAGCCCAGAGCCGGCGTGCGGCGCGGAACTTCGCCACCTCTTCAAAGAAATCGTTGTGTGCGGCAAAAAAAAACGAGAAGCGGGAGGCCGCCTGCTCGCGATCGAGGCCCGCATGGACTAGGACGCCAAGGTAGGCACACGCATTGGCCAAGGTAAATGCGATCTCCTGCACTGCAGTGGCCCCGGCCTCGCGCAGGTGGTAGCCGGAAATCGAAATTGGGTTCCACGACGGAAAATTCTGCCCGCTCCAGGCAAACAGGTCGGACATCAACCGCAGGCTGTGCCGCAGGGGGTAGATGTAGGTGCCGCGCGCAATGTATTCCTTCAGGATGTCGTTCTGTACTGTGCCGGAGAGTTGGGCTCGCCCACAACCCGAACGCTTAGCGGCCGCGACATACATGGCGAACAGAATTGCCGCCGTGGCGTTGACCGTCATGGAAGTCGAGACTGTCTGCAGAGGGATGCCGGCGAAGAGCCGTTCCATATCTTCGAGGGAATCGATCGCCACCCCAGCTCTACCCACCTCGCCTGCCGCCCAGGGGGAGTCGGAGTCATAGCCGATCTGGGTGGGCAGGTCGAACGCGATCGAGAGCCCGCCGCCGCCCTGGGCGAGCAGAAATTTGTACCGGCGGTTGGACAGCTCCGCATCGCCCATCCCGGAGTACTGGCGCATGGTCCACAAGCGGCTCCGGTACATACTGGGCTGGATGCCCCGGGTAAAAGGGAACTGGCCCGGCTCGCCAAGCTCCCGCTCCGGGTCGAAACCAGGCAAGTCCGTCGCCAGGTAAAAGGGGGGCTCCATTTCTAGAAAACCTCTTCGTCAGGCCATGGAAGCTTGCGCATGAAGTGCGAACAATTTGCTGGAGATGGGAATCATCTACAATCGCGCCTTCGGTCCTCGCTTGCTCTTGCGATACGCACGGAGGAACGAGCTGACCGAAAACCAGGCGAAACCAACAGCCATGGCCGCGTAAAGCAGCAGGTGCGCATGTTCCGGCCCATGCCACCAGGAGGCCCGCACGCGGTAGGCGCTTTGCACAAAAAAGAGTGCAAATAAGGCAAAGAACAATCCTGTGATTTCCAGCCATAGGATGCTGCCGGCATGGGTGAACGGGCCCAAAAACCCTTGGCCAAAGGCTTTCGCGCCTCGCTTTGCACCGGCCACCTTGCTATCCAACTTGATGCTGGCCCGGGTCGGCGGAGGAGCCGCCGGGCGCCCATTTCCTGCTTCCACCGGGGCGGAATGGGCTGCCGATGCCTTTTCCACCCGTTCGCGGAGCATATTTGAGGCCACGCGGACGCCGATGCCGAGCGTGCGGCCTACTTTCTTTGGCTCCATAGTAAAAGTTTATCAGCCGGTTGATTCAGATTGCTCCGCTGTAACATCACAAGTAAGGTAGGTAAAACCGCCTGAGGGTGGCGAATGGAGGTAAGTCTTTGAACCAACGACTTCGTCGTCTGATCCAGCAGCTGGGGGAAGCCATTCATGAGTCGGTTTCCGAGTCCGAGCAGATCTCCGAGGTAGTACAGGATATCCGCAAACAGGGCTTTGATGTGCTTCTGATGCTGGAAGCGACGATTGGATTGAACGAGGTAGAACAGCAACCAAGTTCTGAACTAGAGGCACCGCCAAGCGAAAATCTGAAGGGCGACGAGCCTTTTAATGCGCAGGATGTACACTTTCTGCGCTCCTTGCGCATCTCCGTTGAGGAAGATTGAATTCACAGCATCTCACGTCAACCGAGAGAGTTAGCACAGGGGCCGCGGTGATCGAATGAAAGACACACTTGGAGTATTGCTGGCCGGAGGAGCGGGCGAGCGGCTTTTCCCCCTGACGCGTGATCGTGCGAAGCCGGCGGTTCCCTTCGGCGGCAACTACCGCATTATCGACATCACCCTGTCCAACTGCATCAACTCGGATCTACGCCGGGTCTATATCCTCACCCAGTACAAGGCGCTCTCTCTCAACCGCCACATCCGCGAAGGCTGGACCGGCATCGTGGCCCAGGAATTGGGCGAGTTTATCGAGATCCTGCCTCCCATGCAGCGGGTCAGCGCCAATTGGTACATGGGCACTGCAGACGCGGTTTACCAGAACATCTACTCCATCGGCGCCGAACAGCCAAAGCATGTGCTGATTCTTTCCGGCGACCACATTTACAAAATGAACTACGGGTTGATGCTCGAGCACCACAACGATTCCGGCGCCGACGTAACCCTCGCTACCCTGCCCATTCGTCCGGATGAAGTGTCCCGCTTCGGGGTGGTGGAAGTCAGCCGCACCGGCGAAGTGATCGGTTTCCAGGAAAAGCCCAAAACCACCAACTTGCGTTCGCCCTTCAATCCCACCATGGTCGACGCTTCGATGGGCATTTATCTCTTCAACACCGACGTGCTGCTGCCGGCGCTGATGAAAGATGCGGAAGATCCCAACTCCAAGCACGACTTCGGGCACAACATCCTGCCCGGCATACTCGGCCGCTACAAGATCTCCGCCTACAACTTCGTCGACGAGAACAAGCAGAACGCGCTCTACTGGCGCGACGTGGGCACGCTCGAAGCCTATTTCGACGCCAACATGGATGTGGCCTCCGTTTCCCCCATCTTCAACCTGTATGACAAAGCGTGGCCGATGCGCACCCGCCAGCGGCAGTATCCGCCTGCCAAGTTCGTCTTCGGGGAACCGGGCCGCACCGGCATGGCCATCAACTCGGTTATCTCCGCCGGGTGCATCGTTTCCGGCGCGGTGGTCCGCAACAGCGTCCTTTCCCAGGACGTCCGTGTGAACTCTTATGCCGAGGTGGAGTCGAGCATCATCTTCACCCACGTCGACATTGGGCGCCACTGCCGCATCCGGCGCGCCATTATCGATCGCGACGTGCATCTTCCCGAAGGCACAGTGATCGGCTATGACCGGGAAGAAGACCGGCGCAACTACTTCGTGACCCAAAGCGGGTTGACCGTGGTGACGCGCGACTACTCGCTCTACGAGAATCCGGTATCGCCCGACTTCATGCAGCAGTCCTGAGCCGCCACAACCTGGTTTGGGCGTAGGATGGCTGTCAATATGAAGCGGCTGTGGGTACGCATCCTGCAAGGGTTTCTGGCCATTCTCCTCGTTCTCTATCTCGGGGACTGGGCAGTTCTTCGCGTGAGGGCAGGCGGAAAAGCGTCGTCCAGCGTGCCCGTGGAGCAGTTCCTGCGCACTCCGCTCAAAGGTCAGAAGGAGGAGTTCGACTACATGGGCACGGTGAACCGGCCGTGTGTTCCCTCGTTATTTCCCCATAGCGCCGCCGCCCCCTGCTGGTGGTTGAAGGGGCACAAAGTCCAGTGGGTCTCCCCGTGAGTGCCGGCTGTGTTTCTGGAACTTGCTAAATTCGCTTCTTTGCTGTCGAGCATCCTGGCTCTCGACGCCGTTCTCCATTCCGCCTTCCTGGAGCCGGGGAGCAATCTGCAACAGCGTCTGCTGCCTTCGCTCGATCTATTGCTGGTAGCCGCTGCCATTAGCCTGGGAAGCGGTTACATCTTCCATGTTGGCGACACCAGGGCCGGGAAGCGGGACGCCAGCGTAGTCGGGACTTTGCCGATGATGATCTTCTGGTGGGGCGCCGGGCTCATCGCTCTGCTCTACGGCCTGGGCTGGTTACTGGAACGCTATTGCCTGGAGTTGTGGCACTGAGAAACCTCACTGCATTTGCCCCTAAACGACTTTTAAGGCCATACTCCTGCACGTGCGCGCGAAGCGCAAGGGAACCGAACCGGAAACCGGTGCGTATCACCACCCATGAGTCTGGCCGCCACCGTCGTCTTGAACCCTTCCCGAGCACGGGCCCACGGTGAGCGCTTTCAGGCTGATTACGGGAGGCGCTATTCTACTGGCCGAGGAACGCCCGCGTTGAACCCCACTTCGAACCCGCCGCCCGAACGAGAAGGGGGTGTGCGCCGGCAGCCGCCTGTCGAGCGGCGGCCCGACGTGCCGGAGCTGGACTGGCCCGCGTTGGTGCGGCGCTGCCTCGATGGGGATACCGCGGCCTGGACGGAGTTGGTTGGCGCGCAGCAACGCCGGGTATACGGCCTCTGCTACCGCTTCACGGCCTCTTCCCATGACGCCGAGGACCTGACCCAGGACGTCTTCATCAAGCTCTACGGCAACCTGCGCAGCTTCGACCCGGCCAAGGGCAGCTTCCATACCTGGATCACGACCCTGACCCGCAACCTGTTGGTCGATCACTTCCGCCGCTCCCGTCAACAACGGGCGACCGACTCGATCGATGCCGGCTGGGATCAAAGCAACGACGGCCCCCGGGCTGAGCCGTTGGTGGACGCGCGCACCACTCCCTTGCAGCACGCGGTGCAAAATCAGCTGCAACATATGGTGCAGAGCGCGCTGGCCAAGGTCTCTCCGGAACTCCGCGAAGCAGTAATCCTTCGCGATCTGCAGGATATGGATTACAAAGAGATTGCAGAGGTTTTAGCTATTCCCCAGGGAACGGTGAAGTCCCGTATCAGCCGTGGCCGGGCGGAACTGGCAAGGCTGCTGGAACGTACTAAAGGGCAGGTGATGTAAATGTCTGAGCACGAACAAATTAAGCCGTTGGGCGAGTCCGCCCGGGTGTTACGGTGCGACGAATGGGAAAACCTCCTGGCGGATGCGCTGGACGGAACCCTGAGCGCAGCCGACGCTGCGGCGTTTACACGCCATCACCGCGAGTGCGTGCTCTGTGCCCAGATGCTCAAGGAAACCGAGCAGGGCAGATCGTGGATGAAGTACCTCGCCGTAGAACCTGAAGTCCCCGTCGATCTGCTCCAAAAGATCCTTTCCCGCACCAGCGGCGGCCTGCAACCAGGAGTGGCCGTCCCCGCCATTTCGCTGCCCGCCCGCCCCGCCTGGCACCGGGTCATGCTGCCGGCGATCCGCCAGGTGATGGAGCCAAGGTTGATGATGACCGTCGCCATGGCCTTCTTTTCCATCGCCTTGACCCTGAACCTGGCCGGTGTCAAGGTGACCGATCTCCGCGCGCAGGACTTCCAGCCTTCGCGCCTGCGCGCCAACATCACCAGGCAGTACTACTCCACCAATGAACAGGTGACCAAGTACTACAAGAATCTGCGCCTGGTGTACGAGATGGAGTCCCGGGTCCGGGAATTGCGTCGCACCACGGATACAGAACCGGCACCCTCGCCCCAGCCAACCCCTAAGTCGCCGGCACGCGATGGCAGCGGTAGTCCCAGCTCGACGGTTCCCAAGGGACAGCAAGTTCCCCCAGCGACGGACAACAGTCCGCGCCAGTCCAGACGCAATACCCCGCCCGCGGAAATGGTGCCCGCCGGATTTGCGCTCACCGGGAGAAAAGGAAAATTCGAGAAAGAGGTTCTCAGGGCTTTGCCTTCTACCACTGAAGACCAAACCCGGATTTCCTGCCACGCAGCGCTGGACGTGGCCGCGTGTGCGGCTTTCGATACGGAAAGCCGCATGAGGTTCGCCAACGCAACCAGGTTCCACAGGAAATCCGGGGAAACCCGCATTTTCTGCCGCGCATCGCTGGACCTGTCCGCGTGTGCGGCGTTCGTTACGGAAAGTTGCATGAGATTCGCCAACATCACCAGGTTCCATAGGAAATCCGGGAAAGCGCAAAGGAGCTTGGTATGAACTGCCTGAACCATCCCGATGTTGCGGCCGCGGCGTATTGCCAGAATTGCGGCAAGCCGCTGTGTACCGCCTGCATCCGTTCCGTAGGAGGCGTGGTTTACTGCGAACCCTGCCTGGCAGCCCGGCTGTCCGCCCAACCTGGCGCTGCCGAAGCCAACCTAACCGGTTTGCACGCTCACCCGGTCCTGGCCGGCCTCCTGGGTTTCATCCCCGGGGTGGGCGCCATGTACAACGGTCAATTCGTCAAGGCGCTGGCCCACGTCCTCATTTTCGCGGTGTTTGTCAGCCTCTCCGATAAGAGCTTTGTCTTCGGCCTGTTGATTGCCGCATGGATCTTTTATCAGGTCTTCGACGCCGCCCAGACGGCGAAGGCGCGCCGCGACGGACTGCCTCTGCCCAACCCCTTCGGCCTCAATGACCTCGGCAATAAGCTAGGCATAGCCCCTCCAGCCTCTCCCTATGCCGCCGGATTTACCCCTCCCCCCGGGCCTCCCGCACCAGGCGCCACTGGAACCAATCCAAATCCTTATCCCGGTTCCGGTTTTGGCCAAGCGCCGAGCCCGGGCCCCGGTGATCCCTTTCAGCAGCCACCTGCCTACACCTCGTCGTATGCCGTGCCGCCGGGTACCAGCGGAGCGCCGGCGCCGGGAATGCCGCCTTACAGTGAACCCCTGGCCATCGAACCCAGACAGAAAACCCCCTTCGGCGCGGTCGTGCTCATCGTCATTGGCCTGGTGCTCCTGCTACACACCCTCGGCATCTTCGAGGATGAATGGATTGGCCGCGCCTGGCCCCTCATCCTCATCGGCATCGGCGCCTGGTTGCTGTACCGCAGAACCCGCGAAGTTCCCCGCGGAGGTGCGCGATGAATTCGTGGCTGCTCATCCGCCGGTTGCGCGGGCCGGCCTTTCTCATCCTGGTCGGCATCACCGCCCTGCTGAATCAGTGGGGGGTGCTCAGCTTCAGCCGCAGCTGGCCGCTCTACCTCATCCTGGCCGGAGTGATTGGGCTGGCGGAGCGGGCTGCCATGCTGGCGGCTCCGCCTGTCCCTCCAGCCTATCCCGGGTCCTATATACCGACTGCCTACCCGCAGAACACGCCGGTACCGCCTTACACCAATGTTCCAGCATCGGGCATGACAGGATCCGCGGATGACCCACTCGCGGATCCCAACAGGAGGCCGTGATGGCCACCCTGCCCCCGCCCTATTCCCAGCGCGATGCGGCCCGAGCCCAGCGCTACTACCAGCGTTCGCTCCGCCGCCCCTCCATGCTCAGCCCCGTAGTGCTGATCGTGTTCGGGGTGATCGCTCTCCTGGTCGAAACCAACACCTTGAGTTTCGACAGCGTGTGGGATTGGTACATGCGCTGGTGGCCGCTGCTCCTGATCGGGGTGGGCCTGCTCTCTCTGGGCGAATGGTATCTCGACCGGCAACGGGGACAGCTGGGGCGTCGCTCCCACGGTGGACTGGTCGTGCTGATCATCGTGTTCGCCGTGGTTGGCTACATCGCGGGCACCGCCTCTCGTGGCCTGCACGGCATGCATGTCTTCCGCCATGGCTCCGACCGGGATGATTTCTTCTCCCGTCTTCTGGGCAAGGAGCACAACGACGATCGCAGCCTCAACCAATCCATCCCCGCTGGAGCGCCGGTCGAGATTCGGGTGCCGCACGGTGATGTGACCGTGACTCCCTCAGGGGATGACCAGATCCACGTGCAGGCGCACCTGGTGGTGTATGCCGCCAACGATCGCTCAGCCCGGCGCAGCCTCGAAGCTCTTGCCCCCGAGTTGGTGGTGAACGGTGGCAACGTGACCCTGAGGGCCGCGGATGCCAACAACGGGCGCGCCGACCTGACCATTGAGATCCCCAAGGGCAGCATGCCCATGGTGACCGCCAACCATGGCGACGTGACCCTGGAAGGTCTCCCCGGTTCCGCCAACGTCAACGCAGACCGCGGCGACGTCAAGGCCGACAATATCGCCGGCGGCATCCACGCGCGCGTGGGCAAAGGCGATTTCAGCGCCCACGCCATCGCGGGCGAGGTGTCGCTTCAGGGCCGTCTGGACGATGTCTCCATCTCGGAAGTAGGGGGCCGGGTGGCGCTGGACGGAGACTTCTTTGGGGATACCAGTCTCGCCCATATCGCTGCCCCGGTTCATTTTCATTCCAGCCGCACCGACGTCGAAGTGGTCTCGATTTCGGGCGCATTGACCATCGACAGCGGTGACCTGGCTCTGAACGACGCCACCGGGCCGGTGAGAATTACCACCAGCGCCAAGGATGTCGAGTGCACCGGGATCACCGGCGACCTGCGGGTAGAAGATGGCGATGGGGACATCTCTGTCGGCGCCCTGGCGCCGCTAGGAGCAGTCGGGGTGCACAACCGCAACGGGGCCATCAACCTGACCGTGCCGCGCGACGCCGGGTTCGAGCTGCAGGCAACCGCGAAAAATGGGGATATCGACTCCAAGCTGGATCTACCGGTGACCAGCACCGGCCAGGGCCACACAATTGCCGGGAAAGTGGGCAGAGGCGGCCCGCGGGTCGAATTGACCGCCGATCACGGCGACATCGAGATCACCACCACAGACCTGCCGCCGTCGCCCCCTGCCCCGCCGGAACCCCCGGACTCCCCGCTGCCGCCGTCGCCGCCCCCACCGCCGGCTTCCGGGCAGAAACCAATGCGCCACCTGCATCCAGCGAAGGGCGACAGCGCGCAACCGGTCGTTCAGTAGTTCAATAGCCGGATATCAGTCGCCGGTCCCAAGCCGTTCGCTGACGATGGCTTCGACACGCGCCACCACCTGCTCCAGCGAGAGATCGGTGGAATCGATAATCACCGCATCGGATGCGGGTTGTAGCGGAGATTCCGCGCGTGTCCGGTCGCGCCGGTCGCGCTCGCGCAGCTGCTCCAAAACTGATTCGGCCGGCAGTGCGCCGGGGCCATTCTGCTGATAACGGCGTTGGCCGCGGACCTCGGCAGCAGCGTCGAGGAAAATCTTGACCTGGGCGTCGGGGAAGACCTTGGTCCCGATATCCCTGCCTTCCATGACGATGCCGCTGCTCGCACCCAGCTGCCGCTGCATGGAGACCATCCATTGACGAATGGCCGGGTGCACGCTGACCCGGGAGGCAGCGGCCGTGACATCGGGTTCACGGATGCGCTTGGTCACCTCCACGTCGTCCAGAAACACCCGGTTGCCCAAGGGCGCCGGCAGCAGCCGGATGCGGGTCCGCTCGGCCAGACGCCCAAGTTCTTCCCGATCGTCCAGGTCACTGTCGGTCTGGATCGCCTTGAGCGCGAACGCGCGATACATGGCGCCGCTCTCCAGGTTGAGCAGCCCGAAGCGGGCGGCAATGCGCGCCGCCACGGTGCTCTTGCCGGCGCCGGCGGGGCCGTCGATCGCCACCACGAGAGGCGAACTGAGGTTACTGGTCATGCTTCAGGCTTTTTCCCGCTTGGCTTGCCCCCGCCGAAGCGTGCCGGTGGCTTGCCCGGTCTCCCCCCTGGCTTCCCGACAGGTCCACCGCTCGGTCTACCGCCCGGTACTGCCAGATCTACCGGCAGGTCTGCCAGGTGCCGAACTGCCCCGCGGCCACGATTTGGGGGGCCGGGCGCCGGCCTTAAAGGGCGGGCGCGGCCCTCGGCCGCCCTGTTCCGATCGCGCGGTTGCGCCTGACGGTCCGCCAGCTTTTGCATAGCCTCCCGGACGCGGCCGGTCGTAACTTCCACTGCGGCCGGGACCTCCCCCCTGACCTCGTGCCGCCCCCTGAGGTGGGCCAGAGCGTGGCGGGCCAGACCGGGGGCGTTGCCGGGCCGCTACGCTTCGGCCCAGAGCGAAAGGGAACTGCTGTGCCTTGGGATCGGCCCGGTGACCGCTTGGCCGCCCAGGGCCGTTTGCCGGCCGTAGCGGGCAAACCTTCCGGGCGACGACCTGCTGGACGAATCCTTTCCTCGCGGCCCTGGGAGCGGTCACCGGCAGGGCGTCCCGAAACTGCTTTTCTCGCTCGATCTCCGTCGGGTCTGTTCTTTGGTCCGCCGCTGGATGCGAATCGAGGTTTCGGTCGTTCCCGGAAAGAGGAATGACCGCCTTGCCCGGCCCGCGGGGGACGGGGCGCGAAGGTTGATCCTTCGCCCGGCCGGCCGCCCGGGCGCCCACTCGGTTTCGGACTGGTTCGTGCCCAGGGAGCAGGTCGTCCCCGTTTCTCTGCCCTGCCGCCCTCGGCCTCACGTTTGCCGGGCTGCATGTCGTGGCGTGTGTCGGGGCGAACCCGTCCACGTGGGTCTGGCCGCGGTCCGCTGCGGTCAACTCTTTCTCCCGTGCGTGGTTCGCCAGTGGTCCCTGGCGAGAAACTACGGCCGGGTGGGCGCGAGGGCCGCTTGTCCGCTGTCCTGTCGGGCCGGAAGGCTCCTGCGCGAGCTGGCCTTTCGGTCGGCCGGCGCGGTCCCGTCCATTCAGCTCTGGCCGGGGAAGGCCCAGCCCCAGGCCTGGGAGCGAAGGGAGCCGGCTTCCCCGGGCGACCCAGGGGTGCAGCCGGGCGCACAGGGTTTGGCAAGCGGTCTCTTCTCTGGGCTGGCAAGGCCGGGGAAATCCCGGCCCGCGCCATCGCCGGCGCAACCGGTCCCGGGCGATCGATGCTTCTGTTTGGGCTTTCCTTCGGGCTTTCCCCCGGCGCCTCTGCGGGCGCGGCAAATTCGGGCAAGCCGTCTTCCAGGAAGTAATACGTCTGCGCATCCATCGAGAGGGAGTGGATCTGTCGTGTGGCGGCCAGGCCGCGCACCGCCTCCCGCACCCGCGAACGGGACGCCACGGGAGAGAGAAAGATCTCGATCTCTTCGCTCGAGGCGGCGTAGACCGACTGCAGGTACATGGATACCAGCAAGGAAAGCGCGGTCACCTGCGAGGTGCCTGCGGCCGTGGCCAGCGCCTCCCGGTGGCGCACGCGCAGCAACTCCCATTGCGCCGGCTGACCCGCGTCCCCATACACCGGGTTGATGCGCAATCCCTGCCAGAGCTCACACAAGCCACGCAGAACGGCAGCCTCTGTCAGCTCGCGCCCCAGCGTTTCCCTGGCTTGGGCAGCGCTGAGTACACCCTTCTCGTCCAGCGCTTTCCACAACTCGAGCACCAGGGGAGAAACCTTGTGGCCCGAGGACTTCTGCGGCGCATGCTTCCAATCCGCATCCGCGCGCAGGCAAAGAACGTATGGCAGCGCCTGGGTGTGGGCTAGAAAGTCAGGCTGCTCGGTCACTGCACCCGAGCAGGTTCAAAGCGACCACGCTGCCGGTTGCCACCAGGCGGGTCAACAAACCCTGCGCTTGCTCGATGGCCGCCACACCAGGTGTTGCTTGCGTACTGCCCATGCAGGCTTCGACGAACGAGGGAGCCGGCGCCGTCAGCTGCGCCCGGCGCGGTAGATACAGGCACAGGGGATGCTGTTCCAGCCATCTCTCTGCGTCTTCGAGGGTGAGGAGGGGATTCTGCTTCTGGCGCCAGTGCGCCGCTCGTGCTGCCTGGAGCTGCTCTGCTGTCAAGATGATTCCGCGCTTTCCAAGCTGGGAAGAGTGTTGTTACAGCATTTTCGCAAAGATGTTGACCGAAGCTGCAAAAGTCCACGCGGCTTTCCGTCAAAGAAAGCTGCGCATAACAGTCGTTCCACAGTTCACAGTATTGCGAAAAATGCTCTAGATCCGGTGAAATGCCCGCTGGATTTCTTTCCAAGCATACCGCAGGACGATGGGGCGGCCATGCGGGCAACTGGTCGGATGTTCGGTTTTCGCGAGTTCGCTCAGCAGCCACTCCATGCGTGCAGGATCGAGCGGGGTGTTCACCTTGATGGCCGCGTGGCAGGCAATCGAGGCGGCGATCCGGCTGCGCGCCGCTTCCAGATTCTCCGCCTGTTCCGGGCTGCCCGCCTGTTCCAGCACCTCGACCAGCATGCGCTCTAATTCAGAGCCCTCGAGGCCTGCGGGCGCAGCCTTGATGGCGATGGTGCGCGGGCCGAAAGGCTCCACTTCAAAACCATTCCCTTCCAGTTCCTGCGCAATCCCGGCAAAGGTGACCATCTGTGCCGGCAGCAGATCGATCAGCATGGGCATCAGCAGCCGCTGGCGCTCGACCTGCGCCACGCGCCGCTGGCGCAAGACCCGCTCGAACAGAATCCGCTCATGGGCTACGTGCTGGTCGATGATCCAGAGACCCTCCTGGTTCACCGCCAGGATGAAGGATTCGCGCAACTGTCCCAGCGGCCGCAGCGATGCCAGTCCATGCAGCGAGGGGCCCGCGCCTGCTTCGACGCCTTCCTCCTCCGGACTCCAGTCCGCCGCCGGGATACAACCCATCGATGGCCGATGGTTGCCGTTTGCCGGCCCATTCTTGGTCATCTCGTACACCATCGCGTTTTCCACAGCCGCGAACGGCAGGACACCCGGCATAGGAACGGCCTGCGGCGGGGTTAACGAAAAATCAGTATTCGCCACAGCGGTTGTCGCTGGTTCCTCATCCGCGGGCCAGTTGGCCTCCAGCCAACCGTCGGAGGTGGGCGTTTCCCGCGGCGGAACTTCGGGCGCCGCCAGTGTTGGTGACGCGCTCGGGTGTTTGGTGAGCGCCTGCAGAAATCCCGCTGCCGGCCGGCCCAGCGTCAGCTTATGGCGGATGGTGTCGCGCACAAAGTCGTGCAGCCAGCTGGCTTGGCGGAAACGAACCTCGGTCTTCGCCGGGTGCACGTTGACGTCGACCTCTTCCGGCGGCATGTCAATAAACAGCAGCACGACAGGAAACGACGTGGGCGCGAGGATATTGCGATAGGCCTCGCTGACCGCATGCATCAGCAGGCGGTCGCGCACCAGGCGGCGATTGACGAAACAGTAGATCGAGTTGCGGTTCAGTTTCTCCAGTTCCGGCTTGGAGGTGAAGCCGGTAATGCGCAGCCAGCCGGGTGGCGGAGCCTGGTAGTCCGCGGGCCGCCTCCACGGCGGGGGTTCCGGAAGGCCGGCCCGCGCCAACTCGACTTCGGCCGCCAGCGGCAACAACTGGTCCAGAGTGTCCTGGCCGAAAATCTGAAAAATGCGCTCCGCCGCCTCCTTTACCGGGGGCGCGACCAGAAGAGCATGGGTGGCGGAGTGCAGCTCGAAGTGCTTGTCCGGGTGGGCCAGCGCGTAATGTGTAACCAAAGCGGTTACGTGAGCCAGCTCCGTGTTTTCTGACTTGAGGAATTTTCGCCGCGCCGGGGTGTTAAAGAACAGGTCGCGCACCGTGAGCGTGGTGCCCGCGGGCGCGCCCGCCTCTTCACACAGCAGCAGCTTGCCCCCGGCAATTTCCATCCGCGTGGCCGAGGCTTCCTCCGCCGCGCGCGTGACCAACTCTACCCGGGCAATGGAAGCGATCGAGGGCAGGGCTTCTCCGCGAAAGCCCAGGGTGGCAATCGAGAGCAGATCGTCGCTCGAGCGCAGCTTGGAGGTAGCATGCCGTTCGAACGCCAGCAGCGCATCATCGCGCACCATGCCGCAGCCATCATCGGCAATGCGTATGAGCTTGCGTCCTCCACCCTCCACCGTGATCACCATGCGGGTAGCGCCGGCGTCGAGCGAATTCTCCAGTAGCTCTTTGACCACCGACGCCGGCCGGTCGACCACTTCGCCGGCCGCGATCTGATTGGCCACCTGGTCGGCCAGTATGTGGATACGGCCCATTCTCTCTTCTCACCTTCCTAAAACTAGCAGACTTAACCAGCTTTACCCTCCTCCACCGGACTCTTCCTCTCATCCTTTCCTGAACCGGCCCTTATGACGCTAGCTCAGGACCGGAAGAGAAAACACGGAGACCGCGCGAGAACTACCAGGATGAAAATGAGTCCCGCGGGGACGTTTGAGCTTCACACCTGTCCAAATTAAAATTTCCGGTTGGCCAATTTGCACAGCACCTGAGAGGCTGAGGAAGAGACTGTCGAACGAAGGGCACGGGTTCAGCCGTGCCGTAATTGACTGCGCACTTGACGGCTTCAGCCGCTGAGGTACGCTTTCCACTCGTACGGGGCGAAGTTCAGCCGTCCCTGTGGGACTCATGTTGCATTCGTGATGCGCGCAGTCTTTTTACGCCCGCGGAAAAGTTTCCTTTACCGGCCGCTGCGTACCCGCCGTGGCAGTGCCTGCGACGGCCGTTTGGTCTTGGCCAGACGCTTGCCGCGAGGATGCGCCAGCTTCTCTTCGCGCGAGGCGGCGGGTTCCGACAGGGTATCCCCCAGCACGTGCAGGCGGAGAAAATTGGTGGAGCCCGACTTAGTGCGCGTCCCGGCGACAATGCCCAGAATCTGGCGCGGCTGGACGTGCCCTCCCTCCTCCAGCAGGCGCTCGGCGGTCTCTACCATTTGTTCCGCCGTGGCCAGCTTGTTGCAGAGCAGGGGATGGACGCCCCAGAGAAGAGTCATGCGGTGAATCACCCGCTCCACGCTGCTGAGCCCGAAGATCGGTGATTTCGGCCGGTACTTGGAAAGTTGACGAGCCGTCGTCCCGGTCTCGGTAAAGACGGCAATGGCGCTGATGTCCAGATCCTCGGCGGCGTGGGCCATCGATTCGCAAATGGTCTCCGCCACCGACAGTCGCACATGCCCCGACTGCGTGCGGTCCGTGGCGCGCAACAGCGGTTCCTGGCTTTCCGTCTCGAGCACGATCTTGGCCATCATCTTGACCGCGTCCACCGGGTACTTGCCGGCGGCCGTCTCGGCCGAGAGCATCACCGCGTCGGTGCCGTCGTAGATTGCGTTGGCTACGTCCGAAGCCTCGGCCCGCGTGGGCCGCGGATTCTCAATCATCGACTCCAGCATCTGGGTGGCGGTGATCACCGGCTTGCGATAGTCGCCGGCCCGGCGGATCACATGCTTTTGAATCGCCGGCACCTTCTCCGGCGGCATTTCGACGCCCAAGTCTCCGCGCGCTACCATCACTCCGTCCGCCGCTTCGAGAATGCTTTCCAGGTGTTGAATGGCTTGCGGTTTTTCGAGCTTGGCAATGATCCAGGTCTCAGCGCCCATGGCCGCCACGCGATGCCGCACCAGCCGGATATCTTCCGCGGTGCGCACAAACGATACCGCGATCGCGTCCACTCCGCTGCGAATGGCGAACTCCAGATCTTCTTCGTCCTTGGCGGTGAGCGACGGTACCCGCACCGGGATGCCGGGCAGATTGATGCCCTTGTGCTCGCCCAGCATGCCGCCGTTGATCACCTCGCACTCCGTATCCTGTCCGTGCACGGCGGTCACGTAGAGCTCAATCAGGCCATCGGAAAGCAGAATGCGCGCGCCCGGCTCCAGGTTTTCCGCCAGCGTCGGAAACGTGGTGGCGATCAAGGTAGCGGTGCCGGCAATGTCGCGCGGGGTAATGGTTAGCTTCTGTCCCGTCTTCAGCTGCACCGGGATCCGATTCTTCAGCCGGCCGGTGCGGATCTTCGGTCCCTGCAAATCGCCCAGAATGCAAATCGGCTTGCCTTCTTCGCGCGAGACCTTGCGCACCATCTCGATCAGTTTGAGCTTTTCCGGATGGGTGCCGTGAGAGAAGTTCAGCCGGGCTACATCCAACCCGGCGCGCACCAGCTCACGGAAAACCGCTTCCGTGCTACAGGACGGGCCCAGTGTAGCCACAATTTTGGCCCGGCGGGTTTGCTCCGCGGGAAGATTAGTCGATTCCATCAGGGTAAAACTCATTCGTCCCCCATACTGCTTAACCCGGAGAGACGCTCTGCGGATCTCCAGGCAATCCAATTCTACGCGTACTCTCCTGCCCCGGTCCTCGGACTTGTTGACGCCAAGGATACGAAAGGGGTGCGGACGCAGGGCATCGCACGATTTTAATGTTCTATCCCGGGTCGCTTTTTCCGGCGGTCACCATTTTTTCCGCTTCCACCATGACAGGCTCGGGCAGCAATTTCTCCGGTTTGGGGAAGAGATGCGCGTTGAACTCGGCCCCCAGCAACACGCTGACGGTGGCAATATAGAGCCATACCAGCGTGGCCACCACGGCTCCCAGCGGGCCGTAGACCACGGAGTAATCGGCAAAGCGGGTGAGATAAAAGCCGAAGCCCAGGGTGGCCAGGAACCAGACCAGGGCGGCGCCCGAAGCTCCCGGTAACACGAATTTCCACGCCCGCCGCCGCGGGGTGCCGAACTGGTAGATCACGGCCAGCATGACGATGGTGGTAAACAGGCCGATGGTCCAGCGAACCATGCGCCAGATGAACAACACCAGGGTGCCGAGCACGTGATAGCTGTTGCTCACCACCCACTGCTCGATCTGGTGGCCAAACGCAACCAGCACGGTGGCGAATGCCATGGGCCCCAGGCACAACGGGACCAGCAGCAGGGCCACCCCGCGCTCTACCCAGAAGTTCCATTCATGGCGGGGCAGGTCATAGGCGCGGCGAAAGCCTCCCATCAGCGAGAGCATCATGCCCATGGCCGCGATCAGACTGACCACGATGGCGGAGGAGACCACCTGCACCCCACGCACCTTCTGATGGTTGAAGTAGTCATGCAGCAGGGTCATGGTATCGGCGGGCAGACACTTCGGCGAAGGCGGCGCGCATCTCTCCGCGCACCGTGTCCGATTCCGGGGTCAGGGCGAGCAGGGTGGTGAGCACCAGGATGGTGGGGAACAGGCAAAGGATGGCGGAATACGCGGCCGCTTTGGCGGTGCCGAACACGTCGTGTGAAAACGAGGTCAGCAAGGCGAGGCGAAATTTATCCAACGCCTGGGCCATGCTAGCCCTTCCACTGGAGAAGGAAGGCAGTCACCGAAGCCGAGTCCATTCTCCGCATCGCCTGGAACTCCGCATTGCGCTGGCTGTACACGAGCTGACCGCCGGCATCGAGCACCGCCAGCGCAGGCACCCCCTTGGACACCGGAACCCCATACTTTGCGGCAATGTCCATATTTTCGTCGTAGCGGCCAACATTGACCGGGACCAGCACGTAGTTCTGTTCCAGCAGCGCGCGATTGGCGGGGTCGTGAAAGTAAATTTGGAGCACCTGGCAATCGCCGCACCAGTTGCCGCCGAAGTCGAGCAGCACGCGCTTCTTTTCCTTCGCCGCCCTGGCCAGCGCCGCCGCAATATCCTTCCCGGCCTGGGCGCCTTCGGGATAAACCAGGGCTTGACCCGGCTCCTCAGTCGCCGGCGTTTCCACCGGCGCCTCGCGGCAACCGAACAGGCCGGTGCTCAGCAGTAAGGCGCCGGCAAAAGCGGCGACGGCGATCGACTTGGGTGCGGCGGGCATCGGCTTCGATATTAAGGTTAGCGCAAAAACCATGGCTACGGCGTTCACCAGGTGGCGGAAACAGGGCTGTTTCTTATTGGGGCGTCACTGTGCAAGAGCGTAACTGAACGTAAACCGGCCCAACTGGATCAGCGGCTTGTCGGCCGGCGGCCAGATGCGGAACGATTCCACGCGGGTGATCGAAAGATTGCGCGTGGCCTCTACCTCTCCTACCGCTTTGCCGCTCTGCGCCAGGTAGAACGTGACCTTGAGCGAGTCCTGCCCTCTCACCCAGCCAATCAGGTATTGTCCCGGCGGCAGCTGGAAGTCACCCACCTTCAGCGGCACCTGGGAGACGAAGTAGTGGGAGTACTTGCCGTCCGCGGAGTAGCCCGCGGTGATCAGCACCACGCCCGCGATCGCGTGGCCTTTGCCATCCGTAATCCCTGAGGCAGTGCGGAATTCGGTTTCAATGCGTTCCGAGATCACCGGTGCGCGCGCCGGGATCAACGACTTCAATTCTTCTTCACTCGCGCTGTGCCACGCCCCGGATTTCCTGTCGAGCTTCAGGAGACCACTGGACTGCATGGGCCTTTCCTTAAAGAAAGCCGCACCCGCGGCTATGGATGGCGTAGCGAAATCCGGGCCGCCATCCCGCGCCGCCTGGGCAAAGATCCCCAGCATCAGCCACACCAGCGCGATCCATCGGACCTTAGTCAAGATGCACGATTCCCCTCTGCAGAGCGGTGGTGGCTGCTTGGGTGCGATCGGTGACCCCCAGTTTGCTCAGCAGGCTGTTGATGTGCGTTTTCACCGTGGCCTCGGAAATGTAGAGCGCCGCCGCGATCTCTTTGTTGCTGTTCCCGCCCACAATCAACTGCAGCACTTCCGTTTCGCGCGCAGTGAGCGACGGCGCGCTCATGCGCTCGGCCAGGCGCTCGGCCACCGAAGCCGGAATCCGCGACTTGCCGGCATAGACTGAGCGGATGGCATCCATGAGTTCTTCCCCGGTCATGCCCTTTAACAGGTAGCCGCGCGCTCCCGCCTGCAGGGCACGGTAAATGTCCTCATCGCCATCGAACGTGGTGAGCACGATAATGCGCGCCTGGGGAAAATCCCCCCGGATGCTGGTGATGGCCTCCACCCCGTTCATCTGCGGCAGGCGCAAGTCCATCAACGTGATGTCCGGCTGATGTTGACGAAACAACGCGATCGACTCCCGTCCATCGGCGGCTTCGGCGACGATCGAGAAATCCGGCACCGTCCGCAATAGCGCCACCAGTCCCTGGCGCACAACCGCGTGGTCCTCGACAATCATGATCCGGATAGCCTCGCTCATTCTGCCTGCTTTCTCTTTTTCATACCAACGGAGCTTCTACCGAAACCCGCGTCCCTTCGCCAATCGTGCTTTCGAGCGATAGGGCGGCATCGATCTCGCCCGCCCGTTCCTGCATCCCGCGGATACCGTAGTGTCCTTCGGGCCCATCGTTTGCGGGGGTAAATCCCCGTCCATCGTCTTCTACCCGAAGAGACACTCGAGCCGCCTCGTAAATTAACTGCACATCGATCCGGGTGGCGGATGCATGCCGTACCGCGTTGGCCACCGCCTCCTGACCGATGCGCAACAACTCCTCTTCGATTTTCGGCGACACCGGGCGATAGGTCCCCTTCACCTGAAGGTACACCTTGGTGGAGGATCCACCGGCAATGCGGGTGCAACTCCTGCGCAGGCGGGAGGGAAGGTCCTCCGGCTGGTCTATGGAGCTCGACTTGGTGGCGCCCGCGGCGCCGGAGCGCAAGTCCCAGATCGACGTGCGTGCGTCGGCCAGGCTCGCCCGCACCAGCGCGCGCGCCTGGTCCAGTTGCTCGACGACTGGCTCCATGGTGGATTTTGGCGCCGCCTCGCGGGAACCGGCGAGCAGACGAGCCACCAGTTCCAACTGCACCGAAACGCCGACAAAGCCCTGCGCCAGCGTGTCGTGAATTTCTCTCGCGATGCGGCCCCGCTCACGCAGCACAGCAGCCCATTGTGCCTCGACCTCGAGGACACGCCAGCGATAGACCAGGTAACCCAATACCAATAGCGCCAGGGCCAACGCCGAATAAAACCACCAGGTCTGGTAATAGTGCGGCATCAGGCGCAACCCGAAAGCAGCGCCAGTGGTGTTCCAGACCCCGTCGTTGTTGGCCGCCTGCACCCGGAAGCGGTAACTGCCCGGCGGGAGGTTGGTATAAAAGGCTGCCCGGCGCGTGCCCGCGTCGATCCAGCCATGGTCGAAGCCCTCGAGCCGATAACGGTACTCGACTTTCTGTGGGGCCACGAAGCTCAGGCCCGCGTAGCGAAATTCGAGCCGGTTGGTGCCTGGCTTGATGGTCAGCTCTCCGTTCAAACTACGAACCTGGTCATCGACCAAAACCTTTTCGATCTCTACCGGCGGAGGCACACGGTTTTCTGGCGCGTGCGCTGGATCGATGAAACTGACGCCGTCCAGGGTGGCGAACCACAAGCTTCCGTCCGCCAGCTTCCATGCCGCCGGGTGACCACCTCCGCTGCATTCGCGGATGTTCATGCCGTCTGCCGTGCCATAGGCTTCGACCGCCATGGCATGGGCCGCGCCGGACAGGTACGCATTGAGCGCGCTGATCGAAACCCGAAAGATTCCGGTCTTGGAACTGAGCCAGAGACGGCCAGCGCCGTCCTCGAGCATGCCATAGATGGTGCCCGGCAAGCCCTGGGAACTCCAGGGCAAGGCTCGGATTTTCCCCTGTTCGCTGAGGCGGTTCAGTCCGCCGCCGTTGGTGCCTAACCAGAGAGTCCCCTGCGTGTCCTGCACAATCGCGGTCACAGTGTTGTTGGACAGCCCCTGCTGCACCGTGGTGTTGGTGAAGGTGTCGTTCTCGAGCCGGCTTAAACCGGCGGAAGTCCCGATCCAAAGGTGGCCGCCGCTGCGCAGAATGGCGCCGATGAAATCACTGCCCAGACCGTCCATGCTGGAGAAGGTCATGAACTTGTCGCCCGACAGGTGGGCCAGCCCGTGACGGGTTCCGATCCACAAACTGCCGTCGCCGTCGGTGTACAGGGAGCGGATGAAGTCGTCGGGTAGGCCGTCGGCCGTGGTAAATCTCTTGACCTTTCCTTGATGGAGCAGGTTCAGGCCGTTGGGGGTGCCGATCCACAGATCGTCGCCCGCTCCGCCGGCCAGCGATAGGATGACGTTGCTGGACAGGCCTTCGGCGGTGGAGTAGTGAGCGAAGCCGCTGCTGGTCCGGCGATTCAACCCCGCTCCGTCGGTGCCGATCCACAATTCTCCTTTGGCGCTCGCAAATACGCAACGCACCAAGTTGCCGGAAAGCCCGTCAGCCGTGGTGTAGGTAGTGAACTTCTGGTCGCGCAATACGTGCAGGCCGCCGGAATCGGTGCCCAGCCACAGGTCGCCTTCGCGATCCTCGTACATCGACAGCACCCGGTTCACGGCCAACGGGGATCCGGGAGCGAAGGACTGAAGCTGGTCGCCTTCAAGCCGGAAGATCCCGCGTTCCGTGGCCATCCAGAGCACGTGTTCCCGGTCCTGGTAAAGACCATCCACACGCGCGAGACCGCTCTCCCGCAGCGGAAGACGCGTACCGTCTTTGGCGATGTGAAGCATGCCGTTGGCGGTGCCCACCCACATGCCGTTCTCTGCGTCGGGATAAAGGGCGGTCACCTCCGTCTTGGCTGGAAGATGCAGGACCGGGACGAGCCGCCCTTCGGCATAGCGTTGCAACCCCTCGCCGGTGCCGATCCACAGCGCACCAGCGCGGTCGAGTTCGACCGTTTCCACCGGGACGCCGCCCAGCAGGTGCAATGCCAGGCGGGGGGTGGCAAGCGTCGTATCGAGGGCCAGGACACCGCTACTGCCGCCCAGCCACAGGGTTCCGTGTGCGTCCTCTGCCAGGGCGTGGCGATGCAGCGGGCCTGCGGACTGGGCTCCTGCCACCGCCACGAAGTTTTTTCCGTTGAACCACGCCGGGCCTGCAGCGGTGATCGCCCAGAGCCGGTGGCGCCCGTCTTCGTGGCTGAACCACACTGTGTCGGCGGGTAAGCCCTGGGCCGCGGTGTAGGCCGTGAAGCTGCCTTCCTGGTAGCGCAGCAGACCGGTAGTGGTCGAAATCCACAGAGCACCGGACTCATCCTGCAACAGGTCAGAGACGGTGTCGCTCTTGAAGGACGGGGTGTTCTCCGCATCGAAGGTGACAAAATCCATGCCGTCAAAGCGGACCAGGCCTCCGTCGGTGCCCAGCCACAGATAACCGTCGCGCGTCTGCAGGATGGCGTGGACCGTGTTCTGCGGCAGACCCGAATCCGTGCGCCACGCCTGGTGGCCAAAGTGCTCCAGCGACCGTTGCGGATCGAGCGCCACGGCGGCGTGCGTCCATGCCAGAAGCAGAATGCACACGCCGCTCCATCGCCAGGCTTCCCGGATCATGATGGCTACAGTATCAACCAAGTGAAATTTCCATGTCGGCAGCAAAAAAATGCGCCCTTGGTCAGGGCGCATGGAGAATTGGTATGTGATTGCGATTACCAGGATAGATTTGCCGGCCGCTTTGGTCTTGGACCCAGGGTACGGATTTACCCTCGACCTTTCGATGGATGCGGGGAAGGGCGTCTCTTGTACTGCCCTAAGCAGCCCTCAGTGGCTAAGACAGGGATGCGGAAAATGCTTTGAACGAAGGGCACGGGTTCAGCCGTGCCGTCCAAGAATCGAATGGATGAGGGCTTTAGCCCCTGAGGTCCCTGAGGTACGGTTTTACTCACGCAGGGGCTAAACGCACCACCCACCGTCCCGTTCCCTAACCGTTTACCGCGCGGGCGCTGCCACCGGGGCTGCCGGCGTGGGCTTATCCAGTTCTTTTACAGGTGCAACCGGCTTGCCGCCGGCGCCGGCCAGGCGCGCAGCAATGCGGCGGGACCGTAAACGATCGGCCATATGCTTGGGTACATCCGCTGACTTGATCAAACTCATCTTGGCTCCATGAACTGCCGTGAAAGGGCTGAGTGGCTCGTCTGGAGCAGGGGACAGCTAAAGGCGAGGAAACCAGTGCACTATCCCTAGTGTACGCCTGCGGGTGGATTCGCCCCCGTCGGGCGCTGCGGCGGAGTGGCTACGACTGCGGGCGCCTGCCTTTCCCAAACCATGGTCGCCGGCGGATCCCCCGGCGCCCCGCCCACCTCGGTCATGGTCTCCCGATCCTCCGACACCGTGTATACCGCCGTCGAAATGACGCTGCCGTTTAACTTCTCCACCAGCTTGAAGGTGTAGGGCCCGGTACGGGTCAGCGATATGCGCAGCCCGCTTGGGATATCGGGCCCTTCGACCGCTACTTCTTTGCCGTCGGAGGTGAGCTCGCAGCTAACCTTCATCGCCGGAACCTTCAGCACCAGCTTGTCCAGTCCCAACTCATCGATGCTGAATTCATCCGGTGAACTGAGCTTGACGTCGGTGCTTTTCCATGACCCCATCAAGCCATCAGACCCGGCCGTGCGCGCGTACTCGGCGGTGTCGGTATACAGATCTCCATCCGCCTTGACCCCGCTGGTGGTGCGGGAAAGTTTCTGTCCATCCGAGGAGAGCTTCCAGCTATCGCTGCTCAGCAACTTGCCGTCCGCTTTTCGGTACTCGGTGGTCCAGCTGGTGGGGCTGGTCTGTCTCCAGATGGCGAGATTGCCTGAGGGCATGGCGTAATTCTTGCCGTCCACCCGAAAGGAATAGGTTAGCCCTCTCGCTTTCAGCTCGATCGCGTCACCCTGTGCGGGGCCGAATTTCACGGTGTCGCCCGCCAGTTGGCTCTTGTCCTGATTAAGCTTCCAGGTGCCTACGTACGGGGTTTGTGCAGCAGCCGTGCCCGCAGTGGCTATGATCGTCAAAAGCCAGATCGCGGCCGATAAAAACTGTCCTGGTCGCATAGGACCCTCCCTCTGCTCCGATTGCGGGCCGAGTAAAACCGATAGCGAAGCGATGCCACTGCCATTAGAGCATTTCTGCCGCCTGTGTGTGTTGAGAGGAACAGCTGTGGTTAATCGAGTCGATAAGGGAGAGGACCAATTTGGGCGGGAGTCGCGGCAAGAATCAACTAGTCGTCGTCGGAGGGGCGGGGATGGGTCAGCGCGGAAATGGAATGCAGATGCAAGCTGCGCTTAATATCCGGGCCGAACTCCTGGATCAGGTTGCCGACCAGGACTTCGCCCATTTGCTCATGCCCGAACTGCACTCCCTGTACCAGGGGCCTGTAGAGACGATGCGGATACCAGTAAGTGGAGACGATGCCCGAACCATAAGCGCCGGCGATCTGCGGCATGTCGAGAACCAGCCTTCCGTCCTGGCGGTAGGTGGTAAAGGTCAACTTAAGGGCATGCGCGCCGCGGTGCATGGTGCCATCACAATTGCAGACGCTGTAGCGCGGGTCGAGTCCGGCGATCGCGGCTAAGCCCTCGTGGATCACATTGCGTGCGGCCAGCTGGCCGTATTCGCTGGCAAACCGCCGGGTGTAGCTACTTCCGTCTCCGTCCCATTTTGCCGGCGTATGCCGTACCTGGTCGACGAAGGCGCCGGCCGACAGCCCCACAAAAGCTCCCGGGGACGCGTAGGTGTCGTTCCAGAACAGGGTCAGCCTGTCCATCTTGGTCAGCTTATGCACGGGTACGGGCGCTTCTGGTGGCTTGGGAATCGCCTGGCTGATTTCCGGGGTCATCGCCAGTCCCTGCAACAGGGAGTCATGCCCGGAGCCGGCCATTAAGTCGGGCAGAATCCCCTCCGGCATGGCTTCGCTGGCGACCAGAACCGGCCCCGCGGGTAGCGTCTGCGCCCCCAGCACCAGGTCCGCAGTCACGCCCAGAGACATCACGAGAACCACATGGCAGAACTTCATTATTCCCTCTTAGGGCCCCAAAAACGTTCGGTTGCAACTGTCCGTTTAATCAGTCGGACTTCTCTCAGCAACACGCACAGCATCGCAGCCGCCCAGGGCCGCTGGCAAGCAAACTTCGGGCATGCACCCTTACCAAAGCGGCTTACTTGGGCAATCGGGGCATCTGCCGCTAACACGTTTAGGGCATAGGACTTGCTAGTCTAGTGCTTCGTACAGATGGACCTTTATCTCATCGGAAGATCCTGAGCCGGCTCTTAGCTGGTAAGCCGTGCTTTTCAAGCTACATCGCGCCGAGTCCCGCTAGAGCCTGCCCTGAGCTTGTCGAAGGGGACGACCGATGGTAGCCCAGGATGGAGTGCGCAGCACGGAATCCTGGGTACCTATAGCAAAATGATCTAGCCCCGTAGGGGCGGCACACATCTTTGAGGGACGTCAGTCCCGATCGGAGCAGATACCGGAGCTGACATTACTGACGCACTGCACTAGGAAGCGACGAGGGCAAAACGATCCACATCCACCAGCCCCAGGTCAGTGATTTTCAGGTGAGGAATGACCGGGAGGGGAAGAAACGCCAGGTGCAGGAAAGGCTCGGCGAGCCGGCATCCCATGGCCTCCACCGCCGCGCGCAGAGCATAGAGGTGGTTGCCTACCGTCTCAAACGGCTCCAGGCTCATGAGGCCGGCAAAGGGCAGGGCCAACTCGGCCAGAACACGTCCACCCTGAACGGCGACGAATCCTCCGCCCAGCACCAGAAGCCGGTTGATGGCCACCGCCATATCCTCGTCGTCGGCCCCCACCACGCAGAGGTTGTGACTATCGTGTCCCACCGAGGAGGCCAACGCCCCCGCGCGAAAGCCAAAGCCCTGGACAAACCCGCGGCCGATGTTTCCGTTACGGCCGTGGCGCTCCAGCACACAGATCTTCAGCAGATCGTGTTCCGGATCAGCCTGCCGCTCGCCCCCGCGGTAAGGCAGGCTGGCCTCTAATCGCCGGGTGAGGATCTTGCCCGGGATGACGCCGATGACCGGTGTCGCCGGCCCGGCGGCTGGCACCCTGAACGCGTCCGCCGTGACCGGCGAGCGGTATACGGTGTTTCCGCCCGGCGGTTGGGGCAGCACTCGGCCGGCGAACGTGTCCGCCGTTACCCGCCGGCCGCGCCGGAAAACGCTGTGCACCGCGCAGCTTTCCAGATCGTCCAGCAGCAGGAAGTCCGCCAGGTAGCCGGGAGCGATCAGCCCCCGATCCCTGAGCCCGAAACCCCTGGCCGCCGACCAGCTGGCAGTACGATAAACCGCGGCCACCGGCGCCCCCAGCGCAATCGCCCGGCGCACCAGGAAATCCAGATGACCCTCTTCATGGATGTCCAGCGGGTTGCGGTCGTCGGTGCACAAGCCGAGGAAGGGCGAGGTGAATTCGTTGATCAAGGGATACAAGGCGTCCAGATCCTTCGACACCGACCCTTCGCGGATCAACACCTGCATGCCCTTGGCCAGCTTCTCCCGGCCCTCCGCCAGGTTTGTGGTCTCGTGACAGTTACGAATTCCGCAGGAGAGATAGGCGTTCAGCCCGTGACCGGAAAGCAGGGGAGCGTGGCCGTCGATATGTTGTCCCTGGAAAGCGGCCAGCTTCTCCATGCACTCCGGATCTTTGTTCAGGACTCCGGGCACGTTCATGAACTCCGCCAGGCCGATCACTTTGGGATGGTGACGATGCGGAATCAGGTCGGCAGCGGTGAGCCGCGCGCCGGAGGTTTCGAGGTTGGTGGCGGGCACACAGGAAGAGAGCTGCACCCGCAAGTCGAGCGCGGTGTTCTGCGCGGAATCGAGGAAATAGTGCAGTCCCACCAGGCCCAGAACATTCGCGATCTCATGCGGATCGCAAATGGCAGTGGTGACGCCATGCGGCAGCACGCAGCGGTCGAACTCGCCCGGAGTCACCAGCGTGCTCTCGCAATGCACGTGGCTGTCGATAAAGCCGGGAACCACGAAGCGGCCCTGGGCGTCGATCTCTTCCCGCCCGCGGTAGCTGTCCAGGGTGCCCACGATGGTGCTGCCGCACACAGCGATGTCGCCCCGCTCGAGTTCGCCGGTCACCAGGTTCAGAATCCGCGCATTGCGCACCACCAGGTCTGCCGGCGACCGGCCCAGGGCTTGATCGATCTGTCGTTCCAGCAAATCCCTCATGCCATGCATCCCATCGCGAAACCGCCCGGTTTAGTTTTCGTATTATAGGTGGAGCTTTCCGGGCCAGGCGTTAACGGAGACTGCGGCCATGCTGGCATCATTGACGGCTCGCAAGGAATGGAAGTTCTTCGCTGTCCTGGGCAAAGCGGCCCCGGCGCTGGCTGCGGGCTGGTGGACCGTACTGTTGCTGCGCGGCATCCTGCCGGCGGCGTTCGCCATCGCCATGGGCGTGCTCGTCGGCGCCGTGCAAGCGCGGTCATTCGCTTACCGTCCCGCTCACCTTTGGCTGCGGCATCTTCGTCCTGCTCCAGGTGCTCAGCCCCATTCACCAGGCGCTCAGCGCCAACCTCGGCGACCGCACCGCGGCCTGGCTCTACGACCGGTTGACCGAAGCCTGTGTGCGCCCGCCAGGCATCGGACACCTCGAAGATCCTACCCTGACCGCGGACCTCACCGTGGCCCGCGACTTCGACCTGGGCATGACCGGGCCGCCGCTCTCCATCTCCATGGATTTCATCGCGAATGGATTAGTCGAGATGATCGGCGGCATTGCTTCCGCCGTCATCCTCTTGCGCTACGCCTGGTGGGCTCCGCTGCTGCTGGCCGGCGCCTGGCTGGCCACGCATTGGCTGCTGCGCGAGAGCGGCGTTTGGCACGACCGCCAAAATCCAGAAGTCCGCGCGGCTCAGCGGGACGCCGACTACGCCTACCGGCTGGCCGTCGATCCGCCGGCCAGCAAGGAGTTGCGCCTGTTCGGCCTGGCTCCCTGGACGATTGATCGCTTCATCGCCCGGCGCACCCGCTTGCACCAGTTGCAATACGCCGCGACCCGCCTGCGCGAGCGCCCGGTCATTTGGAGCCTGCTCCTGGTGGTCTCGGCCAATGTGATCGTCTTCTGGCTACTGGCGAGCGACGTTGCCCACGGTCGCATCTCCCTGGGAGAAGCGGTGATCTATGTGCAATGCGCCATCGGCGTATCGATGATCGCGTTCGGCGGATTCAGTTGGGCTCTCGATGGGTCCGCAGCCCCGGTGGCCGCGGTGCTGCGCCTGGAACCGGCCATGCGTCCCGCCGGTGCGTTAGCTTCTGGCGACCGTCGCGCAGAGACGCTGCCGGCGAAAGAAATTCGTCTGCACGATGTCAGCTTTGCCTACCCGGCGGCGAACGGTCTCGGCGCCGTCCCCGATACTCGAGCACTTCGATCTCACCATCCCCGCCGGATCGTCTCTGGCCATCGTGGGCCAGAACGGCGCCGGCAAAACCACCATCGCCAAGCTGTTGTGCCGGTTGTACGATCCGCAGTCCGGGGCGATCACCATCGACGGCACGGACCTGCGGGAGTTCGATCTCGCCTCCTGGCGCGCGCGGGTCACGGCGGTGTTCCAGGACTTCATCCGCCTGGAGCTTCCTATGCGCGAGAACGTGGCCCCGGCAGGAGCGCCCGATCCAATAATCCTGACTGCGCTCGAGGCGGCGGGCGCAGCCAACCTGGCCTCGCTCGATACCATCCTCGCCCGCGGATACACCGGCGGCACCGACCTCTCCGGAGGCCAGTGGCAGCGCGTTGCCCTCGCCCGGGCGCTAGCTGCCGTCACGCTCGGCGCCGGCGTAGTGCTGCTCGACGAGCCGACGGCGCAACTCGACGTGCGCGGCGAAGCGGAAATCTTCGATCGCCTCCTCGCCGCGACCAGGCATTGCACCACCATCCTGATCTCGCATCGTTTCTCCACCGTCCGCCATGCCGACCGCATCTGCGTGCTGGAGAAGGGCCGCGTGGTTGAGCTGGGCACCCACGATGAGCTGATGGCCCTCGGTGGCCGCTACCGCACCATGTTCGACCTGCAGGCCCAGCGCTTCCATCTTCCCGAGCAGGAGGGCGTGAGCCCCAGCCTTCTTTATGATACCCTCACCTGAAACAGATCCCGGGCTCGAGCCCCTGCCGCCGCCGCTCCAGTCCATGTGGCGGCTGTGCAAGCTGGGTTATCGTCATGAGCCCCGCCTGATGGTGGTGTCCTTTGTCCTGTCGCAATTGGCGGCGCTCCCCGATGCGCTGCTCGCGTTGTGGTTGTGGCTACTGGGCAAAGGCGTCCTCCAACACCGCACCACATGGATCGAGATCGCCGCCGTCGGCCTCGGCATCTCGACCGCAGCGACCTGGTTTCTGCGTACCGTCAGCACCCGTGTGCAGCGCCGCTTCCGTGACAAAGTCACCATCGCGCTCGAATCTCATGTGGCCCGCCTGCAGGCTACGGTGGAAACCGTGGCCCACCATGAGCGTCCCGAATATCTCGACCGCCTGTCGATGCTGCGCAACCAGGTGTTCGTGCTCGACCACATGTACGTGTCGTTGTTTTCGACCCTGGGGTGGATCCTGCGCCTGGGCGTCACCATGGCCCTGCTGGCGTCCATTCATCCTGCGCTCTTGCTGCTGGCGGTGTTCGCCATCCCCACAGTGCTGACCTCGGGCTGGCGCCCGGCAGTCGAGCGTGCCGCCCAGGAGCGGGGAGCGCAAAGTAGCCGCCTTGCCCGCCATCTGTTCACCATCGCCACCACTGCGCCTCCGGGCAAGGAGGTGCGCGTCACCGGCATTGGCGAGCGCCTGGTCAAAGACCGCCGCGCGGCATGGAATCGCTGGTACGGGCCGGTGGCCGCGGCACGCGCGGGCTCGGCCTGGTGGCTGGCGTTGGGATGGGCGATCTTCGGTCTTGGCTATGCGGGCGCGGTGGTGTTCGTTTCCTCCTGGCTGCGCGCGCCGGCCAGCTCGGTCCTGCTGGTGCTGGCGGCCGGAGCGCGGTTATCGGGCTACATTGGCGCCACCGTGGGCGAGATTGGATTCCTGCGTGGCTTCTGGATGGATGGCTCGCGGCGTTTGGCGTGGCTCGAAGACTACGCTGCTTCCGTGGCAGCCAAGGGCGATCTGCCCGTTCCCCAAACATTGCAACAAGGCATCCGGCTGGAGCATGTGTCCTTTGCCTATCCAGGAACCTCCCGCGTAGTCCTCGACGACGTGTCGCTGTCATTGCCGGCGGGCGCGGTGGTGGCGATCGTGGGCGAGAACGGCGCCGGCAAGACCACCCTGGTCAAGCTGTTGGCGAAAATGTACGAGCCCTCCTCGGGCACGATCCTGGTGGATGACACCCCATTGGCGCGCATGCCGGCGCCTGCATGGAGAGAACGCCTCGCCGGAGCCTTCCAGGATTTCTTCCGCTTCGAGTTCCGCGCCGGTCACACCGTGGGATTGGGCGATGTCCCGCGCCTGGACGATGAACCCGCTGTGACCACCGCGGTCGACCGGGCGGGAGCCTCCGACGTGCTAGCGCGCCTCGCGTCAGGGCTGGATACGCAGCTCGGTCCCACCTGGCCCAATGGGATGGAGTTGTCCTTTGGCCAATGGCAGAAGCTGGCCCTGGCGCGCGGCTTCATGCGCGATCAACCACTGTTACTGATTCTCGACGAGCCGACCGCCGCGCTCGACGCGGAAACCGAACACGCACTGTTTGAACGCTACGCCGCAGCTGCCCGGGGCAACGACACCAGCGGGCGAATCACCATCCTGGTCTCCCATCGTTTCTCGACCGTGCGCATGGCCGATCTGATCGTGGTGCTCGACGGATCGCGGCTGGTCGAAGTGGGCACCCACGAAGCATTGATGGCCAAGCGCGGCCAGTACGCGGAGCTGTACGGCCTCCAGGCCGCTGCCTACCGCTGAACCAGCTCCTAGTGCTCTTTCTCCAACTCCACCACCATCACCTCGATGGGCTTATCGCCGGCGTTGACGTCGGCGTGCATGGTGCCCGGCGGGTTGGTGGGCAGCCAATAGGCTTTCCCGGTTTCCCATACGTGGCTTTCCGATTTGCCATCGGACTCCACAATCTTCATCGTGCCGCCGCTCAGCGCAATGATGACCCGTGGATGCTCATGCCGGTGCATGGTAAGCGGCGCATTCGGCATCACCAACGACTTCCAAACCTTGACATCTTCATTCTCAAACTGCGGAAATCGCTGCGTCTGCGTGGCGCTATTCTGCGAACGAAGAACACTCACCGCAGTCAAAACCAGGACCACCATCACAACTCGGCGAATCACGAACATCTTCATCATTGCCTCCAGGGCATCCTTTGCAGCACATACAGCCCCTACCCAACCCCTGGACGGGTGCCCCACGTTCGCAACAGCGTACGTGGGCCGAAAACGACCGGGCAAAGCCCGACCAAAGCTTTTGAACTCTGTCTTCGCAACAACCCGACGGATATCCCACATCAACAGCGGACGTGGGTCGAAAACTACCGGCCGAAGCACGACCAAAGCTTTTGAACTCTGTCTTCGCAACAACCCGACGGGTGCCCCACATCTCGCTCGTTTTTCGCGAGATGTGGGAGACCACAGCGCTATCTTGGCGACTCCTTAACCCAAAACCGACAATCGCTAACCAAGCCCTTTCACGCCGGCGGAGTAAACTGGCACCTGAAGGTGCCCGATGACCCTCACCCGCAAACTCCGTTCCTACCAACGCCGCGTCCGCCAGTCGCGCATGGTAGCCCGGGCCATCAAGTCCAAGCACCACCCCATCCTGGCGCACATCATCCCCATGCGGCGCTGTAATCTCTCCTGCGCCTACTGCAACGAGTACGACAAAATCTCCGATCCCGTGCCCACCGCCGAGATGCTGCGCCGGATCGAACTACTGGCCAAACTCGGCACGGGCATCATCACCATCAGCGGCGGAGAACCTCTCCTCCACCCCGACCTCGACGACATCATCCGCGCCATCCGCAGCCACGGAGCCATCGCCACCATCATCACCAATGGCTACCTGCTCACTCCGGACCGAATCCAGCGGCTGAACCGCGCCGGCCTGGAACACCTGCAAATCTCGATCGACAACGTAATGCCGGATGAAGTTTCCAAGAAGAGCCTGAAAGTACTCGACCGAAAACTCGAATGGCTGGCCGAACACGCGCAGTTCGATGTCAACATCAACTCCGTCCTCGGCGGCGGCATGGCCCATCCTGAAGACGCCCTGACCATCACCCGCCGCGCTCTGGAACTGGGCTTCGAAACCACAGTCGGCATCATCCACGACCACACCGGCCAACTCGATCCCTTGAAGCCAAACGAGCGCGCCGTCTACGATCAAATCCTCGCCGAACGCAAGCCGGCCATGTTCGCCTTTGCCTACGACAACCTGTTCCACAAAAACCTGGCGCTGGGCCAGCCGAACGACTGGCAATGCCGCGCCGGCAGCCGCTATCTCTACATCTGCGAGCAGGGCCTGGTGCACTACTGTTCCCAACAACGGGGATATCCCGCCATTCCCCTGGAAAACTACACCCAGGCCGACCTGGACCGCGAATACTCGACCGTGAAGCCCTGTGCGCCGTTCTGCACCGTCTCCTGTGTGCACCGGGTGGCGATGCTCGACCTCATGCGTAACCAGCCGCGCGAAGCCCTGACCCGGTTTTTCCCCCCGGCAACACCAGGGGGGCCACCGCAACTTCCAGCCGGTGTCCAGGTGCTGACCGCAGTGTTTCTCCCTCCGCCGGATGGCAAACCGCAGAACCCGGCGCAGAAGTTGGTGGCCGGTGCGGCAATGAAAATCTTCGGCGTTAAATAACGTGAAGCGTACAAACCAGGAAGACCACGAGCGCGGTCACTGCGCCCAGCAGCACATCCAGCGCATAGTGGTACCGGCCGACCACCGCGCCCAGCGCAATCCAGATCGACACAAACAGGAAAACCGCCCCGAGCAGCGGCGCGAAACGCAGCAGCACCAGCGACACCGCAAACGTAGAAGCCACGTGGGCGCTAGGAAACGAGATGGCATGGATGCTGCCATGCTTCAGGATCCAGCGATTGAAGATGCGCGCTTTGCCTGCCCGTGCCGGAGCCGTCTGCCCGGCGAGGTCACGCGGCGGATACGCCGGTACAAACGGAGTCATGGCATAACAGAGATAAGTCGCCACGAGAACCACCAGCCAAAAATCGGCGACATGACTGCGCTGCCCAGCAGCGTACAGCGCCAGCAGCCCAAGCGGCACCAGCGGATAACAAAATAAGTAGGCGACCTCCAGGACCAGGCCAAACCCGGTGCGCGAAGTACCGGAAGTTTTGGCCGTCCGGGGCATCAACCAGCGATCGAAGGTAAGCAGCCGCTGCTCGAGTGCATGGTTCGGCCCCTGGAAGAACTGCCCGGTCTGCCAATAAGGCACCAGGAAGAGCGCCACGGTAAGCCAGTCACGCAAGGTGGAAACATAGAGCGGGGGGAGGAAACGTGCCGTTGCCCGGGCCAGCATCACGGCGACCACAGGAACAACGGCAAGCAGGGTAATGTTCCAGCGGCGGCGCACGGGCAACGGGCGGCCAAAAAACGGCTGGATCCAGGCCGCCGCTGCCAGCACGATGGCAAACCCGATCTGGATCCATTCCGAAGTCCGCATCCGCTCGCTTTCAGGAAACAACAACGGTTACATTCATCTCGGATCAAGATTACAGCATCTCCATTACAAGCGGATGTACGGCGGGGCTATTGACCGCTCGAGGCCGTTTTCCCTCCCGTATACGTGACCCGCCAGATGGAATTGGAACCGTCATCCGACACCAGCAGGGATCCATCCTTAGCGACCACAACCCCCACCGGCCGCCCCCATACCTTTCCATCGGGAAGCACAAACCCGGTTAGAAAGTCCTCATATTCGCCCGTTGCCTTGTTGTCTTTGATAGGCAGGGCGATCACTTCATAGCCGCCCCGCGGATCCCGGTTCCACGAGCCGTGCTCCGCGGCAAAAGCCCAGCCATGAAAACTGGCAGGGAACTGAGATCCCTCATAAAACAGCACCTCCAGCGAAGCCATGTGCGGATTGACCAGCACGTCGGGCACGATGACCTTGGATTTCAACTCAGGATGCTTGCCGGCAAGCCGCGGATCCTGGTGATCGCCCATGTAGTACCACGGCCAGCCGTAAAAACCGCCCTCCTGCACGTGGGTAATGTAGTCGGGAACCAGGTTGTTGCCCAGGGCATCCCGCTCATTGACCGAGCACCACAGCTCGCCGGTAGCGGGCTGGATGGTTTCTCCCACGCAATTGCGAATCCCCGACGCATACACCTTCTCGAATTTGCCTTCCGGCGTGAACTCGAGCACATCCGCGCGATGAAACTCCGCCGGAGTGGTGTCCGGGTCATCGACATTGGAATGCGATCCCACCGACACCAGCATGTGCTTTCCGTCCGGGGTAAAAACAATGTCCCGCGTCCGGTGACCACCGCCGCCGGGCAGTTCCGTCAGGGTCTCTCCCGGGCCGCGCGCCTTCATATCTCCAACCTGGTAAGGAAAACGCACCACAGACGCGGTGTTGCCCACGTAAACCCATTTCGGATTGGGTCCACTCGGATAGAAGTTGATCCCGAACACGCCCTTCTGATCGGTGGCAAAGGTTTCCATTTGCCCAGCCTTGCCGTCCGCCGTCATGCCGCGAATGACGATGATCTTCCCCGGCGTGCTCTCCGCCAGGAAGATGTCGCCATTGGGAGCCATCCGCATCAGGCGCGGATTTTCCAAGCCGGTGGCAAATTGCTCCACCTTGAAACCAGGGAGAGTTTGGGGCCACACTCCATCGGGACGGGGCGCAATCGCGGCTGAGTTGTTGGCCGATTCTGTTGCATAGGGCTGAGGAAGGTCAGCCACGGTGACCTTGCGGCGAACGCCGGGATGTTCCTTGGTGTAGTCAGTAAAGGCGTCCTGGCCGGTCAAGGTCTGCTGCGCGACAGCAGGGAGCGAACCGAGGGCGCAAAGCGTTAGGGTGAGGGGCAGGTACTTCCAATTCATGGGGTAGATCCTCCGGGCACGCAAGCACTCCCAGTTTAGTGCGAATTTGCCTGGCTTCGCTCCGGCCCGGCAAATCTGCGAAAATTCTCGAAATGCCAATCAAGGTGATCGTTACCACCGACCCCGGACAGGATCAGGCGGCGGCCCTCATGATGATGCTGGCCGCGCCCGAGTCCTTTGAGATCCTCGGCCTGGTGGCCACAGCCGGCAACATCGGCCTCGATCACACCGTCATCAACGCGCTCAAGATTCTGGAGCTCGCGAACCGCGCAGACATTCCGGTGTTCGCCGGATGTCCTCAGCCCATCCGGCGCCAGCTGGTCATCGCCGACCACGTACACGGGCCCACCGGCCTCGATGGACACGACCTGCCGCCGCCCGCGACGAAGCCGCGCAAGCAACACGGAGTGGACTTCATCGTCGAGACGCTGCGCTCCGCGCAGCCCGGTGAAGTCCATATTGCGTCGCTTTCCCCCATGACGAATCTCGCCATGGCCCTGGTCCAGGCGCCCGACATTGGCGCCCGCATCGGCAGCATCGTGATGATGGCTGGCGCTTATTTCGAGTGTGGAAACATCACTCCCTCGGCGGAGTTCAACGTGTATGTCGACCCCGAGGCGGCAGACATCGTGCTCCGCTCGGGCGTCCCTATCACCATGTTGCCCCTCGATGTGACCCACAAGATGCTCAGCACCCGCGAGCGCCTGAACCGCATGCGCGCCGTCGGCACCCGCTGCGCGATCGCCATCGCCGATATGCTGACGTTCTCTGAGGCCTTCGACCTGAAAAAGTACAGATGGGCCGGCGCGCCCCTGCATGGTCCGTGTGTTCCCGCCTACATGCTTCGTCCGGACCTATTTTCCGGCCGAAAGATCAACGTGACGGTGCAATGCAGCGACGATCTGACCGCGGGTGCAACCGTAGCCGACTACTGGCAAATCACCGATCGTCCGCGCAACGTCACCTACATCCGGGACGGAAACTCCGACGCCTACTACGACCTCATCTGCGAGTTATATGCCCGGTTACCCTGACGACAACCGTCTCTTTTAAACAGCAGGGCAACCCGGCAGCCAGGGGCCGGGACGCTCGTCATCGGCCTGCAGCAGAAGAGTTCGTAACAGCCTGTGTTGCAACAAAGGCCGGAGGAAATTGGACGGGTGCCCCATGTTCGCCCCGGCGTACATGGGCCGAAAAAGATGGGCGCCAGCCCCGCGATCGCTTTCTCATTCGTTCGGAGAGGAGGCTTGGAACTCATAGTCTTGCCGGCCTTCGACGGAATCCGGATGAACCCGTTCCACCACTCGCATCGTCAACAAATACCCAGCCCCGGTCATCAAGGGCACAATCACCGCCGGCAGCGCGCCAATCGGCAGCAGGTAATAAATCCCGCCCCCCACGAAGCACCAGACCATCGCAGTTACATTTACCCCATGCCAGTAGTGATAAATCCCTTTAGGGTCAAACAACGCGGGCACGTCAATCCGCATACGCGCGACAAACAGGTAGTGAAACAGCAACACCCCCGCCAGCGGAGCAAATAAATTCCCCAGCGCCGTAGTCAACGGCACCAGGCGATCAAGCAGCACCGGGAACGCTGAAAGAAACGTGCTGACGATACCCACGAAAAGCGTATTCCAAAACCGTCCCGGCCCTTCGAACAGGTTGGAAAGCGAAAGCCCCCCAGTGTAAAGATTCATCACATTGATCGTGATCTCATCCAGCGCGATGACCACCAACAGCACCAGCAGCGTAAACCATTGCGGGTGCACATCGGCGGCGAGCGAAAACGGATTGGGCTGCCGCCCCAACGAAGCCGCCGCTCCATAGGCGCCCAGCGAAACCGAAAACCCGGTTGCCAGCACCCCGGCCAGCATCGTGCCCCACCACATATCGGCGCGGCTGCGCGTGTAGCGGCAGAAATCCGCAGCATCGGTGATCATGGTGAGCCACGCCCCCGTCAGGCTGTTCAGCCACACCGCCGCGAGAATGTACCCCCCGCCCGGGTGCTCATGAAAATGAAGCGCCGTTCCTGGCCGGTAACTCGCAGCCGGAGTATGAACCAAAACCCAGAACAGGTACGAGATCCCCGCCACTTTGACCGGCAGGCCGAAACGGGAGATGAGCTTCAGCCAGTTATAACCAATCAGCGCGACAAACACCTGCAAAACCGCCAGAACCATGCCTGCTCGCACGACAGAGTAATGGCGGCCAGTCCACTGGTGGCCAATGGCAACAATCACCGTGGCGCCCACAATCGTCTGCACAGCAAACCAATACGCGGACGCGATCGTCCGCATCACCGACGGCAGCCACTTCGCCCCGCGAATACCGAACACCATCCGGCAGGCCACCTGGCCCGGTGATGCCGTAGTCCACGCCAACCGTGGCCATGACGATATAGGCCGCAAAGGCGACCACGATCCCCAGCGTGCTGCTCAGGATCGTTGCCCAGAACGAAAGACCGGAAGCGACCGCCAGCCCGCCAATCAGAATGGTCGAAGGATTAATCAGAAAATTGCTGACCAACAGAAAAAGATCCGGCCAGCGCACCGTCTTCAGCTCATCGGGAATCGGCTCAATGGCGTAACCTTCAATGGCGCCAGAGCGGGTAAGACTCGCAATGGTTTCCGTAGCCTCCATGCCGTGTCGCTCCATTCTCTATCAAAATCAATACGAGATGGTCATCGACGCTGATGCTCATCGGGTCGCTACTGGGGGCCTGTTTCACCACTGAAGATCAGATTCGCATGCCCGCCCTCCTGCCAGGTATAGATTTCCCACAAATTATCTTCCGGGTCGGTGAAATAGCAGGCATAAGCGTTCCAGGGATACGCTTGCGGCTCCACCACAAACGGCACACCCCGCGCAGAGAGTTCCTGATGCATGTCACGGACTTGTTCGCTGCTCGCTACCTGGATGGCAGCCATCGTCCGCCAGCCACCGCGCGTCGCCAGCCCCGGAGGCAGATGCAGATGGCTCTGCATGTGCTCCACCTGCCAAAGCGCCAGCGTAACCCCGGCAGTAAAGAAGTCAGCAAAACCCGGTGCCAAACGGCGCAGCTTGAAACCTACCCGGTCGCGATAGAACGCAATCGCGCGATCGAGGTCCTGGACCAGGAAACAAATGTCGCTGATCGAGGACCTCGACAGTTCATCAGCCATGAGTTGGCATAACCGTGCTCACGCCCGCTCGAATCCCTGTGGGCCACCGCGCGGTGACAGTCTTTACGTGGGTGTAGAAGCGAACCCCCTCCATGCCGTGCACATTGTGATCGCCAAAGAGCGAACGCTTCCATCCCCCAAAGCTGTGAAACGCCATCGGCACCGGGATAGGAACATTAATGCCCACCATGCCCACCTTCACCTGGTTGGCAAACGCGCGTGCCGTATCGCCGTCGCGCGTGAAGAGGCAAACCCCGTTGCCGAACTCATGATCGTTCACCAGGTCCAGCGCTTCCTGAAAGGAAGTGACCCGCAACACGCTGAGCACGGGGCCAAAAATCTCCTCGCGATAAATCCGCATATCGGCCGTCACGTGGTCGAAGAGGCAAGGCGCGACAAAGAACCCATTCCCCTTGGGCAGCGTTTCCTTGGAGTGAGGATCGACGTAAAGTTTCGCCCCTTCTTTAACCCCCAGGTCAATGTAACCAGCGACCTTGTCGCGGTGGACCCCGGTAACCAGCGGGCCCATCTCTGCGCCGGTCGTTGTACCGTCGGCGACCTTAAGTCGCGCAATCCGCTCCTTCATGCGCGTGAGCAGAGCCTCTGCCGTGCCGTCGCCCACGGCAATCGCCACCGAGATCGCCATGCACCGCTCGCCTGCGGAACCAAAAGCCGCCCCCGTGAGCGCGTCCGCTGCCTGGTCCATATCCGCATCCGGCATCACGATCATGTGATTCTTCGCTCCGCCTAACGCTTGCACGCGCTTGCCGGCGGTGGTGCCGCGGCGGTACACGTATTCGGCAATCGGAGTGGAGCCGACAAAGCTGACCGCGGAGATGCCGGGATGATCGAGGATCGCGTCCACCACACGCTTATCCCCGTGCACCACGTTGAACACACCATCCGGCAGCCCGGCTTCCTTGAGCAGTTCCGCGAGGATGAGAGACGCCGACGGATCGCGTTCGCTGGGCTTGAGGATGAAGCAGTTCCCCGTCGCCAGGGCGATGGGCAGCATCCACAGCGGAACCATGGCCGGGAAATTGAAAGGCGTGATGCCGGCCACGACCCCCAGAGGCTGGCGGAACGACCAGCTGTCAATAGCGGTGCCCACCTGCTCCGTGAACTCGCCCTTAAGCAAGTGAGGAATGCCGGTAGCGAACTCCACGACCTCAAGACCACGCGTTACTTCTCCGCGCGCATCGTCAAGAACCTTGCCGTGTTCCGAAGTGATGACCGCCGCCATCCGGTCTGTGTTCTTCTCCAGCAGATCGCGGAAGCGAAACAACACCCGCGCGCGGCGCAGAGGAGGCATGTTGGACCAACCGGGGAATGCAGCCGTGGCCGCCGCAACCGCCTGTTCCAGTTCGGCAGTGCTATCGAGCGGCACGCGGCGCTTCACTTCGCCGGTGGCGGGGTTGAAAACGTCAGCGAACGATTTCGCCTGGCCGGCGACGGCCTGGCCGTTGATCCAGTGGGGAACGGTTTCTAACGACTGCGGGGTGTCGGTCTTCGGTTCTGCGGTGGCGATCGTGGCCATGAGTCTCTCTCGATTCCATTGAGAATTACGCACAAACTATTGCATCGATGATAACTCCAATACTCTAAAAGCAGCGGTTACCGGCGACTCCGCTCTCCTGAATTACCTATGAACAATTTCCCCATGGAACTCGGGTCGCGTCAGAACAGCGATACTGAATATCCAGGAGGTTTCCCCAATCAACCAGACTGCAGATGGTCCCAGAAAAATCCTCATCGACACCGACACCGCCTCCGACGATGCCGTCGCGCTCATCATGGCGCTTCGTTCCCCCAAGGTAAGCGTGCTGGCGATCACCGTAGTTGCCGGCAATGTTTCCGTGGAGCAAGGAACGCAGCAATGCCCTGTTCACCGTGGAACTTTGTGACTCCACCGTTCCCGTATTTACCGGCGCGGCCGCCCCGTTGACGCGGCCCCTGGAAGACGCCTCCTGGTTTCATGGCCAGGACGGTCTTGGCGATCACGGCTATCAACCCGCGTCCCGCGCTGCCGAATCGGGCTTCGCCGTGGACGCGATGGTGCGTACGATCGAAGCCAATCCCGGCATTGAGCTCATTACCCTGGGACCTCTGACCAACCTTGCATTAGCCCTTCGCCAGTCGCCGAACCTCGCCGCAAACGTGAGCCGCTGCGTGGTCATGGGCGGCGCGCCCTGTTGCGAAGGCAACGTAACACCCGCTGCCGAATATAACTTCTGGGTAGACCCGGAGGCCGCCCGTGCGGTCCTGCGCTCGCAGCTGCCCATCGAACTCGTGGGCTGGCAGCTCTCCCGTGGCGCGGCCGTGATCAACGGCCGGGAGATCGAAAATATTCTTGCCCTGGGAACGAAATTCGCAGACTTCGCGATCCGCTCCAACGACACCGCGGCCCGCGCCTACCGCACGCAGACCGGGGAAGTAGGGATCGCGCTCCCCGACCCCACGGCGATGGCGATCCTCCTCGATCCCAGCCTCTCCCTGGTTTCCTCAAACCACTCCATGGACGTACAAGTGGACAACGGCATCACCCGCGGGATGAGCGTAGTCGACAAGTTAAACGTCGCCCACGACGCCAGAAACCGCGATGCCTGGCGCGAGCCTCTCGAGCAAGGACGCAAGCACACCGTCATTTGGGAAATGGACATTCCGGGATGGAAACAATCCCTGTTACAGGCGCTCCGTTGAGGCGGCAAGTCATCTTCGACACCGACCCCTCGCCCGACGACGCCGTGGCCTTTCTGGCCGCCCTGGCCTCCCCTGAGGACTTCGAGGTCCTGGCCATCACCACCGTAGCCGGAAATGTGCCCGTTGAGCTGACGGCGAAGAACGCCCGCAAAGCTCTGGAGCTGGCGAAGCGAACGGATATCCCCGTCTACGCCGGAGCCGCGGCTCCCCTGGTGCGAACCCTGGTGACCGCGGAGCATGTCCACGGGCGCACCGGCTTCGATGGATACGATCTTCCCGAACCCCAAACCCCTCTACATCCCGGCTTCGCGCCCGATGTCATCGTGGAACTGGTCATGTCGAGGCCGCCCGGTCAGGTGACCCTGTGCGCCACCGCCCCTCTGACCAACGTAGCGCTGGCCCTAACGCGAGAACCTCGCCTGGCCCGTCACCTGGCTGGCATCGTCCTGATGGGCGGCGCCATGTCAGAGGGAGGCAACATCACCCCGGCCGCCGAGTTCAATTTCTACGTCGACCCGGAGGCCGCCGCCCAGGTCTTCGCGAGCGGCGCGGCCATCACCATGATCCCCCTGGACTGCACTCATCAGGCATTGATCACGGATGAGCGCCTGGAAACCCTGCGCGCCGCCGGAACGCCAGTGGGGACAGCCTTCTACCACCTGCTGGAGTGGAACAAGCGCTTCGACCGCGCCAAGTACGGATGGCCAGGAGGACCACTCCACGATCCAACCGTCACCGCCTATCTCTTATCCCCGGAACTCTTCGACGGCCGCACCGTGCGCGTGGATATCGAAAGCCAAAGCCCGTTAACCGCAGGCGCAAGCGTTGTGGATTGGTGGAGCGTCACGGGAAAACCGGCGAACGCGCGAGTCTTGCGCACCATCGACGCAGAAGCCTACTTCCAGTTGATCTTCGGAAGACTGCTTCGACTGTAGTCTGCCAAATTCACGAAATTGCTGTTGTCGGAGAAAATGTCGAAGTAGTGAATATCAGAACATTGGTTTGCCAGGTGCGTCGCCATGGAAAAATCCGCACTGTGGCTGAGGGCCCGTGACATTTTCGATCATTTCGCATTTTTTGCAGACCCAGCCGAATATCTTCAACCTCTCCAACCTCTCCGCCCGACAACCGCCTTGTCCTTCGGCAACTGTTCTCTCCTTGCAACCACCCTCTCCTATCTGTCATCCCGACCGCAGGGAGGGACCTGCAGTGCGCCCTTCGGTCGACCCATATTTGCCAGTTCGCCGCCGCTCTCTTTTTGTCATCCGGAGAGCCTGTGCTTTTTTTCGATCGTTATTTCGCACACCCAAGCAAATGTTTTCAGTCCCCCCACAAAACTGTCATCCTGCCTGCCCCGGCGAGCCGTGGGAGCGAAGCGCCTCCCAGATCTGTCGCATAACGAATGGCTTACAGCGCGAAGTCGAAGGACCCCGGTGATGATTATTGAAAGATGCTATTCGGAGTTTTCCGGCTACAAGCTATGACGAAAATTAAAAAAGTCACAAGCTCAGAGGCTAATCGCAACTTCTCGCAAATCCTTGAAGGCGTCCGCCAAGGGCGCACTTACTTCGTGACAAGTCACGGGAAACCCGTGGCAAAGATCTCGCCGGTAGATGAGTTGGAGAAGACTCAAGCGAGTGCTCGAAAGACTCTGCTTGCCAGACTTCGAGGGCAGCCGGTAGCGAAGGCCAGTCGCTGGACGAGAGAGGAACTCTACGAGAACCCACACTGAGAGTCACGGCGAAGCACCCATCCTACAGGCACTGCTCTCAGAAAAGCCCTAACCCGCTATTGAGCCGGCCCCGGCTGCCGCCCGGACGGCTGCGGCAGCGACCGCAGGGAATTCGGCGCCGTCACCAACTTCTGCAGCAGCGCGGGTGGCAAAGTAGCCGTCACCACCGCCCGGTCCTTCTTGTGTTCTATATCAGTGGAATTGAGCAGATCGCGCAAATCGGCATTGGTCATCGCCGAGGGAAGATTATTTTCCGCCGCCCTGCCAATGGCAACCATGGTATTCAACGCGTCGGCAGAAACCGTAGCGGCCAACTCCGTGGGCGCGATTTCTTCGATCCTGAGGTGCAGCGCCCCCGCCCATCGCAATGACCCGATGAAGGTCGTATCCAGCGCGATCGGAAAATGAAAACCCATGATCCGAATCCCGTCGCTCTTGAGCGGCACACTAATCTTGCCAATCCCCCAGGCGATCGAGAGCAGCGGAACCGCGGGGTAGTGATCGGTAAGCAGGGAAGACCCCGAAAACGGCAGTGCCGAAGTGCGATACCGGTCGAGCATGGAATGGATCTGTTCGGGCGTAGGCGTATTCGAAGCAGCCACCATGTCGTACCCAAGCAGCGCCACCCGCACCGTCCGGCCCTGGCTCGGGATGTCGTAGATGGTGTGCCCCGCATACTCTTCGGTCTGGGCCGCAATCGAGGCAAAATACTTTGCCAGACGATGGCCGTCGAGGTGGCCTAGAAAGACTTCGGAGAATGCCACCGCCCCATTGGGCCCCAGGGGATTCGACATGCGATGCAGCCCGAACGCCACCTCATCCAGGTCACGTTCGAACTCGAACCCGGTGGCGTCGATAAACGCCTGATATTGCGGGTCATGTGGTACCTGGGTCCGGTCAAAATGGGTATAGGCGCGCAGCGGCCGCAGGTTGAAATACAGAATGCAATCGGATTCCGGAAGCAGCCGGGCTACCTCAGGTGGCGCCTTGCGTCGCAGGTAGGCCGCCAGCGCCACCAGCACCAGAATCAGCAAAATAATGATGATGGTCGCCTTAGTCCGCCTGGGCATGCAAGGTCCGGTTTCCCATCCTCATCAGTCGAGGAATGATAGCATCCGGATTCACCGCAACCGCCTCTTCGATTAGGCGCTGCTTTGTGGTAACCTTGGCAATTGTGATCCTGCCATTTGGGGGCAGGGAGCACGGCTGTTCGGGCTGGCGTAGCTCAGCTGGTAGAGCATCTGATTTGTAATCAGACGGTCGGGGGTTCAAGTCCCTTCGCCAGCTCCAGAGTTTGGCCCGGAGTATCCCGCCGCAATCATTCCAAACTGACGTCATGGTTTCCTTTGGCTGCGCGGGAAAGCGTCTGCGGAATGGGTTGGTGTGGATCGGCTCCGTGGAATTGGTTAGCTCAGCGCAGGAGCTTGTTGCTCTCGCGCTGGAGATGTGCACAGGTGGCCGAGCGGTTAATGGCAGCAGACTGTAAATCTGCCGCTCCTTGGAGCTACGGAGGTTCGAATCCTCCCCTGTGCACCATGGAATTGGAAGATGGATTTAGGACCGCGATCGCCGGGACGCATGTGGGTAGCGTTGGGTTTGCTTGTGGTCTTTTGCGGTTTGGCAGTCAAAACCATCGATCCGGGTAAAATCCGCACGGTGGTATTAGTGTTGTTGGCCTTTTTCGCTGTGCGGATCGTGCTGATGGGGCTCGCTTCGCGTTAGCATGGCCAAAGTAAATTTTTTAGGGCTGATGTAGCTCAGTTGGTAGAGCACTCCCTTGGTAAGGGAGAGGTCACCGGTTCAATCCCGGTCATCAGCTCCAGATTTCTACGAAGGGCTCGGCTTTTATCCGTGCCCCACAGTCCGGCCTTACGAGGGCTTAGCACCGCTTTAGATCTGCCGGAAAACTTAGCTTTGTATCAGGGCACGGCTTTAGCCGTGCCGTACATGACTGAGACTACGACGGGCTTTAGCCCCTGAGGTACGGCTTGACGAAGGGCACAGCTTTAGCCCCTGATGTAGGTTTGATTTCGGCCAGAGGTGAGCAGAAGCTCTCCACGAAGGGCACGGCTTTAGCCGTGCCGTGAGTCTGGCCTAATGAGGGCTTTAGCCCCTGAGGTACGGTTTGACGAAGGGCACGGCTTTAGCCCCTGATGTAGGTTTGATTTCGGCCAGAGGTGAGCAGAAGCTCTCCACGAAGGGCACGGCTTTAGCCGTGCCGTGAGTCTGGCCTAATGAGGGCTTTAGCCCCTGAGGTACGTTTTTGATGTCGTCGTGGACGGGGAAGACCCGCGGGAGTAACTCAGTGGTAGAGTCACAGCCTTCCAAGCTGTTGGTCGCGGGTTCGATTCCCGTCTCCCGCTCCAAACTTTTTTGTGCGTGAGAACCTCCGAATGTTTGTACAGACAGTCTTACCGGTTAAGGACGAGGCCCACTTCGCCGCAGTCAGGGCGTCGCTTGAGCCCTTGTTCGCCTCTGGCAATGTCGCTGGATATCTGAAACGGGTGCAGCGGGCCAAGCTGCGAGTACGGGATTTCGAGGGCTTGTTGCAGCGCGGGCTGCTGGGGCCTACCACTGCTGCGGCCTACCAGGCGCTGGGCGATTCTGACCGCGGTCAGGCGCGCGAGCTCTATCTATCCCTCGTAGAGCAGGTTCCGCTGGAGCTGCGAAGCAGGTTTTTAAAGGTATATGCCTACTACTGAGATGGTGTTGCCCACGGTGCTGGAAAGCACCTATATCGTGGTGTGGGAATTTCAGGTCAAGGCGGGGTGTGAAGCAGAGTTTGTAACGGCCTACGGGCCGGACGGGGAATGGGCCCGGTTGTTCCGCCGCTCCCCGGAGTTCCTGGGGGTCGAGTTGCTCGGAAGTGTAGGGAACGCCGGCCGGTTCTTCACCCTGGACCACTGGTGTTCGGCTTCGGCCATGGACACGTTTATGTCCGCCAACGCCACCGCCTACGATGTGCTGGATCGGCGGTTCACCAGTCTCACCGTGTGGGAGCGCCGCATCGGCGGTTTCCCCCCGGAGGCGTAGAACGATCGGCGTAAACCAGTTTGTTGATTGAGAGTAAGAGAGGGACGAGATGGCGAAGGAAAAGTTTGACCGGTCCAAACCGCACGTGAACGTGGGGACGATTGGGCACATTGATCACGGCAAGACGACGCTGACGGCAGCAATCACGAAGGTATTGTCGAAGCACAATCCGAAGATCCAGTTTCGTTCGTTTGATTCGATTGACAACGCGCCGGAAGAGCGGGAGCGCGGCATCACGATTGCGACCGCGCACGTGGAGTACGAGACGGCCAACCGTCACTACGCCCACGTAGACTGCCCGGGTCACGCGGACTACATCAAGAACATGATCACCGGCGCAGCCCAGATGGATGGAGCGATCCTGGTGGTGGCGGCGACCGACGGTCCCATGCCCCAAACCAAGGAGCACGTACTTCTGGCCCGCCAGGTAGGCGTGCCCTACATCGTGGTGTTTCTGAACAAGTGCGATGCGGTCGAAGACGAAGAGCTGACCGACCTGGTCGAAATGGAAGTTCGGGAACTGTTGTCGAAGTACAACTTCCCCGGCGACGACGTGCCGGTGATTCGCGGTTCAGCCCTGGGCGGCTTGAACGGCGAAGCGCAGTGGGAAGCCAAGATCGACGAGTTGATGGATGCGGTGGACAAGAACGTGCCCCTGCCGGCGCGTGCCATTGACCAGCCGTTCCTGATGCCGATTGAAGACATTTTCTCCATTTCCGGCCGTGGCACGGTGGTCACCGGCAGGATCGAGCGGGGCAAGGTCAAGGTAGGCGAAGAGTCGGAGATTGTCGGTTTCCGCGACACCCGCAAGACGGTCGTGACCGGCGTCGAAATGTTCAAAAAGCAGCTGGATGAAGGACTTGCCGGTGACAACGCCGGACTGCTGCTGCGCGGAATTGCCAAGGAAGACGTGGAGCGCGGCATGGTTCTGGCCAAGCCGGGTTCGATTACCCCGCACACCAAGTTCAAGGGCGAGATCTACGTTCTGAGCAAGGAAGAAGGCGGCCGTCACACCCCGTTCTTCAACGGCTACCGGCCCCAGTTCTACTTCCGTACCACGGACGTGACCGGGACCGCCAAGCTGCCGGAAGGCACCGAAATGGTGATGCCGGGCGACAACGTACAGCTGGAAATCGAGCTGCACACCCCGGTAGCGATGGAAAAGGGCCTGCGTTTTGCTATCCGCGAAGGCGGACGCACCGTTGGCGCCGGCACCATCAGCGAAATCATCAAGTAATAAGGAAGTAAAATTTCAGAGGCGTCAAGAGCCTCGGGATCGGTTAGGATACATTATGCGTGAAATAATTACCCTCCAGTGTCCGGAATGCAAAGAGCGGAATTACTCGACGACGAAGAATAAGAAGACGACCACAGGCCGCCTCGAATTCTCCAAGTTCTGCAATCGCTGCCGCAAGCACACCGCACATAAAGAGACCAAATAGTCGGCCGTTTTAGAACCAAATACTGCTATTTTTGCTGCCTCTGGCTCCTTGGTACTTGCTCGCTGGTCATCCGGCTCATCGTTTTGGCGTCGGCAGAGATGTTTGTAGTTGTTTTTAGGGGCGTAAGCTCAACGGTTAAACTGTCGGTCTCCAAAACCGAACTTGGGGGTTCGAATCCCTCCGCCCCTGCCAGTTCGTGAGTTGTGCGTAATAGGCCCCGAAGTCTGAGGCTCGGGAAGAAGGAAAGTTATGGCGAAGTCAACCACAGCAATTCGCGACGATAAGCAGAGCCAGCAGCCTGAGAGAGCTGTCACCAAGGCTAAAGTCGCGGACAAGTTGGCGGAACGAGGGCAAGATTCCGGGCAGGGCAATCAGCTCACCGGGATGTTTACCAGAACCGCGGATTTTCTCCGGGATGTGCGCAGCGAAATGCGCAAGGTCACCACCCCGTCGCGCGAAGAAGTACGCACCACGACGACCGTGGTCATTGTGACCGTGTTTGCGTTTGCAGCCTACTTCTATATCGTGGACGCCGTACTCAGCCGGGTCATCCAGTCTGTGCTCCATTGGCTGGGCGGGGTTCAGTAAATGTTAAAAGAGAAATTAGAGAAATCGATGACCGAAGAAAACCAAGGGCCCGAAATCCCGCCTGGCGTCCCGGAAGGGCTCCCGCCATCGGCAAACGATCGCTTCAAGTGGTACATCATTCACGCGTACTCGGGGTTTGAGCGCAAAGTGAAGGAGTCGATCGAGGGACGGGTAGAGGCCTTTGGGCTGCAAAACAGAATTGGCCGGGTCATGATCCCGACCGAACCGGTCACCGAAGTTTTTAACGGGAAGAAGCGCACCGTCGAACGGGTGTTTCTCCCCGGATACGTGCTGGTAGAGATGGATTTGGACAACGATCTCTGGCACGTGATGAAAAATACCCCGCGGGTAACAGGGTTTCTCGGCACAGGCGACAAGCCGGTCGCGCTCAGCGAGCAAGAGGTAAGTTCGATCCTCTTCCGCACCGATGTCTCCAAAGACAAGCCGCGGATGAAGATCAAGTTCGAGAAGAACGAATCCGTCCGCATCACCGACGGGCCCTTCGCCAACTTCAACGGCGTGGTCGACGAGGTGAACGAAGACCGCGAAACACTGAAGGTGATGGTCACCATTTTTGGCCGCTCGACCCCGGTAGAACTCGAGTTCGGCAAAGTAGAAAAAGTAGTTTAGGGCAGAAAGGTAATTGCAATGCCACCAGTTAAAAAAGTACAGACCAGTGTAAAGCTGCAAATTGAAGCAGGTAAGGCGACTCCTGCTCCGCCGGTTGGTCCGGCGCTGGGCCAGGCCCAGGTCAACATCATGGAGTTCTGCAAGCAGTTCAACGCGCGCACGCAGAACAAGGAAATGGCGGGTTTGATCATTCCCGTCGTGATCACCGTTTACGTCGATCGCACCTTCACCTTTGTCACCAAGACCCCGCCGGCCGCCGTACTGCTGAAGAAGGCCGCGAACCTGGCCAAGGGCTCCGGCACCCCCAACAAAGACAAGGTAGGCAAGGTCAGCGAAGCCCAGGTCCTGGAAATCGCCAAGCAGAAAATGCCCGACCTGAACACCGTCACCATCGAGTCCGCGGTCAAGAGCATCAAGGGCACCGCCCGCTCCATGGGCATCGAAGTCACGGCGTAGATCCCGTCGCAAAGCTTCGTTCAGGTGGGTATGACAGAGGTGAGAACGCAGACTTCAATCTGGCCGCAACCCTCTCCTTTCTGTCATCCCGAGCGAAGCCGAGGGACCTGCAGTTTCACTTTCCCCCTCTCAAATTTGTAGGGCAAGAAATTTGTGAGATAATCAAAAATGCGTCTTGAGCAACACCCAGGCGCAGTCAACGGCCACGAGTAGCAATACAAACGGCCAACACCACGGCAGGACAGCAGCAAAGTCCAGGCGGTGGGAGACAGAGGAAGCATGGCAAAGAAAATCAGCAAAAACATGGCGAAGGTGCGCGCGCAGGTCGAAGACCGCCCGTACTCGCTGCAGGATGCAGTTCCCCTCCTCAAAAAGGTGAAATACGCCAAGTTTGACGAAACCGTCGACCTGACCCTGCGTCTGGGAGTAGACCCAAAGCACGCCGACCAGATGGTCCGCGGGACCGTAGTCCTGCCCCACGGACTAGGCAAAACCAAGCGGGTAGCGGTCATCGCCTCTGGCGACCGTCTGCGCGAAGCAGAAGCTGCCGGAGCCGACTTCATCGGCGGGGAAGACATGGTGGAGCGGATCCAGAAGGAAAGCTGGACCGACTTCGACGCCCTGATCGCCACACCGGACATGATGAAATCCGTCGGTCGTCTCGGCAAGGTACTCGGCCCCCGTGGCCTGATGCCCAACCCCAAGACCGGCACCGTCACCAACGACGTGGCGGCCGCGATTCGCGAAATCAAGGCTGGTAAGGTCGAATTTCGCACCGACAAAACCGCATTGGTGCACGTTCCGGTGGGCAAGCTGTCCTTCGATCCGCAGAAGCTGATCGACAACGCGACCACGGTGATCAACAGCGTAGTCCGGGCTAAGCCGTCGGCGGCAAAGGGCAAGTACATCCGGGGCATCACCCTAAGCTCGACCATGGGGCCTGGCATCTCGCTCGACAGCCAAGTCGCTGAGGCGGCTGCAAAGCCTTAATCACAGGATTTCAAGATTGCTCTCGATTGCGCCGGCTAAGCCGCGCATAGGCAACAAAGGTTGGTTTTATGGCACTCACCAAAGCGAAAAAAGCAGTAAAGATCGAACAGCTTACCCATGAGCTCGAAGGCTCCACCAGCGCCATCGTCGGCACTTTCGCCAAGCTCACCGTCTCTCAGGATTTCGAGCTGCGCAAGGTGGTGCGGAGCGCTGGCGGCCGTTACCGAGTCGTCAAGAACAAGCTGGCGGCCCGGGCATCGAAAGGGACCAGGATCGAGCAGGCGCTGCAGGGGCTGAAGGGCGTCTCCTCGGTGGCCTACACCAGCGGCGATCCCGTTGCCCTGGCAAAAGCGCTTTCCACCTGGATGCAGGAGAACGCGGAGTTCACCTTCAAGCTAGGCATAATCGACGGCCAGGTCATCACCGTTGAAGAAGTCAAGCAACTGGCGACCATGCCATCGAAGGAGCAGATCTTCTCCAAGCTTCTGTTCCTCATCAACGCCCCGGCCCAGCGCCTGGTCACGGTGATGAACGCGGTTGGCCGCGACGTTGCGGTGGTGCTGAACCAGGCAGTCGAGCAAGGGAAATTCGCAGCCCCGGCCCAGCCGGCGGCAGCAACAGCAGCACCCGTGGCGGAGGCGCCCAAGGCGGAACCAGTCGCCGCAGTGGCGCCGGTCGCAGCTCCTCCGGTCGAAACTGCGCCGGCGGCCGAACCTGTCGCCGCAGTGGCGCCGGTCGCAGCTCCTCCGGTCGAAACTGCGCCGGCGGCCGAACCTGTCGTTGAAGCGGCCGCTCCTGTAGCCGAGCCGGTGGCCACCACCGCGCCGGAAGCAGAAGCCGCCGGTACAGGCGAAGATTCGCAAACAGCCGCGGCGGCTACCGAAGCGCCGACCGAGGGTTAGATCGAAGGTAAGGCACGACTTAAGACGTGCCGCAGGCGTGGGGCACGGCTTTACACGGTGCCGCAAATGTAAGGCCCGGTTTCACCCGGTGCCGCAAAGGCAGGGCACGCAAAGGCAGGGCACGGTAAGGTAGGGCACGGCAAGGTAGGGCACGGCTTTAGCCGTGCCACTGAGCAGGCGAGGATGAGGGCTTTAGCCCCTGAGGTACGTTTTTAAGGCTTTGTACAGGGCACGACTGGTAGGTATGGGCTCGTAGGTATGGGCTGGTGGGTATGGGCTGGTAGGTATGGGCTTCAGCCCATACATCCTCGTGCCGAAAGACATTGAATAGCGACGGGCTTTAGCCCCTGAGGTGACTGGCTCTGGCGCTATCAAGTTGTGGGGAATGAAAGCTCGCAAGGGCTTTTCAGCATTATCAAGTAAGTACAATAATCGGTTACCAAAGTTTAGGAACAGTGGAGAGAAAAATGGCGGATTTGCAGCAGTTGGAAGATCAAATTGTAAGCTTGAGCCTGTTGGATGCGGCGGCTCTGGTAAAGAAGCTCGAAGAGCGCCTCGGAGTCTCGGCGGCAGCCGCTGCCCCCGTGGTCGTAGCCGGCGGCGGAGCAGGTGCAGCCGCGGCCGCCCCAGCTGAGGAAAAGACCGAGTTCACCGTCATCCTCAAGGATGCCGGTGCCAACAAGATCAATACCATCAAGGCCGTACGCGAAGTCACCTCGCTCGGGCTGAAGGAAGCCAAGGACCTGGTCGACGGCGCTCCCAAGCCCCTGAAGGAAAACGTCAGCAAGGAAGAAGCCGAAACCGTCCGCAAGAAGTTCGAAGGCGTGGCTACGGTCGAAGTCAAGTAAAAAGTCGAAAATTTTCGACTAGCAAGTTGCATGCCAAAGCAGAACGCGCTATCATTATTTTTAGCGCGTCTCTGCCAGGCTTAGACTTGTTACCTGACCGAGCGGTTCTTTGCATACGATTCTCACATTAGAGATGGCTGTTTGTATGCGATCTACGATTCCGGTGCATTCTGCACCGGCACACACCTGCGAAATGGGCGGCGGACTTCGTGGTGTGGTGAACGATCTGCTGTAGGGCGGCGCACACGCGGCTTATTGGTTTCAGCGGGATTCGGAAATTCTTATCTTGTCAAGTGCACAATTCGGTTGTGACGCTCGTGGGTAGTTCTGTCCCCGCGAGCATTCGGCGTCTCTCGGACGCCGGCTCTTGTGTGCCTGTCAGACTTCCGCTCAACCTCCAGGCCCGGTTCATGCCCCCGCATGCCGTCCAGAATACACCGGCAATGGCTTCTGACGTTCGCTCGTCAGTCAAAGTTGCCTAGCAAGTAAAAGCGCTGTGTCTTCGCCGAAACGAGGCGGCGAAAACACGTTATCGCGCAAGTGAGTTACATCTGGGGAACCCGCGAGACTCGGCCGGTACCCCACATTGCCCCACCTCGCGTCTCACGAGTCTCAGGAGTGAAGCATGCCGAACGAGCACCGCGCCATTCGTAGCCGTCTCGACTTTTCAAAAATTCCAACCGCTATCCAGATCCCTAACCTGATCGAAGTGCAGCGCCGCTCCTATGAGCGCTTTCTGCAGATGGATAAACTGCCTTCCGAACGCGAAGACAACGGCCTCCAGTCCGTGTTTGTCTCCGTTTTCCCCATCACCGACTTCCGCAACATCTCCCAGCTCGACTTTGTCGATTTCTCCATCGGCAACTGGGAATGCAAGTGCGGTCACCTCAAGGGCCTCCATCACCTGCGTACTGCCTGCGTCAATTGCGGCGCCATGGTGATCACCGATCCTTTCCATCCCGGCGAAGTGCTTTGCCAGAAGTGCGGCACCTACAACAAGAACACCCCCGACTTCTGTAACAAGTGCGGTGACCCGGTCGGTCTACAGCTGAAGTATGACCAGGCGGAGTGCGAAGAGCGCGGCATGACCTACTCCGCACCCCTGAAAGTAACCGTTCGTCTTACGATTTACGACAAAGACCCGGAAACCGGCGCCAAGTCCATTCGCGATATCAAGGAGCAGGAAGTCTTCTTCGGCGACATCCCCTTGATGACCCAGAACGGCACCTTCATCGTCAACGGCACCGAGCGCGTGATTGTCAGCCAGTTGCACCGCTCGCCCGGCGTCTTCTTTGAGACCGCCAGCAACCGCACCTACTTCCTGGGCAAGATCATCCCCTACCGCGGCTCCTGGGTAGAGTTCGAATACGACCAGAAGAACACCCTCTACGTTCGCATCGACCGCAAGCGTAAGTTCCTGGGCACCATCTTCCTCCGCGCTCTCGGTCTGCGTTCCGATGAGGACATCCTCAAGACCTTCTACCTGGCCGACACCATCCAGGTGAGCAATGGCAAGCTGGCTTGGCAGATCAGCGAAGATGCAGCTCGTCCCACGCACCTGTTAGGCGCCAAGCCTGCGCACGCCGTGGTCGTGAAGGGCGAAGAAATTGCCCACTCCGGCCGCAAAGTCACGCCCAGCATCCTCAAGGCGTTGCGCAATCACAAAGTCACCTCGGTCGAGATCGAAACCGCCGAGCTGGATGGCGCCATGACCCTGGCCGATGTGGTCGACACCACCACCGGCGAAGTTCTGCTCGAAGCCAACCACGAGCTCACCGCGGACAAGATCCACAAGATCATCGAGAGCGGAGTCACCTCGTTCCAGGTCTTCTTCCCCGACCGCGACGACGTAGGCAACATCATCACCAACACCCTGCGTCGCGATTCCGTGCGCAAGCCGGAAGAGGCGCTGATCGAGATCTACCGCAAGCTCCGTCCAGGCGATCCGCCGACGCTCGATACCGCCACTGCGTTGTTCGAAGGCATGTTCTTCGACCCGCGCAAGTACGACTTCTCCCGCGTAGGCCGCTTGAAGTTCAACATCAAGCTCTACGAAAATCAGGATGCGACCCAGCTCGACAAGCGCACCCTGACCCCGGAAGACTTCTACGGAACCATCCGTTACCTGCTCAAGCTGCGCAAGAACATCGGCGTAGTCGACGACATCGATCACCTTGGCAACCGCCGCGTGCGCGCTGTCGGCGAGCTCATGGAGAACCAGTTCCGCATCGGCCTGGTCCGCATGGAACGCGCCATCAAGGAAAAGATGAGCGTCTATCAGGAAATGTCGACGGCCATGCCGCACGACCTGATCAACGCCAAGCCGGTCATGGCGGCCATCCGCGAATTCTTCGGCTCCTCGCAGCTGTCGCAGTTCATGGATCAAACCAACCCGCTGTCTGAGATCACCCACAAGCGCCGCCTGTCGGCCCTTGGGCCGGGTGGTTTGAGCCGCGAGCGTGCAGGCTTTGAAGTGCGCGACGTACACCCTACGCACTACGGCCGCATCTGCCCGATTGAGACGCCGGAAGGTCCGAACATCGGCCTCATCAGCTCTCTCTCGTGCTTTGCCCGCATCAACGAATACGGCTTTATCGAGTCGCCCTATCGCCGCGTCCGTGACGGTTACATTCTCGACTACGTGCAGGTCACCAACGCCGGCGAAAGCGGTCTGCGTGTCGGCGATCCGCTCGAAAAGAAGGAAGCCCTGCGGCTCAACGAGAAACTGGTGTCCGAGCACAAGCGGCCCATCGAGTTCGATCCCTTCTCCTTCTATCTGTCCGCGTGGGAAGAAGATCGCCACACCATCGCCCAGGCCAACATCGAGCTCGGCTCCCAAGGCGAGATCGTGGAAGACCTGGTCAACGCCCGCCGCCAGGGCAACTTCGTGCTGGTGAACAAGACTGAAGTGGACTACATCGACGTCAGCCCCAAGCAGCTGGTCTCGGTCGCCGCTTCGCTCGTCCCGTTCCTCGAGCATGACGACGCCAACCGCGCGCTCATGGGCGCCAACATGCAACGCCAGTCCGTTCCCCTACTCGTAGCGGAAGCGCCGCTGGTCGGTACCGGCATGGAAGGCGTCACCGCCCGCGACTCCGGAGCCGTCATCCTGGCCAAGCGTAACGGCATCGTCGATTCGGTCGACTCCGAGCGCATCATCGTGCGCGTGGAGGGTGAGCATCATCCCACCCAGCTGTCCCGCGAAGTCGGTTCGGATATCTACCAGCTGATCAAGTTCAAGCGTTCCAACCAGAACACTTGCATCAATCAGAAGCCGATCGTTCGCCAGGGAGACCGCGTCATCAAGGGTCAGGTCATCGCCGATGGTCCTTGCACCGAGCAGGGCGAGTTGGCCCTGGGCCGCAACGTGCTCGTGGCCTTCATGCCGTGGCGCGGTTACAACTTCGAAGACGCGATTCTGATCTCCGAGAAACTGGTCCGCGACGATTACTACACCTCGGTCCACATCGAGGAGTTTGAAATCGAAGCCCGCGACACCAAGCTGGGACCGGAAGAAATCACGCGTGATATTCCCAACGTCTCCGAGTCGGCACTGCGCGACCTCGACGAGAGCGGAGTCATCCGCATCGGCGCCAAGGTCAAGCACAACGACATTCTGGTCGGCAAGGTAACGCCCAAGGGCGAAACCCAGCTCACGCCGGAAGAGAAGTTGCTGCGCGCCATCTTCGGCGAAAAGGCCGGCGATGTTCGCGACGCCTCCCTGACCTGCCCTCCGGGCATCGAAGGCACCGTGGTCGACGTCCGCATCTTCTCCCGCAAGGGGCAGGAGAAGGACGAGCGCGCCAAGCTGATCGAAGGCGAGCAGATTGCCAAGCTCGAAAAGAACCTGGCAGACGAAATCCGAATCCTGACCGACGAGCGCTTGAAGCGTCTCGAATCGATTCTGGGCGGTAAGGAAGTGCTGGCTGACCTCCACGACGAGCGCACCAACAAGCGCCTCATCGTGAAGGAACAGATCATCGATCGCGACACCATCGAGCGCATTTCCACCCGTAACCTGAAGCGTATTCGCTACGCCGACAAGGATCCGCGCGTCAACGAGCAGATCGACGAGATCGAGGAAATGACCTCGCGTCAGATCGATGTGCTGCGCAAGATCACCAACGAGAAAATCGGCAAGCTGCAGAAGGGCGACGAACTCGCGCCAGGCGTCATCAAGCTGGTCAAGGTCTACATCGCCATGAAGCGCAAGCTGTCGGTGGGTGACAAGATGGCCGGCCGCCACGGGAACAAGGGCGTCATTGCCCGCATCCTTCCCGAGGAAGACATGCCTTACCTGCCCAACGGCACGCCGGTCGAGATCGTGCTCAACCCGCTCGGTGTTCCTTCGCGTATGAACGTGGGTCAGATCCTGGAGACGCACCTGGGCTGGGCCGCACATCAGCTGGGCGAGAAGATCGCCGAAGTGGTGCAGCGCAATCACGATGCCAACGAAGTTCGCGCCATGGTGACGGAGCGCTTTGCCAACACGGCAACGCTGCGCCAACTGCTCGAACTCGACGACGAGATGTTGTTGCGCGTCGCGGCAGGCATGAAGCGCGGCATCTGGTTCGGAACCGCGGTATTCGACGGAGCCAAGGAGTCGGAAATGAAAGCGCTCCTGGCCGCCGCGGAACTCCCCAGCTCCGGCAAGACGCCACTCTTTGACGGCATGACCGGCGAAGAGTTCGAACAGCCGGCAACTGTGGGCTACATCTACATGCTGAAGCTCTCCCACCTGGTCGACGACAAGATCCACGCTCGTTCGATCGGACCGTATTCGCTCATCACCCAGCAGCCGCTGGGTGGCAAGGCGCAATTCGGTGGGCAGCGTTTCGGCGAGATGGAAGTCTGGGCCCTCGAAGCCTACGGCGCAGCCTACATCCTGCAGGAGCTGTTGACAGCCAAGTCCGACGACGTATACGGCCGCACCAAGATCTACGAGGCCATCGTCAAGGGCGAAGCCGCCATCGAGCCCGGTGTCCCCGAGTCGTTCAACGTACTGATCCGCGAATTGCAGTCGCTCTGTCTCGACGTGGAACTGATCAAGCAACCGGAAAAGAGACTTCCGGCGCCGGCTGTCGCAGCGGCGGACTAAGAAGGATGTGGGCTGGTGGTCCCGTTTCTACCACCCACAGCCTCAACGGGCGTTGGTCCCTGGGCTTTGTATCAGGGCACGCCATGTAGTCGGGCCGTAAGCGATACAAAACTTGAGGGCTTTAGCCCCTGAGGTATTTTCCGGGAATTGCTTTTGAAGGTTGTAGAAAAACTAGGGTTTTGTATCAGGGCACGACTTTAGTCGGGCCGTAAGCGATGCAAAACCTGAGGGCTTTAGCCCCTGGTGTTTTCCCCAGAATTTTAAAACTACAGGCCTGTCCTCAAGGAATCGCTCCCGGGGAGGACAGGCCGAGCAGATTCACCCCGGGATCGTAGCCGGCACGCTTTGGAGTTCTAAATCTGAAGCCAGGTGCCAAGGAGGGTCGTCTTGTACCGTTCCAGCCCATTCGAACTGACCAGCCCCATTACCGATTTCGATGCCATCCGCATCTCACTCGCCTCTCCGGAAAAAATCCGCAGCTGGTCCCATGGCGAAGTGACCAAGCCGGAAACCATCAACTACCGCACCTTCAAGCCGGAGCGCGACGGACTCTTCTGCGCCCGCATCTTTGGCCCTGTGACCGACTGGGAATGCCTCTGCGGCAAATACAAGCGCATGAAGCATCGCGGAGTCATCTGCGACAAGTGCGGCGTCGAAGTCACCCTTTCCAAAGTCCGCCGCGAGCGCCTCGGCCACATCGAGCTGGCCTCGCCCTGCTCCCACGTGTGGTTCTTCAAAGGCCTGCCCTCGCGCATCGGCCACCTGCTCGACATCTCTCTGCGTGACCTCGAAAGCGTTCTCTACTTCGAGAGCTACGTAGTCGTCGATCCCGGCGACGCGCCCGTCAAGGAACGCGAAATCATCAAGGACGAAGCCCGCTTCCGCGAGCTCGACACCCAATATCGCCCGACAGGCTTCAAGGGCATGATGGGCGCCGAAGCCATCAAGGAACTCCTCAAGCGCGTCGTCGTCGACGAGCTCGCCATCGAACTCCGCGAGCGCATGAAGACCGAAACCTCCCTCCAGAAGCGCCTCAAGTACGCCAAGCGCCTCAAGGTAGTCGAGGCCTTCCGCAAGTCCGGCAATAAGCCACAGTGGATGATCCTTGACGTGATCCCGGTCATTCCCCCGGAACTGCGTCCTCTCGTGCCGCTGGATGGCGGACGCTTCGCGACCTCCGATCTCAACGATCTGTATCGCCGCGTCATCAACCGCAACAACCGCCTCAAGAAGCTCATGGACCTCCATGCGCCCGAAGTCATCGTGCGCAACGAAAAGCGCATGCTCCAGGAAGCCGTCGACGCCCTCTTTGACAACGGCCGTCGTGGCCGCGTCCTGCGTGGCGCCAACAACCGTCCGCTGAAGTCGCTCTCCGACACCCTCAAGGGCAAGCAGGGCCGCTTCCGCCAGAACCTCTTAGGCAAGCGCGTCGACTACTCCGGCCGTTCCGTCATCGTGGTCGGTCCTGAGCTCAAGCTGCACCAGTGCGGCCTGCCCAAGAAGATGGCCCTCGAGCTGTTCAAGCCCTTCATCTATCACCGGCTCGAACAGACCGGCCACTGCACGACCATCAAGCAAGCCAAGGAAATGGTCGAAATGCAGGAGCCCATCGTTTGGGACATCCTCGAAGAAGTCATCAAGGACCACCCTGTGCTCCTCAACCGCGCGCCTACGCTCCACCGTCTGGGTATCCAGGCCTTTGAGCCGGTGCTGGTAGAAGGCAAGGCAATCAAGATCCACCCTCTGGTCTGCACCGCCTTCAACGCAGACTTCGACGGCGATCAGATGGCCGTGCACATTCCTCTGTCGCCCGAAGCCCAGGTAGAAGCCAGCGTGCTCATGCTCGCTTCGCACAACATCCTGTCGCCCGCCTCTGGTCAGCCGATCACCGTGCCGACGCAGGATATGGTGCTCGGTCTCTACTACCTCACCAAGGCCAAGAAGGGTGGCAAGGGCGAAGGCCGCGTCTTCGCCAACACCGAAGAAGTGCTCATGGCGCTCGAGGCCAAGGAGGTCGAAACCCTGACCCCCATCCGCCTGCGCTACACCGGCCCCGTGCTCGACATGACCACTGCCTACGACGATCAGGATCTGACCCACACCGAGCCGATCCAGTACGACAAGCAGTACATCTCGACCACCGTAGGCCGGGCCATCCTGAACGATTCGCTCTCCGACGGCATGCCCTACGTCAACGGCCTGCTCAAGAAGAAGGGAATTGGCCAGCTGGTCAACTACTGCTACCTGAACCTGGGTCTCGAAGTGACGGTCAAGATGCTCGACCGCATCAAGGACCTCGGCTTCCAGTACGCCACCCGCAGCGGCTTGTCGGTCGGCCTGGATGACATGGTCATTCCTGACAGCAAGTACACCACGGTGCATGACGCTGAGAAGCAGGTCATTGCCGTACAGCAGCAATACCTGGACGGCGCCATCACCAACGGCGAGCGTAACAACAAGGTCATCCAGATCTGGTCAGCGGTAACCGAGAAAGTTGCCGACGAAATGTTCGACAACATGAAGAACGCCGACAAGGAAGGAGCCATGAACCCGATCTACATCATGGCCGACTCCGGCGCTCGTGGTTCCAAACAGCAGATCCGCCAGCTCTCCGGCATGCGCGGCCTCATGGCCAAGCCTTCCGGCGAAATCATTGAAACCCCGATCACGGCCAACTTCCGTGAAGGTCTCACCGTGCTGCAGTACTTCATCTCCACCCACGGCGCTCGCAAGGGCCTCGCGGATACGGCCTTGAAGACCGCGGACTCGGGCTACCTCACCCGCCGTCTCGTCGACGTGGCGCAAGACGTCATCGTCAGCGAGCAGAACTGCGGTACGGTCGAAGGCATCTACGTCGGTCCCATCGTCGAATCAGGCGAGATCATCGAGCCGTTGCGCGACCGCATCATCGGCCGCGTCTCCCTCGAGAAGATCAAGGACTTCGAAGGCAGCGTGATCGTCGACGTCAACCAGGAGATCTCCGAAGAGTTCGCGGTCGCCATTCAGGGCGCGGGCATCGAGAAGGTGAAGATCCGCTCCGTGCTGACCTGCGAGTCCAAGCGCGGCGTCTGCATCCTCTGCTACGGACGCAACCTGGCTTCCGGCCGTATGGTGGAGTTGGGCGAAGCCGTCGGTGTGATCGCGGCGCAGTCCATTGGTGAGCCGGGAACCCAGCTGACCATGCGTACCTTCCACATCGGTGGTACCGCCTCCCGTGTTTCGCAGCAGTCCTCGCTCGAAGCCAAGAACCACGGTACGGTTCGCTTCCTCAACATGCTCACCGTCCGCGCCAAGTCGGGCGATCTGGTGGCCATGAACCGGTCCGGCGCCATCGCCGTTCTCGACGAGCGCGGCCGTGAGAAGGAGCACTACCAGGTCGTCTACGGCGCCAAGCTCAAGGTCGAAGACGGAGCCCAGGTACAGCTCGGCCAGGTACTGGTCGAGTGGGATCCTTACACCTTTGCCATCCTGACGGAAATTGGAGGCACCATCCAATTCAAGGACCTGCAGGAAGGCATCACCCTGAACGAAGAAGTCGATGAAGTGACCGGCCTGTCGCGCCTCGTGGTTGCGGAAGCAGCCGATGAGAAGCGTCAGCCCGCCATCGTCATCAAGGGCGCCAAGGGCAACAAGCGTTACCTGATGCCCAGCCGTGCTCACCTCATGATTCAGGATGGGGACGAGGTCTTCCCAGGCGATGTACTGGCCAAGATCCCGCGCGAAACCACCCGTACCAAGGACATCACCGGTGGTCTGCCCCGCGTAGTCGAGCTGTTCGAAGCCCGCAAGCCGCGTGAAACCGCAATCATCAGCGAGATCGATGGTGTGGTGAAGTTCGGCGAAGTGGCCAAGGGACAGCGCAAGATCTACGTGACTGCGGACAACGGCGAGGAGAAGGAATACTCGGTCCAGCGTGGCGTCCACGTCAACGTGCAGGAAGGCGAGCGTCTGAAAGCCGGCGAGCCGTTGATGGATGGTCCGCTGAACCCGCACGACATTCTGGCGGTACTCGGCGAGAAGGAACTTCAGGGATATCTGGTCAACGAAATCCAGGAAGTCTACCGCTTGCAGGGCGTGGCGATCTCGGATAAGCACATCGAGACCATCGTCCGTCAGATGTTGCGTTGGGTAAAGATCGAGGAAGTCGGCGACACGTCCTTCCTGCTCGAGCAGCAGATCGACAAGTTCCGCTTCCGCGAAGAGAACGAGCGAGTGATTGCCAAGGGAGGCCGTCCGTCCATTGGCCGTCCGCTCCTGCTGGGCATCACCAAGGCCTCGCTCTCGACCGACTCGTTCATCTCCGCAGCCTCCTTCCAGGAGACCACGCGAGTTCTCACCGAAGCCAGCATCAACGGTTCGGTAGACAGCCTGCGCGGCCTCAAGGAAAACGTCATCGTCGGCCGTCTCATCCCAGCCGGAACCGGCATGGAGTACTACCGCAACATCCAGCTCTCGCAAGAACTCGAAGAAGCCGCTGCCCGCGTGCAGCAAGAAGTCACGGCCGCCTTCGAGGAAGCCGAGCGCGAACTGGAACTCATGCGGCAGGAAGGCGAAGCCGAAGAAATGGCAGCCGAGTAAACTCGGCATCATCAGTCAAACCACAAAGGCCGCGAGCAATCGCGGCCTTTGTCTTTGGTGCGCGGCACCAGAAAAACTCTGATTTAAGCAACGACGCTAGAGGCTACGGAAAAGCCTCTGTTTTGTATCAGGGCACGACTTTAGTCGGGCCGCTCACGCCGCAAGATGAGGGCTTTAGCCCCTGTATGGCGCATTCTGCACAAACTGCTGCCTCGGGGCAACGGCCAAAAAACTGAATGAAAAAGCGTCTCTATACGAAGGGCACGGCTTCAGCCGTGCCGTAAATCGCCTCTGCTTGACGGCTTCAGCCGCTGAGGTACGCTTTTCGAAACCCACAGATTTGCGGTTCCTTGCGCCATCAAGGGGACGGAGTAATGAAAGATTTGCAGAAACCCTGCGTAGCGGTGTTACGATCTCGGGGCTATGCTAGCCCTTTGGTTCCAAACACCAGAAACCACCGCTGCCCGGCACCAGTCCCTGTGGCTACAGATTCCGGAAATCATCATTATCCCCTTGGTCGCTCTCTTCATCATCACCCTCATTAAGGCTGCGACAGCGGCCAGGCCTTTCGAGAACGATCAGGCTGTGGACATTGGGATGGACCTTTCTGTGCTGGCAACAGGCGCCTGTGGTTCCGTGTTCGCCAATGACACCCTCTACAACAAGTGGGGGATCAGTCTCATCATCTACGGGGTCCTGGTAGTCCTTCTATGCATCTCATTTATAGGGATATTAGCCCTGATTCGACGCTGGAGGAACTTCCCACCGGTGAGCGATGGAAAGGCTATCAGAAATGCCCTCATCGGAGCCGTGCCATTAGGGCTGGTTACCGCCCTCCTGGTCCTGGGGTATACTGTCCAGGTTGAGAGGTGAAGCCGTGCAACTATTCATGATTGCCGGTATTGGAATATTGGCCGCCTTGATTGTTGGCCTTGCCACACCGCTCGCCATCCGGCTAGGCCGTGCCATCCAACCCGGTCAGCAGGGTAGGCCAAATACTCGGGGGCCTATGCAGCCGTTAGAACCGGAGCACAGGACGACGAGCGACCAACGCGCAGCCTACCTGTCTTAAAGCTCGTATTTCGCAGCAATCTCGCTCGAAACCAAGAACGACGGCACGGTTCGCTTCCTAAACCTGCTCACCGTCCGCGCTAGGTCGGGCGATCTGGTGGCCATGAGCCGATCGGGCGCCATCGCAGTACTCGATGAGCGCGGCCGTCGGAAGGAGCACTACCAGGTTGTCTACGGCGCCAAGCTCAAAGTCGAAGACAGCGCCCAGGTACAGCTCGGGCAGGTACTGGTCGAGTGAGATCTTTACACCTTTGCCATCCTGACGGAAATCGGCGGGACCATTCAGTTTCAGGCCCGTTCAAACGAGTGGGAAAGCGCCGTAGAGCCAGCCGAGAGGCAGATGATGTGTGGGGAAATAATCGGAACCAGTCCCGATAGGGACGGCCGAGAGTAGCCCAGCACGCAGTGCTGGGTAGCCTCAACGAGAACGATTCAGTCCCGACAGGGACGGCCGAGAATTACCCAGGATGAAATCCTGGGTGCTCTTGACTCAACACCAAGGCTCACTGCATCGCCAACCTCATCACGCTAAACGGTTCCATCAGCAATCCACCCAACAAATTGGACAGCTCTGATCCAATGCAAGGACCTCCAGGAAGGCATCACCCTGAACGAAGAAGTCGATGAAGTGACTGGCCTGTCGCGCCTCGTGGTTGCGGAAGCAGCCGATGAAAAGCGTCAGCCCGCCATCGTCATCAAGGGCGCCAAGGGCAACAAGCGTTATCTGATGCCCAGCCGCGCTCACCTCATGATTCAGGATGGGGACGAGGTCTTCCCCGGCGATGTGCTGGCGAAGATCCCGCGCGAAACCACCCGTACCAAGGACATCACCGGTGGTCTGCCCCGCGTCGTCGAGCTCTTCGAAGCCCGCAAGCCGCGCGAAACCGCCATCATCAGCGAGATCGATGGTGTGGTGAAGTTCGGCGAAGTGTCCAAAGGTCAGCGCAAGATCTACGTGACCGCGGACAACGGCGAGGAGAAGGAATACTCGGTGCAGCGTGGCGTCCACGTCAACGTGCAGGAAGGCGAGCGTCTGAAAGCCGGCGAGCCGTTGATGGATGGTCCGCTGAACCCGCACGACATTCTGGCGGTACTCGGCGAGAAGGAGCTTCAGGGATATCTGGTCAACGAAATCCAGGAAGTCTACCGCTTGCAGGGCGTGGCGATCTCGGACAAGCACATCGAGACCATCGTCCGCCAGATGTTGCGTTGGGTAAAGATCGAGGAAGTGGGTGACACGACGTTCCTGCTCGAGCAGCAGATCGACAAGTTCCGCTTCCGCGAAGAGAACGAGCGAGTGATCGCCAAGGGAGGCCGTCCAGCCATCGGCCGTCCGCTCCTGCTGGGCATCACCAAGGCCTCGCTCTCGACCGATTCCTTTATCTCCGCAGCCTCCTTCCAGGAGACCACGCGAGTTCTCACCGAAGCCAGCATCAACGGCTCGGTGGACAGCCTGCGCGGCCTCAAGGAAAACGTCATCGTCGGCCGTCTCATCCCAGCCGGAACGGGCATGGAGTACTACCGCAACATCCAGCTCTCGCAAGAACTCGAAGAAGCCGCAGCCCGCGTGCAGCAGGAAGTCACGGCCGCCTTCGAAGAAGCCGAGCGCGAACTGGAACTCATGCGCCAGGAAGGCGAAGCCGAAGAAATGGCCGCCGAGTAACTCGGCACTATCAACCAAACCACAAAGGCCGCGAGCAATCGCGGCCTCCTTGTTCTTTGGTGCGGCGGTTTAACTCTTTTTCGATGGCAGCGATGCCGTGACCCGGTGGAGTTCCGAATAGCTCTGGCTCCATCACGACCAGCTGTAAAGATCGCCAATTTGATGGTCCCCCCGCCCAGTCTCCTCGCCGTCTGATACGCTGCGACAATCCGTTCAAGTTGCATGGGGGCGTCGTGGTGGTCATCGAGGGTATGGAATTTTCGGTTTTCCCGGGGCGGGATGCAGATCGACTGCGTTTGCTGAGCTACGCCGGTCGAGTCGCATGGTTCCGCCATCGATTCAGCCTGATGTTCGCACGCCATTCCGGCAAGTGTCGCGTTGGGAAGGCCCGGATCGCCACCTGGCTTTGTGTCATGAATCTCGCAGGTTCTGCCATTGAGGCACTTGCCCATTTGTGCGTTTCTCGAGGCCGCGATCACGAGAAAATGGATCTCTTTCTCAACCGGTACTTCGACGGATTCAGAGAAAACACCCTTCACTTGGACGACCCACGTCCGGTGCGCGGAGTTGAGGCAAGGACCGCTGCAGCGCACTTCTATAAGTATTTTCGAAGCGGGCTCGCTCATACGTTTTGCATCGAATCGGGTGGTTTGCAACACCGTGAGGAAGTCGATCGACCAGTTGAGGGATACCTGTTTGCCACCACACAAGGCCCCGCCCGGCAACATGGTCTGGGGCGTTATTCCTAAGGATTTTGTGCAGGACTTCGAGCGCGCCTGTGACGCCGCTCTCGATGCGTTTGCAAACGCGCCGGAAGGGGACGCCTTACGAGAATCCTTCGACCGGGCCTTCAATCGGGTATTCCTGCTCAAAAATCGGCCTCCGCTCCCTTGAGTGTGCAAGGCTTAGGCCCCTAAGAGCTTGAGAACGCCGGTGACAAGCGCCAGTTGCGGACCGCCATCTCCGCCGCTGAATAGTTCCGAGGGACTGAAGCCCGTGAACGAGATGGAAGTCGTCGAAGCTCTGACCGAATAGCCGGACTTCGAAGCTGCCACTTCGTAGGCAAATGCGAACTGATTTCCCACCCTGCAGCGGGCAGGCCCGCTCGAATGCGATCGAGACTGATCATTCCGTTGAGCTCAAACGTCATTTCGGAAGGCCGCATTTCGAGGGCGAGAAGCGCGTCTTCGATCTTGCCCGCGTCGCCTAGCCATCTCCCATGGAAGGACGCAACGTATTCAAGCGTCCCACTTGCTCTGCCATCGCCTCGATATTCAACAGTGAGGCTCCCGTCGGGGAAGAATATCGTGGCATCATCAACGGTTACCTCGGGAAGGCTGAAGGACAGCTCCTTAGCGAACGTCGCTGCGAGGCGACCAAACGTGTCTTGAACGTGATTCCCGAGATTGGAGTTGGCGGCGTTTTCCAACCATTCTTCGCTAAACCGGCTGGGTGAGCCCACCATGCGGGTAAGTAGCTTTTTAACTTGGATACCTTCAGTTTCCAGAAAGTTCAATTCGCGGATCGGGTAGGAGCCAAGTTCGAAGCCTTCAATCTCCATAAGTGGGGCGGAGAAATCTGCGAGCAGAAAATCGCCGTCAATTTTGCCCTCAAGCCCTGGCCTCTGTCGTGAATGATAGCTACGGGCCCGCCGATCGACGTGGGCCGACAGGTACGAATGTAGCGAATAGAGGGTTAGGTGTTTGTTGCTGTCGAGGCTTTCAGGCTCTCCACGCAGTGAACGCAGAAAGTAGTACGTGAAGAGGCTCAATTTACTATCCGGGGATTTCGCCCACGATACCTGATCCCCTGCGGACGACGATAAGATGACCGACCCCTTCGTCTCAGTCAAATACTTCTCAAGGAAGTTGTTGGAGACATCCGCAGGTACGGTTTTGAAGCCGCTGGTGTCTGGGCCCGAGTAGCAGCAATCGAGGACGATCAGCCTCTGCTTCGCCTCTGAGTTCGCCAGGATCTCTTTAACCCTCTCGATCGACAGTAGAGCGTCGGGTTCGTCCGCTGCATACGCGTCGGTCGGGGCTAGGTAGAGCTGGTCACCAAGTTTTATGCCGTGACCGCTGTAGTAGAAATGAGACGATCGTCCGACGTCGCGAGGCTGGCAAGCCGCCTCAAATAACCGATGATGTTATTGCGGGTAGGCTTATCGTCTGTCTTCTCGGTCAGGCTCCAAAGGCGAATCGGGTCCGCGTTCAGTTGCGGGGTGTCCAGGAAAGCCTCTCGCACACTGGTTGCGTCCTGGGTGCAGGAGCTCAGGCGGCGAAATCCGGTGGTAGAGGGATATTCGGCCACCCCTACGGCCAACCCAACGATCTGACCTTGGGCGCGCAGGAGGCGATCTTCTGGCAGTCCTGGAGACGCAGCTCGGATGATCTCTGGCATCCGTCTATTTTCAGGGAACACCGGTCTCAACGCTAACAAACCCGCAGTCTTAGCTCGGCGAGCGGCGGTGGGCGAGAACCATGGGGGTTTCGGGTACCGCCCGCCCCAGTTTCTTACGCGGTTTCACCGGTGCACCGAAATGGTGTAAAGTGGTGCAGAGGTAGATTTCGGAATCTGATGCCACGCACTGCCCAAAACGAATCATCCGCGCGAACTTCGGTGACTTTTTCAGCCGATGCCTATGCCTCGCTTGAGAGGATTGCCAAGAAGAAAAAGGTCTCACTGGCATGGGTAATTCGCGATGCAGTTGAACGTTACGTGGCAGATGAAACTCCCCTATTCGCAGAGAGGCGAGATGCCTAAGCGAAACGAGCAAGTCGGAGGGTTCTATGAGTTCTTCGCGGGCGCAGGTATGGCCCGCGCTGGTCTCGGCGTTTCTTGGAAGTGTCTTTTCGCCAATGACATCGACGAAAAAAAGGCTAACGCTTATGCGGAAAACTGGGGTGACAGAAGAGCTTATTGTTAGAGACGTAGCCAAGGTCTGCACGTGCGAGCTTCCCGGTGTATCCGACCTAGTCTGGTCTCCTCTCCCTGCGAAGATCTCTCTTTGGCGGGGATGGGCGCGGGTCTTCAAGGCCATAGGTCTGGGCACTTTTTGGCCATTCTGGAGCCTCATGCAAAAACTCAAGACGGAAGGCCGCGGCCCGAAATAGAGTAGTCCTCGAGAACGTCTGCGGCGCCCTAACCTCCCACAGAGGAGAGGACTTCCGCTCCCTGATCGAGGCATTGCGCCTAGGTGGCTACAGGTCCGGAGCATTAGTTGTCGACGCTTCCCTGTTTGTGCCTCAATCTAGGCCGCGCCTTTTTATCATTGCCGTCAGAAACGATATCGACATTGCAAAGACACTGTTGCGCGAAGAGCCGGACCTTCAGTTCCATACCCAAGCCGTGGTCAAGGCATACGGCTCCCTACCCGTCGAGGAAAGAAATTCCTGGGTCTAGGTGGCAATTTCCCGTTTCTCCGCTCCGACGCCGGAAAACCTTTGCGGACGTGATCGAAGCCGACGTCCCTTGGCACAAACCAGAAGCCACCCGTTCCCTGCTTGCCATGATGTCGAAAAAAACCACCCGCGAAAAGGTAGATGCGGCCAAGAGAGTGGGCGGCAAAGTCGTCGGAACGGTCTACAGGAGAACGCGACGGGACGAGACCGGGAAAAAGATTCAGAGGGCGGAGGTACGATTCGACGACATAGCCGGTTGCCTGCGAACCCCGGGCGGGGGCTCAAGCCGTCAATCGATCGTGGTCGTCGAAAACGCGAGGTTCGCTCCCGTCTGTTATCTGAACGTGAAGCAGCACGCCTTATGGGGCTTCCTGACCGGTATATACTGCCAGAAGAATTACAATGACGCTTACCACCTGATGGGGGATGGAGTCGCGGCCGGTCGTACGTCACCTCGCGCGGTACATTCTCGAGCCACTGATTTCGGCCGAGCAAACTCCGACCGCGAACCTGCATGACGAGAAAGAGCAAGGACAGCGAGAAGCAGCCGCCGTTTGAGACTGCCGACCTCCGTGCCAATTTAAGCAAGTTTCTTAACACTCATTTCTCAGATCCTTCCGGAAATCAGGTCAAGGTCGGCAATTACAAGTGGGGCGTTTACGCCTTCTTTGACTACGACGGCGAACCAATATATGTCGGGCAAACGAACGAGAATCTCCGCACCAGAATCAGACGACATCTGACAGAACCAGAGAACCGACGCCGTCGCGATGTCCGTTCTCGACCCCTTCGAGGTCAATGAAATTGAAGTCTGGCCACTCCCCCAATTTCAACAGACTAACGGCAAGAATGCTGACTCCAAGCGGCACTTAAACGCGCTGGAAAGAGTGATTACCAACAAAGCTATTGAGAGCTCTAAATTCAAGTCCATTCTCAATGAGAAGGATCCTCCCCCAGGCACCCTAGAAGTCGAAATACCGGCGTCATCGCGTGCGTCATTGTTTCAGCCAGAGTAAGTGAACTCAGATCGCACCCGGACTTTCGAATCGCAAGGCGCAGCCTCATCATCTCCCGATTGGCCCAGGTTATTTCCGAACGCCAGGTCCAAGGCGGCCTCAGACGCGTGTTGGTCACCCAGGCCAAACGTCTCCAGTGGCTTGCAAGCAGAAGATACGAAGCGACAGGTGGTGCCGCATCTGTGGAGCAAGAGAATGAGTCAGAACAAGAAAGCGATAACGAAGATTGATCCCCAGCGCTGAGCCACCATGCGGGCCGTGAAAAGCAGCGACACCGGTCCGGAGCTTGTAATCCGATCCTTCCTTCATCGAGCCGGGTTCCGGTTCAGGTTACATCGCAAGGACTTCCGGGCACCCCTGATACTCGTCTTTCCGCGCCTTTCGTAAGCTGATCTTGGTTCACGGATGTTTCTGGCACGGCCACTCATGCCGACGTGGCGCTCGGGTTCCAAAGCAAAACCAGGAGTACTGGATTAGAAAAGTCAAACGAAACAAAGAGCGCGACACAGATAACCTAGCAAGACTCCTAAACAGAAGGCTGGCAAACCTTCATCGTCTGGGAATGCCACTTGCAGACGCCGCAACTTCTAAATAATCTGAAGACCTTTCTAGAAAACTAGGAGCATTTCAGGCAATCCCATTCGCTTTAGGACTTCCTGGGGAAACGGCCTCCGGCGGTCTTCTGTCCCGGCCGTCTTCCCCTTTTTCGCCTTAGCGATAGCGCCAAGAGAGTTCGTTGCCGACTTTCGGCAAGCTGTTACGTTTGATGGATTACCCCAGAATCTCCCTATAGATTCATAATTCTTCTGCCAAAATGCCAGCATGGCGTTTACCCAAAAATATTTCGCAGCTCTCCGCGCACGTCAGCCCCACGAATCAAAAATACATTCAATTTAATGAGCGGTCCGAAGACATTTATCACAACAAGATGGCGCCTTCCAAGGGACGAGTGACAACTAAATAGTTAGGTCTGTGGCCCCCTGAGTAAGGCACGATACCTCGAAGCGTAGAGTTCTTTGACTTCGTAAGTTTGCAGCATAGCCAACCAAATCGTTGCCAAGCGATCGTCTATTCGGGCAGGGCCATCGAATTTGTAGAAGCTCTGAATCTCAGTCAGAAGGCACAGCAGGAGTGCTGCTGCACGCCCGACATGCAAAGCGATGAGTCGCTCGCCAACGTCCGCGATCTCTAGTACGCCTTTCGATGGGCAGCCTATCGCCAGAGATAAACTGGAAAATGCCTGACTACGGGCTACCCCGGTGACAATATACATATTGCCGCAAAAGCGATGAACGCTTCCGGCCTTTGCGTGACGAACAGTCACCGGACCCCTCCGCAAACCCACTCATGCCAGATCCGACGTAGACAAGTTGAACGGACGAAGGAACGGAGTAATCACCATCCCGTCCCGGGACATTTAAGCAGTTCGATTGGTGATTACTCCCGTCTGTCCTTTCAGTGCTCGCCGAATTGACCCTGCACGTCCTCTACGTAATCAAGGAATCGCTGGTGTGATTGAAACTCTGCGCGAAGCGACGGCCACTCTCTAAGCAACAATGGGCTCGCAATCATCCTCTTTAGATCGGAGTCCCAAATACGCCACAATGAGCGGGATAGGTAACCGTTGTCCGTCAGGTAATACTCCTCTGAACATAGGTTCAAATATTTCAGCACGCACAGCTTCAGTTGTGCGCTCTCAGGCGGAAGCACTGCGGAGTCAAAACGTGCGGCGAGGGCGTCTTCTGGAAATTGATCCAGAATGCGCTCATATCGCTCGGTATATTTCATCAGTATTTGCACGTTCATTTGTCGGCGAAAGGCCCTAATGGTATGCATTAGGCCCAGGACACCGAGGAATATCGAGAGTCAACGTTGCAAACTGTAATAGCAGTGCTACGGAGATGTGCACTTCTTTAAAACTCCGGATTTGAGATTAGCAAGCAAGTGAACATACGGTGACATGATATCTACTACCCGTCAACACAAAGCTGCCGGCATGAAATAGGTATGCTGTCCCTGCATACGCTAGATGGCCTTCGAGAGGATCCTGACCAATGACTACCCGCACACGCTCGGCCAATCGATCAAAGCCGCAACGCATGTCCGTCGCCTCGCCAGAGAGCCATATCCGCGTAGCCTGCGATCCATCCAACGCACGCAAGCTCGGCAGAACAATCATCCCTCTAACTCCGACAATAAGGCGCGCAGGTGGCTGGCCTCGAACCCCGGGCCGACAATAAGGCTCAGGCCGCTCCGCAGGCGAATTTCGATCGTCTTATCGTTTCCTGCTGGCGACCGCCACTCTGGCTTAACTGGCTTCACTGCCACTTCCACAACTCGGCCGCTTCGGCTTCGCGCGAAATTAGTCGTCACGAAATTAGTCGTCAGACGGAAATTAGTCGTCGAAATTAGTCGTCAGACGGGACGTTCACCGGAAATTAGTCGTCAGGAAATTAGTCGTCGGAAATTAGTCGTCAGACGGGACGTTCACCGAACACTTTCACTGGTGTAGCCCGTCTCCAGGTCTTTCAATTTGGCACCTAGTGCGACATGATAGCCATTCCTAATCAACCCAAGGCCTTTGAAGGAAAACGCCTCTAGACCTTCCTATTGTTCAAACACCCCCACGTACCCTCCGCCGTCGCTAGTCAGATAAACGATCTTGGTCGGCGAAACAATATAGATGATTCGGCTAAGACCGCCGGGAAGCGTGACCTTGATCCGGCCGTTGTCGCCTTCAGCGTTATAGGTTCCGGTGATGCTCTGGTACTGCACAACCCCGCCAGGTGTGCTGCGGTTGGTCGTGAAGGTGATATTGCCGTTGCCGTCGGCGGTGATGATGCCATTCTCGTTGAGCACGCCATCGTTATCCAGAAACAGGCTGCCGCCGAGATAGCTCCCGTTGAGTGCGGCGTTGGTCAGCCCTGATCCGGTCTGGGCTTCGAGAATGCCAGAACTGGCGGATTTGTTCGCCCCGATGACAGACCCGATGATAAACGCGCGCTTGCTGTCAATGAGGTAGAGGATCGGCTCTGGTGAATTGGGAAGAGTGGTCACAACCCGGCCGGTGGTTCGATCGAAGGCTGTAAGGGCTATCCGTGGTTCCGCCGTTGCTGACTCCGCCATTGCTCGACCCGAGATTGTACTCATCGAAGCCGAAGGTGAGACTGCCATTAAAGGGCGAGATCAAGATTCCCGCAGTGACATCCGGAACAAGACCCGGCTGAGTGAGGCCTCTGAGATGAAAGACAGATAGGTACGGGAGCGAGTTGAAGTTAAAAGAGCCGGCCCCGGTCTGAGCAAGCACAACGCCGGCCGCTAAACCCCTGGCCGATGGCGGATCGAGCGTAATGGTGAACCATTCACCCGGGGAGACCTGGTAGAAAACGCAATTGGAGGCGCCGCTCGCCTGCAAGACAATCCCGAGGGTGCCCCGGCCGTGAGCGTCGACACTCATCGGGCTGTTGCTATGAAGATTGGTGTATTGGTTGTCGACGCCTGTCCCGCCTTCGAACCCATCGGCAACGCCTGAGATGATGTTTCCATTGGCGTCAGTCTGGAATGAGCCGGTGATTGCCTGCTGCGGCTGGTTGCCGGCGTTTCCCGTTCCCGTCCCGCTGACCTGAAAGGCATAGGCGCCGGCGGGCGGGAGAATGGGATTCGGCTGCGCGACCTTCATCACGCCAGAGCCGCGCGTGCCAGTGCCGGTGGTGTCATCGAACTCGATGATGCGGACCGCACTATCGCTGCCGCTCGTGGCTATGGATGCGGGGACCGCCAGGGTAAAGGCGATGCTTCCGCTCGCTGTGGTCAGCACAAGCGTACCCAGGCCATCTGTGCCATTAGTCAACGTACCACCGGTGATAACGGTGGGCGTTGCATTCGCAGCCGTGATTGTATTCCCGTTGGTGTTCTCATCAAACTCGCCGCCCGTGACCTTATATGGGTTGCCCGAACCACTCAGGCTGAACGTTCCGGCAACAGCGACTGAACCTTTTGGCGAGGTGCCGGAAAAGAGGAAGCTATAGGGTCCGGTAGGCATGGTGCCCGGCTCCGGGTTGACGACGAGCCGCAGACTGGCCGACGCGGTGTTGCCTGCTGCGTCCGTCACCGTGAATTGCGGGGAGGCCGCGCTGACCCCGGTCGGCGTACCCGAGATCACTCCGGTGCTCGCGGCCAGGGAAAGTCCAGCCGGCAGAGCGGGGCTTGTTCCCGCACCCCAGGTAAAGGGTGGTACGCCGCCGCTCGCGGCCAATGTCTGGCTATAGGCCGAACCGTCAGTGCCGGCAGGCAACGAGACCGTTGTGATCGCCAGCGTTCCGCCGCTGATCGCGATGCTCGCCGGCAAGGTCGCCTTTTGTGGCGTGGATTCGGAGTCCGCAACCTGGATGGTAAAGCTGCTCACTCCGGCGGCCGTGGGCGTGCCGTTGATTGCACCAGTGCTGGAGTTCAACGAAAGACCGGCAGGGAGACTGCCGCTGCTGAGGCTCCACGTGTAGGGTGTAACGCCTCCTGTCGCCGCCAAGGTCACCCCGGATAAGCAACATTCACAGTGCCGCCTGGTATCTGCGAAGCGGTGGTTGTCAGGGAAAGCGGGGTGACGATCGTGTAGGCCGCGGACCCGACCCCGGAGGTCGTAAATCCGCTTGCAGTTGCGATCGCATGGATGGTTTCGCTGGAACTCACCGTGATCGGGCCCGTGTAAGAGGTCGACGAGGTGGTCGGCGTGCTTCCATCAGTCGTGAAGTAAATGGTGGCGCCCGCAGTCGCGTCGGCGAGGGTCACGCTCTGCGCTGAACTATATGTTCCGGCGCCTGGAGAAAAGGTAGGCGTGACCGTAGCAGTCTGGGTCCCGCCCCCGCTATTGTTTTGAGTGTTACTGTTGCTGCCGCTGCAACCGGCAAGCACCGCCAGAATGATGCTGCCGCAGAAAAACCCGTGGCTCCGTAACCTCATCGATTGGACCTGATTCGTCTTCTCTCCCGCGGGACAGTGTACTGCACGCCCGCAAGTGAGGCGCAGAAGTTTTTTGAGATCAGGCCGTTTTTATCGCCAGACGGCACTGTTACTTTCGAGGGATACGGGGGCATGATACTTGATTTCCGTCCGTCTCCCAAGAGAATTATGTAGGTGATGAAGGAATCTACCGACGAGATTCGTTACCGTGTGACCACTTAGGATTGCAATTCGTAGACCCACGGTATGAAACCGGTGCGCACACTCAACTGAAAGTTCTGGTCAGACGAATCTGACACTTTCACAAACTCTTGTCGGCGAAACTCCATGAAGTGGCAGTTCCGCTCCCGGCCTACCCGAGGAAGTTACCTAACCCGGCTTTCCACGCGGCTAATTCATCGTTCCATAGGCGGCCCTATGAAATGAATGAAGCCATCGGCACAAGGCCGGGCACCTTCACCGTGGGCGAGGACACAGCAGAACTATAATGTCTGAGCGTGAGCGATCACATCCAGACCCTGTTCGGGCCTTCAGAGGAAGGTTACGAACTTCCACCCGATCCAGAACCCGGTGATGACGCTTGGGGCAAGCTGACGTGGGTGATCTACCCACTGATCGTGGTCGCTGTATTTACCCACGGCACCCTTTCAGAAGTCCTGAACAAAGTCGTCTGGTCGTTGTTGGTGATGGGGCTCTTGGTAACGTTCGAATGGCCACGGTTGAAGACGCCGCGGACGCTCCTTCTTCTGGCATGCGCCGCTGTAATACACCTGTGCATCATGCACTTTAGCTACGGTGTTCTTCCCGAACACAAACGTACAATGGCAATCCTCTTCGTTTCTTCGCTGGAGGCGATTATTCTGGGCGTGCCTGTCAGAATCCTAAATTTGAAGCAGCAGTAGTAGCTCTTCCTCTTGCTGTCAAAAGAAATCACGTAGAGGGGAATCCAGAACAAGCGGTTTCGTGGACAGGGGTTTCGTGGACCAACGGGTCTCGAGTCATCTTTGATCAGTATTGATCGGCGCGGACGTTCTATATCCACTGATCTGCTCGTCTGTCTTGCGGTCCCGACGCTGTAGTGCGTCCCTGCGGGGTCGGATTGCTCAGTTGCTGGTCACATTAACCGATTACTTGATAGTCTTCGGAAATCTTATTAATTCCACCGGAACAAGATCTTCATCCGTGGCCAGTATCCGTAAAAAACGATCGTATAAAGAATTACGACTATGAGAGCTGCTGGCCAGTTCCGATGATCGAGTAATGCGTGGTACGCAACGATGTTCGCGATGTCTGCACCCAACAACACCAAAGCCAGAGGTACAGCGCGATTAGCTAGGAGCAGGCCACCCGCCAGGACCTCGGCTGCTTTGATGAAGTAGATGTACCCACTCGATACGAGTATTTGCATGAACGGATGGAATGATGGAACCGGGATAAATATGTGGAAGCCATTCAATCCAAAAACCACAAATATAAGACCCAAAAGGAGTCTTGCGCTCTGAACGCTACGACGCAATGCTGTTCCTCCTATCGTCGAGTTTAGCCGCACGCACGGTCTTCCTTTGGCCTGACCGATGTTTTGTACCAGCTCGGATTTTTAGTGTAGCGCAACGATCTCCGGGATAAATCGAACCCGTTTTTTCGACCACGCCCGGAGTGAGTCCTCGGCTGGTTTAGGTGGCAGCGAGTACCTTGTTGCGCGTCCCGGCTGCGCAAGCCGACGCACATTGGAAGTGCGTTTCACAGCTAACGGAATAAAACGAGCATTTGCCAGTTATCAACTTCTAGACCTGATTCTTGCAATCGTGCACCAACATGCTCAGCGCCAATCGCATCGACTGGCCACGCTACACGGAACAAGACGCGGCCCTCCTCTCACTCATGGATCGGCCTGAGGGCTCCTCGGCATTCCCGTCAAACCACCAGTGCGCTTTCTGGGAGGAGATCAACCCCAATGGGATCTCTAGTCTAGTGCGTCACTCGATGGGCCTTTATCTCAACGGAAGATCCTGAGTCGGCTCTTAGCTGGTAAGCCGCGCTTTTCAACCTACATCGCGCCGAGTCCCGTTAGGGACGACCGATCGTAGCCCAGGATGGAGTGCGCAGCACGGAATCCTGGGTACCTATCGCAAAATGATCAAGCCCCGTAGGGGCGGCACACATCCTTGAGGGACGTCAGTCCCGATCGCAGCAGATACTGCAGCTGACATAATCGCCTTGATTACTGACGCACTACACTAGAATTCCGATCGCGGACAGACGGACGAATCACCGATGATGAAGGCCTCCGCGCCAGAAAAAGTACCGTATCGGTTACGTTGCGGCTGTCCCCTTAACTCCCACTCTTCGCCCGTGCGCGTCGAACGGGTCGTTGATCTCGGATTTCAAGTACCAGCCGCTTACCCAAAACACGTGCCGCTTGCGAAAGGGTCTCAATCGAGACCCTCGTATTCTGCGGATCAAGCAGTCGGTCAAGCTGTGATCGGCTGGTCTTCAGTTCCTTCGCCATCGCACGTTTCGTCTTCTGTTGGCGTTCCATTTCCTGCTCGAATTGCCACGCCAGAACCCGCTTGATCGCAACCGATTCCACTTCCTCGTGAAGGCCTTCTTCGATCAGAAAATTATCGAAGGAGGACCCGCTGTGAACATCCTTGATTTGTCTTGCCATCGCTACCTTCTCTCCTCGAGCTCGGCCTCGTGAAAGCGTTTGTTCTTCCGTGCCAATTCCAGATCTGATTGCGGGGTCTTCTGCGTCTTTTTGATGAACCCGTGAAGGAGAACCATCCTTCCCCGCGCGTCGACGTAAAAGAGAACTCGTGCGATCTTGTCTCCTGAGAGATTTGACCGGACTTCGTAGAGGCCATCGCCCATCGGACGGCAGACTGGCATACCGATTGGCCATCCAAACTCCACAGTCTTGATATCCACGCCAATCTGTTTCCGGTCTTCTATCGGTTCCAGACCCTTAAGCCATTCTCGAACGGGCTCCCCACCAGCGGCAGTCCGATAGAAAATGGCTTCAATTCGCTTCAGTTCGGAACCCATGCGCTTCAACCCTGGAAGTTCCACAGCTATGGTACCACATAAGGTACACTAGGCCCATCCTGACGCCGTGCCAGCGCTCTCAGAAACCGTCACACAACTCCAGTGAAAATGCCAGCTCCCGTCCACGAAACTTCACCAGTGCGCTTTGTGGGAGGAGATCAACCCAAGGGGATCTACTAGGCTGCTAAAAAACTCCTTTTTTGAAGGGTACGGCCTTTAGGCCGTACATAAAAACTTTAGACTCAATGCGGCTTTAGCCGCTGAGGGCCGCGATTTCGCTGGATACCGACTTTTCCGCAGCCTGCTGGAGTTTCGGGGCGGGTTCGGGGCGGGTTTCGGGGACAGATAGCTCAACCGCCGTGCGGAATGCTGGGTAGCAAGTCAATGCTGGGCTCCTGCTCGGCCGTCTCCTGGTCCCGTCCGAATACTGCCGATGCCGACTCGTCGGCTATTCGCCTTCCAGGAACGTGCCAGGCGTAACGATCCGAACTCCCTGAAACGGATTCAGTGCAAGCAGGTCCGCATCGCCGGTCACAATGTGAGTCGCATGGCCGCTTACAGCGAGAGAAAGAAACTTGTCATCCTTCGGATCGCGGCAGGCGGTTATCTGCACATCGACATCGATCCATTGCGCCTCGCGGGTCAGAACAGCGAGAAAACGCCGCATGTCTTCTTCATCGATATAGCCACGAAACTGTCTCCGGCTTAGAACCTCGAATAGCTCCGTGAGGGTCACAAGGAGAGCAGAATGGCTCCCGCCTGATGAGCTCGGTCAACCGCCATTCGCGACTTCGATTCCCGGCGACAGCAATGCGCTCACAAGGACGTTGGTGTCGAGGACACAGCGCAATTACGAGCCGTTCAGAAGCGAATCCAAAACCTCAGGAGTGAGGCCGCGCTCCTGTGCCTTGCGCCCTGTTTCGTCCAGCAGTTGTTCCAACGGCGGGAGCTCGTTGGATGTCAACTCGCGTAACCAAAGCCCCACCAGCGCCTGCATTTTCAGCTTCTCTTCGGCGCGGGCGGCACCATAGGCGCGCGCCGTCTGCGGGTCCAGAGGAATGGAGATGGTCTCGGTCGGCATGATGGGCCTCCGCTTCATCATATGGTAACAAACTGGCACCTCGTTCCCATCCTGGTGTAGTGCGTCACACAGATGGGCCCACTATCTCATCAGAAGATCCTGAGTCGGCTCTTACCTGGTAAGCCGTGCTTTTCAATCTACATCGCGCCAAGTCCCGTTAGGGACGACCGATAGTAGCCCAGGATGGAGTGCGCAGCACGGAATCCTGGGTAGCTATAGCAAAATGATCAAGCCCCGTAGGGGCGGCACACATCCTTGAGGGACGTCAGTCCCGATCGGAGCAGACACGGCAGCTGACAAACCTCCCTCAAATCTTCCCCTCGGAGATCACCCACGCATGCGATGTTCCGTCGACCCATGCGGTCATGCAGCCGCTGTCATCGATGCAAATCCTCAGCTTCTTAGATTCCTTCTGCCAGCTATGCAGCAGTGGCATCCTGTGCGCAGGCGCTAATCCTTCGAAACACATCGAGCGTGCGTTGTTCCTTGCCTGCACCCGTAGCCTTCCAATCTGTACATCAATGCTTCGCCAGCGGTGTGGCTTCGTAGCCCACGAAGGCTGAAGCGTCTGAAGGACACACGCAGCAGCGAGCACATATGCAGCAGTTCGTTCAAGAACCATCGCTTCCTCTCCCTGGAACGCCTTGAACTACGCCTATTCGTCCACTTTGAAGATCTTGATCTTGATCAACTTTGCCAGCGTCAGGTCAGTCAAGCCCCGTGCACGCATCCGCTCCACAAAGGGCCGGTCAATATGAAAAATGCTCATCTGCACCAGCTCCTGTTCCGTAGGCGTAAAGCCCAGTGATTTTGCCTCTTGAACCTTCTCCGGAGTCACACCGACAGCCTTCATCTCCGTCAGCTTGCCCGCACGTAGCTCCGGGTATCCCGCGGCGGACATCGCACGAACGTACTCCGGCGTTACGTGGAGAGCCCTCAAGCCCATCAGCTTGTTCGTCGAAAGTTCCGTAACCCCAAGGCCTTTCATCTCATTTACCCATGCGATGGTTACATTAAGCATCAGAAAGCCAAGCTGCTTTCTCGGAGTAATGCCATCAAACCCCATAGACGCCATCTGCTTCACGAATGCCTCGCTCGGGGTGAACTGATACCGGCCGCTCAGCACGCCGTCATGGACGTTGCCACTGCACGTCAGCTCGCCCGCATCTGCACTCATCCGCCCCGTCAGCGTAGTGCCTTCTCGCTGCAGCATCTCCGCGGAGACACCCGTCCAGCGGCTCCATTCCGGCGAAGAATTATTCGTGTCCGAACAGCCGTCGGATTTATCGTCGCAATCGATCCGCGCCAGCATCAGTTGCGCCCTGTCCGCTTGACTGGCGCCGTGCGCGTCCGCCAACATGCAGAGCCCCGACAGCGACTGCGCAAATCCTGTCGCGCACCCCAGCAACAACAGCACGAAAGCAATCATCCTCATGTCATGTCCTCCGTTTTTTGGCGCAGGAATCTCCTGATGCAGTCCATCGCTGCAATGAAGGCCATCCTGTGCCGGGTGATTAGTCCAAAAGGCCAGTCATCTTCAGCTTCACCAGTTTGTCCAGGTCGGTGCTGTTGAAGCTGTGTGCTTTGGCCTTGTTCATGAACTCCTCATCGATGTGAAACGTCGCCGCCTTGCGTACCTCGTGGAGATCGGCGTTGGGAAAGGTCGTCTTGAGCCAATGAACATATTCCGGCGTTATCCCCTGCGCTTTCAGGGACACGAGCTCGCGTGTGGGCATCCCCTGGAAACCTGCGCCAGCCATCGCTTTCGCATACTCCGGTGTCACGCCAACGGCACGAAGAGAGATCAGCTCATGCACGTCGGTAGTTGCAAGTCCCCCAGCCTTCATTTGCGCCACATATTCCGGCGTAATGCCCTGTGCCTTCAGGCTGACGAGGTCATGCATCGAAACCCCGGGATAGCCTGCGCCGGCCATCGCCTTCGCATACTCCGGTGTTACACCAACACCGCGAAGAGAAATCAGCTCATGCACGTCGGCCGGTCCTAGCCCCGAAGCCTTCATTTGCGCCACATATTCCGGCGTAATGCCCTGTGCCTTCATGCTGACGAGGTCATGTGTCGAAACCCCGGGGAAGCCTGCGCCGGCCATCTCCTTCGCATACTCCGGTGTTACACCAACACCGCGAAGAGAAATCAGATCTTGCAGGTTGGCAGGCCCTAGGCCCGCAGCCTTCATTTGCGCCACATATTCCGGCGTAATGCCCTGTGCCTTCATGCTGACAAGGTCATGCAACGTGGGTTTCCCGAACCCTGTCGCCGCCATGGCCTTCGCGTACTCCGGCGTAACGCCAACGGCACGAAGGGAGATGATCGTATCCAGATCTTTATTGAGGTCGAGCGGATATCCTGCGTCCTGCATCTTCTGCAGGTAATCGTGTCCCCCACCCTTTTCCGCACCCTGCATCTCTTCGTTGCGCGGCGTAGGATCCGGCGTCGGAGATGGCTCCGGAGCCGGTGAGGCAGAGGCAACAGGATCGGGTGCCGGCGCCGGCGTGGGAGCAGGCGCAGCCTGGCTCACTTCCAAATCTCCACTCGCACTGTGAAGCGCGAGAACCCTCTCGGCGACGTTTCCGCTCGAAGCCGTTACAGGAGCGACGTGTGCTTCTGCCGGCTCCGCCATCAAGCCCTTCTTCGCATGCGGAGCCACCACCAGGCCCGCCACCACCAACCCCGCTACCGCGACACGCGCCACGCTCATCGATCCATACTCCATCGTTCTCTCTCCCATCACCCTTCGAATTCGGTTCAACAGAGTCCCGCCTTTTCCATGCAATGCAACCGCCAGCTGCAGATGCTCTGCCCTCTGCTCTTCCATCCGCAGCAAAGCCTCGGCATAGACCCCCGGGTCAGCACAGGTCCGCGCCGCAATCTCATCGCAGCAAATCTCTCGCAGTTCCCGTGTCCGCCGGCTCATCCACCACACTGCAGGATGGAAGAAGAAGAGGCATTCAATCACCGTCTGCAGCAGATTGCAGAAGTAGTCCCAGCGGCGAATGTGCGCCAGCTCATGCGCCAGCACTGCTTCCAACTGGGCGGCTGGAAGAGAGGTAGCCACGCTTAATGGAAGCATGACCGTCGTCCACCAGATGCCCATGGCCATCGGCGAAATCACGTCGCGCGACACCCGCAGCACCACCGGCTGTACCAGTCGAAGCTGGCCCACCACCTTCGCAAAGCTATGCTGTACCGCCTCCGGAACCGCCACCTGCGCGCGACTCCGTAACCACCTCAAGCGCCACCAGCCACCGGCAGCCCGCAGCGCCAGAAAACAAACTCCTGCCAGCCACACAGCATCAATCCAGGGCATCAGCCAGTTTGCATGTCCGGCAATCCAAAGCTCGCCGCCCGCCACCGACGGAGCGGCAAATGGAGCCTCCATCACAAATACTTCATGCAAACTTCCTACGTGGGAAGCGGCCACCGTTTGTTCCCCCTGCTTAACGGGAATCACAAGCCGCTCCTGCCCCGCGAAGGTTGCGATCGCCGCCAGTGGCATCAGCCCCAGCATGGCCATCGCCACCGCATAGCGCACTGCCGTCGTTACATGAAAAAGGCAACGATCCACCACCAGATACAGCAACGCGATGATCGTGCTCTGCCAACAGAAATGAAGCAGCGTCCACCCCAGGGCCACCGCCTCTCCCGAATGCATCAGGTCGCTCATCGGCCAGCCTCCTGTCTCCTCCGCGCCAGCAGTTTACGAATCTCGGCCAGATCTTCCTCGCTGGCAGGCTCCATCTCCAGGGCTCTCAGGGCCAGCTGTGCCGCACTTCCGGAAAACAAACGCCGGCTCAACTCGCGCACAAAGCGCCGCTCTGTCTCTTCCTTTTCCACCGCCGCGCGATACACATGCGCGCGGGCCCTCTCGTCCCGGATCACCAGCCCCTTGTCCGCCATGATCTGCATCAACTTCAGCACACCCGTGTACACCATCGGCCGCTCTGCACTGATGGCCTCAAATACCTCACGGACCGTAGCCGATTCGCGCTCCCAAAGGACGGCAAGAATCTCCAGCTCACCCTCCGTCGGCCTGGCTGTTTCTTTCGTTTTCATCATGCTCGGAACAATATACGAACCACTTCGTACGTGTCAACGAAATTCTTCGTAGTTCTTGGATGAAGTCTCGGTCTTTTGGGGTGACAGCATGCCTATGGTCAAAATGAGTGGCCAGAGACGGGACGTTCCTCAAAAAATCTCCACATCCGTGACACAAAATACATCCAATCTGCTTCTAAGTATCGTGACCATTCCAAACCCGACCCAGCCACCACCGGAGCCGAGACCCGCGTTTGCCTGCCTGAAAGGCATTCGTATACCGACTTACCACGCATACCACGCATATCACGCACCATTTCCGTCGGCCAGAAACCTGCCAGGCGAAGACTCCGAACCCGAGAATTCCTCTAGGAGGAAACCTGGTGCGCATAGCGCGCACATTTGAGCCATTTCGCGGCCCCATTCGCCCTTGAGCGCAGGATCGGCATTTGTCGAAAGCAATTATAGTAATCCCGTGAACAAAACCATTTTTCGCTCACTGGGAGAAACCGCCATGTTGAACACCACGCGCCGCCAGGCACTCAAACTGCTGGGGGGCGCTGCAGCTGCGTTCGCAACACAGGGTGCGTTCGCCCAGACCATCACGCCCGGGCCATTTCAGGCGACTCTTGACTCACTCAGGAACTACACCATCCCCGACTGGTTCGCAGACGCGAAGTTCGGAATATGGTCGCATTGGGGCCCGCAGTCCGCCGTCGGCGATGGCGATTGGTACGCGCGCAACATGTACGTCGAAGGCTCACCGCAGTACGAGTACCACGTCAAACGCTTCGGCCCCCAGTCGAAGGTTGGCTACAAAGACCTCATTCATCTCTTCACCGCGGACAAATGGGATCCTGAACATCTCATGGATCTCTATGCAAAAGCCGGAGCGAAGTATTTCTTCTCCATGGGGGTACACCACGACAACTTCGATCTATGGAACTCGAAATACCAACCACGCTGGAACTCCGTAGCGTCTGGCCCGAAGCGCGATGTCGTCGGCGAGTGGGGCGCCGCCGCCCGCAAGCGTGGTCTGCGTTTTGGTATCAGTGAACACCTGTCAAATAGTTACGAGTGGCTCGCCCCCGCCCACCTCGCCGACACCAAGGGACCGTACGCCGGCGTGCCCTACGACGGGCAGAATGCAGAGTATGCGGATCTCTATCATGACTACTCGAAGGAGCCTAAGGATTACGCGCAGAGCATCGCGAAGGATGCGATGGGGCGTGATCGGGCGCCGGAATGGTGGAAGCAGCAGTACTTCGACCGGGTGAAGGATCTCATCGATCAGCACCAGCCAGACCTGCTCTACACCGATGGCGGCATCGTCTTTGGCGCGTACGGAGCAGGAACCGTCGCTGAGCTCTATAACGTTGGGCCGAAGACCTACGAGGGCAAGCCCGCAACCGTCTACTTCAGCAAGACCCGGACGGATTGCGTCGATGGCCACACCTGCGTGGTCGACCACGAGCGTAACGTCATCGGAGAGATTGATCCTGTTCCCTGGCAGACCGACACTTGTATCGGCCAATGGCACTACAAGGTAGGTGCGAAGTATAAGCCCGCTAAGAAGGTCATCGACATGCTGGTAGACATCGTCAGCAAGAACGGTAACCTCTTGCTGAACTTTCCTCTGCCGGCCTCGGGCGAACTCGATCCCGAAGAGGTGAAGATCCTTGAGGGCGTCACGGCATGGACCTCAGTCAATGGAGAAGGCATCTACGCAACGCGTCCATGGAAGATCTACGGCGAAGGCCCCTCCACGAAGTTCGTTATCAAGCCCAGCGGCAAGGAGTTCGATCCGAACGAAGGCAAGAAGCCCGACCTCACCGCCGCTGACATCCGTTTCACCAGCAAGGGCGAGACACTCTACGCCTTCGTCATGGGCTGGCCACAAAGCGATCTGCTGATTGAGTCGCTTGGGCTGGGCAGCGCGCAACAACCGTCAAAAGCGATCGACGTGCGCATCCTTGGTCACGAACAGCCTTTGCGCTTCGTCCATGACGCGCGTGGACTGCGCATCACCATGCCACCGCAGCCCACCGCCACCGCAGCGATTGGAGTCACCCTGCGCATACGCTTCGTCTAGCCAGCGGGGAGTTTCGGCGACGGAACGGAGTTCCTGATTGCGGAGTCTCCGCGATCAATCGGGTGCATTGTCTCCAGGCTACAGCCCATTGGGCTGAAGCCTGGTCAAGCAAGAGCGAAGGATAGCGTCGACCTGATCGACCCTCGGTAGCGCTACAGAACGAGCGGAGCGGTGAGGCGGAAGGTCACGACCGACTCGGAGGGAATAACTACGTCGCGGTTGCCTGTGTACGCTCCAGCCGCTGTACCGGCGCCCGCTCCCGCCAGGCCGCCGATCAACGCGCCCTTGCCGCCACCCGCCAGGCCGCCGATCAATGCACCCAAACCAGCTCCTCCTCCGACGAAGCCAGCGGTGCGTTTGCCGCGGCCCTTGCCAACGGCCTCGTACTCCGTTGTGCTCACCGCCGCTCCGCCTATGGATGTCAGCTCAATGCCGATATCTCCCGCGCCTTTGAAACGTCCTTTACCCTTCGACGCCACGACTTGTCCTGAGATCGCAGTACCGCTGGGAACGACGGTCTCTCCACTCGCGCTTACCAGCGATCGATTCAAAACGCCGGTGAAATGGTCGCCAACTTTGTTGCGGCTTGCGCTCAACGTCTCCCCGGTTCGGATCACCACCGGCGAGCCACTGGGCAGGGTTTTTGGGTGAGGAGCCTCGACAACTGCCGGCCGTGCACCTCCGACAGAAGCTGGCGGTGTTGCGCGACCAGGTTCGCTTTTCGCCTGTTTTGAACCCGCCGGATAGGTTATAGACCCGTCGGGATTCGTGATCGAGCCGTCCGGATTCCTGACCGGAGTAGCCGCAGGAGCCGTGTGCGGAGGATAGGTCACCGAGCCGTCAGGATTCGTAACGGAACCGTCCGGGTTCGTTGCCACAGCTTGCTGCGGCGGGCTATTCTTACACCCCGCGATCGTCAAAGTCATCGGGGTCATGGCACCAGTTATCAGGAGCACTGCGAGCAAGTTGACGGGGGAAATGCGCATTCGTTTCTCCACTGGTTCGTGTTGTCGTTACATAGTCCTCCCGATCATTCCGAACGAGAGAACGCGCGTCCATCCCCAGAAGGTATTAGCGGGCCTGCCGGCATTCTCTGTCTTTGCGGTGCTACCGCCACGCTTCTCGGTAATCCGCGGCATACTCCTGCAGTGTGCGTGCGTTCCGGCCGATCAGCCATTCCAAATCGTTCGTTGGATCTTCGAAGACGCGATTCCGCGTCAGTTGGAAGAGGCTGAGGATATAGGCGATATACTCCGGCGGCAGGCCGGCCTGTGCCAGGGTCTCTGCGAACGCGGCCTCCGGGAGGTCCTGGTATTCGATCGCCACGCCGGCGGCGTCTGACAGAGCTTTCGCAGCGTCCCTGTGAGTCAGCGATTGGCGTCCCGTAAGCGTGAGCGTCTTGCCGTTGGCATCTTCGCGCTGCAAAGCGGCCGCCGCGGCCGCGCCCACATCGCGTGCGTCCACAAAAGGAGTGCACGCGTCGCCTGCTGGCAGCGGAAGCACGTGCGCGTACTTGATTCCCTCGGCCCACCACGTATGAAAATTGTCCATGAACCAGTTGGCACGCAGGATGACATATTCCTTCGCGCCGCGCACGGCCTCTTCCACTCCGGCCAACGGCTCCTGCTGGAACTTCACACTTGCAGAGCTGAGCAGGACAACCTTGCATCCGTGCGCCATCGCAGCCTGCGCAAAGGGAATCATCGTCGTGTCCGCGGACCCTACCGGGGGTTGCGGCTCCATCAGAAAGACGCGGTCTACGTCTGCCAGCACGGCCTGATAGGTTGCGGCGTCTGCGTAGTCGAAGCGCACAGCTTTTACGCCGTAGCGTGCCGGAACATTCTGCGGACACCGCGTCGCTGCGGCTACGGGAACTCCCGCATCTGCCAACCTATCAACTACGACCGAGCCGACCTTGCCTGTGCTTCCAGTAACGAGTGCCTTCTTCATCGTGCTTCTCCTTGTGTGAGGTTCATGAGTGCTGCGCCAAACAGTCCGGAAGATGCCAGCGCAAAGACCGTGCGGGCGTGATTCCATGCCATCCATGGGCCCCAGAGGCGCGACCATGCCTCAGCCGCATTCGAGCTGCCGGGGATGACCGATGCAAGCATGTTGTTCAGCGGAACATTGCAGCCAAACGTAATCGCGAGAGAAACGAGGTACAGCAATGCTGCCCACGCGAGATATCCGTTGCCGTGATTGCGTAGGGCGTAAATGCCGAGCGCGATCGAAGCGAGGCCGGTGCCGAAAAGAGCGATGGCAAACCATATGTTCTGCGCGTAAATGCTGATGTACTGAAATGCTGCAACCTTGGCCTCCACCGGCAGGCGCTGCAGCGCCCTCATCACGAAGGTGGAGAACGCGAAGTACGCGCCGCCATCCGTTCCACTGCCGACGATGCAGAAGATCGTCAGTCCTGTTAACCATTGTTTCGTCATGCCTGTCTCCTTCTTCTCTCAAACTAGAGGCCGGGCGGGCATAACGGACATGGGCGAGCGTCTCGCTCTGATTGCCGAGCGTCTCAGGCGGTGCTAAGGTCATCTGCGAATGGCTTTCCCTGAAGACAAGGACTGGATTCGAGAGATCGCGAGCAACGCGGCCGCGCTTTGCCGTACGCGCACCTCTGCACCGTGGGGCATGGACATCGCAACCCACGATGGTGTGATGTTCCACTATGTCGTCGGCGGCGAATGCTTTCTCCGCGGAACCGCCGTTCCTACGTTGAAGCTGCAGACCGGCGACCTGGTGCTTGTGCCGCACGGGCTCGACCACCAGCTTCTTTCCACGTTCGACGCGAAGCCTGAGCCGCTGGAGGTGTTTCTTCATCACGAGTCCCGGCCGGTTACAGGCGGCGTCGAGAGCACGCTGTTGTGCGGCGTTTATCTTTCGGGCGTCAGGTTGATGCATCCCATTCTCCCGGCCATGCCGCCCGCAATTCACTTCCGCCGCGCCGAGGTCGAGACCAACGCGTCGCTGGCTGCGACCGTCAATCTGCTGGTGGCCGAGAGCGAGTCGCCTGGGACGGGCAGCGAAACGCTGATCCAGCATCTCTTCGATTCGTTATTCATCTTCATCGTGCGTGCCTGGGCGGAGACGGTCTCGGGCGAGCTTCCAGGATGGTCCGCGGCGCTCCGCGATCCGAATCTTTCGCGCGCTCTTTCGCAGATCCATGCGGCACCGGGCCGCGAGTGGACCGTGGAGCTGCTTGCGCAAGAGGCGGGTATGTCGCGCGCCGCATTCGCGCGGCACTTTACACAGAAGGTAGGTGAGGCGCCGCTGGCCTATCTCACGCGATGGCGCATGCTCCTCGCCGCAAAGCTGATGCTCAGCACCGAAACCAACATGGCGCAGATCTCCGAGCATGTCGGCTACGAATCGGAGTTTGCCTTCAGCCGGGCCTTCAAACGGCACTTCGGCGTTGCGCCCGCGGGATACCGGCGCACCTGTCTGCGCGATCTCTATCTGACGAAAGCGAATCAGACCGTCGTCGGCACCTGATCAATGCGATGACAAAGTTTTGTGAACAGACGGAGCTGGCACTTTCAGGCACAGATAAGGCATCATCCAAGTTCCTGAACGGGACGAAGCTCATCGGTTGCCGGTATCATCTTCCATGACGCCAGCTAGGCGTATCCCAGGTAGGCGCGTCCATGACCCACTCTCTCTTCGATGCCCATTCCGAGCCGGGGACGGACGGTCCGGTTGTCCTCGGCCCAGGAGCTGCTTTGCTACCCGGGTTCGCGCTGCGCTCCGAAGAGGTAATTCTCTCTGCCCTGCATGACGTGATCCAGGCGGCGCCTCTGCGTCATATGGAGGTTCCCGGCGGACACCGCATGTCAGTCTCCATGACGAACTGTGGGGGCCTCGGATGGGTATCCAGCCGCTCCGGTTATCGCTACGCCGGCACCGATCCGGAGACTGGCCGCGCGTGGCCGCCCATGCCGGACGCGTTTCTCTTTCTGGCTGGTTCCGCCGCAGAACACGCGGGCTTCGCAGGATTCGCGCCCAATGCCTGTCTCGTGAATCGCTACGACGTGGGAACAAAACTGTCACTTCATCAGGACAAGGACGAAGGCGATTTTACTCAACCCATTGTCTCGGTCTCGTTGGGACTGCCTGCCTCTTTCCTCTTTGGAAGAGAGCACCGCAGCGATCCGGTGACCAGGATCAGCGTTGAACACGGCGATATTGTTGTTTGGGGTGGTCCGTCGCGGCTTTGGTTCCACGGCGTAGGTCCGATCAAACGAGGACAACATCCCCGGCTGGGATCCGTTCGCTATAACCTGACCTTCCGGTTTGTCAGGTAGAGTTCTACCAATTGCGGAAACATACGCAGTGACCTTCCCAGCGTTAAGGTGCGGAGGCATGCGAGGGACTATTCCCCCTCGGCTTCATCCGGGGAATTACTCGCTTCGTAGCGCGACCATGGGGTCGACTGCCGAAGCTCGCCTCGCAGGTAAGAGGCATGCCATAGAGCCCACGCCCAGCAGCAGCAGCGCAGCGGCCAGCACGATCAGAGGGCTAGCCGAGAGGTTCTCAATCCAATTTGCAAGAAAGCGGTTGAGGCCGAAGCTCAACCCAAGCCCCACGACGATCCCCAGGCCGACGCTGGCCCCTGCGGACGCGAAGACAATCTTGAGGATGTGCCACCGCTGGCCACCCAACGCCATGCGGATGCCGAACTCATTAGTGCGCTGCACCACAGAATACGAAACCACGCTGTACAATCCGATCGCCGCCAGCAGCAGCGCGAGCAACGAAAACGCGGCGAAAAGCACGGAAATCAGGCGGCCCCGTTCGAAAACCCCCTGCTTCTGAATCCATGTCTCCAGCGCCCCATCATCCCAAAGCGTGGCTTGCTGGTCCGGATTGATAGAAACGACCTGTTGCTTGATGGTATGCGTAAGGGTGCGCGGATCTACCTGGCTTTGTACCAGAATCTGGGTCCACATCCACATATTGAGCGAATACGGCAGATAGATCGCCGGTTTTGCAGGCTTGTCCAGACCATCGTCGAGCGCATCGGCGGTGACGCCAATAATCTGCAGCCAACCGTTGCTCCCGGGCGCAACTAACGTTTCATTCGAATCGCTTTTGAGCGTGGGTATCCTGATCGAGCCGCTTAGGATATCGCGATCCGAGTAATACTGCTTCACAAATTTCTCGTTGACCACGGCCATCAGAGCGCCATGTTGGATCTCTGTCTCGTTCCACAACCTACCCTTCCTGACCGGAATCTCCAGGGTGCTGAAATAGCGCGCATCCACCAGGTTGATGCTCGCTTTCTGATCTTCTGAAGGCGTCTTGCCTTTCAGCTCGAAGGCTTGACTCCAGCCGCTGTCAGGCGGTGTGGCGTTGGTGGAAATCCCGGTTGAGATCACGCCTGGCACAGTCGCGATCTTGTCTCGCAACTGACGGAAGTAACTCGATCGCTCAGCCCAGGTGGGGAAGGTGTTTTGGTGGACTGGAATGCCAATCGACATCACGTTGTGCGGGTTGTAGCCGAGGTCCACGTGCATCATGTGCAGGAACCCTTCGATGGCGGCGCCGGCAGCGGTCAGCAAAAGCATCGTCAGTGCGATCTGGCTTCCAATCAGCACAGCGTACAGCCGCTTGCCCCGCACGTTGCCGGCGACCTTGCGCGTATTCGACTGCATGATCTGCCCAATGTCCGGGCGCGAGAGCTGGATCGCGGGAAAGAGTCCAAAGAGTATGCCGGTCATCAGCGCAAGCCCGACGCTGAACAATAAAACCGGCATATGAACGTGAAAGTCGGCCTCGTTGGGGAAAGACTGTGCCGGCAGCCGCGCGATCATGAACCCGAGGCTCTGGTAGGCGAGAAGCACTCCGAGACCACCCCCGGCCAGAGCCAGAATCAGCGATTCGGTGAGTAGTTGGCGGACGAGGCGGCCCCCGCTGGCCCCCACCGCGGAACGCACGGCGAATTCATGTTGACGCGCGGTCCCGCGAGCGAGCAGAAGAATGGAGACGTTGCCGCAACCAATGGCCAGCAGCAGTCCTACTGCTCCAAAAAGCAGATAGAGTGTCTTGCTGATGGTGTGCGTTACCCAATAGCTCAGGTTTTGTATCTCGATCCTGCTAATGACTTTCGGATAGTGGTCGGGTGTTTGCTTGGCGAATTCCTTGAAATAGGTCCCTAGTTCCGAGACGGCAACCTCCGGCTTGACTCCGGCTCTTAGCTTCACAAAGGTGCCGTACCGCTCGCTTTGGGACCCGGTGAGCTTTAGCGGCAGATAGACATCTGCGCCGAGAAAGCCGAAGTGGGATGGCATCACGCCAATCACCGTGTACGTCTTATGAACCAGCTGAATGCTTTTGCCCACGACGGACCGGTCACCGTTGTAGTGGTGCATCCAGAACTTGTAACTCAGGACGATGACGGGTTGTGGGTCCTGGCCGTCGGGTGCGTCCGCGGGGAGGAAGTATCGGCCGAGCAGGGCGGGCACGCCCAGCATCTGGAATACATTACCGGTGAAGTAGTTGGCGTGGACATCTTCCGGCACATCGCTGCCGGTGACGGTCAGGTTCCAGCCGTTCCTCGCGACAACATATTCGAGTGAGCGGGCTTTGGCCAACTCACGTGTTTGCGGGCCGTTGAGCCCATAGTCCTGCTCCTTGCCGGCCTTGTCCATCAGGGCAATAGTGGCGATACGATCGGCTCCCTGGTAGGGCCACGGGTTCATGAGCACGGCGTAAATAATGCTGAAGACCGAGACGGTTGCACCGATACCCAAGGCGAGGGAGAGTATCGCCGTCAGAGAAATCCAACGATTCTTGTAGATCTGACGTCCTGCGTAGCGCAAATCCTGAAGGAAGGTCGACATGCCACACTCCTGCCAGATACAGTGCTGCTGCATTCTACGTCGCGGCAAGCCGGTTGGTTCCCTTAGGGACCCACCGGGATTGTCAGCGTAAACGGCTTTCAGTGCAGCTTTGTTTCTTTCTCCAGCATTGACAGAATCTGGGCCATACGTTTGGCCCGAGTTTCCGGCTTTTTGGCCGTGTGAAGCCGGTAATAAATCGAGAACAGATTTTGCCTGTTCAGGGTGGCGAAGAATTTCTTTGCCCTTGGAAGCTTGTTCAAAGCCGTTAGGAAATCTTCGGGAATTTCCATATCTGCGGAGCCGGCATAAGCCTTCTCCCAGCGCCCATCTTTTTTGGCCGCTTCAACATGCGCCAGTCCCGCTGGGGCCATGCGCCCCTCTTGAATCAGCTTCTTGGCATATTCGCGGTTCTTGCTGGACCAGTTGGATCCGGGCTTGCGCGGCGATAACCTCTGCAAAAATGAGCTGTCGTCCAGGGGTTTCTTCTGGCCATCGATCCACCCGTAGCGGATTGCTTCGACAACACAATCGGCCCAGGTCACTGAGGGCTTGCCTGAAGCAGACTTATAAATCCTGACCCAGAGCTCGTTTGCACTGGCGTGATTGACAGCCATCCACTCGCCAAGCGCCTGCGAATTTGGAAAAGACTCGTGAGAAACTGGCTTCATAAAGACTCTACGCCTAGCCCTTGTTGCGCCCATACCGCAAGTACAGATGATCACTGCCTTGCTTGACGCTCAGCAGTCGAAACCACGGAGCAGATTTCGGGATGAACTCCGTTCCTTGTACGAGCGCCGGTCGCATGGTCTCCGGCGTTCGCCCGGCGATTTGCGGTGACAGCGTAAGAAAAAGGTCGTCTACAGCTTCCGCTGCCATAAATTGTCCGAATAGTGTAGGGCCTCCTTCGTGGAGAAGCCTTCTTACCCCCAGCTCTACGTACAGCAGCCGCAGAATCGCCAGCGGAGCGATCGTTCCACCACTCGTATCCAGAGCATGGACCTGGACATTGGGCAATTTGGTTGCGCCTGACCTGATGAGTGCATCCCTCCCCGCCGAACTTGTAACTACTACTGTCCGAAAACCCGGCGTTTGGAAAATCGCCCGGTCCAACTCCAGTTTGCCGCTGCCGCTAACGACCACGAGGACTGGGTACTGTGGTTTATGCAGAACGTTTACCCTGTATTCCGCGTACAAATCCTTCGCATCGGGGTAGGTGTATTCAGGGACCCACAGGCTTTGCGGCCCGGCATCCTGGACGGTTCGAGCGCCGACCAAAATGGCATCGGCGGAAGCTCGCAACAGGCCCATGATGAAGCGGTCAGCGGGGTCCGAACCACTGATGGTCGAGCCGCCCGCATGGCCTTTCATCTCATAGCTGACGACCCCGTCAAGCGTGGAAACGAAATTTGCCAGCACGAACGGACGCTCAGCGGATGATATGCCGAAGAGCAGATTTCCATCGTACAGATCTCTCAAACCCGGTGGCAGTGCCGGTTCCGATCGATCCTGATCGCGATCAACGAGGGTGCGTATAAACGTCATCTTTTTTCCCAGCCTGCGAGCATTGTAGATCCCGTGCTCTCGGCTGGAGAGGTGGAGACGATGTCATTCGGCTGCGTTATTTGAAACGAATGACGGTCGTCTTTTTTGCAAAGAACGCGCGAGGAGCTAGTGAAAGTGATCGACGAGCATGATGTCGCC
>CAWKKM010000004.1:0-78480 GCA_963850235.1 uncultured Acidobacteriaceae bacterium | reverse complement strand
CATTTCATGCGGCGCAGAACAGTGCGGGGCCTCTGGTGCGTACAAAGCTCCACGGTAATCAAACAGAACGAAGTTCGATGGTGAAGGCATGAATGATGTAGCGACGGCAACTTCGCTGCGGAACGGGAATGGAAAATCGGTTGTCGAAGGGGCTCCTGACCCGCTGCTGGCCGATCATGGCGTCCTTCTCTCTGCGCTTCTGGACCTTGTGCATGGCGTGGTCTATTTCAAGGACCTGCAAGGCCGGTTTGTCTGACGAATCGAGCTATGGCCAAAGTGCTGAAAGTCGGGTCGCCCGGAGAGGCTGTCGGCAAATCGGACTGTGATTTTTTCACCGTAGAGCATGCCAACCCAGCCTTCACCGATGAACAGGAGATCATTCGAACGGGCCTCCCGCTCCTCAATAAGGAGGAGAAGGAAACTTGGGCGGATGGCCGAATCACCTGGGTGTCTACCACCAAGATGCCTCTCCTGGGCAAGGATGGCCGGATCATAGGCACCTTCGGTATCTCGCGCGACGTTAAGAATACCCGGCTGATGCGTGAGGCGCTGATTGAGAGTGAGGCGCTGATTGAGAGCGAGGCGCGCTTGGCGTCAGCTTCCGGAAAACTGACCACGGTCAGCCAATCGATGGTAGCGAGCGCAGGAGAAACTGCGATGCTGACCGATTTCCTGAGGGGTGCCAGTCACCAAGTATTCACCACTGTGTCTTCGGTTGCCTCTGCTGCCTCGCAGGTGCAGGTATCAATTCGCGAAATCTCGAAAAATGCCAATGACTCCAGAGCGGTTGCCACCTGCTTGAGCGCATGGATGCGCACGCCCGGAAGATGGAACATTGAATCCCGAAGCCGTGGCATGGAGCACACGGAGCAGAGCCGGGTTCTGCCTACTATTTGGAACGATTTTCCGAGCATAAATCCTCCAGCCCTTATTGAATATTTCCCGTAGCGCGCCCTGGGATTTCACCAATGCGTCTGCTCTGATTCGAAGCTCAGTATGCCTCATTAAGATTGAGAACACGCCCGGCAATACGGTCGCTTTGCGTATGCGACGACGTCCCCGTTGATGGTATCGCTGTTCAGTGACAGGAACGGTCCGCGCGGGCGCATGTTTCGGACAAGCAACATCGGTAGAGATCCATTCGCTTCGAGCACGCACATCGCATATTCATTTGACCAGGTGCGCCGACAATGATGTCGGTTTGTCCATCGGATCCATCGGGACATGAAAACCCCTATAGTCAGAGCCTGCCCAACTGCGAGAGTGGCTGAAGGAAGTGATGCTCCTCCTCCCCAACATCGCGCCTACCCGACAATGCGAGGAATGAAGATGACACTGTGGCTACGCTTCAACGAACAACGTGGTCGACCCCATACTCGTGGCACCCTCCGCTGAACTTGATTCCCAAAAACTCCTCCACAGCAGCTTTGTGCACAATGTCATCGCGCTATATGGAGTGCAGGGGTGTACCTACGCCCTGCCGGTGCTGACTTTCCCGTATCTCGCCCGGGTGCTCGGTCCGGCGGGGTGGGGAGTGGTGGTTTTTGCGCAGTCGATCGGGATGGTGATCGCAAGTGTGGTCGAGTATGGCTTTGATATCTCCGCATCGCGAGAGACGTCGCGACACCGTAATGACCCCCAGCGGCTCTCTGTTCTCATCTCGGGAATTCTCGGGGCCAAGTCCCTGCTGGCAATCGTGTGCGTCGCAGGGGCGCTCTTTTCCCGGCGGTTCACCCACCATATTGCCCCGTCCCTGGCGCTGTTTTGGGCGAGTACGATTTGGGGCGTTTGCCAGGGTATTAACATGTTGTGGTTTTTTCAGGGCCTGGAGCGGATGCGTCTGGCCAGTACGCTCGAAGTGGGAGGCAAAGCGCTTGCCACCCTAAGCGTCTTCTTGTTAGTCCACAAGCCGGACGATGGCTGGAAGGTGATGGCGGCCCAGTGTCTTGGTTGCATGGTGGCTCACGGAGTGACCGTTGCCCTGGCATATCGCGAAGTGGGCTTCCGCTGGCCCACGCCCGCGTCGGTGCGGAATGCGCTCCAGATGGGCGGGTCAATGTTCCTGTTTCGAGCAGTGGACGCCCTCTCTGGTTCGATCAATCGGCTTGTACTTGGCTCAGTTGCCCCAGCGGTCATGCTGGGTGAATACGCCGGTGCCGAACGGATCACACGCGTGTTTCAACAGGGAATGTGGCCGGTCAATCAGGCTCTTTACCCGACATTGACGCGTCAGACGCAGAACGAGTCCGCCCGCGCCATGAAGACGGTGCGGCTAAGCCTGTTTTTTCTGGGCGGCCTCGGTCTTGTTTTCGGCCTGGCTATTTTACTGGGAGCGCCGCTGCTGGTGCGCCTGGCGCTCGGTCCCGGTTTCGAGAACTCAGTCTTGGTGCTGCGCGTCCTTGCCTTTTGGATCCCCCTCGTTGCCTTATCTACCGTACTCATCTTCCAGGTCCTGTTGCCCAATCATCTGGACAATCAATTCAACCTTGCGACCTTCACCAGCGCCCTGGTCAGCATCGCGGCTGCAGTGCTACTTACACCGAGCTATGGTGCCGTTGGGATCGCTTGGTCGGCGGTCATTGCCCAGTTCTATACCCTTATTGCCTATTCCATTCTGGCGTGCCGAGCTGGCTTGAATCCCTTCGCCTGTACTAACTCTGTTGGGCAAAGCCTGTCTCCATCTTCGGTCGCTGAAAATTGAACCTCGGCTTTCCAGCCCGTCATTTCTTGTCGCCTCCAATAGTCTGACAATGGCAGGCTTAAAGGCGGAAGATACGCGAGAGAAGGAGCACCCAAAATAGGGGCGTAAATGACCACGATCGGGGCCGTTGCTTCAGATCTGATCAGGTAGGACGATGGCGTTGTGACTAAGCGCTACATTTTGTCACTAAAGTGTTAGTCGAAAGCTCCGATAAATGTTCAAGGGCCGTCAGATCGAGTAGCCGCACGGCACCCCCAGCCCGGCAGCTCGAACCATGTATCCACGTCCTCTTCGCTTCAAGTGCAACCACAGGAGCTTTGAGCTTGAACCCAGACAACTATGACCTAAAGCAAATTCCAGATACCGACATGGAAAAAATTGACGCACTCACGAAAGCAATTTCTGAGGGGAACTACACCGTCCGTGCCGAAGACTTAGCCCCGAAGCTTATGGAATCGCTGTTTCGAAATACAATTTTGGACGAGGCCCCGAACGGGGCATCGGGTCCTCAATCGGAGGCAACCGACCAGGCCGCTCCAAAGGTTAACGGCGGCGGGATGGTAAGCCAGAATGGTTCGCACTCGGCGTCGGTGTCGTCCGACGGGACCGCGACCAAACGAGAGTCCCGCTGAGCTGGCATGTGATTTTGAACCGACGACGGCCCACGTCGATGGTTTCATGAGGCCTTTATGCGAAGGATGCTTGGTAGGTGGAAGGACAAGACGCTGTTTGACCGTGCAGTGAATCAGCCGGTGCCCACTCCTGCTTTGAACGAACCCACGACTGCTTCGGACACGGCGCAAATGGACACCGGCCCACGGCCTCCTCCGCAGGCGATCAAGCGCCGTCTGGAGCCGGAGGATGAGCACTTGGTGATTGAGAATTTGCCCGCAGTACGGGTTGCGGCCAGGCGCATCTATCGGTTGCTCCCTGATCACCTCTCATTCGCGAGAATCTACGCTGCCGGGGTGATGGGGTTGGTCGGCGCTTTGGACGAATTCCCTGCGTCCAATCCCGTCCCATTCGCAGACATTGCGAAACGTAAGATCCGGGATTCAATCCTCGACAGTCTGCCTCAGCTTGTCTGGCAGGCCGAGGAGCAGCGACGAAAAGGAAAATCGATTGAAGCGGCGATCCATGGCTTGAGAGCGGAGTTGGACCGTTCCCCTACCGAAGTCGAGATTTCCCACGAGCTGCATATCGACTTGGCCGCCTACCGTGGCCTCTTGGGCGAATTGGATGGCATCGAAATCGGCACCCTACATTCCCAGCGCCGAAAAGATTCTGCAGAAGAAGACATCATCGATTTAGGGAAAAGCCCCGAAGGTGCCACACGGCTTCGCCGACAACGTGCCGACCTGAATGGAAGACTTACCGACGCAATCAGAAATCTGCCGGAACCCGAGCGTCTCGTCCTGAATCTCTCCTTCCACGAGGAACTGACCTTGACGGAGATTACCCTCGTGCTGGACGAGCCGGAGCCACGTGTCTCACAGATTCATTCTTCGGCGATCTTGCATCTGCGGTCTGAGCTTTCCGATTGGGGATACAGCTAAGACCAAGGTCGCGCGCCTCTATCGATGCTATAGCGAATACTCGGAGACCAGCTTCGTTATGCGTGAGTGGGCTGCACCTCCGCAATGCTGGCGTGACTTCGTAGGCCGACCCATCAAGGTAACCGCGATACGCACCTGGTTCCATCTCGGCGATCAGTGACAACCGTATGCGCCGGGCGCCGTCGGGAACTGCCATTCCCTCCGGTATAGCCAGCAATGGGTTGTGGCCTCGCTGGATCTGCACATATGCGTTGCGCCACGTATCAGCCGCCGTCGTGCGGATCTTGACAAGGTCACCCCTCGACCAGCGTAGCGGAATAGAATTGTCTTGCTGAGGCACCCATGTTTTCCATGAGGGAGCCCCCAATGCAAATTATCGGCAGGTGACGGCCTGATACCCCGGCCAACCGAAATTCTAAGCAGACGATTCTTCTGCACCCAGCCGCACCTGGTTCGGCTGCCGTTCTCCCGCAGCGTTAAGATCGTAGATGCTGCCGAACACCGGTCGCGGATTGAGCTATCGATGGAGTGAACAAGTAGTACGGGAGGTCATGCCGATCGATGTGGAGATGGCAAAACGCCGCGAATCGGGATCACCCGAGCAGCTCTGCGCTCAAGTACAGCAAAGATCACTCGGATGGAGGGCCACCGGGCAGCCTTTCCACCGGGACATCCGTCGATATTGCGGATCGCGGACGTGGTTATAGTGAGTAATACCGCATGACCGCATCTCTTATTCACAATCTCTACGCTGAAGGGCGAACTACCCCCGGTCGCCTGTATGAAGGCCTTCGCAGCCTTAATGACACTCGCGTTGGATCTACCCCTGATGTCTGGCCCATCTCCGCGAAACATTGGCTCCTGAGCCACGCCTCTTACCGGCATCGGTAAGAGCTTCACGGGCCATCCCTTCCATCAGACTGGAGCAACACCCCGGCATTTCGCGAGGGCGTTTCGTCAGACATGCTGCTGGACTGGTTGACTTGGTCCAAATCACCTCGTTCGCGGCAGGCCTTAAACAGGTCAGGCAGCCGTTCTATAGCTGCCACTTGTAGAATCCTGGGAGCAGTCAATAGTGACTCGACACTCCGCCCTAGATTTTCAATGTCGAACGCCAGTTCCCATGTGACGTTTGTCGGAGACTCGTAGTCAGGTACCTTCGCGTAGCCCAGCTTGGTTCGCCCAATCCCTGAGTCGACCCAGACCTCGGAGCGGAGATTCAGCGTGGCGAGCTTCTCGTTCGCTTCCTTAAGGACGACCTCTGGTTTCCTCGCCTGCTTCGCCAGAGCCAACTTCAAAACAGTAATGTCTTCGGTAGCGTTTTCGATCATGGTCCCCTCCACATATGTAACGAGTGTCGTGACATATGTGGTTACCCACCGTAGATCCCTCTTCGGGAAGGATCAAGAGACCATTTTGACCGTTGCGCATCAGCAACAGGGGCCACTTCTCATCGGATATTTTCTCCAGTCCCGAACTCCACTTGCCACAGAGTCTCCACAGCGTCTGGAACTGAGTTCGCTCATCTGAATTGGCCCACCTGTACAAGCCCGGATGTAAGCATTCGGGGATGGACAGGAGGCAAAAGGTGGAACTATTTGAGGTGATCCGGCGGGGATACGCGGCCGGAGAGACGATTCAAGGGCTGTCCAAGAAGCACGGTGTGCACCGGCGGATGGTGCGGCAGGCGATCGGGAACGCGATTCCTCCCGAACGAAAAGCGGCGGTACGCGAAGCGCCCAGACTGGGTCCGGTCATGGCGCAGATCGAGCGGATGCTGGCCTCTGACCTTCAGGCTCCGCGCAAACAGCGGCATACGGCTCATCGGATCTGGATGCGGCTGCGCAAGGAGCATCCGGAGCACCCGGTCGGGGAAGCCACGGTGCGGCGCTATGTACGGGAGCGGAAGCGGGAGTTGGGGCTCAGTGGGCGGGAAGTGTTCGTGCCGCAGAGCTACGAGTTGGGCCAGGAAGCGCAGGTGGATTGGTTCGAAGCCATGGCCATACTGGGCGGCGAAGCGCGCAAGCTGCAGTTTTTCGCCATGCGCAGCATGGGCTCCGGCGATGCCTTCCACCGCGCCTATCCGCACGCCACGCAGCAAGCGCTGCTGGAAGCACACGAACATGCGTTCGCCTATTTTGGCGGTGTATTCAAGACCCTGCGCTACGACAACATGACCTCGGTGGTGAAGAAGATTCTGCGCGGATACCAACGAGTGGAGACCGATCGGATCATCGCGTTCCGCTCGCACTGGGGCTACCGGAGCGAGTACTGCAACCCGGCCAGCGGCCACGAAAAAGGCGGCGTGGAAGGAGAGTTGGGCTGGTTCCGGCGCAACTGGCTGGTGCCCGTGCCGGAAGCCAGTGTGTTGGGCGCGTTGAACCAACATATCCTGGATGCCTGCCTGGAGAACCGAAGCCGCACCATTCTCGGCCGCGGCATGACGATCGGTCAGGCCAGCGAACTGGAACGCGAGCATTTGTCGCCGCTGGCCGAAGAAGGATTTCCGATTGAGGAGTTGCTGTATCCACTTCTGGTGGACAGCAAGGGCCGCGTCAAGGTGAAGACCAACTGGTACTCGACCCCGCTCTGGCCAGGGCTACGCGTAACCGCGATGGTTGCGCCGTTAAGCGTAGAGATCGTGCACGACAACAAGGTGGCTGCGCGGCACGCACGTTGCTACGGGCGCGGTCATCAGATCCTCGATCTGGAACACTATCTCGATGTGCTGGATAAGAAGCCGGGAGCCATGGCCGGTTCCACGCCCTTGCAGCAGTGGCGTGAGGCTGGCCGCTGGCCCGCTTGCCTGGACGCGATCTGGCGAGAGCTTGAGCAACGTCACGGCAAGGGCAACGGAACCCGAGAGATGATCTCGCTGATCCGTGCCGGTTCCATCGAAGGATGGGACAAGCTGATCGCCGCCGTGAAAGAGGCATTGCGGCTGGGGATTAGCGATGCAGCCGCGGTGCTGCATCTGCTGCGTATGCCTGACCCGGAGCAACGCCATCAATACGCTGTTGCCCTGGCCGAAGAACTACTTCCGTTCGAACGCCCCATGCCGGTGATGGATGAATACGATCTGTTGCTGGCCAACACGACGGGAGGCATCCAGTGAAGAACCAGACACAAGCCCTGGAACATGCCAGCATTCGGCAGTACTGCAAAGCGACTCGACTGCCTACCGTGGGCGCCAACTTTCAATCGCTGGCCGAGCAGGCGGTGAAGGAGAACCACAGCCACACCCGCTATCTGGAAGCACTGCTGTCCATCGAGTGCGAAGAGCGCGACCGGCACGCCATCGACAACCGCATTCGCGATGCGCACCTGCCGCGCTTGAAAACGCTGGAAGAGTTCGATTTCGCGCAAGCGCCAGCAGATCTCGGCGGCACGCATACGCGAGTTGGCCGAAGGCGGCTATATCGAACGCAAGGAACCGATTGTATTGATCGGCGAGTGCGGCACGGGAAAGACCCACCTGGCCATCGGCCTGTGCCTGGCTGCTTGCCGGCAGAAGCGGCGCGTCCGCTTCACCACGGCGGCGGCTCTGGTCAACGAGTTGGTCGAAGCCAAGCAGAACAACCAGGTGCGCAAGCTGATGATGCGTTGGCAGAAGTACGAACTGATCGCGCTGGACGAAGTCGGATACGTGCCTCTGGCCGACATCGGCGCGGAGTTCCTCTTTCAGGTGATCTCGGAGCGGGCTGAGCGGGCGGCCATCATCGTCACCACCAACCTACCCTTCTCGGAGTGGACCACCGTGTTTCCCAATCCCCGGCTCTGTAAAGCGCTGCTGGACCGGATCACGGATCGAGCCCACATCATCGAAACCGGAACAGAATCCTTCCGCTTCCGGCGCACGTTTGAAAGGAGCAAAAAGCGCTGAGCGGCAAACCGTAAACGCACAACCAGAGGCCGTGGAAATGACGGTGCTGTGGAAAGCATGGGAAAACGATAAAACTGTTTTCCCACCCTTCCCCCAGCCCTTGGAAATCGCTGCGCGCGATTCCCACATTACCACCGCCACGACGACGAGAATGAATATCTCTCAAAACCATAAAGCCAAAACCGGAAGAATGATGCACAATATCACTACCCAGGTGGGCCAAATCAGATGATCAAAGTGGGCCACGCCGGAAGAGCGAACTCAACTCGAAGAGAAAGAATATCTCTCCAAACTCATGAGCCAAAACTGGAACAATGATGCACAATACCACTACCCAGGTGGGCCAAATTAGATGATCAAAGTGGGCCACGCCGGATGAGCGAACTCAGCTGGATCAATGACTTTATCCTGAGAAGTGATTTCGAGAGCCATCACAGCTGGGCGAATGATGCGCAACGGCGTCAAGTATTGCCCTTCTCCACTTTTTAGTGCAGTTTGTACGAATGATCTGAAACGCCTTAGACAGGAGGTCTACATTGTCCCCGAGGATTCTAAAGGGCGCGAGTTCGGCTACGACCGCAAACACCGTCTCGTTACTCAACAGGATTATGTCTCGATCGTTCGGAAGAAAGATCCGAGTGCGCTGCTTCTGGAAGTAGTCCTGAAACTGCTCACGTATCACCTTCGCGGTCACAGCTACTTTTGAAATATTGTCCCCATAAATTCGAAATGCAACAGGCTTGTCGCGGTTCGCAGATCGATTAGCGACAGCATCGCTTTCGAGCTTCACCAGCAGCAGGTGTAAAAGTTCGCGCAGCTGGTCGTCCCTTCGATTCACGTTGCTATCGCTAACAACTGTGGTCGCCACAAGCCGACGGAGAGCGCCGCTAAGCTCTGCCTCACTCGGGACGCGAAGAGTGTTCCAGGTGGGAGGAGTTTCCGGGGGGCGAGTGAGGTTATCGCTTGGGTGTGGCAAGGCAGCGCCCTCAACAAATACCCAGTCGGCCTGGTGGCGTTTATAGACGGCTAAGCTCTGAGACCCGTTAGTCCAGTACCCCATCTTTGCCATCGGTTCGTTGCTGAGATAGCGCAGAAGCTGAGCTCTTCCTTTGGCGATGTCCGGAGCTTTGAATTCAAAGATGACCTGGAGGGCAGGCCACTCGCCACTCTCGTCGGCGAACGCCACGAGATGAGCATTTCCCCACATATTGCGTATTTTTGGCCGCGCTCACGCTTAGTGAGATCATGCGGCGTGTCTGGAACCGGCCATTCTGGTTTCCATCGAAGTTGTCCTTCAGACCAGCCCAGTTTCGTAGATCGCCTATCACACGTTGACGAACCTGTTCCTCTGGCTTGGGAAATCGCCAGACGGCCTGGCCATCACCTGCACGAGTTTCGATGATTACGGATGTCTCGCTTTTAACCTTTGGCAAGGTAATATTTCTCCAGGGGGTTCGATGAGTTCATCTATCTAGCTGATATTTATACGGCGAGCGCTCACGAATGGTCAAATGGGGAAACTCGTAAATGAGGACAAAGACAAGAAACGCGACATTTAGGGAATTCCAAAAAGTGATTCGAGGTTCGAAACCATCACGCTGTGGGCGTCGGACGAAACGAGCCTCGCGATCTGAACGAGAAAGTGACCGCACCGCTGTCGCTGGACGAGCGTTGATTTGGCAAAACCGGAATGTCAAAAGCGCTGATGGTCTTTCGACAAGAAACGTCGCGCTCCTCGCCTCAACCGCAGACATTCAAGCCTTGGGGCAACGCTGAGCTGCAATCTTTGGTGCAATTTGGCTGCGGCCGCCTGCCCCGGGGAGCCGCAACTTGCGGATTTCCCGTTTTCGGGGAAGTTCCTGCTTTGTGCTGATGGGTCCGGATAATCACGCTGTGCCTACCACTCAGCCGTCATGCGCCGTTCAGCTCAGTACGGACGTGAACATGCCATTGGATGTAATTCGGTAATTCGGCGACGCGATACTTATCACCGAGACGAATCGGAACCAGAGCCGGCTGGTCCTTGGACCGATGTCGCAGGCCGCAAGTGCATATGAAGTCTGGCGAGTCGTGGCGCTTCAGTGAAATTGGAGCTCTTCATCCCGGATTTGCTCGCCGAACGGCGCCGCAACAGAGTTTGCCGACGCGCCCATAGGAATAGCCGTTAACCAGACTCGAACCCGCCGTCCGCGGTTTGGTAGCTCGGCTTGGTGGAACAGTCGGCCACGTTTTGCGAGGGATTCCCAAGTTCCCTGCGAGCAGGGGTAGACCAGACAGCACACGATATCAGCGGTGCCCACGAGGTTGGCGTATGCGAGCACTTGGAGAAGGTCCTCTCGATGCCGTTCGTGCAATTCTGTGTTTTGCTCGTGCCACGCCCCCTGCTGGAGCTCTTCCCAGTGCCGTTTGTACTTCGCATCGATGATGAACGACCTCCCCTCCAACTCCAAGATCATGTCGGGGACGAGTGAGCGCTGCGACCCGAGGTAGGGTGGGTCCCAGGCGAGGGGAGACACCGTCTCCCGCCGGCGCCCGACCTTCAGTGTGCCACCCATCTGGCGAGCAACGCTGCGCATCACCGTTTCGACCCAAGCTTCGAAGAATTGTTCCATCGGCATCGTCCACGGTATGCCTTCAAGATCGCTCAGCCCGGCGAGTCCTCGCTCTTCCACCGTCCAGTCAATTGCCTGCAGGCCCTCGACGAAGCTGTCGGTACGCATCGGGCGTCGTAGCCACATCTGGGTATCCGACTTTTGTGGCCGGCGGCTGGGAACGGCGTCGACCTTCCGAAAGAGTGACTCCGCCAGGGCTATCAGCCGGTGGATAAATCCCCCTTGCTCGTGCTGCGTTTCGAGGGATCGCCGCTGTTTTTCTATGGCGAATCGAATGGCTCCCTTCAAATATCGGTCGTCCCGCAGGTCGGGAAAGGTGCAGGGCACCGATAGAAAATCGCCCCGCGGCATTTGGCGTGTGGCGTACTGCGTCCAGTCAATGTTTCCTTTGGGGGCCGATCGCGCTTCGGTCGTTAGCTCAAAGCGCCGTTCCAAGCGGTCTAGCAAAGCCTTAAGCCGCGCCAACACCATAAAGGATAGTACCCACGGCGGCACCCGCCGTTCGGAGCGCTTCAGAAGCGGCAGCCGGAGAGGCGTGGGACTGATGAGCCACCCCATTTCCGCAAGCATCGGGCCGATGCCCGTCCACGGAAACCGCGGCTGGACCACAAGGCCAAAATCTTGTCTCCCACTCAAAGGGGAGACGAGCGGGACGGCACCGATCGCGCTCCCGGAATCGATATGGAGCAGAACATCTCTCCCGTCGTAGTCCCGCTGGACGCTCACTTGGAGGAGTTGAAAGAGCGGAGCGTTTTGCGTGATGAATTGGTCAGCGAGTCGCGCCGCCTGGGCTGCGGGGTCAGCGGAGGTCTTGCTTCCGAAGAAGGCGACGGCTGATTTCGTGACCCGCGTATGATCCCGGAGCTCCAGGCAGATGTCGTTGGCCGGTCGAATCGTCTGCAGCGGCGTATTTCCGCTGATGCGAGGCCGGAAGCCTCGACGACGAGCGTTGGCCTTCATAGGCTCTCGAGCCATTGCAGATAGGCGCGAATCGGCTCCGCAAATCCGCTCACGTAGCCCTGGGCCAAGTACTCCGTCAAGAGGGGCACGAGGCTTGTTTTGAGGTTCGTCCTGGCGAGGCTCTTCGTCTTTTCCCAAAAAGTAGGAATGCCCTGGCACCAGGGGGAGCGCTTCATCCGTCGCGTGCTCAATGAACGTCGACACGAGTTCTCGAAATGCCTTTTGGCTCAACTCGCAACCGTGCTCCTCAACTACCGCCAAGCTTGGCCAGAGTGACAAGAAAGCAAATCGCCGACGAACCGCCACATCCAGGATGGCAATGCTGCGGTCGGCACTGTTCATGGTGCCCAGCACGTGTAGATTGTTCGGGAGGCGCAGTTTTCGCAAGAATGGCTCTCCGAAATCGTAGGCCAAGCTGAGCTCACGTGGCGATTCTGGGTCTGGCTCGAACAGATAGATAGCTTCCCCGAGGATTTTCCCGAGATCTGCTCGATTAATTTCGTCGATGTGGAGCAGGTAATTCTGCGCGGGGTTTTTGTAGGCTGTGGCCGCAGCTTCCATGAGAAATCCAGGTTTTGGAGCGAAGCGAAACCCAAGCGCACCGTTATTGCTGGTGTTCTCCTGAACCGGCGCCAGACCACCGACGAAGTTCTCATAGGTCGTATTCGGATGGAATTGGATCGTCTGACCGATGCCCGCGTAGTCCTTGGCGAGCAGTTCGCGCGCCATGCGAGTTTTTCCCGTTCCAGGCGGCCCTTGGATGATGACGTATCGACGTGTCTTCAATAACCCGGCCACGTCGTCGCGGGTGGTAGTCGGCATCAGGTGCTGAAACCAGGCAGCCTGTATCGCGCGCTCGTCGCTCTCAAATTCCTTTAGTGGTGTGTGGCCTCGTTCCTGGAAAAGAATATCGAGCATGGCCGTCACCGCGGACGAGAGTGCCGTCGTCGATTGTCCGTGGGCCGGTAGATTGCGTATAAGACTCTGCCGTACCTCTTGAATACGCGGTCATACATTTGCCATGCATTCAGGATCGACGTGTGGCACGTCGATATCTACACGCGTTGGGTCTTGTTTTGCCCAGGCTACCTGTCCACCGCCGCCAAACTGCTGATTCAGCCAAGCGCAAATCGCCTGCATTTTTCTTGCGTGGCCAGGACGGCCAAGGATCGTCTCATCGGGTGCGAGTCCTTGTGTCCCAATGACCATGGCCACAAGACACGGCGCGCCGTCCACAGGAAAGATCACGAAGCTCATGCCACCATATGCACCCGCATCGGCATTCGACGGGTGGATGTACGCGGCATACGGCACACCCGTGTCATTTCCTCCCTTCATCTCCGGGGCCCGGAGTGTCACGGATTTTTCGGCCCGCTTTGCATAACGGGTGCCGAAAAGCGCGGCGAGGGCCTTCTCGTTGCGGTCCTTCCATGCTTCAAGAGTTGTCGAGTGGATGACGTCTACGAGTGGATCGAATGGTGAGGCCATAATCTCTGCTCCAGCTTTTGTTTTCCGGCTCTGGAGGAGCTTACACTGGTGCCAAGACCGTTCATTAAGCGGACTTAACAAAAGAACTATTCTTGGCACGGTCAACTGGAACGGATCTACAATAACTCTATGCCCGCCCACATCATCAGCAATCCGGTACCCACTCCCGAACAGATGGCGAAGATTCTTGGCGTCAGCTCCGAGCGTCTGGCGGCCGTGAGGCAGATCATGGACGGGTCCGCCAAAGAAAAGGCATCAGGGCGCTCGAAGACGACTGCGCGCAAGAAATCGACCCGCGGTCGAACGAGAGGCCGGGCTACCGGAAAACGGTAGAGCGCGTTGCCACGATCGAGCCGCGTCGAGTCTGTCTTCCTCAACATCCCGTACGACGACGCGTTCGAAAACCTCTATCTCGCCTACGTCGTTGGACTCACGCAACTTGGCCTTCGCATCAACGCTACTCTCGCGATTCCGAATCAAGGGCGTCTCGAAACAATCATGGATCTGATTGAGCAATCCAACTTCTCCATCCATGACTTGTCCCGCATTGAACTATCGAGTGGCATACCTCGTTTCAATATGCCGGTGGAATTAGGCCTCGCACTCTACAGATCAAGAGTCACAAAAGGCCGCCACCGAGTTTACATATTCGAGAGCAAACCCTACCGCACACAACGCTCAACCAGTGATGCCAACGGGATAGATCCCCAGATCCATCGTGGAACGGTAACAGGGCTTATGGCAGGACTTCGAAATATCTTCCGTCAGCCCGGCGACGTGACGACTGTTCCCGAAATGCTTACCAGCTATCGAGCCGTCAAACGGAAGCTTCGGAAACTGAGGAAAAATGCCGGGGGTCAATCTCTGTTTGGAGCGTCACTTTTTCAAGATCTAAGTCTTGCGGCACTCGTGGAATCACGAAAACTGATCGAGCGGCGATCCGGCGGGAAGTGACTGCAGCTCTGCGAGTCGCCGTCGATCCTCAGCGACCTTCGCTCTCGCTCCTGCAGCTAGCCGACTTTTGTGGCCGTCGGCTGGGAACGGCGTCGACCTTGCGAAAGAGTGACTCCGCGAGTGTATAAATCCCCCTTGCTCGTGCTGCGTTTCGAGGGATCACCGCTGTTTTTCAATGGCGAATCGAACTGCCACCCAAAGTGAGAGGCTCCACTAGGATCGATAGAGAGGATAGATAGGGGACAAGTTTATGAAGTGGCCCGCGGAACTGCTATTAGTGTAGTGCGTCAGTAATAAAGGCGATTATGTCAGCTGCCGTATCCGCTCCGATCGGGACTGCCGTCCCTCGAGAATGTGTGCCGCCCCTACGGGGCTAGATCATTTTGCTATAGCTACCCAGGATTCCGTGCTGTGCACTCCATCCTGGGCTACGATCGGTCGTCCCTAGCGGGACTCGGCGCGATGTAGCTTGAAAAGCACGGCTTACCAGCTAGCCGGCATCGGGCCGATGCCCGTCCACGGAAACCGCGGCTGGACCACAAGGCCAAAATCTTGTCTCCCACTCAACGGGGAGACGAGCGGCACGGCACCGATCGCGCTCCCGGAATCGATATGGAATCTCTCCTGATAGCTTTCATTCCATGCTGAACGTAGCTACAATAAGCTCATGCTCGTTTGGGACGAGGCCAAGCGGAAGACCAATTTGCAAAAAGCATGGCCTCGACTCGCAGACGCCGGTTTGGTCTACGACAACCCCGGCAAGATCACCTTCCAATCACCGCGAAAGGGAGAGGCGAGGAAGCAAGATATCGCGATGGTCGCGGTGCGCGGTAGAGTGCTCACTCTTATCTATACGGAGCGCGAACCGGACATACAGGTGATTTCATTCCGGGTCGCATCAAGAGTGGAGAGAGAGGTTTATGAACAAGCGCAAGAGCCAGACTGATTGGAAGCGAGTAAAGGCAATAAAGGAGAGTGACCCGATCCCATATTCGCCGGCAGATGGTCCCTATGACCCGAATAACGCGAGAGCGGCCAAGGCCTATCTCTCGTCAGCCATCGTCCGCCGGCCCGGTCAGCGAGGGAAACAGAAATCAGCAACAAAGCAATTGGTGTCCCTTCGTCTCTCACCGACCGTTCTCGAGTATTTCAAGGCTACAGGTCCAGGCTGGCAGACCCGGATCGACGAGGTGCTGAAGAAGGCCGCCCAAAAGTAGCGGCAGCCAGGGTAGTGCATCCGCCAGATAGGGTTTTATAGTGATTGCGGATTGAGCAATTTGCCCATATAATAGTGGCAAGTTGCCAGAAAGGGAATTATGGCGCAAACTGCTGGAATCCGTGCCAGAAGGGAACCGGCGATGTTCTATCGCCGCATCGAGACCAAGCTCGGCGTCACGCCTCTGCATTCCGACCGTGATCTTGCCCGTTTGGTAGATGACCGTCTGCCCCTCGCTTCGGTCGAGTCTCTTTCTCATCATGGAATGAGCGATGAGGAAATTTATAGCCTCATCGTTCCACGCCGGACGCTGGTTCATCGGAAGACCCGCCACGAATCGCTGACCCACGATGAGTCCGACCGTGCCGTTCGGATCGCGCGTATCGCCTCCCTGGCCGAAGAGGTCTTTGGGGACGACGCGAAAGCCTCCCGCTGGCTCCGCAAGTCGAAGAGTCGGTTTGCGGGGCGCAGTCCGCTGGAAATGCTGAGGACAGAGGCCGGGGCGCGCCTGGTAGAGGAGATGCTTCTTCAACTCGACTACGGATTTGCCGCATAAGATATTCCCGGTGTCGCAGGGACGAGCGGTATTTCCGTATTTCCTAACATGATCCTTTGGCGAATTAGCAATTACGAGAGCCTGGATGGAGTCGGTGGTTTAGTTGTATCTGCGCGGTGGCACACCAAGGGCCACCCCATCGTCTACTGCACCCAGAACCCTGCCACGGCCTTGCTGGAAGCACTTGTCCACATGGAGATCGACTCCGAAGATCGGCCGGAGCGTTTTCGCGTATTAAGGATCGACGGCCCGGACTCGATTTCTATTGAAAAGATCGAACTCGATGCGTTGCCGCCGAACTGGGTAGACGATGTGAACGGGACGCAAGCGATCGGAGATCGTTGGCTCTCGGAAAGGCGGTCCTTGCTATTGCAGGTCCCGAGTGTGCTCGTTCCCGAAACGTGGAACGTGATAGTCAACCCACAACATGCAGAAGCGGATCTTCTGAAAATCACTGCCAGGTACGAGCACGCTTTGGATGGTCGCTTCCTTTAGGTTCCGAACCTTGCGACTCCGAGACGTCTTTCCCGGGGGACACTGCCGTAACGTATCGCTCGTGTCTTCGAGGATGTCACCGCCAGCAAGCCGCTGCCGTCCAGCCGCCGCATGCCACCCGGTTACCGGAATCCTCAGCCATCACCCATCAGGTGACACGAACGGGATGTAACCCGTGCTACCTTCTCAGTATGCAAGTCACGGTAGAAATCCCGGACGAAATGGCCCAAAAGCTTACTCCGCCAGGACAAGACCCGGCGCGAACCACTCTCGAAGCTCTGGCTATCGAGGGCTACCGCTCCGGCGCTCTCACCTCCTACCAGACCCGCCGCTTGCTGGGCTTCCAAACTCGTTACGAGCTTGACGGCTTTCTTAAGGCGCACAATGTTTGGGAGCGCGCATACAGTCTCGAGGACCTGGAGCAGGATCGTCGAACGATACACCAAGACGAAGCGGAGGGCCGGCTCAAGGCATGATCGTCGTAGCCGATACGACACCGTTGAACTATTTAGTCCTTATCGGTCAGGTCGAATTACTCTCCGCACTTTATCAGCACGTCCTTATCCCGCAGGAAGTTCATCGCGAACTGCAGCAGCCCAAGACCCCGTCCACTGTCAGCCGGTGGGCGGCAAGCCTTCCCGCATGGTGCGAAGTGCGCGCCTCATCTTCCGCTCCTGACCCCGCTCTCAGCGAACTTGATCCCGGTGAGCGGGAGGCCATTCAACTTGCACTCGAAGCCGGAGTCGATATCTTGCTTATGGACGAAAGCGAAGGACGACGGGAAGCTTTGCGTCGTCACCTGAAGGTAGCGGGAACGGTCGCCATCTTGGAGAGAGCAGCTAAGCGCGGTTTAATTGATTTCCGTGCCGCGCTCGAACGTTTGGACCAAACAAATTTCCGCCTCTCCCCCAAAATTCGAGACGAGTTTATCAAGCGAAACCCTTGATGGATCTCAACGGACCCAGCCGCCGTCCCTGTCATATTTTCTGCACACCAAACCGACGGACTCCGCAGGCCCTCTTCATGGCTATTCCGTGACACGATATCTATTCGCGTCCCATCGATATCGCTCAGCAGTACATCCGTCATCCTGTCTCCTGGAATCTTGCCATGACTCATTCCATTGGATGCCGGTAAATCGCTCCGCTTCCACCCGTTCCCCCCTATCCCGTGGGCAACTGAGTAACCCCCAATTGCTGAAGCATGCCGAGCTGATCGGAGCTGCCCCACCGTTCCGCCATCTTGCCATCGCGGAACCTGGAAATTTGGAGGCCCCGAAACTTGACCTTTTTCCCCGTCGGCGCGATCCCCATCAGAACCCCTTGGTGCGTACCCGTCATGGTGTACGCGAATGCCACCGAGCCCTCATCCGCCACCATTGTGTCGAGGCTTACAGCCATATCCGGGAATGCCTTCCTCATGGCCGAAAAGAATGTGCGATAGCCCTCGGGCCCGGCCACCTGGCCCGGCGCCGGATCGTGGTCTACGCACTCCGCGGCAACCGCCTCGCGGAACAGGTCAAAATTGCCTGTGTTCACTGCCTCTGCAAACTTCCCCAGTGCAACCGAATTTTCCTCTTTGCTCATCGCCTGTCACCCTCCGAAACTCAGATGCGGCGAAGAAACCAACCAGACCGTGAATTTCATTTCCTTGCTCCGGGGATGGGCATACTATGGATACAGGTGTGCAAGAGTTTCTTATGGAAGAAGACGCCGTTCGCTGGAATATCAAAGTTTCCAAAGAAACTGATCTCACCCTCCGCACCTACCTCGGTTCGCAAGGGATGAAGAGGGGGGACCTCTCCAAATTCATCGAAGAGGCTGTGCGCTGGCGCGTGTTTCACCGTATGGTGCAAGGCATCAAGGAACAGAATGCCGATGCCGGGCCACACGAACTGCAGGGCTTGATTGACGATGCCGTGCGTGAGGTGCGTGCGGAACGGCGCGGCAAACGCAATTCGAAATAGCTGAATGCGTGTTGTTCTCGATACCAACATCCTCATCTCGGCCCTGTTGGTCCAGACCGGTCACTCGGCTTCGATCTACCTTGCCTGGCAAGAAGGATATTTCACCTTGCTGGTTTGTGGCGAACAACTTGACGAACTCCGTGCAACCCTCCGCAAGCCAGCGATTGCCGCACGCATCAAGCCCTACAAAGCTGGGCGTTTGGTCAATCAGCTAACCCACCTTGCTGAGGTCGTGGATTCACTCCCCCGCGTGAGACGCTCTCCCGACCCAACCGACGACTATCTCTTGGGCTTGGCTGAAGCAGGTGGGGCCGACTATCTCGTGACTGGCGACAAGAGCGGCCTGCTGACCCTCGTTCGGCACAAAACCACTAGGATCCTCTCCGCGAGCAGCTTCGACGCGTTGTTGGTTTGAGGGGATTTCACAGTGCCGTCAAAAGCGGCCGAATCCGCGCTTCTCACTAAACAATGAAGATTGACAACCCCAGCCAACAAGACTAGATTTCTGCTCACCACCAGCATCTACCAGGCAAGACTTTTCGTGATCGTGTGCAAGTCCCATGGCTCCGTTGGTCTCTTCCTCTCCAGCAAGTTCTTCTTCCTCGCCCTACTGTTGCTCCCCATGGCCAGCCAGGGACAGGCCACGCAGCCGAGTACCATTGAGTTCAAGAATTCGACCCAAGCGGCCGGCATCAAGTTCACCCACTTCAAGGGCAACAACGGCACCTCCATCAATCGGGAGGAGTTTGGCCCCGGGGTCTGCGTAGCCGACTTTGACGGCGACGGTTGGATCGACATCTATTTTGTGAATGGGCGCGATCTCTACAATCGCGGCGTTTCCGTGCGCAACGCCCTTTATCGCAACAATGGCGATGGCACATTCACCGACGTCACCGAAAAGGCCGGCGTGCCTGGCACCGGGCTACGGGCTGGGATGCGTCTGGGGCGACTACGACAACGATCGATTTCCCGATCTGTTTGTTACCCAGTACGGCCGCAACGTCCTCTATCGCAACAACGGAAATGGGACCTTCACCGACGTAACCGACAAGGCCGGAGTAGCGGGCACAGAGTCAGGTACATTTCACTCCGGAGCTACCTTCTTTGACTACGATCGCGACGGCCGGCTCGATCTCTACGTCGGCAGTTACGTCGAGCTGGGTGACAAGCGTTATTGCGACCTGGGCGGAGTCCAAAGCAGTTGCGCTCCGAGTGTTTACCGCGGCAGCCCCGACGCCCTCTACCACAACAACGGCGATGGAACCTTTACCAACGTCACCGTCAAAGCCAAGATCTATCAGCCCGAAGGAAAAAATCTTTCCGTAGGCGCCGCTGATTATGACAATGATGGCTGGCCCGACCTCTTCGTTGCCAACGATGGCTTGAGCGCCTATCTCTATCACAACCAGCACGACGGCACTTTCAAGGAAATAGGTGCGCCCAGCGGCATGGCCTTCAGCGGATACGGGGCCGTTATGGCCGCGATGTGTATTTCGCTGGGGGACTTTAACAACGACGGCTGGCTCGACCTGTACATCTCCGATTTTCAGCGATCCTCCGACCACGTCTGGCAGAACGACGGCAAGGGCTTCTTCGACGAGGTCAGCGACCACTCCGGGCTCACCCGCGCTACGCATGACGTGTTGAGTTTTGGCGGAGGTTTTTTCGATTACGACAACGACGGATGGCTCGATCTTTTTGTCGCCAACGGTCATGTTTATCCCGAAGTGGAGCAAGCCACTCCGGGAACTCATTACAAGCAACTGAACTCGCTCTTTCACAATGAGCAGAACGGCAAGTTTGTGGACGTGAGCAAGTCGGCGGGCGATGGCTTTCATACCCCGTACGTCGGTCGCGGGGTGGCGTTTGCGGACTTTGACAACGATGGATTCGTCGATGTTGTGGTCGCCAACAACGGAGATGCGCCGCTGTTACTGCGCAACAGCGGCGCCAACGGCAATCACTTTCTGAACTTCAAGCTGGTGGGAACGAAGACCAATCGTGATGCGATGGGGGCGCGGATACGAATTGTCGCGGGCGGTATTTCGCAAATGCGCGAAATTGAAGGCGGCGGCAGCTATCTTTCGCAGAGCGATTTGCGCGCCAACTTCGGCTTGGGAAAAGCCGCTCGCGCGGAAACTGTTGAGGTTAAGTGGCCCGGCGGTCAGCAACAAACCTTCCGCAACGTAGAAGCCGACAAACTCTACCTGATTGAGGAAGGCGCGGATCGACTGAACCTCCAGCGAATCGCCGGCCGTTCAGGGACAGTCCCTTAAATATGGATGATTGACAATCCCCACCAACAAGACTAGATTTGCGGCTCGTCACCGGCATCCACAGAGCAACGCTTTCGCGACCGCGCGCATTCCCACAGGCCCATTCCTCGCCGGCCAACAGCGCGAACTCGTGTCCCTGTGCCCCCGTTGTTTGGTGATCCACTTCAATCCGTTCCGAGGATAACCATGCCCGCACTCGTCCCGAAACTTCTCACCGGCTGCCTCCTGCTGCCGCTCGCCGCCGCGCTCTCACCCCTTCTCAACGCACAAAATCCGCCGGATGACGGGCCGCCCAACGTCCTGGTGATTCACCGCGAATACCTCAAACCCGGCAAGGGCGGCGTGCTGCACGACCGCTCAGAAAGCGCCTTCGTCCACGCCTTTGGCGAGGCCAAGTCCCCCTATCACTACTTCGCCATGGACTCCCTTTCCGGCGTTTCCCGCAGCCTTTTCTTTTTCTCCTACAACAGCTTTGCGGATTGGGAAAAAGAAAACGCCGCCATCGCCGGCAACAAAGACCTGGCTGCCAAGCTCGACCACGCTACCCTCATGGATGGCGACCTGCTCTCCAGCTACGATGCCGCCGTGATGACGCTCCGTCCCGACCTCAGCCTGGGCCGGGGCAGCATCGACGGCGCCCGCTATTTTGAGATCACCGTTTTCGTGGTGAAACCCGGCCACATGCACGAATTCACCGAGGTCGCCAAAATGTACATCGACGCTTACCGGAAAGTCGCCCCCGATACCCGTTGGGATACCTTCGAAGTCATGTATGGAAACCCGTTGCCCACAGCCGCCGGTGGAGGCATCTTCCTCGTCTTCAACCTCATGAAATCTCTCGCGGAAACAGACAAGAGCATCCAGACCTCCGACAAATTTGCGACCGAAGTCGGAGCGGACGGCATGAAGAAAATCAGCGAGCTGACGGCTGCCAGTGTGGAGGCGACGAGCACCAACCTGTTCGAGATCAATCCTCGTATCAGCAACCCGCCCGCGGAATGGGTCAAGAAAGATCCAGGGTTCTGGAAAGCGCAATAAGCTGAAGCCGGGCCCTATGCGATTACCCGCCCGGGGCCTGGCGACCCTTCACTCCTAAAAAAACGAAATAAAAAAAGACAAGAAACACCACCCATCCGCATCTATTCCGGTGAGCGAATTCGCTCGGACTCCACATCTTCCTAAATATCTTAGAAACCCCAAGAAAGGGAAGGGAACACACGTGCCCGAGGGCAATGAAGTCCACCGCTATGCCAAGCTGCACACCGCGACCTTTGCCGGCAAAACCATCTGTGTGGAATCACCCAACGGCCGTTTTCCCGGCGCTGCCTTGTTGACTGGCCGCAAGCTTAAATCCGTGACCGCGCACGGCAAGCACCTGGCCTACGACTTCGGCCGTGATCGCAAACTTCACGTCCACCTCGGCCGCTTCGGCGACTTCACCGAAGGCAAGATGCCCTATCCGGAAGTAAAGGGTGTGCTGCGGATGCGTTGGTCCACGACGACCGACTGGCTGGAACTGCGCGGCGCCACCGATGTCTCCGTGTATTCCGACCAGCAGTGGCGAGCTGTCGAAGACCGCCTGGGTGCCGATCCGCTCGCGCCCCACGCCGACCCGTCCCTGGCGATTGCCAACATGCGCAAGGCCAAGACGCCCATCGCCGCGCTCCTTATGGACCAGAGACTCTTCGCCGGTATCGGTAACATCTATCGTGCCGAATTGCTCTACCGGGTCCGCCAGGACCCATTCGCCGCAGGTAAAGACGTTCCTGAAAAGACCCTGACCGCAATCTGGCGCGACGCCGTGAAGTTGATGTCCGACGGCATGATTGACCGCCGCATCGTAACCACCCGCGCTCAAGACCGGCCCCACCCAAAAGGCAAAGCCCAGCCGCAAGAGATCCACTACGTCTACCGCCGCCACGGACAACCCTGTTTCGTCGACGGCACCATCATCCAACGCCAGGACCTGGCCGGCCGTACCCTCTACTGGTGCCCCACCTGCCAGGCACCCAGGAAGTAACAAACGATAAGGAAACACACGGACGGGTGCCCCAGGTCTCGCACTTGAGACCTGGGGTCATCCTGACAAATGTCCATCATGTCCCTTGTTATAACCACAGGTCAAAACAACCATTGACCCTTGTGAACCAAACAAGGATCACCTCGCCCCTCACCAGCGCCCTCCTCAACGCGGGAGCGATCCTCCTACTTCAAGCAAAAATCTACGGTCCATGGGGAAAGGTAGTGGAGGCCCGCGTGACCAGGATCGTAGCAATCGTTCCGCTCGCTCTCGCCTTTGCCCAGCCGAAGTCCGCTCGTGTCAGCACTGCAGGCGCGATCCGCGCGCGGTACCAGGGCAGTTCACGTAGAGTTCTCTTCAAAGCCACCTCCATCAACCTTTCACAGGATGCTCGCTCTCAACAGCGAGTGAAGGAGAAAGTAATTGCCACAGTTGCCATGCGCCAGAGTACCAACGGGGCACAACAGGGGATAAGACGGCGAAACCGTCTCCAATTGCACTCACTGCTGTGCGTTTAAGCCCTCCGGCCACATTACCTACGGCACCGCCGCCTTCGCCCGTGTAGGCTGGATACCATGGGTGCCCTCCTCGCACTGCACGCACGCAGGTACCTGCCGATCCTGTGCCTCGCGCTTTTGGTCCCCGTCCTCAAGGCCCAATCCGGCACCTACGCCGCTTCCGCCGAATACCAGGGCATGATCGAAGAACTGCACACACCCGCGCCGTCCCCCATCTACCTGGCCACCGGACAAAGGCCGCTCCCCGACAACTCACTCAAGGTGAAGCAGCACAGCACCCGCACCGCCCTCACCCTGAAAACGCCAATCGATCGAAATCACCATCGATCGCCAGGCCGCCACCGTCACCCTGCTCAACCTGCAAACGCACGCGTCCTGGGTGATATCGCTCGCGGATCCCACGACGACCGCAACCATCGCCGGCATCACCCGCCTACAAAACCAATGGACAATCACCAGCGGTAACACCACCCTCACCCTGCAACTCATGACCTCGGGCATGGCCCGGATCACCATGGCACGCCCAGCTTCCACCCAGTCCCCGCAAACCATCCACGTCGCCGGCGCGGATCCCTGCTTCGGCCTCGGCGAGCGCTTCTACCAGGCCGCCCTCTCCGGGCACGCACTTCGACGTCCGACCCGCCGATCGCTCGGGAGAACCTGGCCACAACTGGAGCTACGTTGCCATTCCACTGGTCTACACCCCCAGCGGCCTGGGCCTCTATGCCGACACAGTGTTTGATACAAATTTCCATTTCAATGAGGCCGGTTCCGCCTTCGACCTCCGCGTCGCCAACACGCCCGTCACGCTCTACTTCTTCTCCGTCCCCAGCCCCAAAGCGATCCTAGAGCAATACACCGCGCTCACCGGCCGCCCGGAAAACCCGCCGCTGTGGACTTTCGGACCCTGGATCACCGCGCTGCAGGGAAGAGACGCCGTCCTCGAAGAAGCGCAAAGAATCCGCTCCGAAGGCATCCCCGCCAGCGCCCTCTGGGTCTTCGACGAGCTCGACGAGCCCAACAACCTGGGCTGGCCCTTCTGGTTCTCCAGCTACTACGGCGACCCCCGCGCCTTCAACGATATCCTCCACGCCCAGGGCTACAAGGTCCTCGGCTACGTGCATCCCTATCTGCGGGAGCGGATGATCCCGTACCCAACGCCAAGCCCGACCTGGCAAAAGGCGGTGACGGAGAAACTGCTGGTCACCGGCATCGACGGCCTTCCCCATGGGCCCATGTTCGAGCCTGTCCGCACCGGCAACCTCGATTTCACCAATCCCCGCACCGTCGACTGGTGGCAGGAGATGCTCACCCACGCTGCCCGCGACCAGGCCTGGGACGGCTGGATGGAGGACTTCGGCGAATACGTCGACGACAGCGACCACCTGGATGCGGGCGACGGAACCCGGCTTTCCGAAGTGTATCCATTGCTGTATCACAAGATCACCAGCCGCATCGTGCTGGCTCTCAACCCTAACATCGTCTCCTTCGCCCGCTCCGGTTTTGTCGGCACCCAGCAATTCCCCATGCTGTGGGGAGGCGACCAATCCCATGACTGGAAGCGCGACACCGGCCTGCCCTCGGTCATCACCGCCGGCATTACGGCGGGCATGTCCGGCTACTCCACCTGGGGACCGGACATTATCAGTGACGGATACGATAGGGAACTATGGCTGCGCTGGGCGGAGTTCGGGGCCCTCACCCCGGTGATGCGCGACCATCCCTGGTCCAGGCCAAAGTTTTCCGTGGACCTCTGGCACGATCCTGGAACCATCGCCCTGTTCCGCCGCTATGCCATCCTGCACACGGCGCTGCTCCCTTACTTCGCGACCTACGCCGCGGAAGCTCATCGTACCGGGGTGCCCATCCTCCGCCACCTGGTGCTTGAATATCCTGAAGATCCACGCGCCGCTACCGCTGAATACGAATATTTGTTAGGGGAGAGGCTGCTGGTGGCCCCGGTCATCGAGCAGGGAGCGGTGACCCGCAAACTGTATCTACCAAGAGGGGAGTGGCTGAACTACTGGACAGGAGATGATCTCACCGGCGGAACGGAGGTCACGGTGCCTGCTCCAGTCGAACAGATCCCCATCTTTGTGCGCGCCGGTTCCATCGTGCCTTTCAAACCGGAGAAGCAAACCGCCACGCTGAATTGGAGCGATCCTAACCTGCTGGCCGGGCCTTTGGTCTGGAAGGCGTACCCTGGCAAGGCCGGGAACAGCTCCACCTTCACCCTGCCTGACGGAACCAGCGCCAGTCTGCAGACCACCCCGACCAATCTGACGATCACCGGAACCTCACCCAGCGAGAGGCCCTACGAAGTGATCATCACCACCATTGGGGCGCCTGCAGCCGTGGAGTTGGACGGAAGACCTCTCCTATCCGAAAACTGGACCTACGATCCAACGACTCACCAAGTGCACGCTATCTTCAACGCGAAGGCGTTCTCCTTGGTAGTGAACTATTAGACGTTGTTTCTACCTGGGGTCATGACAGGGGACAGGATGGACATTTGCCAGGAGGATCCCAGGTCTCAAACGCGAGACCCCACGGCGCGCTCCACGGCAGGCCGGGACAGGCGGGGCAGGCTGGGGCACCCGTCTGCTTGTTTCCTGGCCGTATATTGAGATGCTCGACAGCTACCGCACCAACTCGATACCCTATATGCATGCCAACTACGCCTGAAGCCAAGACGATCGCCCCCATCTGCCGGTTGGTCCGTGCCGGCGAGCCCTACCAGGGGAAGCAAGGCCTGATGTACGCCCCGGCCATCTCCGCGGAGACCGTAGGTTCGCAAGGCATCCACATGCAGCTACTCACCATTCCGCCGGGTGGCCGGGCCAAAGCCCACAAGCACGCATCCCACGAAACCGCCATCCACATGCTCAGCGGAGTGGCCGGCATGTGGTACGGCGATCAACTCGAGCAGCATATCCTGCTCGGCCCCTCGGAGTTCCTCTACATACCGGCCGACGTGCCCCACCTGCCCTACAACCCGAGCGCCACCGAAAACGCGATTGCCGTCATCGCCCGCACCGACCCCAACGAGCAGGAAAGCGTAGTCCTGCTGCCCCACCTCGACGCTCTTCATCCGGAATAGATTTCCCTTTATGGATACAAGGCATGAGTCGCGGAAATATCCCGTCTCGTTTCATCTGACTCCTGCAATCCTCCCTGCCGATACCCTCCAACATAAGAACAGATAAAAACGGGATTTGTGCCTACGCCTGTTGCGTAAGCCTTACGGGGGAACTACCATGCCTGCTCGATTGAAGATCCGTCTTGTACTCGGGGTTTGCCTGCTCGCCTGTCTATTGTCCGAGCCCCGGCGGCTCGGCGCGCAGAATGCACATCCCCTGATCTCTTTCCAGGTGCCGGGCAGCCGGGCCACTTATCCCCTGGGCATCAACGAAGGCGAGACCGTCACTGGCTACTACATCAGCAACTCCGGTGTCAGCAGCGGTTTTCTGCGCTACCAGGATGGGCAAATCATCACCTTCGACGTTCCCGGCAGCACGGCTACCATCCCTGTGGCCATCAACACCGCAGGCTTCATCACCGGCTACTACGACCGCCCCAGCACCACGCCCGTGGTGTTCAACATCCCGCAAGGCTTTGTGCGCAACCCCGATGGGAAGATCACGGTCTTCGGAAACCCGGCGAACACGGCCAGCTCCGCGAGCTTCTGGGCGCAGCCGGTCACCATCAACGTAGCCGGTAAAGTGATCGGAAACTACCCCAATATCGCGTTGGCCTCGGTGGTGTTTCTCCGGTCGGCGGCCGGGGCCGTGCTCACCTTCAGCCTGAGTCTTGGTTCCCATTTCTCCACCGTCGCGACCGCGGTGAGCGCAGGCGGGGCCATGGTTGGCTACTCCAGCAGCCAGAGCCTCGACCTGGCTCAGGGCTTCTTATGGAGCGGGCAGGGCCCACCTCCGAACCCCGGGGGCGGCTTCACGCCCATCACCGTAGCCGGCAGCACCGGAACCTTTCCCACCGGCATCAACGCGCACGGGACCATCGTAGGCTGCTACGCCGCCGGCAGCCGCTACCATTATTTCGTGCGTGCCCGTGATGGTGTGATCAAAACCCTCTACTTTCCCGGCACGGTCCCGAACTGCGTCGCCACTTCCACTCCAGGCTTCATCGCCGTTGTGCCCCAACCCATCTTCGTGAATGATGAGGGCACCATCGTTGGCTACACCACCAACGGTTCCCAAATCGCCACGGCGTTCATTCGCCTTGAGGACGGATCGGCCAGTCTATTCAACTACCCGGCAAGCAAGCAGACCATCCCCACCGGCGTCAACAACAGCAACGTGGTCACGGGCTACTATTCCCAGGGTTCCGGGATAGCAGGTTTCATCCGCGAACCCTGACTCGCGAACCTTTGACCAGGCACTATAATCGGCATCCATGAAGACTCCCCTGTACGTTGCCGGGGCCCTCACACTCGTTCTCACCCTACGCGCTGCCGGCCAAACCACGGATGCCGCGGTGCTCGCACCGATCGATGCCATGTTTCACGGCATGACGGACCGGGACCCGGCCGCCATCAAATCCGCGGCCCTGCCCGGAACCATATTGGTTCTGATGCGAGACGGCAAGCCGGAGCAAATGACCATCGACGCCTTCGCCGATCACTTCGCCAAGCCCAGCAAAGCCCACCTGGAAGAGCGCATTCACGATCCCCTGGTGCGAACGGATCATGACCTCGCCGTGGTATGGGCGCCCTTCGAATTTCTAGTGGATGGAAAACCGGACCACTGCGGAACCGATCTTTTCAATCTGGTGCAGACCGGCGGCAAGTGGCTCATCGCCGGCATCGCCGACACAGGAACGAAGACCTGTGCCGCGAAATAAGTCTGAGACTTAATCGCTGGTCCATCCGTCATTCCAGTGAGTACAGCCCCCGCCCAGCGCCGGCATCTGGCAGTTCTTGTGGTTGATAGATGTCTTCCCCCTGGTTCTCCCGTTGTTGAGAATGGATGTACAACAGGCGAGCCCCCCGCCATCGTCGGCCCAGGTTAAGCCCTACTCGGACGCAACCTATCCGCAAATTGTTCGCATCAGCTGCGCGGAAGGCGATGCACGTATATCACGCGGTACGAGGGGGCGACCTGGGAGACGGCCCTGATCGCTTAAGCTAAGCATCAGGAGGAGAGGGAACTGATCGAGCCTAAGCGCAACCCCTTTGCCTTTCTGGCTGTCCTGGTCCTGCTGGCCGGCACCGCTTATTCGGCGCCCAACCGGCCCAGCCAAGAAGTTCTCATTGCGTCAGACCTTCACTTCAACCCCTTTGCCGACCCCAGCCTTGTGCCCGAACTGGCCGCCGCCCCGACGCGAAAGTGGGAGGCGATTCTCAACCGTTCCAGTTCGACTGCCTACAGTTCTTATGGACAAGACACCAACTGGTGGCTGCTGCGGTCTGCCCTGGACGCTATGCGGCGGACGGACCCTGACCCCGCTCTGATCATGATCACGGGCGATCTGCTGGCCCACGGATTTCCCCAGAACTATGCCAAAGCCACGCACGACACCAAGCCGGAGCACTATCGCGCCTTTGTATCCAAAACGGTTGCCTTTATCGCCGCCGAATTGCGCCTGCGGTATAACAAGTCGCAAATCCTGGTGACGCCCGGCAATAACGACGATGAATGCGGGGACTACGATATCGAGGGTGGTGGGCCGTTCCTGAAAGATTCAGCCAGGCGGGTTGGAAGTCTTGCCCGGACGCATGGGCAGTTGACGGCCGATTGGAAGGCTCTTGGCAGCTTCACCGTTCGGCCCCGTTCGGTCCCTGGGGTGCGGATCATCTCCGTGAATTCGGTCTTTTTTTCGAACAAATATCAGGCTCAAAACTTCGCTGACTCATGTTCGCCGGTCGACTCCAAAGCCGCAACCCGGACCTTTGCCTGGCTGGAGTCGACCCTGTCCCGCGCGGCGCAGAACCGGGAAAAGGTCTGGCTCATGTTTCACATCCCTCCGGGGATCGACGGTTACTCAACCATGGTCAGCTACCGGTCACTCTCCTCGGGCGCGGGTTCCGCTTCAGTCTCAAACGACGATCTTTGCAGCCGGGCCATCGTTCCGATGTGGAAGCCCTATTGGACGGGCCTCTTTACGCATCTCGTGGCCGAATATCAAACCACCATCGCCGCCATGTTTGCCGGCCATGATCACACGGATGATTTTCGCGTCCTTGGGAGCAAAGACGATGGGCAGTTCGTGCTTATCAATCCGCCTATCTCGCCCATCTATGGCCAGAATCCTGCCTTCCGCGTCGTGACCTTCGCCCCCGGCGGCCGGCTGGCCGATCAAAACACGTACTACCTGACCAACCTCCAGGCGGCGAAAAGCGGCGTTCCAGGAGTATGGGCAAAGGAGTACAGCTTTCAAGAGAAATGGCACAGCGAGCGCCTGGATGCGGCCAGCCTTAACGCCATCTATGACCAGATAAGGAGCGACGCGGAAGCCAGTACTCAATGGCTCACATTGCTTAACGTCTCCAGTGCTCACGACCACGTGCCCGCTAACGGTGTGCGAACCCTCGAATGCGCCGTCGAGGCTCTGGACCCCACTACCTATAAGGCGTGTTATTGCCCGGCGCCATAGACTGATATTCTGGGCTTAGACGTCAGCCCATGCTTCTCACTCTCCGGCAAGCCACTTCTGCGGATGTCCCAGTACTTCAAGAACTCATTCGCGTGTCGGTTCTGGGCCTGCAAGGCGCGGACTATACTCCCCGGCAACTGGAGCTAGCCCTGGAGCGCGTCTTCGGCGTCGATTCGCAGTTAATTGAGGATGGAACCTATTTTGTAGCCGAAGCTACGGTGGATGAGGGACAGGTCATCGCCGGTTGCGGAGGGTGGAGTAAGCGGAAGACGCTTTTTGGAAGCGATCACTACGCCGGCCGCGAGGATGCTCTGCTGGATCCGGCGCACGATGCGGCGAAGATACGAGCTTTCTTTGTACATCCGGCGTGGGCGCGCCGCGGAGTTGGCAGCCGCATCCTCGAGGTGTGCGAGGCTGCGGCCGCAGCGGAAGGTTTTCGCCGTCTTGAAATGGGAGCGACGCTTACCGGAGTTCCGTTGTACCTTGCTCGCGGCTACGTGGAAGTGGAACAGCGGGAGGTTCCGCTTGTGTCCGGTCTTTCTCTGCCCATCGTTCACATGGAAAAGCAGCTATAGCTGTGTCTTAGTTGGCTTGTTGGTCGTGGTTGAGGACCGAGTCTTCGGTGCTCACCCGGACTCCCGTCCCCGGCAGATTTTACGGCCTTGCCCGCACCGCGCGGCCGCGAGATGAACAAAGTCTGTCACGAGCGGATGTCTTATCTTGCTACTGGAGTGTTCTTTTTGTAACTCCTGATGCCGAAGTGGGAGCACTAACTATAACTGCTATTTCAGTGGCGGTTTTTTCTTGAAGCCGGGTCCCGGCTTTGTCGCACTGCTCATTGCAAAGAACCTGAAAACAAACCGGTTATTGACTTACTTGTGAAAGTGGGTCGAAGTAGGGGAAGGCTGCGAAGTAACCGCCTGCGGGAACAGGAGGTAACCCCAAAACGCCCCAAAAATTGGATTCCACAGAAACGTTTAAGTATTTTGCGAAATCTTCTTGACAACCTTATATGCGGAGGATTCATATGCTCAACGGAACCCTATAAACACGGCGCGATGCACGCGTTGTACCATCGACCGATTTTGCAGTGATTTTGGAGAGGTGTGTCAGTGAACGTACGCAGATTTTCGCGGATAGCCGCGCTCGTTTCCTTCCTTGTGTTTTGCGGACAACCCTTACTAGCCCAGGGCGTTTTCGGGACCCTCACCGGTGTGGTCTCCGATCCCACTGGCGCGGTTGTTCCCAACGCCAAGGTCGTTCTGACAGACGCCGGATCGGGCTCGGCACGTGACACCCAGGCGAACTCGGATGGCTACTTCTCGTTCGCGTCAGTGCCGGTTGGTACTTACAATCTGGCTGTCACGGCTGGGGGCTTCAGGGATTACACAGCGGCGAATATCACCCTGGGCGGCGGCGAAAACCGTAACGTGAACGTGGCGATGAATGTTGGTACCGCGGCCGAGACCGTGTCCGTAGATGCCGGAAACATGGCGCTGGCGGTCACTGACTCCGGCGAGCGGTCGTTTGCGCTGAGCACCAAGGAACTGGAAAACTTCGTTCAGGTGGGCAGCAACGCGGCAGAGTACATCAAGATTGTTCCTGGTTTCGGCGTGAGCAACGGCACCCACAACAAAGCAAACTACACCGGCCAAACCGTTGGTATCAATGGCAATGGCGATTCTGGTAGCCAGAGTCCTCTCAACAATTCCTCGTCTTACAATGGTTTGCCGGTTAACTCACTCGATATCGTAGCTGATGGAGCGCACGTCTCCGACCCCGGTTGCAACTGCGATACGCCTGTCAACCCCAACTCTGATTTCCTACAGGAATTCAAGGTGCTGACGTCGAATTTCAGCGCAGAAGATCAGAAGGGGCCGATCGTCATCACATCGGTCACAAAGGCGGGAGGCAACTCCTTCCATGGCAGCGCATTCTTCACCGCGCGCAATCACGTGCTCAACTCGAATGACTGGTTGAACAACAACAGCAACGTGAAACAGCCAGCGAACTCCTACTACTATCCCGGCGGCACACTCAGCGGCCCGATCATTATTCCCGGAACCCGTTTCAACAAGAACCACGACAAGCTCTTTTTCTTTACCGGCTTTGAGTTCTACAAGCAGACGTTGGACACCGGTTTGCTTCGGGCGACAGTGCCGACTGACGGTGAGCTTGCTGGCAATTTCTCGGCGGAAGAGATAGCGAAGGAAGGCAAAATTACCGCATCCGGTAAGGCTCCCGGACAGTTGACGAGCGCCGCTATTACGAAATTTGGAGGTACCCAGCTCAGTCCGTGCACCGGGCCGGCTAACGGTAGTTGTCTCGATCCGAACATGCTTGCGCTGGCCAAACTCTATCCTAGAGCGAACGTGGACCCGAACACGACTGGTGGGTATAACTACACGCAATCTGAGATCTTTGCCCAAAACAACAGGCAGTGGACGATTCGCGGCGACTGGAGCATAAGCGACGCTACCAAGGTCTTTGTGCGCTATAACTACCAGCGCGAGACGCAGCTGTTCCCGGTTGGTCTCTGGTGGCGTAATGGTGACCAGGTTCCGTATCCGACCCCTGTCGAGGGCAAGAACAAATCAGACGCGTATTCAGGTTCGATCACCCATGTGTTCAGCCAAACCATGACCAATGAAACGGTGATCGCGTATAGCTTCATCGGCTTCCCCAACGTGTTCGGGGATCCCAAGAAAGTTGACCGCAGTGCAGTAGGCTATGGTTACAAAGGGCTCTTCAACAACGGAGTAGCTCAAATACCATCTTTCGGGCAGTATGGGCCGAGCGAAGCGGCGTTCGTCTTCAATCCCGGCGGCTTCGAGGCTGGTGGAGCGTCGCAGGGCTTGTACGCAAACAAATGGATGCCCAGCGCGAGCGACACGCTGACCAAGGTCTGGGGCAATCACACCGTCAAGGCCGGATTCTTTTATGAGTGGATTCGGAACTCGCAGCCGGCAAACGGCAACACCAACGGCTTGCTCCAGGTTTCCGCGGGTAACAGCTTCAGCTATGGCAATGAGTACGCTGACCTGCTGACGGGCAATCTGGCTAACTACGGGGAGAGAAACAAAAACCGCATCAACGATATCCACTATGGTCAGTACGAGTTTTTTGTACAAGACTCCTGGAAAGCGAGCAAGAAGCTAACCCTGGAGTTTGGTGTCCGTTTCACCCACTTCCAGCCATGGATCGATGCCTTGGGCTTTGGGTATTCGATCTTCGATACGGCCCAGTTTGCCCCCAGTTGCGCGTCCGCTCCGACATTCTGCGGATTCGAATGGCACGCCAGGAACAGCAGCGTTCCGGTGGGAGGATTCCCGACCAGAACACTGTTCTACCAACCCCGTTTTGGAGTAGCGTATGACGTTTCCGGTACCGGCAGAACAGTAGTTCGTGGCGGCTGGGGACGTTTCTACTACCACTCTGGTCAGTTCACCAACGGCCTGGACGCATCGGCGGGCGTCGCCGACGCAAATCTGTCCCCAAGCAACTGGGTCGCATCGACTGGCTGTCCAACCAATCCCTCGAGTGGGTCAGCTTTATTTGCAGGTAATTTATCGTGCGTGAGTCCGTCGGCATCGCCAGCTTCGCCCTCCGCCGTGGATCGGGGCGATGATAAACAGCCCTACACGGATGGTTGGAGCGTCAACGTCGACCAGACGACGCCCTGGCAGGGTCTCTTCGAGCTCTCTTATGTGGGTAACCGGAGCAGGGACTTGCAGAACACTCAGGGTGGGGCTGGCAGCAATATCAATGTGGTTCCCCTGGGTTCCATGTTTTCTGCCACCAATCCCTCGACGGCAAATGCGGACAAATATCGGCCGTTGCAAGGGTATGGTGATTTGAACCTTGCAACCAACAACGTCTATCAGAATTACAACGCCATGCAGGTGAGCTGGGCTCGCCATGCCGGGAAGTACGTAATTCAAACCAACTATACGTTCCAGAAGGCACTGGGAATCATTTCACCCGTAATCAACCCGTTCAACCTTAGAGCGAACTACGGTGCCCTGGGCTCAAACCGCACACATCTTTTCAACGCAGCTTACTCGTTTGACTTTGGCCAAGTTGTTCATTCAAACGCCCTGGTGAATGGCGTTGCAAACGGATGGCAGCTTACCGGTGTCACGCAGTTGGAAAGTGGAGTGAATCTTACCTACCAAGGAAACGGCGGCGGTGGTACCAGCCAGCTCAATGGCAACTTCAATGCGGCGTACACTTGCGTGGTCACCGACGCGGAAAAGGCCGCGGGTATATCGTGCCCGCAATCGGCGGCGATCATTCCGGGCTCGATCAGCGCCGAGAACCCTATGGGTATCGCAATCAACAACCAATCCATCTACGGATCGAATTTGGCCTCAAATGCGCAAGGGCCCATCCCGATCGTGACTTGCGATCCGAGAGGACACCTGGGCGCCCACTCATTTGTGAACGGAAACTGCTTGGCCCCGCCAACGGCGCCCGTGCAGGGCCAACCGAAGCTGCTTCCTGCTGTCTTCGGTCCGGCGTTCTTCGATTCCGACTTGGGGGTCTTCAAGAACTTCCAAATCAAAGAATCGATGAAACTCCAGCTTCGAGCCCAGGCTTACAATTTCCTTAACCATCCTCTCTATTCGTTCCCGAGTGGCAACAACCTGACCCTGCAGTTCACCCAGGATCCTGTCAGCCAAGCGATCACCCAGGCCAACCCGAACTTTGGTAAGACGACACAGAAAGAGGGGTCGCGCATTATTGAGTTCGGAGCGAAGTTCTTCTTCTAACTCAACAGGAGTACATAAAGAACAACGGAAATAAGCTCGAGGGCTTCTGACGTACCGATATACTTGTTCTGGTGACCGAACAAGTAGCCGGTATGCGGAAGCCCTCTCTTCTTTTCGCTTTATGGAATACAGTAAAGGTAATGTCCTGCCGGCATGCTGAGCTGCCGAACGGTGCCCCAAGCCAGAAAGAAGAGCGGCAGGGGCTAAAGCCCTCGTCATTTGCAGTGTTTACGGCACGACTGAAGTCGTGCCCTGATACAAAGCGCTTTCTGAAATGGGGTCGAATCAGCCGGACTTGGACATTGGTTTTGCCGGCGTTCATTGCCCTTGCTCCAGGCTTCCTCGGCATCGCGGAGGGCCAGTTATCCCCGCAGCAGCTGGTGCAGGATGCCATGCAGAAGCAGCAATCGGGTGATCTGCAAGGGGCTGTTTCCGAGTATAGAGAGTTTCTCAAGATGCACCCCGAGGTTGCCGCCATTCATTCCAACCTGGGGGCGGCGTTGGCCGGACTGGGACGCTATGAAGAGGCGCTTCCCGAATATAAGACTGCTCTCAAGCTATCTCCCAAACTGGCAGGGGCCAGACTGAATCTTGCGCTCGTTTATTACAAGATGGGCAAGATCGACGAGGCTACCACGCAGCTGGTGAAAGTGATTGCAGAGGATCCAGGAAACCACCAGGCGGTCTTATTGCTGGCGGACTGCTATTCGCGCATGGGGCGCCAGGATGAGGTGATTCGCGTCCTCGAGCCGGCAGAGAAAAAGTATCCCGACGATCTCGCGATTGCATACTTGTTGGGCACGGCATTAATCCGCGAAAATCGCGTGGATGAGGGGCAGCTGCTGGTCGACCGCATTCTGCGCAATGGCGACTCCGCCGAAGCACACCTGATGTTGGGAACCGCAAAGATGAATGTCCAGGATTATGCCGGCGCACGCGACGAGTTTGCCAAGGCGGTGGCCCTCAATCCCAATCTCCCTGAAGTGCATGTGCTGTATGCCAAGGCGTTGATGTTTACCGGCGACTCCGATTTGTCAGCCAAACAGTTCCAGGCAGAGTTAGCGGTGGACCCGTACAACTTTGAGGCGAATTTGCAACTGGGGGCGGCCGCAAGGCTGGAACAGGACTATACGACCGCCGCGAAATACTTCGCGCGCGCGGAGGAGACCAGGCCGGGAGACCCAGGCGTTCGCTACCAGCAGGCGCTGATTGCCATCGATGAAAATCGTCTCGAGGAAGCACGGTCAATCCTCGAATCCTTGATAAAAGAGTCTCCGCAATTTACCGAAGCGCACGTGTCACTGTCGCTGGTTTACTACCGGCTCAAGCGGCCGGAGGACAGTAAGCGCGAGCGCGAAATCGTGTTGAAACTGACGGCGGAAGCGCAGGCCAAGCAGCCCGGCGCCAAGATCAAGTGATTCCCTGATGAAGAAGCATGGCCTATTGCTCTGTTTGCTGTTACCGATAGGCGGGGTTGCCCAAACGGGCTCTCCAACTCCGGCTCCGTGTGCGCAATGCCACGTTGAGGCCTTGACGCAGCCGGGTACCTACATGGCGCATGCGCTCGAAACGGTCGAAAAGAGCAAGATTCTCATCGATCATCCTCTGCTCACCACGAGTGTGGGCCAGTACTCGTATCGGATTGAACGCAAGGGAACAGAGAGTCAATATTCGGTGACAGATGGAACGGCGACGGTGACCATGCCCATCCGCTGGGCCATGGGCGCGAGTTCCGCCATTGGCCAGACGTTCATCCTTGAAAAGGATGGCGAGTTGTATGAGAGCCGAGTGAGCTGGTTTCGTGAGTTGGAGGGGTTGGGGCCTACGATGGGGTCCGCGGGATCGACACCGGCTGACATCACCGCTGCCGCCGGACGATTGATGAGCGGGGATGATAAGCGGCGGTGCTTTGGTTGTCATGCGACCCATGCGGTCGAGGGCAAGCAACTCACGCTGGAGAAATTGACTCCAGGCGTTCAGTGCGGGCATTGTCACCAGGGCATCGACGCCCACCTGGCGGCGATGACGTCCGGCAATCCCGCGGCTGCGCCGGCGCCGCCCGATTTGCATAAGCTGATCGGCCTGTCCGCGGATCAGGCGTCTAATTTCTGCGGTCAGTGTCATCGGACCTGGCAGGAAATCGCGCTGCAGGGAAATCCGAGCATCGCCAACATTCGCTTTCAACCGTATCGGCTGACGGGCAGCAAATGCTATGACCCTGACGACGCACGCATCAGTTGTTTGGCGTGCCACAATCCGCACCACGACTTCGGACCGCAGCCTGTGAATTTCGATCCCAAGTGCCTGGCCTGCCATGGCAGTGCCAAGTCTGCCTCGGGAAAGAGTGTTACTCCAAAAACAGGCGCGAAGGCTTGTCCTGTGGCCAAAAGTAATTGTGTGTCCTGCCACATGCCAAAGCTTGATTTGCCGGGAGCTCATTTCAAGTTCACGGATCATCGCATCCGGATAGTCAAAGCTGGAGAACCGTATCCGGGGTAGTGTGCATTGTCAGTAATAGAGGCGATTATGGCGGCTGCGGTATCTGCTGCGATCGGGACTGACGTCCCTCGAGAATGTGTGCCGCCCCTACGGGGCTTGATCATTTTGCGATAGGTACCCAGGATTCCGTGCTGCGCACTCCATCCTGGGCTAATGATCGGTCGTCCCTAGCGGGACTCGGCGCGATGTAGCTTGAAAAGCACGGCTTACCAGCTAAGAGCTGACACAGGGTGTCCGATGAGATAAAGGCCCAGTGTGGTGCGTCATGCACACGGACGTTTATAGAAAGTAAGTTGTGAATTGCTTTGGAGAGAGCTTGCGCGAACAGGATCAGATTGCTTTCGTGTATCGGTGCGGTCTCAAGGGGACCATTACGGCCGGACCAGATAGGCTGCCTAAAATGCGGGGCCGGACGGGAAAAGCGTACCTCAGCGGCTTCACAGGCTGCGGGAAAAGGGATGATTTGTGCGGAGAGGAAAGGAAGAACGTACCTCAGGGCCTAAAGGCCGGAAGATTTTGCTGGGTTTACGTACGGGCTAAAGCCCATACCTACCTCTCCCGTCCTCTGCAGTCTGTAAAGGCCGGAAGATTTTGCTGGGTTTACGTACGGGCTAAAGCCCATACCTACCTCTCCCGTCCTCTGCAGTCTGTAAAGGCCGGAAGATTTTGCTGGGTTTACGTACGGGCTAAAGCCCATACCTACCTCTCCCGTCCTCTGCAGTCTGTAAAGGCCGGAAGATTTTGCTGGGTTTACGTACGGGCTAAAGCCCATACCTACCTCTCCCGTCCTCTGCAGTCTGTAAAGGCCGGAAGATTTTGCTGGGTTTACGTACGGGCTAAAGCCCATACCTACCTCTCCCGTCCTCTGCAGTCTGTAAAGGCCGGAAGATTTTGCTGGGTTTACGTACGGGCTAAAGCCCATACCTACCTCTCCCGTCCTCTGCAGTCTGTAAAGGCCGGAAGATTTTGCTGGGTTTACGTACGGGCTAAAGCCCATACCTACCTCTCCCGTCCTCTGCAGTCTGTAAAGGCCGGAAGATTTTGCTGGGTTTACGTACGGGCTAAAGCCCATACCTACCTCTCCCGTCCTCTGCAGTCTGTAAAGGCCGGAAGATTTTGCTGGGTTTACGTACGGGCTAAAGCCCGTACCTACCTCTCCCGTCCTCTGCAGTCTGTAAAGGCCGGAAGATTTTGCTGGGTTTACGTACGGGCTAAAGCCCATACCTACCTCTCCCGTCCTCTGCAGTCTGTAAAGGCCGGAAGATTTTGCTGGGTTTACGTACGGGCTAAAGCCCATACCTACCTCTCCCGTCCTCTGCAGTCTGTAAAGGCCGGAAGATTTTGCTGGGTTTATGTACGGGCTAAAGCCCGTACCTACCTCTCCCGTCCTCTGCAATCTGTAAAGGCCGGAAGATTTTGCTGGGTTTACGTACGGGCTAAAGCCCGTACCTACCTCTCCCGTCCTCTGCAGTCTGTAACGGCCGGAAGATTTTGCTGGGTTTATGTACGGGCTAAAGCCCGTACCTACCTCTCCCGTCCTCTGCAGTCTGTAAAGGCCGTCAGATTTTGCTGGGTTTATGTACGGGCTAAAAGCCCGTACCTACCTCTCCCGTCCTCTGCAGTCTGTAAAGGCCGTCAGATTTTGCTGGGTTTACGTACGGGCTAAAAGCCCGTACCTACCTCTCCCGTCCTCTGCAGTCTGTAAAGGCCGTCAAGGGCACAGCCGCAGCCTTGCCCTTCGTTGGACATTGTCTTCCACGAGGCTTTTTCGGTGCTGTCCAAATCGACCAGCCGGAAACAGCAGCAGGACGGACACCGGAAACATGAGAGCGGCTATTTGCGACGGTGCACACCAGGACGAATAGGATAGGGGTAATGACTTTTTCCAGGCGCGGGTTTTTACGATGTGGCATGGTGGCCGGGCTTGCCAGGGTCCTTCCCGCGTTCGCCCAGGCGCCGGCCGCAACAGCGGCCCAAGCAGTGAAGGAGCCGTTGTTTCTCGAAGTCCCTCCGTCCGTCTCCGGCATTCACTGGGTGCATGAAAACGCGATGTCGCCCAGCCGCTTCCTGCCCGAAGCGCTGGGGCCCGGTTGTGCTTTTCTCGATTACGACAATGATGGCTGGATGGATATTTTTCTGGTGAACAGTGGTCCCAGCGATTTCTATAAGCCATCCAAGCCGCTTCGCAATGCTCTTTACAAAAACAATCGTGACGGTACGTTTACCGATGTGACGGAAAAGGCCGGCGTCACCGGAGCCTACTTCGGCATGGGTGTCGCGGTGGGCGACTACGACAACGACGGCTGGCCCGATATGCTGGTGACTTCGTACGGGCGATGCACTCTGTACAAGAACAATCACGATGGAACCTTTGCGGATGTGACCGAACACGCGGGAGTCGCTACTCCCGGGTTCACCACGAGCGCGGTCTGGTTCGATTACGACAATGACGGCAGGCTCGATCTGTTTATTTGCAGTTTTGTCGATCCGGTGGGTGTGCGCAAACTGGAATGCGGCAGTAACCAGGTCGGCAGGAACTATTATTGTGTGCCGCGCGTGTTCAAGCCGACTGCCAGCTATCTCTATCACAACAACGGCGACGGCACCTTCACCGACGTCACCAAGGGGACAGCGATCGCGTCCGCATTGGGGAAGGGCCTCGGGGTGGTCGCTACCGACCTCAACAACGATGGGCGTATGGACCTGTTTGTCGCTAACGACACGGTGCAGAATTTTCTTTTCATGAATCGAGGTCCCGGAGCCAACGGTCAGTGGAAGTGGGAGGAGACCGCTCTGCAGGCCGGTGTCGGCTTCAGCGATAGCGGGCGGCCTCGTTCGGGCATGGGTGTGGACGCGGCCGATCTCAACGCGGACGGGTACCAGGATCTCTTCGTTTCCAACGTGGACCATGAAATGTATTCGGTCTACGTCAACAACAAAGATGAATCGTTTGCCGATGCGGCGCAGCCGAATGGCGTCGCGCGCAGTACGCGGTTGATGAGCGGGTGGGGGCTGAAATATTTCGACTACGACAACGATGGCCTGGTTGACCTGATCCTGGCCAACGGCCATCCTGACGACATGATCGATTCCTACTCCATGCAGGTGCATTACAGAGAACCGCTGCTGTTGTTTCACCAGGGCCCCGACCACAAGCTGCACGATGTGACCGATGAGGCCGGGCCGGCATTCAAAAAAGATTGGTCTGGCCGAGGCCTCGCGGTGGGCGACTACGACAATGACGGCGCCGTGGATGTGATTGTCGGCGTCAACGGCGGTCCCCCGGTGCTGTTGAAAAACAACGCGGCCAAGGGGAACAACTGGCTTGGGTTGAAGCTTGAAGGCGTCACATGCAACCGCGATGCGATCGGTGCGCGCATTCTGTGGAAGGCCGGGGGCAAGGCTCGGGAGCGGCTCAAGAATAATGGCGGCAGCTATCTTTCGTCGCACGATCCGCGGGAAGTGTTGGGAATTGGCACCGCCACTGAGATCGATGAACTGGAAATTCACTGGCCCGCGCCCAGCAAGCACGTCGAGAAGCTCACCAAGCTCGCGGCGAATCGCTATATTCATGTCGTGGAAGGGAAGGGTGTCGTCTGATTCTTCCCGGGGTCCTTCTTTCCTTTTTCATGGGCTCAGCCGGAAGCCGGGTTGGCGCCAGGCCGGTACGATCGATACCCCTCTGTTCCGGGGTGACGCTTTCGGCAAACTACCTCGCGTTGGTTGGTCGCGATCAGGGTTCGGGATTTCGTTTCGTGCTGAGCAACCACACCGGCCGCGCGATCAAGCTTGCCGAGCCCATACCCTCCAGTTCCCATTGGTACGCGCGTTCGCAGGGCCGTTGGCTGTGGAGAGCATCCAATGGTGCGGGCGGGAGCCTGGTCGATGCGGGCAATCCGCATGGCAGGGTGGCTGTCTATCCTGCTGCCGCGGGTCACGATGAAACAAAGTGGGTCACGCTGGCCCCGCATCAGACAAGGGATTGGACCGAAATCCCGCAGGACAACCCGGTTCTCGAGTACAAACCCGGGTGTGCGGAGTGCTCGTATCCGGGAGAGAGCGAGTATCAGGTGGTGTTTGCCTATGCGTATCTCGCACCCGGCGGGTTGCAATGTGGATTACGGTCGGCTCCCGTCCCTATGCCGCCGAAAAACTAAACTCCTGGGGCGCGGCTTACGTCCATTCTGATGAAGGGGTGCATGCGAGTTGGTTTCTGCAACAACCATGCGCCAAACAGCGGGTTCTTATCACTGTGGTCGATATGCAGGAGAAACACCCTATGAAGAATCAGTTTTGTCGTATAGCCCTTAGTGGTTTGTTAGCCACCGGGCTCACCCTTGGGACGGCTGCCGCGTTCGCGCAGCAGGATAGCCCAGCCGCCCCCGATGCTTCCGCCCAGCAACCAGGAAATGGCGGCGGTCGCATGGGCCGTATGCAAATGAGTCCCGATGAACGGCTCGCGCAGATGACCAAGCGGTACGATTTATCCGCGGACCAGCAAACGCAAATCAAGCCGATCCTGACCGACACGCAGCAGCAGATGATGGCGCTGCGGCAGGATAGTTCGATGTCCCGCGAAGACAAGATGACCAAGATGATGAGCATTCGCGAGGGCGCGAACACTAAGATCTCGGCGATTCTCAATGATAGTCAGAAGCAGAAATTCACAGAGGATCAACAGAAGATGCAGCAACGGATGATGCAACGCGGCGGGGGAGCTCCTCCGGCGCAGTAGGGCATCGGTTGCCGGCGAGCCCCTGCAGGGGCTTGCCGGTGATTTTTGAATGCGCACGGGTGATGTGTCTGAGGTGTTCAGCCGCCGAACAGAATCAGGTTGGTTCTTGATTGGTGAATGAGACGGGGAAAGATGGGACTAAGTTCGCCATTAGGTCTAGAAGAGCGTACCTCAGGGGCTAAAGCCCTCATGGGCTCCATCCTTACGGCCCGACTAAAGTCGTGCCCTGATACAAAGCATCAGAGCAGTGGCTATCGGAAAATGCGCGCATTTCCGTAGAGTTGGCTCTAACAAAGGATGCGCATGCGCTGGCGAATGACAGCTAGCTCCGATTCCATCCGTCTATTCCCACAAATCGAAATTGGCTCGAAACAGATTGACTCGGAAAATGGTTTTGCGGCGATCAATTGCTCAGGAGATCCATGACCGGCTTCCACTCCCTGCCTAGCGATTGCGCGACTCCTTTGTATGTAAGTACCCCGGCATAGGTGTTCACTCCTTCACACATACCTGGATCGGCCTTGATGGCGGCTGCGGCACCGTGTTGCGCCAGACGCATCACGTAGGGGAAGGTGGCGTTGGTGAGCGCCAGCGTCGAGGTATTGGGGACGGCCGCGGGCATGTTGGTGACGCAGTAGTGGACGACTCCATCGACAACGTAGGAAGGATCGCTGTGGGTGGTGGGCTTGGCGGTTTCAATGCAGCCACCCTGGTCGATGGCTACGTCGACCACGACGGCGCCCTTTTTCATGCGGGAGATCATTTGCCGGGTGACGATCCTGGGCGCCGAGGCGCCGGGGATGAGTACGCCGCCGATGAGCAGGTCTGCGCTTTGTACGGCTCGGGCCACGTTGTAGGAGTTTGATGCCAGGGTGTAGACGCGGCCGTTGAAGATGTCGTCGAGTTCGCGCAAGCGGTTGAGGTTTAGATCAACGATGGTGACGTTTGCGCCCATGCCCAGGGCGATTTTGGCGGCGTTGGTGCCTACGATCCCCCCTCCCAGGATGCATACGGTTGCGGGTGGAACGCCGGGGACTCCCCCCAGGAGCAGGCCTCGGCCGCCTTTTTCCTTTTCGAGGTACGTGGCGCCGACCTGGACGGACATTCTGCCTGCCACTTCTGACATGGGGGTGAGGAGGGGGAGAGTGCCTGCGCGGTCTCGGATGGTTTCGTAGGCGATGCCGGTGACTTTGGTGGCCAGGAGTTTGTCAGTGAGGGCCGGTAGGGGCGCGAGGTGGAGGTAGGTGAAGAGGACCAGGCCTTCGCGGAAGAAGACGTATTCTTTTTCGATTGGTTCTTTGACCTTGACGATCATGTCGGCGTGGCCCCAGACGTTGTATGCCGCGCCTACGATTTCGGCGCCGGCGGATTGGTATTCGTCGTCGGTGAAGGCGGAGAGGTCGCCGGCTTCGGTTTGCACCAGGACGGTGTGGCCTGCGTCTACCAGGGCTTTCACGCCGGCGGGGGTGATGCCTACCCGGGATTCGTGGTCTTTCACTTCCTTGGGAACGCCAATGATCATCTTTGCCTCGCAAGGGAATGCTAGCAAATGCGGGTCGGTTAGAGGCTGCAGGTCCCTCGCTGCGCTCCCACGGCACGCCGGGGCAGGCGGGGATGAGGAAAGGGGAGGGTTGTCGCTGGGGCGGACTTTGTGAGGCGGAAGGAGAACCGCAGATCCCTCGCTTCGCTCGGGATGACAAAAAGGAGAGGGTGGTTGTAAGGAAAGGGCGGTTGCCGGAGGTTAGGGTGCTTGTTCGGGCGGGGACACGCATTGGCGACCGCGCACGTCCTTCGGCGACCGCGCCTCCTTTGGTGATGGACTGCGGTCCTTGGCCGCGCTCGTTTGCAACGCGACGTGTCGTTGGGCGTCCGACGTGGCCTTTGGTAACCGCGCTCTCCCTCACAACAATCCTCTCCTGTTTGTCATCCCGAAGGCGAGGGATCTGCGGTTCTCCTTCCCTCAGAGTTCGCTCAGATCGGACCAGGATGGATTTTGTTCTTCGATCAGGGCGATTTTCTTGGCGCGGGTCCAGCTCTTGATTTCTTTTTCTCTGGCGATCGCGTTGCGGACGTACTGATACCGCTCGAACCACACCAGGCGCTCGCATCGGTAGTCAGAGGTAAACCCCGGCGTCCTCCCCGTCTTGTGTTCTTCAACTCTGCGATCCAGGCTGTTCGTCATTCCACAGTAAAGAACATGAGTTCGACTCGCCATCATGTATACGAAGTAATGATGGTCGCGCCTTCTCATCACTCACCCGTGTCAATCTGCGCCCGCTGCAGCCGGTCGGAGTAGTCCACATACACTGCCTTCCATGAGCTGTAAAAATCAAGCGCGCCCGTGCCTCCTTCGCGGTGACCGTTGCCGGTGTGCTTCACTCCCCCGAAGGGGAGATGCACTTCCGCACCGATCGTTGGCGCATTCACATAGGTGATCCCGGCTTCCAGGTCACGCATCGCTTTGAATGCCAGATTCACGTTGCGGGAATAAAGCGCAGTCGATAATCCGTATTCAATGCCGTTCGCGAATACGATCGCCTGGTCGAAGTCTTCGCATTCGAGGACACTGACGACCGGCCCAAAGACCTCCTCGCGGGCTATGCGCATCTCCGGACCTACTCCTCCGAAGACAGTGGGGGCAAAGAAAAATCCCCGGCTTAGCGTGTCCAGGCGGTTCCCACCGGTCAGCAATTGGGCACCCTCCTTTTGGGCGATCGCGGTGTAGCGGGCAGAGGTCTCCACCTGCTGCTGGTTGATCTGCGGCCCCATCTCCACCTGGCTGTCCAGACCATCACCCACGCGCAGCGCCTTCGCTCGCTCCACCAGCCTGCGGGTGAACTCGCCAGCTACGGTCTTTTGCACGATGATCCGGCTGGTCGCCGTGCAGCGCTGGCCGGTGGTACCGAAAGCACCCCAAACCGCACCATCCAACGCCAGGTCGAGGTTTGCATCCTCAAGGACGATCATGGCGTTCTTGCCTCCCATTTCGAGCGAACAGGGCTTGAACAGGCCGGCGGCGGTCTGAGCGACTATCCGGCCTACCTCACTCGAACCGGTAAACGAAATGGCGTCCACATCGGGATGGGCCACCAGGGGCGCCCCGGCATCCGGGCCAAAGCCGGTGACAATGTTGACCACGCCGTCCGGCAGTCCAGCCTCCATCAATAGTTCCACCAGGTTGATGGTGGACAGCGGAGTGTCTTCCGCCGGCTTGATGACGCAGGTATTGCCGCAAACCAGGGCGGGAAACAGCTTCCAGGACGGGATGGCCATGGGGAAGTTCCAGGGCGTGATCATGCCGCAGACCCCCACGGGCATGCGGACCGACATGGCGAATTTGTCGCGCAACTCCGAAGGCGTCGTTTGACCGAAGAGCCTGCGGCCCTCACCCGCCATGTAGAAGGCAGTGTCGGCAGCCTCCTGCACATCGCCCCGCGTCTCGCTCAAGACCTTGCCCATCTCGCGCGTCATCTGCCGGGCCAGCTCCTCTTTGCGCTGCAACAGCAACTCGCCGGTGCGGTACAGCATTTCGCCCCGTTTGGGGGCAGGGACCAGCCGCCATTGGCGATAAGCTGCCCGGGCGGCCTTGACCGCGCGATCTACGTCCGCCTCGCCGGAGGCCTGAAACTCTCCTACCACGTCGTCTATATTGGCGGGGTTGTGATTGAGAAACGTCTTGCCGCTCTCCGCGTTTACCCACTTGCCAGCGATTAAGTTCTTGTAGATCTTCGTCGTCATGCGCATTCCCTTCGTTGAACTTCAGAGGATAACTCAGGCGAACCGTCGCTGTTGCATCCGCGCCCACGAGTGCAGCGTCAAAACAGGTCGTATGCCCTAAAAGTGGTGGTAAAGACTCAAAAGAGTAGCGGTGCAACAAAGCAACCGTGGCCGTACAATGAATCCGGGTCGACAGGAAAAGTCCTGCATTCATGTCATCAAACGGTTTCCATTCGCGTTCTTCGCGGACGCACGGTGTGCGTTCGTTGTTTAGCGTATTCTCGAGCGATCTGGCAATCGACTTAGGCACCGCCAACACCCTGGTGTATGCGCGCGGTAAGGGCATCGTGGTCAACGAACCCTCGATCGTCGCCATCAACAAAAACACCGGCGAAGTCGAAGCGGTCGGCAAAGAGGCCAAGGAGATGCTCGGGCGTACGCCTGGCAATATCGTTGCCATCAAGCCTATGAAAGACGGCGTGATCGCCGATTTCAAAATCACAGAAAAGATGTTGAACTACTTCATCCAGAAGGCGCACAACCGCAAAATGCTGGTGCACCCGCGGATCGTGATCGGCGTGCCTTCTGAGATCACACAGGTAGAAAAGCGGGCGGTGGAAGACTCCGCGTATCGCGCCAAGGCCAGCGAAGTGTTCCTGGTGGAGCAGGCTATGGTGGCCGCGATCGGCGCCGGACTGCCGATCACCGAGCCCAGCGGCAACATGGTCGTGGATATTGGCGGCGGCACCACCGATATCGCGGTTATCTCGCTCTCCGGCATCGTCTATTCCCGTTCCGTCCGCATGGCCGGCAACCAGATGGACGAGGCGATCATGAACTACCTCAAGCGCAAGTACAACCTGCTCATCGGGGAGCGGACGGCGGAGCAAATCAAGATCGATATCGGATCGGCCTATCCGCTGGACAAGCCGCTCACCATGGAGATTAAAGGGCGCAACCTGATTGAAGGCGTGCCCAAGACCATCACCATCGATGACAGCGAGATCCGTGAAGCGCTCACGGAATGCATTTCGACCATTCTGAACGCTATTCGCGTAGCACTGGAACGTACCCCGCCGGAACTCAGCGCGGATATCAGCGACCGCGGCATTGTGCTGACCGGAGGGGGCGCGCTCATCAAGAATCTCGATAAGCGTATTCGTGAAGAAACCGGGTTGCCGGTCTCGATTGCGGATGATCCCCTGGCCAGCGTGGTGCTGGGCACGGGCAAAATGTTGAGTGACTTCCGTTTGCTGCGCAAAATCAAGATCGACTGACGAGCGGGTCAATCGTTCTATAAGTGAGTGGAAGCAGCGATGGGTTTCGCTTGAGCCGGTATAAGAACATCTTTTTCTTGGTGGCTGTGCTGCTGGTCCAGGTGATCGGGCTGGCGATGCAGATACGCAGGCCCAACCCCAATGGTGGGGATGGCAAGACGGTGCGCCTGATCCGCTACTGGGCTATCGGCCTGATGTCACCACCCGAGAAAGTGGTGCACGGCACCGGCACCGGTGTCCGCGGGTTGTGGTCGAATTACCTGGATCTTCGCCACGTGCGGCAGCAGAACCAGGAGCTTAAAGAGCGGATAGGCCGTTTGCAGCTGGAGCAGGCAGGGTTGCTCGAAGACGCCCGCCAGGGACAACGGCTGCAGGCGTTGCTGGGATTCAAAGAACACTACATTTACAGTACCGTTCCGGCGCAGGTGATCGGCACGTCGGGTACGGACCAATCCCGTATCCTCACCATCGATAAGGGTTCCAAAGACGGCCTGAAGCCGGACATGGCAGTCATTACTCCCGACGGCATCGTGGGCAAGCTGCGAGACGTGTTTGGGCATACCTCGCAGGTGCTGGTGATTTCGGATCAAACCAGCGGGGCCGGGGTGCTGCTGGAGTCGACGCGGCTGCGGGGAGTACTCCGCGGCAATGCGCTGGGCCAGCCGCAGATCATCAATATGCTTCCCGATGAGCGCGTCAAGCCGGGAGAAAAGGTCATTACCAGCGGCGGGGACCAGATTTTCCCTCGCGGACTTCCTGTGGGGGTGGTGGACCAGGTAGTACCGGATACTTCTAATCCGCCGTACGTGGACATCCTCATTAAGCCGGCGGCTAATCTCGGGCACGTCGAGGAGTTGCTGGTGATCACCGAGGCTTCCGACAAGATGCCGCCGACGGCCCAGCAGGATATGGCCCAGAGTGCGGCCGAGGGGGCCGCGGTGGTGAGGCAGCGGGCCTCGGACATCCTGGCGGAGCGCCTGCCGGGTTTGAATGATCCTAACGCGCTGGCGGATCCTGGCCCGGGCCAGAAACCGGCGGCTCCTGCGTCGGCTACTACGGTGCCGGCGCCACTTCATCCGCCGCCGACGATTCATCCGGATCATTACAGCCCTGATTCGACTCCGCCGGCGGCGGCGCTCATGCCGGGACAGGCTGTTGTGGATCCGAAGTACGCGCCTGTCCCCAAACCGCAGGTGAGTGAGACGGCGCCTGCCAAGCCGGCGGGAGTTAAGACGGTGGAGGCCGGCGGTGCTGGGTCGACGAAGGCGGACGGAACTGCGGTAAAGCCTAAGCGCCCTGCAACCAGCCCGGCAACGGCCGGCCAGGAGGCGGCGCCGGGTTCGGCCAAGCCGGCGGTTGCCAAGCCGAAGGTTCCGAAGGTGAGCGAACCGGCGGGTCCTCCAGCACCTGCGGACAACGAGCCGGCCGGGGCGCAGCCCCAATAGGGGGGAGGAGAAAGAGTTTCGTGTACTCATGGGCTAAACAGGATGCTGAAAAAGTTGCAAACCAGCGGAGAAGAGTACCCCAGGGGCTAAAGCCCTCGTTGGTTGCTCGTCTTGCGGCCCGACTGAAGTCGTGCCCTGATACAAAGCCGGATTTTTCGCAGTTGTAGGGCGGTGGATAGCTTAGGAATTGCGGCGCGACTGAAGTCGTGCCCTGATACAAAGCCGGATTTTTCGCAGTTGTAGGGCGGTGGATAGCTTAGGAATTGCGGCGCGACTGAAGTCGTGCCCCGATACAAAGCCGGATTTTTCGCAGTTGTAGGGCGGTGGATAGCTTAGGAATTGCGGCGCGACTGAAGTCGTGCCCTGATACAAAGCCGGATTTTTCGCAGTTGTAGGGCGGTGGATAGCTTAGGAATTGCGGCGCGACTGAAGTCGTGCCCTGATACAAAGCCGGATTTTTCGCAGTTGTAGGGCGGTGGATAGCTTAGGAATTGCGGCGCGACTGAAGTCGTGCCCTGATACAAAGCCGGATTTTTCGCAGTTGTAGGGCGGTGGATAGCTTAGGAATTGCGGCGCGACTGAAGTCGTGCCCCTGATACAAAGCCGGATTTTTCGCAGTTGTAGGGCGGTGGATAGCTTAGGAATTGCGGCCCGACTGAAGTCGTGCCCTGATACGAAGCCGGATTTTTCGCACTTGTAGGGCGGTGGATAGCTTAGGAATTGCGGCGCGACTGAACAGGCTGCGGAAAAAGGATGATTTGCGCGGAGAGGAAAGGAAGAACGTACCTCAGGGCCTAAAGGCCGAAAGATTTTGCTGGGTTTACGTACGGGCTAAAGCCCGTACCTACCTCTCCCGTCCTCTGAAATGATTTTTTTCCGCAGCCTGTGAAGTCGTGCCCTGATACAAAGCCGGATTTTTCGCAGTTGTAGAGCGGTGGATAGCTTAGGAATTGCGGCACGATTGAAGTCGAAGCCCTAACTTTTCGCACTTGTAGGGCGGTGGATAGCTTAGGAATTCGGGCGCGGCTGAGGCGCCAAGGGGAGTTAGAGCAGCATGGCAATGTCGGCATCACTGGCGCGCAGGGAACTGGATGTACAGCGCTATCCGCTCATCGTGGTGGTGCTGGTGCCGTTGTTGGCCATCTTTCTTCAGGTCCTGATCCCGCGGTTCATCCCCAAATTCGACATTCTCGATTTGCCGTTGCTGGTCACGATCTATTTCTCGGTGGGATGGCGAAATCCGATTGCCGGCACTATCACCGGCGCGGTGATCGGCCTGGTTCAGGATGCACTGACTGGACGCCCCCTGGGCATCAACGGGATCTCACAGTGCGTGGTGGGGTTCTTCGCCGCCTCGCTGGGGGTCAAGATCGATGTAGAAAATCCTGGAACCCGGTTGTTGATCAACTTCGCGTTCACGTTGCTGAACATCGGGATCTATCTCTTCATCATGCACCGCATGCTCGTGCTCAACGTCCACACGAACTGGCTGCATGAAGTCATTAAGGCAGTGATTAACTCGATCGTCGGCGTGTTCTTCTTCGACATCCTGGACCGTGTGCGGCCACGGGATTAAAAAGAATGCACCGAATCGATAGCAGAAACGTCACAGTATGGGAATGGATCAATTGCTCAATAAAGAAGAGAGATTACCGGCGTTCAAGCTGACGCTCGTGCAGTATGCGATCGCCGGCATCCTGCTGGTATTGCTCTCGGGGCTGTGGCGGCTGCAGGTGATCGGAGCGCAGAACTACCGTACCCTGGCGGAGCAGAATCGTATCCGCAAGGTGCCCATCCTTGCGCCGCGGGGTAAGCTGTTCGACCGCGAAGGGCGCCTGCTGGTGGACAATTACCCGTCGGTTTCCTGCTTCCTGATCCGCGAGCCTGGGCGCGACCTGCGGGCAGACTTTCCTTTGATCTCCCGCGGACTGCATATGACTGCGGAGCAGCTGGAGAGTGTGCTGACGCACTACGCCCTGGCGCCGAAGTATCAGCCGATTCCCCTCAAGCAGGACATCACGCCGGATGAGGTGGAGTTTATCGAGTCCCACCGTGACGAGCTGCCTGAACTGGAGACCATTGACGAACAGCGGCGGCTCTATCCACGCAACGGCTTTGCCGCCAACCTCATTGGTTACGTGGGCGAAGTGAGCGATGACATGTTGAACGACCCTCGCTTTGCTTACTACGAGCCGGGGGATGTGGTTGGTAAATCAGGGGTGGAGCAGTCTTACGATTCGCTGCTGCGGGGCCAGGACGGTTCGCAGGACATTATTGTGGATAGCCACGGCAGGGAAGTGGGCATTTTGGGCCGCGAACCAGCGGTACCCGGGCAGGGGCTCAAGCTGACGATCGACCTGGATATTCAGCGGGCGGCGGAGGTGGCGATGGGCGATCACAATGGAGCCATTGTTGCCATCAATCCCCATACCGGCGCCGTTCTCGCGTTGGTCTCAAGGCCCAGTTTCGACCCCAACGACTTTTCGGTGCGGGTCTCGCGTGACGAGTGGAACAAACTGGTCACCGACCCGCGCCATCCGTTGCTGGACAAGGTCATTCAGGCGCAGCTGGCGCCTGGATCCACGTTCAAGATCATCATGTCGCTGGCCGGCCTGGAGAACGGGGTGGCCCAGAATTTGAGGGTAGTGTGCAACGGTGGCGCCACTTTCTTCGGTCGCTTCTTTGGCTGCGACAAGCGGCACGGCCCAGTCGATATCATGCACGCGATCCCCATGTCATGCGACACCTACTACTACACCCTGGCTGAACGGCTGGGTATCGAGAAGATTGCGTATTGGGCTCACAAAGTGGGATTGGGATCGAAGACCGGCATTGATCTGCCCGGCGAAGTCAGCGGCACCATGCCTTCTGAAGAATGGAAGATGAAGACCTTCCACGAGAAGTGGTATGCCGGTGAGGCGATTTCCGTTGGTATCGGACAGGGGGCAGTTGCCGTTTCACCGATTCAGTTGGTCCGGGCAGTGGCCGGGATCGCTTCAGGCGGCGCTTTCAAGCGTCCCCATGTGGTCGAACCCGATCAAGTGCCGGCCGAGTATCGCCAGGCTATGAATGATACCTATCCCGGCAGTGGCGATGTGCAGGTGCCGATCAATACAGCGGTCTGGCAGACCATCACCGACAGTATGGCCGGCGCCCTTGACCCACACATGGGGGGCACGGCGTCCGCGGTTCGTCTGGAAAACATCGATTTTGCCGGCAAGACAGGGACGGCGCAGGTGGTGAACCACAGTGCCGGAATGAAGAGTCTTGGGGTTGGTGCTGAGCGCGCGAACGCATGGTTTGTCGGAATCACCCCGCGCCGCAATCCGGATATCGCCGTGGTGGTCCTGGTGGAACATGGGGGCTGGGGAGCAGAGGCGTCTGCACCTCTGGCGGCGCGAATTATCGAAACCTTTGTGGATAAGCAGCGGCGGCTGGACAACAATCTGCAGGAGGCCAAAGTGCCTTCCAAGGTGGAGGTGGGCGCGGTGTGGTCGGAAAAGCCGGAGGGGAAAGCGACTCCGGATAAGACTACGACTGCGGCGGTCCAGGATCCGGTTCCGGCAATGAAGGGTGGACGTTTCACGGTTCCGGTGCAGTGAGGTGGTAGAGGGATCTTTTCATGGAGGGCTGAACGAAGGGCACGGCTTTAGCCGTGCCGTAACAACATAGACGGGAGACGGCTTTAGGCGCTGGCTCTTTAGGAGTCGTAAAGAGCGTACCTCAGGGGCTAAAGCCCTCAGTGGACCCCCCGGTACGGCCCGACTAAAGTCGTGCCCTGATACAGAGCATCAGAGCAGTGGCTATCGGAAAATGTGCGCATTCCCGCAGAGTAGGCTCTATCGATAGGGTGTGTTGCCCAAACTGAACAAGTCTAATTGGGACAGGTCTGAAGTTCAGCCGTCCCCGTTCGACAAGCTCGGGGCAGGCTCTGCGGGACTGGTTCTTGACGCTGAGAGATAGATAGAGGCTAGGAGAAAGACCAAGGAACGATGCGGCGATTTATCTCATTTCGTGATTTTGACTGGCTGCTGCTGGGCCTGGTGCTGCTGCTGTCGGTGATCAGCATCTTTGAGATCTATAGTGCGACCCTGCATACCAAGTTTGTCGGGTTCGAGACCAAGCAGATCTTTTGGTTGATCGGCGGCTTGGGGGCGATGTTTGCCTTCTCGCTGATCAACTACCACCGGCTGCTCGAGTCAGTGCATTGGATCTATGGCTTTTGCCTGCTTTCCCTGGTGGCCGTGCTTGCCGTCGGTACCAAAGTCATGGGCGGCAGGCGGTGGATCAAGCTTCCCGGCGGCATCCACTTCCAGCCTTCAGAATGGGTGAAGCTGGTGCTGATCGTCGCCATGGCGCGATACTTCTCCAACCTGGCGGGCAAGGATCTGACCTGGAGCGATATCTTCAAGGCTTTCGTCATGGTCGGCTTGCCTATGCTGCTGGTTTTGAAACAACCAGACTTGGGGACCTCGCTGACTTACATCCCCGTTCTGATCATCGGGCTTTTCCTGGGTGGTCTGGAATGGAAGAAGGCGGTCATCCTGACTGTAGCCGGGCTCGTCCTGGTGGTGCCGGTATGGGCCAAGGTGCTGAAGCCTTACCAGAAACAGAGGCTGACCAGCTTCCTGAACCCGGATACCGATCCCAAGGGCAGCGGTTACCAGGTGAAACAGTCGCTGATCGCGGTGGGCGACGGAGGGATTTGGGGCCGGGGAGCGACCAAGGGGACACAAACCCAGGGCGACTTTCTGCCCATTCCCTATACGGACTTCATCTTTGCCGCGTTCTGCGAGGAGCACGGCTTCGTCGGCGCCGTGTTTGTACTCCTGATATACTTCCTCATATTGACGCGTTTGATTCAAAATGCTCAAACAGCCGCGGATATTTCCGGTACGTTCCTGATCATGGGCGTGGTCGCAGTACTCATCTTTCAGATTGCAGTTAACGTCGGAATGGTCATCGGTCTGATGCCAGTCACAGGAATCCCTTTACCGTTAATGAGTTACGGGGGATCCTCGGTATTGTTCACGTTCCTGGCTCTGGGCATTGCGATGAACGTTCGCATGAGCCGTTTTGTGAACTAGAGCAGTGTCAACAAAGGCTTAGATTTTTAGATTTTTAGAATTTTAGATAGCCGGCCAGGTGAATCACCGGGGCCGGGCAGGATTCAGGAATGAGCTCGCAGAGAAGGGTAACGGCCCCGCCTGAGGTTAAGGCTGAAGTGGTCACCGACTCTTTGCGCCCGGATAGCCTTGGAACGACAGGAGGCACAGCGACCAGTCCCGGTCATAGCTGTGCGCCGGTTTCTCCGCACAAAGAATTTCGCTGGATTCCATCCCGAGGATCACGCGCCTTTGACCAGGCTTTCTCTCCGTCTGACCTAATCCTTCCCAGCATTCCGGGAGTGGGATAACAACGCCCGCTCCGATCTGCCGCGCCGGCCATCCGCCAGGTGAGACCTGCGGATAGGAGAGGCAGCATGTCAAAAGAAATATGTGTTTCCAGTACGCCCCATGAAACGCGTCTGGCCATCCTCGAGGACGATCAACTCACAGAGGTTTATTACGAGCGGGAGAATGAATACACTCTCGCGGGTTCCATTTACAAGGGCCGGGTCACCCGGGTGCTTCCCGGGATGCAGTCGGCATTCGTGGACCTGGGCCTGGAGCGCGATGCGTTCCTCTACGTCACGGATTTCATGGAGGAGCAGGAAGACTCCTCTGACTTCGAGCGCATACCAGCGAACGGCGAGGATGCGGGCCGTCAGGGCCGTGAATCTCAGAATCGGCAGCCGCGCGCGGCTCAGGGACAACCACAAGAAGAGGCGGCCCCAAGACGAAACGGCGCCCCGGCAGGCGGTCCTGGTGGCTCCGCAACTGGCGGCCAGGCACCCGCAGGAGAGTTTGAGGATGGAACCCGGCGTTGGCGGGGTCGTCGCGGCCGGCGTAAGGGTTTTCGGCCGGGGCAGGGCGGTCAGCAGTCCGGTCAGGAACAGGCAGTAAGGGGCCCGGAGACGACCCGCTTCCCCGAGCCGGCTGCCGAAACTGAAGCCCAGGCAGCTCCCGCGCGCGGCCGTGGCATTCTCTCTGCCAGGCGAGTCGCTTTCGAAGTATGGCGGTCAACCCGCAGCCCGGACGCCCGCACCTGCGGTATCGGCGCCTACTAAAACGAATGTCGTTTTGGCGAAACCCTCAACCTTGATCGAGGTCCCGATCGAGTGGAACGGCGACGGTCTGCTCCCGGGCGAGTCCATCTCCCGCTATCGCGGCTCTGCTGGTGAGGCCCCAACCCATGGTCACAGCGAGCCAGTCGCTTCCGCCAGCACGCAGGAGACGGAGCCTGCTGTGGTTGAAGAGATGGCCGTGCCTGGAGGTCGCTCCGGTCGAAGGCTACGAGCCACCCGTGGCGCATGAGGCGGCAGCGTACGAGGAGGTTTTCGAAACGGAAGAAGCCACCTATGACGCAGCTGCGCCTGAAGCCGAAGAGACGACGGAGATGGTGGAAGAAGAAGTCCTGGCCAGCATGGCAGACGAGCCTATGGCGCCGGTTGAGTTTGAACCGGAAGAAGCGTCAGCCTCGTATCGTGTCGATCCTTCTGCGCCCAGCGAGTTTCGTTTTGCCACACCGCCCTCGACCCTGACAGAAGAAGAGGAGGAACTGGCCCCTGAGGCAGAAGACAACCTGCCGCCGGCGCCAGTGGACCTTCGCCCTGAGGCCAGCGAGGAACCTGCCATATTGGCCGCTCCCAGCCCCGGCTTCATGGAACCGGAAACGGAATTTGAGGATCTCGAGGACGAGCTGGAAGACGGAGCCCTTGTAACCGGGCTGGTGGAAGAAGAAGAGGTGACCGACGAAGAAGAGTACGACTTCACCCCTCTTTATGTTGAAAGCGAGGACCACGACCTGCAGGACCTGGAAGAGGAGACCCTCGACCAGGAAGTCTCGGTCGGCAGTGCGATTGGCGAAATGGTGCGCGACGCGCATATTGACCAACGCACGGATGGCGATGCTTCCGGCCTCATGATCGAGGAGGAGGAAGCAGAAGAAGATGAGCTGGAATCCTTCGAGGGAGGGGAAGAGCCTGAACCGGGAGCGGAAGAAGGCCAGGTAGCGGCTGTGGCCGGACAGCCGGCTCGCCGCCAACGCGACGATCAGCGCCGTGGTGGGCGCGGCCAGCGCAACGACGGCCGCCGCCGCCACAATGGACGCCGGCAGAATGCCCAAACCAGCGACCTGCCGATCATCAGTGAGTTGTTGAAGCAGGGGCAGGAAATCCTGGTGCAGATTGCCAAGGAGCCGATTGCCAAGAAGGGCGCGCGCATCACCAGTCATATCGCGCTCCCGGGCCGTTTTCTGGTGTTCATGCCGACGGTTAATCATGTTGGTGTGTCGCGGAAAATCTCCTCGGATGAGGAGCGGCAGCGTCTGAAGCGGATTCTGATCAGCGAAAAGGGAACTGTCAGTGGTGGCTTTATCGTTCGCACCGCGGCCGATGGAGCCAGCGAAGATGATCTGCGCGCGGATATCCGCTTCCTGATCAGCCTGTGGACCGAGATCAAGCAGCGTTCCGATACGGCGAAGGCGCCGGCGCTTATTTATCACGATCTGAACCTGGTAGAGCGCATCCTGCGCGACCAGGTGAGCGACAACTTCTCCACCATCTGGGTCGATACGGAGGCCGAGTACGAGCGCATCGTTCGCTTCCTGAACCGTTTTCAGCCCTCGTTGGTGCGGCGCGTCAAGCTGTACACCAAGGAGACGCCGCTGTTTGAACAGTTCGGCATCCAGGACGAAATCAGCAAGGCACTCAAGTCCAAGGTGTGGCTCAAGTCCGGCGGATCGATCGTCATCAATCAGACCGAGGCCCTGGTGGCCATCGACATCAACACGGGCAAGTATGTGGGCAAAACGGCCCGCCTGGAAGACACGATTCTCAAGACCAATCTCGATGCCATCCCGGAGATTGTGCGCCAGATTCGTCTGCGCGATCTGGGTGGGATTATCGTGATCGACTTCATCGATATGGACGAGCGCAAGAACCGGAACAAGGTGATGCAGGCGCTCGAGGAGGAGCTCAAGTCAGACCGGGCGCCCTCAAAGGTGCTTCAGTTTAACGATTTCGGGCTGGTCGCGATCACCCGGAAACGAGTCAAGCAGTCGCTGGAGCGCACGTTGAGTACGCAATGCGCGATCTGTGCCGGCACGGGTATGGTCAAGAGCCCGACCACGGTCTGCAACGAGATCTACATCGAGATGCGCAAGATGCAGCGGCATCTGGAGCGTCAGGATGTTCTGCTTCGCGTGCATCCAGAGGTGGTCAAAACGCTCAAGGTGGGGAACGCCCGCTGGCTCAATGAGCTGGAGGAGATGAGCGGTAAAACCATCATCGTCAAGAGCGATCCGGCTCTCCATCCGGAGCAGTTCGATATCCACTAAAGACACCAGGGTCCCGCCCGGATTTAGGGGAGGGACCCTGGTTCTGCGTCGTATTGTGCGAATCTGCCATCTTTTTCAAACTTCTCCGCGTCAAATCAGTCACATAAGGGTTAACAGAGAGGGACCCCGTTTTTGGGGTCCTCTCTAAATCTTAATTCCCAAGGGTGATCAAAACGATGTTGCCGGGTCCCGGTTCCTTTGTTCGGTTCACAGTGATAGTGTCGGCCCTTTCCTCTTGCTTACTGGCCCCTGCTGCTTTCTCCCAGGTAAGTTCGAGCGCGGCAAATCATCAGGCCTTTGAGGCCGCGTTACAGGACCAGTATCCCAACCAGGGTGGCTACAACCGGCCGAGTTATAACAGCTACCATCACGACAGCTTGACCGACCACGTCGCGCTCGAACTGGGCGCCGGTTTTAACGTGCCTTCGGGGAATACGACGACGTGGCAAGCGGTCGGCTACAGCATCAACCTGGGCGGCGGGTGGATGTTCAACGACAAGATTGGGGTTTTGGCGGAATACACGTTCAACCGCGCCAATATTCCTACCGATACGTTGACGAATGTCGGCGAGCCCGATGGCAATGTTCACGTGTGGTCATTGGGCCTGGAGCCGATTGTCTACTACAAGACCAGCGGACACCTTGGCGGTTACGTAATTGGCGGCGGCGGATTTTATCGTAAGCTCACCAGCTTTACCGAGCCGGTCTTTCTTGGTTACTACTGCGATTATTACTATGGTTGTTATCCGCAGTACTCCAACATCACGCTCAGCCATTTCTCCAGCAACCAGGGCGGCGCGAACTTTGGCACGGGTATCACTTTCAAACCCAACGCAGACGGTAAAGCTAAGTTCTACGCTGAGGCGCGCTACGTCTGGGTAAACTCTCCAAGCAATACGGCTAGCGGTATTGGGACCGGCACGGTGAATATGTTTCCGGTGACGTTTGGGTTCCGCTGGTAGGGGGTTTGCTCAACCCGAAGGCATCCGCTCAGTATCAACATTCAAGGTTTATATCTGTGGTATCCCACATCTCGCGAAACACGAGCGAGATGCCCCGAATTTCCTGTACGCAGCTTTGGACAAGACCGCGTGTGCGCCTTTCTTTGAGGAAAGGCGCATGGAACTCGCGGAACCCACGATGCTTCACAGGAAATCGGGGATGTGGGGCACCCGTCATTTGTTAGCGGTTTAGAGAGAGCGATCGTGGGCTTCGCCCATCGTTTTCGGCCCACGTACGCTTAGACGAACGTGGGGCACCCGTCCAGTTTCCTTTGACCTTTGCTGACCCCTTCTCTATTCTTCTGGTGTACCTCGGTGGTCTCTGCCGTTCGGATGAAGAGACCCTACCCACGTTCTCCAACTCGCAGGGAGCATGGACGGAGGAATTGCGAGCACACCGCGGTGGTGTGCTTACTTTTGCCCGCCACCTGTCGCAGCATGGAGGAACGTATGAATCGCAATAAAACCATCGACTACATCGAATTTCGAGCCAACAATCTCCCCGCCGTCAGGGAGTTCTACTACCCAGGTCTTCGGATGGGAATTCGAGGACTATGGCCCCGAGTACACCAGCTTCAAAGATGGCAGGATAGCGGGCGGATTCAGCCTGGGACCGGTCGCGCCGGGCGCAGGACCACTGGTGGTCATCTACGTGGACGATCTGGCCGCTACGGAAAAACAGATCAAAGAGGCCGGGGGGAAAATCACGAAGAATGTCTTTTCTTTTCCCGGAGGATCGCGCTTCCACTTCGCCGATCCGGATGGAAACGAACTGGCGGCGTGGACCGAGGGCTGAGCCTGGCTACACGCCCACCGGGAAAGGCTTCGGCGAGGATTCATCGGCATTGGCGCCGCTGATACGAAAGCGGTCGAATCTGCCTTCCAGCAGAGACATCAGGCCGGTGTACCAGTAGCCCAGCACGAAGAGCAGCAGAAACGGCACGGTGAAATAGTTCTCATTGACGATTGCATACCAGATGGTCAGCGCGAAATAGCTCCCGATCAGAAGCTCAATCCAGGGCACGATGCCAAGGCGCTTGCGGTACTTGCTGGCCTGCGGGACCTGGCCGCGCTTTTCTATACGGTATTTCGGGGTGCGCTTGAAGGCAGTCTTGATGCCGAAAAGCGCCTCCATGACTGCCTTGGTATTGGTCACAGTTAACCCAATACCCAGAGCCATGAGAAAGGGAAGATACAAAAACGTTCTGTACCACTTCCCGGGAAACAACTCTCTTTGAGAAACCAGATAGAACGAGGAAATGGAAAACGTTGACGCCATGAATAGTGGAACGTCAATGAGCAGCATTTGAAACCATCCCTGATAGAAGCGGATGATCATGGCCGGCATCAACAGCGTGGAAAGTACGATCATCAGCGGGTAGCTGATGTTGGCCGTGAGGTGGTAAAACGCCTCCAGCTTCACATGGAAGGGCTGCATCGCTGCGAAACATCATGGGCAGGATCTTCTTGGAGGTCTGGATCAGGCCCTTGGCCCAGCGCGCCTGCTGGGTCTTGAACGCAGTCATTTCCACGGGTAGTTCGGCGGGACACTCAATGTCCTGCACATAAAGAAATTTCCAGCCCTTCAGCTGCGCGCGGTAACTCAGGTCGGTATCTTCGGTCAGGGTGTCGTGCTGCCAGCCTCCCGATCCATCGATCGCCGTTCGGCGCCACATGCCGGCAGTCCCGTTGAAATTGAAGAAGGCGTGGGTGCGCGACCGGCCGCCGTGCTCAAGGACGAAGTGGCCATCGAGCAGGATGGCTTCCACCTGGGTAAGAAAGCTGTAATCGCGATTGAGATGGGTCCAGCGGGTCTGCACCATGCCGATTTTTGGATTGGCAAAGTGATGCACCACCTGCATCAACCAATCTTTCGGGGGCACAAAATCAGCGTCGAAGATGGCGACCAATTCGCCCGTGGCCACGCGCAAACCCTCATCGAGAGCGCCCGCTTTGAAGCCGTGGCGATTCACCCGGTGGATGTAGACGATCCTGTGGCCGAGCGATTGATAGAGTTCCACGGCTGCCCTGGCGACCTCCACCGTGGCGTCGGTAGAGTCGTCCAACACCTGGATCTCCAATTTTTCGGCGGGATAGTCCAGATTGCAACAGGCACGGATCAGGCGATCGACCACGAATTGCTCGTTGAAGATGGGCAGCTGCAAGGTGATGGCAGGCAGTTCTGCGAAATGCGACTCAGGTTCTCGCACCGCGTTCTTGCGGTTCTTGTAGTAGCGGTACACCAACTGATAGCGATGGATGCCGTAAAAGGCAAGGATCACCATGACGATGAAGTAGGGAACCAGCAGTGCAGTGTCGAACGAGTTCCAGTGATATAAGTGTTCGAAGGTCTTGTCGGCGTAATGGGTCTTGAAATAATGCTCGAGACCGTGCTGTGGAGCGGCCAGGCACAGACCCCACTTCATGGGGAAGTTGCTGAGTTGGTCGATGATAGCCAGCAGGGCAATTCCTCCGTACTTACTCCAAGTGATCCGCCAAGATGCTCATCCTGCGTGCTTTGATGCATCGAGCGGCGGACCTGACTAAGCTTAGTTCAGAAAATAGGTGGTGTAGAGAGTATCCCGCTGCACAGGCCGGAAACCAGCGCCGCGGATCACATGCCGCAACTCCTCTTCGGTAGTGCAATTGGAGGTTCCGGCGGCTCTGACCACGTTTTCTTCGAGCATCACCGAACCCACATCGTTACCACCAAAGCGCAGGCCAAGCTGCAGCACCTTTAATCCCTGCGTCACCCAGCTTGATTGCACGTTCTCCACGTTGTCGAGGTAGAGGCGCGAGATGGCCAGTACCTTGAGATATTCGACCGAAGTAGCTTCGTCCCACTTGCGTCCGCCCAAGGCTGTGTTGTTGGGCTGAAAGCTCCAGGGGATGAACGCCGTGAAGCCCCCGGTTTCTTCCTGGAGGCGCCGGACCTGTTCAAAGTGATTGACGCGCTGTTCGAAGCTTTCTCCCACACCGAACATCATGGTGGCGGTGGTGCGCATGCCGAGTTCGTGGGCTGTGCGGTGCACATTCACCCAATCCTGTGTGGAGCATTTCAACCGCGCAATGCGATGACGCACTTCATCGTCCAGGATTTCTGCGCCGCCGCCGGGAATCGACGACAGGCCCGCATCCCGCAACCGTGCGATGGTGTCGCGCACGGAGAGGTTGCTGTATTCGGCGATGGCCAGAATTTCCGAGGCGGAAAAACAATGCAGCCACACCTGGGGAAATCGCTGTTTGATACCCTTGAGCAGGCGTTCAAACCACTCGATTTTGAGGTCGGGGTGCAGACCGCCCTGCATCAGGACGCCGGTGCCGCCCATTTCCACGGTTTCGGCAATTTTCTGGTAAATCGTTTCGAAGTCGAGAATGTAACCTTCGCTGGCGAGCTTTCCTTTAAGAGGCCGATAAAATGCGCAAAAGCTGCAATACTCGGTGCAAAAATTTGTATAGTTGATGTTGCGGTCAACAATGTAGGTAACTACGCCCTCGGGATGCAGCTTGCGCCGAAGCGCATCGGCTTCCATACCCAGTCCGATGAGGTCGTCGGAGCGGAAATAATCGAGAGCTTGAGTCCTGGTAATCGCCACATACGTATTTTACGGGTATGGCGGCCTACAATCCAGTGCAACTGTGCGAGAGGTCCTGTACCGATACAGGGATCGAGAAAGCGGCCTATATAAGCTGGTTGCGCCCTACCAGCACCAGTTGAAGGCTTCCGTGCCGGTTCTTGCGGCATGTTCAATCGAACGTTTTACGATAAGTGTGTCGGTTTCGCGGGCCCCATCCATTACTACGAAGCGCCGTTTGTTTACCGCGCTACCCATCTCGTTCGAGGAAGGTTCCTTTTCTATGTTCCAATTCAAATTTGCCAGCCGTGACTTTTCGCGACTTCGCACCGCTCCGCGCCTTGTACTGGGAGTGGCTCTTGGACTCACTTTCGCCGTTCCGGGGCACGCACAGAGTGCTCCGGATAAGAGCGCGGCGCCGGATGTCATTATCTTCACCAACGGCGATCAGTTGACGGGCAAGCTTCTGCGCGAAGTCGGCGGCAGCGTGACCTTTCACAGCGATATTGCCGGCGATGTGACGGTGACCTGGGACAAGGTCAAGTCCATTCACTCGTCGCAGCAGTTTGCTGTTATTCAACAAGGACAGCACGTGACCCGCAAAACCCCGGATGCGGATGTTGCCCAGGGCGTCGTCCAGGTCCAGGATGACCAGGTGAAGGTGGCAACCGGTACCGGTGGGACGACCAAAGACATCCCGGTGAAGAACGCAGCGTACATGATCGACGAGGCGACCTACGGGAAAGAAGTGCGCAGAAATCCGGGCTTCGGGTACGGTTGGACGGGCGCGATCACCGCGGGTGCATCGACCGTCGAGGCGACACAGAACAGCAGAGCGTTTAACGGTGCGGTTGCCCTGATACGAACGATTCCGACGGTCAACTGGCTCGACCCACGTACCCGAGCCATATTTGATTTCACGGGGGCCTACGGCACCGTTAGCCAGCCCGGCACTGCGACGGTCAAGACCAACATCATCCACTTCGATGCTGAGCATGACTGGTACTTCACGCCCCGCTTCTACTTTCTGGTGGATTCATCCTTTGACCACAACTATTCGCAAGGCCTGGATCTACAGCAGATCTACGGCGGCGGGCTGGGTTACACGGTCATCAAGACACCGAAGCAGGAACTGGATTTGAAGTTCGATATTCACTATGAGAAGCAGAAGTTCTTTCTGCTTCCTGGAATCCCGCCGCCGGTCAGCCCGAGCAAAAATTTGATCGGCGCCAACTTCGGCGACACCTATCTGCTGAAGCTGCCCAAGGGCCTGGTCTTCAACCAGGGGGCAGTGATCACCCCTGCGTTCAATCAATCGAATGCCTACTCCGCTACAGCGACGGCGGGACTGTTGTTCCCGGTGTACAAGCGGCTTGGATTTAGCATTGGGGCGTCGGACGACTTCCTGAACGATCCGGCGGCCGGTAGCAAGAAGAATTCGTTCCAGTTCACTGCCGGGGTCACCTACACGCTCAAGTAGTCACTACTGCGGGGCCGCTGGGTCAAGGTCCAGCGGCTGCTGCAACAGCGTCAGTACGCCAGGGGGCAGGGGTTTATCGGCGTTGGCCAGCAGTTGCGACACCTGCCACATTTGAGTCTGGTTGAGGACTTTCTTGAAGGCGGGCATGCCGGAGAGACGGATACCGTTGGCTACCTTCCAATAAGTTTCGCCGGGAGGGTCGTCGCTGACGCCGACGACTCCGTTGCGGTGCGGCTCCCAAAGCTGGGGCGCCTCGGGAAACATGCCTTTGGCGAAACCGGAAGGACGTCCGTAGAGCCCGTGGCAGGCAGCACATTGCTGGCGGTAAAGGTGAGCGCCGATCTCCAGGTTGGTGGGGCTGGCTTCGATCGGTGGCGTCTTGACCAGCTCACGATCAATCCGGGCGTGCATGGGGATGTGGACGAGCCGGGCCTCGAAGGGCAGGGGTGCATCGCCGGTGGCTACCGGGGGACTGCCCGCGCTGAGGTAGAACCAGATGCCTATTGGCACAATCAGCAAGCCGATCACGAGCCCGATCAGAAATCTCATTCAGTTCGCCCTCTTTTGCCGCTGGGATAAGAAAAGCTGCACTCCCCGGTCCTGAGAAGGATATAGCAAGCGCAGAAATGCTCTAATACTAACCAGGACATCAAACCGTATTTTCATCGCCGAACGGCGGCAGGCAGTGGAGGCTTTCAGGTTCATGCAGCATAGCAAGCGTTTTGGATGCCGAGTGTATCCGCTTCTTTTTTTGATTCTTCTCGCGGTACCCGGGCTCATAGCGCAGAATCCCACCGATACCAGTTCACAGGCACCAGCACCGGCTCAGACTGAGCCCGAGAATCCGCAACAAAATCAGGTTCGCCTGGCCCAGGAGGCTCAGGCACGGATCCGGGCACGGCGGCAGCAGCGCACCGAGCGGGTGATCCAGGACACGTACAGTCACAAGTTCGAAGTTTATGGCGGCGGTGGCTATACCCGTTTCCGTCCGGGCAGTTCGCTGCAGCACATCAATGAATCTGCCTGGAACTTTGGTTTTACCGATTATCTTCGGGGGCGGCTGGGGGTCACGGCGGACCTGCGTGGCTATTACGGAGTCGCGTTCATTCCTCCCAACCCGTTTAACATCTTCAAGCCCAGCATCAGCGAGTACTCCTTTATGGCGGGACCGCAGTATCGCATTGTGCGCCGGGAGCACTGGGCGGTGAGTGGGCAGGTGCTGGTGGGTGGCTCGAAGGGCAACTTCAATGCCAATGGGGCCGAGCTTCCCGGTCCGCTGGTTGGATTGTGGAGTAACGGTACGAGCGTCAGTTTTGCCGCAGGCGTGCCGATCGACTACAACATTGGCCCGGCGCTCGCTTTCCGTCTGCAGCCGGGGTACTGGTTAACGACGTTCGGGAGCACGACGCAGGTGAAGAACCTGGGTTTCAACGCCGGCATCGTGTATCGCTTCGGGCGCCAGTGACGGGGAGGGCGTACCTCAGGGGCTAAAGCCCTCATTGGCTCCCCAGTACGGCACGACTAAAAGTCGTGCCCTGATACAGAGCATCAGAGCAGTGGCTATCGGAAAATGCGCGCATTTCCGCAGAATTGGTCTGTCGATAGGGTGCGTTTTCCAAATTGGCTAAGCTGAACAAATTTAATTTGGACAGATCTGTCTGAACTTAGCGCAGGACGCTAGTCGTGGGTACATCATGGAACATGATTGAGTCCCGCCGGGACTTTTCGTCTCTTGAATCTCTACCCAGGACTGCGTCCTGGCTAAGTTCAGCCGTCCCCTTCGACTCGTGCAGTGCGTCAGTAATAAAGGCGATTATGTCAGCTGCCGTATCCGCTGCGATCGGGACTGACGTTCCTCAAGGATGTGTGCCGCCCCTACGGGGCTCGATCATTTTGCGATAGGTACCCAGGATTCCGTGCTGCGCACTCCATCCTGGGCTACGATCGGTCGTCCCTAACGGGACTCGGCGCGATGTAGCTTGAAAGCACGGCTTACTGGCTAAGAGCCGACACAGGATCTTCCGATCAGACAAATGCCCATCTGTGTGACGCACTACGCTAGTCGTGGGTACATCATGGAACATGATTGAGTCCCGCCGGGACTTTTCGTCTCTCGAATCTCTACCCAGGACTGCGTCCTGGCTAAGTTCAGCCGTCCCCTTCGACTAGCTCCCACGGCAGGCAGGGCAGGCTCTGCGGGACTCATGTTGCAGCCGATTGGTTCTCACGCAGACTCTTAAAGCCGTACCCTTCAAAAAGCTGACGTATGGAGTGCCGCGCCTCCGGCGCTCCACAATCTTGCGTATCTGTCTCCCAGCCCTTCCGGGCTGGGCTGACGTTTGGTGCCGGCCCTACAGGCCTGTTTCAATTCTGCGATTTGCCTTCGCGTTCTCACACACGCTCTAAAGCCCTCATTCATTGGATTCTTGTACGGCACGGCTGACCGCGTAGCAGAACGTTGGTTGGGGCTTCGCCGCATAAGCGCTAACCCAATTTGGGATGTGTTTTTCTTCGAACCCCGAAGCCGAAGGAACCTCGGCGATAACAATGGGGAGGGTGGCGCCTCCGGCTGGGATTGGTTGCTTGTGAAGAGAACTGCAGGTCCCTCGGCTTCGCTTCCAATGAACAAAAAAGAGAGCCGCGGCGAATGGGTAAATGTGGGTCGACCGAAGGGCGCACTGCAGGTCCCTCGCTGCGCTCGGGATGACAGATAGGAGAGGGTGGTTGCAGAGAGAGAACAGTTGCCGAGGGACAAGGCGGTTGTGGGGCGGGAGGCCTTTCCATCGATAAAAGTCACAGGTTCTCAGGATGACGGTTTGGTTTGGGTGTGCAAATCATCGGCTCGGGATGACAGATAGGAGAGGGTGGTTGAAAGGGAGAGGGCCGTTGCCAAGGGACAGGGCCGTTGTCAACCGACAGAAGAGATAGAGCGGTTGAGGGCGGAGAGGCATTTTCCATCGACAAAAAATCATAGCCTCTCAGGATGACGGCGTTGCGGGCGTTCTGAAGAAATACGTCCCCCGATAGGTTAGCGCTTATGGGGCTTCGCCCCACTTTTTCGGCCCACGTACGCCCCACGGCACGCCGGGGCAGGTTCGGCGAACATGGGGCACCCGTCCAGGGATGAGGGCTTTCGTGTTGCCAGGAGAGGATCAGGCGGTTACAGCTTTGTCGCGTTCCTTTGCGGCTTCCAGGGGATATTGCGGCTCTGTCATCCTGACGGGGTCCAGGATCTCGGCAATTTCTTCTTCGGTGAGCTGCTTCCGGGCGCGGGCTATCTCGATAATCGACTTCCCGGTGGCTACGGATTCCTTCACGATCTCCGCAGCTTTGGCGTAGCCAATGTATGGGTTGAGCGCTGTGGCCAGCGACACCGTGCTTTGTGCGTACATCTGGCAGCGCTGCTCGTTGGCGGTGATGCCCTGGACGCAAAACTCGTCGAACTGGCGCAGCATGTTGGTGAGGATGGTCACGCTCAGCAACACGTTGTAGGCCATGGTCGGCATCATCACGTTCAGCTCCAATTGGCCGGCCTGCACAGCGTAGGCCACTGCCGTATCGTTGCCGATGACCTGGAAGCTGACCATGGCGGCCAGTTCCGGAATGACCGGGTTGATCTTTCCCGGCATGATCGAAGAACCAGGCTGCAGGCTGGGGAGGAAGATCTCCGCAAAACCAGTATTGGGTCCGGAGCTCAGCAGCCGGATGTCGTTGGATATTCGGATCGTCTCCAGGGCAATTCCGCGCAATGCAGCGCTCACATCGGCCATGCAGGCATTGGATTGCATCGCCCAGCGCATATCGTCGGCCGGCGACAGTTCCTGCCCCGAGATGCGCGCCAGGTGGGCGACGGCTTTCACGCGGTAGTCGGGATGGGTGTTAATCCCCGTGCCCACCGCGCTGCCGCCCAGGCCTAGTTCACGCAGAGTGGTGGAGGCAAGCTTCAGGAACTGCTGGCCCCTTACATACGCCATGCCATAGGCAGCAAATTCCTGCCCCAGGCGCATCGGAACCGCATCCTGCATGTGGGTGCGGCCGGATTTCATAATGTGGTGAAAGGCCTTCGCTTTTTCGGCAAACGTTGCAGCAAGGTGCTCCAGGACGGGATATAACTCGTCGAGCGCCAGCAATGTGGCCAGCCGCATAGCGGTAGGGAACACATCGTTGGTCGATTGCCCGTAGTTCACGTGGTCGTTGGGGTGCAGGTGGGTGTAGTCCCCTAGTTTTCCTCCCAGGATTTCATTGGCGCGGTTGGCGATGACCTCGTTGGTGTTCATGTGCAGGCTGACGCCGGCGCCCGCCTGGAACACGTCGACCATGAATTCCGCGTCCCACTTGCCGTCGATCACTTCCTGGGCCGCCTGGATGATGGCGCCGGCACGTTTCTCATCGACCAACCCTAGTTCCCGGTTGGCCTCGGCGGCGGCGCGCTTGACCATGCCCAGGGCGCGGATAAGGGGAGAATGAGCACGCATTCCCGAGATGGGGAAGTTATCCATCGCGCGCGCTGTTTGCGCGCCGTAGTAAGCCTTCGACGGCACCTCGACGAAACCAAGCGAGTCTTTTTCTTTGCGGACATCAGACATAGGGATGGGGCTCCTGGATAACCCTTATAGAACGTTCGATTATAGCGATTTCAGCGGCCTGCTGTGAACGATGGGCAGGCGGCGGGCGGCTTATCGTCTAAGCTAAAGAGATGGAGAGTGCCGTTCTGAAAGAAAGTTTTGACGTGCTGGTGGTAGGGGCGGGTCCAACCGGTCTTGCCTGCGCGATCGAGGCCCAGCGGGTCGGCCTGAACACGGTTCTGGTGGATAAGGGATGCCTGTGCAACTCACTCTTTCACTACCCGTCGAACATGACGTTTTTTACCACTCCTGAGCTGCTGGAAATTGGCGATATGCCGTTTTCCAGCCCCAACCAGAAGCCAAGCCGCAACGAGGCACTGGAGTATTACCGGAAAGTCGCGGAGCACTATCAGCTTGAATTTCGTCAATATCAGAGAGTGAGCGGGATTACGGGGGAAGACGGAGATTTCACCATCACGACGATCGACCGGTTCTCCCGGCACCGGTCCTATGGGGCTCGCAAAGTCATTCTGGCTACGGGTTACTATGACTTGCCGAACTACCTCGAAGTCCCCGGGGAAGAGCTACCGAAGGTGTTGCATTATTACCACGACCCCCACCCCTATTACGATCAGAACGTGCTGGTGATCGGAGGGAAAAACTCGGCCGCCATTGCGGCCCTGGACCTGTGGCGCCACGGCGCGCACGTGACCCTGGTTCACCGCGGCGAGAAGATGCACCATCACGTGAAGTACTGGATTCTTCCGGATATCAACAATCGCATCAAGAACGGGGAAGTCACTGCCCATTTTTCGAGTTCGGTGGTCAGCATTGGCGAAGACTCGGTTGACTTGCTAACCCCCCAAGGTACCGTTACCATCGATAACGACTACGTGTTTGCCTTGACGGGCTACCATCCCGACTTTGATTTTTTGACTGCCCTTGGTGTGCGCATGGAGGGGCAGGACCGCTGCCCGGCCTGTGATCCGCAATCGCTCGAAAGCAATATCCCCGGTCTCTACCTTGCTGGAGTGATCGTTGCAGGCATGCGAACCAATGAGATTTTCATTGAGAATGGCCGCTTTCATGGCCGCCAGATCGCACAGGATATGGAAGCCAAGCTCACCGGCAAGATCCCGGTGAAGGTTGGCTAAAGCAAGGTTGAAGGGAAGGAGGGCCGCGAAATGAGTTGGCTAAAACCTCGTTCGATTCGGGGTCAGCTCATCTCCGGTCTCATCCTTTTCGAAGGCTTGCTGATGGTTGTCTTCGCCACCTTGCTGGTGCGCGAACAGGCGCTGGAAATTCATGAACGGGCTCGCCTGCGGCTGGAGTCCGAGGTAAACCTGCTGGTGCTGCAGAGTCAGGAGGCGCTGGCCCAGGGCCAGGCAGGATACATGGTGCCGATTCTCCGCGCCATGGTTAATTCCCCCGTCATCCGCGCAGCCATGGTTACAGATATCAACGGCCGCGTGATCGCCAGCAGCGATCCGGAGATGAACGGCAAGGATCTGCTCACACGCCTGGAAAAGAAGCACCTGGCGGACACTCCCCGGGCGGAGATTTTTCGCGTGCCGGGTGGAGCCCGGGAAGCGGTCCAGGCGATCCACGTGGGTGGACAGCTCAGCGGATTTGCCTGGGTCTACGAAGACGCGAGCGCGGCATGGCAGGAGATTTATTCGCTCATCCGCATCACCATCATCTTCGCCGGGCTGGGGGCTCTAGGCACGGCGGTTATCGCCGGTGCGCTTGCCCGGTCCATTACCCGTCCGCTCCGCACCTTGCTTGCGGCGACCCGCAAGTTGATACGTGATCCTGAAACCAAAGAAGGATTTCCGCTGGAAGTGACCTCGAACAACGAGTCCGCGGACCTGACCCGGGCTTTTAATCTCATGGTGACTTCGATTGAGGAGCAGAGAGCCGGGCTCAGCGACACCCTGGCGCTGCTCGATTCCATGCTGGAAAATGCGCCCATTGGTTTCGCTTTCTTTGATCGCAAGCTCCGCTATGTGCGCATCAACCAGTTTCTGGCCGGGATGACCCAGATGCCGATCGGCAGGCACCTGGGGCGCTCGATTGCCGAAATGCTGCCTGAAACGGCGGCAGATGTGCTGCAGGCGCAGGTCCAGAGTGTCTTTGAAACGGGACAGCCGGTCACTCAATTCGAGCTGAATACCACCCTGCCGGGCGACGATCCGCAAGTGCGGAATTGGCTCATCAATGTGTACCCGGTAAAGGCGACGTCCGAGGCTGTCCGTTGGGTGGGAGCGATTGTCGTTGAAGCGACGGAACGTAAGCGGGCCGAAGAAGCGTTGCGGAAAACGGAAAAACTGGCGGCCGCGGGGCGACTGGCGGCTTCCATCGCTCACGAAATCAACAATCCGCTGGAGGCGGTCACCAATCTTCTCTACCTGCTGCGGCACCAGCCGTCGCTGGATCGGGAGGCGACGGGCTACGCTGACCTGGCGCAGCAGGAAATTTCCCGCGTTGCCGAGATGACCCAGCAGACCCTGCGCTTTTATCGTCAATCGACGCTCCCCGTGGTCGCCAATGTCGGAGAGTTAATGGAGTCGGTTTTGACCCTTTATGTAGGGCGGTTGGCGGCGTTGCAGATCGAGGTTTCTCGCAAGATCGGGCGGGATGTCGAACTTTACTGCTTTTCCGGGGAGCTCCGCCAGGTCTTCGCCAACCTGATCGGCAATGCCGTCGACGCGATGGCGACGGGCGGGCGTCTATCGTTGTCCGTACGGCGTTCCCGTTCGTGGGTGGATGGGACCCCCGGGATTCGCCTGTTCGTTGCGGACAACGGTTGCGGTATGACTGCGGCTACGCGCCAGCGGATCTTTGAACCCTTCTTTACCACCAAAGAATCGACCGGAACCGGCCTTGGTCTTTGGGTGAGCGGGGAGATTATCTTCAAGCACAATGCCACGGTGCGGGTGGTCAGCCGTGCGGCTTGCGCGGGAGATGGCAGGCAGTCCGGGACGGTGTTCATGCTGTTTTTCCCCGAAAACGGGATTGGTACACCTCCGTTGCCGGCCCCGGTTGCGGCTACCCAAAGTGTTTAGGTTGTTCGGGATGTTGTCGTTGCCAAAATGAGTCCCGAAGGGACGGCTGAACTTTGGTCCTGTCCAAATGAGCGGAACGATTGGCTTTTTGACGGTGTAACTTGTTGATTGCTTTGAGGGGCGTTCGGCTGAACAGAATCAGGTTGGTTCTTGGTTGGTGAATGAGACGGGGAAAGATGGGACTCAGTTCGCCATTGGGTTTAGAAGAGCGTACCTCAGGGGCTAAAGCCCTCATTGGCTCCTGCCTGTACGGCCCGACTAAAGTCGTGCCCTGATACAAAGCAACAGAGCAGTGGCTATCGGAAAATGCGCGCATTCCCGCAGAGTTGGCTCTATCGATAGGGTGTCTTGTCTAAATTGGCAAGCTGAAAAAATCTAATTTGGACAGGTCTGGCTGAACTTTGGTCCAGTCCAAATTAGCCCTCCCGAGCGCAAGGAAGCTGCGAACAGCGATGACTCCCCCTACAGGTCAAAAAGCGTACCCCATCTAAAGCCGTGAGGCGCGGCATCATTTACGGCACGGCTAAACCCGTGCCCTTGTGCGCCTGAAAGTGTACTTGGCTGGAGAGGTGGAAGTCCTCTTCAGGCATGCGCTCTCCGGCCTGTAACGAACTGTTATTGCGTCGTCGCGAGACGAGGTGAGGAGCTACAGGGAGTGAACTGCCAGTCCGTAGGATGACAAACTCGATTCGGCCGGTGTTTGTGGCGAGCCTGCAAGGGTAGGGCGAAGCCCAGACTTCCGCGAGGAAGAAGCCCACGGCGCTGAGGGGTAGCGTGATAAAGCGACCGTGGGGCGACAGCGGTGGTTGGAGACAGAATGGCAGGAAGGCCAGGTACATGAATCAGGGAGACCTCTGTGCGGAAGAGAGCTGGCAGAGGAGTCACAGCGTCCGTAGTAGCGAGGAAGCGCCGTAACGGGCGTGGAGCGAAGGGACGCAGGGAGGTGGAAGACGGACTGGACAGAAGAACGGAAGACGAACTCGCGGCAATGTCGACAGCGACTAAATAAGCGAGAGAAATCCGCGCACGATGGAATCGGATGGAACCGGAAGACTGGACGGACCGTATGTTGACGGCTCTGCAACACGGAGTCAAAGGAACGTTCTTTGCGGAACAAGGGCTGGTTCTCTCGTTACGCCACCCATGTCTCCGTACGTCAATCCTTATGCAAGGTGACCCACTAACTGGAGAGCCGGATGCGGGAAATCCGCCTGTCCGGTTCGGAGGGAGGGGGAACTCAGGTTCTCCCTACCCCTATCGTTAAGGGCAGTTCCTGCGCGCAGAGCGAAAATGGCTCATCTGCAAACGGAAGCTCTTCACTGACCGCGTGAATACTGCACCGTCGAAAACCCGTTCACTCATCGGTTTTCATCACCTGGGGTGAGCCGCAGGCTCATGGGAACACGGCTGAACCCGTGCCCTTCGTTCGATGGTCTCTGCCTCGAGGCTCTTTAGGTGCTGTCCTAAATTCTCTCTCCACCTTTGCGGCCCGGCTAAAAGTTGTGCCCTGATACAAAGCACGAGAGATCCCAGGCCACTTAAGGATTTGCGGCGGCCGATCCTGGCGCGGGGATGGCACAACGGGGCGCTTGCTGCACGGGTGCGAATTTTGACCGGGTGACGTGCAGGCGGTTGATACGCATATAACGTATCCGCAATCCTCCGGCAAGGCTGGGCATGGACCGCGGGGTCTTGGTCAAATCCACCAGTACCAGGAGCGCTGCCTCCGCGGGATTGTCGTAGCTTTGGGTCACACCCACACCAAAAAATGCTGGGTCCGTCATCAACTGCGGCGCGGATTGCCGTTGTACTGCGGTCGCTGCCCGCAGCACGTCGGCAGGCAAATGAATGCCTTCCAACTGGGGCAGGGTCGTGGGCGCGGTGCGCGCGTTTACGGTCGCCGCGTCGGTAGGAATCAGCACCGTGCGCACGCCGTTGATGAGCTTGGGAACCGCAATCCCCGGCTTGTTCTTGTCCACGTAAACAATGACCGCCGCTTCGCCCGGGCTGTCCAGGCTCTTGCCCGGGGCGGTGCCCAGAATTCCGCTATCCGGCTTCATGAGCAGGGCGGTCGCTGATTCTGCCGCGGACTTTGCGGCCGCCATCAGCGATGAGCTCACGCTGGCAGTCACCGGAGGGGTGTGCTCGTCGTAGTTGGAGCAGGTAACGGGATGAGGCGCCCCACCCGCAATCTGGAATTCCTGCCCCTCCGCCTGGCTTTTCTGGCCCAACTCACTCAGCACATCCTGAATGGGGTTGGCTACGCTGAATCCATGGTTGCTGTCGTCGGCGCCGCTCGAAAAAAACAGGCCCACGGGCTGGGCATTCGCGGCGTCGAGCACCAGTGCGCCGGAGTCTCCGCTATCCGCGAAGCTGGCCCCAGGCATGCCGATCTGATTTACATAGGTCTTGGTGTAGTAGGGCTGGGTTTCTGCGCAATCGTAGTAGTAATCCACCTGTACGCTCAGGTCGACGGTATTGACCGTAGAACAGGTCAGCCCCGTCGTACGCCCGCTTTTCACCACGCGCAGCTGGTTCAGCAGGCCGGCGGTCAAGGCCTCCCCTTCACCGGCCGCAGGGGCCGCCGCGGTCAGCTGACCGTTGACCGGCGGGCCCAACTGCAGGATGGCCCCGGTCCCGTCGACTGCGGGCGTTGCTGCCGCCAGTGCAGCATCCACGTTGGTCTGGCTGCTCTTGAGCGGGACCACGTAGCGCAGCGACCCTACGCTGCGACCGGCTTGAGGGTTGCAGTTCAAGTCGACCAGGGCGGGTTGCACAACCGTGTCCCCGGCGCGTGCCTGGTCTGATTCGGCCAGCACATGGTTGTTGCTTAGGATGTAGGGATTGCCGTTGCGGTCGGTCACCAACGCGCCCAGCGTACCCCCACAACAATCGTTTACATATTCCTTGCCGCCGCCGTCTTTTCTGGAGTCGTAATCGTTGGCATTGCCCCCGGAGGAACCCATTTGCACGTAGCCGGTCTGGACTGCCTGGTTCTGCAGTCCGGAGCTGCTGAATCCAGCTCCGTTGAGCAGAATGTGGAGGGCGGCCGCGGAGCGAGGATTCCCCACCGCCTGCCCCACCAAAAAGACCGACGGGCTGCCGGGAGGCAAACCCCGCGGGGCGGTATACGTCGCGGTGCAGTAGGTGTAAGAACGGTTGGAGTGGTGGCAGCGGGTTTCCCCAACGCTGCCGTAAGCATCTCCAGGATCGGTCTCGCCCGCCGGGGTGGTAGATAGCGACCAGTGGACTGACCCGGAGTTGATTTCAGCAATCTCTCCCCTGACCTGAACCGTGCCGCCGGGCGCGACGCTGGCGGTCTCCGGGGTGAGCACCTGGACGAATGCCGGGGTGACGGTGAGTGGGTAAGTGGCGGTTAGCGCCGGATCATTGCGCGAGGTGGCCACCACCTGCACTTGTACCTGGTCACGGGAAAGTAGCGGAGGCGGCGTATACGCGCCATTTGCGCTGATGGTGCCCTGGCCAAGGGAAGGATCGTTTTGCCCCCCTGCGATGGTCCACTTGACGGCTGCGGGCGCTCCGGAAGCCAACCGGGCGGTGAACTGGTCAGTATGAGCGGTATCGAGGGCGGCTTTCTCGGCGCCGATGACCATGCCCCCTGGGCTGGCGACGACGGCTCCGCAGCCTGCGGCCAGCAGGAGCATAAACGGGGCGGCGAGAGGCAGCAGACCTAGTGCGGATTTTGCCATTGCTGCTCCATACATCGCCCGGATCGTGCGGTCTTTGGATAGACGGCACGAATCGCGAAAAGGCCTACGGCCAGAGTCAAGGATATGCCAGCCGAGGTAAGCAGTTCATGAAATTACGAGTTAGGGAGGCCCGATACCAAATCACCCAAAACGGTGAGTGACGGCAGCGGCTGAAAAATGATAATCACCATCGCTAACGTACACGCTACCGCCCGGAGTCAGCACGTATTCCGATAAAAGAAACTGTGGAAGTATCTTTTTGGGAAAAGGTAAGTGCGGGCATAGAAAAGCTCCGTATCGGGCTGCGAGATCGGCGCCAAACGATACGGAGCTTCAGCCTATCGGCTGGAAATCAGATACTTAAGCGGCTGCGTTCGACTTATTCGCGCGCCGGGCGAAAAAACCGCCACCATTCATGGGTGCAGCAATCACGGTCACGGCGCCAGCAGCCTCAGCCTTCATCCGGCGGACTTCGCGCGCGCTCAGCGGCGTCATGCGCTCCCGTGAGTAATAGATCTGCTTACCGCAGTCCAGACAAACCTTGTAGGTTTGCTGCTCGAGCGTGAACGGCCTTGTCTGACTCCAATGCCGGCAGCCGAATACAATATCGTAGAAGAAACCAAGCAGGTTTTGAATCCATGTCATCATAAAAAGCTCCCTTAATTGCAGGTGCGATTTGTCGGTAAAAATCGTACTGTTAAGATGCATTCTGCACGAAAATGTCGCGTTTGTCGTAGGTAAAATACAGCTTTCGTCCCCGTCGGATCACCCAAAAGTTACTGTCCTTTCGATAGCCCAGCAATTTCAATCAGATAGCCCAGGACCATCCTGGGAATCGCATCATTATGCAACAAGCCGGATCACGATCTTGGCGAAATGTGCACCTTTTTCCATGCTTTTCAGGGCCTCGCGGACCTGGTCAAATGCATAAATGTGATCCACTACCGGCCGCATCCGGGTCGCTACGATCGCCCGATTCATTGCTTCGAAATGAGACTTTGAGCCTACATAAATGCCCTGGATCCGGACTTGGCGGTGAAGGATCAATGGAATGGGCAGCGGTTGTTCTGACTGGCTCAGCACTCCAATTTGCGTGACCGTGCCGCCGTAGCGCACGGCTTGCAACGATTGGCTGAAGGTGCCGGCTCCGCCCACTTCGACAATCAAATCTGCGCCGCGGTTGCCGGTTTCCTTCAGTACCCATTTCGCCCACTCTGGAGACTGTCGATAGTTGAGTCCCGCGTCGAGTCCCATGGTCTTCGCTCGTTGCAGCTTTTCGTCGCTGCTCGAAGTGCCGATCACGACGGCTCCCGCCATCTTCGCGAACTGCAGGGCAAAGATAGAAACCCCACCCGTTCCCTGAATCAGCACAACATCTCCGGGCTTAACCTGCGCCGCATTCACCACGGCGTTCCATGCCGTGACTCCCGCACAGGGAAGTGTGGCTGCTTCTGCAAACGAGAGATGTTCGGGAATACTCACCACTCCACTTTGGTGCAGCACCACGTATTCCGCCAACATGCCGTCCACGTCACCACCCAGCGCGCCGCGGGTGCTTTCCGCCGTCGGTGGGCCTTCCAGCCAATGCTGCATGAAGATGCCGGCGACTCGTTGCCCCACCCTGACGGTGTCTACGCCTTCGCCTACTTCGACCACTTCGCCTGCTCCATCGGAGCAGGGAATACGCGGCAAGGCCATTTTCGGGTTGTAGTGGCCGCGCACCATGAGTAGATCGCGGTAGTTCAACGAGACGGCATGAACCTTGACCAAAACTTGTCCGTGGCCGGGGCGGGGCATGGGTAAATCTGCCAGTACCAGTTGGTCAATCCCGAAAGACTGAATTTGCCAGAGTTTCACAATTCCTCCACCGGGCCGGTCCCAAAGAGAAACGGCACTTCCACGTAAATAGTTCAGACACAAGAGTAGGATGTAGCGGCATGTCGTACCATAGAGATATGGCACGAGGGTGGGAGAGCAAATCGGTAGAAGAGCAGCAATCAGCCGCAGATCTAACCGCTTCGGGCGCCTTGATCGACGCAGCGAAGAAAAACGTGCTGGAGCGGGCAAGGGTCGAGCGGCAAAGGCAGGAGCTCGATTTGCAGCGTGAACGCATTCTTTCCGAGCGTACCTCAAGCCCGGTAAGGCGGGCTGCTCTGGAAGCAGCGCTGGCTGATATTGAATCCCGGTTGGCGCTTCTTAACTGAGCCTCGGGTATTCGCACTTGATGACACTGTGGCTGGAGTGATTGGTGAACGCGGAGCCACGACGCGGAAGAAGAGATGGCGATCCTCAGTCTCAGGTCTACCTCGTTTGAGATAGTCGATCAGGGCTTCTGCTACGACTCCGGCGAGCGGATACGCAGTCGCATGGCCAGCCTTGCGTTCAGGTACCTGGAATCGCTCGCGTTTCCAATCGATATCTTCCAGCGTGAGTTTGGCGACCTCGTGAGCGCGCAGCCCGTAGGTCACAAGAAAAAGCAAGATCGCATAGTCTCGCCGACCTCGGATTGTCCTTCGGTATCCGATGGACAATGATCATGGGCCTGGTTCGGCAGAACCAATATAGAGATCGTGACGTGGCAGAAAAGGCTCTCAGCGCGGAGGCAGTCCCATGGAAGCAGGCGACGTGGAACGGTTTTGCGCGGTATTCGCGAAGATCAAAGCTCGCTTTGATGAGCGAAACAAAGATGGACTTATTTGTAAGCAGGGATTCTACACTCATTGTCCCGTAGTGAAGCTCCAAAGGGCATCTTGGACCAACGATCCAATGGATCGCGTACAAAACGAGACAGGGATCTTCTTTTCAGTATGGATTGACAAGGACGCCGCGAGCAAGAGTCGGGCGAACTACAACATTCATGCTCTGAAACTGAGGCAACTGAAAGGATATTCGATTACCAGTCGAAATTTCGCCAACGATTTCAGGGACGGCTTCGCATTGATGCGTGACGCCTGGCCAAACGTCAGCGTGGACTACGGGCCACAGACCCTGATGCAGGGATGGATTGAGATAGTTCCGAAGGATTTCGAAGAGGACACCCTTGTCTTGCTGAAACGTTTTAAACCCGTCAGTCGCTTGATTGATCGTCTCTTAGAGTCGCGGCGCAATTGAGAACCAGCGTCGGGCGATTGCCAATGGAAAGCGGTGTTGTCCTTCACTGCAGAATTACGAACGCACAACCTTAGGTCTCCGCTCCGCAATTATGTGGCGCGCGTTCGCGGCAAAGGGCCCTTCTAAGGGTATCCTGAGGCGAGCGCCACATAAATACTTGCGCCACATAACTGTCACAGTCTCAGTCGTTTACGACCCGACTTAAGAGGCTGGAGAAAGGGGGACGATTGTGCAGCTAGGAAAGAGAAACGTACCTCAGGGCCTAAAGGCCAAATGGTTTTAAGGGGTTTGTGTACGGGCTAAAGCCCGTACCTACCTTTTCCATCAATGGGAAACGTTTTGCTTCCAGTTTGTGTACGGGCTAAAGCCCGTACCTACCTTTTCCATCAATGGGAAACGTTTTGCTTCCAGCTGGGCTTGGTTACTGGTGTAGAGAAACGCAGATCGCTTGGCTTCGCTCCGAACTTGTGATTTTTTTGATCTTCCTCATTAGCTTTTAGCCGAAAGCTCGGAATAGCACCTGCCAACAAGCGTTGCCGAGGTTCCTTCGGCTTCGCTCAGGCTCTTCGACTTCGCGCTATAAACCCTTCTTTATGCGACAGATCTGCGAGGCGCTTCGCTCCCACGGCACGCCGGGGCAGGCAGGATGACGGTTTTGTGGAGGGGTTGAAAACATCTGGTTAGGTGTGCAAAAACACGAAACGATCGAAAAAGTCACAGGCTCTCAGGATGACGGCTTTGTGGAGCAGGCTAAAACTTCTAACCGGGGCGTGCCGTGCGTTTTTCAAATCTGATTGGACTTTAAGGCTCCCCAATAAAAAGAGCCTAGGGCAGCCGCCCGAGGCTCTTTGTGGAAATTCTACTGTGGCGGGTTGCTTGTTCCCTGGGGAGGGGCTTGCGGTTGATTTGCGGGCGAGGGCTGGGTTTGCTGAACACCGATTGCATTGCCTGAAACCACCAGCTGAACCCGGCGGTTTTGCGCTCTACCTGCAGATGTCGCATTATCGGCGATGGGGTTGCTCATGCCGTAGCCAGTCGCGGTGATGTTGTCCGGGCTGACACCTTGAGACACCAGGTACGCGCGCACCGCGTCGCCTCGTTGTTGCGATAGCGTCAAGTTGTACTGATCGCTGCCAATGTTATCGGTGTAGCCTTCGACTTGAACCTTCAAATTGGGATAAGCAAGAAGAATGCCGGATACCTTCGCCAGTTTTTCCCGGGCTTCCGGTTTGAGCGTGTACTTCGCGGTGTCAAACAAAACGTCGGACATGTTGAC
>CAWKKM010000003.1:0-166969 GCA_963850235.1 uncultured Acidobacteriaceae bacterium | reverse complement strand
CGCTCGTACGGCACGAACAGGTGGTCGTGGTGGAAACCGGCCACCACGTTGCAGCTGAGCCCGGCATCGGCCAGGCAGCTCGCCACCGCAGCGGTCAGGCCCACCGCGGCGAGCGCCGAGTGGACCCGCAGCGACACCATCGCCGCGACGTAGTCGTACGGCCAGCCCGAGCCGGTCCGCATCGGGCCGTGCCAGGACCAGCGTCACCCCTTCGCGCTCGCGGACGAGGACGACCGGATCGACGCCGGCGGGCACCGCCAGCCCGGCCGAGACAGTCGTGTACACCCACTCGCCAGGCACCAGCTCGGGCTCCATCGAGGCGAGCAGGACCCGCAGGTCCGTCTCGCCGCCACCACCGCGATCGCCCGGGTCGCCGCTCGTCACGACGACCAGCCTGTACGACGCGGAGCCGGGTCGCTCACCCGGGTCGCCCACCCGGGTCGCCCACCGGTCCCCCGACAGGCGAGAATGGCCGCCGTGATCACCCTCCAGGCGCTCGCCGAGCTCTTCGAGACCTATCGCGCCGAGGCAGCCAAACCGGTCGAGCCGCTCCGGGTGGGCGACCGGACCTTCGACGTGGACGCCCGCCCCAGCGTCATGGGCTGCGTGAACCTGTCTCGCGACTCGACGTACCGGGAGAGCATCGCGACGTCCGCGGAGTCCGCCGTCCGCAAGGGCCGCGTGCAGGCCGCGCAGGGTGCAGACTTCATCGACATCGGCGCGGAGTCGAGCACCGCGAAGGCTTCCCGGGTCGGGGCTGATGACCAGACCCTGGCCCTCGTCCCCGTCGTCCAGCAGCTCTCCAGCGAGGGCATCCTCGTCTCGGTCGAGACCTACGAGCCCGCCGTCGCCCGAGCCGGTCTCGCGGCCGGAGCGCAGATCGTCAACTTCACCGGAGCCGCGCACGAGGGGGCGATCTTCGACCTGGTTGCTGAACACCAGGCAACACTTGTCTTGTGTTACGTGACCGGTGACAACGTTCGCGAGATCACTGACGTCGAGCTCGAGGGTGATCCCTTCCCGGAGCTGCACGACCACTTCGGCCGACGGGTCGAGACAGCCCGCAGCCGAGGCGTGGACCGGATCGTCATCGACCCGGGGATGGGCTTCTACTACGGCAACCTGGTCGACCCGGAGGCCCGGGTGCGGCACCAGACGCGGGTCCTGCTCAACTCGATCCGGTTGCGTGTCCTCGGCCTGCCGATCTGCCATGCCCTGCCCCACGCCTTCGACCTCTTCGAGGACCAGTTCCGTTCGGCCGAGGGGCTTTTCGCCGTTCTGGCGCATCTGGGCGGAGCCGGTGTCTTCCGGACCCACGAGGTGCCTCAGGTCGTCGCCGTGCTGGACGCGTTGCGCGTGCTGAGCGTCGACTAGCTACTCGCCCGGGTAGCGCAGCCCGATCTGCGCGCGGATCTCGTCCATCGTCGCCATGATCGCCACGGTCTCGGCCAACGGCAGGTCCGGACTCTCGACCAGCCCGGCGCGCAGGCAGCGTCCGACCTCGGCCGCCTCGTGCTGCATGCCACGACCCGCGCAGGGCTCGGCGTACTCGGTCACCTCACCGGCGCGTCGTGATCACCCGGAACGTCGTCGGGGCGTACCACGTCGTGTCGATCTCGATCCGGGCTTCGGTGCCGACGATCACGGCGGCGACCGGCGAGGCGGCCTCCATCGTGCAGGTCAGCACGGCCTGAGCGCCGTCCGGGTGGCGCAACAGCATCGAGGTCTGCGAAGTCCACTCCGGTCGACGTCGGCTCGCTGATGGCGACGATGCCGGACGGGTCGCCGAGCACCATGGAGGCCAACGACACCGGATAGACGCCGAGGTCGAGCAACGCCCCGCCGCCGAGCTCCGGCGCGAACCCGCGCGACGTCGGGTCGAAGTCGAACCGCTGCCCGTGGTCGGCGTACACCGCACGCACCTGACCGAGCGCGCCGTCAGCGAGCAGCGAGCGGATCCGGACCATGTGCGGCAGGAACCGCGTCCACATCGCCTCCATCAGGAAGGTCCCGCGCGCCGCGCCGCGGCGACGACCTCGCGCGCCTGGGCGGCGTTGAGGGTGAACGGCTTCTCGCAGAGCACCGCCTTGCCCGCCTCGATCGCGAGCAGCGCGTCGGCGACGTGCATCGGGTGCGGAGAGGCGACGTAGACCGCGTCGACGTCGGGATCGGCCACCAGCTCGGCGTACGTCGGGTAGCACGCTCGGCACCTCGAACCGGCGGCCGAAGGCGTCGGCGCTCTGCTGGCTCCGCGAGCCGACGGCGACGAGCTCGGCGTCGTCGAGGAGCTGCGAGGTCGCCGGCGAACTCGGAGGCGATCCAGCCGGTGCCGAGGATGCCCCACCGGATCGGTCGGTCCGGGTCGGCGAAGGGGTCCAAGGTCATGGGCTCATCCTGCCGGTTGCCGGGCGGTTTCGATCTGTTCCCAATGTGATGGTCAGGCTGGTAGCGTTTTCGCGGTTGCAGTTGCAGTTCCTCGCACGTCATGAGCGTCCGCGGAGTGTAATTCGCGGACGCTCAGCAGTGTCTGAAGATCTCCCTCTGGGAGGGCGGCGGCAGCCCGGTACCCGCGAGGTGCGGATGCCGACCGGCCTGAACACGAGTGGAGATCCCCATGGCCACGGGAACTGTCAAATGGTTCAACAGCGAGAAGGGCTTCGGCTTCATCGCCCCTGAGGGTGGCGGCCCGGACGTCTTCGTGCACTACTCCGCAATCCAGTCGTCCGGTTACCGGTCGCTGGAGGAGAACCAGCGCGTGGAGTTCGAGGTCACCCAGGGCCCGAAGGGCATGCAGGCCGACCAGGTCCGCCCGCTCTGAGCTGGTGACTTCCCGGGCGGTAAACGCCCTTGGTTAACACCACAAGCCCCCGTCGGTCATAGCGCCGGCGGGGGCTTTGGCGTACACAAGAGTGATGACGCCTGACAACAGTCCGTCCGACCCCGGGCCGCCTCAGCCGCCGCTCCCTGCTGGCCGCGGGGGGCGCCGCCGGACTGGCGGCCGTCGGTGCCGGAGTGCTCGGACCGGGCCGCGCCGCGGCGGGCACCGGCCCCGGCAACGTGTGGTCCAGCCCGCCGGTCGGGCCGCTGCTGCGACACGCTGCCGATGGACCTGCCGAACATCGGCAGCGCGACGCCAGGTCGTGGCCGTGATGACCCCGTCCTGGACGGCGATCCACGGCACCATCGAGGCCTGGGAGAAGGACGGCGCCGACATCTGGCACCAGGTCATGGCGCCGTCCAACGCCAACATCGGGCTCAACGGCTGGGTCCTCGGCAGCGAGCGGATCCAGGGCGACCACAAGACCCCGGCCGGGATCTACCGGATCCACAGGGCCTTCGGGCGCTACAGCAACCCCGGCAGCGGCACTCCCCTACGCGCGTCCTGCAGCCCAGCTACTACTGGGCCGGAGACCAGCGGGACCCCAAGACCTACAACATCTTCCAGCCCAGCCGCCCCTCGACCGCGACGTGGCGGACCAGCCAGTCCGAGGCGCTCTACTACACGATGCCGGCCTACCGAGTACGTCGCGTGCATCGACTTCAACCTGGCCGGCGGCATCCACCGGCAGAGCGACGGGCAGTACGTCGCATCGCAGCCGGCCAACATCCGCCTGCGGCAGCGCGATCTTCCTGCACTGCTACGGCGACGACCGGGGCGCACGGCTACACGCTGGGCTGCGCCAACACGAGCCTGGCCACGCATGCAGTCTGGCTGCTGCGCTGGCTCGACGCCGCCGACGCGCTGCCGACCATCGTCATGGGCCCGTCCGGGGTGATCCGATCCCTCTAGGGCTCCGGTAGCCGCCCACCCGCCGTACGACGCGAACCGGCTGCTCTGGTTCCTCGGCCTGCACGCCGTCGCCGGCGTCGAGTCCTGGGACGGCCACGGCCGTACGCGCGGGTGCTCCGGCTGCCGGGCGGCCCCGGGACGGTCCGGCTCACTCCGGCGCCGACGGCGGGTACGACGTCGAGCTGCGGCTGGCCGACTCCAGCGTCGACCAGGCCGGTCGCGCTGGCCCAGCTGGCCCACCTGCTCGACCTGGACGGCGACCCGGCGGCCGGCTCGGGCGGCTGCGCGCTGACCCGTTGCTCGCGCCGCTCGTCGCGGCCCGGCCCGGCCTGCGTACGCCGGGCAGCGTCGACCACGTCGAGACGCTGTTCCGGACCATCATCGGCCAGCAGATCTCGTTGGCCGGCGCTCGGACGGTGACGGCCAGAGTCGTTGCCGCACACGGGGATCCGCTGCCTCCGGCCCTGGCGTGCGTCGGGCTCACCCACAGCTTCCCGACCGCCGCAGCGCTCGCGACCGGCCGACCCGGTCGACGCTGCCGATGCCGCGGGCCCGAGGTCGCTGCGATCGTCGCGGTGGCGCAGGTCGCTGCTCGACCAGGGCGAGGCGCTCGCCGACGGCCAGCCGGAGCACGCGGCCGACCTGCTGGCGCTGCCCGGCGTCGGCCCGTGGACCGCGGCCTACCTGGCGTTGCGTGCGGCCCGCGACCCCGACGTCTTCCTGCCGACCGACCTCGGCGGTACGCCGGGCGTTCGAGGCGCACGGTCTGCCCGGTGACGCCGCGGTCCGTGGCGATGCCCGCCGCGGCCTGGTCGCCGCACCGGAGCCTGGCCCTGATGCACCTGTGGACCGACCTGCTGGAGAGCCGCGCCGCCGCCTGCCGGACTGACTGTCGGACGGCGCCGGGCGGACTGGCGCATGCCGAGCTCGGCCCGAGGTCGCCCTGCGCTGGACCGTGATCGACAGCCCGGTCGACGACCTGCTGCTGGCGACGCGCGACGGTGCGCTGAGTGGCGTCTGGTTCAGCCCGCACAAGGGCAAGTCCGCAGCCGAGCTTCATCGACGCGATGGGCCGCGCCAGGGCGGAGTCCGCGACGACGACGACCCGGTGCTGGTCGAGACGGCGCGCCAGCTGGGGGAGTACTTCGCGGGCGAGCGGCGCGAGTTCGACCTGCCGCTCGGCCCGGTCGGCACCGACTTCCAGCTGCGGGTCTGGGCCGGCCTGCGGACCATCCCCTACGGCACAGACCTGGTCCTACGGCGAGCTGGCCGCGGCGATCGGCAAGGGCCCGCTGGCCTCGCGGGCGGTCGGCCTGGCCAACGGCGCCAACCCGCTCTCGATCGTGGTCCCGTGCCATCGGGTGATCGGCGCCGACGGCAGCCTGACCGGCTTCGGCGGCGGCGTCGAGCGCAAGCGGTGGCTGCTCGACCTCGAGTCAGCCCAGCCTGCTCTCCGGCCTGCTCTGACAGCGGCTGACAGGGCCTGACAGGGGCTGACAGCGGCGTGTGCGCGGCGTGACAGCGCCCTCCTTGATGGTGGAGACACCCACAAGGAGGAGTGCAATGACCATGACCACCATCGCGCCGAACGACCAGACCGGACCCGCGCGTCCGGGCGGGTCCGACCACGCGATCATCGCCGAGGGACTCACCAAGACCCTCGGCACCACTCGCGCGCTCGACGGGATCGACCTGGTCGTCCCGCGCGGCACCGTCCTCGGTCTGCTCGGCCCCAACGGCGCCGGCAAGACGACCGCGGTGCGCATCCTGTCGACCCTGATCAAGCCCGACGCCGGGCACGCGACGGTCAGCGGTTTCGATGTCGTCCGCGAGCCCGGACGCCGTACGCCGCGTGATCGGCCTGACCGGCCAGTACGCCACCGTCGACGAGGAGCTCTCCGGCATCGAGAACCTGATGCTGATCGGCCGCCTGCTCGAGATCCCTCGGGCCCAGGCCAAGGCCAAGGCCTACGAGCTGCTGGAGCAGTTCAGCCTGACCGACGCGGCCAAGAAGGTCGCCAAGAACTACTCCGGCGGCATGCGTCGCCGGCTCGACCTCGCGGTCAGCCTGATCGGCAACCCGGAGGTGCTGTTCCTCGACGAGCCGACCACCGGGCTGGATCCCCGTGCGCGGCAAGAGGTCTGGGACGTCGTGCACGCCCGGGTCGCCGACGGCGTCACGGTGCTGCTGACCACCCAGTACCTCGACGAGGCCGAGCAGCTGGCCGGCGAGATCGTCGTCCTCGACAAGGGCCGGGTCATCGCCTCCGGCACCCCCGACGCGCTTGAAGTCGCGGGTCGGCGGCCAGACCCTGACCGTGCGGCCGGTCGACCCCGAGCTGTTGCCCGCGGTCGTGACCATCCTGCGCGACGTCACCCACTCCGAGCCGCAGCTGCTGCAGGTCAGCCCGAGCGCGATTGCCCCCGTGGAGGACGAGTTGATGCTCCCCGCCGTCGTGGCTGCGCTCGTCATCGGCCGGCATCGCCGTGCTCGAGCTCGAGCTCGGCCGGCCCAGCCTGGACGAGGTCTTCCTGACCATCACCGGTCACCGCGCCGAAGACGGTGCAACCGACCTGGCCGACGACCTCGGCCGCCCCTCAGACGCTGACCCAGACTCCCAGAAGGAGCAGTCATGAGCACCACCACCCTGACTCCGAGCTCGACCACCAGCTCGGACGCTCGCCGTACCGGACGGATCTCGCCGGCCGCCGGTCTGCGCCATGGGTTCACCATCACCTGGCGAAACCTGATGCGGATCAAGCGATCCCCGGAGAGCCTGCTCGACCTGACCTTGCAGCCGATCATCTTCATCGTGCTGTTCGTCTACCTCTTCGGCGGCGCGATCTCCGGCAACCAGCACGCCTACCTGCAGTTCCTGCTGCCCGGCATCCTGGTGCAGACCGTCGTCTTCGCCAGCGCCGGCACCGGCGTCGGGCTGGCCGACGACATCACCAAGGGCATCTTCGACCGGTTCCGCACGCTTGCCGATCGCCCGCTGGGCGCCGCTCTTCGGCGCGATCGTGGCCGACATCATCCGTTACGTCGTCACGGTCGTGGTGGTCCTCGGCTTCGGGATGATCCTGGGCTACCGCCCGGCCGGCGGACCCGCCGGCGTCCTGGCTGCCTCAGTGCTCGTCCTGGGCTTCGCCTTCGCGCTCTGCTGGATCATCGCGCTGGTCGCGCTCTACGTGAAGAAGCCGCAGCAGGTGCAGGGGTTCGTCTTCCCGGTGATGTTCCCGCTGACCTTCGGCAGCAACGCCTTCGTGCACACCTCGACCCTGCCCGGCTGGCTGCAGACCTGGGTGCACATCAACCCGGTCACCCACCTGATCAACGCGACCCGCGACCTGATGTCGGGCATCAACCCCGGCGCCGACCTGCTCTACAGCCTGATCTGGATGGTCGGCATCGTGGTGGTCTTCGCCCCGCTGGCCGTCGCGAAGTACCGCCGGACGTGAGCCGGGCCGGCGCCGTCAGCACTAGAGCGCGACCAGCGTCTCGAGCTCGTCGCGGGTCGTCCCGGCCCACTCGACCAGGTCGTCCATGGCCGCATCGCGGTCCATGGACGCACCTGCGTCGTACGCCGCGGTGTAGGCGTCCGGCGCCGATCTCGGCCTGCACCTTCGTGGCCAGGTCGGCCGACTCGCCGCGTCGGCGGGAAGGGAAGGCCCCGCACGGCCGCGGACAGGCCGAGGATGCGGGCCGCTCTCGGCGCCGTCGCCCTCGGCCAAAGCCAATGCGGCCCAATGGGTTACGACATCGCCCATGACCGGGCACGTCGCGGCTGCGCAGCGCGAAGGCGAGGGCGGTCGTCAGCAGCTCGCGGCCCTCGTCGAGCCGGCCGGTCTCGACGACGACCAGGGCCAGCAACGAGAAGACCATCGCGCGCAGCTGGAGCAGACCGCCGCCGAACTGCATGCCCTCGGGCGCGACCGAGCGCAGTCGCCGCTCGGCCTCGACCAGGTCACCGTCGGTGCGCGCCAGGTTGGCGAAGCCGACCTCGACGACGGCGGCCTGAGCCGGCTGGTTGAACTGCTGCGCCACGTCCTGCGCCTCGTTGAGTGCCTCCTCGGCGCCGGCCCGATCGCCGGTCAGCAGCCGCATCCGGGCCAGCCGGGCCAGGGTCATGCTGACGTCGTCGGCCGTGCATGAAAACTTTGCCTTTATCCAGTTGTGGGACGACCACGAATTCGCCAATGACTGCCATCAGGATTTTCATCCCGACAACAACACGGACCCAAACACTGCCGCCACTCCGCAACCCGCGCTGCGGCAGGCGGCGAACCAGGCGTGGAGCGAGTACGGACTAGCGGATGTGGCCTTCGATCCAACCCAGACCTGGGAACAATCAATCCAGGTTTATCGCAAGTTCAGCTTCGGCACCCTCATGGACCTGGTGGTCACCGATGAACGTCTCTATCGGGACGGCCCTCCCTGCGGCAGCAATAGCGTCGGCGAGCGTTATTTCTCGGTGGGTTGCGGGGATTTGGGAGATCGCAACCGCACTATGCTCGGTCTGACCCAGCGGCAATGGTTTTTGGATCAGCTGACCGGCTCGGCGGCCACCTGGAAAATCTGGGCTAACGAAGTCATGCTGATGCAGCTGAAGTTTGCCCTGGTTTACATCGATCTCGATCAGTGGGATGGATACCAGCAAGAGCGCAACGTGATTTTCAACACGGTGCATAGCGCGCGAGTGAAAAACTTCGTTGCCATCACCGGCGATCTGCACACTTTCCTGGCGGGCTACCTCAAGCGGGACTTCGACAATCCCTTCCAGAGTCCGGTGGGGATTGAGTTGATGGTTGGTTCTATTTCGTCCGCAAATCTTGCGGAAGAGATTGAGTCGGCCGTCGACCTGCCGAGCGCCCCCATCCCCGCGAAACAGATGGGAATTCCCCCCAACCTGCTGAATCCCGTCATTCGCGCAGCCAACCCGCACATCAAGTATTGGGACTCTTCTACCCATGGCTACGCTGTGCTCACGATCACGCCGTCGCTGCTGACCTGCGAGTTCAAGGCGGTGAGCACGGTGCGAGAACCAACCGCTACGTTGGTACCGCTGCAGACTTTCACCATCCCGGTGAACGAGGTGAAACTGCACATGGCGGGGAGCTAGTGCAGTGAGTCATTAAATAGAGGCGGATGTCAGCTGCTGCATTTGTTCGGATCCGGACTGACGTCCCTCAAGAATGTGTGCCGCCCCTACGGGGCTTGATCATTTTGCTATAGGTACCCAGGATTCCGTGCTGCGCACTCCATCCTGGGCTACTATCGGTCGTCCCTAACGGGACTCGGCGCGATGGAGCTCGAAAAGCACGGCTTACCAGCTAAAGAGCCGACACAGGGTCTTTCCGTGAGATAAAGGACCATCTGTGTGACGCACTACACCAGCGAGGCTCGGAAGTTCCACTCCTGGACCGTAGCGTTGCTATGATGTATCGCAGACAGCACGCGGGACTGAAACCGGCGGTTCTTCAAATCACCCACGGCCTATCACGTCGCAAATAGCACGACCATCTTTGTTCAGCCTTCCACTTGATTGGGAGCTGGCCCTAACGGGCAACCGCCGTTACGCAGACCACCGGAGTCTCTTTCCCGTCCAACGACGATCCCTCGCTACGCGTGTGACTGCGCGGCGCGGAACGGTGTAGTGTGGCCGTTCGCAAAAACTTGACTCATTTGCAACAAGTTATTCACTTCAAGACCAGTAGCGCAGCGCAATCAGATTTCGACTTTGCCTTCGAGGTAGAACACGCACGAACCTTCGAGTTCGACCCGTTCGCCGCGTAGGCGGCACAGGACTTCTCCGCCACGGCGAGAACACTGGAAGGCGCGGAACGAGGTCTTGCCCAGCCGATGGGCCCAGTAAGGGGTCAACATGCAATGAGCCGCCCCGGTGACGGGATCCTCAGGTATGCCCTTGGCGGGCGCAAAGTAGCGGCTGAAGAAGTCGTAATTCCCTTCTCCATTTTCTTCTCCATTTTCTTTCCCAGGCGCAGTCACGATCACACCCGGGCGATCCAAACGCGCCACGGCCGGCATGTCAGGAGAGAGCCCACGCAACACCTGCGGGCTATCGAAAATCGCCAGGTAATTGAAGGCGTTGCCGAAGACTTCGCGCGGCTCCGCGCCCAGCGCCTCAACCAGACCGGGCGGCGACGCAATTCGCTCCGAGGGCCGGGCGGGAAAGTCCATCACGTAACCCGCGCCGATGCGATTTACCGTGAGCGGCCCGCTGGCGGAGTGAAAGACCACCGAGGTGCGCTTCGGCTCAAGCCGCTCCATGACCACGGCCGCGCTGGCCAGGGTCGCGTGGCCGCAAAGGGGAACCTCCGTCGCGGGGGTAAACCAGCGCAGGCGATAATCTTCGCCGTCCGGCACCAGAAATGCAGTCTCGGCCAGGTTGTTCTCAGCGGCAATGGCTTGCAAGGTTGCATCCGCCGGGAAGGCTTCCAGGGGCATCACTGCCGCGGGATTTCCCGCGAACCGCCGGGTGGTGAAGGCGTCGATCTGAAATATAGGAGCGCGCACTTGTAACCTCCTTCCCTTCCCTGAATCTTAAATGTGCTCCTCTCTTACGAACCTCTGGGCTATCGTTGTGCCCGTGCTCCCGAAAACGGGCCTTGCCACGGAGTTTCGGAAGGGGAGATGCTGATATCGGGGGCAAAGGTCATGATGGAAGAAGAAATGAACAGCCAACCGATGCCTTCGCGCAAACAGCCGGCTCCCGGAGCCGAAGACCCCGCCCTGGTGACGCCATCTGAACCCGGCGATGCGACAGCAGAAGAGCCAGTCGTTGCGGCGCCGCTTCCGGAAGAAATCCCACGTCCGCCGGTTTCCGCAAGCATCCGTCTCGATAAGAAACATCCGCTCGCCATCCGCTGGATGCATTGGGTCAATTTCCCGGTGCTCTTCACCATGATCTGGAGCGGCCTGCTCATCTATTGGAACGACTCGGACAACGCCTACAAACATCCTCACGCGGTTTACCGGCTTGGCATCGGATCTTTCACGGTCGTCCGATTCTTTCCCGACTGGTTCTGGAAGGCGATGGATGCGCCCTATCACGTGACCAAGGGCCTGGGGTTCCACTTCTTTTTCGCATGGATCTTCGCCATCAATGGCTTTCTCTATGTCCTCTTTACCATCTTCTCCGGAGAATGGCGCTTTGTGGTTCCGGACCGGCAGAGCCTCAAACAAGCAATCCAGGTGACGTTAAAGGACCTGCACCTGAGCAATTACCTGCCGCCCCAGACCAAGTACAACGGCGCTCAAAAAATTGCGTACACATCAGTAATTTTTATGGGGCTTGGGAGTCTCATGACCGGGCTGGCTATCTACAAGCCCACGCAGTTGCATTGGATGACGACCTTGCTGGGTGGCTATGAAATGGCCAGGTGGGAGCATTTTCTGCTGACCCTCGGCTTCTGCGGGTTCTTCCTCGTTCATGTGACCCAGGTGGTGCTGGCCGGCTGGAACAATTTCCGCAGCATGGTGAGTGGATGGGAAGTGAAACCGGTTCAGGAGCCGTCCCTCGAGGCGGAAAGAAAGAGTTGGGGATGAGCGATCTCAACGACAAAGAGACTGAGGCGCGGAAAGCAGCCGACGAGGCTGTTCTTCAGGAAAGCCGCAAACATACTCGCCGCAGCTTCGCCATCGCCGCCGTAGCCGCGGCCGCAGGATGGGGCGTCTACGAGTGGATCGATAGCGCCGAGCGGCTGAGCATGCAGCCGAAGCCTTTTCGCAGAGTTTTCCAGGCCAATGCCCGGCTTTCGCGCGCCGTCTTCGACGAGCGCGCCCTGGCTCCGACCTACCCGCTCCATCGCGCCGAGGATTTGCGCGTGAACGGAGTCTACGGGCTCAAGCAGGCCCTGGTCCCGGAGAGTTGGCGATTGCAGATGGTTGGCGTGGCCAACGCAAAAAGTTATCCGGAATATGTTCCGGACGTGACGGCCTGGGACTACCAGTACGCCGACGTGAAGACCCACGAAGACCAGGGCCACGACACCAAGGTGGCTCCCAGCGCAGACACTGCGGAGAAAATGGCGCCCGCATCGATGGTAGCCGGGGAAAAGGTACGGCAGGAGCGCGCCGGACGGATGCCGCGCGGGCAGGAAGAAGCGGGCGAAAGCCGGTCCACGCTGAGTCCCGGCACGCCCGGCCTGCTGCTGACCATGGGTCATATTCTTAAGCTGCCGAAGCATGACCTGGTCACGCAATTCAAATGCATTGAGGGATGGAGCCAGATCGTTCACTGGAGCGGAGTGCGTATGGCGGACCTGGTCGCGGCGTATCCGCCGGAAAAACTCCCCGATGGCCGCCTTCCCCGCTACGTTTACATGGAGACGCCCAACGGCGACTACTATGTCGGTTACGATTTGAACGTTTGCCTACACCCACAGACCTTGCTGGTGACGGAGATCGGCGGCAGCCCCCTGACCCAATATCATGGAGCTCCGCTGCGGCTGCACGCGCCCACCAAGTACGGATATAAGCAGATCAAGCGGATCGGCCTCATCGCCTACACCGACCAACAGCCTGACGACTATTGGACCAAGCTCGGCTACGATTGGTACGCGGGTCTTTAAGGGCGGCGCTGCGGCGAGGCTTTACCGCCAGGGAAGCAGAATGTCTCGGTTCAGCCACCACTCTAGATGAGCGGTTGCGCTTTCCTTTTTGTCATCCCGTCGAAGTGAGGGATCTGCAGTTCCGCAGACGTCTCCTGGAAAACGCAGATCCCTCACCTCGTTCGGAGCTTGTGATTTTTAAATTTTCCTCCTATGTCTGTTGCCGGAAAGCTCCGAACAGCATCTGCCAACAAGCATCGCCGAGGTCCTTCGACTGCGCGCTATAAACCCTTCGTTATGCGACAGATCTGCGAGGCGCTTCGCTCAGGATGACGGTTTTGTGGAGGGGTCGAAAAACATCTGGTTGGGTGTGCAAAGGGAGAGTCAGCCTGGGCGACAGGAATAAAAGGGGGCCCGTCAGGCTTTCGCCAGTGCCTCAAGCACCATGGCAGCTGCCTGCGAAACGCTTCCCGCGCCCAGCGTAACGATAACGTCACCTTCAGTGGCCTGGGCTACGGTTCGTCTGATTGCTTCTTCGAAGGACGACGCGTACTGGACTTCTTTGCGGCCAATAGCCTTGACCAGGACTTTCGAATCGACCCCGGCGATGGGGTCTTCGCTGGCGGCATAAATGTCCAGCACCTGGACTGTATCGGCCTCGTCGAAAGCGGTCGCGAACTCGGCCATCAGGTCGCGAGTCCGGGTGTAGCGATGAGGCTGAAAGATCACGTGGACCCGGTGATAGCCCGACTCCCGTGCGGCGTTCAGCGTGGCGCGAATTTCGGTAGGGTGGTGGCCGTAATCGTCGACCACGTTCACGCCGCGAGCACACCCTTTTAGTTGAAAGCGTCGATCCACTCCGCGAAAGTCGCGCAGCGCCTGCGCGATGTGTTCTGACCCAACCTCCAGCTGGGTACCAATCGCCACCGCGGCGGTTGCGTTCAACACATTGTGCCGGCCGGGTACGTTGAGAGAAAAGGGGCCCAGCACCAGGCCGTCGGCCGCCACCTCAAATCGGGAGCGTACCCCTTCCGCAGGAGGCAGCATACGCAGCACATAATCGGCCGACGGAGACATGCCATAGGTGAACACCCGCCTGCGGACTCGCGGCAGTAAAGCGGCAAGCTGAGGATTGTCGATGCACGCCGTGCAGGCTCCGTAAAACGGGACCCGCTCCATAAATTCGAGGAACGCTGACTCCACGTCTTCCATGTCGCGATAACAATCCATGTGTTCGCGATCCAGGTTGGTCACCACAGAGAGGATAGGGGACAGCTTGAGAAACGAGCGGTCGCTCTCATCCGCCTCGGCGACCAGGTACTGCGACTTCCCCAGGCGGGCATTGGAACCCAATGCATCCACCCGGCCGCCGACCACCACGGTTGGGTCGAGCCCACCAGCAGCCAGCACGGTGGCAATCATGGATGTGGTGGTGGTCTTGCCATGCATGCCCGCGACCGCGATGCCATATTTGAGCCGCATGAGCTCCGCCAGCATTTCCGCCCGCTGGATGACCGGGACTTTGCGCTGCCGTGCCTCGATCACTTCCGGGTTCTGCTCATTGACCGCGGAGCTGGTGACCACGACCCCCGAGCCCACCACATTCGCGGCGGCGTGTCCCTCAAAGACGGTCGCGCCCAGGCCCACCAGGCGGTCGGTAATGCTGGATTGGCGCAGATCGGAGCCGGAAACGGCGTAGCCGAGGTTTAGCAGGATTTCAGCAATCCCGCTCATTCCGATGCCGCCAATTCCAATGAAATGAACACGTTGCGCTTTGGCAAACATAGCTGGGGGAGGAAGCGTGGTGGCACTCACTTCCCCCTACTGTATCAGCCGCCAGGTAGCGCTTCCCGTTCGTGTAGTGGGGCATCTAATATGTAGCCACTGTGGGGATTGGCCAGGGGAAAGCAATCCGCTTGCCAACCCCACAAGACAAGCGCAACTTTCTTCGCGGAACGTTGTTGTATGTATTAGGCACCCGAAGATAACCAAGGGTGTTCGCAGTATCGCCAAAGCGGTTGGTTATGCGTGCAGGATGCCTTGGCGCGGAGGTACCAAATGAAGTTTCTCAGATATTTTCTGCTGCTCGGCGCGCTGATTCCCGCAGCGTTGATGTCTACTCCGGCTAACGCCCAGATTGGTGTGGGCATCGGCATCGGTGATGGATACGGAGATTACGGTTACGACTACCCTGCTCCGGTCTGCTCCTGGGGCTACTATCCTTATTATCCTTACACCTGCGCACCCTATGGCTACTACGGACCGAGCTGGTTCGTCAGTGGCATATTTATTGGCGCCGGTCCCTGGTACCACGGTTATTGGGGTCGCGGTTACTACGGTCGCGGTGGCTACTATGGTCGCGGTGGCTACTATGGTCGCGGCGGCTACTATGGCCGCAGCGGATACTACGGGCACCCCGGATACAACAACGGCTATCATGGCGGCGTTGGATACGCCCGAGCTGGAAACAGCTTTAATCACGGCCCAGCCGGTTATGCCGGCGGGAACCACGGATTCGCAGGCGGCAGCCCCAGTAGCTTCCATGGCGGTAATGCCGGCGGCGGGTTCCACGGTGGTCCTAGCTTCGGCAGTGGCGGTGGCGGATTCCACGGCGGTGGCGGCGGCGGCTTCCATGGCGGCCCTAGCTTCGGCGGTGGCGGTGGCGGATTCCACGGCGGTGGTGGTGGCGGCGGATTCCACGGCGGCGGCGGTGGCCACGGCGGTGGTGGACACCGGTAAATATTGAGTCTGTTTGACGAGAACGGCTGGCGAACCTGCCAGCCGTTCTCTTTTACATGGATGGTCTGGTAGCCGCGAATCGCAATCTCACATAGTCAGCCACCCAGCATCCTTCGGCATCGCGGAGTTGCGGTTCCAGGACCGTCCGAACTTCCTGCAGATAGTCGTTGCGCGCGTCGTCAGAGAATCCTTGAAAAAAGTTGAGAGCGAACGTTTCCAGGTAGCCAACGATGTCGCCAGGTAACGGAGTCGGACGCGGGATCAGCGCAATGCTATCGACGCGAAATCCCACACGTTCCAGCCTGGTGGCATAGTCGCCGGGTGTGGGGAAATACCAGGGAACGCGAGCCTCGCCATCAAACCCACGCCGGTCCAACGCCGCAACCAGAGCAGTCCGGATCTTGTGAATGCAACCGTGGCCTCCACATTCCGCAACAAACCGGCCTCCTGGTTTCAAAGAGCGATACACCCCAGCAAGCATCACATCAGCACGCTTAATCCAGTGCAGGACGGCATTGCTGAACACGGCGTCGAATTCCTCGCTGTACGGCAGGTGTTCGCCACTGAGCACGGAGGCGTTCAAGCCGAGCTTCCGCGCGGCTTCGACCTGCTGAACGCTCGAATCGACCGCGATCACTTCACAACCCCGATCCGCCAGTTTTTTCGTGAGTACGCCGTCTCCACAACCAAGATCGAGGATCCTTTCGCCGGGCTTAGGCGCAAGCAGATCCATGACGGGGGAGCCTAAATCGGATACGAACCTCGCGTTTCGCGCATAAGACGCCGGATCCCAAGTTTGTGCTGTGGACATTGCAAAATGGTAGCAGCTGTCTTGTGTCACAGCTAACACACTGTGTCATTCGGGACACGCCCTCCATCCCTTTTCTTCGGCACTAAGCTGTTTATTATCAATGTCTCTGGAACGGGCTTTGTTGTGCATTGTGTCATCGCGCATGCAGTTGAGCGTGGTGAACAATGACCAAGAGACTACACATACGAAATTCTTCCGCAGGGTGGTTCCTGACCATCTTTCTGCTGGTGAATGCCTCCTCTTACGCACAAACGCAGCCCAGACGCACGCTTCTGATCAGCATTGCCGATCGCAAGCTGGCAGTCGTTGAAAACGGCGCGGTGAAGAAGATTTACCCGATCGCCGTGGGCAAGCACTCGACTCCGAGTCCTGCCGGCAGCTTTCTTATCGTTGATCGGGTTACCGACCCCACTTATTACCGCCCGAACCTGGTTGTGCCGCCGGGCCCGCACAATCCGCTGGGAACCCGCTGGATCGGTTTAAGCGAAAAGGGCTACGGCATTCATGGAACCAACGCTCCAAAATCGATCGGCAAGGCCGCATCGCACGGCTGCATTCGCATGGCGCGGCCCGATCTCGAAGAACTGTTTTCGCACACGAGAGTGGGTGACACAGTACTGATTCTTAGCGAGCGGGACGACCTGACGGCCCAAGTCTTCGGCACATCCGATGCTGCGGCGCTGCGGACCGCTTCGCCTGCGGCTGTGGTCCATTCCGCTTCTGGTCAGTAAGCAATCGAGAGGGAGGTGCAAGGTGGAGCTATTTGCCGAGGCATTGAGCGCGATAGCGGCGGTGGTGCTGACAGTGGCCTGCGGGCTGTTGTGTGAAGAGTTGCTGTTCGGAGGGCTGGTACGGCTCATCCCTCCGCGGCCGGACGCCGGTAAGAAACCCGGCCCGGCGGCAGAAGAAAAGGGAGAACGCACATGCTTGCCTTGAAATACATACTGATGCTGGTTGCAGTGTCGTCGATCGCTGCCACCTTGATAATGATGGGATACGATCTCTGGCTGGTGATCCAGTTCCGCCGCCACCTGGCACGCGGCCTGGAGGGTGCGGCCGGCCCGGTTGGGCTCGAAGCTGGAGGGCCGGAGCGACGGCCGTTCCGTTGGCGGCTTTTTCTCGGCATGATCGCAATCGGATGCGTTTCCCTGCTGATCGCCAACAGCATTATGGTTGTGCCGAGCGGTATGGGCGGCGTTCGCGTAAGCCAGACGCGTGGCACCTTGCCGGGCACGCTCTACTCCGGTGTCCACTTTGTGACCCCGCTCGTCGAACAGCTGCAGACTTTTGATCTGCGCGATACGTTGTTCACCACTGGGGTGGAGGAGGGCGCCCGGACCAAAGTCGCATCGCGGCCGGACAGCCTGGATGTGCAGTCGAAGGAAGGGCTCAGCCTGCGGCTGGCAATCACTGTGCGATACCGCCTCGATCCGCGCAAGCTTGATTACATCCAGTTGCACCTTCCGCAGCCGGTCGAGTCTGAAATTGTTCCGCCGGTCGTGGCCAGCGCGTGGCGCGAGCTTGCGCCGAATTACACCGTACGCGAGATCTTCAGCACCAGGCGGGAAGAGGTGCGCCGACGCGCCGCCACCGTCATCACGAAAAACCTCGGCACCGATGGAGTGATCGTGGAAGAGGTGATGCTGCGCAACATTCAATTGCCGCCGGAGTATGCGAAGGGTCTGGAAGACCTGTTGTTGAAAGAACAACAGGACGACCAGCTCACGGTACAAACCGACATCAAGCAGAAACAGGTACGCATTGCTGAACTCGAAGCGGAGGCGGATGCGGCGCGGAAGGTCAAGCAAGCGGAAGGCAATGCAAAAGCCAGGGTGATGGAAGCGAAGGGGGAGGCGGATGCCATGCAGTTTACGCTGCCGCTCAAAGAGAAACAGATCGAGCAATCACGGCTCGAGGCGCAAGCGCGCAAAGAAGCCACCATCAAGAATGCGGAAGCGGAGGGTGAAGCTAAAGTGATCGATAGCAAGGCAGAGTTCCAGCGCCGCAACCTGTTGGCCGATGCGGAAGCGAATCGGATTCGCGTGACAGCTGCGGCGGATGCTGACCGCATGCAGGGCGAGGCCAGGCTGTTGAACCAGGCGCCCCTGCTGATCAACAAGATCATTGCTGAGCGCCTTTCAGACAAGATTCAGGTGATGATGGTCCCCGGAGATGGCAAGTTCTTCTTTGCTAACGACGTGTTCAAGGGCTTTGACGCGAACGCGGCCGTCAAAGAAACTGTAGACCCTCGGGCGGATGGCGGCCGCGGTCATTCGCATTGAGAAGCGGAGGCCGGGCTGCGCGGCGCAGCCTATCCCTTCACGAGTGCCCAGGTGCGGGTCCAGGTGCAAGTCCAGATGCAAGTCGCAGGTTATAATCCGCGGCAGCGAATGATCTCTCATAGACCGCCACTTCTGTTGATATGTGTTCTGGTCCTCCTTGTCCCGGCGCGTGCTTCGAATAGCTGGGACAGCCCTGCGGATGAGCTTGCGAAGCAAATCGCCGCGATTGCCGGACCTGGCCCGGCAAAGCTCACCATCAGGAATCGATCTTCCATTCCCGCGGATCAGGTTCCGGCAATCCGGCGGACACTGGAGCGCGACCTGCAGTCCTACGGCGTGACTGCACCGGGCAGCGCGGAAGCGCCGACAGCCATCCGAGTGACGCTTTCACAGAATTTGCAACATGAATTGTGGATCGCCGAGGTGCAGGAAGGCACGGAGGTGAAAGTCGTTATGGTGAGCACCGAGCTCCCGGCAACGGCGACGCCGTCATCGGGTGCGGGCGTCACCATCCGCAAAACGTTTTTGCTGGCACAGGAGACGCCTATTCTGGATGTGGATTTTGTTTCAGCCGGCGACGAGCGGCGGATGGTTGTCCTGGAGCCGGAGCGGGTTACCACCTATCGTCAGAACGCGGGGGCCTGGGTGAAGGATCAATCGTTCGCCATCGTGCATTCACGACCGCTGCCCCGCGACACAAGGGGACGAATTGTGCTGGGGACAAGCGCCGCTTCAGGACACTTGTTCGATGCGTACGTTCCCGGGATCGTCTGCGGCGGATCGGAGAGCAATGGAGGTTTGGCAATTTCCTGCACCGGCAGCGATGACCCATGGCCGATCGCTTCCCAGAAAGCTTTTTACAACGTCACGCGGAATTATTTCACCGGGGTGCTGACGCCGGGCTACGGTACAGAGCCGGGTCCGTTCTATAGCGCCGCGGAATATCCACGATCCGGGGGGACAGTAACACTCTTCAGCCAAACCACTGGCCAGGTGGTCCTCTACGATAAGGGCGTTCCGAAAACGATCAGCGGCACGAGAGACTGGGGAAGCGACATCGCAAGTATCCAGTCCACGTGTGGTGAGGGCTCGCTGTTGCTTGTATCGGGGGCGGGCGCTGCTCCAACCGACAGCGTGAGAGCATACGAAATCCCAGGAAGGGAGGCGATCCCGGTGAGCGGTCCGATGCCTTTGGATGGTTCGGTGATGGCCATGTGGCCGGCCAATGACGGCGCCACGGCAACGGTAGTGATCCGGAGGGAGCAACCAGTGCAATATGAAGCCTACAATGTTTCGGCCGTTTGTAATTAGCAGCCTCCTTATGTGCTTTGCACTCGGTGCCGGCGCGCGCACGCGTTCGCGCTATGGCGGTGCTCTGCGCATTGAAACGCAAAGCGATCCGTGGCGGGTTCCTGACGGCATGGCCCGTAAGCTTGTGTTCGACGGCCTGACCCGCTTCGATGATTCAGGCGTTGTGCAGCCTGAGTTGGCTATTCGATGGGAATCGCAAAACGACAATCATCGTTGGCAGTTCTGGCTGCGTCCTGGGGTAAGGTTTCACGACGGAGCGGCTCTGACACCCGCGGCCGTGGCACTGTCACTATCACAATCCTGCGCAAAGCAATGCCCGTGGACCGGCTTGTCCGTTGTTGGCAATTCTCTCGTCTTCGTAGGCGATTCAGCCATGCCGCAGTTGCCGGCCGAGCTTGCACGCACTATGTACCTGGTTGCTCGCCAGCACAATGGCGAAGAGCCGTCCGGCACCGGACCATTTCGCGTCACCAAAGTTACGAATGGAGCGGTGTCTCTCGCTGCAAATAGCGACTACTGGCAAGGACGGCCTTTTGTAGACACGGTTCAGGTGGAGGGCAAGCGGAATCTGCGGGACCAATGGCTGGACCTGAGTGTGGGGCGCGCGGATATTGTTGAGGTTCCGGCTGAGTTGCTTCATCAGGCGGTGCAGGATCATTTGATGGTTCTTGCCTCTCGCCCCACCGACCTGCTCGTTCTCATGGCTTCTTCGAAAGGAGCTCTCCACGACGATCAGCTACGACAGGCGATCGCACTCGCGGTAGATCGGAGTGCGCTCTTCAATGTTATTTTTCAGAAAGAAGGTGAACCAACGGGAAGCCTGCTGCCTGCTGACCTCACCGGGTATGCATTTCTCTTTCCCACGGAGCGCGATACAACCCGTGCGCGTAGCTATCGGGCTGGAGCGAGCACCTCGCCCCTGGTTCTCAGCATCGACAATCCGGATGCAAGCATGCAGCTTGTTGCGGAGCGCATCGTCTTGAACTTGCGTGAGGCGGGATTGAACGCGCAGGTCAGGCCTGCTTCCAGCCAGTCAACTCCAGACCTGCTGCTGAAGCGCATTCACCTTGAGGCGGGAGATGCGGCAGCTGGCCTGGATGAAATGCTGGAAGACTTCGGCCAGAACATACCGGAAGCGACAGGCAATCCAGATGCACTTTACCAGGCAGAGCGCGATTTTCTCAAGACATACCAGGCCATCCCGTTGTTGTATCTTCCTCGCGCGCTGGCCTTCAGTGAGCGGGTTCGGGACTTGCGATTAACCGCAGATGGCACACCGATGATTGCGGATGTCTCGATCGCTGGTGCAAAGTGAATCTGCGGCAAAAGATGCTGGCAATGATTGCAGTGACTGTCATGGTCACGGTGGCCGCCGTGGGCTGGACGGTTTCACTACGGGTGCGCCGTGTATTCGAGAAGATTGGGAGAGAACGAACGGCAGATTTTGTCGGCCAGTTTCGACGAGAATACCAACGAAGGGCTGATTCTGTTGCTCTCGCGCTCGATCGTATGGCCGGGAGCGAGCCGCTGACGCGCATCGCATTCGATCTGGGGCACGGAGGCGATCCTGCACCCTATTTCAACCGTGCAGCAGCGCTTGCACAGGAATACCAACTGGATTTCCTGGAAATTGTGTCCTCCGACGGCAGTATTGTGTCTTCAGCACAATGGCCGGCACGATTCGGCTACAAGGAAGCGGCTGTCACCGGAGCGAACCGTATGCCTTTTCTCAAAGAAGAAGGCCTTCCGGATGGTTCTTCGCAAATTGGATTGTTTGCCGTTCGCGCGGTGCGCGGCGGTGAAAAGACTGTATATCTGGTCGGTGGAACCAGGCTGGACCGCGAATTCCTTAAGAGTCTGCCCGCCCTTGCAGGAACGCAGATCTATCTCTATCGAAGCTTCAACGCAGATTTCGACCCTCACGGCCTGGTGGGTGTGAAGGGGAATGTAGGCGACGCATCACCCTACCAGGCGCTGATCAATCAATCGCGCGCGAGCGGTGAGGATTCGGATGCGGTCGTCTACCCCACCGGAAATCTTGAGGACAGCGTCGACGTAACGGCCATTCCCCTGAAGGCAGAGGATGGCGCCGTGATGGCGGTGCTGATCATCGCCAACTCGCGACGGGGCATGGTTGAAGTTCAGCAACACATCAAGGCGATCGCTTATGGAGTTGCCGGCGGCGGCATTCTATTCGCCATCGCCGCCAGTCTATGGATCGCTGCGCGGGTATCACGGCCGATTGAACAGCTGGCCCGGGCCGCGGGCGAGGTTGCGCTTGGACGTTGGGAGACGCGAGTCAGCGTAGGTTCTCACGATGAGGTCGGGGTGTTGGCCAATAGCTTTAACCGCATGACGTCGCAGCTTGTAGAGCAGCGGGAACGCCTGGTCCAGGCAGAACGTGTGGCTGCATGGCGGGAACTGGCCCGGCGGCTCGCCCATGAGTTGAATAATCCACTTTTCCCACTCCAGCTCACGGTCGAAAATATGGTGCGTGCCCGGCATCTTCCGCCAGAGCAGTGCGACGAGATTTTTCAGGAGAGCACGGCGACTCTTATGGCGGAGATCGCGAATCTAAAGACCATCGTTGCCCGTTTCAGTGATTTCTCAAAGATGCCAAAACCGCAGGAATCGAACCTCGATGTGCGCGAAGTGATGCAACGCGTGTTGGCGTTATTTGCCCCCACCCTCGATCAGCGGGAGCAGCCGATTACGCTAAAGACCCAGATCGCACCGAATCCATTGATGGTGTCAGCGGATGGTGAGTTATTGCATCGGGCGCTTTCAAACCTGATGCTGAACGCAATTGACGCCATGCCCGATGGCGGCATCCTGACGGCGGTTGCGACAAGGAAAGGCGATGCCGTCCAGATCAGAATCTCCGATACCGGCACCGGGCTTACTCCGGAAGAGTGCGGGCGGTTATTTACTCCCTATTACACGACCAAACAGCATGGCACTGGTCTTGGCCTGGCGATTGTGCAGTCCGTTGTCGCCGATCATCGTGGAACGATCACGGTAGAGAGCATCCAAAGTAGCGGGGTGGGGGGCAGCGGGGTGGGGGCAGCGGCGCGACGTTCGTCATTGAGCTGCCTGCCCTGCCCATTGCGAGCGAGGCGCATGCATGACGTCGAAAGCCGACATCCTGATCGTGGATGATGAAGCGAACACGCTTGCCTCGTTGTCGCGTGCGTTCCGCCTCGCCGGGCATGAAGCGACCGTTTGCGACAACGCGGCCAAGGCGCTGGAGCTGGCAAAATCGCACGCCTTCGACCTGATCCTTTCTGACGTGGTCATGCCCAAGCGCGACGGGATCGCCCTGTTGCAGGACTTGAAAACGAGTGGCGTCACGACACCCGTGGTCATGATGTCAGGACAGGCGCATATAGAGATGGCCGTGCAGGCCACGCGGATGGGCGCGCTCGATTTCCTCGAAAAGCCACTCTCCACGGAAAAGCTATTGTTGACAGTCGAGAATGCGTTGAAATTGAAACGCCTCGAAGTTGAGAATACTGAGCTGCGCAGGCGCGTCGGCAAACACGAGCTCGTATTCTCTGGTAAGACGATGCAGCGCGTGATGGCGCAAATTGAACGCGTTGCCGCCAGTGAAACGCGGGTGTGCATTTATGGCGAAACCGGAACGGGCAAGGAATTGGTTGCGCGCACGTTGCACGAGAAGAGTCCTCGCGCCGGCGCCGCGTTCGTTACCTTGAACTGTGCAGCCGTTCCAACCGAGCTGATCGAATCGGAGCTTTTTGGCCACGAGAAGGGGTCGTTCACCGGTGCTGCAGCGAGGCACATCGGCAAGTTCGAACAGGCTCACCGGGGCATGCTGTTTCTCGACGAAATCGGGGACATGCCCCTGGCTATGCAAGCCAAACTACTGCGCGTGCTGGAGGAATCTGAGGTCGAACGCATCGGCGGGGGCAAGCCCATTCCAGTGGACGTGCGCGTGGTGGTGGCGACCCACAGAGACCTTGAGGAGTTGGCAAAGCAGAACGCGTTCCGCCGTGACTTATATCATCGCATCCATGTGTTCCCGATTGTGCTTCCGGCACTTCGTGAGCGGCAGGAAGATATCCCAGCGCTGGTAGATCATTTTGCGCGCCAGGTATGCGCACAAAACAGCTGGAAGCCGCTGCGGTTTGCTCCTGAAGCGATCGAGGCTTTGAAGCAGTATGCATGGCCGGGCAACATCCGCGAATTACGAAATGTCGTTGAAAGGCTTCTCCTGCTGGCCGAAGGGGAAGTGGACGCGGGCACGGTTGAGCTGGCGTTGCCGAATGCAAAAAGGGTGGCGGGTGACACTGGGTCTTCATTCTTTTTGCATGGGCCCTTGTCAGAGCGCGTGGCCCATTTTGAACGCGAAACCGTCTTGGCGGAATTGGTCCGCAATCATCACCACGTCACCAATACGGCAAAGGCGCTGGGGCTCGAACGAAGCCACCTATATAAAAAGTGTCAGCAACTTGGAATCGATCTTCGGCAGTTAGAGTAAGGGCGTAGCCTCTGCGGTAGACTTACCCGTGGCTGGAGTACTGAGGCGAACGTCAGGTTGGTATGCGTTGCCTTCGCATCGCGGAAATCATCAAGAAAGATGGGAGTCCAATTCTATGGCATCTACGGAGAAGCTCGGCACTCATCAGAAAGCCCTCGGCGTCAATCTGGATCCGACCACCTATGGCTCCTTTGCCGAAATTGGCGCTGGCCAGGAAGTTGCACGGTGGTTTTTGGTGGTTGGAGGGGCGTCCGGGACCGTTGCTAAATCCATCTCGGCGTATGACAAGGAGGTCAGCGACGATTTGTATGGTTTTGGCTCCCGCTATGTTTCCAAAGAACGCCTGGAAGCGATGACGGAAAGCGAGTGGACGCAAATCGTCAACCAATTAAGCAAGACTCGTGGGTCACAAGCCCGCTTCTTTTCCTTTGTCGATACTATCTCCGCCCGCAACTATTCCGGAACCAACGAGTCTCACGGCTGGGTCGGGCTGCGGTTCCAGTTGCAACCCGGTGGCCCACCGAATGACATCGTCCTGCATATCAACATGCGTGATCCCTCCAACCTGCTCCAGCAGGAGGCTATCGGCATCCTGGGCGTGAACCTGATCTATGCCGTGTTTTATCAATCGCAGACGAAAGAGGGTTTCATCGACAATATCGCTGAGGACGTCGAGGAGCGCATCGAAATCGACTTTGTGGAACTGCGTGGGCCGGCCTTTGAAGGGTGGGACCAGTACGCGCTCCTTGCCCATCTGGTGCGCGCAGGTCTTGCGGAGGCGGTCTGTTTTTTGCAGGACGGGTCAACTGCGCCGCCTGACGAAGTTCTCCACAAGAAATCAGTCGTGCTCGCGCCAGGATCCTTCGATCACGTAGACCTCGCGCATGCAACCATCCATGAACGTCTGCTGGCCTCGGCGATCCGTCAGCTCTACGGGGAGCTGGGAGAAAAAGAGGCTGCGCCTACCGGCTTCTTTTGCCTCTCCGCGATGCCCCTCATCGAAACTGATCCGCTGCCGGAAGTTTCAAACCTCCTTGAACGGATCGATGCCCTTCGCGCGCGGGGTGGGGCCGTATTGCTGTTCCGTGATCGGGAACTCTATAGCATGACCGCTTTTGTGAACCGCTATACCAAAGAGCGTGTCCGCTTCGTTGTGGGTCTCTCGCTCATGGTTCGGATTTGGATATCTCGCTACGGCAGGCTCCCGGGCAGTTTCCTTGAGGCTTTGTCTCGTCTGTTCGCGCAGAACGTCAGCATCTACGCTTATCCGATGAGCCCGGGCGACCTTCAGCAATCGATTCCAAATATCACCGAGACCGGCTGGCACTGGACTGAGACGAATGGATGGATTTCCGCCGATCAGCTGCATCCTCCACCGCCCCTCGATCACCTTTACAACTATGTTCTGGCCAGCAAGTTCCTTATCCCGATGCAGGTTCAGGATTTGAAGGCTGACGGGAAATAGGTGACGGACATCACCGGTTACATTTCGTGAGTATCACAGTCCGCTGCTGCCGAAACCGCGATCGGAGCGCTCGCTGGCTCCCAACTCATCTATTTCGTGAAAGCTCGCGCCTATACGTTCCACGATTCGCAGCTGGGCGACTCTGTCACCGGCTTTGAGTACAAGAGGAGTCGCTCCAAAATAGGCCGCCACAATCTTTAGCTCGCCTCTGTATCCTGGATCGATCACACCAGCGAATGTCGTTAGACCTTTGACTGCAAGCCCGGATCTATCGGCGACCACAGCACCGTATCCTGGAGGGAATTCCAATGCGATTCCGGTCGGAATTGTTTTAACGTCCCCTCTGGAAAATGTCACTTCTTCGACCGCGTATAGATCAGCGGCTAAATCTCCAAATGGGCCGTTATGGGTATATTTTGGAATGATTGCGTCGAGGCGCAGTCTTTTCACACCGATCGTTACCATTTTTTTATCCTTTCCTACTCTCATCCGGCAGAGATGCGCGTTGCTAACCCGGATAGCGCATAAAGCCAGACCACGAGTGAGATGACGGAAGCTAGAGTTGTCATCGAGACTGTGGACGCTACCATCATTTCCTCGCAGTGGTACTCTCCGGCGAGAATGTAGACTGTCTTGGCCGTGGGCACCGCGCCGCAGATTACAGCAGCAATGGTGTAAAGGGGGTCGAGATGCAAGGACACACTCAATCCGTACACCATCAAAGGCATGATGATGAGTTTGACGGCTGAGAGCAGCGAAGCTCGCCCAATATTGGCGCGCAATCCCTCGATCGACAGCCCCAGTCCGATGGCGAACAAAGCGCAAGGCGTGAGCGCATCTGCCAGGATGCCAAGATAAGCGGTGAGCGGGCCCGGCATGCGGAGACCGAGTACCGACCAAGCCATCCCGATGAGGGTTGAGACGACCATCGGGTTAAGCACGATATGCCTGGCTGTGACCATTGCGGTTGTGCGTGAGCCCTGCGCGTCTCGCTGGCCAAATTCAAGCAAGATCACGGCCGCTGGAAACATCACAACGGCCACGAATACTGTAGCGATTGCCGCCGGCAACACGGCGTGCTGACCATAGATCGCCTGCAGGACAGGTAAGGCGACGAAACCGGTATTGGTCATCGATGCCGCCATGCCATGCATCGTTTTGCTTGCGAGACTTCGGGAACCATGGATGCTCATGATCCCGAACACAAGGATGAAGCAGAGAAAGGAGCCGCCACCAAAGGCCACGAGAAAACGCCAATTGATCAACGAATGAGCTGGTTCCTGGGCAATGGTGACGATTAGCAATGCCGGCATTGCGATGTTGTAGGCGAAGTGAATCAGTGCGTCAGACAACGCCCGCGACAGATAGCCCGTATAGCCAACGATCCAGCCAGTCAGGATCACTGCAAACACAGGCAAGATTAGGTCTGCGATCTGCACCCAGATTGTCTCAGGTTAACCCCCTAACGATTGCATGGAGAGTGAGGTGCAGTCAATGGGACACAAAAAGTCCATAGAGCTGTTCGTGCGCTGGGGCGCCGTGGAGCCGCATTCCCGGACTGCGGCCTCCCCACTCGCTCATATTGTGTCTCAGGGCGCGGTAACCACGCTCGCGAAGGATGCCTCGCACTCAGTGGCTATGACTTTTTATGTTTGTGACCGGAAAGCTCCGAACAGCATCTGCCAACAAGCATCGCCGAGGTCCTTCGACTTCGCGCCATAGACCCTCGTTATGCGACAGATATGCGAGGCGCTTCGCTCAGGATGACGGTTTTGTTTGGGAACTTGCACATAGCTGGTTGGATATGCGGGAGCACGAAAGATCGAAAAAGTCACGGGCTCTCCGGATGACAATCGGGAGGTGAGCGCTTCCAGCTGGGATTGGTTGCTGGTGAAGAGCACTGCAGATCCCTCCGCTTCGCTCGGGATGACAAATAGGAGAGGGTGGTTGCAGGGAGAGAACCGTTGCTGAAGGAAGGACGTTTTCCGCTGGCGACGGCGACAGCAGCCTTTTTTGTCGCGAAATCGAAAAAGTCACAGGCACTCAGCGAAGCGCGATCACCGCGGCATCCCGGCCGGGAACGCTGAGGGTGACTTGCTGGCTATTGACGGCGATTTTTAGATTGCCCCAGATATCTTCGCCTGATGTGAAGTTGCCCAAAGCGGGCGCCAGGGAAACCTTGACCGCCTTTTCACCTCGGGTCGGGTTCAGCACCCAAAGATAGGTGCCTCCGGCGCCATGATGGAATCTCGCCTGCACGCTGTTATCGTCGATCTTCACCTGCGGAGCTAAGCCGGCTGTCTCCAATAAGCCGGCGAAGATTTCCCTGGTTGCGGCTCCGTGGTGCAGGTAATAGCCCGCGCCGGGGAATGAGCCCATCAATAGCGTGCGGCCTTGCCCGAATTTGTGCTGCACGGCGGCAATCTTTCCGTCAGCGTAGTGGCCCGCTTCTTCGCCGCCATGCAATTCGTAGTCCTGGCGAAAGTAACTGCCATAGATCTTGCTTCCCTTGAGCTCAAACATGAGATCGCTGGAGATATCGGGTGTAAATTCCACATAAGACTGTCGGGCGCCGAAGACATCGTCGAGGCCGTAGTTGGGCTGCACCATGCCGACATGGCCGTGGTCGCCAAAATATCCCGGCAGGCCCTCGCTCACCAGGGTTCCCCCTTGTTCGACATACTGGCGCAGCTTGGCTGCTGTTTCAGAGCTCAACATGACGGGATATGGAAGATAGATGATTTTGTACTCGGCGATGTTCTCCAGCGCTACGAAGTCAGCCTGAATGTTGGAATCGAAGAAGGCCTGATACGCACCGCATATAGAGTGGAAATAGAACTCCGTCGTTTCCTGTTGCACATAGTTAAAGATCTCCGACTCGGGGACAAATACCAAGCCGATGTCGCCCTTGATCGCGTTCGACTTCCAAAGATCGGCGTGGGTATTGGCCCATCGCGCGACGCGGCCTGCCATTTCTGACTGCGGCGTCTCCGAGCCGTCCATGGCAAATGGGCCGAAGGCGCCGAAGAGCGGTCCATCGAGAAGAGGGCGCCAGCGGCAATACAAGACGCCCTTTGCCCCACAGGCGCAGGAAACCAGGTTCCAGATGCGGACATCTTCGGCGTCGGGAATCCGGCCGTCATCCCGCGGGCGGCCGATGACTTGCGGCTGCATCCATAGCGGCCCGCCCTCCGCTTCGGCGTGCCAGAACGGTTTGCCCCGTGCCCCGGCACGCACCAGATCCAGGGCGCGCATTTGCTTCCAAGGCTCGTCGCCCTTGCGGGCGGCGATCCAGGTTAAGCCCCAAATGTCGACCTTGGCGGCAGAACGCCACTCGTTATGCGACGAGGAAGGCAGGTCATCGAGTGTGCCCGCGACTCCATGGGCCGTGATGCGGTGGTTGGGGTCGAGTTTGCGGAACAACTTGATGCGCCAGTCGAGCAGACTGTAGGCGTTGTCAATCCGGAATTCCAGCCAGTCGAGACTGTCAGGATAGCCGGAAAAGGACCGTGGTGGTTCCACATCTTCCCAGCTTTCGTAACTGAAACGGTTCCATGCCTTGGCGGCTTTCTCGAGCGATCCATAGCGGACCTGGAGCCACTCGCGCAGTTTTCGCTTGGAGCCCTCACAGTAGCAGTACATCCTCCTGGGGTTCCCGCCGAACGAAGTGCCTTCGTTCCACAGGTCATAGCCGAAGAGTGCGGGATGGTTGCGGTAACGCTCCACCAGGGCGGTCAGGAAGGTTTGCGCCAATTGCTGCACGTCCGGATTGTCCAGGCAAAGTCCGGGAAAACCTCCGGTCGCGCTGCTCTCAGAGACGGAACTGTTGACAACGAAGCCGTCGCTCCCCAGATAGCGCGCATGGGCGTACTTACGAAATGCCCACTCCGGAGCACACCCCACCAACTCCTCAAGCACGAGCTTGATTCCGTTCTGCGCGGATAGATCCATGATGCGATCGTAGTCAGACCAGTCGTACTTACCGGGCGCGACTTCAATGGCTGACCACATAAACCAATGGCGGAAGATGTTCATCCCCACGCGGGAGGCGGTCTGGAAGTCGCGAGCCCAATCTTGCGCCGGGGGGTTGGTTTTGCGAAAGTAGACTGCGCCGTACGGAAATACCGGGATTGACGAACTCGGCCCGGCGGCCGGTGTTCCCTGGGCGTTGAGCTGCGGGGATAGACCGGCGGCATGAGCGAAGGTGGTGGAGGCAGTTACAAGAGCCGAGTTGCGGATGAATTCCCTGCGGGTAAAGCCCGAATCAGTCATAAGCCTTTCGTTTCGACAGCGTCCGCTAGAAGTAGAGTTTGCCCGAGAATTGAATTTGCCTCCCGGTCGCCGCGCCGTTGGAGAGCTTGCCGAAGTTTGCGTTGCCTGAATTGCAGACAGATCCGGGGGCGCCCTGGCAGGTGAGTGTTGGGTCGCTGGCTGACGGCAGAGAGAACGACGGCGTATTGGTGGTGTTGAAGAATTCGGCGCGGAACTGGAAGTAGATCCTGTCCGACTTCGTAAAGAAGAAATTCTTGAAGATCGAGGAATCGAGATTCTTGTATCCGGGCCCTGTCGCCACCCGCCGCCCACAGGTACCGAACTCCTGCACCACCGCTCCCGACTCGCTGCGGGTGGTCTGAGGTACGGTAAATGCCGCAGGGTTGAAGAAACCCTTGAATCCGGCGTTGCTCAGCTTATAGGGAACACCCGCGTTGCAGCTCGCGGTATTGAAGGTATTGAAGATAGGAGGGAGCACGTTGGTGCGTATATCGGTGGGAAAGCCGGTGCGCAGGCTGAGAATTCCGTTCACCACCCATCCACCTATAAGGCGCGCTGTGACACTGTCTTTGTTGAGAAACATCTTTCCGGGACCGAAGGGTAGCTCGTAGCTAACGCTGTTGCTAAAGATATGCTTGATGTTGATGGGAGTAACAGCACGCTCCCCGGCAAGATTGTAGGTATTTTCTGCAATGCTTGTTCCGCCGTTTTGGGTGTAGGCGTCCGGGCCATCGCCGCCGGAGGAAATGTTTTTCTGCCAGGTGTAGTTGGTCAGCAACTCGAGGCCGTGGCTCAGCCGCTTTTCCGCTTTCAGGTTCAATGCATTGTAGTTTGACGAGGCATTGGAGAAGACGACGAGGATATTGGAGCTCATGAAGTTGAAGGGGCGATTCACCTGCGTATTGGTTCCATTCAATGCATTGGAAAACGGCTCCTGGTTTTCATTGATAAACAGAGACGCCAGGTCGCGTCCCAGTGCTCCGCTGTAAGCGGCTTCGAAAAGAAGACTACTCGTCGCCTGGTATTGCACCCCGAGATTGTATTGCACCAGCATGGGCATAAGAGCGTGGTCGAGGCTCTGAGTTTTGATTTGAATTCCATACGGCTTGGCCGGTGTGAAGCCCGACAAGTCAGTACCCGACGGGAGCACTGCGATCGGTGTATTGAGGGTAAACGGCGGTGAGACGGTATTGGCCGCAGTGACAGAAGGGAAAGACACGGTTGGAATGTTCGGCGTATTTCCCGAAAACTGAGTCACGGACTGGTTCTGGTCGCGCATGGAGTAGAAAATCCCGTATCCTCCGCGGGCAACGAAGCGGGGAGAGATCTGGTAGGCGAACCCGATACGTGGACCCAGATTATTGTGATCGCCCGGGACCATGGCGCGGCTAAAGCCGTTCTGCCCGGGAACTACGAATGTTCCGGTTCGTATGTCGAACAGGCTACCAAGATTATGGGCATCGATGGGCTGCGTATAAAGCTCGTAGCGCAGGCCAAGGTTGAGGGTCATGCGGTCGGTGACCTTCCAATCGTCCTGGGCATAGCCGCCGAAGTAAGCGGTGTGCTGGCGGCCTTCGGCGATCATGGGTTTTCCCTGGATACTGGTGGGATATCCAAGCAGAAAGTCGGCGAGGGGGAGACCCGACCCGGCCGCATCTGAGCTGGAAGTGAAGGTGGCGCCGAAGATATCGGCGCCGAAGTATGGATCTCCGCGGAGAGTGTCGAAACGCGACCGGCGAACATCCGCGCCGAATTTCAATGCGTGATTGCCGTGGGTCCAGCTCAGGTTATCGGAATACTGCTGCGTGGCCAGAATAATGACGGAGGAATCGCCGCCGCCCCAGGTGTTGAACTCCTGGCTGCCGGAGGTGTTGCCGGAATAGTTGAACTGGATGGAAGACATGCCGAGCAGCGTGGTGGGAAAGAGCGCCAGCCCCGCCTTCTGAGCGAAGTCTGCGCCCAGCCGGCCGTTGCCTGCCTGGGTGCCGTTGTTACGCAAATAACCCACGCGGGCTTCGTTAATCAACGCTGGTGTGAAGGTGTGAATTTCGGAGAAGGTGATCTGGTCGGAATCATTGATATTGGACGATCCGCCCCCGATAAAGCCTGGGAAGGAACCAATGGCCGGGGTGTAGTTGTTGGCGATGGAGTAGCTGCCGAACATCGAGTTCTTGCTGTCCAACGTCGCGTCGACGCGAACATCCCCCTGATCGGTGAGATAGAAACGCGCCGGCTGATAGAAGTAGTTCAACGAGACAGCATTGGCGGCCCCGATATTTGGCGCCGGGATAAGGCCCAGGATTGCCGCCGAGGTTGGATTGATCAGATCGGAAGGAATCTTGTTGCCGGGGAAACGGGAGGCAATGACTTTTCCGGATGGTCCGATGTGACGCGTCCTGGGATCGTAGATGATGGTCGAACTCCCCGAGAAGTCGCCATTCCTGAAAGCCGGTGGAGGCACATTTTCGAGGCTGGTCGTGGATCCCGTCCCGCCGGTGAGACCGGTCTGTCGCGTGCCCTGGTAATCGCCAAAGATGAAGACGCGGTTGCGCAGGATGGGTCCACCCAAGCGTGCCGCCGAATTGATTCTGGTGGAAGGGCGAGCGCGGCAATCCTGCCAGATTTTGGAAATAGTTGTTGGCGTCGAAGGCGTCATTGCGCAGAAATTCAAATGCGACCCCGTGCCACTGATTGGTGCCGCTTTTGAGGGTCGCGCTGACAACGGAACCCGCGGCGTGGCCGTATTCCGCGGCAAAGTTGTTGGTCTTTACTTTGAACTCCTGGATCGCGTCCACCGAGGGCACGATGGCGATGCCGTTCCTCCCGATGGAACCGGCGTTGGCAAAGGTGTTGTTGTCGATTCCGTTGAGGGAGACGTCGATGTTGGAGAAACGGCCGCCCCCGGCGATAAAGGGCAAGTTGGAACCCATGCCAAAGACCGGAGTGGTATTCCCTACGAGCAGCCCGAGGGCGAACGGGTTGCGCCCGTTCAAAGGCATATTCAGGATCTGCTTGTTGTCGATCACCTGGCCCAGGGAGGAGCTGACCGAATCCACCAGGGGCGCGGCGCCGGTAACCTGGACGGTCTGGCTTACCAGTCCGACGCTCAGGGTGACATGCAGGTTTGCGGTCTGATCGATCTGCAGGTTGATTCCGGAAACAGCTTTTGTTTCGTAGCCGGGCGCCGTCACGGTGACGGTGTAGTCGCCCAGGGGAACGAACGGTGCGTTGAATTGACCGCGATCGTTGGTCTCGGCATGGCGCACAGTGTCGGTTGCCGTCTGGGTAAGGGTTACCTGCGCATTGGGAATGACGCCGCCGGTTGTATCCTCAACCACGCCGGCGATGGTGCCGGTGGAGATTTGTGCTCGAGCAACGGCCAGAGCAAGCGATACGAACAGCAGAATTCCGATGTGCCTGGGTAACCGAAACATGCTTTGCCTCCGCACAGATTGCATTTGGGGCAAGCCGCACCAGCGATCTTCTGCACCCGCATTGCGGCTCGACGGACGCTGCGAGTCTTTTCGGAAACGACCGAAAAGGGCCTACCCTACTGGCAGCCGGAATGGTATAGCGGTCCGACCATCATCGTCAAGAAGGGCTTTTGAGCAGCTGCGCTTGCGGTCTGCGGAAAAGACTTCGCTTTTTTGGGGGGTATGGCCTTTTCCCCAGTAGTCATGGGCCTGCGGCCCACCGAAGGTGATGAAAAACGCTTCGGTCCGGCAACCTGTCCCGGCGTGCCGTGGACCACTCTCCAATCAACCGTTGCCCTTTCCTTGTCATCCCGAGCGAAGCCGAGCGGATCTGCAGTTCTACGGACCCTTCGTGGAAATGTTTTCCGACGGGACGACCAGCTCCGAGGTCGACTCAGCTTTCGTTTTCTTGTTCCTTCAGCCTTGAGGAACTCCGGCCTTACGAAAGACAGCAAGTGCGCTATCGAGCCCGGCTTTCGCGGCCGCTTCCGGTGTCATGTCTTTCGTTCGCCCGAAGACTTCTACGCTGAGCGCATCGCTGTAGTGGATCCTTTGGAGCGCCTGCAAAAAGCCGGTCAAATTGATAACACCTTCGCCGGGCAGCAGACGCTGATTATCGTGGATCTGTTCTGGAGGCAAATTCGGCGAGTCGTTGAAATGGACGTGGACGATGCGATCGCGGCCCGCGGCAAGGATGTCCTCCGGGGTGGCTCCTGCGTGGTGCCAGTGCCAGGTATCGAGCAGCAGTCCGACGTTGGGACCACATTCTTTGGCGAACGCGAGCATGTCGTTCATGCGCCAAATGAACTCGTATTTGTGCGCTTTGCGGAGTTCGAGCGGCCCCAAAAACTCGAGGCCGAGGCGGACGTTGGAGCGCGCCAAAATGCGGGCGCTTTCGGTAAACCGTTTCTTATAGACATGGCGCAGTTCGTCTTTGGGCGTATCGCTCGACGGCATGATGTAGGTCATCATGCGCGGGCAGTGGATAGCAGCCGCGAACCGGGCGGCAGCGTCGAGCTGGGCGAGCGAGGCATGAAAGGTTGCGTCGTCTTTCCGGAATTCGACCGGAAACTCGATGACGGCCGGCCTGATATTTAGGCCGGCAAGTAGCTCGTTGGTTGCGCTGACACCGGCTTCCATGGCCGGGCGCAGCATGATGTCGGTGCCGGGAAATCCAGTTTGCGCGGCCAGGCGCGCGAAGTCAGGCCAGTGAACACGCCCCTGCAACAGGACGCTATTCAGGGAGAGGAACATGTTGCGGTCTTTAGCGAACGCTCTACCGAGTGGGGCGAAAGCTTCGGCGAGCGGGGCGGCGGCGAGCAGCTTACCAAACGATCGTCTGGATATCGAATAAGGCACGCGCAATCGATCATACGCGAGTAGCATATCGTTGAGGCGCGGGAGACATGAACAGACGAGAGATGTTGACCACCACGGGTGCTGCAACGCTTGGTGCCCTTGTCCTGCCGAAGCTGATGAAGGCTGCCGCTCCAGCGAATCAGGTTGCGATCGTGCGTTGCCGCGATTACGCGCATTATGGGCAGCAACTCTCGAGCGCGTTCGATCAGATCGGCGGCATCGAGAAGTTGGTGCGCGGTAAGACCGTTGGGCTCAAGCTGAACCTCACGGGAAATCCGAAGAACTGGCCACTGACGCCTGAGCTTCCTTATCGGACGAATGCGCAGACGGTCGCGGCGACCGTGCACCTGTTTGCCAGGGCGGGTGCTCGGCGCGTTCGCCTCATTGAAAGCTTCTTCCCGGCCGATCAGGATCTCTCGCTGTGGGCCCGCTACGGCCTGGACGTAAACGCGATCAACAACATGGGCGTGCCGGTGGTTTGGGAAAACGTGCAGAACCTGGGCAACTATAAGCAATATGTGCGCATGAAGGTGCCGTGGGGCGGGTACGCCTATCCGGCATACCACCTGAACCCGGCGTTCTATCAGTGTGACGTATACGCTTCGATGGCGAAGCTGAAGAACCATTGGATTGCCGGCGTGACCATGACGATGAAGAACAACTTCGGCAACACGCCCTGCTCGCTCTATGGCGGGGATTGCGGCCCGAGCGGGAACGAGCGGCCGACGAAAGAGCGCGGACAGGTGCTGCACGACGGAACGACGCCTGCGCCCTCTGGAGTCGATGCCGAGTTGCATCCTGATTCGCCACGCGATGCGGGCTATCGGGTTCCGCGCATCCTGGTGGATCAGAACGGTATTCGGCCGATTGATATCGCGATCGTGGATGGCGTCGAGACGGTGCGCGGAGGGGAAGGTCCGTGGCTTCCTGGTCTGGAAAAGATGACACCGGGCGTGATCATTGCCGGTCGCAACGCCGTCAACGTGGACGCTGTCGGGATGGCCGTGATGGGCTACGATCCGTATGCGGAGCGCGGCACGCCTCCGTTCATCCGAGGCGACAACTCGCTGCGTCTCGCGGAAGAAGCCGGGATCGGAACACGGGACCTGAAGCGTATCGAAGTGGTCGGACTTTCGATTAAGGACGCTCATATCAACTTCGGACCGGGTGCAGTTGGCAAGAAGTTGAGCGAATTGAAGGCCTAGATGTGAACACAGGTCCAGGGAACTTGATATTTCTAACCTGCCTTGCGCATTGAGTGACCTGGGTTTCGAGCCAAGCCCTGGCAATCGGGGTTCTCCGCCCAATAAAATCCTTCTTGCATCGAAGATGCAGAGCTTATGATGCGAATCCCCGAATGTAGGGCGTGTTCGGCGGGCGCGGCCCCGTTTCAAAGAGCGGTCCGTGTGTCGAGTGATAGGTCATGTTCATGTACGGTGTCTCGATGCGGCGTCCGACGGCGGAGTAATGGCCATTTTCCCAGTTTGAATCCATGTAGTGGTTCAAAATCCCGGTGGACAGAAGCAGCCGCTCCGCATGGAACGGTTCCTTTCGGGTCAGCATCATCTCGATGATCCAATGCTCGTAGGCGTTCGCAGCGTGGTACTGCGAGACGGGGCCGGGCCACCCAAGCATGGAGATGATCGTCGGGTCTTTCTGCCCTTCGATTTCGCCGGCGTAGGTCCAGCCGACACCCTTGCCGGAAATTACGGCTGCATTGGTTCCATCGTTATACTCCACGATGCAGACGTTTGATTGCGTGCCCTCCTGAAAGTATCCTGGCTTCAGGTCAAAATTTTTCCTCACTGCTTCCATCAGGTTGCCGGCCCAGGGAGTGCGTTCGACCCACTTCCATGTTTCAGGCCCGCGAATGGACTGCACAGACTTGACGCCTGTCTCGCCGCCCTTGCGGCGATCGACAAAGGCCTGCAGCACGTCAACACAATGGAAGGTTGCCCCTTCATCGGCAGCGTCTCCAATCACAATGGAGTTCTTCATTGGCGTATCGATGGCGAGTTCTATCTCGGGCTTGCGGAAGTAGGTCGGTATGGAAGACCCCCCGGTGAGGGGAAAACTCAGTTCACGGGACTTATCAAACATCCATTTGGCGTCGTCCCAATTGTAGGAGAGGTGCTTGTCGTTGAAGACGGGCACCGAGCGTTTGCTCCGCTCGAATTCCCGGATGACCTGCTGATAAATCCACCAGCGCGGTAAGAGCCAGTGCCCCTTGAGATCCGTTGGATAATTTCCATGTTCACAGACTATGACGACACCATCCACAGCCAGTTCGCTCCCCCCAAGTGTTACGGCCTCGCCGACGGTCTTATAGATGGGAATATTTTTGGCTTTGCATACTCTCTGGCCTAGTAAGCTTGTATCAAACTGATTGATGTAAACGGACACGACATCGACCCGCGAAGGAGTGTGGGCGCCGTGCCACCAATAACCGTCCAGCAGCTTGTTTACAATCCAGTCCGCATGTGATGTCGGAAGACCCCAATAGCTGACGAGACAGGCGATACGAGGCCGCTTTTGCGGAGTCTGCGCGGTCTGCGCCACAGCATTGGGCGTGATACCGGTCAGAGCGGCCAAACCGGCCATAGTGCTTATTCCCAGCATTTCACGCCGGGTCAAGAGAGTGTTCGACTCTATGGTTTCCGTGAGGGGGGATGAATCCGCCGCACTGGCGGCAATTTCGATTTGTTTCTCTCTCATGATGGTTCGCCGATCCTGCTGGTTGTGGGTCCATTTTCTACACAAATGCAGCAGCTCCCTCTCCCGGTGGCCGGAGTTGTGATGGTACTCCTATCACCCTCGGCGGTCTGACGAGACGCTTGCAGAATGAAGACGGCCCCGTCTCTCCTGACCAGCGTTCGAAAGGATCCCCCTTCGCGAACAGCAAACCTGGCAACCAACCGTTCCCTTTACCGATTAGAGCCAATTCAGGATCAGGTGGTATACCTATTCCCGACAGAAATTCGGAGAAACCGGGCCGCAAAAACCGAGGGAAGCTTCTGTTTCCTCGGAATGCCCAAGTGGATTCTTCAGAGCAGACGGGATAGGGATGAAAACGAGAATCGATTTTGCGCTTATGCTCTCCCTTGTGCTTCCGGTGGTTGGCGCCGCCGTGACGATGGCGCAACAGGCCCCCACGGGAGCGGCTGTTCTTCCCCACAGGCCTCAGGGCTCGTGCGACATCTACGCTTCTGCCAATGCCCCCTGTGCCGCCGCCCACAGCACGACACGCGCGTTATATGCGACCTATAACGGTCCGCTGTACCAGGTTTTGCGCCAATCGGACGGCAAGACTCTGGACATTGGTGTTGTCCAGCCTGCTGCCTCGCCGGCTCCGGATCCGGGCGGATACGCCGACGCAGCCGCGCAGGATAAGTTCTGCGCAGGCACCTATTGCTGGATCAGCATCATCTACGATCAATCTCCTAAACACAACCATCTCACGCAGGCCCCCCTTGGGGGATTCGGCGGCCCGGCCCTGGGAGGGTTCAACAACCTTCCGGTTGCCGATATGGCGCCGATTTCGATCATGGGGCACAAGGTCTATGGTGCGTTCATCGAACCAGGCATGGGACTTCGCCAAAACGATGTGAAAGGCACCGCGGTCGACGACCAGGCGCAGGGGCAATACTGGGTCGTGAACGGTAAGCATTTCAACGACGGTTGCTGTTTCGATTACGGCAACGCCGAGATCGACAGCCGCGATGATGACAACGGCACCATGGAAACGCTCTACTTCGGCAATGCCACGCCATGGTTCAGCGGGGCTGGTGACGGTCCGTGGATTATGACCGACCAGGAAAACAATCTGGTTGGTTGCGTAAACGAGGACGGTACCAAAGGCTGTCCTAATCTACCCAGCATCCCCTGGCGTTTCGTGACAGCGATGGGCAAAGGAGAACCGCATCATTGGACATCCCTGGGCGGTGACGCGCAAAAGGGACCTCTGTCGGTCATGTTCGATGGAAAGCGAGTGAATGCTACCTATGACCCGATGCGCAAGCAGGGGGCCATTCTATTGGGCAACGGCGGCGACAACAGTGTCGGCTCGCAAGGCACGTTCTATGAGGGAGCGGTGACAGCCGCGGGCACATTTCCATCGAACGCTACCGACCAGCTTGTTCAAGCCAACATCGTGGCTGCCGGGTACGGCCTGGCTCCGCTCACGGTGTCACCCGCGGCGGCTGGATCGCACACAGCAAGGTGTGCAGACGTTCACTCCGGAGTCGTCGCGGGACTTCACGGTGACGTTCACGAACATAACAGGATCGCCTTTGTCCGGCGTTTCGTTGAGCACTACGGTACCCAGTCAGTGGACCTCGGCCGTTGCAGGCACCAGCGAAACATCAAAGACGTTTCCTCAGCAGGTCGCGCCAGGTGCGAGCGTGAGCGCGACGTTCAAAGTCACTTCGGGGGCCGTTGCCTCCGCGGGCGATTTCACGGCCAACGCATCGTGGACGAATCCGGCCAGCGGAACAAAGCAAATCGAGACTGCGGTTGCCAAGTTGCGCAATGCCCTACCCATCAAGATCAACGAGTTTCGCGTCACCTCAAACGCTCCAGCATCCGGCGCTTCCGGCAACCCGACGAACTCATTTATCGAGCTCTACAATGCCGGTTCGCAAAGTATCGATATTTCCAACTGGACATTGACCGAGCACCCGTCTCGTCAGGCGATCTTTTCAGCGATCAAGATCCCGGCCGGAACGAAGCTTGCGGCCGGCGGCTTCTACCTGCTCGGTCTCTCGAACTCCGGGCTGGCGGCCCCTGCACGCACGGGCGACACCACCGTCCATGTGAGGAACACGGATGGAATGTCGGTGGGCAATACCATCACCATCGATACTGGGTCCAGCATGGAAACGCGTAAGATCGCGAGCCTGGGGACAGCTGCCACCAACCACACGACGTTGTGGCAACCCCTTCCCGAAGGACCGGTGATCACCATTCCTGCAGGCTCGACCAACGTGCCGGTTGAGAGCACCTCGGGCTTCGTTGCCGGCCAGAAGATCGCGCTCGGGTACGGAGCTACCTACCCGGCCGCTGCCAATCCCGTGGAGCAGTACGAGATTGCCACGGTGACCGCAGTCGGCAAACCGGGCACGCAAGCGTGGCTCGCGGCGGATGCTCCTGCCGGAGCCACCAACCTGAAGGTGACCTCCCTTTCCGATATCTCCATCGGTGACAAGATCCGGTTGGATGTCGATACCGTTGGCCATGGGATAGAAACCGTGACGGTGACGCATGTCGGAACCGCAGCCACCAAGACCAACCTCTCAGCGCCTGCGAGCGCCGGAGCGACCCGGATCAGCGTACGCCGCGCGGAAGGTTTCGCCGCGGGCGACAGAATCAACGTGGGCACGCCTGCAAGCCTGGAAGCGGTTACCGTCACGGCCGTAGGCAGCCCAGGGCCGGAGGGCGCCGCCATCGACATTACACCTGGCCTCGCCAAACCGCATGTGGCGAGTGAATGGGTGGTCTCTCCGGGCACGGGTCTGGACCTGGCAGCTCCCCTGCGATTTCATCATGCGGCTAATCTGCCCTTCAGCGATCGCGGGACAGGCGTCAGCTTTGAGCCGGCAACCGCCTTTGCTCATGCGAGCAATGAGCCAGTCCAGGCGCTTGGTACCGGTATCACACTCGACAGACCATTAGAGAACGGCCACGGGATCCACACGGCTGTGCGGGATGCGACCGTCAAGACTGCGGGCTATCAGGGCACACCGGAGCCTAACCAGTGGTTTGGAGGACCTGAATTGACGACGAAGGCCCTTCAATTCAGCCGTGGCATCACCATCGAAGAGGGCAACATGGTGCTCCGCGACGCCTCGGGCGTGATCGCCGACAGCCTTAACTACGGCGGCCTTGTCGACCCATGGACTGCCGAAGGCGACCAAGCCGCGTCAGGAACAGGGCAAAGCGGCTGCTTCGTGCCGGCGCCTGGCTCCACGTTCGAAGCATGGTCAACGCGTGTAACGCCGGTTGCCACCAATACGAGCGCGGGACGGTTCCCCGACGGCGCCGATACCGATAGCAACTGTACCGACTTCCAGACGCAGGCCGTTGCGACCTTGCCGTCCCCTTCGCCCGCAAATGCAACCAACATCAAGGTCACCAGTATCCAGGGCTTCCGCCCTGGCCAGACGATCCTGATTGATTCCGGTGCGAATCTTGAAACCGCAGTCATCTCTACGGTGGGCACTGCAGGCGCCAGTACCTTGAATACTTCTGCCGGCGTAGGAGCAACTGTTCTTTCTGCTGCAGACGGGACCGGCTTTATGAAAGGTCAAACCATCTCAGTCGGCGATGGAGCAAACTCAGAAACGGCCATCGTCTCCGCGATCAGGTCCCGCGGCAGCGCCACCATCACGCTCGCCGCACCACTTGCGCATGCGCACGCGGCTGGCGAACAGGTTTCGGGTAGCGGTATCGGCCTCACCACTCCGTTAACCCGGACACATACCAGTGGAGCTCAAGTCTCCGACAACGTTCCGACTCCTGGCGCCCCGAACCAATATCACCGTAAGAACAATTGAGGGCTGGGAATTGGAAAAATGTAACTCATCGTAAATTGGGCACGGGCGGAATTGACACCTTGTGGGTTTAGCTCCTAAAAGTGTTACTTCCATCGTTCCGTTTACTTCGGAATTCCAGCACAAGTCCTTCAGGGAGAACTGAATCATCATGCGCCAGATCGCCGCTGCCGTATTCCTTGTCTCGCTCATCGCCACCTCCGTTGCCCAGCAACAGAGCGCTCCCGCCACGCCGCCCCGTCCGGCGCCTGCGCCCTTGCAGGTCCCGAATCCGCACTACGTCACCGTTTTGCTGACAAAGGATGTCGATGCACCCGCAGATGCGGTCTGGGCTCGTGTCGGAAAATTCTGTGACATCGGTGAATGGGCATTTCCCAGCTGCAAGCTGATTCAAGGTGACGGCGGCTTCGCCTCTGAGCGCACCATCGTGAATGAGGTGCTCGTTGGCAAAACCGGCCACAGTTACACCTACACGCAACCCGTGCGCCAGGCAGGCAAGTACAACCTGTACCACGGCACGCTGGAGGTGCAGCCTGTCACGGCAAAGACCTCGCGCCTGGTCTATACCTTCCTCTACGACAACAGCATGTTGGCCGATGATGCAGCGCGGAACGCCGAAATGGCCGCCCGCAAGAAGCGCTTCGACGGTTTTCTCGTGAACATGAAAACGCTCGCCGAGGGCGGCAAGGTGCCGGCTTCGGCCATTGAGGCAATGCCGCCGACGCCCACACCCGAGCAGTTGCAGACGCCTAACCCCCACTACGTCGCGATTCCCATGACGCTTAACGTGAACGCACCGGTCGATGCCGTCTGGGCGCGCATCGGCAAGTACTGCGATATCGGTGAGTGGGGCTTCCCCAACTGCACGATTCTTTCTGGTGATGGTGGCCTTGGAACAGTCCGTTCCATCGGCAATGAGGTGCTGGTCGCGAAGACAAAGTACAGCTACACCTACACCCAGCCGGTTCGCGAAGGCGTCGTCTACAACATGTATCACGGTACGCTCGAGGCCGAGCCGTTGAGCGCAACCACCACCCGCCTGAACTATACCCTCGTCTACGACAACAGCAGCCTGGCCGACGACGCGGCGCGCGACAAGGATCTCGCGAACCGGCGCACACGCTTCACTAAGTTGCTCGAGAACATGAAGGTTCTATGCGAGGGTGGAACACTGCCTCCCGGCGCCCTGGGTGGTGCAGGCGCGGCGAGGCCTGCTGGTGCGCACTAGTCTGGAGTTGGTGGACACGGCTGCCGGGAAGCAAGCATTAAACGCATAAACAAAAATTCAAATACGAGGATCGGTCTTCGACAGGAAGTTGCAGCGGCTGAGAATCTGCTGAAAACGGGGCTCTGTCCGGATGAAGTCCCATTTGATGTCTACGGAAAGAAACACCAGGTGCACGTCGTGGTGATCGTAGGCACTGTCGAGTGCATCCAGGGCGGCGTCTTTGTTACGGAGTCCAGCGTAAACCAACGCCCTGCCATAAGGTGGGATGTAGCGTTCGCGGCCGGCGGTCTCAAGCGTTGCGAGAATGGATTCGGCTTCAGACCTGTGCCCCTGCATGGCGAGAAGCCAACCGCGGAGGCCGAGCGTTTTGGAGTTGCCGTTACTGAAGCGGTGAGCCACGTTGAGGGCTTCGAAGGCGGCAGAATCATCCCGCGCGCCGGCGAGGGCCTGCGCGAGCTGAAAGGAACCGATCCAGAACTCGGGGTCGAGAGTGATGGCCTCACGGGCGTACCGAATGGCCGCGTGCAGGTCGCCTGCAGCGAACGCGATCTGCGACGAGAGTGCGCGATTCATAGCATTCAGCGGATCAAGCTCGCGGGCGCGGCGAATGGACTCGGCAGCAACGTCGTGACGGCAAGCGTGGGATAGAAGAATGCCCCGGAGGCGGTGAGCGAAGGAGTAATTCGTGTCTGCGGCGATTGCTGTTTCGTAAGCGGTCAGAGCGGCCGCCCAATCCCATCCGAGCCAGAAGTTGAAGAACCCTAAAGAGGTTTGCGCTTCAGCGAGCGAGGGATCGGAGCGGACGGCATTCTCCGCAGCAGCCCGCGCTCCGGAAAGGACGGCCTGGGGCGGGGCGTCGCCGCTGATGGGGCTGGAGGTCAGTGCGTCCGCGAGACCTGACCAGGCAAGCGCGTAGTTGGGGTCGAGTTCAGCGGCGCGAGCGAAAAACTCTGTGGCGCGACGAGTAGCAAGGGGCGCGAATTGATTAAAGTAGTAGCGCCCGCGTAGGTACTGGTCAAAGGCGGCCGGGTCCTGAGTCTGGCGTTGAACCAGTGCCTTCAGGCGATCCGGGCCAAGGCGCAGGTGCACCTGCTGCGCGATCGTAACGCTCAGTTCGTGCTGAAAGGCGAGAAGGCTGGTCGGTTCACGATCGTAGGTCGCCGACCAGATCTGCAATTGATCGCAGACGCGGATCAGGCGTGAGGTGATGCGGAGGAGTTTGCCTTCATCCCGCACAGAACTTTCGACGAGATAGGCGGCGCTTAGCTCGCGGCCGATCTCAGCCAGGGACTTGCCGGACCTTTTGGACGCGAGGACGGTCGTCCGTCCAATAACGCTGAGGCGGTCCGGATCAATCTGGCCAATCGTAGCGATGGTCTCTTCCGTTAGGCCCTCGGCGACATAGTCTCGTTCGGGGGAGCCGGTGAGGTTGTCAAAAGGGAGAACGCCGACCGTGAAGTGTAGGGGGACTGCCTCGTCGACCGGATGCGCGGTAACCGTGCGCACCTCACCGGTAAAGCAGTAGCCACGGCCAGGGACGGTAGCTATGAATCGGTTTTCGCCTCGCATCTCGCCAAGCACCCGGCGAAGAGTGGAGATGTTCTGGTTGAGGTTGTTCTCTTCGACGGCGGTGTCCGGCCAAACGGCGGAGATGAGGTCCGCTTTGTCGACCACCTTCCCAGGGTTCCGGACCAGGTAGACCAGTGTGTCAAAGGCCTTCGACGACAAGGGAACATAGACACCAGCTCGCCGGAGTATGCGCTTGCGAGCGTCAATGAGGAAGTCTGCGAACTCGTAGATTTGGGCCGGTTGATTGCTCACTGGCTTGCTTTTTAGTTCAGACTTCAGGATATCTCATAGAAATTCAGAAACACTTAAGTACTTTTGAGGAGGTTCAATCTGAGGATGGTTCCATACCGGGCGCAGAAAGCGACCGGTGAGGAGTCCAGGAGGACACGTGAAGACGATAGCTCCGAAAGCAGCAGCGGCGATATTGGTGATGACCGGGTTGATGGCGATGGGTTCGGGACACCGGGCCGGAGCGCAGCTCGAGCAGCGAGAGAACAAACTGGAGGGTACCTGGTCGTTCCAGGTATCGCTTGAGAACTGTGCCAACGGGCAGGCAATCGGACAGCCATTCCAATCGCTGCTGACATTCAATGAAGGTGGGACGATGACCGAGACGACTTCCAACCCGATCTTCTATCCGGCAGATCGCGGGCCCGGACATGGTGTCTGGAGTCAGGTAAGCAAGCATACCTTCCAGGCGACGTCGGTCGCCTTCATCACGTTGAACGGAGCCCTGCAGAAACTGCAGACGATTGAACAAACGATACAGTTGACCCGTGGCGGCGACCTGAAGACGATCAAGGCGCAAGTGAAATTCAATGCGCCCGACGGAACCCTGCTGATGGAGGGCTGTGCGTCAGCCACCGGGAAACGGCTGGAGTTGGCCGGCGTGGAGTAAGTTTGCCCAGGCAATCATTTTCCTCGAACTCGGGCATGGGTGCCGCCTCGAACCGCGATATGGCGCGGGGTTCTTGGCGGGGATCACCGGCAATATATCGGCGAGCATTAGAAGATCAGTTTGAGTTGGAACTCTGCCGACCGGGGACCACCGATGTCCGATGTACCCGAACCGCGTTGGATGCGATTCTGATCGTGATCCAGGAACGAATTGGGACCATTCAGCAAGCCGCTGGAACTCCCGGTCGTAGTGTTAGCCAGGGTGCCGTTATCGTAGTTTTTGAAATTCGAAAAGTTCCCCACGTTATAAAACGCGATCGCCGGCACCAGCGACATCCCCTCGCGGAAACGACCCAACTGAATCGGATATGCGAGGTTCACGTCGAGATTGCGGTAAAAGCCATTCTCCGGCCCCCGTGCTTCCTGCAGCGGCTCGATGGGCTGTTGCGTAGCCTGGAGAGCAACTAACTGCGACCCTGTGAAGAGACCGGCCTGAACGAGAGCGTTACCCGCCGGCGTCAACCGGCCGGCCTGAGTCGTGTTGTATTGGTTGATAAGTTTGTTCAGGTTGCTCCCTTTATATTGATGCATAAAGTAACCGGGATTTGTCCCCGGGACAAGGTCGCCAATTGTTCCGTCGCCGGTTACGTCGGATTGGAAGATACCCGCAACCGAACTGCCGGCGGTTCCAGAGTTATCGAGATTCAGGTCGGAAGCGGCAGCCGAGAAGAAGTGCCCGATGATGCCGATCTGTGGCCCGTACTTCAAAGTCGCGGAACCACCGAACGAGACCGCGTGCGTGTGGTCCAGGCCGCTCCGGCCGATGTATAGCGTGGGCTGGTCGTAGTCATAGGACGGCGAAGAGAAGAACTGATCGCCTACTCCGGTATTGCCGTTGTTGATCGCCGGATTCGCGGTGCTGACAATACGGGAAAGCGAGTAAGAGACCTGCACGTTTGAGTTCAAAAATCCAGGGAGAGGGTGTGCCTTCTGCTGGCGGAAGACGACTTGCAGTGCGTCATAACCGGAACGTCCAACGGGAAGCAGGAACTGGCCTTGCCCCAGCAGCGGGTTGAGACCGGGAAACGCGGCTCCCGTATCAGGAGTCAGGCCGTTATACGAAGCAGGGTTCGAGTTGAGGTAGACATTTCCCGAGTCGAGGCCATTGCTCGCGAAGTCGACAATGCTTCCGCCTGCGGCGATGACGCAATCGATCGCCGCCGTCCCCCCAGTCGGACATCCAGCAGCAGCGGCCGTGGCGGCGATTGCATTCCGGGCTGCGGTTGCATTCAGGGTTCGCGCCGCGCCCACATGGTTCACGTCAATCTGTTGTGAAATTTTCAAGGTTGAGTTGTGCACATAGTCGGCTTCGATGGTGCTGCCTTTGAACAACTCGCGCTGGATGCCGCCATTCCACTGTTCAGAGTATGGGGTCCGGTAGGGAGCGCCATAGCCTCCGATGACGGTCAGTGTGTTCCCAACGTAGCTGCCGTTGCTTTGCGGGCCCACCGACTTCGTAACTGCCTGGAATTTATTCTGAATGTTGATGAAATGTTGCCCTGCCTGGCTGAGCGGCTCGGAGCAGATCGTGGCAATGGAAACTCCTCCATCGCTCGTAAGTACCGAACCGTCCGGCAACGTCAGTGAATTGGAGCCGCCGCAGATGGTATGGTTCGCATCGTTAAAGAGCCCTTTGGGGAGAAGCGGGCTGCGGGCGTTCGTAGTGTTGTTGAAGACGTCGCTCTCATAGAAGATGCCGAAGGCTGCGCGGACAACCGTCTTATGGGCTCCGGGGCTGTAGGCAAACCCGAGTTGCGGGCCGAAATTTGCGAACGGCTGATGTATTTTCTTTCCGAACCCCGGCGCAAACTGATCGAGAAGAGGCGCGCTGCCGGAGCATGGAGCTGTCAGAGATGGATCCACAGCAGAACAGGGAGGGGTGGGAAGATCCTGGTTGCCACGACCCGTATCGACACTCCAGCGAAGACCGGCCGTTAACGTGAAGCTCGGCGTAACTTTCCAGTTGTCGGAAATGTAAGCGCCCTGGCGCCAGTCCCCGAGCCCGCCGCCTGCCAGGCCGAAGCCGGGCTTCTCTGTGAAGAAGCCTTGACCATTGCCGAGGCGGACGCTCGCAGCAAAGTAGCCATTCAGAGGATCGGTGGGACAAGGTCCGGCTCCCGCGTTGCCCCCACAATTGGCTAATACGGTTCCAACTGTCAGGGACGCCCGTGGAGCAAGACCGAAGAAACTCGCGAAGCCGCCACCGAGGATACGGTTAATGCTGTATCCGTAGCGAATGACATGAGGGCCCCTTGCCCAGCTTCCGTCATAGCGGAATTGCTTGTCTGACTGATACGTATTTTGCGGAGCATCGACGTTTGGACCGGAGAATAGTCCGGCTGTAGCGAGACGGAAATTTAAACCCGGCACGCCGTTGTACACGCTTGCGTTGCCTTCTGTCCCGTCCACCAACAGGTTGTGAAACTTCTCGTAGCTTGCGCGAAAGGAGTGTGTATTGCGCCCCGTCACAAAATCGGCGCCGCCTGCCAGGCCAGGTGTATTGTCGCGATTATTGTAAATCTCATAACCTTCGCCAAAGTTCGAGCTGGAGAGATTCACGTCGTAGTTGGCGCGGATGAAGTAGTGGACACTGAATGGGCCGTTGTAGTCGAGCCTGGCCGTCGAATAGGTCTCCCGATAAGGAGAGGGTATGCTGGGATGCGCTGCCTGAATCGCCGCAAAGGTTGGCGCCAGGGTTATGGATACCGGCGACTCCTGCTTGATGCGCTCTGCGTTGCCAAAGAAGAACAACTTATCTTTAAGTATCGGCCCTCCGATGCTCCCGCCGAATTGGTTCCTCTGGAACGGAGTATCAAGACCGCCGGCGGTCCTTGCGAACAGAGCGCTGTGATCCTGAAATTGATAGAAAGCTTGTCCGTGATATTGATTCGTTCCCGAGTTCGTGGAAACCAGCACCTGGCCGGTCGAAGTAACGTCGCCCGACACATCTTGTGTTGACCGGTTAAGTTGAAAGTCGCCAATCGCGCCCTGTGACACGTTGAAGATCGTAGTGCCCACAGTCTCATCCGTAATGTCTTGACCGTCGAGAAGAATACGAGTCGTCCGGCCTGAGACGCCGCTCGTGGAAATGGCGGAATACCCGGCCTTTGTAGGATCGAAGGATTCGCCGCTCTGGAGGATGACGCCAGGCTCAATTTGTGCCAGGTCAAGAAAGTTTCGTCCATTCACAGGCAGTGAGTCGATCTGCTGTTTGGAAATAACATCGCTCACCCCGGCCTGCTCGGTGTTGACCTGCAGCCCATCCGCGCTCACTTCTACCGTTTCCGCCGGCGACCCAAGTTGTAGCCTGACATCTCCGTTGGTTGCGGTTCCGGTTCGAACCACTGTCTTGACGCTTGTCCTCTGAAAACCCGGGGCAACGATGTCCAGGTCGTAGTTGCCGGGGTTGAGAGGACCCACGCTATAAAGGCCGGACGCGTCCGTCTTCACCACCCTCACCGAACCGGTATCCGTGCCCGTAATTTTCACTTGTGCCGCCGGAACAGCCGCACCGCTGGGATCGACAACAGATCCGGAGATCGATCCGCCATTGACTGAGATCGCTTGCCCAAAACTTTGCGTCACCAGTAGAAACGAGACAAAGGCCATTCCGAATAGGCTTTTCATTTGCACACATCTCCTCGCATTTCGAACAGGTTCCCGTTGGAGAACGTCAACGCATCAAGGGAAGACAAGAGTGGCCCCGACGCAGCCAATCCGAATCTGCGCCTCACGGACCCGAGTTTGACGGGTGTTGTTACTGAATCCAAAACAGCGATAAGGGCAATCGGAAACGCCGATAATGCTGTGGAGTTGTGTGGCAAACCTGATTCAGATTCAGGGAACAAACTAGAGTAGTGCGTCAGTAATAAAGGCGATAATGTCAGCTGCTGTATCTGTTCCGATCGGGACTGACGTCCATCAAGGATGTGTGCCGCCCCTACGGGGCTTGATCATTTTGCTATAGCTACCCAGGATTCCGTGCTGCGCACTCCATCCTGGGCTACTCTCGGTCGTCCCTAACGGGACTTGGCGCGATGTAGCTTGAAAAGCACGGCTTACCGGCTAAGAGCCGACTTAGGATCTTCCGATGAGATAAACGCCCGTCTGTGTGACGCACTACACTAGCGGCGGTAGAACGCCGATATCTGAAGACTCATCTTGGTGATCCGCGTTCGGTTCGAATCACGGTGGAAGGTGCCGAGGCTGGTAGATGCGGCCCATTTCTTCAAGCAGTTCTTCCGTGCTCGGATGAATGGATCTGCAACCAAGCAACGCCACGATTTGCATGGGAGGAAGTACCGGGCGAACGTCCAGCGGGACAACACGGCCCGCCTGGACTTCTTTGGCAACTGCATACGATGGCAAAATACCCAATGCACGCGCGTCCGTGAAGACGCCCGCTTTCACGCCCTCGATGCTCCCGGTCGACTCCAGTCGCGGCCCCGGCAGGTCATCTCCGCGAAAGAAACGCTCCAGGAGCGCGCGATAGTCGCCAACTGCATCGCTAACGAATACAGGAAACAGATCGAGTGCCGATCGACGCACCGGCGCCCGGCTGTCAAGCCGCGCGAGAGGATGGGCAGGCGACGCAAACATGACGAGCGGTACAAGTGGAGCGATCAAATGCTCGCCCTGGGACCATTTAGCGTTTGTAGAACTCGACTTGGCGAGCGACTTCCGATTCGCGGATGTCAGGAGCAGTCCCAAATCGAAGGCGCCGCTTCTGACGCCCTCGCGGACCTCCGGGCAGCCCGCCACAGAAACTGCAAACTGCGTGTTACGCCACCGCCCCCGTATCGTCATCAGAACTTGCGAAAGCACGTACGTACTGACTGACTCGTTGGCAATGATGTTAACGATACCCCGGGCGCTCACGGCAGCTTCGGCCGCCGCGGCATAGGTCTTTTCGACCGCCGCCAGCACCTCGCGAGCGTGTGGCAGCAGAGCTTTCCCGGCCGGTGTCAGGGCCACGGTATGAGTTCCGCGTTTGTGGGCAATCAGCGCAGTGCCGAGTTCGCGCTCCAGGGCGGCGATTGCCTCTGAAACTGTGGATTGCGCAAGACCTAGAGCCTGCGATGCCGCTGTAACGCTTCGGTTCTCGACGAGAGCGACGAAGGCCTGTACTTGCCGAAGTTGCAGGTTGAACGCGGGCATGGCATGCCTCGAAAATCGTTTCTCGTCCGTGAGCTTCGCGACGAGATCGCTTTCATACATCGGAACCTCACTATGATACCCGTCCACGACGTCACCAGATCCGAACGCGATCTTCGGGCTGCAAATATAACTTGTCGCCTGGCGCGATCTCGTAGGCCTTGTACCACTCATCGACATTGCGTACCGAATCGCTTCGGTACATTCCTGGCGGATGGGTGTCCGTCTTAATCTGCTGGCGCAATGCGGATTCGCCTTGGGCCTTCCGCCATCTCTGGGCGAACGCGAGGAAAAAGCGCTGTTCGCCACTCAGTCCACCAAGCACTCTATCGCTATTACCTTTGAGTGACAGTACGTAGGCGTCGTGGGCCACCAGCAACCCCGCCAGATCTGCGATACTTTCAGACAAAACCTGCTTGCCGTTGAGGCACAGATCGGCGAAAGGGCAGTAGCCATTCATTTGGGCCACGAGTTTCTCCGCAGCCGCGTGGTACTTGGTCCGGTCCTCCCTTGTCCACCAATCTCCAAGCCGGCCTTGGGCGTCGTAGATATTGCCAAGTTCATCGAAGCTATGGCTGATCTCGTGGGCCATGCCCGCGCCGGCCGATCCGTAGTTGGAGGCGGAGTCGCCCTGGCTGTCGAAATAGGGCGGCTGCAGAATGGCGGCCGAGAAAAACTCGGCATTAGGACTGAACATGATGACCGCGCCGGGGATCTGCGGATCGATCGGCCACTCTATCGGATCGACCGGCTGCTTCAACTTGGCCAGGTTGCGCGAACGAAGGAAGGCTTCTGCGCGACGCATATTTCCGAAGGCGTCACCACGCACGATATCAAGCGTCGAATAATCGATCCATTCCTCGGGATAGCCGATGCCTATCTTGAACGCAGCGAGCTTGGCTAATGCTCTCTCCTTGGTCTGAGGTGACATCCAGGCAAGATTTGAAATGCGCGCGCGATAGGCCGTGATCAGGCCTGCAGCCATGGTTTGCGCCCTCGCCTTCGCTTCAGGCGGGAAATAGCGTTGCGTATAAAGTTGGCCGACCGCCTGGCCCAGAGCGCCGTTTGTGGCGGAGATCGCTAATTTCTCGCGGTCCGGTGCCTGCTGCCCACCCGACACGATGGTGTCGTAAAACGAAAAGTGTTCGGCGGCCACAGCCTTGGGCAGGACGCTGGCATAATGTTCGATCAGGTGAAACCTGAGATAGTCCTTCCATAGATCGACGGCTTCATTGTTCACCAGAGCAGAGATGCCGGTCACTGCCGATGGCTGCCAAACGATGAAATCCGGCTGCTCAGCAAGTCCCGCCGATCTGAAATAGGCGGCCCAGTCCATGCCCGGAGCCTTAGTGCCAAAGTCGGCGCGTTTCCACGGGTTGTTCTGCTTGAACACGTCAGCGGCATCCGCGTCTGGCGCGAAGGCCTTCGCCATTCGAATCTCGAGGGACAAAATACGCGCGGCCCTGGCTTCTGAGTCTGCAATGCCGGCCAGCTTCAGGACCGTTGCAATGTGGGCTTGGTACTGTGCGCGCAACTCGACCATTTTGGTCGACGGATCGAGATAATCGTCGCGCTCGGGCATTCCCAGGCCGCCCTGCCACAGGTGGACAACGTTGTGGTCCGGGTCTTCAAAACCCTGGTTGACCCACCAGCCGAAAATATGGTCGCTGTTAGCGGTGAGTCCGTTGACCTCGCCACTCAAGGTCGTGCCGAGATAGGCAGACAGCGAGGCCGTGTTTGTGATCGCTGAAATAAGGGCCATTTCGCCGGCCAGCGGCGTCAGCTTTTTCGCCTCGATGGCATTTTCGTCCATGAAGCTGGCGTAGTAGTCGCCAACTTTCTGCTCGACGCTGCCCTTTACAGGGCGGCCCGAGGCCGCGCCTTGAATGAGTTCGCACACCCGCTTGCCGGTCTTCTCATTCACCAACGCGCGCGTGTCATAGCTCGACTGGCCAGCGGGTATCACTACCTTGCGGAGCCAGCCCCCGTTGGCATACCCGTAAAAATCATTCCCAGGCTTGATGGAATGGTCCGTGTCATCCTCATTCCAATGTTGCGCAGCAGACTGAGCGGCGGCCGACAAAACCGTCGCAGCAATGATCGCGACATGCGTCATGGTGCGAAGAAGGATGACGGAAGTCCTCGCAAGCGAGCCGCACGAAAACCGGTAATTCTTAATTGCCGTCGTACCAGCGATTGCTGGGTGCTTGGGTCGCAATGTAGTCTCCTTAGCGCATCGATTGTTCAGAGCCAGGAATGCCGCACAGCCGTGACGATGGCGAACTGGGTACACGCAGAGACCTATATTGCGGGAGGGTCCCAGGCGTTGCGATTGGGCAGTGAATCCATCCGGCCAATCCATCACATTGCAAGCTGCGTCAGAGTTTTCTCACCAGATTGTGTTCCCGTGTCGTGCTTGCCGAGGGAATGTTGTCAACGACGGAAGCACCCATATTCGTCAACTGTAGAAGGGCCGAGCGACGGACTTCGTCAGCGGTTTGTCTCCCAAGTAACTCATGTTCGATGTCGCAAGCGCCGGTGGCTTCGGGGTCTAGTGACACGTGGAACCCGCGGCTTAGGGCCTCACGAGCGGACGTGGAAAGACACATGTGCGCGAAGAACCCTACGATGAGAACGGATTGCACGCCATTGACACCTAACCACTCGTGGATCATGGTTCCTGTGAAAACGCCGTACACCTCCTTTTCGAAGACGGTCTCAGGTCCGAATCCACTCTTTGGTCCGAGACCTGGCGAGAACTCTGCACCCCAGGCTCCTGGCAAGAATGCAGGAGCTTCATGCGGTTTGTTGTAGTGACGAACCCAGGCGATAGGTCTTCTTTCCCTGCGGGCGCGGTCAACCTGGCGCTGGATTGCGGCAAGCGCTGCGGGGTGGTTCGGAACAGCCCTCTTGCCACCAGCGGAAAATTCATTTTGCGCGTCGACAACCAGTAAAGCCTCTATCATTTGAGACATTCCCTTTCAATGCCGGACCGAGAACAAAGCCTTGCCGGCACGAGTCCTCCGGCCCCCCAAAAAGCGAAGGAGCCTGGCGAGAGGCAACATACACCCGGCAAAAATTCGAGTTTGACAAGACAAGCCGGGGAATACAAAACGGCGATAATACCTATCGGGAACGCCGATAACCGCACCTTTGGGGAGTTCGCTTCGCACATTCCCACTCAGTGTGGGTGCGGCAGGTTATGGTGCCTAGGTCGCGGACCGCGGCCCCGGCCGTAGCAGTGGCCGGGATCCTCCCTCTACAACCTCTCTACATTTCCTCTACATAACATCCGAAACGATACCTTCTTGCGAGGATTGTGCTGTAACTTTTTCAGACCTGAGGTCACTATCTGGAATTCCACCATATTTACCCTCGCGTGGAGGCAAACGATGACGCAACCCTTGAGCATCATGACCGCAGCCAGGAAGCTTCTTGCGAAGTGCCTGTTCGCCCTCGTTACATTCCTTTTCGTCGCTCCCGCCGCGCTTGCGACCGACCCTCTGGGCGCAACTCTACACAGCGATGGAACCTGCACGTTTCGTGTTTGGGCGCCTTTCGTCGCCAGCGTTGGGGTGCGAATCAATGGCGGCGGAGTGACGCCGATGACCAAGGAGACGGGACATCCCGACCCGGCGGATACGACCTGGATCGGCACCGTCACGGGTTCGAAAGCTGGTGATCAGTATCGCTATGTGATCTCCGTCGGCGGTGTTTCGCGCGAATTCAACGATCCGCGAGCGCAACAACTGACCGGCTTCGACCTGACTAACGGGTTCGGCCTCCCCGGCAATGAAGACAAACCACAATCTGTCATCGTCGATCCTAACTTCACCATGCCACCCTTTACTGAGCCCACCTTCAACGCCATGGTGATTTACGAGTTGCATGTCGGCACCTTCAACAACACCTTCAAGGGCGCGGTCGACAAGCTGGACTACCTGCAAACGCTGGGGGTCAACGCGGTTGAATTGCTTCCCATTGTGGAAAATGTGCTCTCAACCGGACGCAGCCCGGCTGACCATGACTGGGGTTACGATCCTGCCCACTTGTTCGCGATCAAGGCAAAATACGGCACGCCGCAGGAGTTCAAGGAGTTTGTCAAGCAATGCCATCTGCGGCACATCGCCGTGATTATCGATGTGGTCTATAACCATCTGGCACAACAGAATCTGCTGGACCGCTTCGGCGGGTTTTCCCTGCCGCAAATTCCCCACGGCATTTACTTCTATGGTGGGGATCGGGGGGTCACCGACTTCGGGCCGCGTCCGGACTACGGGCGTGGGCAGGTGCAGCAATACCTGAATGATAACGCGCTCCTGTTGCTGCACGACTACGGGGTCGACGGTCTTCGATTCGACGACACGATCGCGATCCGCACCTTTCAAGGTAACCTGCACACGCCCCTTCCAGATGGGGAAAAGCTTCTGCGCACGATCAACACCTCTTACCGCAAAGACCCAAAACAAGCGGGTAAGATTTCCATCGCCGAAGATTTGCAGGGCTCGAGTAATGTCACGTTGCAGTCCGGGCCTGTCGGCCTCGATTTCAATAGCCAATGGGACGATGGCATGGTGAATACCTTGCGGGACGTGGTCACCAAGGTGAATGACTCTGACCGTGATATGGGCGCCGTCAAGGGCGTGTTGGAAAACAAGCTCGGCGATGACGTTTTCGCCCGCGTCATCTACACCGAAGACCACGACCAGGTGGGACATCCCCCGGAAGAAAATCCAAAGAATCACCAAATTCGTCTGCCGGCAATGATCGACGTTATCGATCACGAGAGCGTCTTTGCCAAAAAGCGTTCCACACTGGCGGCCGCGATCGTCATGACGGCTCCCGGAATTCCTATGATATTTCAAGGCCAGGAGATGCTGGAGACGCGCCCTTTCAACTTTTTCACTGCGGTGAACACTGACTTCACCCGGGCTGATGATCCGAAATTTAAAGGCATCGTGCAGATGTATCGCGACTTGATTGCGCTGCGCCGTAACTCAGCGGGCACGACTGTGGGGCTTACCGGTCAGCATCTGAATGTCTTTCATGTGGACAATGGCAACAAGACCTTGGCCTACCATCGCTGGGAGAAGGGGGGCGCCGGGGACGACGTCGTGATGGTGGCCAACTTTGCCAATTCACCGCAGAACAGTTTAAACATCGGGTTCCCGCATGGTGGGATGTGGCATGTGCTGTTCAACAGCGGCGCGAGTGTTTACGATGCAGGATTCACCAATGGTGACAGCTTCGATACCCTTGCCAATCCCGGGGGCAAAGACGGTATGAACTTCAATGCCAATGTAAGCGTTGGACCTTACAGTCTGGTGATCTTTTCGCAGTAGGCTGCGAATCGTCGTGAGTTATCACGACAGGGGAGATAAGACGGCGACATACCTATCCGACTTTCGCGGGGCAGCATACGTATTCACGTCACCTTTCGGCTCAGATGAGAAATGTGAAGGAAATAGATTCCTACTCCTGGATTTTTCCCTAGCCGTTGCGGGGGCTGTTCGTTAAGGCCGGGAACCGCGAATGAGAATGTCCACTAATTGCCGGGCCTTTGCCGGCCAATCCTCCGTGCTGCCGGCGCTGGAGACTCCATAGATAGCTCGCAGCATGTCCATCGGATCGATGTCGGGGCGCATATCTTTGTTAGCGACGGCGCGGATCGCCAACGCGTTGGCTGCCGCCTCCATGACGCGGCTGGCCTGCTCGAATACCCGGGAAGGGCCGCCGGCCATCGCGTTCAATGCCGGGGCAATGATCTTCTTCGCGGCTAAGTAGTCGATGAAGGTCAGCAGCCACGCCCGCAGCGCTGCCTGCGGAAGCAACTCGGCCGAGAACTTTCTCTGCGCTTCCGCCAGCTTTTCGACTTCGCTGATATAGACCGCGGCCAGCAATTCATCACGACCCGAAAAATGACGATAGAGTGTGCCGGGGCCGATCCTCGCGCGCCTGGCGATCTCGTCCATGCTGGCTTCCGCACCACGGCGCGTGAAGACCTGCTTGGCCACTTCCAGAATTCGTTCGTGGTTACGCTTCGCGTCGGCGCGGGGCTTGCGGGGAACGGTTTTTTTTACCGGCTTTTTCATCGCGCATTTTTTGAAACCGGAGTCCCCCTCCGGTAATCTTATTGCATAACGGAGACTGGCTCCGCTTTTATTTCCGGGCCGAACAGGCTGCGAGCAAGAGTATGATTTTTGCGGCGAGGAAAGCAAGAACCACCTCAGGGCCTAAAGGCCGACTGGTTTTGCTGGGGTTATGAACGGGCTGAAGCCCGTACCTGCTTTTCCCTGTCCTCAGAATTAGCTTCTTTCCGCAGCCCGCGAGCCCGTGTCAAACGGTTTACGACAGGAGCGTGCAATATGGCGGTAAAGTTTGGAGCAAAGTCGACAACGGAGGATGTTCTCGCCGGCGTCGATCTCAAGGGCAGACGGGTTCTGGTTACGGGAGTCTCGGCGGGGCTCGGCATAGAAACGGCTCGTGCACTGGTGGCGCATGGCGCCGGCGTTGTGGGCGCGGCGCGTGACCTCAAGAAAGCGAAGCGGGCAACCACGGAAGTGAGCAAGGCGGCGGAGAAAACCGGCTCGCGTTTCGAGTTGATCGAGCTCGACCTCGCGAGCCTGAAGAGCGTGCGCGCCGCTGCGGACAAGCTCCTCGCCGATGGCCGTCTGTTTGACGTGGTCATCGCCAATGCCGGCGTCATGGCGACACCCTTGGGCAAGACCGAGGACGGCTTCGAAACGCAGTTCGGCACGAATCACCTGGGTCACTTTGTCTTTGTGAACCGCATTGCGAAGCTGATCAAGGACGGCGGACGCCTGGTTAACCTCTCATCCTCGGGGCATCGTTTCAGCAACGTCGATCTGAATGATCCTAACTTTGAAACCACGTCGTACGAACCGTTTGTCGCCTACGGACGTTCGAAGACCGCGAACATTCTCTTCGCAGTCGAGTTCGACCGCCGTCATCGTGACCGCGGCGTACGTGCCGTCGCTGTGCACCCCGGAGGCATCATGACCGAACTTGCGCGGCATATGCCCGATGGCGCCATCCAGGCGTGGGTTCAACAGGTCCAGGAGCAGCGCGCCGCGGTAGGCGAGCCACCCTTCGAGTTCAAGTCAATTCCGCAGGGTGCTGCGACCTCGGTCTGGGCCGGCGTGGTTGCGTCTGGCGATGAAGTCGGAGGCAAGTATTGCGAGGACTGCGAAATCGGCGAACTGATCCCCGATGATTCACCAGTAAGCGCGATCAGCAGAGGTGTGCGCGGCTATGCGCTTGACCCCGGGAACGCAAAAGCCCTGTGGAGGAAGAGCGAAGAAATGGTTGGGGAAACCTTCGCGTAAGCAAACGGACGGTCTCTTGCAGACCTTGGGTAAACCAGTCACTTTTTCCCTAGCGCGCGAACTATCTTGCGATACCTTGGTGCATGATGGCCGCAACGCTACCTGCCGTGCCGCATTCAGATCGTGAAGCGAAGGCTCTTGTCCTCGTTCTTCACGCCTTCGACAATGCGCCGGCAGATATGGATCCGATAGGATCCACCGTCAAGGCGCTCCGGCCTGCGAGCCATGTCGTCATTCCGCGGCTTCCCTTGAGGCGGGCCGCGCGTGTGAATCCAATCGATGTCGCGCGGAGTCTTCTGGACCTGATTGAAGACCAAATCGGTTTTCGAGACCAACAGCAATGGCCAGAGTTCGACGAGATAGTCCTCATCGGTCATAGCATGGGTGCCCTGCTGGCCCGCAAAGTGTATCTGTTGGCTGGTCCTGAGAGTGCGGAGGCGCGCTTTGAAGGTTCTCTTGACGGACCACTTGCGACGGAACGCCCCTGGTTCCGAAAGGTGACCCGAATCATCTTATTTGCCGGCATGAATCGTGGCTGGACACTCAACCACCACCTGCATTTCTTTCGATTTATCGCCTGGTGGATGCTCTCCTTTGCCGCGGATACTTTAATCGCGTTCGCTGGGGACGAGAAGCCATTGTCCGTCATGCATATTCGCAGAGGCGCCCCTTTTCTCATTGAGCTGCGTTTGCAGTGGCTTGCGCTGCAACGGAAGAACCGGGAGCTGCAGAAACAAGCCGAAAACCGCGAGGAGACGTGGCCGGGGCTCGCGCTTACTGTCCAGATGCTCGGTACCATCGATGACAAAGTCGCTCCTGCTGACAACGTCGACCTATCGACAGGTCGAGATTTCGTATACCTCGACGTTCCAGCCTCGAGTCACGAGAACGTGATTGCGATGGACGGCTCCCCAGCAGGTGCGGCACGCCGCAAAGTCTTTGAGAGAGCTCTTTGCGAGTCGGCCAGTTCCCTCAAGAGTCGCCGTATTCTACCCAGCGACGACATTTCGAGCCGTGGCGATGAAAACGTCACGGACGTTGTCTTCGTGATGCATGGGATTCGCGATACGGGATACTGGACGCAGAAAGTCGCGCGTAAGGTGGAGGAGGTCGGCGGCAACCCTCCTAAGATCTACGCTTCTGAAACCTCAAGCTACGGTTATTTCGCCATGTTATCGTTCCTGTTGCCGTCGGAGCGCCACAAGAAAGTCCGATGGCTCATGGACCAGTATGTGGAAGCGCGGAGTTTGTACCCAAACGCACGCTTCGCTTACGTGGGACACAGCAACGGAACCTATCTCGTTGCCAAGGCGCTCTTGGACTATCCATCTTGCAGCTTTGATCGCATTGTGTTCGCCGGCAGTGTGGTGCGAACCGACTATGACTGGGGACGTCACATCGCGCGTGGGAAAGTGGAGGCGGTTTTGAACTATGTGGCGACGGCCGACCTGATTGTAGCCGTCTTGCCTGGCGCGTGGGAAATGGTGAACCTGCAGGATCTCGGCAGTGCGGGCCATAATGGCTTCCGCATTCCCCACCAAAAAGTTTTTCAGACGAAGTTCGTACGCGGCGGACACAGCTGCGCCCGAGAAGAAGACAACTGGAACGACATTGCCGAGTTCATCGTCTCCCCCGTGCCCGGCCCGACAAAGAGCCTTTTGGTTAAACCAAGCCAGAGTTGGCTCGTCGTCATGATGGGCCACACCGCACCCTTGTGGTGGCTCGCGATCATTGCTCTCCTCTGCGGTCTGGGCTGGCTGGTCGTCTGGACGGGAGACTATTTCCGTCACCCGGCAATAGCCCTCTTCTTATATCTTTGGCTTCTTTGGCAAATAGTGAGTAAGTTGTAGAGAGCCGCCGCATCGGCGGCGAAGGCTCCGGTCCGGTGTTACTCAAGGCCCTGAACCCTGCCGCGGAGCACAGTGATGGAACATTTGGGCAGTGTCACCCGGGTGCCCTGGCCTGCCGTGGTCATTGCCGTGATCGTGGAAGTGACCGGCGGCTTATCCGGTTCAGCGTGGGATTGCTCACCCTCCGAATGCCAACGGTACTGCTCGCTTCCGAACGTCACCATATTCACTTCGCCTGCAAAGAAACCGATGCGGCCGCCGGCGCCGGTGAAGGCGATCTCGATGCGGCGCGGGTTATCCCTGTCTTTGTTCACGAGCAGAAGGGCCCAATCGCCATCGGGCCGCTGAACCGCATAGGCGGCCACAAGGGCGTGACCGGCAGAATCCGCCACGGTGCCGTTCACCGCGAACAGGTGGTGCATGCCGCTGCGATGCGTAACCCATTCATTGTTAATCAGGCGGCCGGCGTGATACTGCGCGGTGAACTGACGAATTTGGAGATTTGCGTCGGCGACATAGTTCCCATAGGTCGCCCAGCCACCGTGGCAGCCAGGGTGAAGCGGTTCGGCCTGAATCGGTGAATGATAATAAGCGGACCCGCCGTACAAGAAAAACGAACCCACGCTGTCAGCCAGCCAGAGCGCGGAAAAAATGTCGGTCATGTAGTTCGAGAGGTTATAAGTCACCGCGCTCTCCGTGTTCATCAGAGGCACGCCTTCCGGTAACCCATCCTGGCGAAACGCATCGAGGCAATTTCGCGTCAACTCGGGCTCACGATAGAGATCTGCCCAGTTCACCGAGCAAGGGTCAAACGGATAATGTTCAAACGAAACAAAGCTGAGGTCTTGAATGTGATGATGAGATTTTAGATAGTCCAGGAACCTTCCGAACCAGGACGTACGATTCTCCGCGTCCGGCCAAACCGAAACATCCTGATTGATGCCCTGAAACACGGGACCGCCGAGCTTTGTCTCCGGAGCGATCTTATGGATGGCGTCGGCGAATTGAATATAGAGCGCCGCGTAGTCTTCAGGCATCATGTACTGGCCGTCGCATTCTTCCCCCATCTCGACCCAGGCGACGGGGTATCCGCGCTTCTTTAGGTAGGCAATCTGGTGCGCGGCATCGTCAGGCGTGCTGAAGAGGACTGCGACGGGAATCATCGCGGGCAAATTGTTGGTGATGCCGCTGGTGAAGAAGAGGTCGAGACCGGTCTGGTCACCACGCTTGGTCAGATCCGTGGCGGAGTGATAGGGATCGGTCGAGGAGCAGTAGGTTGGGGTCTGCGTGGCATCGGGCGAGTGTCTTACGAGATCGACGAACGTGCCGTCGTCGAGGAGCATGCCGGCGTACAGCTGGTGGATAGCATAGCCCACTCGATGGCGCACGTCGCCGGTTCCGTGTGGTCCCGCCCGATTCGACGATTGCGTCATGACCACGCGAACCCAGCGAGTGGTCACTGGCTGTTGGGCAAGCTTCAGCGTCGCGGTCCCGCCTTCGCCGTCGCTCACTATCCCATTAGGAAAACTGTTCCAGCGCCCATTGGCTTGCTGGCTGACGCCGAGGCCTTCTCCCGGGGCGTACTGCGCCTCCCAATTCATGGGATCCACGCCGGTCCAATACTGCACTTCGTACGCGCGGGCGCTCGGCTCGCACCAATCGATGCGCAGTGCATTTATCTGCTGCGGAGTGAGCAAATCGAGGATGACCCATTGCGGGTGCAGCGCGTCGTCTTCGCCGGTAAACGCCTGGGTAAGATATGGATTACTCTTCCAGAAGGTCGCCGGATCGCCATCTGTGATTCGCCCGAATCCGCTATCAGCGCCGCCATCCGCGGTCGTGCCGCGATGGGGTAACGGGTAGGCGAATGAATCGTGAATCAACCCGGTGGGCTCAGCATCTCCGGTAAAGTAGCCGCTCTGATTCGCAGCGTCGCTCCAGGTTCCCTTGCTGTTCCAGTGCCACGCCTCAATGGCCAGCTCGGTGTGGATGCGATAGGTGATCGGTCCCCAGCCGGCAGCAAGCCATTGTCTGACCATTTCCGGTGTGTAAATTTTCTGAATCACCTCGATCGACAAGTCATCCATCGAAGAGCCTAGACTCTTATCCGGATCGAAGCTGTTCACGGCTTTGCTCGCATCAATACTCAGCAATGCGGCGTGCGATGCGGCCGGGCCGCTCTGACCGAGCGCAGCAACAACGCTACGGCTGGAAGCTATCGACAGCGCCGCGGCTCCGGCTGCCTGGCCGAGGAATTTTCGCCGCGAAATTCCTGGCGGGCGATCTTGCTTAGATGAATTGAATCGGCGTTTCACCACCACATCTCCTTTTACTGAGATCCCAGGTTGCCGCGAAGCACGATGATCGATGCCTTGGGAAGGTCGTAAAGCGTATCCGGACCGTTGGCCGTCACCGTCGATTGAGACGCGGGGCCGTCTGGATCCCCGTGTCCGTAGTCGCGGACACGGCCAGCCGAATCACCGTCCTCTTGTATATCAGCCACCGGAGCCGGATCGGGATGCCACAGGTACTCGCTGGAGCCAAAAACAATGCGGTCCACGCTTCCTGTGAAAGAGCGCGTTTGTCTGGTCACCGGATCATCGAATGCAACTCGTACGGAATGGTCATGGGTTTCATCCTTGTTGATCAACATGACCGACCATTGCCCGTCCGGCCGTTCCACCGGATAAGCGGTGATGACCTCGTTACCATTCCCGTCCAGAACGTTGCTCCTCGCTTTAAACAGCTTATGGATCTTATCCACCGGCTGCACCCACTCCTGCGTAATCACCTGCGTCGCCAGGTATTGCGGCGAGAAAGAAGCGCGGTTCTGGTCATCTACAAAAAGAAAGCCATGTCCTCCTCGGCCGGGCGAAGCTATGTAGTGGAAGTAATACGTGCCTGCTGCGCCCGCGGTCATCATGGCGCCCACGTAATCCGCCAGCCAAAGACCGCTTTTGACGGTATGCGGGCTGCCGTCTCCGAGGTCGTTGCCTTCGGTCATAAAGAAAGGAGTGTTCGGTGGAAGGCCATTATCTTTCCACGCTTGCACAACATGATTCACCCACACCGGCTCCATATCGAGCGAGTCCCAGTCGCCGCAAAGATGGGTTCCCAAACAGGGATAATGCTCAAACGAAAAAAAGGTGAAGTCATTCAGCGCATGGTGAGCGCTCAGATAATCGACGAATCTTCCTAAAAATGACGCTCGTCCACGAACGTCCGCCCATGAATCCACATCGCCCGGCGTTCCCTCAAATGCCGGACCACCAAGCCGCGCCTGAGGAACCAGTTTGTGAATCGCTCGCGCGAATTGAAGGTAGAGCGCGGCGTAGTCCTCAGGCAGCATGCGCTGGCCGTCCGCTTCCTCACCCATCTCAATCCACGAGATTGGATACTTTCGTTGATACAGGTAAGCGACCTCATTGGCCGCGTCTTCCGGGGTCGCGTAAAGCATGGCGATCGGAACCATGGTGGGCAGGCCGCGGGTTACGCCGGAGTGGAAAAAGAAATCGAATCCGATCTGGTCGCCTCGGCCGTAGTCCAAATCGGTTGCCGCGTGCCATGGATCTACCGACGACGGCCAGGTAATCGTCTGCCGCCGGTTCGGCATGTGGGCCACAACATCCTTGAGCGGCCCATCGGCCGGCAGCGTCCCAAGGTAAAGCTCGTCGATCGCATATCCCACGCAGTTGCGCTTATCCTGCGATCCATGTGTATCGCAGGTGTTGGACGATTGCTCCATCCAAATTCGCAGGTATTGCACGGGAGTTGTCCAATTGGCTAGTTTCAGCGTGGGCATTCCGCCGTGTGCGTGCAGCACCGTGCCCATGGGGAAAGTCTGCCATGTGCCTTTATTGATTCCGGCGTAAAAGGGGGCCGCGTCGCCGGTCCAGAACTGCACATAAAAGCGCGTGGCATAAGGATTCGCCCAGTCGATTCGAATTGCATTGATATCGACTTTGGCGCCTAAGTCGACCATCACCCATTGTGGATGCAAGGAGTCATCTTCGCCGGTGAACGCCTTCGTCAGGTAAGGATTGCTCTTCCAGTAGGTTTTGGGGTCGCCGTCGGTTATCCGGGACCAGCCGGTACCGTCCCCCAAGGTCGCTCCGCGGTGGGGCAGCGGATATGCCCACGAATGCACAATCTGCTGGCTGGTCGGCTCCGGGCTGCCGGCGAAGTAACCTTCTTTCTTCGCTGGATTGCTCCACACGCCCTGAGGGTTCCAGTGCCACGCCTCGATCTGCAACTCTGTATTTTGCCGGTACGTGACCGTCCCCCAGCCCGCTCCCAGAAGATCCTTCAGCACGGGATCGGTCAGCGCCCACATTGTGTGTTTTTCGATCGCCTCCTGGGTTGTCCCGCCGCGCAGCCGGTCAATCGCTCCTCCAAGCGCGCGCAGGGGGCTGAATGAATTCACCACGTGCGAGGTATCCACGATGATTTGCGGGTTCTGTTGAGCCCTTGCCGTGGGCACGACGCTAAGCAATACGGGCAGGAGGATGGCGAGAGAAATTTTCCCCGCTGCTGTCATGGCAACGCCTTTTGCCGTTCTCCGGCCCGTACTCGAAATCGCTGACTGCACACTACAGTTCGAAAGGCACGCTAGAAGACGAACCGAGCCTCAAAACTCATCTGTCGCGGGACATTTGCCTGATTGGTGATCTGCCCGAACCCCGCCTGGTCGTCGTCATTGGGCTGTTGCCCGAAATTCTCCGGCGCCCAGAAGACATTCGGATAGCCAAACTGGACTGAGTTAGTGAGGTTGTAAGCGGCCGCGCGAACCTGCAAATCCCTTTGCTCGCCGAGCTTAAAGTGCTTGGCGAGAGAAAGGTCCAAATTACGCGCTCCACTCGCGCGAATTCCGGGCAGAATAGGTCCAGCCGTCCCTGCCGCGAACAGATTGGTGGGCTCCGTCATGCAGGAGTAATTGAACCATTCGTTGATGTTCTTCTGCGCCTTGGCTCCGCAATTCCCCGAGATGTCCGGCCGCTGGTTAAACCATGGATTCAGCGTGCCGTTGGGGGTGGCAATCGGTTGGCCGTCACCGAGCGCGGTCACCGTACTCACCGTCCATCCGCCGAGCGCCTTGTCAGCCCACCCGCTGAGGTTCACGGCGCGCTTGGATCCAATCGGCAGATCATAGGAAAGCTCCCAGGTGAAAAAGACCGCTATGTCTTGCGTGCTGATGGCTCGCTCCAGGTTCAGATTCTGGAAGTTTTGCGGCGAGGCAAGGTTGTTGCCGCTGAAGGCCAGTGAACCTGAATTGTCGTTGGTGATCAGCTTGCCCCAGGTAAACGACGCCAGCGTAGTAAAGCCGTGAGTCAGGCGCTTCTCAAGCTTTGCCTGCAGAGAGTGATAGATGGAGTCTCCCAAGGTGTCGCCCCAGTCCAGGACTCCGCTTCCACCTTGATTGCCGATGCCAAAAGAAAACTGCGGGTATTTCTGCAGCATCACCCACTGGGGCACCTGGGTTGCGCCATACCACGGCGCGTTGGGGTCGGTAATTGCATTGGTGTAAGGGAACGAAACCATATTCAACAGGCTGTCCTGATTTTGTGCCAGGGTTTGCAGCGAAAGCTGGTTCAGGTCAGGAACATTGTTGCCGAACGTCAGTCGCAGTCCACGGCTCCCCACCCAGGCGGCGGACAGAACCGTTTCGTGGGGAAACTGGTATTGAGCGCCGAAGTTGAAGTTGTACGTCGTCATATCCGGCGCGTGACGCGGCACGAAATTCACGCCAATGCCTACGTTGGTAGCCGACCCTAGCGAGCCCTTGGTGGGCTGGATAATACCGTTCGGAAATGGATTGGAAAGCGTGTTTACAGGCACAAGATAGGTGTTCGACGAGTCCGGCATCGATCCCAGCCAGGTGGTTTCTGCGAGGTACGAATCGTCGTTGAACTGGTTGATCGAAGACATGTGCACGCTGGGTCCGTAGGAGATGCCGAATCCGCCGCGGATCACGGCGTTTTTCGTCAGGCGGTAGGTCAGGCCGATACGCGGCGCGAAATTATGGAAGTTTGTGACGTACGGGCTGCGATGCGATCCGTTGGAAAAAACTTCCCCGCCGGTCAGACTTACGCCATTCAGTGAGTAGGCGATCGTCGGATCGAAGTACTCCATCCGGTTAAATCGTTCGGTCGCTCCCGGAAAAACGTCCCAGCGCAGACCGGCGTTGACGGTCAGGGCAGTGGTCGGATGCCAGTCGTCCTGGATGAACAAAGCGCTATACGCGTTGCTGTTGGCGCCGAATATGTCGGTAGTCCAATTCGGTTGGTTTTGGTTAAACGAGCCAACGCCCATGAGGAAGGATGCGAACGCATCGCCATTGCCGGCGCCCCCGCCGGCGACGCCGTTGTTCGAGGTCGCGTCAGCGTTAAACTCGTAGTAGCCGTCCGGCGTCAACGTCTGCCCGACGTTCATAAACTGCTTCTGGTAGTCCCATCCGAAGCTGAGCGAATGCCTACCCAATACTTTGTTCAGGGTGGCGCTGAAATCATAGTTGGTGACGGCGAACTTGAACACAGAATACGGAGCGGTGCCGAGTCCGCATACGCCACCGGCGTAGAGCCCATGGCATCCGCCCCCGCTGTTGAATGACATGTACGGAATGCCGGGAAGTACAGACGAGGAGGCCAGCCCGGGGGAGAATCCGAGTGTGGTCATGTCGAAGCCCAATTGGCCCTGGGGCTCAGAGTCTTCGTAGTGCCGGGTTCCAGACGCACGCAATTGCAAAACGGTGCTGGAAGACAATGTCCAGTCGTAGCCGATAAGCAGGTTGCCGTCATGATCGAGAGTGGTTCCCGGCCCGTAGAAATTGTTGTGGAAATAGTTCGGAGAGCTATCGTCCTCGCGGTGAATCGAAACCCGTCCGAACAGGTGTTGGGCGTCGGTGATATTGTCGTCCAGCCGCACATCGAATCTCTGGTCGGTTTCGGGATGCGACCCGGCTGCGAAAAAGTTGTTGCTGTGGTATTTCCCCACCCCCGCTCCCGTCGGCGATGGCCAGTATTGAAGATACTTCTGTGCGATCGGGTCGATGGACGCAACCTTGTTGTTCGGAACCGCCTGAGGACAGGGACTGGGCGCACCATCGGGACAATCTGTGCCGAAATTGAAGGGGTCGTAAATCGTAACCCCCGAATCTCCTGAGAAGTCACCGGTCTTTTCCGCAGCCGTGGGCACCGTGGTGGTGAGTTGCCCGGCCGTGGCTTGCTTGGTGCCCTCATAATCGGCAAAAAAGAAGAACTTGTCTTTCTTGATAGGACCGCCCACCGAGCCGCCCCACTGGTAGCGATGAAAGTCCGGAATCGCGACCCCATTCAATTTGTTGAAGTAGTCGTTCGCAGCCAGGCCATCGGGCCGGAGCCACACAAACCCGCTACCATGGAATTGGTCCGTTCCGCTCTTGCTCACCAGGCTGATTACGCCCGCCGCTCCCGTCTGCACACTTGCCGGGGTGGTGTTTAGTTCCATGCGGAACTCCTCGATCGAATCCATCGGAGGCTCCAGCGCCGGGATCACCACACCCTGGTTGTTCTCCCCAATCGTCAGCGGACTGCCGTCGAGTAAGTAGTAGATGGTGCCTTGCTGGGATCCGTTGATAGAGAAAATCGAGACCTGAGCGCGTCCCGAATCGATGGAGGTGATATTTCCGTCCTGCGGAATCACGCCCGGGCTGAGCAACGCCAATTGAAAAACGTCGCGCTGGACCAACGGGATTCGCTCGATAACCTCTTTGCTTATCAATTGGCCGGTTGTGCTGCTGGTAGTCGCCGTAATGTCATCCGCGGCCGAGACTGTGACCGTCTCGGTTCGCGACCCCGGCTTAAGCGTCACGTTGATGATTTCGGCCTGGTCTACCGAGACGGTGATCTGGTCCTGCACCGTCGTCTGGAAACCGTTTTGACCGACTTCCAGCCGATAGGAGCCGGGAATCAAACTAACGAACGAATACAGTCCGGACGTCGATGTTTTACTCTTCAACGCGACCCCGGTTGCCAGGTTGGTGAGAGTCACAGACGCCCCTGACATGGCCGCCCCGGATGTATCCGTCGTCAATCCGCGCAACGACCCCCTGCCCGCTACCTGCGCCGCCAGGTTGGCGGCCCAAACCATCGCCAGGATCACGCCGAGTCCAAATCGCGAAAAAGTCAACCTCATACTGCCTCCCCTTAGCAATCAAGTTGTCCCGGACAACGAACACTCCCTGGGTGGCGAACCTCTTTTGCGGTGTTTGGCTCGGCTGCTTCCCTTGCATGCGATCGAGAAGCCCCTGCCATACCGTTCCTGCGGAGTTCCCTGCCCAGGGTGTCCAACAAAGTTCCCTAGAAGTAGCACTGCGACGACAATCCCGATAGCTTGTAACGGTTCCGCACCGATTCGAGCAGGATTCAATCGTCCGGGGAAGTTATTCATCCATAAAAAGTTGTGCTTGCCCTCCTGGGCGACGCTGGATAAACTTTGCTCTCACACTCTCGAACGGTCTTCGGGTGTTTTTGTCCGTGGGTTTGTCATGGAACGCTGCGTGGATCTCGGTGTACGGCCCGAAATCGTTCGAGCAGAGCTCGAGCGCATCCTCGCGAGCCCGGAATTCAAAGCCAGCAAACGCTGTCAGGACTTCCTGCAGTTCGTGGTCGAACGCGCGCTCGTCGGGTTGTCGGAGGACTTGAAGGAACGCACCATCGGCATTGAGGTATTCGGCCGGCCTCCCTCCTACAACACCGGCACCGATGGAATTGTCAGGATTAACGCCAGCGAAGTACGCAAGCGCCTCGCCATCTTCTACGCCGACTCCGCCCGCTGCGGCGAATGTCGCATAACCCTGCCAACGGGAAGCTACGTCCCTCTGTTCGCAAAGGCGGCTAAGCCGGCTGTAGAAGCCAACCTCCCCGAACTCCTGCAGCCCACTGCTCTAAGCCCGGTAGGGTCCTTTCGGCCGGAAATGACGGTTACGCCGGGTCTGGTGCGTCGCCCAAGGTTCCGGCGAAAAATCCTGGTGTTCGGTGTCGCTGTTGTTCTGGCCGCAATTTTGCCTGTTCGATGGCTTTACGCGCATCATTCCCAGACGGTCGTCGACCAATTCTGGCAACCGATGTTTCAGGGTAGGACACCGATCACGATTGTCCCGGGCTACGTGCCCGCATACGATCCCGTGGGCAATCCGCCAACCGGCCAGTTTACTTTGATGGCTGACCAGTATGTCGGGGGTGGGGACCTGGTGGCCGCCGTTCAAATCTCCTCTATGCTCGCGCGCCTCGATCGTCCATTCAACCTGCGTCTGGGCACCGGTGTTTCGCTCGACGACCTCCGCAATACTCCTACGGTTCTGATTGGATACTCGAGCACTCAGTGGAAAGACGTAACCAGGAAATTCCGGTTTTATGTGGACGACAGCAGCCACGGGATGATCCGGGATTACGGCAAGCCCACCGAGTGGTACCCGCACGAGGAGACCCCGGAACATCATACGAACGAGGATTACGGCGTGATCTCGCGAGCGTTCGATCCGGAAACCCATGCCATGCTGATCCTGGTTAGCGGCTGCATGCAATACGGTACCGAAGGGACCGCGAGATTGATCACCAACCCGGACCTTCTCGCGGCTGCTCTGCGTAACTCACCGAAAGACTGGCAGCAGAAAAACCTGCAACTGGTGATCCAGTTCAACGTCGTAGCCAACTCGCCGGCTTCTTCCCGGGTGGTTGCTTCTCATTATTGGTAGCAGCGCAGAGCTACCCCGGTCCATCTGCGTTAGCAAGGCCGGACGGTTGCTATCGGATCGCTCCCCCTCTGGCCTCCTACAAGCCTTACTTATCGTCTTTTTTTGTCTCTTGAATCTTTCCGAGCGCTAGTTTCTCCGCAGTGTCCAGAGCATCGGCCGCGGGCACTTTCACGTCTGGTTCCACGCCGGTGCCCTCCCAGTTGGTCTTCGTCACCGGGTCGAGCGATTTGGCGAACGGCACGGCAAGCATGAAATAGCCGGCAACTGGATGGCCGGACACCGGGTGGGCACCGCCGCCCGTGGTCTCACCAACGATGGTGGCACGCTTCTGATTTTTCAAATCGAAGGCGAACTCCTCGGCGCCGGAGAAAGTGCGCTGCGCCGTCAGCACAAACACCGGCTGCTTCGTCAGCCTGGCTCCCGGCAAGTACGAGAGCGTCCAATTCTGTACAGTCGAGTCCTCCTTGCGATTGTAGATGTCGATCAGGTGGGTCGGTTTATCAAACAAATAGCTGGCAATCATGGTGACCATCGCCGGTTGACCGCCTCCGTTTTCCCGCAGGTCGAGGATAAGCGCATCGCTATGAGCCACAAAACCCATGGCCGCAACTACTGTCGAGCCGCAGAAGGATGCATCCATAAATCCATTGAACTTTATGTAGCCGATGTTATTGGGCAGGATCTCGACTTTTTCGAACGCGCAATTGTCGCGCTCCATTTGTTTGTGCCAGCGCGCCTCGTCGTCCGGAGACGGCCCGGTGCGTGGCGGCGCTTTGAAAGGATTAAAGTCTACGTGCAAATGCTTGTCGTGGCTGACGTCTCGAAGGTCCGTGGTAAGACGCGCCGCCAACGCATCACCGTCTGAGATCGCGTTGTAGTCACCTTTTGCTTCATGAGCCTTAATGGCATCAGCCATCTTCCGAGCCAACACCGGATCAACGTAATACTCGTTCAACTCCGTATCTAGACCGTCGATCAGTTTTTTGCGCATAGCCGCATCGACGGTTACGTTCTCCAGCACAGTTCCCGGAGGCAGCGCGCGCAGGCCAAAAGTGGACACGGTCGGCGGCTGCCCGTCCTTGACCAAAAGATTGCCGAGCGCGGTGGTGGGCCCACCCTTTTCCTTTACCCGGAAGCGGATGTGCAGCGGCTCGCTGCTCTCGATGGAGAGCAACTCGAATCCGCCTGTCTGTCTACGGAACGCACTCATGCCATCGACGGCCTGTTGCTGATCGATGGTCTTGACATAGTTCTCCATTTTGGCTCGATCACCGCTATTGAATGCGTCGAGCCACGCTTGAAGCGTATGTCCCGCGGGGGTATCAGGAACGGTGGTTTGTGCCAAGGCACAACCAGCAGCTAGAACCAACACGGCCAACCATTTGCCTATTTCGAGGACCATGCGATGTTATGCCTCCTAATCTCTAAGACCGGCCCGGCAACTATGCGTTCCAGTATGGACTCACTATTCAGATTTGAGAACGGGTAGGACTCAATCTTCACGAGATCGAGTTGTATCCGAATTGGGGCTGGTGAGTTCTGTAGGGAGGCTCATTCGATTCAGCGTGGATAATTGCTTCCGATAAACGGCTGGGTATCGTTTCCTTTCCACAGGCGAGGGCTGATCTGGCGCTCTCATCTATAATTGCCGGCAACTTGACTCCTCACGGAGGTTGCGATGTACGAGGAATTCGGTGGCATTGTCGATCAGAAGGCGCAAACTGTTACCTTCAAGCTTTTCATCCCCGACGGCGAGCGCGCTCCTTATCAATACGAAGGCGGCGGTTTGCCCCGGCTTACGAGCCTAAGCGTTGTCGGAGGATTTCAAAATCCCGCCACTAAAGACTGGTCTGTCGATAAACCTATCCCCATGGTTGCCAGCGACTACACCGACCCCGCCAGCAAATTGTTGAAAGGCACGGTCTATAGCTACACGTCGGGGAAACTTCCGCCCGGCTTTTACGAATACAAATATATTGCCAGTTTCGAGGACGCCGACCCTCGCTACATCAGCGATCCCTGCTCCCGATATGGGGGAACGAAGAACCAAAACTCGGCATTTGTAGTCGGCGGGACAATTGAAACTGTGACCCCTATCGCGGCCCGCCTGGATTATGCGGACTTAATGGTCTACGAGCTGATGATTGATGATTTCACCGCAAAACTGCCCCCCGGCAAGGCGCCTTTGGACGCCATCATCGACAAACTCAAAGACATCAAGGCACTGGGGATCAATGCGATCGAGTTCATGCCTTGGACTGCTTGGCCCGACGACAACTTCAGCTGGGGATACAATCCGTTTCAATATTTCTCCGTCGCGAACCGGTATACGCTTGATCCCACAAGCGAGACGGATAAGCTCGTCTATCTGAAGCGTTTGATAAGCGCGTGCCACAAGCTCGACATTCACGTCATCATGGACGGCGTTTTCAATCATGCGGAGTCGGACCCACCAGACCGTGGTTTCCCGTACTACTGGCTGTATCAGGACCCCGCTGATTCGCCCTACGTCGGAGACTTTGCTCAGGCTGCCTTCTTTGATGACCTCGATTATGCCAATCAGTGCGTCTTGGAATACATCCGCGACGCCTGCTTCTATTGGATTGACACCTTCAAGATCGATGGCATCCGATTTGACAATACACTCGGATTCTACAAGCCAGACGACAGAGGGCACGGGCTTCCCAAGCTTCTTTCGGAATTGCGAGCGCACTTCTCGAAAAACAAGATCGAGAATTTTTCCTTAATCCTTGAGCATAGCTGGGACTATTCCGCTATAGATGTCGTAAACAAGGTCGGCGCAACGAGTTGCTGGCTTGACATGTATCGCAGCCAGACGATGAACTACCTTGGGAACCAGTCAAGCGGCGCTCCGCAAATTGAAACGCCGATCATGCGCTTGCTCAATTCGGCCGAAAGTTTCGCTCAGGGACGCACACCGACCATCTATATTGAAAATCACGATCACAAGCGGTTCATGCTGAAAGCAGGCGGGATCGGCAAATGGTATTTGACACAGCCGTATGTCATCGCGCTCTTTACCTCCGCGGGTGCGACGTTGATTTACAACGGCCAGGAGTTTGGGATGTCGAACGACATGCCCGAATCCGGAGACGGACGTGTGGTCCCGCGTCCGCTCGACTGGGATCTGTCTAATAGCGAGGCAGGAAAGAAAGTCATTGCGCTCTACACGGGCATGATGAGCATTCGGAATGCACACCCCGGTTTGCGAAGCCAGAGTTTTTATCCAGATACCTGGGACGAGAGTGTAACCCAGCGCGATGCAAATGGTTATGGTATCGACCGCAACAACAACCTCGTCGTTTACCATCGATGGGGACAAGATGGCGCCGGAAAGAAAGAATTTTTCTACGTGGTACTGAACTTTGCCGCCTATCAACAGAATGTCTCATTTCGAGTGAACTCACCCGGACCTTGGGTTGATCTGATCGGGGGACCCAACTTTACTCAAGGAAGCCCAATCTCTGCTCCGAGCAGCCAGCTGAACGTCAACGTCGGATCGAACTGGGGTGCGGTTTTTTACACGAAGAGCTGATTCAGCGGCGACTTGGGGTATGCAAGAATGAGTCCCGCAGGGACGGCCCAGAGGTGCGGGACGAAGCTTTTTCGTCGAATTTGTTGAGGTGGCTTGCTGCTGGTCCCCCTCGCTCCGCGCCGTTTGCCCCGTAACAACCGAAACCCCGACTGTTCACGAGACCGGTTGGTAGCCCCAGGCCTGCACCACGCGCGGGAAGGAGCCAATCGTGCCCGGAGTATGAGCGAACTCGAATAGCTCTGCTACCAGGCCGGCGACCTCGGCCTCGGAAGCCAGGCCTCCGGCAATCACGGCCGGCCCGATGCTCCGCATCGTAATGGGGGTCATCAACTTTACCTCGTCCGCCATGCCCGCAGGCTGAACCACACGCATCTGCACATTTTTAAAACCCGCGTCCGTCAGCAGGGAGGGCACGCGAGGCCCAATATTCGGGTCCGCGCCTTTTTGCCGCACAACCTCGGAGTAGAGTTCCACGTAGCGCGCCAGTGCTGCGCTCTCCGGGTAAGAAAAATGGCCTCGGAAATCAATGTCTTCCACGACCACTACACCGCCGGGCCGTAAAGCTCCACGCATATTGCCCAAAGCTTTCGCAGGATCGGCCAAGTGCGTCAGCACAAACCGCGCATGCACCAGGTCAAACTCCGCGGCAAACGTGCTCTCAGTAATGTCGCCTACCCGGAACTCAACGCTATTGAGCTGCAGACCTGCGGCTTCACGCCTGCCGAGATCCAGTTTTGTTTCGTCGATATCCGTTGCCACCACCCTGCCCAGAGGACCGGTCATACGCGCCATGTCGAAGGCGACATCGCCGCCACCGCAGCCAATCTCCAGGCAAGCCATTGCTTCTTTCATACCGGCCTGCGCCAGACAGGCAAGCGTCGCCGGCTGCATCACACGTGAAAGAATACGCAGCCGCTCTCTTCCCTCAACACCCCCGCCAATGACGTAAGCATTGCTTCTCATGATCGGGCCTTATGGAACCTGGGCCATCTTACGGCTTAGCCCGGACATAAGCGATGCGGCACGCTCCGTCGGCGTCTGCTGGCACCGGCTGACGAAGCCCGTTCGCAGATTCGCGGCTGAGCATAGTGCGGACCCAATCCCTGGCGTCGTTGATAGCGGCATCGGTGGCCCTGTCGCCGGCCCTGTCCGCGATTTCCTTGCGTTCACCAGCCGTGAGATGCCAATTGAGAGGTTGGATTTCGTCGCTGGGATTCTTGGCCTCAGGACTCTCGGGGGCCGATCCAAAGTTGAAGACCACATGATGGACGACCAGCCTGTCGATGTAGGTGGTCTCGAGCAGGCACAGGCCCAGCCGATTGCGGCGCGTGACGCTCTCATGGCCGGCTTTCCAAAGCGCTCCCGGTGGTGCGGTCAGCTGCGAGATCGCTGTCCAGGCATGCTTGTCTTTTGGATGAATCTGAGATTTGTAATCATCCACGTTGCTGAGTGGGTCGAGATCGTCACCATTGCGGATCTCAATAAGCAGGATAGCCAGGGGAGGAGACTGCACGTCACTGGAGGGCGCGGTTTTCTGCTTCTCTGTTGGGCGTGTGGAGAGGGATACGGGTTGGGCTGGGGATGAAACCACCGCGCTGGATTGGAGGCAGGGATCTTGTGGGAAGTTGGCCGAAGGTTTCGTCAGAGCAGAACTGAGGAACTCGATAGCCGAACCGGTGCCGTCGTTGTCGTAGTACCCACCGTCGACAAAGTGGTAGGCATACTGAGCAAATTTAGCCGGCACGCGGGAGGCAGACGAGACGAGGGGAAACGTAGCCGACAGACGGGCAGCAGTGGCGATGGGCAGATCGGCATATCGCTGATGCAGCGGGCCATCCGCACAGGGCTCGCCATACGCTTGAAGGAACGACTCTGACGGAAGCTGATCGTTGCCGGGAACATAGTTCTTGGGTATCTGGTAGTTGGAGAGAAGAAAACGGCCCCCGGTTTCGACAGCAGTGGTGTTCAGAGTAAAGGCCGGCAGTTTGTCCGCCTGCAGAAGTTCAGCGCCCTTGCCGAGGGTAAGCTGTTCACCGTCCAGTGAGAGTGGACGAAGTCCCGGAAGGCTTCGGTCGTCGGTCCCGCAAAGAGGATGATGGAGGTTGCGATTAAACGCCTTGGTGAGCGCCCAATTGCGGTCGGGCCTCACATCATCGGCCAAGGAGAACCACCCGTTAAAGAGAAGGCGGATGAAGTCATAGTACTCGAGACCCCAGGCAACATCCTCGATGCTCGAACAGGCAGCCGCGTTGGTCATGCGAGCCGTGGCGGCGGAAAGATGTTCGGGATCGAAGGGCTTCTCCGCGCTGTACTCGAGCAAGTAAGACATAAGGCCCACGCTGCCGCCGGAGACTCCGCTAGCCAGCAGGACGTGATCGTGGAAGCTATAGGGTTGAGCGCCCGGGACAGGAGCGTGAAGCGAAGGATCGCCGGCAAAACTCTGCTCCAGGCGGCCGAGAATATCGGTTGTCCAGGCAGCGGCGTGGATACCTCCGCCGGTCGCGGTGATGATCACCAGCGGGTCACTGGGATCGTGGGTGCGAATCTTTACCGCCTGATCCGGGGATGGAGGAATGACTCCGGTGTCGGTGCGTTCCTGGGCAAGAAAGTAATGCTCGCCATAAGTCAAGTGCATGAGTTTGGGCAAGAAGATGATCACCAGCAGCGCCGTGAACACCGGGATGCGATAGCGGTCGAGCAGGAAGGCGAGCCCGGCGAAGACCCACAACATGAACGTGCAGAGAATGACAATGCTGGCCAGGACGGGCAGATCCCGTTCGGTTCCGGTTCCGTGCATAAATTGGGAGGCGCTGACGCAGAAAACCGTGGCCAGAAAAACAGCGACGGCGACAAAGAAATACTTGACCGGCGTGGCCCATTTCCCATGACCGCGAGTGGGTGTAAAGACTACCCCGGCTATGAAAAGAAGAGCGACGCTGCAAGCGATGATCTTTCCCACCCGCAGAGGTCCCTCTCGGGGGATAGGCGCCGTGAGGGGATACAGGAAAAAGTACAGCAGTAGGAAACCCACCAGGGACACAAAGGCGAGGAAGTGTAGTTCCCATAGCGGGCCATCAGGCCCCGGAGCAAAGCCGGGATAAGTGATACGCGCCAGGTGGCGAAGCGGGTGTTCCACCACTCTGGCGAGGATGGGCCGGGGAGAGAGGTCAAGATCGCCGAAGAATTTCTGCGGGAAGATGAGAGGTTTCGCGCCAGTGGGCTCACAATCGTTCCCCAGTGGCTCGGTGTAAGTCCAGTGATAAAAGAGCGAGACCGCGAACCAAAAAATCAAGGCTGCCAGGATACCGATCCCGAAGTAGAGCCAGATAAGCCCGGAGGAGTGGTAGCGAAGGAAGAAGAGGGGAAGGCGGACTCACCCTCAATCCGGACGATATACGCAACGTAACAAAGGGTGATCAGTGTGGGTATGTGGGCGAGTGCAAGAGACCACCAGACCGCCTGAGGTTTGCTGCTGCCGAAGAGCCAACAGAGGGAGGGAGGCGGCGAGGACTGGAAGCGCTCAGCCCCGTTCATACACGAGTTGCGTGCCGTAACCAGCACCGCCATCTGCAAGGAGACGACAAAGAAAGCGATATGAAACGCCTGCCACGGGCTATCTGGCGCCATGAAAGCCCGTGTAATGGTCGTAGTGTAGCCAAAGTAATCGAGCAGAACGAGTATCGGCAGAAAAAGCCAGGAGAAGATGCTAAAGCGCAGGAAGTAACTGTACTGAACCCAGGCCGAAATTCTCTGGCTAGTCGTCATGCAAAATTCCAGAAACTCTGTCGTGGCGAGCTAAATGCTAGGTGATCCGAAGCATCAAACCGTTTCGCTAAAACCCGCAAAAATAAATAGTCTTCCGCTCTCGACGCGGCCGCTCATCGAAATGACGACTCGCTGATCGCAAACGGTAATGTGACCATCAAAAGTGCGCTCCGCTGGGGGCCTACGGAGAGCAGAAACTACCGCCCAAGCAGGGTACGCTCAGTGCGTCCTCTTGATCGAGCAGTTTTGACAACTTAGAACACCATCGGTCACTAGCCCAGGGCCGGATGTTACGGACGGACGAAGGGTACGGCTTTAAATGTTGCGCTCGGAGCTTGTGACTTTTTTGATTTTCCTTGTAGTTTGTGGCCAGAAAGCTCCTGATAGCATCTGCCAATGAGCATCGCCGGGGTCCTTCGACTTCGCGCATGTAAACCTTTCGTTGTGCGACAGATCTGCGAGGCGCTTCGCTCAGGATGACGATGGGGAGGGCGGCGCTTCCAGCTGGGATTGGTTGCTGGTGAAGTGAACTGCAGGTCCCTCCCCTGCCCCAGATTTCCTGTCAAGAGTTGCTGCTTCGATCAACTGCATGTGGTTCTCTTTAAGGAGAACCACATAAGCGTCGCTGGCAAGAGCTGTGAAGTAGGAAATCTGGGTACGGTCGGGATGACAAATAGGAGAGGGTCGTTGCAGGGAGAGAACAGTTGCCGAGGGACAAGGCGGTTGTGGGGCGGGAGGCCTTTCCATCGATAGAAAGTCACAGCCTCTCAGGATGACGGTTTTGCTGAGGGTTTGAAGCACATCTGGTGAGAGGTGCCGAAAAAGTCACAGGCTCTCAGGATGACGGCCTTGTGGAGGGGCCGTATATCGTGGAGCACAGGAACCATGATCGAAACGCTGTTACATGAAAACGACCCTTTTACCGCTTTTCGCTCAGTTCGCGCATTTTGCGCATTTGGGTGGGCAAACCTCGATCTCAGCGAACGACCGCTCCTCGGAGCACTCACCCACGCCAGTCCTCAAAACCCTAACGGGAACCTGAAGACGCCAGCCCGGCGACCATCTTCGCAATCGTGGCCGCCGCCTGGGGATACGCAAAGGTACGGGCGCGGGTTGCCATCTCCTGTAGTCTGCCCTGACTGCTCAGCAGTCCGGTCAGCGCGTCCAGCAAAGTGGCCTCCGTCATATCGTGCTCCAACAACATGACAGCCGCTCCGCCCTCAACCAGCACTTCAGCGTTCTTTCGCTGGTGATCGTCTGCCGCCTGGGGAAAGGGCACCAGCAACGAAGGCTTGCCGCTGGCTGCAAGCTCAGCTACTGTGCTGGCTCCGCTGCGCGCAAGAATGAGATCCGATGCGGCAAACTGTGCCGGCATGTCTTCAAGAAAGGCCTGGACTCGCCACCTGTCTTCGGACGCCCCGCTGGACGCGTACGCCGCCTGCGTGGTTTCAGCGTGTCGCGCACCGGCTTGATGCAGGATGGTGAGCCCGGGCACCGACTCCAGCAGAGCTTTGGCGATCTGCGGCATTTTCTGGTTCAGTGCACGCGCTCCCTGGCTTCCGCCCATGACCAGCAATCGCGGCGCGCTTTGCGGCGCCCGCGGCGCCAGTGCGAAGAACTCACTGCGCACGGGAATCCCCGTAACTTCCGCATTGCGAAAGTAAGACCGGGTGGGAGCAAAGTTGACTGCGGCGGCGCTGATCCGCTTGCCGATCAGCCGGTTGGCCATCCCCGGCACAGCATTGGGTTCGAAGGCCAGCGTGGGAAGGCGCAGGATGAGCGCCGCCAACATCGCCGGACCCGAAGCATATCCGCCCACCCCAACGACCACCTGCGGCTTCCAGCGGCGCAAAAGACCGAGGCAGTACAGGATGCCGCGCGGTAACGCTACCAAAGTTTTTAGTTTGGTCGCCAGGCTGACACGATTGAGTTGGCCAACATCGATAAGTTCGAGGGCGTAACCGGCCTGGGGAACCAGCCGGGTTTCCATTCCCCTGGCGGTGCCGATGAAACAGACCTCTGCGGCATAAGCGGACTTGAGTGCGTCGGCGATCGCGAGCGCGGGAATCACGTGGCCACCCGTGCCGCCCCCGGCAATCATGACCCGCATGCCCGTCAGTCAATCTCCCGGGTGAGACTCAACAGAACCCCAACACTCGCCAGGGTGATGAACAGAGACGTGCCGCCGGAAGAGATAAACGGCAGAGTAATGCCCTTGGTTGGGACCAGGGCAAGCACCACGCTGATGTTGAAGAAGGCCTGGATAAGGATGGTCGCGGTAATGCCAAAAGCCAGGAAGCGCGCGAAGACATCTTTCGACAGGCTCGCCGCCCGCAGCCCGCGATACCCGACGGCAACGAAGAGAGCAATGATCGCCAACGCCCCGATCAGTCCGAGCTCCTCGGCAATGTTGGCGAAAATGAAGTCGGTGTGCGGTTGCGGCAAATAAAACAGCTTCTGCCGCCCTTCCATAAAGCCGAGCCCACGGATCCCGCCCGTACCCACCGCAATTAACGACTGAATGGTGTGGAAGCCGGAGCCTTGCGGATCGGATTCCGGGTTCATGAAGGCCAGCATGCGGGCCCTCCGCCAGGGCACGCGGAGCATGAACCAGAGCACCGGGGCGGCAGCAAGTGCGGCATAGCCGAAGTATTTCGTTTCCGCGCCCGCCAGGTAGAAGATCAACCCGGTCACGGCCGCACAGACCAGCGCCGTGCCGAGGTCAGGCTCTTTCAGGATAAGCGCCAGAAACACCAGGCTGGGCAAAGCCGCCGGGATCAGAGTGTTGCGCCAGTCGCGGATGGATTGCAGCTTATCCTGCAGAAACCAGGCTAAGAACAGCACCAGTACCGGCTTGGCAATCTCCGAGGGCTGAAAGGAGAAAGCCCCGGCAAAGCGGATCCAACGATGCGTGTTGTGCGAATCGCGCAGGAGAAACACACCCAGCAGCAACAGGGTGGTGATGGCTACAGCGGGAAACACGACGATCGGGCGATTGAACCTGCGGTAATCGATGCGCATCACCACGATCATGGCGATCAAGCCGAGAACCGCTGCCACCGCTTGCGAGCGGACGAAGGTGTAAGGCGAGCCGTAGCGGTCCTGGGCCATGACCGCCGAGGCGCTGAACACCATCAACAAACCGATGAAGACGAGCAGCACTGTCACGCCGAAAAGCCACTTGTCGACTCCTACGCGCTTTGCCATACGCCTGCTCCTTCATTGGCTCCGCGACGCGCCATCACGTTCTGCTTGAAGACTCTTCCCCGCTCCTCGTAGTTTTCGAACTGGTCGAAGCTGGAGCAGGCCGGCGCCAGAAGGATCACGTCGCCCGCAACTGCCTGGCTGGCCGCACGGTCGACTGCTGCCTCGAGGGTGCCCGCATGAATCACCGAGGTGACGCCGGCGATCTGTCCTTCGATTTTTTCCGCCGCTGAGCCAATGGTGTACACCGCCTTGACCCGCGCGCGCAGTAACGCATTCAACTGGGTGTAGTCGGAGTTCTTGTCCTTGCCGCCAAGGATCAGGTGAATGTTGCCCGGAAAGGAGGCAATCGCCTTGGCCGTGGCGTCGACGTTGGTGGCCTTCGAATCGTTGTAGTAGTCGACGCCGTGAATCGCAGCAACGAATTCCAGCCGGTGCTCGACCGCCTGGAATGAGGCGACCGTGCGGGCAATAATCTCAGCGGGTATATTCACCACGCAGGCCGCGCAAACTGCCGCCAGCACATTCTCGATATTGTGCTCGCCTTTGAGCGGAATATCCGCCAGCGGAACAATCGGCACAGGCTTTGCCTGCTCCGAGGAGCGGAACATCACCAGGCCGTCCATCAGAAAAGTGCCACGGCGTACGATTTTGCTGCGGCTGAACCATAAGACCTGCGACTTGGTCCGGCTCGCCGCCTGCTGCACGACCGGATCATCGCCGTTGAGGATGAGGTAATCCTCTGCAGTCTGGTTGGCAAAGATCTTTTCTTTCATGGCCACATAGTTTTCGAAGGTGCCATGCCGGTCTAAATGATCCGGGGTGATGTTGAGAATCACTGCCACCCGGGGATGAAAGCTCTCCGTGGTTTCCAGTTGGAAGCTCGAAACCTCAAGCACTGACCAGCTACCGGCGGCACTCTGATCGACCACCTCGATGACCGGCAAGCCGATGTTGCCGGCGACCAGGGTCTTGAGCCCACCGGCGGAGAAGATATCGCCGCACAGGGTGGTGGTGGTGGTCTTCCCGTTCGAGCCAGTGATCGCCAGCACATCACCCTTGAGAAAGCGGGCGGCCAACTCTAACTCGCCAATGATCGGCAGGCCCAGGTTGCGCACCTGCACCAGTTCCGGGGTCGACAAGGGCACGCCCGGCGAAACCACGATCAGGTCCTGGCGGCGAAAGGTAAGCAGTCCATGGCCGCCGGCTTCGACGGCGATCCCCGCTTCCATCAGTGAAGGAATTTCTTTGCTCAGGGCTTCGGCACTGCGCAAATCGGAGACGGTGACCTGCGCCCCGCGCCGGCGCAGAAAGAGCGCTGCCGCGAGGCCCGATTTCCCCAGGCCAACAACAAGTACTTTTTTGCCTTTCAGTTCCATCCAGCGATCCATTGTTTAACGTAATTTCAGGGTGGTGAGTGCGAAGAGCGCAAACACCAAAGCGAGAATCCAAAAGCGCGCGATGACTTTGGACTCGGACCAGCCCATCAACTCGAAGTGATGGTGCAAAGGAGCCATCTTAAAGATACGCTTCTTGCGCAGCTTGTAGCTGCCTACTTGTAGTATGACGCTGATCGCCTCCAGAACAAAAATGCCTCCGATAAACGGCAGCAGCAATTCCTGCTTGATGACCACGGCAACAGTGCCGATGGCTCCCCCCAGGGCGAGCGAACCCACATCGCCCATGAAAACCTCGGCCGGGTGAGCGTTGTACCAGAGAAAGCCGATGCTGGCGCCCACCATGGCTCCGCAAAATACGGTGACTTCGCTGACCATGGGCATGCGCTGCAACTCGAGGTAGTCAGAAAAGACGGCATTTCCGCTGACGTAGGTAAGTACGGTGAGAGCCGCCCCGGCGATGATGGTGCAACCGATCGCTAAGCCGTCCAACCCATCCGTGAGGTTCACTGCATTGCTCGCACCGACGATGATCAGGGTGACAAAAATGACGAAGGGCACAAAAGCGAGGACACCTAAATGGGGAATTGCACCGAGAAAGTGGATGGAGAGATCGGGACGAAAACGCTTGAGAAACGGCACCATGAGGTGGGTGGAGTATGCGCCTTCACTACGCATGGCTAACAGCACCAGCGCAATGGCGACTCCGGTGAGGATCTGCAGGCCCATTTTTTGTACCGCGGTCAGGCCGAGACTGCGGCGTTGGATGACCTTGATGTAGTCGTCCGCGAAGCCAATGGCGCCGAAGGCCAGCGTGGAACACATAACCAACCAGACGAAGGGGTTGGAGAGGTCGCTCCACAACAGCGTGGGCAAAAGGATGGCGATGCAGATGAGTACCCCGCCCATGGTGGGGGTGCCGGCCTTTTTCTGATGGTCCTTCGGACCGTCTTCGCGGATGTATTGGCCGATCTGAAATTCGCGCAGCTTCTCGATGACGAAGGGCCCGATGAGGAGGGCAATCAGCATTGCGGTGAGACTGGCAAAAGCGGTCCGGAACGTCAGATACCGGAAGATGCGGAAGGGTCTGAAGTAGGGGAAAAGTTTTTGATAAAGGAGCCAGTAGAGCAAACTTCCTCCGCTACCCGCACAAGGATACCCGTGGCTATCTTACAAGCGTTCCCGGATATGTCTGTGTCGCATTTCGGCGCGAACCACAGGGCAACTAGTGTGGATCTATCTATCCCTGCAGAACGCGGAGCGCTTGCTCCAGGCCGACGCCGCGGGAGGCCTTGAGCAGTGCGGCGTCACCCGGTCTTAGCTCCGCCTTCAGCCACTCGCCGGCCGCGAGCGGCAGGGGCAGGAAGATGGCCAGTGCTCCGGCCTCGCGCGCGCCTTCCACAATGTATTGAGCGTTTCCTCGCACTCCCACGACCAGGTCGATGCCGGCTTCGGCTGCAACTCTACCGCACTCACGGTGCAGTGCGATTGATTCCGGTCCCAACTCCAGCATTTCGCCGGCGACCAGGATTCGCCTTTTGGCCGGCATGGCGGCAAGAGTCGAGATCATCGACTTGAGCGCTTCCGGATTGGAGTTGTAGCAATCATTGATCACCGTGGCGTCGCCGATGCGCAACACTTCGCCCCGCTTGTCAGGCGGCCGGAGCTGCCCGGCCGCAGAGGCGCACTCGGCCAGGGGGATGCCCGCTTCCAACCCGGCCGCGATCGCCGCCATCGCGTTCCAGATATTGTGCCGGCCAAGCAGCGGTAAGCTGACGATTGCCTGGGTTTCGCCTGCTGTGACCTGAAAGCGCACTCCCTCGGCGCCTAGTTCCTCGATGTTGGAGGCGCGCGGGTCGGCGCAGGGTCCCATACCGAAGTAAATGGAACGCCCGTGGAAGTCTCGCCCGAACTGGCCTACGTAGGGATCGTCACAATTAAGGATAGCGACACCGGAAACCGGCAGGCTCTGCACCAGCTCATATTTGGCACGCGCAATGCCCGCCACACTGTCGGGGAAATTCTGGGCGTGAGCGCTGCCCACGTTGGTGACGACTCCCCAATCAGGGTGAGCGATCCGAGCCAGGGCTGCGATTTCTCCGGCGTGCGACATGCCCATCTCGATCACAGCCATCTCGTGCTCCGGCTCCAACTTGAGCAGCTGCAGGGGCATGCCGAATTCGTTGTTGAGGTTCCCTTGCGATTTAAGGACGTTGAAGCGCGCCCCCAGAACCGCCGCCACGGCCTCCTTGGTCGTGGTCTTTCCAGCGCTGCCGGTTATGCCGATGACGCGCTTGTTCCAATGTCTGCGCACGGCGGCTGCCAGGGTCTGTAATGCGATCAGCGGATCGTCCACGATCAGCAACGTGTGGGTACGCGCCAAGCCGAGCAACTCGGTGACCTTGCTGCGGGCCACGACTGCCGCGCGAGCTCCTCGCTCGAGTGCCACGGCGACAAAGGCATGAGCATCATAGCGTTCCCCCCTGACGGCGAAGAACAAGTCTCCTGGCGAGAGCGTGCGCGTATCGATCGAGTATCCCGTTGCCGGCTGTTGCAAGGGGTCGCCTTCGCGCGGCCTGAGCTCGGCTCCCATATAACTCGCGATGTCTTGTAGTTGCAGCTTCATTGGCTTCGCTCCCGGCCGCGCAATATTTGGCCCGCGATGGCCACATCATCGAACGGTATCACCCGATCGCCGATGGTTTGCGTTTTTTCATGTCCCTTGCCGGCCAGGAGCACCAGATCCCCCGGGCGTGCCTGCGCGATGGCCAATTCGATGGCGCGACGACGATCCGGCTCCACGATGACTGAAGCCGAAGCGCCGCTCAGACCGGGCAGCACCTGATCGATGATCGCCAACGGATCTTCTCCTCGCGGATTATCCGAGGTGAGCACGACCACGTCACTGCCTGTTCCGGCCGCGCGGCCCATCAGCGGACGTTTCGTTCGATCGCGGTCGCCGCCGCAGCCGAACATGGTGATCACCCGCCCGCCCCTCTGGCTCACAAACTCGCGGGCCACGGCGATGATGTTGCGTAGAGCATCATCCGTGTGCGCGTAGTCAACCACCACGGCAAAATCCTGCCCGCAATCGACCGACTGAAAACGGCCGGGCACAAAGTCAAGCGAGGCTGCGCCCTGCGCAACCTGCTCCAGAGTAAGGCCGCGAGCCGAAGCGGCGGCTCCCGCAGCCAGCAGGTTGTAGACGTTCACTCCGCCGGTTAAGCGCGTTGCCACCGGCACCTCTCCGAAGGGCGTGACCATGACGAAATGCATGCCGGCAGGGTTCATCTGCAACTTTTCGGCGCGAAAATCTCCCTGGCGCGGGCCGTACGTATAGATGACCGAGCTTTGCGCGCGGGACTTCAAGGTTGTCCCGTACGGATCATCCTGGTTGAGGATAGCGACCCGAGGCGGCGTCCCCAGGGAGCCATCGAACAGTTTCGATTTTGCCGAGAAGTAGTTCTCCATAGTGCCGTGGTAGTCGAGATGATCCCGGGTAAGGTTGGTGAAGATAGCCACATCGAAATGGAGACCGGCAACTCTTTCCTGGTCGAGAGCGTGGGAAGAAACCTCCATGACGGCCTCGGTCGCGCCACCGTCCACACCTTCGCGAAATAACTCCAGCAGGTCGCGCGACTCGGGCGTTGTGTGGGGGGCGGGAAAGACCCTGCCGGCAGCGTGATACTCGATGGTGCCGGCGAGCACTGTTTTGCGGCCGCAGTTACGCAGCATCGCCTCGAGCAGAAACGCCGTTGTCGTCTTGCCGTTGGTCCCGGTGACTCCGCTTAGCTTGAGCCGCGCCTCGGGATGGGAGAAGAAGTTTGCCGAGACAGCTGCGAGAGCACGCCTGCCATGGGTTACTTCAACGACCGCTACATCCGGATGCGCTGTTGCCGCGGCGAAGCCTGCGGCGGAATCGGTAACGATGGCGTGAGCGCCCTGGGCAACGGCCTGGGGCACAAACCGGTTGCCATCCGTCGTGCCTCCGCGAAAGGCGACAAAGAGAGAGCCTTCGCGGATTCGCCGCGAGTCGTACTCGACGCCTGTGACTTCCGGATTGGCCCCGGCGCGCCGCACGAAGTCGACTCCGCGCAAAACGCTGTCGAGATGCAAAGGGCCGCTCACGCTTGGCTGTTGCTTTTGCGCTTGACGAAGCGAAGCGCGGTAAGCCTGGCCGAGACGGATGCTACCTTGGTGTCGACGAATCCGCGACTAAGAAGAAGGTCCCGCACACCTGATTCTTTCACTTCGCTTTTGGCCCCTTTGGGGTAGACGATCCATAGAGGAGAAGTGTAGGTCTTGGCTGCAAAGCATTGCTGTAGTTCGGATTGTGAATTGACACAGAGCACAACCAGGTCCACTTCTTTTCCCCTCGCCGGACCCGCTTCGGCGAGTGCTTCCTTCAGCTCATCGCTCTCGATATTTCCCACGATTGCAACTCTCGTGGCCCGCGAGATTCCCAATTTGCCGGCGAGGCTGGGAGGCGGAGTCTGGATCGCTTTTACCCATTGCTGGGCTGCGTCCACACCGAGACGCAGTTCTACCTGATCCCGCCCTACGGTGAAAACGAGATGGCTGCCCCGAGTCGCAACGTTGGACAGGTCAGATAAGGAGACACGGCGCCGGATGCCGGAACGCAGGATGAGTTCACGGCCTTCGAGCAACACCTTGCAATCGCCCTCTTCTACGCCCCACTTACAGTGACATGTGGCTTCGCGTCCCATGTGTGACAGTGTAAGGGAAGATCAGCGAGAGAAGCGGACCACAATCTCGGTTCCGGGAGGCACCATGCTTCCGGGTGCGGGAACCTGCTCGCGGGCAATCCCGCTGCCCACAATCTGCAGCGCGAGGCCTGCCGTTCCAGCAGTTTCCACTGCCACCCGAAGCGGTTCTCCCAGAAAGGAAGGAACACCGACTCGATTGGCGGCGCTCACCACGACGCCGTGGCCGGAAACATGAGGCTCGGGCGCGGGGACAGCTGCCTCTTCAGCGGGGGGGGATTCTTTTTTCGCCTCAGGCGTATGCACCAGCTTCGCCGGTGATTGCGCAGCTGGAGGTGGTGGGGGTGTAGCCTGCGCCGGCTCCGAAACAGAAGCCAGCTCGTTTGCCGCCGAAGGCGCCGGCTGCTGGGGGTTGGCTGTACCGCGAAGCGGATCATCGGCGGGCAGGTTGTTGACCTCGGCAAAGAGTGCACTGAGATCGCCGGTATTCTCTGACGGCGCATCTTCATTCATCTCCGGCTCTGCATGCCGCTTGGCCAACTCCGGTTGCGGGAGCAGCGGCGTATCGTGCGGCACGCCCAGGTACTCAAGCACGTTCTGCGCCACTTCGGCAAAGACTGGCGCGGAAACCGCAGTGCCGTAATACGATGGCCCTTTTTGAGGGTTGTCGATGATCACGGCAATGGAGATGACCGGGTTTTTCACTGGCGCGATTCCAACAAACGATGCGATGTGCATGGTCTTCGAGTAGAGGTGCGTCCTCGGATCAATCTTTTGCGCGGTGCCGGTCTTGCCACCTGAGGAGTAGCCGTTGAGCTGCGCCGGCCTACCTGAGCCATAGAGCACCACGCCTTCCATCATCTTGCGCATTTGCCCGGCGGCCATCTCGGAGATAACGCGATGCGCGCCTGGCGGCAGCGGGTCGGGCAGGTCTTCTCCCGACTTAAATGGCGAGGGGTGCAGTTTCATTGCCGCGCCGGTGCGCTCCACGTCCTCCGGGATGAGCACGTGCGGTGGCATATAGGTGCCTCCATTCGCGATGGTCGAAACCATTGACACGAGTTGCAGCGGCGTGACAGCGACCTCCTGCCCAATGGCGATCGAACCGATCGACGACGGTCCCCACTTGTGCACGGGGCGAAGGAGTCCGCGAGTCTCGCCGGGCAGCTCGACGCCGGTACGTGCGCCAAAGCCGAAGTCGTGGATGTATTGGATGAACTTGTCCGGGCCAACCTTCAATGCCAGTTTCACCGCAGCCACGTCGCTCGACACTTCGAGGGCCTTGTGGACTGGGATCACGCCATAGTGTTCGCCTTGATTATCGTGGATGATTCTTCCCGCGAGCTCAATCTTGCCTCCCTGGCAATCGATCATCTGGTCGGGATTCGTGACCTTTTGCTCCAGGGCTGCCGAGTAAGTGACCAGCTTGAATGTGGAACCCGGCTCATATACGTCGCTTACGGCGTGGTTTTTAAGCAGGCTGGTGGTGGCGTGGCGAAAATCGTTGGGATTGAAGGTCGGGCGAATCGCCAATGCGAGAATCTGGCCAGTGTATGGATCCTGGACAACAATTGTGCCATTCGAGGCATGTGTGCGTTCGAGTGCAGAGTCCAGAGCGCGCTCCGCCATGAACTGGATATTTTCATCGATCGTGAGAACCAGATTTTGTCCTGGATCCGGCTCGCGCTCCTGGCTATCCAGGACATGACGGCGGGCGTCAAGCGCGGTCAGCATGCGGCCGGGAACACCGTGCAGGTCGCGGTCGAACTTGCGCTCCATACCTCCCAGACCATTGTCATCGGTGCCCACATACCCCAGCACCTGCGCGGCCAGCTGGCTGTTGGGATAGAAGCGCTTGAATTCCTTTTGAAAGTAGACACCTTTGAGATTGAGCGTTTTCACCCGGGCGATTTCCGCGGGCGTAAGCTTGCGCGCGATCCAGGCGAAGTTTCTTGAGGCGTTCAACCGGGCGGCAATCTGATGGGCGGACGTGAAGCGATCGGTCGGGTCGGTGTGGACTATTTTCGCCAACGCAGCCGCGACCTCTTGCCGCTTTGCCTCGCCTTCAATTTCCGAGGGAACGGCGTATACCGAGTCTGCCAGAGTGGTCATGGCTAGTTCGTGCAGGTTGCGATCGTAGAGGATGCCGCGGCGCGGCGCGACCTCGAAGGTGCGCTGTTGTTGCCTGGCGGCACGGTCCACAAAGTCTTTGTGGTGGATGACCTGCAGCCAGACCAGACGGCCGCAGATCAAAACCACCCAGACCACGAAGAAGAGAGAAACATTGAGCAAGCCGAGGCGGCGGCGTACTGTACCGGTGCTTACCGGACGTGCAGAGGAATCACCCGCCTTCTGGGTGCGTGGTTGCTGCGGTTGGCGTTGGGAAAAAAGCTGTTTCAACTGCACCTGCCATGAAGGAGTTCTACAACTGCGCTAATTTGAATCTCTCACCAGCGCAGAGCAATGGACAGTGGCACTTGATGTACCTAACCATGATGGCCACACCTCAGAGAAAAGTACCTCGGGCCCCTAAAGGGCGTGTGCGAAAACAGGATCGAAAAACAGGGATCTGGGAGTTTAGTCCCGCAGGGACGGCTGAAAATAGCCCAGGACGTCAGTCCTGGGTAACCATGAAAACATGATTAAGTCCCGCAGGGACGGCTGAAGCTTGTCCAGGATTGCGTCGCGGCATATTTTCAGCCGTCCCTGCGGGACTGGTCGTCCTTTCAAATCCAACCCAGGACTAGCGTCCTGGGCTATTTTCAGCCGTCCCTACGGGACTGAGTTTGGAAATGGAGTTCTCTCACTCGCTCTTTAGCCAATACCTACCAGAATGCCCTTAGCGCCCAATCGACATCGGCGATGCTTGGGCCATCACGGGTGCGTTGGTATCAAACTGATCTTCGCCGCGCACCACCTGGCCGGGCTTTGGCGCATCCAGGCCCAGCTTGCGGGCCATTTGATCGATGCGGTGGGGATCGCAGAGCTGCGCTTCGGCGAGCCGCAGCTCGCGATTTTGTTCTTCGAGCAAAGTGCGCTGCTGCTTCTCCGCCTCGACCTTGTAGCCATATTCGATGGCGCTGAAGTGCTGCAGGCCATAGAACATTACGATCACAAACAACACTGTCATTGCCGCGGTGAAGGTACGCATTTCACGTACGCGGACCGGATCTGCCGCCTTTACCAGGCGAGAATTATCCATTCGCTTGCAGCAGAAGACCTCGGGGGTAGGTCCTCGGCGGGCGCGCTGCTGGGCCGCGAATAGATGAAGGTTCCGGTCCGCGACCTGCTGGTTGTGCCGCCGCGATCCTTGGTTGAGTTCGTATGCCGGGATTGTTTGCGTTGCCATTTTTCCGCCCTATGCTGCCTGTCCGATTTTCATTACCATTCCACTTCTTACTTCATTGCTGCCGGTTGCTGGTTCTCTCTGCCGCGCGCAATTTAGCGCTGCGCGCCCGCGGGTTGCGATCCGTCTCTTCTTCGCTCGCCGTCACCGGCTTGCGGGTAAACACCTCAAAAATTCCCTGCCGCGCGCCCTCGCGCAGAGCATCTTTCGCCAGCCGGTCCTCGAGAGAGTGAAAGCTGATCACTACCAGTCTTCCCCCCGGCTTCAGTAGCCTGGGCGCCGCCTGCAACAGCGCCTGTATCTCGTCCAGCTCGGCATTCACGTAAATTCGGAGCGCCTGGAAAATCCTGGTCGCGGGATGGATCGGATGGCGGCCGCGCTCAGATTTCATCGCCGGGGCGACGGCTGATAAGACTTTGGCCAGTTGTGCCGTGGTCTTGATCGGCCGCGCCCTGACAATGGCTCTGGCAAATCTCCGCGATCTCCTTTCCTCTCCGAATTCGTAAATCAGGTCGGCGAGAACTTTTTCGTCGGCCTGGTTTACCACTTGTTCGGCAGTCGCGCCCCTCCGCGGATCCATCCGCATGTCGAGTGGCCCGTCCGCCTGAAAACTAAATCCTCTGTGCGCGGAGTCCAGCTGCATGGAGCTGACTCCAAAGTCAGCCAGCAAGCCGTCCAGGCTTGCTTCCGGGATGTGGCGGCTGATGTCGGAAAATGGGTCGCCGTGGAGATCCCATTGCGGCATCTGCTCGCCCAGTTCCTCGCTCAGGGCCTGAAACCGGGCCCGCGCTAATTCCAGCGCATCGGGGTCCCGATCGAACCCGATCAACCTGCCCTGTCCGCCTAATTCCCTGGCGATGGCTTCGGAATGCCCCGCAAACCCCAGGGTGGCATCCGCGTAGGTCCCACCGGGACGCACATTTAAATAACGGATCGCATCTTGTAAAAGAACCGGCACATGCCGCTCGCTACTCGGTACCATGTGCTCCCCCTGGGGGGCCTACTTAAAGCCCAAAACTCGCCAAAGCCTGTTGGTCGTCCGCAGTCAATGGATCGGTGTCCATGGACTGCTTGAACTCGTCGTGGTTGGCCACTTCGAGGTACGTCTGCTGCCCAAAAACCACGGCATCTCCCGCCAACTTTGCCGTTTCCCGTAAGATCTGCGGTAGCAGGACTCGCCCTTGCGCATCCATTTCCGCCATCTGCCCGTAATAGTTGACCCGGTCCAGGAACTTCTTTTTGGCCGGGTTCAAGTTGGGTATCAACGCCAACTTTGCCTCGATCTTTTCCCACTCCGGCAAGGGGTAAATCTCAGCCCGCCGTCCATCCTTGCTGGTGATGTAAAACTGCGTTCCGTACCGCTCATCCACCAGGTGTTTGAACTCTGCCGGCAGCTTGAGCCGGCCTTTTTCATCGACGCGAGTTGGGTGATTGCCACGAAACATCAGTTACTCTCACTTTTGTGGCTGGAACCACTCAAAACCGCTTCTTTGCTTCCACTTTCGACCACTTTTGTCCACATCTTAGCCCAGCGGGGGAGGCTGTCAAAGAGGAAATTCCGGCAAATTGTTGAGAAAGAGGGGGTTTAGCGCGAGGGGAGAGAAAAATACAACGGGTTGGTTCTAAACGTTGTTAACACACAATATGCTGTGTTTACTTCGTTGATTCGGGTTGCTCGAGATGTACTTGTCAAGTGAGCGAAACTCGGGCAGGCCAAATAACACTTAAGTGTTATCACGACCCGGAATCCTTCTTCACCAGTACCGGCGCGGACGGTCGCTGTCGCGTTCTTACTTTTTCATTGACCACCTGGGCGAGGTAGATAAACACGGCTAGATTGAGCAGCGTGAGCACGATCTTGAACACGGTAACGTGGCGGATGATTTCGTACAGTTCCCAGGGCAGAAAAGAGCCCGTCAGAATCAGGGTAAAGTATTCCGCCCAGACCTTTTCGAGCACCAGCCCGGTGCCTTCAATCACGTCCAGCACGGCGTAAAGAAAAATGCCGACGCTGATCTCTTTGAGCCGGTGGGGGCTCAGGAGAGCTGACTTTTCCAATAGAACGTTGACGATACGATTCTCAGGATCGAATCTCAGGGCGGTCACAGCCCGCAACAAGACGTCGGCAATGTCTTTGTGCAACAAATTGATCACGCCAAACCCCATGGAAACGAAGAGCACCGCCTTCAGAAGTTTGAGGACGCCAATTGCGATGAGCCAGCGATTGCGGTCTGGATGGGAATGCGTTGTCAAAGCGCCGTTAGTAGTCAACCATGCATTCATGCCGATGATACACCCCCAGGCAGCGTGGCTTTACGCGCCGCATCGCCATGAACAGGAGAGCCGCATTCGCCTGCCGGTCATGTGAAGTATCGGTTAAAGAATGAACCTTCAGCAGACGGCAATGGATCCCATTTTCGATGCAGATGAACGGCTGCAGTGTTTGTTGACTACGCCACCAGGACTGCATCACTTCATCTGCCCGCTGAACAACCAAGCACTTACCTCCGCAATCCGCTGCGGACCCTGCGCCGTACTAACAGTGCAGCTAAACGCACTCGAGAATGAAAGGAATACCCATGAACAAGAGGAATGTGCTTGCCGTTGCCGCCGCGCTGATGTTTGGATTTTCGGCTCTTCACGCGTCCGCCCAGAAAGATCCCATGGTTGGAGGTGCCGCGATGTACCCCACCAAGAACATTGTGGAAAACGCCGTGAATTCGAAGGATCACACCACGTTGGTCGCTGCCGTGAAGGCGGCCGGCCTGGTCGAGACCCTGGAGGGCCCTGGACCGTTCACCGTCTTCGCACCCACCAACGAGGCCTTCGATAAGCTGCCTGCCGGTACAGTGGATACGCTTCTGAAGCCGGAAAATCTTGCCACCTTGAAGAAGGTTCTGACCTACCACGTCGTCGCCGGCAAGATGACTTCGAAGGACATTGCCAAGAAGATCAAGATGGGCGGCGGTAAAGCTACGCTGACCACCGTCGAAGGCGGTACGCTGACGGCGATGATGGACGGCGGCAAGCTGGTTCTCACCGACGAGAAGGGCGGAACTTCCACGGTTACAATTGCCAACGTGATTCAGTCAAACGGCGTGATTCATGTAGTCGATACGGTTCTGATGCCTAATTAGTCGCTCGATGTATTCCGAAGAGCAGGCGCCTCAGGGGTGCCTGCTCTTGTTTAGTAGGCTGATCCCATGCGGCACCACTTCCATACCGAACAGTGGCTTCCCTTCCCGCCGGAGCAGGTTTTTTCTTTCTTTGCCGATCCAGCAAATCTTCCTCCGCTAATGCCCGCTTGGCAGCAGGCGCGCGTGGAGCGTGCGAATTACGTTTCGCCCCCGGAAATGCCACCTACAGGCAAGGTGGTTGCGGGCCAGGGGTCGCTGATCACAATCAGTTTTAGACCGCTTCCGTTGCTTCGGTTACGCCTGGAGTGGGATGCGTATATTGCGGAATTTCGCTTGGGGGATTATTTCTGCGACGAACAGCGGCGTGGTCCGTTCAAATATTTTCGTCATTGCCACCGGGTGAGGGCTGAGGCGCCCGACGGTGTGCCAGGGAGCATGGTAAGCGATGCGGTGGAGTATGAGCTCCCACTCGGTTTGCTCGGTGATTTGGCTAATGGCTTGGTGGTAAGAAGGCAGATTCGTTCGCTGTTTGGTCATCGGCAGAGGATGCTACCCGTGCTGTTGGTGCGCGATGAGGCGAGGCTATAGGTTGAGGGCGTGGCACCCGACATTCGATGCGGGGAGAAAACCGCAGAAAATCCGGATACGCTCCGTCGAAACGGTGGATCCCGGGAAAGAGGCTGCTACGGAACTGAAATATTTTCATCCGGAGGCCCATCTCACCACTTGATGGGCTGACAACGGGAAGATGGCTGTTCAGCTGGGGCATCCTTCGGTGCTTACCAGCCTCTAGCGAGCGACCAAGCGTTTGCGGGTCTTTTGCTGCAGATAGGGAGCCAGTTTTTCCAGGGCCGCTTCGACGCTGATGCCGTATTTGGCCCGCAGTTGGTCTGGTTTGCCGTGCTCGATAAAACGGTCGGGCCAGCCGATGCGCACTACGGACGCTTCGATCTGCATGTCGCTGAGCGCTTCCAGGACAGCACTCCCGAAGCCCCCCATCAGAACGTGGTCTTCGAAGGTCACGATGACCCCGGTGCGGCGAGCGTACTCGGCCAGGACATCGCGGTCCAGCGGCTTCACGAAGCGGGGGTTGATCACAGCCGCGGAGAAGCCCTGCTTCTGCAGTTCGGCGGCGAGTTGCTGCGCCATGGGCATCAAGGCTCCCAGGCCGAAAATTGCCACGTCGTCGCCGTCAGCGATGATTTCCGCTTTGCCGATGGGCAGAGCTACCGGATGAGCCTTGACCGAAGCCCCCGGCCCTGTGCCGCGCGGATAGCGCACCGCCGTCGGCCCGGGCTGCTGCAAGGCCGTATACATCATGTCCGCCAGCTCATCCTCATCTTTGGGAACCATGTGGATGATGTTGGGGACGCCACGCAGATAGCTAATATCAAAAAGCCCGTGATGGGTGGGGCCGTCATCCCCGGACAGGCCGCCGCGATCCATACAGAAGACCACGGGCAGATTCTGCAGACAGACGTCGTGCACGATGGGATCGAAGGCGCGCTGCAGGAAGGTCGAATAGATAGCACAGAAGGGCCGGAAGCCCATGGTCGCCAGGCCGGCCGCAAAGATAACCCCGTGCTCCTCGGCAATGCCCACATCGAAATACCTGCGCGGATGATGAGGGCGGAAGAGATCGAGCGCCGTTCCGTTGGGCATGGCCGCAGTGATCGCCACTACCTTGGGATCCTGATCCGCCAGCTTGACCAATGTGTCCGCAAACACTTCGGAGTAGGTACGCTGACCGGCAGGCGTGGTCTCCCCCGTGTCGGGGTCGTAGGGGCCCAGTCCGTGGAATTTCTTTTGCTTGTCGAGTGCCGGCTGAAAGCCGCGTCCCTTCTGGGTAATGGCGTGCAGCAGCACTGGACGATCCTGAGTCTTTAGGAACTGAAAGGTCTCGATCAGAAGGCCAATGTTGTGACCATCGAGAGGACCGTAATAGGTGAGCCCAAACTCCTCAAAGAGCATCGAGGGCCAGAGCATTCCCTTCGCCGCTTCTTCCGCTTTGCGCACCATGTGGCGGGCGGTTTTGCCGCCCAGCTTTTCGAGCAGGCGGGCCGCGGAATCGTGCAGGTTGGTGTATCGCTCGTTGGTGACGATCTTGTGCAGGTAATTGGCGATGGCGCCGACATTGCGGTCGATGGACCATTCGTTGTCGTTAAGCACAACGATCAGGCGCTTGGTTTGCTGGGCGATATTATTGAGCGCCTCGAAACTGATGCCATTGGTGAACGCCGCGTCGCCGGCAAAAGCGATCACATTCTCCTTGGTGCCGGCCAGATCGCGCGCGACCGCCATGCCCAGAGCAGCAGAAAGCGCGGTGCCGGCGTGGCCTGCGCCATAGCAATCGTGCTCGCTTTCGGTACGCAGGGTGAAGCCATTCAGGCCGCCTGGCTGTCGCATGGTGTTGAAACGAGTCCGCCGGCCGGTGAGCAATTTGTGGATGTAGGCCTGGTGGCTCACATCAAACACAAACCGGTCAGAAGGAGTGTTGAAGACGTAGTGCATAGCCAGCGTCAGCTCTACGACGCCGAGGTTCGGACCCAGGTGGCCGCCCGTCTTTGAAAGTACGAGGATCAGCTGCTCGCGAATCTCCTGAGCCAGTGCCTCCAGTTCCGGCACGGAAAAGCTCTTGATATCCGCGGGCGAGTGAATCGTATCGAGTAATTTCCCCATGTTGTCTCGCGTACGCCCCTGCGACCCTTTTTCTGCACCGCGCCATCAAAAAAGACCCCGGGTGGGGCCTGCAGGCGCGACTAACTGCTCTTGATCACGTAGTATAGCAAGCTTGGCCGGGGCTCGGCATTATCTTTATGGCAGGGCATCCATGGTCTCAACGGCCGGCGCCTCCAGGGCAAATTCGCCCTCCCATCGCGCAATCACCACAGAAGCCAGGCAATTGCCCACTACGTTGACACAGGTCCGCGCCATATCCATCAGGGCGTCGATACCGAGGACGACAAAGATCGGTTCTTCCGGCAAATGGAACATGGCCGCCGTCGCCAGCAGCACCACCAGGGTGGCACGCGGCACGCCGGCCACACCCTTGCTGGTGAGCATGAGGGTGGCGACCATGAAGATCTGCTGCTTCCAATTCATGGCCACACCGGCGGCCTGGGCGACAAAAACCGATGCCAACGCGAGATAAAGGGTGGAACCGTCGAGATTGAAGCTGTAGCCGGCGGGAATGACAAAAGCGACGATTCTGCGGGGGACACCGAGGGCTTCCATCGCTTCCATGGCCCGCGGCAATGCCGCTTCCGATGTACTGGTGGCGAAAGCAATCGTGGCCGGCTCAGCGACCGCTCGCAGGAATCTGCGGATGGGGACTCCTGCGATCAACGCGACCGGCAACAAGCCAACCAGACCAAAGGCCAGCAGCGCGCCATAAAGCGTAAGCAGCAGACGGCCGAGATGAAACAGCACGCCCGGTCCCATTTGCCCCACCGTGTATGCCATGGCGGCGCCGACACCGACCGGGGCGTAATACATCACGATGTTGGTGAAGGCGAACATGGTATGGGTCAGCGATTCAATGACCCGCAGCAACGGCGCACGGTGCTCTGCGCTCAACCGGCCCATGGCCACGCCGAACAGCACCGCAAAAACCGCGACCTGCAGGATCTGGTTGTCGGCCACGGCCTTGGCTATGTTCTCGGGAAAGGTATGCAGTAAGACCGCATCCCAGGTGAGCGGCGCTTGCGCGGCGGGAACATTCGATATGTGCTGCTGAGGAACGGCCAGCCCTACTCCGGCGTGCGTGATATTGATGGCCGCCAGTCCCACCGCCATCGCGATGGTGGTAAGAACCTCAAAATAAATTAATGCTCGCAGGCCCATTCTTCCCAGGCTGCGCATCTGTCCATGGGCAGCAATTCCCGTGATCAGAGTACCCAGAATCAATGGGGCAACGATGGTCTTGATCAGACGCAGGAAGATATCGCTGAATACACGCAGATGGATGGCATGCGCCGGTGCGTCCGCGCCCAATTCACCGCCTGCGATCATGGCCCAGAAGATCCAGGCCATCAACGAACGCCGTCGCCAGGATGACCAGGCTAACAATGCCAGGCCACTGAGCCGCAGCGGCAGCCCAATATGCACCGCGTGCAATGCGGCCGCTGTTAGTCCGAGACAATAAAGGACCATCCCTGCAGCAACCACTGCATGTCTGCGGAGCGAAGCGGCGTCACTGGTTACGACTTGTTGCCTTTCCATCATGCTGTGTTACCTGCGGAAATTACTTTACGGTGAGTCGGATCAAACGAAAAGCTCAACCTTCCACCTAGGTAACCTTCATCTTGCAACTTCGGTCGATTCTTGCTGCGTTCCCACATACAGGAGTACGACTCTCAGGTTAGGATGTACCCAGTCTGTATCACTCATCCCCCAGGCGAATGCATGTCCCACCAGTTGAATGCCCGGAGTGTTTTCCGTTCGCATTCTACCTGCCCCCGGGGTAATTGATGATTCGAAGCGTAAGGATGCAGAGAGTACCGATGCTTTCAAGTTCCGCAACCGTGCAGCACGACGAGACCGAGCGACTCAAGACTCTTCTTCAATACGAGATTCTTGACACGCTTCCCGACCCCGCGTTCGATGAGATCGCGCGCATGGCGGCTTCGATCTGCAATGCACCGTATGCGTTCATCGGCTTTCTTGATTGGTCGCGCGTGTGGTTCAAGTCCACGGTTGGTTTCGCGGCGCGCCAGATACGCCGCAGCGGGTCGGCGTGCCAGTTTCTTCTGCTTGACGGCAAACCACTCCTGATTACAGATGCGCTGGAAGATCACCGGTTCGCGGCGTCCGGCATTGTGCTGGACGATGGCATACGATGCCGTTCCTACGCGGGCGCTCCTGTGTTTTCTGCTTCCGGCATGATTCTGGGCACGGTTGCCGTTTGTTCCGTGGAACCCAACGCCTTCAGCCGCAGCAACCTGGAAAATTTGCAGGTGCTCGCCCGGCAGGTCAGCACACGCCTGGAGCTTTATGCAACCGGGCATGTGCAAGAAAGCGTTGTTCGCTCACGCCAGCGTTCTGAGCAGGCGCTTACGGTGGAACGAAACTTTGTCTCCGCGGTGCTCAACACCATCAGCGCGCTGGTGCTGGTATTCGATACCGCGGGCCGCATCGTGCGTTTCAATCGAGCCTGCGAAACCATTTCCGGCTACACGTTCGGCGACCTGGCGGGCCGCGCGTTTCCTGAAGAACTTTTCCCACCGGAGGAGCGCGAGACAGCCATCCGCATCTTCGAGCAAGTGCGCACCGGCAACGGAACCCAGTCGTTTGAAATTAACTGGCGCACCAAAGCAGGCGGTCTGCGCCGGATTGCGTGGACGGCCACGTCGCTGGTGAATGCCCAGGACGAAGTTGGTTTTGTGATCATGACGGGCGCAGACGTGACTGAACAGCGGGAAGCGGAAACGGCTCTGCGCACCAGCGAAGAACGCTACCGGCAGCTGGTGGAAAGCAGCCTGGGCTTTATTTGCACCCACGATCTGAACGGTGTGCTGCTCTCCATCAACTCCCATGCGGCCACGACTCTGGGCTTCGAGCGGGAGGAACTGATCGGCACGCCGCTGCGCAACTACATCGACACCGATCATCTGGCCGATTACGACGCGTACTTCGAGGCGCTGCAGCAAGCACCGGATCAGGATCACCAGGGACGCTTTTATTTGCGCGGAAAAGCGGGTCAGCTGTGCATCGCCGCTTATCGCAACAAGCTGTTACAGCTTCCGGGCACGGATCCTTTTGTGCTTAGCCACGGGATCGACATCACCGAGCAGACGGAGAAGGAAGAAGAGCTCAACGCGCTCACACGGCGGCATGAATCGATTCTGGATTCCGTGGGCGATGGTATCTGGGGCATGGATATGGAGGGCCGGCTCACCTTCATCAATCGCAGCGGAGCTGAGATGCTGGGCTACTCACCGCAAGAGTTGCTGGGACAAAACATGCACGCGCTCATCCATCATTCGCGTGCGGACGGCACACCGTACCCGCTGGAGGAGTCTCCTATCTTTGGCAGCGTGCAGCGGGAAACGCCCTTGCATGTCGACAATGACGTGTTCTGGCGGAAAGATGGGAAATCGCTGCCGGTGGAATATGTGGCTTGCCCGCTGGTGGAAGGCGGCCAGGTGGACGGTATTGTGGTTGCCTTCACAGATGTCACAGAGCGGCGCCGGCTGGACCGGATGAAGGACGAATTCATCGCCACGGTCAGCCACGAGCTACGCACGCCGCTCACTTCGCTGCGCGCAGCACTCGGCCTGGTGGCGAGCGGGGCACTCGAAAAGCGTCCGGAGAAGGTTCGGCCCATGCTGGATATTGCCCTGGCCAACTGCGACCGGTTGGTTCGGCTGGTGAACGACATTGTCGACTTCGAGCGTATTGGCAATGGCAGTCTGCCGCTGCACAAGAGTGAATGGAATGCGATCGATTTGTTACGGCGCGCGATGGATCCGGAGCGATCGAGTGCGGCCCGCGCGGGGTTGACCTTTCGCATCGATGCGCAGCCGGTCGATGTTTGGGCGGATAGTGACCGTATCCTGCAGGTACTGGGCAATCTCATCCGCAATGCGATCAAGTTCTCTGAAAAGGGAGGCGAGATCCGCCTGGCCGCGCGCGCGAGCAGCGATAAGGAAGTCACCTTCGAGGTGCAGGACCAGGGAGCGGGTATTCCTCCGGAGAAGCTGGAGTTGATTTTCGATCGTTTCCAGCAAGCGGATGCTTCGGATTCGCGGATGCAGGGCGGTACCGGGATGGGGCTGGCTTTGTGCCGCGGCATCGTGAATCAGCATGGCGGCCGGATTTGGGTAGAAAGTAACCCGGGCCGCGGTAGCACGTTCTTCTTCACGGTTGACCTGTTCGTGCCTAAGGACGAGGCCGAGGTTGTGGCGGAGCCTACACCGGCGCCTGAACCCAGCCAGGCCTAAGCGCTTCAGTCCAGGATTTCGTCGTTGACACAGAGAGAGCGATCGTTGGGCTACGCACATCGTTGCAGCCCACGTACGCTCCGTCGAAATACATTCCCACGAAGGGTCCGTAGAACCGCAGATCACTCGGCTTCACTTGGATTACAAGGAGAGGGCAACGGTTGAATGGAGAGTGGTTGCCGGACCGAGGCGTTTATCATCACCTCGGTGGGACGCAGACCCATGTCCACTCGGGAGAACGTTGGGCACCCGTCGTGTTCCTTTGGGCTTCTTGTCGTCCGCGAGGAGTTCTTCGAAAGCCCTCCGTTTCGGGGTAGGCCGGGGATTTATCCCCGGCATGAGCGATGTCATCTTTCTGGCCTTTAGGCCCTGAGGTGCGATCTTTCTCGGAACAAAATCAGAAAAGCATACCTCAGGGCCTAAAGGCCGAATCATTCCGCCGGATTTACGTACGGGCTGAAGCCCGTACCTACCTGTCACTCCTCCGAGCTGCGTAGTTGTGCGATGACGGTGAAGTCTTCGAGGGTCGTGGTGTCGCCCTTGATTTCGCCGCTCGTCGCCAGCTCGCGCAGTAAGCGGCGCATGATCTTGCCGCTGCGGGTTTTGGGCAATGATTGAGTGAAACGGATGTCATCAGGACGGGCCAAGGCACCGATCTCCTTGCTAACCCATTCGCGCAACTCCTGCTTAAGTTGCGGCGATGGCTCATAACTGCTTTCCAGAGAAACAAAGGCTGAGATGGCTTGCCCTTTCAATTCATCGGGGCGGCCGACGACGGCAGCCTCCGCCACCTTGGGATGGGCCACCAATGCGGATTCCACTTCCATGGTTCCCAGCCTGTGGCCGCTTACGTTGATCACGTCATCGACCCGCCCCATCAACCAGTAGTCGCCATCCTGGTCTACACGGGCGCCATCCCCGGTGAAGTAACAGCCTGGAATCTCTGACCAGTAGGTCTTGGCATAACGGTCAGGATCGTTGAAGATGGTGCGCGCCATAGACGGCCAGGGCTTGCGGATCACCAGGAGTCCGCCACTACCCGGGGGAACGTCCTGCCCGTCACGGTCGACGACGGCCGGTTCGATACCGAAAAAGGGGCGGGTGGCAGAACCGGGCTTGGTAGGAACCGCGCCGGGCAACGGCGCCAGCATGATGGCGCCGGTTTCCGTCTGCCACCAGGTGTCGACGATTGGACAGTGGCCCCTGCCGATGACCTCGCGATACCAGATCCAAGCCTCCGGATTGATCGGCTCGCCCACCGTACCCAGCAAGCGCAGGCTGGCGAGAGAGTGACGCAGCGGATAATGACCGCCCCACTTGATGCAGGCCCGGATGGCCGTGGGAGCGGTGTAGAAAATGGTGACCTTGTGCTTATCTACCATCTGCCACCAGCGGTCGGGTTCCGGAAAATTGGGCGCGCCCTCATACATAACCGTGGTGACGCCGTTCTGCAGGATGCCATAGACAACATAGGAGTGTCCGGTAACCCAGCCAATGTCGGCTGTGCACCAGTAGATGTCGTCCGGCTTGAGATCGAAGATCAGTTTGCTGGTCAGGTAGGTTTGCACCGAATAACCACCTGTGGTGTGCACCAGGCCTTTGGGCTTTCCGGTAGTCCCCGAAGTGTAGAGAATGTAGAGCGGATCTTCTGCATCAAGGGGCTCGGCCGGGCACTCTGCGGGCGCCGCGGCCGCCAGGTCGTGCCACCATTGATCGCGGCCTTCCTTCATGCTCACTGGCGAACCGCTTCGGCGGTAAACAACCACATGTTTGACTGAAGGGCAATTGTTCAGGGCCTCGTCCACAATCGGCTTCAGCCGAATCTCCTGGCCTCGGCGGTACGATCCGTCCTGGGTAACGACCGCAACGCAGGACGCGTCATTGATGCGGTCGACCAAGGCATTGGCTGCAAACCCTCCGAAGATAACGGAATGGACCGCGCCGATGCGCGCACATGCCAGCAGCGCAATAGCGAGCTCCGGGGTCATGCCCATATATACGGCTACGCGGTCACCCTTGCGGACGCCGAGGCCCTTTAGCACGTTAGCGAATTTCTGCACCTCGAGATAAAGCTCACCGTAGGTCAGGGTGCGGGTCTCGCCCGGTTCGCCCTCCCATAGGATGGCGATTTTGTCCTTCCTATCACTCAAGGCATGGCGATCGACGCAGTTGTAGCACAGATTCGTTTTGCCACCGACGAACCACCTGGCAGTGGGAGGTTGCCATTCGAGTACGCGGGTCCACGGAGCGAACCAGTGGAGCTCAGTTGCGATCTCTGCCCAGAAGTTTTCGGGATCCTGAATGGAGCGGCGGTAGAGCGTTTCATACTCCTCCAGACTCTTCACATGCGCCTGCGCGGCGAACTCAGCCGGAGGGGGAATGATTCTGTACTCGTGCAGGATCGAACTCAAATTGGGATGAGTCGTGCCGGATTCCATTGCCTTTACTCCTCTTTCGTACTCAATAATTGTTACGATATAGGCCCCGGGGGTGGCGTGCTAATTGCACATCAAGATCACCCCTGAGCATTGTACTCAGGCTGATGCAGGTTCGTAGCGTTGCTGATGCCATTGCCAGGCGCTGCGCATAATGTCGTCGAGATGGGGAAACCTGGGCTTCCAACCGAGTTCGCTTTCGATTTTTGCCGCGCCGGCAATCAAAACCGCGGGATCGCCGGGACGGCGAGGTAACTCCTCGACAGGAATGGGGTGCCCGGTGACACGGCGTGCGGACTCCACGACCTGGCGCACAGTAAAGCCCTGCCCGTTACCCAAGTTGTAGATCATGCGCGGTCGCTCTTCGAGGGCCTCGAATGCTAATAAATGAGCCTCCGCGAGATCCTGCACGTGAATGTAGTCGCGGACCGCGGTGCCATCCGGCGTCGGATAGTCCTGGCCAAAGATCTTGATGCTCTCTCGCCGGCCCAGGGCCACGTCAAGAATAAGGGGAATCAAGTGAGATTCCGGCTCATGGGCTTCCCCGCGGCCCGGAATGGCGCCCGCAACGTTGAAGTAACGCAAGCTGGCATAGCGCAATCCATGGATGCGGTGCATCCAGGCAAGCATCTGCTCCACCATCAACTTCGATTCGCCATAAGGATTGGTGGGGACCAGGGCAGCGTCCTCTTTGATGGGAGTGCTCACCGGCTCCCCATAAACTGCGGCAGTGGAGGAAAAAACGAGTTTCTGTAAATTATTCTTTACTGCCGCCTCGAGCAAACTTAAGGTGGCCGCCGCGTTGTTCCGAAAGTAAACTTCCGGGACCCGCATGCTGTCCCCGGCCTCGATGAGGGCGGCAAAGTGCATCACCCCGGCAAAGGAGCCATCCGCCAATAGCTCGTCAAGCCTTTTGCTGTCAGCAACATCGCCTTCAACGAACGTAGCCCCTGCGGGCACCATGGAACGCCGGGCGTGACACAGATTGTCATACACCACTACCGTATGGCCACGATCCAGCAGAAGCTGGGTCACCGTTCCGCCGATGTAGCCAGCTCCACCCGTTATCAGAATCTTCACGCCATCACATTCCCTTCTTGTACTCTTAGTGCAGAGCCTGTAAAAGGCCGCACCATCAAGCAACGAAAAGTACTCGTTGCGATTCACATTGTGGGGCTTATTGGGCGACGCTGATGCTTGTCAACGAAAGCGGCCCCCAACAAGGGTTTTACAAGCTTTGGGTCTGCCCCCGAAGCAAGGATCGAAACGCTATGGCTGTCCTCATACCTTACCCATACACTTCTGTTTCCAATCGCTCCACCTTTGGGTTACTGCATCCTCGCGAGAACTCGTCTATCGTGAGCTTATCCGCAAGTACTTTGGTACCGAGATGTATGACGGCGCGAAAGTCGATAATGGCTGCAGGTTTCTCGGCAGGAGCTCGGGGATATTGAAGCATTGGTCTCGGGCGTGCGTCAGTTTGAATGTACGAGAGTTTTAGCTGCGTTTTGATCACCCCGATGGCTCGCACACACCTTACGACTAGAGAGAATTTAGGGAATTTCAATTATGCCGAATGATCTTCTGAATCGCGACAACTTTGGACTTCTCCCCGAACCGGAAGGCCGTTGGGGCTCGTTTGGGGCCAGCATGGTGACGAACATCATCATTATGTCCTTGCTGGTCCTGTTCACCGCCGCCATCCACAAAGTGGAGAAGCAAAAGTATAACGAGACCCTGATCTTTCCTCAGGAAGTTCCGCCGCCACCGAAGATTGTGGTGCCCAAAGTGAAGGTGTTTGCTCCGCCGCAACCTGAGGTGGTCAAACTTACCCCTCCTAAGATTACGATTCCGAAAATCCAGCCGCCGCCTGAGATTCCCAAACCGGTAAAGCTGGACCAGCCTGAGCAACCGAAGCTTCCTCCGGCGCCGCCGAAGGCAGTCGCGCCGCCCCCGCAACCCAAGGTCGGCCTGTTCTCGAGCCCGAAACCGACCGAGACGGCGAACAACCAGGTCAAGCCGGACGTGAAGGCCGGCGGTTTTGGCGATCCGATTGGGGCCAAAACTAACCCCAACTCCACCAAGTCTGCGCTGGTGGCGGTGGGCAGCTTCAGCAGCGCGCCCGGTGCGGCAACTGGCGCCGGCGCCGCCCGTAAAGGTGCGGTTTCCGGTACATCCTTTGGTGCAGGCGTGGCCAACGGCGTTCCCGGTGGACACGACATGGGCAAGGTGGCCTCGGCCGGCTTCGCCAATGGCATCGTCGGTGGCACCGGCAAACCCGGTGGCACTGGCACGGTCGCGTCGGCGGGATTCGCCAACACAGCCGGCCCGGCACCCACACAAGTAGCCATCAAGACATCGGAACCGGCCTTTGTTCCGCCGGTTGTGATCTCAGAGCCGCATCCTCAATACACTCCGGAAGCCGCTCAGTTGCGGATCCAGGGTGAGGTTACTTTGCAGGTGCGTTTCCTGGCGAGTGGCCAGGTAGAGGTATTGCGTGTAGTGAATGGCCTGGGGCATGGTCTGGATGAGGCGGCAAAGCGTGTTGCCGAGCAAATCCGGTTCAAGCCCGCGGAAAAAGATGGGCACCCGGTTGATCACACGACCTTGATTCACGTGACCTTCCAGCTGGCTTAGCCAGTAGTTGCCCCGGTTCTACGAATTTCAAGTAACAGGAAGTTTGCGAAAGTTCGAAATCGTTCAAAGGTTACAGGAGCCAGGAAATGACCCTGCGTCGAGTTTGGATCACCAGTCTGCTGCTTACGCTCACCGCCTCTGCAGCTCAGGCCAAAACCAAGTATCAGCCCCCAATGGCCCTGTCGCCGGAACAGAGCGCGCTGGTGCAGAAAGCGATTGCGGCCGAAAAGGTCACCATCAAGCAGATCCAGAAGCACTCTCCGCTGGTGCAGACCTACATCCAAAATATGAGACCCGACCAGGTTTTGTATGCGGTGCCGGAATCGGACCAGTATCTTCTGGGCCGAGTTGACTTCGGCAAGTCGATCACGGATACGTCTTATTCCGAGTCCGGCAACAGCAAGGGCCTGTTCAAAGGTTCGATGAAGTATGTGTCGGGCCTGACCAAGGCATTCAAGATGCAATACATCTCCGCCGGCTTCATGGAGATGATGTTCCTGGACCCGATCTCGTTCGACCAACAGCACTATGACTTCACCTACGTTCGCCGCGATTTCCTGGGTGCGGTGCGCACGCTGGTGTTCGACGTGCACCCGAAGCCAGGCACCGGCAGCGGCCGCTTTACCGGCCGTATCTGGGTTGAGGATCAGGCCGGAAACATCGTCCGCTTCAACGGCACCTACACCGGTGGCAACCAGGACGACGACAGCTCCAGCTACTTCCACTTTGACAGCTGGCGCGAAAATCTCCAGCCTGGTCTCTGGCTGCCCGTCGGCGTGTACGTTGAAGAAACGCAGAAGAGCTCAGAGCACCCGGTGTCCTTCAAGGCCCAGACTTATATCTGGGGCTATAGCCTGAAGCTGCCCACCCACGAGTCTGACAACGAGTCGGTGAAGATCGACGACGTGCAGGACCAGAGCGATCAAAACCAGGACCTCAGCCCGCTGGCAGCTCAGCGGCAGTGGATCTCCCAGGCAGAAGAAAACGTCCTCGATCGCCTGGTGCAGGCCGGTTTGCTTGCACCTCCCAGCGACTTCGACAAGATTCTGGAGCAGGTTGCTAACAACATCGTCATCGGCAACAACATCCAGATCAGCGATGCGATTCATTGCCGTGTTCTGTTGACTGCGCCGCTAGAGTCGCTCGCAGTGGGCAACACCATCATTCTCAGCAAGGGCTTGATTGACGTTCTGCCCACCGAAGCCGATCTGGCAGCGGTTCTTTCCTTCCAGTTGGCGCACATCGTACTGGGCCACCACATTGACACGCGTTACGCATTCAACGATCGCCTGCTGTTCCCGGACGAAGCGACCTTTGAACGCATCCACATGTCACACTCGGATGCAGACAACGACCTGGCTGCCAAGAAGGCCCTTGATCTGCTCAACCACTCTGTGTATGCCAACCAGCTCTCGCAGCCGGGCTTGTTCTTCAACCAGCTGGATGCGCGCTCGAAGCAGCTTACGGCGCTCAATACACCAAGACTGGGCGATTCGCTCCTGCGCGCCACCGGAGAACCCTGGCTGAACGGCCTGATGTCCAAGGCGCCGAAGTTGGATATCAACAAGCTCGATCAAATCGCTGCTCTGCCGTTGGGAAGCAACCTGAAGATCGATGCCTGGGACGACAAGGTGATTCGCTTGAATGCGAGGATCCCTCCCATCATGAACGCGCGGGATAAGATGCCCTTCGAGGTCACTCCGGTCTTCTTCCGCTTAATCCGCTACGCGCCACCAGCCGCGGCAGCTCCTACGCCGGCCGCCGGAGCGGCAGAAACTGCTCCTCCTCCGGCAGTCGATACGCAGCAGAGCGCAGGTCCGGCAACCGCGTCGGCAACACAACCTAGCCCACAGTAACCCTCTGCGAGAGGGGGTTACCAACGGGATATCTTCGAGTTAATGCAGGACAGAGGCGGGGTAGACTGACATCTACCCCGCCTCTGACTTTTTCAGGGGATCCTCTGCGTGGTGCGCATGAATAAAAGGTACCGGCTCGTAAGTTTTCTCTCCCTCCTGCTTTCCTTGTGGTCGAGTTCCTCCCTTCATGCGCAGGTCGTCGCTCCCGGCCGGGGTGGCGCTCACTTGGTGGGAGGCGCATTTTTATCCGACTACAGCCCTGACTACGGCCCCAATCGTCTTTATGGGATCGGCGGATTTCTGGACTTTAACCTGCGAAACCATATCGGCGTGGAAGGCGAAGTGCGCTTTCTCCGGTTTAGCCAGACCTACTCTGTGCACCAGGATAACTACAATATCGGCCCCAGATACCGGTGGCGCATTCGCCGTTATGAACCGTATGGGAAGTTCATGATCGGCAATGGCCAGATGAATTTTCCCTTTAGTTACGGGCACGGCGGGTATCTGTTAATCGCGCCCGCGGCGGGGTTGGATATTCACTTTCACCGCTTCACGGTGCGAGCGGTTGAGTATGAATATCAGCATTGGTTTAATTTTCAGAATAGTTCTCTGAGTCCGGATGGATTCAGTAGCGGGCTCGCTTACCGGATTTTCTAGCGGGGAGAGAACGGTTGATGGATTCGCTGCGGTGCGTGTCTTCGAAAGCACCCTGGGCGATCTGTTTCGGAACGGCTTAAACCGTTCCCTTCGGCGAGGGCCGAGGTCGCGTTCAACCGTTGCCCTTCCTTTGTCATTCCGAGCGACTTGCCTGCGGCGAGTTAAGAGAGGAATGAACGGGAAATATCGCTTTCTCCAGCCCTGTGCGATCAGCTTTGTATCAGGGCACGACTTTAGTCGGGCCGTTAAGACATAGCAAAGAAGAGGGCTTTAGCCCCTGCCTCTCGAACTTTGCTCACCTGATGAACATACCCCAGGGGCTAAAAGCCCTCATTCGCGACATCCCGAACGGCCCGACTAAAGTCGTGCCCTGATACAAACCATAAGAGTCGTGACTCGCGAAGCCGCAGGTGATCACGCAGACTCGTTAGCCCTGCTTCCATCTCGCGGCGCATTTGTTCATTGGGAGCGAACCGAGGGATCTGCAGTTTCAGCGGACCTTTCGTGGAAATGTTTTTTTTCGGCCGGACCCGAGAGCTCTGCGGTTCCCTTTACACGGGCACGGCTGAGAGCCGTGCCCGCCAGGAGACTTTTCTAGAAGTGGTAGGCGATGCCGATCACTGGGTTGTAGACGTTGTAGAAGCGGCCGGTCTTCTGCGGTTCGAGACCGAAGTTCGGGGTCTTCATGAGTAAACCCCTATACTCCGCTCGGATGTCCCAGCTGGGGCTGAGTTCATACGCGACACCGACACCGTAGACCGCTCCCAGGATGGTCTGCTGCTTCACATCGATCTGGGTGGTGCTGGCGTCGTCGAGGGGCGAGAAGATGAAGGCCGCCGGCCCACCCTCGATAAAGGGATTCCAGTTCTTGAAATTGGCGTTGAGCACGTAAGCGCCGGAAAACTCCTGCATCCGGTCGTGCACTCTCACGTTGTTGAAGCTGGTGTAGTACTTTTGCGCGTTCTGGGCGTATTGATAGTTAAGTTCGAGCCCGCTCCTCGGAGTCAGCATGTAACGGTAGCTGATGAGACCGCCTAATCCATACGTCCCGGTCTGTTGTACATCATTGCCGGTGATAAACGGGGGGAAGATGCCGGTTGCACTCACACTCACATCCTGACGGCTTTCCTGGGCCTGACTCGCCACTGCCAGAAAGGGCAGCAGCAGAAATAACAACAGCGTTTTCTTCATTCGTTCCTGAACCTCTCGCCTGCGCGCAACCGAAATCCGTGATGTACTTTGGCAATTGTACCTGCGCCCAGCGCATGCACGCACATCAACCCGCCCGTTCGACGCGAAACTCATAGGGCGAGCCGCGCTCCAGGGATAGCGAGCGCACCACCTTGAGAAACGCCAGCGCCGCATGAGAAAGATTGGCCTGCTTGCGGTGCACCAGGCGCAGGTGACGTTCCAGACGCAGCGCCTCCACCGGAACCCGGACCAATTCTCCATTAGCCAGTTCCCTTCCCACGGTCAATCCGGGAACCAGTGCCACTCCATTGCCCATGGCGACAAAACGTTTCACAGCCTCCAGGCTGGGCAGCTCCATTCCCATGTTCAGCGGAGTTTTATGTTTCTCGAAAGCCGAGACCACTTGCCGGCGTAAGGGCGAGGGCACATTGTGGGCAATGAAACTCTCCGCGCCCAGGTCTTCAATGGCGATCCCCTTCTCGCGCGCCAAAGGATGATCCGGGTTGACCACCAGGGCGAGCTCGTCCGTATAAACCGCGATGGACTTAAACAAATCCCCCTCAGGACGAAAGGAGAGAACACCGATCTCTACCGATCGCTCGAGTAGTTCGTCAGGAATTCGGCTGGCCAGGGAACGCTGAATGCTGACCCCGATCTGCGGGCAGAGCCGCCGGAAACGATCCAGAATGGGGAGCAGGTAGAGACAGGTGTATTCATTGGCCGCGATGAGCAGGCGGCCCCGGTCGAGCGATTTTAGCTCCTCCATCGCGCTCGTCGCCTCTGTCCGGAGGGTCAACATTCTCCGTGCGTAGTCACACAGGACTTCGCCGGCAGCGGTAAGGGTGCCATCCCTGGCGCTGCGCTCGAAAAGGACTTCTCCCAGGTCAACCTCAAGCTTACGAATCACCTGGCTAACCGCGGGTTGGGTGCGGTGCAGGCGCTTGGCAGCTCGAGAGAATCCCTTCTCTTCAGCTACGGCGAGGAATGTCTCCAACTGGTGAATGTCCATAAGCCTCGAATACAAGTAGGCGAAGTTTTATACTCATCTATAAGTATAGTTGATGATTTTGAGAAGAATTATAAATTTGATCTATGAAGCAAGATCCGCGACAATGTAATGGAAGAGATTTTGAAGGGTGGCGCCTCGATGAGCCAAAGCCAAGTCCTCGATCGAGTGTTCTTTTTCGACACCACATTGCGTGATGGCGAACAGTCCCCGGGGTGCAGCATGACCATTCCGGAAAAGCTGCGGATGGCACACGCGCTCGAAGCCCTGGGCGTCGATATCATCGAGGCCGGCTTCGCGATTGCCTCTCCTGGTGACCTTGCCGCGATCAGTAGCATCTGCCGCGAAGTGCGCGGTCCCCGTATTGCCTCCCTTGCCCGTACCCGGCGCGAGGATATCGAAGCAGCCGCGCGGTCACTGGAAGGCGCAGACCGCTCCCGCATCCACGTGTTCCTGGCCAGCTCGGACATTCACCTGGAGCACAAGCTGAAGATCACACGGGCGGAGGCGCTGCACCAGGTCGATAACGCGGTGCGCCTGGCCCGGACCTATGTGGAGGATGTGGAGTTCTCTCCCGAGGACGCGTCTCGCTCCGACCCCGATTTTCTGTGCAGTGTGGTCCGCGTGGCCATCCAGGCAGGCGCGACGGTGATCAATCTGCCGGACACCGTAGGCTACTGCGTTCCCACTGAATATGCCGCCATCTTCCGCAACCTGCGCGAACGGGTTCCTGAGGTCGCTGGGATCACGCTCTCCTCTCATTGCCACAACGATCTGGGCATGGCCGTCGCCAACACCCTGGCGGCGCTGGAAGCAGGCGTACGGCAGATCGAGTGCACCATCAACGGCATTGGCGAACGGGCCGGGAACGCGGCGCTGGAAGAGGTAGCTGCCGCCATGCTGGTGCGCCCGGACAAGTTCCCCTACGCGCACGGCTTGGTTCTGGACCAGCTCTATCCCACCAGCCAGTTGCTTGCTGAAGTGATCAGCTTTGCGCCGGCGCCGAACAAGGCCGTCGTGGGCAGCAATGCCTTCGCTCACGAAGCGGGCATTCACCAGCACGGTATGCTTGCCCACCCGTTGACTTACGAAATCATGACGCCTGCTTCTGTGGGTGTCCCAGCCAACCGCATGGTGCTGGGCAAGCATTCTGGCCGGCGGGCGTTAGCGCACCGGCTCAAAGAGCTCGGATATGCCCTCGACGCCGCCGATCTGGACGCCGTTTATCACCGCTTCACGGAGCTGGCAGATCGGAGAAAAGCTATTTTCGACCAGGACCTTCTATCCCTGCTCCCGGCGCACCATCGGCCGGCTGACGCCATGTTGCCGGAAGCGGAACTACAGATCTGAACCGAGGTAAGCAAAGAATGAAATTGAAAGTTCTGGTCGGCGCGGGAGATGGGATCGGCCCGGAAGTGACGCGCGAGGCGGTACGTATCCTGACCTCTGTGGCGGAGTTCGGTGGGTACGACTTCCAGTTCACCGAGATGCCCATTGGAGGCCAGGCCATTCGCCAGACGGGCACGCCTCTGCCTGCAGCCACGCTCGATGCTGCGCTCGAAAGCGATGCGGTGCTGCTGGGCGCTGTAGGCAGCAACGAATTCAATGCGCTGCCCCCGAATCGCCGGCCCGAAGCAGGTCTGTTGCAACTGCGCCAGGCGCTGGGGGGCTTTGCTAATCTGCGCCCGTCGTTTGCGTACAAGGCTTTGTCCGCCAACTCGCCGCTGCGCCCCGAGGTAACCGATGGGGCGGATATTCTTTTCGTCCGCGAGTTGTTGGGCGGCCTTTACTTTGGCGAGCCGCGGGCGTGGGACCGTGAGAGCGCGGCGGCGTGGAACACCATGCGTTATACCCGGGACGAGGTCGCCCGGGTGGCGCGGGTAGCTTTTGACCTGGCTGGACAGCGGCGCAAGAAAGTTACATCGGTGGATAAGGCTAATGTGCTCGAGGTGTCGCAGTTGTGGCGCGCGACGGTGATTGAGATTGCCCAACAGTATCCGGGGATTGCACTGGAACACCATTACGTCGACGCGTGTGCCATGCACCTGATGAATACTCCTCGGAATTTCGATGTGGTGCTTACGGAAAATCTGTTTGGAGACATTTTGAGTGATGAAGCGGCGGTCATCACCGGGTTCGCTCGGCATGTTGCCTTCCGCAACCATTGGTGGAGCAGTCAACCTTTATGAGCCGGTGCACGGCTCCGCGCCTGACATCGCGGGGAAAGGCATTGCCAATCCGTTAGGCGCGATTCTTACCGCCGCCATGCTGTTGCGGCACTCGGCCAACCTGGAAAATGATGCGCAGGCCGTGGAACTGGCAGTGCGCAAGGTTCTGGAGCAGGGGTACCGCACTGCTGACCTGTTGCGCGAAGGGCAGCCTGGCCAGCATGTATCCACCCAGGAGATGGGCAGGCTGGTGCACCAGACTCTCAATGAATTGATCGACCGCCGGCAGGCTTTGCACGCGGTTTAGGAGGCTGCTCAAGATTCGATTTCGTATCAGGGAACGACTCTAAGTCATGCCGCAACTCTAGTCCCGCAGGGACGGCTGAACTTAGCCCAGGACGATAGTCCTGGGTTGACCGGAAAAGCTGGACCAGTCCCGCAAGGGACGGCTGAACCTCGATCCCCTGGTTCAGCCGTCCCTTACGGGACTGGTCAAACTGCTTATATCTACCCAGGACTAGCGTCCTGGGCTAAGTTCAGCCGTCCCTGCGGGACTGAGTTCTGATGGTCAACCTTGGTGATGCCCGAGATTTGGTGACGGGGAAAGAAACAAAGGACAAACAATCATGTCGCACGGTCCAAGAACGCTGTTTGAAAAAGTTTGGGAATCGCATGTGGTGGTAGCGCCCGAAGGGGAGCCGGCCCTGCTCTACATCGATCTGCACCTGTTGCACGAGGTCACTTCGCCGCAGGCGTTTGAAGGGCTGCGGCTGGCGGGGCGAACCGTGCGGCGTCCGGACCGGGCGGTGGCGACTGTGGATCATAACGTACCCACAACTGCTAACCGGCTCATCATTGAAGATGCGATCGCGGCCAAACAGATGGACGCCTTACGGGCCAACTGCGCCGAGTTCGGTATTCCGCTGTACGACGTTCAGTCACCAGAGCAAGGGATTGTGCACGTCATCGGCCCGGAACTGGGCGTGACCAAGCCCGGCATGACCATTGTCTGCGGCGACAGTCACACCAGCACCCACGGCGCATTCGGCGCGCTGGCCTTCGGCATCGGCACTTCCGAAGTGGAGCATGTTCTGGCTACCCAGTGCCTGCCGCAATCGCTACCCAAAACCTTCCGCATCACGGTGGATGGCGAACTCGGCCCGGCAGTAACAGCAAAGGACATTGCCTTGGGCATCATCGGCCACATAGGAACCGATGGCGCCAGCGGCTGCGTGATCGAGTACGCGGGACAAGCGATTCGTGCTCTCTCCATGGAAGGCCGCATGACTTTATGCAACATGAGCATCGAAGCCGGCGCACGAGCGGGCATGATCGCTCCGGATGAAACCACCTTCCGTTATCTCAAAGGACGGCGGTTCAGTCCGGCCGGCGCCGGGTGGGATCGTGCGGTGGCCGAGTGGAAGTCGCTGGCCAGCGATCCCGGAGCCAGGTTCGATCGCGAACTGGTGCTGCATGCCGAAGACCTCGCACCTTTCGTCACCTGGGGCACGAGTCCTGGGATGGTGGTGCCGGTTACGGAACGTGTGCCCGATCCCGCCGCAAGCCATTCTCCGGCAGAACGCCGCGCCTGGGAACGCGCCCTCGAATACATGGCGCTGGAACCAGGCAAGGCGATCGAAGAATTGGCGATTGATCGTGTTTTCATCGGCTCGTGCACCAATGCCCGCATTGAAGATCTTCGCTCCGCGGCCAAGGTGGTGAATGGATACCACGTTCATCCGCAGGTGCGGGCGATGGTGGTTCCCGGATCGCAACAGGTGAAGAAGCAGGCGGAAGAAGAAGGGCTGGATGAAGTTTTTCGCGCCGCGGGTTTTGACTGGCGCGAACCCGGCTGCTCCATGTGCCTGGGAATGAATCCCGACATTCTCGCGCCTGGCGAGCGCTGCGCTTCGACCAGCAATCGTAATTTTGAAGGACGTCAGGGTCGTGGCGGACGCACTCACCTGGTAAGCCCCATGATGGCGGCCGCGGCCGCGGTCTCCGGCCACTTTACCGACGTCCGCAAATGGCAGTTCAACCCGGTTCCTGCGCAGGCAGTGGAGTCACTCCAATGAAACCCTTCCGCAAACACACGGGCGTGGTCGCGCCTCTCGATCGCGAAAATGTCGACACCGATCAAATCATTCCCAAGCAGTTCCTCAAGCGGATTGAACGCACCGGGTATGGTGAATTCCTGTTCTTCGACTGGCGGCGCATTCAGGAAGGACCGGATGCCGGAGCTCCGCATCCGGATTTCGTTTTGAACCATCCGCAATACAAGGACGCAGAGATTCTCGTCGCGGGCAAGAACTTCGGCTGTGGATCCTCCCGGGAACATGCGGCATGGGCGCTTTCCGATTACGGATTTCGTTGCGTGATCGCATCTTCCTTTGCTGATATTTTTCATTCCAACGCGGGCAAGAACGGCATCCTGCTCATCACTCTGCCTGAAGAACAAGTGCAGACACTCATGCAGCGTGCCGCGTCCATCCCTGGTTACAAGCTCACGGTTTCGCTCGAAGACGAGAAGCTGCACGATGAGCATGGCCTCTCTATTCCCTTCTCCACCGATCCTTTCCGGCGCGAGTGCCTGCTGCTGGGTCTGGACGACATTGGGTTGTCGCTCAAACATGGCGGAGCGCTGGAAAAATTTGAGCAGCAGCATGACAAGGAGTTCTGGTTGATGCCAAAGCCTGCGGATGCAGCTACCACCCAAGGAGCTATATGAGCATGCAAGAACACACCCGGCTCACCGGGGCGGAAATTATCTGGGCCACGCTCGAAGGAGAAGGAGTACGCGAGGTTTTCGGGTATCCCGGCGGAGCGATTTTGCCGGCGTACGATGCATTGCGCAAGTTTCCCATTCGTCACATCCTGGTGCGCCATGAACAGAGTGCGGTACACATGGCCGATGGCTATGCGCGGGCCTCTGGCCGCGTAGGTGTGGCCATTGCCACCTCCGGCCCGGGCGCGACCAACATGGTCACCGGCATTGCCACCGCGATGCTGGACTCGATTCCGGTGGTCTGCATCACGGGCCAGGTGGGAAGCAAGGTTTTGGGCACCGACGCTTTCCAGGAAGTGGACATTACCGGCATCACGCTGCCGGTGACGAAGCATAACTATGTCGTCACGCGTGCCGAAGACATTGCGCCGGTGCTGCGCGATGCGTTCCGTGTTGCGGCCTCGGGCCGCCCAGGGCCGGTACTGGTCGACATCACAAAAGATGCGCAGCAGGCAACGGCGGAGTTCGATTTTGCCGCGGCCGCGCCCACGAAGATAGGCGCCCATCCGATGCTGAGTGTGGTCGAGCAAAGCATTGCCGAGGCAGCCGAGCTCATCCTCAACGCGAAGCGCCCCGTAATTCTTGCCGGGCACGGCATCATCCAGTCGGGCGCGATGAGCCAGGTGCGCGCGCTGGCCGAGCGTGCGCAAATTCCCGTAGCCTGCACCCTGCTTGGGTTGGGCGGCTTCCCTGCTTCGCACAAACTCAATCTGGGCATGATGGGCATGCATGGGGAGTCCTGGGTCAACCACTCGATTCAGGAAGCCGATTTGCTGATCGCCTGCGGGATGCGTTTCGATGACCGGGTCACCGGAACGCTTGCCTCCTACGCACCCAACGCGAAGAAGATCCATATCGACATCGACCCTTCGGAGATCAACAAAAACGTCGCCGTGCATGTGTCGTTAACCGGCGACCTGGCGACGGTCCTGGACCAGCTTCTACCGCGGATTCGTACCCGTGACGGAGCGGCATGGCTGCATGCCATCGACCGGATGAAGGGGGATGCGGCTGTCCGCGACATCAAAAATTTGCCGGACAACGGTCATCTGTATGCCGCGCACGTGATCAACGATCTGTGGCATGCAACCTCGGGCGATGCCGTGATCACGACCGATGTGGGCCAGCACCAGATGTGGGAAGCCCAGTACTACAAGCATGAGCAGCCGCGGTCTCTCATCACTTCCGGCGGTTTGGGGACGATGGGCTTTGCCTTGCCTGCCGCGATTGGCGCCAAGCTCGCCTGCCCGGGCAAGGAAGTGTGGGCAATCGCGGGCGATGGCGGCTTTCAGATGACGAGTCCCGAGTTGGCGACCATTGTCCAGGAGAAGTTGGATATTAATATCGCCATCATCAACAATGGTTACCTGGGCATGATCCGCCAATGGCAAGAAACGTTTTACGAAAAGAATTATGAGTGCTCTCCGATCTTCTCGCCGGACTTCGTCAAGCTGGCGGAAGCCTTCGGTATCCGGGCTGCCGCCGTGACCAAGCGTTCCGAGGTCATGAAAACCGTGGAAGCCGCACGCACCCACAAAGGTCCGTTCCTGATCAACTTCATGGTGGAGCAGGAAGATACGGTTTACCCGATGATCGTGCCGGGAGCTGCGCTGCACGAGATGATCCGCCGCCCGTCCAACAATCCACTGATCGAAACGGCGTCCGACGTCTAGAAAGGTTTCCATGCAGCACACATTCGTCGCCTACGTGGAAGACAAGCCTGGTGTGCTTACCCGCGTCGCGTCGTTGTTCCGCCGGTTGAACATCAATATCTCGTCGGTGACCGTGGGTGGGTCGGAGCGTCCGAACATCTCGCGCATGACCCTGGTTGCGGATGCTCCGCCGGCTGCCGGCCACCGCATCATGGCGTCGCTCTACAAGCTGGAGAATGTGATCCAGGTGGATGACGTGGGCCGCTTCTCCTCGGTGAGCCGCGAACTGGCCTTGATCAAGGTGGCGACCACGCCCAAGACCCGGTCGCACATCTTTGAACTGGTCAACGTATTCCGCGCGCGCGTGGTCGATCTCGCGCCGGGATCGCTGATGATCGAAATCACCGGCAGCGAGAGCAAGATCGAAGGCCTGCTCCAAGTGCTGAACGAGAACGAAGACCGGGTGCTTGAAATTTCCCGTACCGGGCGCATGGTGATGCGCCGCGGGCACCACACCAGCCGCGTGCTCGAAGCGCTGGGCGATGTCGAATCACAAAACGGCGCGGTAGGCGCGCCAATGGCGGATGCGCTGCCGGAGGAAGAAGAAACCCTCCCCAACGATAGCGATCTGCCACATCAACAACCGTAACTACGTCTGTACACAAAGGAAAGATTAATGACCAAGACTTATCACGACCAGGATGCCGATCTTTCGCTGATCCAGGGAAAAAAAGTAGCCATTATCGGCTATGGCTCCCAGGGCCATGCCCACTCGCTGAACCTCAAAGACTCTGGCGTCGATGTACGCGTCGGCTTGCCGGCTACCAGCCGGTCCATCAAGAAGGCCAAGAGCGCGGGCCTCGAAGTGCTCTCTGTGGCAGATGCCGCCAAGTGGGCCGACGTCATCATGATCCTCGCCCCCGATACTTCGCAGGCGGCGATTTATAACGAACACATCGCTCCGCACATGGGCAAGGGTAAGACGCTGATGTTCGCGCACGGTTTCAACATCCGTTACGGCACCATCGTTCCCAGCAAAGACATTGACGTCAGCATGGTCGCTCCCAAGGCTCCTGGACACCGGGTGCGCGAAGTGTTCACGGAAGGCGGTGGCGTTCCGGCCCTGATCGCTGTGCATCAGGACGCATCTGGTAAGGCACACGCCCTGGCGCTCTCGTATGCCAAGGCCATCGGCAGCGCTCGCGCCGGAGTTCTCGAAACCACCTTTACCGAAGAGACGGAAACTGACCTCTTCGGCGAGCAAACGGTGCTTTGTGGCGGCGTGAGCGCGCTGGTAAAGGCCGGCTTTGAAACCCTGGTGAACGCCGGCTACCAACCAGAGGTGGCCTACTTCGAGTGCCTGCATGAGTTGAAGCTGATTGTCGATCTTATGTATCGGGGTGGCCTGGCTTACATGCGCTACTCCATTTCCGACACAGCCGAGTATGGCGACTACACCGCTGGACCGCGTCTGGTTACAGACGCTACCCGCGCGGAGATGAAGAAGATCCTGGCCGAGATTCAGGACGGCACGTTTGCCAAAAACTGGATCAAGGAGAACGAGACCGGGCGCAAGCAGTTTGACCAGATGCGCAGCAACGAAGCGGCGCACTCCATTGAAGAAGTGGGCAGCAAACTGCGCGCGGCCATGCCATTCCTCGATCCGGTCACGGTCACGGTGGATAGTCCCGGTGCGGCGCCTCGCCTGGCTGAGCCAGTCGGCGCTTAGGGTCTAAAATGAAGGGGCACAGCTTTACAGGCAGCAGATCATCCAGGATCTGAGGGTAGGCTGGGGATTTATCCCCGGCATGAAACGAAGTCATCAGCGAGGCCTTTAGGCCCTGAGGTACGCTCTCTTCCGAGGTGAATAAGAGCAAACCTCAGGGCCTAAAGGGGATGTGTGAGAACTCTGCTCTAGTCCCGAAGGGACGTCTGACTTAGCCCAGGACGACAGTCCTGGGTAGGTATCAGCATTCGACGAGTCCCGTGAGGGACGGCTGAACACAGGAGACGAGGTTTCAGCCGTCCCTAGCGGGACTGGCTTTGGAAATGGAGTTCTCACACACACGCTTTGAAGCCCGTACCAACCCGTTACGTTGGCGACCTTTTGAGTTTTTAAACGCACCTCTTACACTTTTTTTCGCGTCTACTCTGCATGCCCTTCCCGCTGGCTTTGCGTTTTTCGATTTTTGCTTGCTTTTCCCTGGCTGCGATGAGTGGGCAAACTCGGAGCCCCCAACCCAGCGCAGGGTGTCCGGCTCAGCCGAACACCCTGCGGGCTATGCGGGGCTGTTACCGCCCCCTTCTGGTCTTCGCTCCTAGTCTGGACAACCCCCAGCTGGTGCAGGAGTTCGATCAATTGAAGGCTCACACCGTCGAGCTCAAGAGCCGTAGCGTTCTGTACGTCCCCATCGTGCCCGAGGGGCACAATCAACCCATCCCGAGTTCAAAAGTGCCAACCGCCAGGCTTAGCGAGGATGAGCTGGCAGCCATGCGTCACCGCTTCAAGGTCGAACCTCCTGAGTTCCTGGTGATCCTGATCGGTAAAGATGGAGAAGAAAAGTTGAGCAACAAGAGCCCGGTCACGGTGGACCAAATCGACCGCCTGATTGATTCCATGCCCATGCGCAAGATTGAGATGCGGCCGGAACCACAAGGCGACTGATAGGCCCACCCGCTTCCCTCTCCCAAGACCACCGGCGGAGGGTTCCGGGAACCGTAACTCCACCGCATCGGCTAAGATCAAAAGCAACACCGCGAGGTGCCATGACGACCCAAGCTACGATCCCTGGTTTTACCACGGCTCCCCCTCCGTACCGCGCACCCCATGACCCGGCGCGCATTCCAGAACTGGTGGAGGCCCTGAAGAAGATAGGTCCCCTTCACGATCTGGAGGAGAAGGATTACGAGTGGTTGGCCGTCCACGGCACCGAGGTTTTTGCGGAGTCGGGCGCTATCGTGTTTCGTGAAGGCGACCCTGCCACCAAGATGGCCATCCTGCTCAAAGGCGAAGTCTATGTCCGCCGGGAGCATGGTGGACCGGCTGCCCTGTTCATTGGGCGATCCGGATTGATCACCGGCCTGCTTCCCTTCTCCCGAATGAAAGCTTATGGCGGGCTGGGATATACCTCGGCCTCAACGTGGATGCTGGAGTTTGACCGATCGCTCTTTCCCGAGATGCTCCAGACGATTCCGGTGCTTACCGAACGATTTGTCGGCATTCTTCTGGACCGCGTGCGCGAAGTCACGCGCATGGAGCAACAGTCGGAAAAGCTGAATGCGCTGGGCAAACTGGCGGGGAATCTGGCTCACGAACTCAATAATCCAGCCTCCGCCGCGCAGCGCTCGGCCGCGGGGGTTCTGGAAGAATTGCGCGTTTATGGACACGAACGGTTCAATCTGGGACGTCTGTGCCTTGACTCGGAGAAGACCGAGAAGGTCATGGCTTGGGAGGATCAGGTTCGGACCGAATCCAAAAGGCTGGGCACGCCAGCCGAAGCGGAGCAGACCTACCGCGAAGACCAAATTGTGAGCTGGCTGCACCGGCATGACATCCAGGAGTCCTGGCACATCGCGCCCGAGTTGGCCGAGTTTGGCGTTGTGCCCGAACAGCTGGAACCGCTTGCCGGTTACCTGGACCCTGGCGCCATTGCCGTGGTGCTGTCTCAGTTCACCTCATCGCTGCGGACGGAAAGAATCGCAGAGGCCATGCTGGACTCCACGGCGCGCATTTTCGATTTAATACGGGCCATCAAGGATTACTCCTACATGGACCAGATGCCCATTCAGGAGGTCGACATCCCCCAGAGTCTGGAAAATACGCTGGCCATGGTCGCTTCCCGCTTGCGCAAGATGGAAGTGATTCGCGATTACGAGCCCAACCTTCCCTGGGTAAGTGCCTATGGGCGAGAGCTGAACCAGGTCTGGACCGCATTGATCGAGAATGCCCTGGATGCGGTTCACGACGAGGGGACGATCAAGCTTCTGGTCCGCACTGCCGGCGACATGCTGCTAATCGAGGTTTGGGACAACGGACCCGGGATTCCGCAGGAGTTGCAGGGGCGTATCTTCGAGCCCTTCTTTACCACCAAGGCTCCGGGAAGCGGCCTGGGCCTGGGCCTCGACGCGGTAAGTCGAATCGTGCGCATGCACCGCGGCTTTGTCACCGTTCAATCGAAACCTGGCAGCACGTGCTTTCAGATCCGCCTGCCGCTGCAGCAGGGGCAGGCGTACTAGGGGATATGTCAAGATGGAGCTCCCGCAACGACGGCTGAACAGGCTGCGGAAAAACGCAACGCTGGTAGGCACGGGCTGGTAGGCACGCGTACGGTGTCCGGGCTGGTAACGGGCTGGTAGGTACGGGCTGGTAGGTACGGGCTGGTAGGTACGGGCTGGTAGGTACGGGCTGGTAGGTACGGGCTGGTAGGTACGGGCTTTAGCCCGTACATCATCCGGCAGAATTATTCGGCCTTTAGGCCCTGAGGTATGTTCTTCCCATTTGTACCTGCGAAGAGTCGTACCTCAGGGCCTAAAGGCCACAAGGATGGCGACGTGGTAAGCCGGGGATAAATCCCCGGCCTACCACGAAGACGAATTTCTCCGCGGTCTGTTCAGTCGTGCAGCCAGGGCAATTCAGGTTTTTTCCGCTACTGCGGCGCCGATACGGGCATGGCGGCCACGCGTACGATTCCGCACTTGGTTTTCTTGCCGTCGGACGTGGTGGCCTCGCCGTTCTGGCCGTTCAATTTGAACTGCAGCGAAGATCCCACCACAAACTGCGTCGCCTTCAGCGAACTGCCCAGCTTGGTACGGCAGATGTACTCGTTGGTCGACGTGTCAATGACCAGGTCGTACTGCTGGTGTTTCTGCTTTTTGTTGGTGCTGCCTACCGTTTGCAGGTCTTTCAGAGTTGCCGTCTGGACGAGGCTGTCGGCCAAAGCGACGGTGGAAAGTAAGCGCGGCGGCCAGACAGAGGCCTGACGTTTTGCGTAATCTCATAGCTTCTCCTAATCAGGCTCCTGCAAGTTTGGCGCCGAAGGCCAGCAGCAATGAGCCCAGGATGATGCGATAGAGCGCAAAGATGACGAACCCGTGGCGTCGCACCCACAGCAGGAACCACTCTACCACTCCCAGGGCGACGACAAAGGAAACCGCAAAGCCGATGCCCAGCACGATCCAACCATGCGTCGTCATGACCAGGGGCACAATCGCTTCTCCCCCAGGGACCTGCTTGGGATGGATGGTGCGAAGAAATTCGTAGCCGGTCGCCGCAACCATGACCGGGATGGACAAGAGAAAGCTGAACTCGAGGGCCGCCGTGCGCGTCATGCCCACAGCCTGACCGGCCGCGATGGTCGACATCGACCGCGAGACGCCAGGGAAAACGGCCGACGTGACCTCCCAGAGGCCGATCCAGACCGCCTGGAAGAGGGTCATCTGCTCCACATCTTTGGTCTTCAAATCGCGACGGACGCTCAATGCATCCACCAGCCACATCACGACACCGCCAATCAGCAGCGCCCAGGCCATCAGGTGAATGCTTTCCAGGTGCTTTCCGATCAATTTCACCAGCAGCAGCGACGGAACCGCGGTGCAGACAAAAGCCACCAGGGTCAGGGAAAGAGGGTGGGTGAGGGCAGTACGGTCACCATTTTCTCCCTGGGGAAAGGTGCGAAAAAACTCCAGAATCCGCCCGGTGAATAGCAGTACCAGGGCAAGAATCGCCCCCAACTGGATCACGATGGTGTACATCTTCCAGTAAGGGTTGGCCAAGTCCAGGTGAAGCATCGCCTCCGCCAATCGGAGATGTGCGGTTGAGCTGACAGGTAGAAATTCAGTCAGTCCTTCGACGATACCAAGCAAAACCGACAGGATGTAATCGTTCAAAGGTCCTCCGGCAACCGTAACGTTACTGCCGGTCGGCGCCGTAGATGGGAATTGACTCCTGCATTTGGTATACCAGACTGGCAGCGCGGGCTGCATAGTCCGATTGCGGATATTTGGTGGCAATGGTACCTGCGATGGTTATGGCTCTCGCCTTGGCCTCGCCGGCTTTTTTGTCGTCTCCATTGGCGCTGTAGATGTCGTTCAACGCGCCCTGACGGTAGACAGCGTTGTAGAGCGCCTCGGCAGCCCGCGGCGAGTCTGGGTGCTCCCGCGCGTACTTTTCATACATCTCGGCTTCCTTTTCGGGGCACTTGGTGGAGCCCTGCCAATCGCCGCAGACCTTGTTGTCCAGCAGGTCCCAGTCCGCCAGGTCGGCCCATTTGGTACCAGGGTATTTTTTCTTCAGCTTGCGGAACTCTTCGTCGTCGATCTGCTCGCGTATGTAGGCCTCTTTTTCATGCGCGGAGGGGAGGGAGAAGATGTCAACCTTTTGCAGTTGCCAGCGTATATCCGCCGAACGCCAGGCGGCTTCGGGGGCCAGTGGCGATTGAGGGAAGAAGTCGGCCATGCGCTGGTACAGCAGGCGCGCTGCCTGGGCGACGCTCTGGGGTGCGCGGGGAAGCATGGCATCTTTCTCCTGGCTTGCGGCTGCGCCGAAGAGAATCAGATCGCCCTTGGGGGTTTCAGAGCTGACTACGCCGGGGGCCGCCATCCATCCGGACACCGGAGGGGCGGCCGCTTCGTGGCCAAAGACTGGTGCATCCTGCGCTTGGGAGGTCTCCTCGTCGGTGTTGGCGAAGACCCGCAACCATGGACCATTTTTCTCCACGATCACCATTTCTCTCCCCGGGGAGATCTCGGCCAGGCGGGCAGAGGAAGTGTCCGGCCCCACGTAGAGGTTGGTGTTGCGGATAACAGTTGCCTTGGGACCGTTGCTGGGAGCTGGCGGCTTAGGGGCCGCATTCGCCTGGACCGCGATTACCAGGAGGGCAGAAAAAGCGATGAATCCAGTACGCATAAAGGCTTAGACGATTCACATGTAGGATACGCTGACCGGAAACGGGACAGTTGTAGAACCAGTCGAATCCGGCCGAAAGCATTCCGAAGGCCGCAGACTGCAGGTCCCTCGCTTCGCTCGGAATGACAGATAGGAGAGGGCTGTTGCAAGGAGAGGGCCGTTGCTAAAAGAGAGGATTGTCCAAAGGAGCTGAAAGACTGAAAGACTGAAAGAGAGGATTGTTGCTAAAGGAGAGGGCGGTTGGTAAAGAACCGTTCTGTATCGACAACCATAGCCTGTCCCTCGGCAACGGTCCTCTCCTGCAACAGCCCTCTCCTATCTGTCATCCCGCCTGCCCCGGCGTGCCGTGGGAGCGTAGCGAGGAACCTGCAGTGCGCCATTCGAGTGCCTCATATTTACTTAGCCTTGTTCTTCCAGGACGCTGCGCAGCACAGACGGTTCGACGTTGCCGCCGCTCATGATCGCAACCGTTTGCCGGGCCGGTGGCAGTTGATGCACGACGGAACAGCGCTCCCGCTAATGCCACGGCGCCGCTGGGCTCTGGAACCAGGCGGGCGCCAAAGATCATGCGGCGCATGGCCTCGCGGATCTCGGCTTCACTTACGGTCACAACGTCATCGACAAACGCCCGCATGTGGGCAAAATTCAGCTCACCTACGCTTTGCGTTCTCAACCCATCAGCCGCAGTGCGGCTGGTCTGCTCGCCGCTGAAGGAGACGATGTTACCCGCCTTGAAGCTCTGTGCCGCATCCGAGGCGAGTTCCGGCTCTACCCCGATCACCCGCACTTTGGGATGAATCAACTTCACGGCAGCCGCAACGCCGCTGAGCAAGCCGCCTCCACCCACCGGCGCCATCACCAGTTCCACCTCCGGCCGGTCGGCCATAATCTCCAAACCGCAGCTTCCCTGCCCGGCAATGATGTCGCGATCGTCGTAGGGAGGAATGACCACATAACCGCAGGTGGCGGCCAGCTCCTCAGCTCTGGCCTTGCGCTCCGAGCTCGCCGGGCCGACGGTGACGATCTCGGCGCCTAATGCCTGGGTCGCCTTTACTTTTATCTCTGGCGCGTTGGACGGCATCACGATGACAGCTTTTATGCCCAGCGCTCGCGCTGCGTAGGCCACACCCTGAGCATGATTGCCGCTGGAGTAGGTGATTACGCCACAACCGCGCTCCCGCGCAGACAGTTGCGCGATTTTGTTGAAGGCTCCGCGTAGCTTGAAACTGCCGATGGGTTGGAGCCCTTCAGCCTTGATCCAAAGGGCATCCGGTTCGAGACGAACCAACGGCGTGTGCACAGCAACGCCGCGAAGCCGCTCCTGGGCTGCGCGCAGCTCGGGCAGCGTGACCAGCACTTAGATTTCCAGAATAATCGGCATGATCATAGGCCGGCGCGAAGTGGCTTTTTGGATGTAACGCTTGAGATCGAGTCGAATCTTCTCTTTCATCACGCCGTAGTCGGCCTTCTCTTCCGCCGAAGACGAATCGAGCGTCCGATTGACGATCTCCTGCGCCTGCTCGCTGAGAGCGATCTCGCCGGTGACGAAGCCACGAGTCACGACTTCGGGCGGCCGCTCCACCTTGCCGGTGCGCTTGTTGAGGGTGATGATCGCCAGCACGATTCCATCTTCGCTCAAGTGCCTGCGGTCGCGGATCACCAGGTCCTCGACCACATCCGTGGTGGAACCGGCATCGATGCAAATCCGGCCGGTGGTCACTTTGCCCGCTTTGACCGCGGTGTTGGCGTCCACTTCCAGCACGTCGCCGTCTTCGAGCAGCAGCGCCTGCTCCACGACTCCAGTGTTCTTGGCCAATTGCACGTGCTTCTGCAGATGACGGTAATCCCCATGGACCGGGATAAAGAACTTCGGCCGCAGCAGGTTGATCATCAGCCGCATTTCTTCCTGGCTGCCGTGCCCGCTCACGTGGATCAGTCCGGATTCACCATCGTCATAGATCACGTTGGCCTCGCGGCGGCATAGATGATCGATGACCCGGTAGATGCTCTTTTCGTTGCCGGGAATCACACGGGAACTCAGCACCACCGTGTCGCCCCGCTCGACGCGCGCGTGTTTGTGATTGTCGACCGCGGCCCGGGAAAGAGCCGACATCGGTTCCCCTTGCGTGCCGCTGATCAGAACCATGACTTCAGAAGCTTGATAATCGCGGATCTGGCCGGGATGGATGAGCAACCCGTTGGGCACCGTGAGGTAGCCAAGATCCTGCGCAATCTCCGAAGATTCCACCATCGATCGGCCGACGATGGCTACCTTGCGGCGATGTGTCTGGGCCAGTTCGAGGGCGATACGAATGCGGTAAATGGACGACGAGAAGCAGCTGAAGAATAGCTTTTGCTTGGTACGCGAGAAGACCTCGTCCAATCGCGGTTTCACCGCCCATTCGCTGGGAGTGTAGCCGGCGCGATCGACATTGGTCGAATCCTGAAGGAGGGCCAACACGCCCCGCTTGCCGTACTCCGCAAAGGCATGCAGGTCGAAGGGCTTGCCATCGGGAGGCGAGAGATCGATTTTGAAGTCGCCGGTGTGCACGATCACGCCGACCGGACATTCAATCGCAAGGGCGACGCAGTCCACCAGGCTGTGGGTGACACGAATCGGCTCGACCGTGAACGCACCCAGGTGAAACTTTTGCCGCGGCACGATCTCGATCAGTTCCGTGGTATCAAGCAGCTTGTGCTCTTCCAGCTTGCCTTCGACATACGCCAGGGTGAATTCGGTCCCGTAGACCGGCACCTTCAACTCGCTCAGTATCCATGGCAGCCCACCGATGTGGTCCTCGTGACCATGGGTCAGGATGATGGCGCGAACATGCTGGCGATTTTCGGTGAGGTACGTAATATCGGGGACGACAATATCGACGCCCAACAATTCCGTCTCGGGAAACATGAGACCGGCATCGATGACGATGATGTCGTCTGCCCAGCGAAGCGCCAGGCAGTTCATTCCGAATTCGCCCAGCCCGCCCAGGGGGATGACTTGTAACTTACCTGCAGACATTAACGTCTAATGCTACCACGCAGAACACCCATCTCTTTTCTCCACACGCTTTAGCGCAACAGCTCTTCAAGAGTAGCGCTTAAGTCGGTTTTGTCATCGCGATACTTAACGATGACCGGCGTGTACAGGCTCAACCCCCAGGCGGGCTCTGCACCGCGCTTCAGTTCTCTCGATCCCGGCACGACGACGGCGCCCTCTGGAATCACCAGAGGGTGATCCGCGGATGCCTTCAAGACCTCGCCGCGCACGATATCGTAGACCGGTGTTCCGCGAGTCAGGATGGTGCCGGCAGCCAACACCGCTCGCCGCCGCACCAGTGTGCCCTCATAGACACCCGTGTTGCCGCCGATGAGCACATCATCTTCAATGATCACCGGAGTAGCGTTGACCGGCTCCAGCACGCCGCCAATCTGCGCTGCGGCGCTGAGGTGAACCCGCTTGCCAATCTGGGCGCAGCTGCCCACCAGCGCGTGGGAATCGACCATCGTGCCTTCGTCCACGTAAGCGCCGGCATTTACATACATAGGCGGCATACACACCGCCCCGCGAGCGACGAAGGCGCCTTCGCGGATGGTGGATCCGCCGGGGACCACTCGCACTCCTTGCTCCGGGTCGAATCGCCGGGTGGGGTAAGTGCTCTTGTCCACGAATGAGAATTCATCGCCGCCCATCTGCACCATCGAGCCCAGCCGGAAGCCGAGCAGAATTCCCTGCTTGACCCAGGCGTTCACTCGCCATCCGAGGGCGGTTCCAGGGTCTGGCTCGGCCGCCCTCACCCGGCCGGCGCTGAGCGCGCTGCGCAGTTCAAGAAAAGCATCCATCGCTCCCCGGTCGCCGATGGCATCGGCTCCGGCGGAAAAAAATCGTTCTATGTCTGCCTGCAGCGTTGTCGACTCGATTGTCATCACTGTGTCCTGAAGTTTTTTGAGAAAAGGCCTGAGGGTTCGGTGGGACAGTTAGGCCTTTGACAGCAGACCCAATTCTTCAACCAGCGTCTTCAGCTTGGCCCGGGTCGCGGGAGTCACCGGCACGATGGGCAGCCGATAGATTTCCTTGAGACGGCCCATCATGGCCATCACGCATTTCACGGGGCCAGGACTTGACTCCCAAAAATTTGCCGTGATCAGCGGAAAGTACCGGCGGTTTAGCGAACGAGCGGTGGCCCAATCGCCATCGATGGCGGCGTTCAGCATGCGTGTCATCTCACGCGGAATTTCATTGGACGCAACCGAGATCAGCCCTGCTCCTCCCAGTCCGATCACCGGGAGAGCCATCAAGTCATCCCCTGCCAAAACCGCGAAGCCGGGCGGCAACGAATAAATCAACTCGGCAATCTGCTGCACATTCCCGCTCGACTCCTTGACCGCCCGGATGTTGGGCACATCCTCAGCCAGGCGCAGGATGGTTGCCGGCTCCAGGTTGACGCCGGTGCGGCCCGGAATGTTGTAGAGCACCACCGGGCAAGGAACCGCCTCGGCAATCGCGCGGAAGTGACGGTACTGGCCCTCCTGGCTGGGCTTGTTGTAGAAGGGATTTGCCGTAAGCAGACCGCTCACGCCCGGCACGGACGCTGCCTCGCCCGCCCGGGCTACCGCCTCGACAGTGGAATTGTGGGTGCAACCAGCCAGCACCGGCACCCGTCCCGACGCGGCCTCGGTCACGATGTGGATGACGCGCAGCCATTCTTCATGAGTAAGCGTCGGCGTTTCGCCGGTGGTTCCGCACGCGACCAGAAAGTCAATGCCGCTTTCAATCTGCCATTCGACCAGCTTGGTGAGCGTTTCCTCATCAAGGGTGCTGTCGCTGCGGAAGGGAGTCACCAGTGCTGTGCCACAGCCACGGAGGGTCATAACAAATGGAGTCTACTACCCCAGCAAGGGATAAATCTCCTTGAAGTCATAGCAACCGGTTTTACCACTTAGCCACTCCGCTGCCCGCACCGCGCCCTCGGCAAAACTGCGGCGAGAGATTGCCTCGTGGCGGATTTCAACCACATCGTCTCCCAAACGAGCGCTGATGACGTGCGTGCCGACAGCTTCGCCCTCACGATGCGACGTAATGTCGATCTTCAGCGATGGGTCCATCTCCAGAAGAGTCTGTTTGAGAGCGAGCGCGGTTCCTGAGGGCGCATCCTTCTTGCTCTCGTGATGAGTCTCGCTGATGCTGAGTTCAAATCCATGCACCAGGGGGACCAGCCGATAGGCCAGTTCATACATCACCTGCACCCCGATGGAGAAGTTCGCGCCGTACAGCAGGGCGCCCTGCCGCCGTTCGCAGATGGCGCGTATTTCGGGGAGCTTGTCATACCATCCGGTGGTACCCACGACCACGCGGGCTCCGTTTGCCAGGCAAGCGCGGATGTTGGGAATGACGGCCTGCGGCGTGGTGAAATCGATAACCACATCGAACTGAGCCAGCATCGGACCGGTGAGCGCGGAGGCATTGGCATTTTCTTCTTCGCCAATGACCCGGACGCTATGTCCTCGTTGAGCGGCAACGTCCGCCACCACCTGCCCTGTTCTGCCTCGGCCCAGCACTAGGAAGATCATGATTAGCGTTGCACGCTTTCCACTGTTTTTCTTGCGCTCACATCGAAGATCTCGGGATCGGGATCAACAAAAAAGGCCGCGTGCAGAGATCGCACCGCCTCATCCACATCATCCTCGTCGATCATGAAGCTCATGTTGATTTCCGATGCGCCCTGCGAGATCATGCGCACGTTTATGTGGCGGACTGCATGAAACACCTGGGCGGCGATCCCATTCTGGCCTCGGATATTGCCGCCGACCATGCAGATCAGGGCTTTCCGTCCCTCGTAGGTCACGTCCGCCAGCTTGCTCAACTCGGCAGCCAGCTCCGGCAATTGCTCGTTGGAATCGACAGTCAGCGAAACGCTTACTTCCGAGGTCGACACCATATCCACGGCGCACTTGTGCTTATCGAAGACTTCAAAAACGGCCTTCAGGTAGCCGTGCGACATGAGCATCCGGCTGGCAACCAGGTCGATGATGGTTAGCTTCTTCTTGGCGGCGATGGACTTGAAGGGACTATTGCAATGAGTAGCCAGCGCGGTGATGCGGGTGCCCTCATTTTCTGCATTGCGCGAGTTGAGTACCAGCACCGGAATGTTCTTCTGCACGGCGGGCAAAATGGTTGCCGGATGAAGCACTTTGGCTCCGAAATACGCGAGTTCCGCAGCTTCTTCAAAGCTGATCGTTTTAACGCGCAGCGCATCCGGACAAACCCTGGGATCGGCGGTCATGATGCCATTTACGTCGGTCCATATCTCGATGGCCTCCGCGTCCATACCCCCGCCGATCAGCGCCGCGGTATAGTCCGATCCGCCGCGACCGAGCGTGGTGGTCACGCCGTCGACGGTGGAGCCGATAAAGCCGCCCATCACCGGGACCTTACCGGCGTCGACCAGCGGTTGCACATGCTGGCCGCATCGGGCCTCAATGAGGGCGCTGTTGGGGGTTGCTTTGCCGTATTGGGCGTCGGTCACGACGACGGTACGTGCATCAACATGCACGGCCTCGACTCCCCGCTCGCGGAAGGCTTCGGCCACCATGCGGCTGGAGAGGCGCTCGCCAAAACTCACCACCATGTCGTTGGTTCTGGGGGTCAGTTCGCCGACTGCGGAAAGCCCGCGCAGAATCTCGTCGATCGACTCGAATTCCTGCTGGATCCAATTCTGCAGTTCCCCATGGCGGTCGGCGGGAAGCAGCAGGGCCGAAGTGTCGCAATGACGGTTGCGCAAGCGCGAACTGATGGCCAGCGCTCCGTTGCGGTCGCCGCGGCCGGCGGCTTTCGCTCCGGACAGAAGCTGGTCGGTGACTTTGGCCATGGCGCTGACCACGACCACTGGCCGTTGACCACGGGCCAGCCTGCTCTGGACAATTTTGGCGGTGCGATTGATGGCGTCAGCATCTTCGACAGACGTGCCGCCAAACTTCATCACTACCGGCTTCATACGGGGACGGCCACGTGATCGTTGGCAGCCGCTGGCACAAGTTTGCCCAGCGCGGCCAGGAACTCTCCATTCAACACCGCTGCACCGGCCCCACCGCGGATGGTGTTGTGGGAGAGGACAGTGAACTTCCAATCAAGCAGGGAACATGGGCGCAGGCGGCCGACGGTAGCGGCCATTCCCTTGCCGCGCATGCGGTCCAGCCGAGGTTGCGGCCGGTCGTCCGCGGAGACCCACTCGATCGGCTGGGCGGGCGCGATGGGCAGCGCATAGCTGGCCAGCGGCGCAAATTCGCTCCAGGCGGCAAGGATCTCTTCCCGCGTGGCTCGGGTCGCCAACTTGATGCTCACACTCTCGGTGTGGCCGTCTTCGACCGGAACCCGGTTGCAGTGCGCGGTGACGCGGGCGTTCAGTGGTTTCACGGTCTTTCCGCTCAGTTTGCCGAGTAACTTCAGCGTCTCTTCTTCCAGCTTTTCTTCTTCGCTTTTGATGTACGGAACAACATTGCCCAGGATGTCGAGCGAGGCGACGCCCGGGTACCCGGCTCCGCTCACGGCCTGCATGGTGCTGACAAAGACGCTCTCCAGCCCGAACCGGTCGGCCAACGGCTTGAGTGCCAGGACCAGACCGATGGCGCTGCAGTTGGGGTTGGTCACGATGTAGCCACCGGATTGCTTGCGCCAGCCCTGGGTTTCCAGCAGATCCAGGTGGTCTGCGTTGACCTCGGGAATGACCAGCGGAACATCTGCCTGCATACGAAAGGCGCTGGAATTGGAGATCACGGCGCAGCCGGCGGCGGCGAACTTCAGGTTCCAGTTCCCGCGCAATATCGCTGTCCAGCGCGGCAAAAATCACCTTGGGAGCGCCCTCCGGCGAGGCCGGCGAGACCATCATCTCGGCGATTCGCGCAGGGAGCGGCGTCTCCAACTTCCATTTGGTGGCTTCGCCGTAGGTCTTGCCGCTGGACTTGTCACTCGCCGCCAGCCAGGTGATCTCAAACCACGGGTGGTTCTCGAGTAACTGGATGAAGCGCTGACCAATGACCCCGGTGGCGCCAAGGATGCCAATCTTGTGTCTTGTCTGCATGGTTTTGAAAATATTCTGTTTATTTTAGACTATGCGCGCCTCCGCCGGGCAACCTCGCGGCTCGGTCCGTACGATCCGACGGACTTCTGACGGCATCAGTAAGTCTCAAGCCGTAGCCAATGCTCCGGAAGCTGAACATCGGACCGCGGCGCTTCAGGGATAGGTCACAACGCCGCCAGCACGCCGGCCGTAAATCCCTTGGTGCCGCTGGTCCCGCCCACATCGCGGGTCAGCGTCTTCTTCTCGATGTACACCTTCTCCAGCGCAGACTGCACCCGATCGGCAGTATCGGTTTCCCCGATATAGCGCAGCATCAGGATCGCGGACTGGAGCAGCGCCGTGGGGTTGGCAATGTCCTTACCGGCAATGTCGGGCGCCGAGCCATGAACGGCTTCAAAGATCGCGCAGCCCGTGCCCAGGTTGGCGCCGGGAACCAGGCCCAGCCCCCCCACGAATGCCGCACACAGGTCACTGACAATATCGCCGTACAGGTTTTCCGTGAGCAGGGTGTCGTATTGATAGGGATTCATGACCAATTGCATGCAGGTGTTGTCGACGATGTGCTCGCCGTAGGTGATCTCCGGATAGCCCTTGGCCACCTCACGCGCGCAACGCAGGAACAGCCCGTCAGACATCTTCATGATGTTCGCTTTGTGGATGGCGTGGATCTTGCGCCGCTTGAACTTGCGCGCATATTCAAAGGCAAACTTCGAGATGCGGGTCGAAGCTTTCTCGGTAACGATCTTGAGCGACTCCACCACTCCGGGCACGACTTCGTGCTCCAGACCCACATACTCGCCTTCGGTATTTTCCCGCACGATGATCAAGTCGACACCTGGATACCGGGTGTCCATACCGGGCAGGTTCTTGATGGGCCGGAAGTTCGCAAAGAGCTCAAATTTCTTCCGCAGGTGCACGTTGATCGAGGCGAAGCCGCCCGCGATGGGCGTGGCAACTGGCCCTTTCAGCGCCAGGTGGTTGCGCTCGATGGACTCATACACCTCTTTGGGAATGTACTCGTGATATTTTTCGTAGGCGTTGGCGCCGACCAGGAATGGTTCCCAGGCAAACTTCGCACCCGATCCTGCGATGGCCGCTTCGAGAATGCGTACCACCGCATCCGTTACCTCCGGCCCGATGCCGTCGCCGGCAAGTAGCGTGACTGTGTGCGTTCTCTCTGCCATTGTTTCTCCTGGGCGATTATCGTTTGCCGGTCTTGGATGCTTCCCTGGTGTTGAGGAGCTGTTCCAGCTCTTCCTTGAACTCGCGCACGTCTTTGAAGTCCCGGTAGACACTGGCAAAACGAATGTAGGCGACCTTATCGATCGTTCTTAGATGGTTCATGATCAGCTCGCCAATTTGGTTGGTGGTTCGTTCGCGCTCCGGGGAATCGACCAGAAATGTCTCAGTCTCATCCACGATCGCTTCCAGCTTGGCTGCGGAGACAGGCCGTTTCTCGCAAGCGCGCAGCAGGCCGCTCAGCACCTTTTGGCGCTCGAATTTTTCCCGGCGGCCGTCTTTCTTCACCACCATGTAGGGGATTTCATCGATGCGTTCGTAGGTGGTAAAGCGCTTGTTGCAACCCTCGCATTCGCGACGGCGGCGAATCGAGTCTGCTTCTTTGCTTTCGCGCGAATCCACGACTCGATCCTGCGCGAATCCGCAATATGGGCATTTCATCAGTAGTTAAATTCTAGCAGTCGCTGTCGACACGGGAGCAAAACTGCGAGTGTTGGAGTGCGGGCAACAGACAAAAGCGACAAAGAGCACCCGTCCGATTTCCTCCGACACCTTTGAGGGGATCCAACAGGTTAGGCTTTGCTGATCACGGGGGTCGGGTCGGTCTCTTCCTGACTGAAATGCTCCGATTGCTCGGAGATCTTCTTGAGGGAAACGTGCTCTATGCGGGCCCAGATCAGTCCGACCGGAATTACGCTCATGAAAGTTACGATCAGCAGCATGGTGCCGCAGGCAAGAGCCGGCTCAAACTGCACATGGAAGACCTTCTGCATTACGCCCGTGGTCACGCCTATCTGGGTGAACCATCCAATCACGGGCAACTGGACTACGGATCCAACCATGCTTGCGGCCATCAACACCAGGCAGCGCGCCAGCGTCATCGCAGACAACTCGGGCGAGAGAACGAAGGCTCGGGTAGTTTCCAGGTAGGCCGCCGTGATCAGTCCCCACATGATGAGAGAAAGCGCGAGTGAGCGGAAGAAGTCGCCCAGAGTGGCGATGGAATCCAGCCCGTCGCGAAAGGCGCGGATTTTGGTTCCGGCCGATACGCCGAGCGAGGGCGACACAGAGCCGAGAGCTTTTTCCGCGAAGCCCGCGACCGCTCTGCCGGAGGCACGGACCGCGACTGCGAAGATGGCCAGAGCAATGGCGACTACGAGGCCGCCCAACGCGGCGTGCTGCAGGGCCTCGTGATGAGGCAGCGTGGCACGGTCCGGAGCCAGCAGGAGAGCTCCCGAAAAGATTAACGCCATCGCACCGAGATCGAACATGCGCTCCACGGTGTATACGGCAACCTGCGAACTCAACGGCAGCCTGGTTCGTTTTGCAACAAGATAAGGACGCACCAGGTCTGCCAGGCGGCCGAAGAGGGCCACCGCAGTGAAGCCAATTACCTGCGAGCCCAGCAAGGCAAAGGAGCTGACTTTTTTCTGCGGCTTGATCAGAACTCCCCAACGCGCCGCGCGCAGGTAGTAACAGAACACCACCATGGCAATGCCGAAAACGATGCGGCGCCAATCCACATGCTGCAATTCATCGCGAAAGACGCTCCACTGAAAGTGGACTCGCTGGTGGACCAGCCACACCAGCGCACCCAGAAGGATCGCTCCTACGAGGTACATGATCCAGGAATGCTTTTTCACCTGCGACTCCAATGCGAAGCGATCGGTTGAGTGGTTTACGGGTTGGATGGCATGGACGAAAGAGCGGCGGCGCTTGCCGGATGCTGCTTCTCCAGCTGCTTTCTACGGTTGAACTCGCGGATTACCCGCGCCACATAGACCTGGGTCTCGCGATACGGTGGTACGCCATGATATTTATCCACCGCCGCCGGACCGGCGTTGTAAGCCGCCAGGGCCAGTGCCAGGCGGTCGTGATAGCGCAGCAGCAGTGCGTCCAGATAAGCCGTGCCGCCATTGATATTCTCATCGGGACGAAAGCTATCGGTCACGCCTAATTGCGCCGCAGTTCCAGGCATCAACTGCATAAGGCCTTGCGCTCCCGTGCGGCTCACCGCGTGGATATTGCCGCCGCTCTCGGCCCGAACTACGCTCGCCAGCAAATCGACGTCGAGATTATGGTGGGCCCCCGCGCGGGCAATCAACTCGTGCACATCCGCGTTGGTAAGCCGGGGTGCGACAGCCGCGATGGGCACAGCCGCCGGGACAGGATCGGACACGGTGTCCACCGAAGCGATCTCGGCTGCATCGACTTCGACAAAATTACTGCTACCCCGGGTGGTAAACAGCCGCACCTTGTCGCCGGCCTGCTCGCGATGATCGCAGAGCAGGTTGAACCCGTTTTTCAGGGTCACCTCTTCGGCGGCATGCAGGGCAGGAGCCATCCCCAGCAAACCAAGGACCCCGAGCCGGCAGGCGAAGGCGGAGACTTTGCTCATTGGGCAAACTGTACCACGGGGCCGGGGGCGATAGTCTCTTCCCCGTTACGGTTGGCATCTTGCGGCGATCCTTGCTGGCGCAGGACCTCTTCGATGGCTCGGGCGACCCCGTCGTCATCGTTCGAGGCAGTCAGGTCCCACCCCCGGCGCCGGGCGAGGGCACGAATCTCCTCGCTGGCATTTGCCATCACCACCGCGCGACCGGCATACTCCAACATTTCCAGGTCGTTGAGGTTATCCCCGATGGCCATGATCTCGTCCCGCTCCAGGCCGCGAATCCGGGCCAGGCTATCGAGCGCCGCGCCTTTGGAGCAGCCAGGCGGTAAAAGGTCGAGAATGCTCAGGTTGCGCGCCGCGTACTCGGTTCGGTGCGTGGCAATTTGCCCCGCCACATCACTCAACAACAGCTGCTTTTCTGCCTCTACCATTTCCGCGACCGTGCCGCAGATCATTCCCTGAATCGGTTCCTCGCCCCCGTCGAACGCCCGCTCAATGGGCTGAAACTCGACCAGGTAGGGCTTATTGGCTTCCACCCAGCGGTCAATGCGGGCGTGCAACTGCTGAAAGCTCTCGATCACCAGGGCGCCTGCTCCCTCGCGATCGAACGTGAACACCAGCGTGCCGTAGCCCTGCAGCTGAAGACAGAGTTGCCGCGCGGTTTCAAGCGGTAGAAAGCGGCGATCCAGCAACTGACCATCAAAACCGCGGACCACGGCTCCGTTGGAAGAAATCATCACCGAGTTCTCACTCAGACCCACCTGGGCCATCAGGGGCATGGCATAGGCTTGGCGGCGCCCGGTGGAAATGACGATCTCAATACCCGCAGCTTCTGCCGCCTGGAGGGCCGCGCAGTTCCGGGGACTGATTTTCGGGCCGGTCGAAGGCACAAGGGTACCGTCGATATCGATCGCTATTAGCTGGATGCTCACTCCCCTATTTTACCTGTTCTTCGCCCGGCTGCCCGGAGTGTCCCGAATTGGGAACCCCTCAGATATCATAGGTTTATGCCTTCGCCTGGTTACCTGGAGTGCGCCCGTTGCCACACCCATTTTTCGGCTGAAACGGCACAAACCGTTTGTCCTCTATGTGGTGGCGACCTTTTGGCAGGTCCCTCCGGTTCCCCGGACGAGGAAAACGGGCGGGAAGTAGATCATCGCGGGGTCATTTTGCCCAGAAGACATCGCGCCGGCGGAATTATCACCCCGCAGTAAGCCGGAAACGGCCTTTCAGATTCAACCCCTCCACAAAATCGTCATCCTGAGCAGCCTGTGTCTTTTTCGATTCGTTTCGTGTTTTTCGCACACCCAATCAAATGTTTTCAAACCCTCCACAAAACCGTCATCCTGAGAGCCTGTGACTTTTTCGATCTTTCGTGCTCCCGCATATCCAACCAGCTATCTTGCAAGTTCCCAAACAAAACCGTCATCCTGAGCGAAGCGCCTCGCAGATCTGTCGCATAACGAAGGGTTTATAGCGCGAAGTCGAAGGACCTCGGCGATGCTTGTTGGCAGATGCTATTCCGAGCTTTCCGGCCACAAACTATGAGGGGTTTTTAAAAAAGTCACAAGCTCTGAGCGAAGCGCCTCGCATATTTGTCGCATAAGAAACGTCTATAGCGCGAAGTCGAAGGACCTCGGCGATGATTGTTGGCAAATGCTCTCCGGAGCTTTCCGGCCACAAACACGAAAAGTCACAACCTCCGAGCGAAGCAGAGGGAATTGTGGCGACGGCAAACGAATCCGCAGCCGGACAATGCTGTAACCCAACCTCGCGGAAATGCGCGCATTTTCCGTTAGCCACTGCTCCAATGCTCTGTATCAGGGCCCGACTTTAGTCGGGCCGCACAGAGGGAACGAATGAGGGCTTTAGCCCCCGAGGTACGCTGTTCTGGACCTCATGGCGAACTAAAGTTCCGCCTCCCGTCTCATTCACCAATCAAGAACCAGGACAGCGCTGAACGAACCTAGTCCTGCGGTAGAGACCAAAGAGACGACAATCCGATAGGAAAAACTTCCCACTCAACCAGCCTATTCAGCTATCGCTTGCTGGCGAAAAGGAGAACGCCGCCGCCGATGATGGCAGCTACGCCAAGGATCGGCGGTAATGGAACCGTATTGGTTTCTTTTCTCGAAGCCTGGATTGGACCCAAATCAACTACCTTCTTCTCGTGCGTGTAGGTAAACCCCCCATAGGCCAACGCAAGGACACCGAGGACGATCAGAACTATCGCTAGGGCTCTCATTCGTACCTTCTCAATGCCTATGGGACGCCTGATTGGCTGGGGGAGTTGTTCGTTAGCTCAAGCGGGCAAAGGAATGATGCGCAGCGAGCGAATTGATGTGCTTAACCGTGACGGAATTGCCCTCGATGTAATAAAACGCGATCGCAATCAAAAGAAGCACTGCCAACAGGGCAATCACCACCACAAAGTGACGAACCATTTGCGTCTTGTGTCTCTCAGCTTCGGTTGGCTTACCGGCCACGGCACACTTGATGGGCTCGCCCATATCGGCATGGTGTCCGTGTTTTACACCCGCCGTCATTGGAACATGCATGGGGCGCCCTCCTTTCTGGCTACTTAGTAGACGGACGCAGTCCCCAGGAAGGTTGTTCCGTCTGCGCACGGAAGGTTCCGCCGAAGTAACCTCGCAAACGGTAACTCGCTGATTGCTCTAGAATAGAAAGGTGAAGCAAGAGTTAACAGAAGAAGTGCCATTGGGCACAAGAGGTGTTGCGGATGCGGTGCTGGAGCCACGGCCGCGTATCGGCTTTGTGAGCCTCGGCTGCCCCAAAAACCTGGTCGATAGCGAGGTCATGATGGGCTTGCTGGACCGGGCCGGCGCGGAAATGACCAACCGCCCGGAGACGGCCGACATTCTGGTGGTAAATACCTGCTCTTTCATCGATAAGGCAAAGCAGGAGTCAATCGACACCATCCTGCAGATGGCGGAGCACAAGGTATCCGGAAGGGCCCGCAAGCTGATCGTAGCCGGCTGCCTGGTGGAAAGGTACCGGGACGAAATCCGCAAGAATATGCCCGAAGTGGACGCCGTGGTCGGTACCGGCGAGTTGGAGGCCATTCTGGCCGCCGCCGGCCTGGATATGCCGAGCACGCCCACCCCGAGCGAGCCTCCCCAGTCACCACAGCTTTTTTCCATTCTCCCCAGCAGCACTTCCCGGCCTGAAGGCGATTTGCGCGAGTCCCAGGGACGTTTCGCGCGGGAGGAGTGGGAAGGCGCGGAAGCCAGGCTTCCGCAGTATCTTTACGACCACACAACGCCGCGGCTGCTGGCCACCCGGAAGTCTTCGGCCTACATCAAGATCGCCGAGGGTTGCGACCATCCCTGTAGTTTCTGCGTTATCCCCAATCTCCGCGGCAAATTTCGCTCACGGCGTTTTGAATCTGTAGTCGCCGAAGCCGAACGGCTGGTCGCGCAGGGGGTACGCGAACTCACGCTGATTGGGCAGGATACGACCTGTTACGGCGAGGATTTGGGCATGAAAGACGGGTTGGCGCAACTGCTCGATAGTCTGGCCCGCATCCCCGATCTGAAGTGGCTACGCTTCCTGTACGCCTACCCCAACAAAGTTACCGGCCGGCTCCTGGACACCATTGCCCGGCACGAGAACATCTGCAAGTACCTTGACATGCCTTTGCAGCATGCCTCCGCCGCGGTGCTAAAGAGCATGCGAAGGGGCGGCAACGCCGACATTTTCCTGAAAACAATTGCGCGGGTACGCGCAACCGTGCCCGATGTAGCGATTCGGACCACATTCATTACCGGCTTTCCGGGCGAAACTGAAGCCGATTTCACCGTGCTCAGCGATTTCGTCCGCGCCGCCCAACTCGACTGGCTGGGCGTCTTCAGTTACTCCGACGAAGAGGGCTCCGGGGCCTTTCACCTGGGGGATAAAGTGCCGTCGCGAACCATCGAGGCCCGGCGCCGCTCCCTGATGCGCCTGCAACAGACCATCAGCCGCAAATCCAGGGCCCGCCTGGTGGGCCGCCGCTTCGATTTGCTGGTCGAAGGGCCGTCCGAGGAAACTCCCCTGTTGTGGGAGGGCCGCACCCAACATCAGGCTCCGGAAATCGATGGCAAAGTCTATATCAACGACTTTGGGCCGTTCGACGAGCTGAAGCCGGGGCAGTTTTACCAATGCGAGATCACTGAGTCACAGGATTATGACCTGGTGGGCAGGATTTGTTAGTAAAGGAATTGTGATGAACCAACGGGCGAAAAAATTGAAGAGCCTGCGCTGCCCGACTTGCGGGAACATCGTCACCGCCAAAGATCAGGATTTCCCCTTCTGCAGCGATCATTGCAAGACTGTGGACCTGGGAAAGTGGGCCAGCGGAGTCTACCGCATCTCCTCGCCGGTGCTCGATCCGGAGCTGCTGGAAGAGATTGAGGGAATGCAGCCCCGCTCGTCCGGCGATGAATGAGCCGGTAAGGGCAAGAAAGACAGCCTGGGCATGGGCGGTGGGGACGTTTTTCGGCGCCGGCCTGCTCCGGCCCGGACCGGGTAGCTGGGGATCTGCCGCGGCAGCTTTGCTCTGGCTGGGAGCGGCCAAGGGCCTGCACCTGGCTCCAGCGCACGTTGGCTTGGCTAACTTTGGCGGCTGCGTTGTGCGCCCTCGCAATCGGTGTGCCTGCCGCTACCCTGGTGGAACGGGAGAGCGAGCGGCAAGACCCGGGACACGTGGTGATTGATGAGGTCGCCGGGCAGTGGATCGCGCTGATCTATTCGCGGGTAAACTTGAGTCACTTGCTAGCCGGGTTTCTGTTCTTCCGTCTCTTTGACATCGTGAAACCATGGCCTGCGCGGCAGCTGGAGAGCATGCCTGCAGGCTGGGGAATCATGCTCGATGATGTTGCCGCAGGCGTGTATGCTTTGCTCTTGATGCTGGCGCTGCAACACTGGATCGGCTGAGCCCTTTCGGTTTGCATCGAAGTAATTAATTAAAAAGCGTTCAGGAACTCAGCCGATGAGATTCTCTAAGGAGTCACCCATTCCCAACTCGCCCAGGATCGATTCCGCCATTCCCGATGCAGCACTTCCGGGCGGAGAAATCGAGGTTCGCGGAACACAATTGGGCGCCGTGCGCTCGCGCCTGCCCGTGGCCGTGCTCGACGGAATCGTGGCTCCGATTCTGCTCAGCCGTTCGAATCGGATGGTGGTCCGTATTCCCGACGATGTGCAGACGGGGAAACTGGAGATCCGGCAGAACGGTCAATCCAGCAATGCAATCCGGCTGAAGATCGCTCGCCTGATCACGGGAAATCTCCACCCTGTTGGCAATCCCGCGGTGGATGCTGAGGGAAACATTTATTCCACGGATTCCGGTCCGCGCGGGCAAAAGACCGCCGTTTCGGTTTACCGCATCACGCCCACCGGGGAGATGCAGCCCTTCGTGAGCGGGATTACCAATGCCACCGGCCTGGCCATCGACCCTCACGGATACCTCTATGTTTCGTCGCGGCTGGATGGAACGGTGCACCGCGTTTCTCCCCAGGGCGCATCGTCGGTTTATGCCGAGGGAATGGGGATCGCCACCGGCATTGCCTTCGATTCCGCGGGCAACCTCTATGTCGGAGACCGCAGCGGAACCATCTTCAAGATTGCCCAGGACCGGCAGATTTTTGTATTCGCCACACTGGAACCGAGTATCGCTGCGTACCATCTGGCCTTCGGCCTGGATGGAACACTTTTTGTGGCCGCGCCCAGCACGTCCAGCTATGACTCGATCTACGCCATCGATCAGGCCGGTGTGGTGCGCGTCTATTATCGAGGGCTCGGGCGCCCGCAAGGATTGGCATTCGACGTGGCCGGCAACGTGTACGTCTCTGCTTCCTTTCACGGCACTCGCGGCATTGTCTGCATTACTCCGGCGGGCGACGCCTCGGTGGTGCTTGCCGGCTCTGGTATCGTAGGTCTCGCTTTCGTCCCCGGCGGGAACGCGATCCTGGCTGCGAATGGCGCGGTCTATGATGTTGGTTTGGGCATCGAAGGCGTGCGTCTGTACTAGAGGATCCAGGTAAGAATGAATTGCGAAATAATTGCAGTCGGTTCAGAACTGCTAACTCCCTACCGTCAAGATACAAACTCCCTCTTCCTCACCGACCGGCTGTTGCAGCTGGGCGTGAATGTCACCTTTAAAACGATCGTTGGCGACCGGCTGATCAATCTCGCCAACGCGATTCGCATTGCCCTGGGACGCACCGACATCGTGATCACCATGGGTGGCCTGGGCCCCACGGAAGACGATCTGACGCGGCAGGCGGTGGCGGAAGCGCTGAGTATTCGCCTGCGCCGCAATCCCGACATCGTCGGCGCACTCTACGCGCGCTTTGCTGCCCGCCGGATCCAGATGACCGACAACAACGCCCGCCAGGCGGATGTGCTGGACGGTTCGGTGATTCTCGAAAACCCCCGCGGCAGCGCGCCCGGCCAATGGCTGGATACCGTTTACGGTGAGCATCGCAAACTGGTAATTCTGCTGCCCGGGCCACCGACAGAATTGAAGGCCATGTTTGACGAGCAGTGCATGGACCGGTTGCGGCAAGTGGTCCCGAAGCGGACGATCGCCATGCGTACTCTGAAGGCTGCGATGATCGGAGAATCGCAAGCCGATGCGCGCATCGCGCCGATTTACACCAGGTACAAGGATGTGGATACCACCATCCTGGCGCATACCGGCGACATCACGCTCAACCTCATCTGTTCCAAAGGGGACCAGGAGACTGCCCAGGCAAGAGTGGACGAGTTGGCGGAAAAGATTGAAGAGGAGTTGGAGGAATTTATCTACTCGGCGCAGGCCGAGTCGTTGGAGCAGATTGTTCTCTATTACCTCGGCATGCATGCGTCGACGCTGGCGGTGGCGGAGAGTTGCACCGGTGGCTTAGTGGCGCAGCGCCTGACCAGCATTAGCGGCAGCTCGCGTTCGTTTGTAGGGGGAGCGGTGGTTTACAGCGATGCGCTCAAGACGCTTTTCGCAGGTGTGCCTGCTTCCGTGATTGAAGCGAACGGGGCGGTCAGCAAAGAAGTCGCTGCGGCTCTGGCGGAAGGGATTCGGCACAAGACATCCGCGACGTTCGGCTTGGGCGTCACCGGTATCGCGGGCCCCGGTGGTGGGTCGGAGGAGAAGCCGGTTGGTTTGGTTTATGTTGCGGTGAGTGATGGCAAGCAGACTGATGTTGTGGAGCGGCGGTTCGGTGGGGATCGAGAACATATCCGCGCGTGGACGAGTCAGTTGGCTCTTGATTTGGTAAGGCGCAGGTTGAAATAGAGCGATCAGGAGTTTAGCCCCGAAGGGACGGCTGAACTTCAGTCTTGTCCAAGCGACCGGCGGAGCCTCTCTCAAGCCGGAGCTGAGGCTTCTGCACCCCTCCCCCTGAGGACGGGTGCCCCATGCCCCGAATTTCCTGTAGGGTTCAATGGGTTCCACAGACTTCATGCGCCTTTCCTCGATGAAAGGCGCACACGTGGACTCGTCCAGGGCAGCTTGCAGGAAATTCGGGTGTTTGTACCGGCGTAGCCGGGGCACAACATGGGTTGAACAAGCTGGGGCGAAGCCCCTTCCTCTGTTTTCTTTCTCTCTTTCGATTGCAACAAAGGCGAAGAACGACATGAGCGCCACCCAGCCCGCTCTGAACGACGCCAAAGCGGTGCAACCTCCACCGCGCTGCCACACCAACCTCATTCCGGCACACCACGTCGCCGCACAACCATGTCCAAGATTCAGCGAAACCGGATCGAACAACACGCCAATTTGGACAACACACCCTATCGACAGACCAATTCTGCGGAAATGCGCGCATTTTCCGATAGCCACTGCTCTGATGCTCTGTATCAGGGCACGACTTTAGTCGTGCCGTACCGAGCCAATGAGGGCTTTTAGCCCCTGAGGTATCCCCTCATTTCGGCCGACGCTGAAGGTAGGTCAGGGTTTTAACCCTGACATCAAGCAGAGCCATGATGAGGGCTTTAGCCCCTGAGGTACGCTCTTCTAAACCTAATGGCGAACTAAGTCCTTTGTTTTCCCGGTCTCATTCACCAATCAAGAACCAACCTGATTTTGCTCAGCCGAACGCCCTCAACGCAATCAACAAGTTGCACCGTCAAAAAGCCAGTCGTTCCCCTTGGACAGCTCTGAAGTTCAGCCGTCCCTTCGGGACTCCAAGCATCTCGACCGAACAAATGAGTACCCTACGCGGGGCAGGCCTCTACGGCAGCAGCCTCAGTGTCGTACACCTTGAAGAGCGTGAGAATACCGACCATTTTGAAGGTTTTGGCAGCAAAGGGAGAGGGGCTCACCAGCTTGGCGTCTCCGCCGGCTTTTTTCGCCTGGCGTAGCGCGTCGACAATTGCGCCGATCCCGCTGGAGTCGATATAAGGCATTGCGGAAAGATCCAGCAGGAGTTGGGTGTGTCCGCTGCCAAGTGCGCCTTCGACCGCCTCGTCAAGCTGCTTGACACCTTCTCCGTACTTGAGCGGTCCCTTGAGTTTCAGGCAGCAGATCTTCCCGCTCTGTCGAATGTCCAGATCCACGTCTTTCTCTCCTGGCCATGAATTTTCTTTACACTCAAAAAGCTGCTTGCTAGTCTCCGACCAGATTAACAATCAACCTATCCTGCCCCAGACGTCAAGCAACCCCGCATGATGTCCCGGAACAGGCAGTTTGCTATTCTGAGGCAGTTTTGGGGCCTTCGTCTCCCCATACCTGCTGAAGAAAGAGATAGCGCTCGCGATGCGGATCGGGAGCCGCACCGGGGTCTTGGCTAAGACGCATCACCTGCCAGTTGTCTGCGGCGTCGTACTTGGGCCAATGGGGCGCTGAATCAGCATTGGGATCTCCGGTTCGGGCGAAGTTCGTCCAGTACCTCTGCATCAACTCCGAAAGCTTGTAGTCTTCCGGCCTGAAGGTCGCTCCCTTCCGCGAGTCAAGGTTGCCGAACACATACTCGATCTCATCGGAATGAAAAGCACCGGCGGAAACGGGATGATAAGGATCGCCCGGCGACGGGAGCGCGAACAAGTAGCGGTAGACCGGCGAGCCGCCGGTCTTGCCATGTGCATCCAGCCACGCCCAGGTGGAATAAACCAGGAAGTTGTCGCCGGAAAAGTCCTCGGCAACGCGCAACGCTTCCGCGTCGTCGCCGGCGTGGTACACCTTCAGGAAGTCTTCAGCCCGTGGGCCAAATTCCTTCACCGCCGTCGCATGCAAACCATCCATGGTCCCTTTTTCCGGCGACTTTACGATGGTGCTGGTCCCTTCATCCTGGTTCCAACCAGCAATCAGCGGTATGTGGGCCTGCTTGCCTGCGGCATAAATTGCGGGAATGCTTTCCGGCAAAAAGTACCCGTCGATATCCGGTCCAAAGCGTGGTTTGCCCGGAGCCTTTTGTGTGGCCAGCTTGAGAATCTCAGCGCTACTGGTAGCGCGCAACGCGGTCAAACTACTGTCGCTGAGAACGGTGTGGAAGTAGTCTTCATTTTCCTTCGCAAACTTGTCGAGCGGCGGAAAACTCAATTCCTTGCTGGCAAACGCTCCCCCGCTTTCCCCGATCGCGTGCGCGAATAAACCCTGGGCGAGCGGCGAAGCCATTTGCGCGCTGACGGCAAACGAACCCGCTGACTCGCCGAAGATGGTGACGTTGTCCGGATCGCCGCCAAACGCCGCGATGTTGCGGTGCACCCACTGGATAGCCGCCAATTCATCGAGCAGCCCGTAGTTGCCGGCAGCGTGATGGGGGTCTTCCGCAGCCAACTCCTTAGTCGCGAAGAAACCGAAAATGCCCAGCCGGTAATTCATAGAGACAACCAGCACGCCCTTGTGGCTGAGATGTTCACCGTCCTGCCGCGGCTCCGAGGTGCCGCCACCGGCAAACCCGCCGCCAAAGATCCATACCATCACCGGGAGTTTGCCCTTGGGCTTACCAGCGGGCGCCCAAACGTTCAGGGTGAGGCAGTCCTCGTTCTCACCCGGATCGCGAAACACCATGTCATCGTAGTGTTCCTGCTGCATGCAGCGTGAACCGAAGCTGGTGGCTTGACGCACGCCTTGCCATTTGGCAGCGGGCTGCGGAGACCTCCAGCGCAAGGCACCAATGGGTGGCGCGGCAAAAGGAATTCCCAGAAAATCCCGCGTCTGGTTATCCGCGCTCATCTTTCCCTGAACCTTGCCCTGGTCCGTCGTAATCACCAATGGGTTGCTTGCCATGGCCGGCAATGCGATCGACAGCGCGGTGACTCCCACCGCGGCATACTGCAAAATAGGCTTGATGAACATCGGAACCTAATTTACCAGATGACCACCGTACACCAATCAGCTATACAACCGCTGCTACACTCAAACCACCCATGTCTCTGTATCTGATCGTCGTGATCGAGGCGTATCTGCTCGGCTCCATCCCCTTCGGATTTCTGCTGGTATGGCTGGTGCGGAAGGAGGACATCCGCGCCAAGGGCAGCGGCAACATCGGCGCCACCAATGTACTGCGGTCGGGCGCGAAGGGCTTGGGCATTCTTACCTTTGTCCTGGATGGCAGCAAGGGTTATGCCGCAGTGGCGGTGGCGTATTTTCTGGGCCGCGCCAAGGACCCAGCGACCCTCCAGCACCTCGCCATCGTGGCAGCGCTGTTTGTCACCCTCGGCCATATGTTCCCCGTCTGGCTTCGCTTCAAAGGTGGCAAAGGAGTGGCCACGGCGTTCGGAGCCTTCCTGGGGCTGTGCTGGCCTGCGGCACTCACCGCATTTGTGCTGTGGCTCGTTGCGGTAGGTCTGACCCGTTACGTTTCCCTGGCCTCGATTCTCGCGGCGCTCGTGCTTCCCTTTCTCACCCTGTGGCTGTCGCCGGGCAGATACGGCTACGTATCCGGCGCAGCCGTCTTCGTCTGCTGCTGGATGGTCATCCTTAAACACCGGCAAAACATCATGCGCCTCATGCAGGGCACGGAGCACCGATTCGGCGCGACGAAGAAGGCGGAGAAGACGGAGGCATGAGCCGCATTGCCATCGTGGGCAGCGGGTCCTGGGGAACCGCACTGGCCCTTAGCCTGGCTCGGCGCGGCGATCACTCCATCGCCCTGTGGTCTCATTCCGCGCCGGTAGGTACCTACCTCCCCGGCTTTCCGATTCCTCAACAGGTCCACCCTGTAACGGATATCGCTGCAGCCCTGCAGGGCGCAGACATCGTCATCAGCGCGGTGCCATCACAACATGTGCGCGCCATCTACGAGAAGATGGCTGCTTTTCTCCAGCCGCAGCAACTCATCGTCAGCGCCACCAAGGGAATCGAGGATGGGACCTTCCTTCGCATGACGCAAGTCATCGCGCAGGCTCTTGCCCTAGATGGCAGCCGGCTGGGTGTCCTCAGCGGACCCTCGTTTGCCCAGGAGGTAGCGGCTGGATCTCCCACCGCCGTCACCATCGCGTGCGATGAGAGTTCGATCGCGAATCGGCTGCAGGAGGAACTTGAGCGCGCCTGGCCTACGGATCTATACCAACGATGATGTCATCGGCGTCGAATTGGGTGGAGCGCTCAAGAATGTCATCGCCATCGCCGCCGGCATCGCGGCGGGCCTGGAATTGGGCCACAACAGCGCCGCCGCCATCATTACTCGAGGCGTGGCAGAGATCACCCGTCTGGCCGTGGCTTGTGGGGGCCGCCGGGAAACGCTGGCCGGCCTTTCCGGCCTTGGTGACCTGGTGCTCACCTGCACCGGCCCGCTCTCCCGCAACCGGTCGGTCGGCGTGGAACTTGGCCGGGGACACAAGCTTCCCGCCATCCTTGCCAATCTGCAGGGCAAAGTAGCCGAAGGCGTACGGACTACCTCTGCCGCGCTTGGACTAGCCAAGGCTCATTCAGTGGAGATGCCCATTACAGAGCAGATGGCCGCCATCCTGCAGCACGGCAAGTCTCCCCAGGACGCCATCCGCGACCTGATGGCACGGCCTGGCCGCGACGAATAGCGAACCCACTTTCCCTTCCAGCTGTATGCAGCGCAACTGCTGCCGGACGCGGATTTTCATCAGGAAAAACCGCACATCGCCGCACTTCCCTGCGCAGAGTTGGAGGGAAACTGCTCTTGTACACTCAGATCATGCGGTATCGAGTGCAGTTTCGATGATTCAAACTCTTTTTGGCAGCCTGGAAGAACCCGAGAAAAAGTCCATATTCGGCCGCATGAAGGAGGCAGTCTCGCGCACCCGCGAGACTCTGGCTGACCGGATCGAAGGCATTGTCGCCCTGACCCACGAGGTCGATGAAGCCGCTCTGGAAGAGCTGGAGATGAGCCTGGTGGCCTCGGATCTGGGGATTGGGACGTCCACGGAAATCATCGAGGCCCTGCGTGTGCGGGTGAAACGGCACGAGATCCAAAACGGGGCGGAGTTGAAGCAAATGCTGAAGGAGGAAATTCAATCCATCCTGGATGCCCGGGAGGAAGAGAATTTCTTCAAACTCCGGTATACCGCGCCACCCCTCGTCATCATGATGGTGGGGGTGAACGGGACCGGCAAGACCACGACCACGGGAAAGCTGGCCAGCTATTTCCGTCGCCAGGGCAAGACGGTTTTGCTCTGCGCGGCTGATACCTTCCGCGCCGCGGCTATCGAACAACTGGAGGTTTGGGGCCAGCGCACCGGGGTCGAGATGATCAAGACCAAGCAGGGTGGCGATCCCTCCGCCGTCCTCTTCGATGCCATGCGCGCCGCCCAGGCACGGGGTACCGATGTCCTGATCGTCGACACCGCCGGCCGCCTGCACACCAAAGACAACCTGATGGCTGAGTTGAGCAAGATGCGGAGAACCGCGGAACGGATCATTCCCAGCGCTCCCCACGAGGTCCTTCTGGTGATGGATGCGACCACCGGACAGAACGGCTTGCAACAGGCGCGGCTGTTTACTGAATCGGCGGGGGTGACCGGCATTGTGCTGACCAAACTCGACGGCACCGCCAAGGGCGGTATCGCCGTAGCTATTGCGCGAGAGCTCAAAGTGCCGGTCAGATATGTAGGAGTAGGAGAGAAGCTGGACGACCTTTTGCCGTTTGACAGCAAAGCCTTCGCGGATTCTTTGCTCGGCAATTAAAGCATTTTTCGCAAGGGTGTTGACCGGCGCCTGCTCGTAACCGCCGTTAGAAAGTTCATAGCATTGCGAAAAATGCTCTAGAAAGATCAGGGATGCCGGATATTGACCAGCAGTGGATGGAGCGTGCATTGCAGCAGGCCGAGAAGTCAGTCGGTCTCGCCTCCCCGAACCCGGCCGTCGGCTGCGTGCTGGTTCAGGGCGACGAGGTGGTGGGCGAGGGCTTTCATGAGTACGATCGCCGCGACCACGCAGAAGTGGTCGCCATCAAGCAGGCGGGCCCTCGGGCCCATGGTGCGACCGCTTACGTAACCCTCGAACCCTGCAGTCACCAGGGACGAACCGGGCCCTGCGCCGATGCATTGATAGCCGCCGGCGTCGCCCGCGTGGTGGCGGCCACCGCCGACCCCAACCCGCAGGTTCACGGTAAGGGCTTTGCCAAGCTTCGTGCGGCTGGAGTAGAGGTCACCACGGGTGTGCTGGAAGAGCCGGCTCGCCGGCTCAACGACGGCTTCGCAAAATTCGTTACCAACTTTCTTCCTTTCGTCACCATGAAAGTTGCCGCTACGCTCGATGGCCGCATCGCGCCTGCGCAGGACTCTGTCCGCGGACATTTTTGGATCAGCGGAGCGGAAGCGCGTGCCGAAGTACACCGCATGCGCCACGCCGCAGATGCACTGATGGTTGGAGTAGGAACCATCCTGGCTGACGATCCCTTGCTGACGGATCGCAGCGACTTGCCCCGGCGGCGGCCGCTGCAACGCATTGTGTTGGACTCCACGCTGCGCACACCGCTCGATTCCCAACTGGTCAAGACTGCCTACCAGGACGTGCTCATCTTTTTCAGCCAGGCCGAGGTCGCCGCGCAAAAGGCGCTCGAAGCTCGCGGCGTTCGCCTGCAGCAGATCGCACATCGCGGCCCGCGCATTCCTTTGCAGGAGGCACTGGTTCGCCTGGCCGAAATACAAATCACCAGCGTGCTGCTCGAAGGCGGTGCGGAGGTCTACACGTCCGCTCTCAACCAGGGGCTGGTGGACAAACTCACCGTCTTTTACGCGCCCAGGTTTCTTGGTAAGACGGCGGTCCCGATGCTCTCGGCGATTGACGGATTGCCCGAGATCGAAAAGTATTCGTTGAAACAGTTTGGCCAGGATTTTGCGCTGGAAGCCTGCCTCCACGACCCCTGGTCGGAAATGATCTAGACCCCCTGGTCGGAAGTGATCTAATTGCGTTGATATGTTTACCGGGCTGATAGAAACCACGGGCGCCGTCCTCGCGGTGGAACACCGCGAGGGTTCCATGCGGATTGCCATTGCCGCACCCCTCATTCATGCCTCTCTCCTGCGCACCGGGGACAGCATCGCGGTCAGCGGGGTGTGCCTGACGGCACTGGATATTGAGCCCGGCGCGACACCGCCTCGTTTTCATGCCGACCTGGCGGAGGAAACGGTGATGCGCACTTCCCTCTCGCTCCTGGCTCCGGGGTCCACAGTCAATCTCGAACTGCCGACGCCGGCGGGAACTCCACTGGGCGGCCACGTGGTGCAGGGCCATGTCGACGGCACGGGCACGCTGTTGAGCCTCGAGCCTGTGGATGCGCATGCCGATCCCGCGCTCGCTGACTGGTGGCTCAGGGTCGCCGTTCCTGCGCATGTGAGCCGCTACATGGTAGAAAAGGGTTCCATCGCGATCGAAGGCATCAGCCTTACCATCGCGCGATGGGAGCCCGGCACGAAGCAAGGCGATGTGGTCAGCGTGGCCATCATTCCGCACACCTATGCGCGGACCAATTTGCATACCCTGAAGGCCGGGCAGCCGGTCAATATCGAAGCGGATGTGATGATCAAGTTTTTGGAACAGCGATCGTCCGCCGAGAGTCATGCGGGGCAGTTCGATCTCACCGTGGAATACCTGATCGCCAACGGCTATTGAGGAATCCGTGGGGGTCGATTGCGGCGCATCGCCGGTGATATTATCAATGGGTGCCGGGTCCTACGCGACGCAACCCCGCCAACCCCGCCAGGTCCGGAAGGAAGCAACGGTAACGGGTCAGTGCGTGCGCAGTAGGTTGCCCGGTACATACGATCACCCGTGATCCTTCCCATTCTTCTACCCCATTTCCATTGTGGTTCATCGGCGACCGGCATCCCTTCGCGAATACCGAATAACGGAGAAGTATATTGAGCATCGAACTGCGTCCGCGTGCACCACGCCGCGCCAAAATCAGCGCTCTGGGAACTTATGTGCCGCCTCGCATCCTCAATAATGCCGATCTGGCGAAACTGGTAGACACTTCCGATGAGTGGATCATGCAGCGCCTTGGCATTCGCGAGCGCCACCTCGTGGAACCCGGCATGGCGACCAGCGATATGGCGGTCGAAGCGGCGCGCCGCTGCCTGGCCCAACGGGGCATTCAGCCCAACGAAGTGGAGGTGGTGATTGTCGCCACCGTGACTCCCGACATGCTGTTCCCCGCCACGGCTTGCCTCGTCCAGGACAAACTCGGCGCCCACGGTGCGTGGGGCTTTGACCTTTCCGCGGCCTGCTCCGGCTTTCTTTACGCCCTTCAGGTGGGCGCCAAGCTGGTCGAGTCCGGGGTGCACTCCAAGGTTCTGGTGATCGGTGCGGACACCATGTCGTCGATCATCGACTACACCGACCGCACCACCTGCGTCATTTTCGGCGACGGCGCCGGTGCGGTCCTGGTCGAACCGGCCCAGGAGGGCGAGGTTGGGTTGATCGACTTCCGGCATGAGATTGATGGTTCCGGTGCGGCGGCATTGAACATGCCGGCCGGAGGCAGCCGGTGCCCCGCTTCCCCCAAAACCCTCGAGGAGAGAATGCACTACGTCCACCAGGACGGCCAGGCGGTTTACAAGTACGCCGTACGCAAGATGGTAGAGACCTCGAGCAAGCTGTTGGAGGCCAACCACATCAGCGCAAGCGATCTGGGCTGCTTTATCCCTCATCAAGCCAACAAGCGCATCATTCAGTCGACAGCGGAGCGCCTGGGTCTGCCGCTGGAGCGCGTAATTATCAATATCGATCGTTTCGGAAACACCACCGCGGCGACGATCCCGCTGGCTATGCAGACTGCCCTTGATGAGCAACGCTTGGAGAAGGAAAGCCTGGTGCTTTTGGCCTCAGTCGGCGCAGGATTTACCGTCGGCGCCTGCCTGCTTCGCTGGGAGATGTAGACCAGTCCCGCAGGTCTGTCCAAATTAAATTTGTTCAGCTTAGCCAATTTGGACATCGATAGAGCCAACTCTGCGGAAATGCGCCTGCTTTCCGATAGCCACCGCTCTGATGCTCTGTATCAGGGCACGACTTTAGTCGGGCCGTAAAGGGGGGAGCCAATGAGGGCTTTAGCCCCTGAGGTACGCTCTTCTAGACCTAATGACGAATTAAGTCCCGTCTTTTCCCGTCTCATTCGCCAATCAAGAACCGACCTGATTCTGTTCAGTGGAAACGCCCCTAAAAGCAATCAACTAGTTGCATCCCCCAAAAAGCAATCGTTTGGACAGCTCTGAAGTTCAGACGTCCCTACGAGACTGGGTTTGGAAACCCCGGTTCTCACGCAGACTCTTTAACCAGCTCCTATGTTGCGTCGGCGATGTACGGGCTGAAGCCCGTACCATTCAAAAACATTAGCTTTAAAGCAGCCCGGGGAATAGAACAAACTATTTGGCCCCCGAAGCAGCAGCCTGGGGCATCGGCTGGCTGGCGGCGCTGGTGGCGAAACTTCCACAGACCGTACAGGACACCAGCCATCACCAACCCCAAATAGACCCACATGAGGGTGGTGCTCCAGCCCGAAAGATAGTGGTTAAACGCACGAACGACCGCGCGCCCATAGGTCGCGGCAAGCCACGCTACCAGGGCATAACGAAACGTCCTTGCCAGGCTGAAAGAAATCAGGAACCTTTTCCGCGAAACCCCTAAAGCCCCGGCAGCCAGCAACAACGGCATCAGCGGGAACGGCGGAGGAAGCAACGCAGAAAGAATCACGGCGCCCACGCCACGTTTCTCCACCCACGTGGAGAGGCGCCGTCCGAATCGCTTTGGCAGGTAACGGTGGAGCGCGGCTTCTCCGCCCTTCTCCCCGGTAGCCCAGGTCAAATAGCCGCCCAGGATAGACCCCACCGTGGCGGCAACCGCCGCAAATACGGGGTTTCCGCGATGGGCCACCAGCAAAATCAACAGAAGATCGGTGCTCCCCGGCACAGGCAACGGGATGATCGAGGAATCGATCACTGAGACCGCGAATAGTCCCAGGGTGCCGAATCCCATAAGCCAGTGCAGGCCGTGTGCGGAGTGAGCACTCCCAGCGGCCTTGGTCCCCTGTTTGACGGCCTCATGCCTCGCAGAAACCTGAATCATTGACTCCTTTGACGCGAAACCAGGATCCCGCGACGCAATCCCGGCAAATCCATTAAAGGATAGTCAAAGCATCCGCCGGGGGCAGCGCACCACACTCGGCTGCCAGCCGGTAAAACACGTCCAGCCCGCGCATACAGTCCTCATCCAATATGTAGTGGATGTTGCTGCTCAGGTAAAACCGGATGGTATCCCGCGGTACCGCGATGCGTTCCGACCACTCCGCGGCCAGGTCTTCCACATGCGCGAGCCCATGGTCCCGGGAAGCCTGCAGATCCGCGATCATGTCCGCGGCGCACGCCCCGGTCTCCTCCAGCGCCCCTGACCGTACCGCCCAAAAGGCCGAAACCCAGGGCAGCCCGGTAAAACCATGCCACTCGTGAGCCAGGTCCAGGTAGAGCAGCCGCTCGCCCGTGCGGACCTCGCGGGCCTCTCGATCTTCCAGGGCCAGAAGGGCGGGGTCGCCAATCAGCAAGGCAGCGTCCGCAACCGCAAGCATCGATTCCAGAACCGGCGGATGGGGAACAAACGTCGCCGGCACCTTCCAAAAAATGTCGAACAGAATGCGGGTATAAGCATAGGAGGTGCGCGAAGAAGTATCGGCCGCGACCGTTCGCACCGCGCTGACTCCCTGCTCCGGCCGCACCACCAAAATGATGGAACGCACCCGGTCGAGAGCCGCGATGGCGCAGCCGGGTACGATGAGCAGCGAAGGAGTCGTGGCGTGGGCAGCGACCGGGACAAGGCCAATATCCGCCTCACCGGCAGCCAGCTCGCGCGCGCATCGGGAGGGAGTGGTGTAGCCGATCTGGTAGCGTTCCCGCAGATCGCTTCGCCGGGGCTCGTGCTCGAAGTCCCACATTAAAGGAGCAGGATTAAGGAAATGAATCGCCGCCATACGAATGCGGCGTTTGAGTGGACGGGTCACTCACTAGTGTACCTTGGCATGCAACGATGAACTCGCCTGAACAAAACCGGCTAGCCTGGGTGGCGCTCAGCCTCACACCGGGCCTGGGACCCAAGCGCATCCTAAGGGCTGCCAAGGCTTTGCCCGACCTGTCCACCCTGTTTCGGCTTTCGTTGACAGAGCTCGAGTCGCTTAACTTTCCCGCTCCCGCTGCCCAGTTTCTTTTTACCGGCAAGGCGCGCAGCGAGGCGGAACGGGAGCTGGTGCGGGTAGCCGAACAGAAAGGGCAGATCCTCACCTTCGAGGACGAGGATTATCCTGACCAGCTGCGGGAGATTTTCGATCCACCGCCGGTGCTGTGGGTGCTGGGCGACGTGAAGCTGTTGGCTCGGCCGGCGATTGCCATCGTGGGCACCCGGCACCCAACGCCTTACGGCACGGGGATGGCAGAGGTACTGGCCCGCGACCTGGCCAACCATCGCTTGATCATCCTCAGCGGCATGGCGCGGGGCGTGGACACAGCAGCGCATCGTGGGGCACTCGCCGCGGGCGGCAGTACCGTCGCCGTATGGGGTACTGGAATCGACGTCATTTACCCTAAAGAAAATAAATCTCTAGCCGAAAACATCCTCGTTGCCGGAGGAGCCATCGTTTCGGAGTACCGGCTGGGCACCTTCCCGGCGCCGCAAAACTTTCCCAAGCGCAACCGCATCATCAGCGGCATAAGCATCGGTGTGCTGGTGGTGGAAGCCGGTGAGAACAGCGGCACCCGGGTGACCGCTCGATGCGCGCTGGAGCAGAACCGCGACGTCTATGCGGTGCCCGGGAACGTGACCACCAAGAACGCCTGGGGCCCCAACACGTTGATAAAACAGGGCGCTAAGCTGGTGGCGACGTGGGAGGATGTGTGGCAGGAGCTACCCACCCAGGTTCGCATGCAATTGGAAGGTGAACTAGGTTTTGCATCGCAACCGGAGCAAGCTGCATCGATTGTGGAAGAACTTCCGCTGCAGGAGCCGGAAAAGGTCGTGCTCAACGCGTTGCGCCACGATGAAGCGGTGCAATTGGATGAGCTGATGGACTTGCTGGAGTCAAAACTGACTTCCTCTGAGATCTTTACCGCCTTGTTCGAGCTCGAGCTTGCCAACCGGGTGAAACAACTTCCGGGCAAGAACTACGTCAGACGAATGTAAAGTTCTCGCCTCTCTGCACCATAAGTTGCAGACGCGGAAGTTGCAGACAGGGCAGGAGAAAGCACATCCTGACCTACGCTGGTGGTAGCTGCCGCCTATGCGCGGATCAAGATAAGTAAATAACTGTGAACCTTCCAGGTGGTACAGTCAGTCCCATCGGAAGACGTTTTGTTGTCCCTGGTTGTCATCGGGTTTAAGGAATGCAATGAGTAAATCACTAGTGATCGTCGAATCCCCCGCAAAGGCAAAGACGATCAGCAAATATCTCGGAAAAGACTTCACCGTCGAAGCCTCCGTCGGCCACATTAAAGATCTGCCCAAAAACAAGATCGGAGTGGATCTGAGCGATGGCAGCTTTGCGCCTGAACTCATCGTCATCCCGGGAAAAGAAAAAGTTGTTGACCGGCTGAAGAAGCTGGCGAAGGCGGCGACCACTATATACCTGGCGCCTGACCCTGATCGCGAAGGAGAAGCAATCGCGGCTCATCTGGAGGATGAGCTGAAAGGACTCTCCAAGGGCGACTCGATCCGTCGCGTCACATTCAATGAGATTACCGCGAAGGCCGTGCACGAGGCCTTTGAACATACCCGCGAAGTGGATCGAAACCTGGTGGACGCACAACAGACGCGCCGCGTGCTCGATCGCATTGTGGGCTACCAGATTTCGCCTTTGCTGTGGGATAAGGTACGGCGCGGTCTCTCCGCAGGCCGCGTGCAGACCGTGGCTCTGCGCCTCATCGTGGAGCGCGAGCGCGAGATCAAGGCGTTTGTTCCGGTCGAGTATTGGACCCTCGATGCCCAGCTCACGCCGGCCAACGAAAAGACAGAGTTTACCGCGCGCTTCACCGGCATCGATGGCGAAAAGGCGGTCGTAGAAACAGTGGACGCTCCTTCGCTGCCCAACAAGCAGCAGATGGATGCAGTGGTCACCGCACTCGAGAAGGCCAAGTGGTCGGTTCAGAACGTAGAGAAGAAGGAGCGCCGGCGGAATCCCACCGCACCCTTCACCACCAGCAAATTGCAGCAGGATGCATCCCGTCAGTTAGGCTTCAGCGTGCGGCGCACCATGGGTGTTGCGCAGCGTTTGTATGAAGGCATTGAGTTGGGCAGCGAGGGAGCGGTCGGTCTCATCACCTACATGCGTACCGATTCCACGCGCGTCTCGCCCGATGCCATCGCCGAAGCACGCAATTGGATCGAAGCAAACCACGGCAAAAGCTATCTGCCGGCCACGCCCAATGCGTTCAAAAGCAAGAAGGACGCGCAGGACGCACACGAGGCGATCCGCCCCAGCAGCGTTGCGCATCATCCCGAAGAAATTAAGCGCTATCTCAGTGACGAACAGTATCGCCTGTACCGGCTGATCTGGCAGCGATTTGTCGCCTCGCAGATGGTTCCCGCTGTGTTCGACCAGACCACGGTCGATATCGTGGGCAAAGCGGACCGCAGCTATAACTTCCGCGTGACCGGTTCGGTCATGAAGTTCGACGGTTTTCTCAAGGTCTACGAGGAATCCAAAGAGAAGAAGGATGACGAAGACGAAGAGCTCAAGAACCGTCTTCCCGCACTCGAAAATGGACAGGCGCTGTCGCTGATCACTCTGCTGCCTGAAGAGCACGCGACTGAGCCTCGCCCGCGCTTCAATGAAGCGTCGCTGGTAAAAGAGCTGGAAGAGCGCGGCATCGGCCGGCCATCTACATACGCCACCATCATCAATACGATTCAGGAACGTGAGTACGTACAGAAGGTCGGCGTCGGCAGAGGCGCGAAATTCGTCCCTACCGAGATTGGCTTCGTCGTCACCGATCTCCTGATCGCCAACTTCCCCTATATCTTCGATCCGCAATACACCGCGAAACTCGAAGAAGAGCTCGACGATATCGAAGACGGCAAAGAGGTGTGGACCACCTTGCTGGGTGCTTTCTATGGGCATTTTGAGAAAGAGCTCGAACATGCCGGCAAGCACATGGAAAACATCAAGCGGATGGAAAAGCCGACAGACGAGAAGTGCGATGTCTGCGGTTCCCCGCTGGTGCTGAAGTGGGGTAAGTTTGGCAGCTTCTTTGCCTGCAGTACCTATAACAAGAAAGACAAGAACAGCTGCACCTTCACCAAGGAGAACTTCGCCGCCAAACCGGAGATGAATGCCCAGGAAGGTCAGGAAGGGGAACAGACGGAGGAGTACTGCGAGGCTTGCGGCCGGGTCATGGTGCTCAAGCGGGGACGCTTCGGCGCGTTCATGGCCTGCCCCGGATACAACGAGGATCCCCCTTGCAAGACCACGCGCAAGCTGACCCAGAAACAGCAGCAGAAAGCGCCCCAACCGCTGGATGAGAACTGTCCCAAGTGCGGGCTGCAACTGGTGCTGCGCAATGGCCAGTACGGAGAATTCGTCTCCTGCAGCGGCTATCCAAAGTGCAAATACATTAAGCAGAACTTAGTCGAGGGGATGAAGTGCCCCAAGTGCGGCGATGGGGACATCGCGGAACGCAAGGCCAGGCGCGGCAACCTCTTTTACGGCTGCACCAACTATCCGAAGTGTGACTTTACCTCGAACGCCAAGCCGGTGCCGGAGAAGTGCCCGGAGTGCGGCAGCCCCTACCTGCTGGAGAAGACACGCACCACTGGGACGTACCTGGTATGCCCGAATAACCGCAAGTCCGCAGCCGAGGACGAGGCGCCCAAAAAGCGGGCCAAGAAGGGCGCAGCGGAGGAGCCGGCGGAGCAGGTGGCCTGCACGTATTCGAAGAAGATCGCAGAGCCCCAGGTGGAATCCGTCGAGGCTATGCGCTATCAGACCAAGGCCGAACCGCTTCCGGTGGCTTGAACAGGGTCAAATCGGTTTGCGTCCCGGGACTTGCCAGGATGTGGCCCGGGGCGTACAAATCCTTTGGCGGTTGTTTCACCTTTTGATCGCATTGGAGCCAACATGAAATTGTTTCTTGCAGTTCTAGCACTCTCGACCCTACCGGCAATGGCTGCGGACACGAGCGCGGCGAAGGTTTCCGGATACATCAGCGATTCGATGTGCGGAGCCAAACACAACGGCAGTGCGCCGGATGCGGCCTGCGTGAAAAAGTGCATTGGCGGCGGCGGCAAGCCGGTCTTTGTCGATGATGCCAACAAGAGCGTCTATACCATCGATGATCCCGATTCCGTAAAGGGTCACGAGGGCCACCACGTCAGCGTAGTCGCCAAAATGGACGATTCCGCGAAGACCATCCACATCACCAAGCTTTCGATGCTTGCCGATCAGGGCAAGGCGGCCGCCACCTCGGAGATGCACTAGACCTTTAGCTATTCTGGATCACCCGCGGCAGTGCCTTCGCACACTGCCGCGTTTTCGTGTGTTCAAACGTCTAACAACGCAGATGCCATGGCTGGCATCCATCTGCTAAGGTGAGAGAGGATAGGAAAGAATGCAGGATTCATCCCCAGTTATGGCAAAGGCAACCTGGAACGGCAAAGTAATCGCGGAAAGCGATACAACAGAGATGGTTGAGGGCAATATCTACTTCCCGGAGAGCGCTCTAAAGCGGGAGTACTTTCGCCCCAGCTCGACAATTTCGACCTGCCCCTGGAAGGGGCAAGCCAGGTATTACAGTCTCTTGGTGGACGGGCAGGAAAATCAGGATGCCGCCTGGTACTATCCGGATCCCAAGCCCGCAGCCCGCAACGTCAAGAACCACGTCGCCTTCTGGCGTGGAGTTGAAGTCGAAAAGTAGCTTCCAAAACATAGTCAGGAGCATGGCTGCCCTGCTCCTGACCCTCATCCTTCTATGTTCCGGCAGGTTCTCAATTGCCCAGCCTCCCGCTAATTCGCCGCAAAGAGACCTTGAGGTGTTGCGGCGGCTGGAAGAAGAGTATCTGCGGGCCGAGATAGAAGACGACACCGCGATTGCCGGCACCGTTCTTGCGGATGACTACGTCGGACTTAAGCCGGATGGCTCAACCTCCACCAAAGCGGATGTCCTGAGCCGTCTGGACCGGCATGAACGCCGTCGCGAGCCTTATTTGATTACTGCTACAAACATGCGGCAGCACCTATTTGGCGATACGGCCTGCGTGACTTATACCAAGGTTTACACCAAGCCTGGCACCCAGGGCGCCTTCAGCGAAAATGTCCTGCACGTCCTCATCCGTCGCAACGGGATCTGGCGCCTCCAGGTGAGCAGCCCCCTGCCGGCGCTCAAACCTTAATATTTGGGGCGGCCGAAGGGCGCACCGCAGATCCCTCGCTGCGCTCGGAAGCTGTGATTTTTTTATTCGCGCAAATGATGGCTGTCGCCGTGGAAAGGCGTCCCGCCTCAGCAACTGTTCTCTCCCTGCAGCCACCCTCTCCTATTTGTCATCCCGCCTGCCCCGGTGTGCCGTGGGACCGCAGGGAGGGACCTGCAGTGCGCCCTTCGGTCGACCCACATTTACCGTTCGCCGCCACTCTCTTTTTTGTCATTGGGAGAGGCTGTGACTTTTATCAATGGAAAGGCCTCCCGCCCCGCAACCGGCTTGTCCCCCGGTAACTGTTCTCTCCCTGCAACCACCCTCTCCTATCTGTCATCCCGAGCGAAGCCGAGGGACCTGCAGTTCTCTCCACAAGCAACCAATCCCAGCTGGACGCGCCGCCCTCCCCATCGTCATCCTGCCTGTCCCGGCATGCCGTGGGAGCGAGCGCCTCGCAGATCTGTCGCATGACGAAGGGTTTATAGCGCGAAGTCGAAGGACCCCGGCGATGTTCGTCGGCAGATGCTATTCAGAGCTTTCCGGCCACAAGCCGTCAGGAAAGATTAAAGTCACAAGTTCCGAGCACAGCTAGAGATCTGCGGTGCGCCCTTCGAAGGCCCCTCCCTCCAAGGGAGTCACGGAATCGGTTCCTCGCCCTCCCCGGCGGCGCTGTTTTTGGTTTTCTCCTGTTCATCTCTGGGATAATGAAGCCACTCTGGCGTTTCGAATTGGCAGCCTCACCTGGCGTTCCTTCGCAGGCGGCAAGCACCGCAAAGATCCCCGATGAAGCCGCTCAAACTGGCATTGACGCCGACTCGCAACCGTCGCCTGAATGAAGTCACAGGCATGGTGCTGATGGTGGCCGCGAGCCTCCTCTTCCTCGCCCTGGCCTCTTATCGTCCCACCGACCCGTCCTTCAACACCGTAGGTGCCCTGGGCAGGCCCGTCCACAACTGGATTGGGCTCATCGGCGCTTCCCTCAGCGATATATTGCTGCAATTGGAGGGCGTCGCTGCCTTTCTGATCCCGGTCATGCTCGGAATCCTGGGGTGGACATGGCTGCGCTCGCGTCCGGCGGGTTCCCTCGGCGCGAAAGTGTCCGGCGTATGTCTTTACCTGGTATTTGCACCCGCGGTCTTCGGCCTCATCCCTGGTCATCTGCGCTGGTTGCACGCCCTGCCTGTGGAAGGCCTGAGCGGGCGCCTGGTGGTCGATTTCCTGGTCCAGTACCTCAACTTTCCGGGCGCTGCCATCGTGATCGTGAGCATGGTGGTGATCGCGCTCTACCTGTCCACCACGTTCAGCTTCAACACCGCCCAACAGTGGATGGCGGTTCACTTCGCCTTCGCAGTCGCATGGCGCGACCGGGTGCGCAACTGGCGTTCCGCCTGGTTGGAGAGACGGGCGGTCGCCCGGGCTGAAAAGAACGCCGCAAAGCGCGCTGCCGCAAGAGAACCCGCCGTCAAGCAAGCGCGGCGAACTGACGACGAGGAAAGAATTCCTCCCTCACGGCGCACTGCCTTTGCCGACGTAAATAGCAACCAGCCCGCAGCCAAGTCTGCCAACGCGGCTCAGCCGCACAGCCCGTCGCTTTGGGACCAGATGCCGCGCACCAGTATTCCCGACCGGGAGCCGGAGCCGATCGAGGACGATGCCGCATACGAACCGGAGGAGGCAGTGGCGGCTCCTATCCGGACCGTGGAGCGGCCGGCGCCTGCAAGTCAGCCCCCGCAAAACATTTCCGTGAAGAACCGTGCGGACGCGGACGCGCGGCCGGTCACCCTGGCTCCCCGCGCTGTCAGCGGCTTCAGCTTGCCGCCGAGCACGCTGCTCCATCGTAGCGACGAGTCGCAGATTGTGCGCGAAGACGATCTACGCAGCCAGGCACGCATCCTGGTCGAGAAGTGCGCCGAGTTCGATGTACGCGGCCAGGTGGTGCAGATCAACCCGGGTCCCGTCGTCACCACCTTCGAGTTCCGGCCGGAAGCCGGCGTCAAGTACAGCCGCGTGACCGGCCTGGCAGAGGATCTGTGCCTGGCCATGCGCGCCGAGAGCATCCTCATCGAACGCATGGCGGGAAAGAGCACCGTGGGCATCCAGGTGCCGAATCACGATCGTGAAACCATCTGGCTGCGCGATGTGATCGAAGCAGAAAACTTCACCCAGACCAAGTCCAAGCTGACGTTGGCCATGGGCAAAGATATCAATGGACGCATCGTAACCGCCGACCTGGCGACCATGCCGCACGTCCTGATCGCCGGTTCGACGGGCAGCGGCAAGTCGGTCGCCATCAACGCCATGATCATGTCTGTGCTCTACAAGGCGACGCCCCAGCAGGTAAGGATGATCCTGGTCGATCCCAAGCGAGTGGAACTGGGAATGTATGAAGGCATTCCTCACCTGTTCACGCCCATCATTACCGAACCCAAGCTGGCCGCCAACGCCCTGCGCAACGCGGTGCGCGAGATGGAGAGGCGCCTGAAGCTGTTGGCCTCCCGCAGTGTGAGGAATATCGATCAATTCAATAAGCTCTTCGACAACCAGACGCCCAGCCTCTTCGAAGAAGGAGAAGAAGAGCAGCCGCTGCCGCACATCATCATCATCATCGACGAGCTCGCCGATCTGATGATGCTGGATAAGGCCAACGTCGAAGAGGCGATCACCCGCCTGGCGCAAATGGCTCGCGCCGTCGGCATCCATCTGGTGCTGGCCACACAGCGGCCTTCGGTGGACGTGATTACCGGCCTGATCAAAGCCAATGTACCCACCCGCGTTTCCTTTCGCCTGGCGACCAAGGTGGATTCGCGAACCATTCTGGATTCGAACGGAGCCGAAGCACTGCTGGGACGTGGCGACATGCTGTTCCTGCCCCCGGGAACTTCCCGCCTGCAACGTCTGCACGCGCCCTTTGTCACCGAAAAGGAAATTGCGGACGTGGTCGCTTTCTGGAAGAACCAGGGAGAAGCCCAGTACGTCCAGGGCTTCCTCGAGTCTCCCGCGGGATGAGAAGGGCCGCGACCTGGATGCGGAGCCGGAGGACGGCGATGGCAACGACGAGCTGTTTGAGGACGCGGTACGGCTGGTGCTGGAATTCGGCAAGGCCTCCACTTCCCTGCTACAGCGGCGGTTGCGCATCGGTTACGGCCGGGCAGCGCACCTGATCGACATGATGGAGCGCGACGGCATCGTCGGCCCCGCCGACGGTTCCAAGCCGCGCGAAATCCTCAAGCCACCCGACTGGCTAAATCAGATCGAGCCCGCTCTACGCTAGGCAGCTCGTAGCAACCTCCAAAGGAAATCGGACGGGTATGGACGGTGCCCCACGTTCGCGCTGGCGTACGTGGGCCGAAAAAGACGGGGCGAAGCCCCAACAATCGCTTTTCCTGGAAGTGAAATGGAAAGCCTACCTCAGTGTCTAAAGAGGCGCTGTGAGGACCGCGAGATTTTCCCGACTCCACAGCTCTAATGCTCTGCATCAGGGCACGACTTTAAGAGGCCGTGCGAAAAAATCATTTCAGATGACGGGAAAGGTAGGTACGGGCTTTAGCCCGTACGTAAACCCACCAAAATCATCTGGCCTTTAGGCCCTGAGGTACGCTTTTGCTACCCTCGCTGCACAAATCTTCGCCGTTTTTCCGCAGCCGCTTTGGCCGGGTGTAAATGATTGAGACTACGACGAGCTTTAGTGTGTTCGTGAGAAATGCGGACTAGCAAGTCGCAGAGCCGAAACAGGCCCGTAGCGTCCGGAACCAGACGTCAGTCCAGCCCGGAATGGCTGTGACAGCGATTCTCCAATGCCTCCTCAGCGCCGCAGGACAGCACCTGCAGACGTCTGGAATGCCGCGCCTCCCGCGCTCCAAATCTCGCGTATCTGTCTCCCAGCCGTTCCGTACTGTGCTGACGCTTGACCCCTGCCCTACGTCGCCTTTTTGACCTCTGCGATTTGCTACCCGCGCAGCCGTAGCCAGTTTCGTTGGTAGGCGAAGCTGATGGCCAGCAAGAGCACTCCCAACGCCAGAAAACTAAGCACCCGGTAACCCTGGCTCTGTTGGCTGACGCCGTTCAGGAAAACCTTCGCGATGCTGAGGGCGAGAACCACCAGCGCCTGCCAGCGCAAAAAAGCACTGTGCCGCAAAAACCCGGCAGCCATAAGGACTGCACCATAAATCATGCACCAGGCACTATAGCCCCAGCCCGCCGAAATCGTACGCCGCTCCACCTGACCATACGCGCCGCAGAAATCGCGAAAGAAGCCTGCCCCGCAGAACCAGTAATGGTGAATCTCCAGGCTGACCGCCACCAGGACCGTCAGGCTGAAAGCAACGGTCGAAAAAGCCGCCAGGTAGGTCCAACTGCCAAAAGCGCGCCCTGGTCCACCACCCGTGCTAAGGCGAGCGATGATTGCAAATACCGCCGCCCCCGCCAGGTTCGTGGCAAAGTGCATGTTGCTCACAACCGCTAAAGGCTGCGGTGTCCCGGCGATCCAATCCACCAGGAGAGAAAGACCCGCCACGGTCAACACCGCGGTAGCAAAAAACCTCAGCGCCGCATCTGCACGGGCTCGCGCCAAGACAACCAGGGCCAGCGATTCGCCCAACCACCACAGGGTAACCGTCGTGCCGTCAAACTTCAGCGGCACGGCGACGGTCACGAAAAAAATGGCCAAACCAACGTTGGTGGAGGAAAGCATCGTCGGCCTGCGCCTGGCGGCTGCCATCAGGAAACATGCCCCGGCCAGGGCAATCGTCACCCACGGGCGGCCGGCACGCTGTCCCCTGGCGTTGAAAAGCAGCATCAGCGCAACCCAGGTCGCGGCTGCATTGACGATGGGAAACGCCACGAAAAATGAGTTCGGCAGCAACGCCCTGTCCCCGCGCAAAATCAGAAAAGGAGCCACTGCAAAAAGAGCGAAGAAGATCGCCAGAAAGAAAACCACGAGCGGCAAGTGAGAAGGATCGTTCTCAATGACGCTCCAGCCGATGGAATAACCCGCCGTTCCCAACAGCGCGGCCCAGGCTACCCGCTTCCACTGGTGGCTCGCGATCAGGAAAAGCGCCCCGGCATTCAGCAACGCAAGGTAGAGGAAAAGAAAGATCTCATTCCTGTGCCCCACCGACAGCAATCCGGGTGTAGCCAGCCCCCCGGCCAGCGCGTAAAGGCCCAGCAGTTCCGAATTCTGGCGCCGGGCAAGCACGGCGTTCGCGATCGTCACCGCGGTCATGGCGAGAAAAATGAGCCAGGACGGCCCCAGATGAAAAACGCTGGAAGCCGCCCAAAGCGAGAGATACGCGATGCTGGTGCCCAGGGCCTTCAGGCTGAAAGAGAAGGCCGGGAATCCCTGGCGGCGAAAGCGTTCCGACCATGCCGCCAACCCGCCAGCAGCGGCAAGGCCGATCCAGACGCGGACCGGGGGCCCAATCCAATTGCGGTCAAAGGCCAACTTCAGAAACCAAGCCACGCCAATAAGCACGGCGAGGATACCGATCCGGTTCAGGAGCTGCCCCCCGATCCGGCTCTCCAGCGAAGCAGCATCCGCCGGTTTCGCCTCCCGTGCTTTGAAAAGAGGTTTGGGAGTAGCGGCTTCCGTTGCAGGAACGGGAGACTGTGCCGCCCGCAAATTCCGGACCTCTGCCTCCAGAGACGCTAACCGGCTCGACAGTTCCGCCAGTTGCTGCCGGACGTCGTCCTCAGAAGACATAACAAAGACTCTAGAGCATTTCTCCCCCATCCGTTACTTGCGTGTCGTCGGGTAACACTTTAGAGTGCCATTTGCGGCAGAATGCCTTAAGCTGCAAAGGGACCCACTCAGGAGGCTTCCCCCTTTAATGACCCGGTCGAGTGGAATCGAGGCCCGGCACAAGGTTCTTCTGGTCGATGACGATGCGGTGAGCCTCGAACTCATGGCTCTGCTTCTCGCTCACGAAGGCCACCAGGTGGTCCGCGCCAGCAACGCCGGCACTGCCCTGGAATTGCTCTCCGACCAGTCAGCCCGCCCGGATGTGCTATTGGTGGACCTGCAAATGCCCGGAGTCTCGGGCGGTCAGTTGGCCGAAAAAGTTCGCGCCATGGGCAGCCCTGGTCCTCTTCTGCTCGCGATGAGCGCGTCCGAAGTCCAACGTCAACAGTTACTTGCCTTTGATGGTTTCCTGCTGAAGCCACTTGTCGTGGACGACCTGCGCCGCGCCCTCACCCCCAAAAAACGTGGCCGGAAACCCGGTGTTCGCGTGGTTCATCCCGGAAGGACAGAGGTGCGGGCCCCCGCTGAGGTAGCGCTTGACATGGGCGTTATCAAGAAGTTGCTCGCCATGATGCCCAAGGAGTCGCTGCTGGAACTTTTTTCCGCCTGCATTGCGGATACCCGGTCCTGTATCCGTGATCTCCAGTATCACGTGCAACAAGGGAGTGGGGGTGACGATCTCGTCCGTCCCTTGGCCCACAGGATCAAAGGTGCGGCGTCTATGGTCGGCGCCGTCCGCCTCGCCCAACTGGCCGCTAACCTGGAAGTGGGGGGTAGCAAAGAAGCGGCCACCCCCGGTGTTTTCCCTGATTTGATGAACGCATGTAGCGAGTTGGAGCGTATGCTTTTGGCAGGAAATTTAACGACAACTACCTAGGGCCCCCCATGACCACAACGACAATCTCATCTACACCTAAAAGCAGCAACGACCGCCTGCATCAGATTCGTATTGTCATTGCCGACGACCACCCAGTCGTCCGTATCGGCGTAAAAAACATGCTTCAGAGCGATTCCGGCCTCGAAGTTCTTGGCGAGGCGTCGGACGGCGATGAGGCCATTACGGCAACACTGGAACTGCTGCCGGACATCCTTCTGCTGGATTTGCAGATGCCGCGTCTTCCCGGTCTGGAAGCCATGCGGGCCATCATGAGTGGTTCGCCCACGGTAAAGATCCTGCTCCTGACCAGCACCATCACCACCCAGCAAATCATCGAAGCGCTGCAGATCGGCGCCCGCGGCATCGTGCTGAAGGATGCCTTGGCCGATCACCTCACCACCGCCATCCGGGCGGTTTCCTCGGGTGACTATTGGATTGGCGGCAAGCGCGTGGTGAACCTGGTGGGCGCTCTGCATGAGCTGATGCAACAGGCTGCCGTACCCGAACGCAAAACTTATGGACTGACGCCGCGCGAACTGGAAGTCGTTGGGTGCATCGTCGAAGGGTGCAGCAATCGCGATATTGCCAAGCAATTCAGCATCAGTGAAGAAACGGTAAAGCGCCATTTGTCCAATATTTTTGATAAAACGGGAGTTTCCACGCGTCTGGAACTGGCGTTGTTTGCCATAGCCCACCAGTTGGTGGCGCTGCAAACCTAACTCTCGATTACTTCAAGGGCACAATCTTCGGCCAAGCACTAAAAACTGTCACGCTCTCGCGCCCCGCAGTGCTCTGGGTCTGCATCCATAACAGAATGCGGCCTCGGGGTCTGCGGGGTTTGCGACTTCTACTATGCGTCGCGGAGTCCCTGGCCTCGCCGGGGGGGGGTCCGTCGAAGTTGAACGAGCCTGAACCTCGGAACCGGAGTACGACAACATGAACGCTGGAAGACTGTTCCTCGTAACGTTGCTTTGCGCTGCCTCGAGTATTGTCTACGCGCAGGAGCCAAACCCCACCGCGCAGCCGCAACAACAGCAACCGGTCACGCCGGCCGAGAACGGCAACGGCAACAATGTGCCTCTCTACCGCATCCAGGTTGTCGGGCGGGACATCCCCGCTATCAATTACTGGCACCGCAGCGGGAGCACCAGGATTGGTTTCGCCGGCACCAGTCTCCTTCCTCAGGGAAAAGGAGAGGCGAATGTCAGCAGCAAGGGGCAAACATTCATCAACGCCAAGTTCCAGGGTTTTGTTCCCGCGAACAGTTTCGGTGTCGAATATCTAACTTACGTGCTCTGGGCCATCACCCCGCAGGGGCGGCCAGTGAACCTGGGCGAGGTGATGCCCGGCGGTGGCAAAGCCGAAATGAACGTCACCACCAATCTGCAACAATTTGCGTTGATCGTCACCGCCGAGCCTTACTTCGCTGTGACCACGCCCAGCGATCTTGTGGTGATGCAGAATACCGTCACCAAGGATAAGACCACCGGCATCATCGACACGGTGAATGTCCATTTCAACCTGCTGCCGCGCGGCGCCTACATGCAAACCGCCGGTCAGCATGCAAATCTGAACCCGGTCAAACCCAGTGATAAATCCCCTCTCCAGCTTTACGAGGCCATTAACGCGGTCCAGATTGCTGAAGCAGCGGGCGCGGCCCAGTACGCACCGGACATTCTCGCGAAGGCGAAACAGGAACTGGAGAACGCGCAGGCACTCGACGGAAAGAAGAGCCAGCGCAAGACCATGATCACCTACGCACGCGGCGCCGTCCAGGACGCGGAAGATGCCCGGGTAAGCACCTTGCGCCGGATGCAGCAGGAGAAGGAACACCAGCAGCAATTGGCCGTGCAGCAAGCGCAGTCAGATGCACAGCAAGCCCAGATCGAAGCGCAACAGCAAGCCTTGAAGCGCGCCCAGGCCGATGCAGCGGCAGCCCAGGCCGAAGCCGCAGCCGCCAATGCCAGGGCTGCGCAGGCAGCGGCCGAGCATAGCGCCCAGCAGGCGACCGATCAGACGGAGCAGATGCGCGAGCGGCTACGCGCTCAGTTGAGCCAGGTCTTGCAGACTCAGGAAACAGCGCGCGGATTGATCGTCAACATGTCCGACGTTTTGTTTGACACCGCGAAGTACACGCTCAAACCGGAAGCCCGGGAAAAACTGGCGAAGGTATCCGGCATTCTTCTTGCTTATCCCAATTTGAAGGTTCAAGTCGAAGGCTACACCGATAACATTGGCAGCGATCAGTACAACTTGACGCTATCGCAACAACGAGGCGACGCGGTGCGCGCGTACCTGGTGTCTCAAGGTGTGAGCCCGGACAACATCACCGCGACTGGCTATGGCATGAGCAACCCCATCGCCGACAATGCGACCTCCGCAGGTAGAGCACAAAACCGCCGGGTTCAGCTGGTGGTTTCAGGCAATGCAATCGGTGTTCAGCAAACCCAGCCCTCGCCCGCAAATCAACCGCAAGCCCCTCCCCAGGGAACAAGCAACCCGCCACAGTAGAATTTCCACAAAGAGCCTCGGGCGGCTGCC
>CAWKKM010000002.1:0-21907 GCA_963850235.1 uncultured Acidobacteriaceae bacterium | reverse complement strand
AAAAATGCTGTGATGGTAGGTCACTCCACGGGCGGCGGCGAAGTCGCTCGCTATCTCGGCCGGCATGGTAGCAAGCGCGTCGCCAAAGCCGTGCTCATGAGTGCCGTGCCGCCGATCATGGTCAAGTCCGACAAGAACCCCGGCGGCTTGCCCATGGAGGTATTTGACGGCCTCCGTGATTCCCTCCTGAACGATCGTTCGCAGTTCTTCAAGGACTTGAGCCTACCCTTCTTCGGCTACAACCGGCCGGGAGCCAAAATATCAGAGGGCGTCCGCGAGAACTTCTGGTACCAGGGCATGCAAGGCGGATCCAAGGGCGAGTACGACTGCATCAAAGCATTTTCCGAGACGGACTTCACCGACGACCTAAAGAAGATCGACGTTCCCACGCTGGTCATGCATGGCGATGACGATCAGATTGTGCCGTACCTGGATGCAGGAGCGCTTTCGTCGAAACTGGTAAAAAATGCACAGCTCAAGGTCTACCCTGGTTTTCCCCATGGTATGCCGATCATTCACGCGGACACGCTCAATCCCGATCTGCTTGCTTTCATTAAGGCGTAGGAGCCCCGCGGGGGAGAGCGTCAGCTTTCCCCTGCGGTTCCGTTGGACATACATCGGTCTGCATTGCCGGGGCATCTAACCGCCGTGTCTGAAATTAAGCTACTGTTCGCAGACGATGACGATGCCCTACGAACGGCCCTCGGAGCCGCCCTTACCCATCATGGGTTTGCGGTCACTACCGTTAGCAGTGTTCCCCAGGCTCTGGAACTCATTAGCACTCGCAAGTTCGACGTTCTGCTTTCCGATCTGAACATTGGCGAGCCCGGTGACGGTTTTACCGTGGTCAGCGCCATGCGCCGCGTGCAGCCCGACGCCTGCACATTTATTTTGACCGGCTACCCCGACCTCGAAACCGCCATTCAGGGTATTCGCAACCAGGTGGACGATTACTTCTCCAAGCCGCTGCACATCGAGCGTTTGGTGGGTGCTATATCAAATTTGCGAAGCGGCAGGCGGCCTGCGAGCAAAACGCTCCCTACGCGCAAGGTGGCGCAAATTCTCCGTGAGGTCTCATCGCTCATCTGCGATCGCTGGCTGCATCAGGTGATGCAGGATCCGGAACTGGCAGCGATCCCCCTGAGCGAGGCAGACAGAAGCGATCATGTTCCCGCGATGATGGAGGAACTGATCCGGCGTCTGGAAGGCCCCCAGGAAGAGCTGAGCGACGTTGCGACAGAGGCAGCAAGAAAACACGGTAAGGTGCGTTATCAGCAGGGTTACACCATTCCGCAGATATTGCGTGAGACGCGTGTGCTGCAACACGTGCTCACCACAACCATTCACGAGAACCTCTTTGGAGTAGATCTCAGTACCCTGGTGGGCGACATCCTGGAGATCGGCGAGACCCTTCAAGCGGATGCGGAAATATCCATCCGGGTTTACCAGTCGCAAATTCCGCGTTCGCTACAAACATCTTTTTCGTTGTTGTACCAGTCGCCATACCTTGGTGTCGCGATCGCCGACGAGCACCGCATCATCGACGGCAACGACGCCTTTCTGCGCATGATCGGTCACACTCGTGCCAGCCTGGCGGAGGGGAAGATCGACTGGCCCGCGATGACCCCGGAAAAATTTCGCGCACTCGATGCGAGCGCTATGGAGCAGCTTCGCGAATTTGGTACCTGTGTCCCCTACGAAAAAGAATACTTGTTGCCCGATGGTTCTTCCGTGCCATTTCTCATTGGAGCCGTGCGCCTCAGCGCAGAACCTTTGCAGTGGTCGGCTTACGTCGTGGAGTTGACCGAACAGCGGAAACTACAGGCTGCGGAAGAGAAAGTGCGCGCATGGGAAGCACGATATTTGTTGATCAATCACCTGGCACATGAGCTCAACAATCCGTTAGCTGCGATGACCTTCACGCTTCATCTGCTAAACACACACCCGCACCTATCCGACGACACCCAAACACTTGTCGCCGATGCAAGTGGCATGCTCGAGCGCATCGCGACCACCGTACGCCGCGTGCTCGCAGAGGTGCAGCAACTTTAGTAACTTTGCCACCAGCATTCGTTTCCGTGTCTTCAAATTGTGGTCCGAATACGTAAACTCATTTTTGGCTTCGTGCACAACGTTTACAAAAGATTTGCATCACACGATAGTGGACGGAGAAAACGAACCCGTTCCAGGCTGGGCGCTCGGGGGGGCGCCCAGCGAAATTGAAAAGCCGGCTCTATCGCGCGGCTTTTTTAGACTCTGCGGCGAGCATGGCAGCTACTTTGGCGCGGCGAATTCGTTCGCGGAACTGCATGGTGACCGAGCGGTGACAACGAAGGCAAAGGGTTCGAATGTTATCGAGGTCGCACTCGCCGCCCCCTTCCGCTACAGGCAGAATATGATCGGCGTCCCAAAGACTTTTGCGGACGCGCGTTTTGAGTCCCCAATGCCGCATCAGGGTTTCGCGCGCAAAGCCTCGTGAACGCTTAAGCTTGCTGTGCTCCCTGATTGTGTCCGCGGCACAGTGGGCGCACACTCCCTTGTCTCGCTTAAAAATGTGTTCGCGCAAGTACCCGGGTTGCGAACGCAGCTTCCACTCGTGCACGCAGTAGTCTGAACAGAACGTGAAGCGGCGAGCCGGCACTTCCAATGTGCACCAACGGCAAAGGCCGCGGCCATTCGGTCCGCGCGGCATTGTTTTGCGGTTGACCCATCCTCCGGTCATGGTGCGAGACGTACTCATAGGCTTGTTTTAAATTCGCGCGCACTTCAAGCGTAAGTGCTTCAGCTCTTTAATTGTGGAAAGGGTGCCGGGCATATAACATGGTCATTCCACCGGATACGGTCCTTCGGAAAATACCTGGGCGTGATAGCCCTTGGATCCAACCAGCTGTGCCAGGGCGCTTCTCATGTCATCGCCTGCCTGCAGTCGCTTGACCACCGATTGGAAATCATACTGCGGTCGCCAGCCTAACTCGGTCCGCGCGCGCTCATTCACGTAAACGCGATCGATACTTGAAAACGCCTTCCATTGCCGCCGCTCATATTCGGCCTCATACTCCGGAACACGTAACCGTAACACTTCGTCTGCGTTGGCGCGCAGGCCCGCGAGGTCGTCCGGGAGAAACGGAGTGGTTGCACTGATGATGTACTTGCGGAAACCGATGGCGGAGGCCCTTTCCGCGGCCAGCAGATGTGCGCTGACAACATCTTCAATGTCGACTCGCCTATAGAGGAGCTCATTGGCCTTCGCATTTGCGCCTGAGTATTCTTGCCGCACCTTACGGTTGTCATCATCCTCGGGGAAGAACCGCGAGGTCCTCAGCACGATGCATGCCAGGCCCTGGTTGCGGAAGAACAATTCACACAGGTCTTCGGCTGCGGCCTTGGTCACGCCATAGATGTTTCTGGGAACAGGCCTCACTTCTTCCGTGATCCATGCCGCGGGAGCTGTTGGAGGAGGCGCCAGTGCATCGCCGAACACGCTGGTCGTACTGGTGTAGATAAAGGATCCGGCGCCGGCTGCCGCGGCCTCTTCCAGCAGGTTGAGCGTGCCGGTCACGTTGGTATCGATAAAGTCCTGCCGGCTGTGGGTAGCAACATGAGGTTTGTGCAGCGTTGCTGCATGGAAGACGGATTGAACGCCATGCATGCAACGGCGCACCCAGGCGCGGTCCGTAATGGAGCCGATGTGCGTCGTAAACGGCGACTCAAGTATGTCCAGGCTAACCACCTGATATTGCAGATCCCGCAACGTGCGAACCAGGGCCTCACCAAGGTGCCCGGAGCTTCCCGTAACCAATACTTTCATGATGCTTCATGATAAATAGACGAGCCCTGGCAGGGCCGAAGAGGATGTGTGATCTCGAAATCGTGTTCTTCTTCGAAACCCCCAAAAAATCGACGATTTTGCCGGGTTTTGAAGAAAAATATCACAAATTTAGTTAGCGCTTATAGGACTGCGTTCTCGGCTACGTTAGCCGTCCCCTTCGACAAGCTCAGGGCAGGCTCTGTGGGACTCGGTTTGCATTCGTCAGGTACTCGCACACGCTAAGCCCGTCCTACTGCATTTTAGTTAACGCCGGCTCTTTGCAGAGTCCGAATGTTTAGGAGTAGAATTCGGCGCCTTACCGGGATGCCCGGTTTCGCGAGGCTCTCCCGGTACCTGGAGGTTGACGATGAAGATGCCGGAAAAGCAGGTTCTCCTGGTGACATTGGCGCTGGCCCTCCCCATGTTTCTAGGCGGATGTGAGCGCCACAGCAAATCTGAGCAGTACTTCCTGATCGCCACCAACATTGGTTTGCCGTATTGGCAGTCAGCACACGAGGGGTTTACCAGAGCCGCGGCGCAGTACGGCGTGACCGAAGACATGCGCGGCCCCGATACGTTTACTCCTGCCGTGGAAGTAGATGAGTTTCGCGCCGCAGTCGCTAGAAAGCCGGCTGGCATTCTGGTGTCCGTTTCCGATCCAAGCCTTATGGGGCCTGAAATCAACAAGGCAATGGCCGCCGGCATCCCGGTAATCACCATGGACTCCGATGCCCCAGATAGCCAGCGTCTCTACTTCATCGGTACCAACAATCTGGAAGCGGGGCGGTTGGGTGGCCAACGCGTGGCAGCCGAATTGAACGGCAAGGGCAACGTGGTCTTCTTCACCATGCCAGGCCAGCCTAATCTCGAGGAGCGGCTCAAGGGATACAAAGATGTGTTTTCGAATTATCCCGGCATCAAAATCGTCGAGGTCTTCGACATGAAGGGACAATCCACGGCGGCCATGGATAAGGCGCAGGAATACTTTGCGCGTTCGGGGCCGGCCAAAATAAATGCCTACATAAGTCTGGAGTCTTCCTCCGGCAAGGATGTCGGCGAGGCCTTCAAACGTTCCAAGCCGGAAGGCGCCATCTTGATGGGGATGGACGTTGACCAAGCGACACTCCAGCTGGTCAAGGAAGGCACCATCCAGGCCACCATTTCCCAAAAACCTTTCACCATGGCTTTTCTTGGTCTCAAGGCGCTGGATGATCTCCACCACTACCCCCTCAAACCCCTGGCCCGGGACTACGGTTCGGATGCATCGTCGCCCTTACCCGCTTTTGTCGACACCGGAGTATCCCTGGTTGATAAAAGTAATGTCGATAAATTCCTGACTCCTCCTGCGAAGACACCGTAGATCGAACGTGGCGGGGGGAAATCCGTACGAAAGGGCACGGCGCAACCCGCGCCCTTTCCACTGCGTTGGTGTCCTCTACTGATACAAAAGTGCGTCCAAACCGGGGCATCGGTAATTACCCATTCTAGGTATCCCGTCGACGGCCTAAACCGTCTTAACTAGCTATGTATCTGGACCGGAGACCCAGGCCCCACCATGCGAGGAATGGCGCTGAAATTGTTGCGACGTTCCGCTCGACCTGGTTCCGGAACTCTCATCGAAGATAGCCCCACTGCAAATTCCCAGAAACTGCGCCGCCGCGGTTTCATTCACAATGTGATTGCGCTGTATGGTGTACAGGCTTGCACCTACGCCTTGCCTCTATTGACCTTCCCTTACCTGGCCCACGTGTTAGGCCCATCGGGATGGGGAGTCGTCGTGTTTGCCCAGGCCATCGGCGATGTGATCGCCTGCGTGGTCGAGTATGGCTTCGATATTTCCGGATCGCGGGAGACGTCGCGGCAGCGCAATGATCCGCAACGTTTGTCCGCGCTCATCTCCGGTGTTTTGGGCGCCAAATCTCTGCTGGCGATCGCGTGCATCGCGGGGGCTCTGTTCTCCCGGCGCTTTACCCACCACGTTGCCCCGTCGCTGGCGCTGTTTTGGGCAAGCACCATTTGGGGCGTCTGCCAGGGCATCAACATGCTGTGGTTCTTCCAGGGTCTGGAGCGCATGCGTCTGGCCAGTGCGCTGGAGATCGGTGGCAAGGTCATGGCCACTCTGAGCATCTTTGTACTGGTGCGTAAGCCAGACGACGGTTGGAAGGTGATGGCGGCCCAGTGTGTGGGCTGTGTAGTGGCCCACGGGGTCACGGTGGTGCTGGCCTATCGCGAGGTGGGCTTTCGCTGGCCAACCCCTTCGTCGGTCTGGGATGCGCTGCGGTTGGGTAGTTCGATGTTCCTGTTTCGGGCAGTCCAGAGCCTTTCCGGGTCAGTCAACCGGCTGGTGCTGGGCTCCGTTGCCCCGGTCGCCGTGCTGGGTGAATACGCCGGCGCTGAAAAGATCACCCGCGTATTCCAGCAGGGGATGTGGCCGGTGAACCAGGCCCTTTATCCGAAATTAACCCAGCAGGCGCAAAACAATCCCAACGGTGCCTTGAAAACGGTTAGGCTCAGTCTGCTCTTTCTCGGCGGCCTGGGTACCTTTTTGGGTTTGGTTATCTTCTTCGGCGCTCCGTTGCTTGTCCGCCTGGTCCTGGGATCAGCCTTTCAGGACGCAGTGCCGGTCCTGCGCGTTTTCTCTCTGTGGATTCCGTTGATCGCGCTGACAACCGTAATCATCTTTCAGTTGCTGTTACCGAATCATCTCGACAATCAATTTAACTTCGTCAATGTCACTGCCGGGGTGCTCGGCATCGGCGCCGCACTGTTGCTTGCACCCAGAATTGGCGCTATCGGCATTGCATGGGCGGCGGTCAGCGCGCAGTTGTACACCCTGGCTGCCTTCTCATTCATACTCTGGCGAGCGGGATTGAATCCCTTCGCTCCAGCTGCGCCCGCGGCTGGTCGCCCACCGCGTTCAGCGAATCTTGTGCCCTCATTGGCTTCCGCCGCCGGAAATCAGCAAATGAAGCTTCGCTTACGAGAAAAGCTGGCGGACGCAGAGGCACGCGTTGCTCAGGCAGTGCCGATAGCGGTTCCCCACCGCGCCACAGCCAGCGATGGTGCGAGACCGGCTCTAAACGGCCAAAACCCTCACTAAAGTCACCGTGCGCTCCGCCGATATTTCCCATACCGGCGCGGTGCAGTTCTGTTGACAAAGCCATGTCCGGAAAAAGGCTGGCGTTTGGCGCGCGCGCTGAAGCGGTTGCAGCCCCGGTTCGCCGGTGAAGCTCAAACTTGGCAAGGATGGCGATGAAACTGCTGCCGCACACCTATAAGCATGGCGCTCAAACCTCTAACAGCAGTAGTTTCCGATCGAAACTTAGCCCCGGCAAGCTGCTTCGCAACAGCTTCGTTCACAATGTGATTGCGCTGTATGGGGTGCAGGCTTGCACCTACGCCTTGCCTCTATTGACCTTCCCCTACCTGGCGCGCGTGTTAGGCCCATCCGGATGGGGAGTCGTCATATTTGCCCAGGCCATCGGCGTGGTCATTGCCAGCGTGGTGGAGTATGGCTTCGATATCTCGGCCTCGCGAGAAACGTCGCGGCAGCGCGATGCCCCGCAGCGTTTGTCCGCGCTCATCTCCGGTGTTTTGGGCGCCAAATCTCTTCTGGCCGTGGTGTGCATCGCGGGGGCTCTGTTCTCCCGGCGTTTTACCCACCACGTTGCTCCGTCGCTGGCGCTGTTTTGGTCAAGCACCATCTGGGGCGTCTGCCAGGGCATCAACATGCTGTGGTTCTTCCAGGGTCTGGAGCGCATGCGTCTGGCCAGTGCGCTGGAGATCGGTGGCAAGGTCATGGCCACCCTGAGCATCTTTGTACTGGTGCATAAGCCGGACGACGGTTGGAAGGTGATGGCGGCCCAGTGTGTGGGCTGTGTGGTGGCCCATGGAGTCACTGTGGTGCTGGCCTATCGCGAGGTGGGCTTTCGCTGGCCAACCCCATCCTCGATGTGGGATGCGCTGCGGTTGGGTGGTTCGATGTTCCTGTTTCGGGCGGTGCAGGGCCTTTCCGGGTCAGTGAACCGGCTGGTACTAGGTTCGGTCGCCCCGGTCGCCGTGCTGGGTGAATACGCCGGCGCTGAAAAGATCACCCGTGTATTTCAGCAGGGGATGTGGCCGGTGAACCAGGCCCTTTACCCAAAGCTGACGCAGCTGGCGAAGAACAATCCGCAGGACGCCTTGAAAACAGTAAGGCTCAGCCTGCTCTTTCTCGGCGGCTTGGGTCTCGTCTTCGGTTTGGCAATCTTTCTCGGAGCTCCGCTGTTGGTACACCTGGCGTTGGGGCCGGCTTTCGAAGAAGCGGTCCCGGTGTTGCGCGTCTTCTCTCTATGGATTCCTCTGACGGGCCTGTGTACCGTGATCACCTTCCAACTGATTCTGCCCAGCCAACTGGACAGCCAGTTCAACATCGTAAACTTCACTGCTGCCTTGGTTAACATCTTCGCTGCATTGCTGCTTGCCCCTCGGTTCGGCGCTGCCGGCATTGCCTGGTCGGCAGTTATCGGCCAGATCTATACCCTGCTCGCCTTCGCGGTCATATTGTGGCGGGCCGGGTTGAATCCCTTCCCTCTCTCCATGGCTACCGGAGTCCACCCCCGTCCCGCGGGGTAGCTGCCGGTACCACTTTACTGCCACTGGTGTAACCCTCCGTCCGCACCTCAGCGCCCATCGCACCCACTTCCCCTTTCGGGGGATGACGCACGCCACAAAAACTGTCTATAGCTGTGTATGCCTTTGTGGCGAGATGAGGTTGAAGAGACTATGGAATTGGGTTACGGAAAAGGAAGACTGATGCCGACGGGCAAGCGAGGACCTGTCGTCTATGTGAGCTACAAAATCAGCCAGCAGCTGGTGCAAACAACGGATGCCAATGGCTCCTTCCTGAGACAGAAAACCGTTGTGCACTCGATCGACGCTGAAGCCGATCAACAGATTGGTTTGGGTGACTACGACCTGCTCGTCGGGGAAGAAATACTTCGCCTGAAACACATCGCGGGCGATCCCGAGTGGCTCGTACTTTCCTCCAACGCATCCGCAATCCTGGTCTAAGCAACTCCAACGTTGCCTTTGTCTTCGCGTCCATCGAGAATGCAAAGGTATGACGGAATGGAATGCATCGGAGTACGCTCGGATCTCCACCTTGCAGGCGGCGATGGCGGAAGAGGTCCTTGCGCTGCTTGACCTCAGGGGCAACGAGCGAATCCTCGATGTAGGTTGTGGGAACGGAAAGACGACGGCTGAAATTGCCGCCCGCGTTCCCCATGGCGCAGTAGTTGGCGTCGATGCCTCCGCGGACATGATTGCCTTTGCCGCGGCACATGCCGCTCTTCATGCAAATCTTCAATTTGCGGTGGCAGACGCCCGGCAATTGCCGTACCACCACGAGTTCGATCTGGTGGTCTCGTTCAATGCACTGCATTGGATTCCGGAGCAGGATCGGGCGCTTCTCTCCCTACGTGCCACTTTGAAAGACGGCGGCCTCGCTCAATTGCGCCTGGTGCCGAGAGGGCCGCGGAAGAGCCTGGAAGACGTACTCGAAGAAACCCGCCTCTCTCCACGCTGGAGCAGCTACTTCCACAGCTTCCGCGATCCCTATCTCCACCTGACATCTGAGCAATACGGGGAATTGGCTAAGCAGAACGGTTTTGAGGTGCGGCGGATCCAGGTCGAAGCCAAGGCCTGGGACTTTCAGTCGCGCGCTGCCTTCCTGGCCTTCGGAGGCGTCACTTTCGTGGAGTGGACCCAACATCTGCCGGAACCCGACCGTCTCGACTTTGCCATCGATGTACTGGATCGGTACAAGAAAGTCGCCTGCGACGCCCCGGGGGAGGAGAATTTCTTCCGCTTTTACCAGATGGACATCACGCTCGCCCCTCGCTAACGTCAGACCCGATAACCGGTCCAATAACCCGGGGGAATGCAGTTTGGTCCCGTGAACAAGGTGCTCGCAATCCGCTAGGTAAAGGTGCTAACATCCGTTCCGTCACCCCGGTGCGCAGGAAACCGGACGGAAGGCTCCCCGCCCTTTCGAAAACATACAGACGAAAGAAAAGTCCCCTGCCGGAATTTGAAAAGGAGGCGGACATGAATACCAAATCTGCCATCAGCACAGCGGCTCTATCGGCACTGATGCTCCTCGGACTATCGTCCAGAGCGCAAGAGGCCACCACCCCAGCAAGTGCACCGGCCAGCAGCGATTCGGTTGCCAGCCCAGACGCTGTTGCCAGTCCGGATGCGGTTGCCAGCCCGCAACCTGCCGCTACCGTTTCCGCCAACTCCAAGGTTCGCATCGTCCGCCTCAGCGAGGTCAAGGGCGCAGTGCAGATGGACCGGCAAACGGCGAAGGGGTTCGAAGCGGCAATGGCGAACCTTCCCGTGGTTGAGGGAAGCAAGCTGAAGACGGCCGATGGCGTAGCGGAGGTGGAATTTGAAGACAACAGCACCATCCGCCTGGGTCTGAACTCCGAGATCGAATTTCCCAAGCTTGAGCTGCTCCCATCCGGAGCTAAATCATCCTCTATCACCGTGCTGCAGGGCACTGTCTACGTGAGCCTGATCAACACCAAGGGCAACGAATTCACCGTTAAATTTGGCCAGCAAACGGTCAGCCTGCCGCCGGACAGTCACGTCCGCCTGCAATTAACGCCGACCGAGGCAAACCTGGCCGTGTTGCACGGTGAGGCGCTGGTCGAGGAACCGTCCGGCCCAGTCACTGTGGGCAAGAAAAAGACCATGACCTTCAACCTGGCGGCGCAAAACCCGCCCGTGATTGCCAAGAACGTAGTGGAAGAGCCGCTCGACAAGTGGGATAGCGATGCAGTGCAGTATCACAAGAGCTACGCCAACGCGTCTTCGTTCGGAAACTCGCCCTACTCGTACGGCATCAACGACATGAATTATTACGGAAGCTTCATTAACGGGTGCGGCGGTTCGATGTGGCGGCCGTACTTTACCAGCGCCAGCTGGGATCCGTTCGCGAGCGGAGCCTGGGCGTACTATCCGAGCGCGGGGTATTCCTGGGTGTCGCCTTATCCCTGGGGCTGGACCCCGTACCACTACGGCAGCTGGTCTTTCTGCCAGGGAGTCGGCTGGGGTTGGCGTCCAGGGGGTACCTGGATGGGATTGGCAAACAACAACTGGGTCGGGCAACCTGGACAGCAGGGTTTCCAGAATTCATTCGCTGCCAATCGTCCCCACCCGCCGATGCATCCACCGACCAGCGCGAGATTCTTCTCTGGTGGGTGTAAATCTCAAGTCGATGCCTGCTTCCGGTCTGGGCGAGAAGGACACGTTTGTGTTCCGCAATAATTCAGCCGGCATGGGTGTGCCTCGTGGGAGTCTGGGCAAGCTGAATAGTTTCTCTGGTCAGACGACACAGCGCGGAATGGCCACCACCAACGTTTACTATGGCGGCGCTTCACGGGGCAATGCGGAAGGGGCCGCAAGAGCGGGCAACGTTGGAACAAGTTTGTCCGCCAGGCCAAACTCCCCTGCCGGCATGCAATCGAATCACTCGTCCAATGTCGGCGGTGGAGGGATGCAATCGAGCCACTCCTCCTACGGTGGCGGCGGTGGAGGCATGCAAGGTGGCGGGGGTGGCGGAGCTCACTCCTCGATGCAGTCGGGAGCTGGTGGTGGTGGCGGACGACGCTAGTGCCTGTCCTCTAGTCAATTTAGTTTTGGCGGTACATGTCGCTCGTATCTCACGGTCCGTAGAAGACAGGGTGGCCGGAATGCCGCCATGTTTCTGACAGGGTACGGGTGCCTATCTGCCCGGTACGTTGGCTAGACCTGCATGGGACGGGCTTTTAGCCGCTGCGTGAGAACACGGAAGTCAATCTCAGATCGCAACCAGGCCCGATGGTCGGCAATCTACACCGTCAGCCCAGCCCGGAAGGGCTGGGAGACGGATGACCACGATCTGAGCGCCAGAGGCGCGGCACAACATCATCTGCCGGTGCCGCGCCTCCGTTACGGTCGGATGATGTTGAAAATGATGTCCCAGCCCTTCCGGGCTGGGCTGACGTTTGGATCGCGAAGACCTACGGGCCTGGTTCCCATCTGAGATCTGTCTTCGCGTTTTCACGCAGACCTAAAGGCCCTACCGTTTCTGGCACGTCTCTGCAGGCTTTGTGTCTGGGGCACAACATCGCGATTGCGAAACGTACAGTTCCAACAAACCATATCTGCGGACGCCCAATGTGGACAGCTACCATGGATCACGGTACCTGCGCGACGAATGTAGAGGCCGGCAGGGGAACCGCGTTGTACAGGTTGGCATCGGTGAAGTTCTGCCAGGCGTAACGAACCTGGACTGGCTCCGTAACCGCGGGCGATGAGACCAGAACCGATGTGCCCTGCACCTTCGCTGTCGCAGTGACAAAGTGGCCATCCGTGCCTGCCACCTCAAAGCCTTTGAGCTCCCCGCTGCTGCTGTGCAGCCCTTCCGCGTGATCGAACCAGACCTCGAGCGCGCTGCCATCCCGTGTAGTTTGGCGGTAGAGCGGACCGCGGTACTTCAGCTCCGCTTCTCCGTAGGCCAGGGCCCGGCCAGCCAGAGCGAGGCGTGCGCCTACGGTTTGCTTGTCCGGCGGGTGCACGTTGTCGCGCTCTCCAACGTCCAGTGTGACGGCCATACCAGTGTTGGCCACGTGCAGGCTACGGCGCTGGCTATCGCGGATGATGCCCCAGTTTTCCCCCGGTGAATCGAAGCTCGATATCTGCACAAACAGGAAGGGCAGGTTGCCCTGGCCCCACTGCTGTCGCCAGTCGGCGATCAACGTGGGGAGGAGCTTCGCGTACAGGTTCGCGCGATCACCGGCGCTGTCGGTCTCCCCCTGGTACCACAGAAAGCCCTTGATGGCGTATGGCGTTAAGGGAGCGACCATCCCGTTGTAGAGGCCTGCCGGGATCCACGACACCGGATCGGGATGCCACGGATGCGAGGGCTCGGGAAGGTGATGGGCAGCAGCCTCGGCATCGGCTCTCTTCTCCGCAGATTCGATGAGGCTGAGATGGGTTTGCATGTCAGCGAAGTGGGCACGGGCGGCGAAGGCGGGCATCAGCGAGGCATCGGCGGAGAGTGCGTCCAGGCTGATCCACGAATCAATCGGTGTGCCTCCCCAGGAGGAATCGATGACCCCGATGGGGATGTGCTCCCGCCGGCTGATCTCGCGAGCAAAGAAGTAGGCAACGGCGGAGAAATCCTTTGCGGTCGCCGGGGTGCACGGTTGCCACACGCCGGAGAAGCTGGCCAGAGGCGAATCCGACGATTGATGCTCCACCCGCAGCAGGCGTACCTGGGGCAAGTCGGCCTGGGCGATCTCCTGCTCAGCGTTGGTTACATGAGCGGACGGGGGAAATCCGGCAAGCGGCATTTCCATGTTGGATTGCCCGGAGGCAAACCATACATCCCCCACCAACAGATCGGAGCGAGTTAGCTCAGAGCTGCCGTGGATGGTGAGGGTGAAGGGACCGCCCGCGGCCTCCGGTTGAAGCCATACCTCCCAGAGGCCCAGACTTGTTGCGGTGGTGGCGATGGATTGACCGTGAAAAGTAATCGTGATCTTCTCCGCCGGCGAGGCTTCACCCCACACATGGATAGGCGCATCGCGCTGCAGGACCGCGTGATCGGTAATGACGCTGGCAAGCCGCAATTCAGCGCGCAAGGGAGCACTTAGCAGACAGATCATGAGGGTGAGGAAGGCAAGCTTCATACTTGTCGAACTCCTGAGATAAGTAGATACAGAAATAAGTCCGGGCTATTACAACTTAGGCTGTGCAGAGTGCCTCTCATAGGTCTAGGATGGGCAGCACGGTTTGGTGCATCCTTGCTCCTCCCCCGGGAACATCATTCCAAGAAGCAGCATAAAGGAAGGAAACTATGTTCGGTTTGATTTGGTGGGTTATCGTCGGCCTCATCGCAGGTTGGCTCACAGGCAAGATCATGAGCGGCGGAGGCTATGGGCCCCTCATGGACATCGTTGTCGGCATCCTGGGGGCGTTAGCGGGCGGCTTCATTATGTCGCACCTTGGTTTCGCAGGGTCCGGCGGCTTGATTTATACCATCATCGTCGCCGTTATCGGTGCGGTGATTCTCACCCTGCTGCTCCGTCTCGTCACCCGCGGCCGGGTTCGACAGGTCTGATCAGACTCGTATTTGACGCACCATGAGCCTGTTCCGGATGGATCAGGCTCGTTGTGTGTTGGGAGAGCGCTGATAACGTTCCTCGCCGTGTAAATTGTTTCTATGGAGCAGGCGGTTGCATCGAGGACTGCACTCAGCGTGGCGTTGCGGCGTGCGGCTCACCAGATTTATGACTCGCCGGTGGTCTTCGATGATCCGATCGCTGTGGGTATTCTCGGGGAGACCTATGCGGAGCAATTGCGGCGAACTCCGTTGCGGCCCGACCGGCCTTTCTCGACCGGGCTCCGTGCGTTTTTGGTGGCCCGCAGCCGCTATGCGGAAGATAACCTGAAACAGGCGGTTTCGCGCGGCGTCGAACAGTACGTTCTATTGGGCGCTGGTCTCGACACCTTCGGTTATCGGAATCCCTTTGCAAAGCTTCGCGTCTTTGAAGTCGATCATCCAGCTACCCAGCAGTGGAAGCGCGAGCTGTTGCAGCGGAACAACATTGCCATTCCGGATAGCATCGCCTACACGCCGGTTGATTTTGAGCGCCAGTCGCTGGCGGAGGAACTTGATTCCGCCGGCTTCGACAGTCAGGCGCCCGCTTTTTTCGCGTGGCTCGGCGTGGTTCCCTACCTCACACTGGAAACCTTTCGGGCTACGCTCGGCTTTATCTCCGCCCAGCGTCCTGGAAGCGGTCTGACCCTGGATTACGGACAACCGCGGTCCACCCTCCCCATGCTGGAACGGATGGCGCTCGATTCGCTGGCGTCGCGGGTTGAAAAAGCTGGGGAGCCCTTCCAGCTGTTCTTTACCCCACCCGAGATTGCGGCCGAGCTCTCGCGCTTTCAAAGCATCGAGGATTTAGGCGCCGCCGAGATCAATGCACGCTACTTTAGCGAGCGCAGCGATGAGCTGAAAATGCGCGGCAGCGCGGCGCGTTTTCTCACCGCGTGGTTGTAGCTCAGTCGCGCCTACTCGAACTTAAGCGACTCGACGGGATCTAATTGTGCCGCACGGGTGGCGGGAAGAGTGCCGAAAACCACGCCCACCAGCGTTGCTGCAGCCAGAGCGATGATTGCGGAAAGTCCGGATATCGGGATGCGGTACGACGTAAAAAGTCTGACCGAATAGGGAACCGCCAAGCCGAGGATGGTACCGACGACGCCACCGCTGAGCGAAATGAAGACCGCTTCGATCAGGAACTGCAGCTTTATTTCGCGGTACGTGGCCCCAAGCGCCTTGCGGATGCCGATTTCCCGGATGCGCGAACGTACGTTCGCCAGCATGATGTTCATGATCCCGATGCCGCCGACAGCAAGGGTCACCGACGATACCAGCAGCAGGACAAGAGTCAACGCATTGGCAATCTGCGCCGCTGTACTCAGCAGTTCGGTTAACGTCTGCCCATCGTAGACCGAGCTGGGCTGGTGCCGGGAATGGATCACCTGCAGGATTTGTTTCTTCGCCAGCTCTACATCGCCTGTATCGCGCACAGAAAAGAAAATCTTCTTGATGTCATTGGTCCCGGTAAAGTAGCGCGCAACGGAGTAGGGGATGAGAATGGTTTGATCGGCCACTTCTGTTTGGCCGAGCGTATCCACGGCTTCCTTGAACGTGCCGATGACGGTGAATGGAATGCCCTTGATCTCAAAAGTTCGATCGACCGCATTGATGGTGCCGAACTTTTGCCGGGCAAATGGCTCGGTCACGACGGCCACCTTGGCGTGGCTGGCATCGTCCTCCTCATCGAAGAAGCGTCCTGCGATCAGGATGAGGTTGCGCACCTGGCGGTATTGCGGGGAGACGCCCAGCACAAGAATGTCTTTCGATACGCCATTGCCGAAGGCGATCCGGTCATGCATCTGCAGCATCGGCGAGGAGTAGGCGACAGACGGTACCTGCTCCAGGACCGCGGTCTCATCCGCACGGGTTAAGTAGTCGGTGCGGAAGTCGTGTTGCGCACTCGATCCGGGGCCGCCGCCGGAGTATTCCACTTCCACCATGTTGGTCCCGATGGCTTGGATTAAATGGAGGATGTACTGTTTGCCTGTCAGTCCGACGGTTACCACCAGAATGAGCGAGGCCGAGCCGATGACCATACCCAGCGAAGTGAGCATGACGCGTACTTTGTTGGTGCGGAAGCTATCGATCGCCAGGCTCACGATCTCGCTCAGCACCATGGTCCGCTTGGCGCTGGCGAGTGTGCGTTCGAAGGATCTGCGGCTGACACTGCGGATGGCGGTCATGAGCCCAATCTCATAGTAGACGAGCTCATGCAAATCCCTGCCTGGGCATCACTCGCCGTCATCCCGTATTGTACGGTCTGAAGAATCCGCGTGAGAAATCGGCCTCGAGCCCGTAGGCCTGCGGGACAGAGTTTGGCGGCTAGGCGACCAAAGCGCCGACGACGTGTTCCAAATAGCGGAGGCTCGCAGCGATGCTTTCCACTGGCGGGATCTTAGTGGCGCCGAACTTCACGTCCTGCTCTACCACCAGCCAGCCGGAATACCCGTTCTTCTCCAACACACGGAAGAATCCCTTAAAGTCGATGGAGCCCTGTCCGATGATGGTGAAAGCGTCGAGCTCGATTGCCTGCTCGAAATTCAGTTCTTTGCGGCGCGCTTCGGCCAGAACGGTTTCATCGATGTCCTTGATGTGAACGAAACGAAGTATGTCGCGGTATTTTTCCGCTTCCTTGGCGGAATCGCCTCCCGCGTAGGCACAGTGCCCGGTGTCCAGGCAAAGTCCTATGCCAGTGGCCGAGGTAACGTCGAAGAATTGCTCGGTCTCTTCCATGGTCTCTACGTAGGTGGACACGTGAGGATGAAAGACCAGGTCCAAGCCAAAGTCTTCGGTTACCTTGGCAGCTTCCGCGACTACTTTCGCCACCTGCTTCCATTGATCCGCATTCCAACCCTTGCTGCCGTCGGCGGGAACACGCCCTGCAATTCGGTCTCGCTCTTCAGACTGCGCGTCGGCAAGGACGAGGAAGGGGGCTCCCAACGCGGACAACAGTCCACCCACCTTGCGCACGTGGTCGACCACGACCTTGGTGGAAGCGGGGTCGCTCAAAACTGCGGGAACGAAGGAACCCAACAGCTTTAATTTCCGTTGGTGAGTTCGGTCTCCAGCACTTTGGGATCGGTCGGCAGGAAGCCGTACGGACCCAGCTCGGTTCCGGTGTAGCCGGCTATGACCATCTCATCCAGCATCTTCTGGTAGCTCTGCTCCCAGGATGGCCCGGGGTAGTCTAAAACCCCCCAACTGTCGGGGGCGGAGGCGAAGTTGAAACGGGCCGGTTGGTGAGTCATTGGATGGTCCACCTTTGCTAAGCGCTTATAGCAGCTATGATGCTGGCCGTCCATTGCTCCCGTCAAGGCCTTTCGCGGTTATCATTCGTCAAGCGGTAGCTAAGCGATTTGTTCAGGTCCATTGCTACAAAACCTTCGCGGCTCCGGGAGTAGAACGTGGCATGGCTCGAGTTGGCAGCTTCGCCCTTTTCTGCGTTGTGGGCGGCATCCTCTCTCTTGCGATGGGATCGGAAGGACAGCAGTTGCCCGGCGCGCCTCAGCCGGGGCAGATCGTACCGCCCCGTGCAGCGGCCGAGCCGAAAATGGTGGGAGATGGCGCCTGCCAGGGCTGCCATCAGCAATACAGCACCTCTTATCAGTCCACGTCCCACCACCTCACCTCACGGTTAGCGGGTCCGGAGTCAATCATTGGATCGTTCAGCGGGCGCGGAAGCACGCTCACGGTTGTAGATGCCGTTCCTGGGAGCAGCAGCCCAGGACTTTCCTTCCGCATGGAGGTAAAGGACGGAGGCTATTACCAGACAGCCATCGCGGGCATCCCGGGGCATGAGCAATCGCATGGTGAACGAATCGACGTGGTCACCGGTTCCGGCAAACGAGGGCAAAGCTACCTTTACTGGTTGGACAATCAACTGTTTGAACTGCCATTGAGCTACTGGACCGATGGGCGCCAGTGGATCAACAGTCCCGGATTTAAGGACAAGACCGCGAACTTTTCGCGAGCGATTTATCCGCGATGCCTGGAATGCCATGCCACTGCGATCGTGGCGCTTTCGCCGGACCCCCTAAGCAATCACTACGACAGGGCGAGCTTGGTGCCCGGGATATCCTGCGAGACCTGCCACGGCCCGGGTGGGGAGCATGTGGCTTCTCGCGGCGCGGGAAAAGCCGATCAGGATATCCTGAATCCAGTGCGGTTTTCGCGGGACAGGCAATTGGACTTGTGTGCGTTGTGTCATAGTGGGGCGGGGCGGCAGGAGTTGGCGCCTGCGTTTTCTTATCTTCCCGGCCAGCCGCTGGATGGTTATTTGCGGCCGGTTCCGGTGGATGCCACGATACAACCGGAAGTCCATGGCAACCAGGTGGGACTCCTTAAGAGGAGCCGGTGTTATTTGTCCTCTCCCGCGATGAGCTGCTCGACCTGCCACGATGTTCACCTACCCGAACGGCCGGCTGCGACATATTCGAGCAGATGTCTGACCTGTCATCGGGTGCAAAATTGTACGGTGGCGCGAAGGCCTGAATTGAAGATTGAAGACAAGTGTATTGACTGTCACATGCCCGCGCAGCCAACGAACGCCATCATCTCGACGACCGGTGGTAAGAAGGTGCGGGCCACGATGCGTACGCATTGGATTCGCGTCTATCCCGGAGTGACGGTGGGAACGGAATGAATCGGCGAAGGTTTATCAAGTCACTCAGCCGCACGGCCCTGGTTTTGCCCTTCAGCGAAGTGTTGATGATAGCGTCTCCGCCCGCAATTCGAGGGATGCGAGCAGAACAAAGCCAGAGCGGCATGACGCAATCGTACGATGCCAAGCCGGTGGCGCCTCCTCCTGGCCCGGTCTCGCCGATTGCGGGTACGCCGCTCGGCGTCAGCTTCGTGGACGTGGCCAGTACCGCAGGGCTGAATAGCAAGACGATCTACGGTGGCGTGGGTAGCAACAAATATCTGCTGGAGACAACCGGGTGCGGCGCCGCGTTCTATGACTACGATCATGACGGGTGGGTCGATATTTTTCTGGTGAATGGCTGGCGTCTGGAGGGCTTTGCCAGGAACAGTGAACCGACGTGCCATCTTTTCAAGAACAACCGTGATGGAACCTTTACCGATGTCACGGCGAAGGCCGGGTTGCTTCGCAGCGGTTGGGGACAAGGTTGTTGTGTGGGCGACTATGACAACGACGGCTACGATGATCTGTTTGTCAGCTACTATGGCCAGAATGCGCTGTTTCATAACAATGGCAATGGCACATTCACCGATGTCACCATCAAAGCCGGGCTGAAGCAGGAAGGCACGCGATGGAATAGCGGTTGTGCCTTTCTCGACTACGATCGCGACGGCCATCTGGACCTGTTTGTCGCGAACTACATTGACCTTGATTTGAAGACTGCACCGCTGCCGGAATCCGGACCATGCACCTACAAGGGAATCATGGTGGCCTGCGGGCCGCCCGGGCTCGCTGCGGGAAAGAACTTGCTTTACCACAACAACGGCGACGGCACATTTACCGATGTCTCGAAGAAGAGCGGGATTTGGGACACCATCGGGAATTATGCCCTGAGCGTGGCGGTTTCTGATCTGGATGATGACGGCTGGCCTGATATCTACGTGGCCAATGATTCGACCGCGGCTACGCTGTACCAGAATCAAAAAGACGGCACATTCAAAGACATTGCCATTGAGGCGGGCGCGGCGCTCTCTCCCGATGGCAAGCCGCAGGCCGGTATGGGCGTCTCCATCGGAGATTATGACCGCGACGGCAAGCTGGATATTGTAAAGACAAATTTTGCCGGGGACACCGATTCGCTGTATGCGAATCTTGGCGAAGGTAATTTTCAGGATCGCACATACGCGGCCGGACTGGGAATCAACACGCGCTACCTGGGATGGGGCGTGGGCTTTTTTGATATGGATAACGATGGCTGGTTGGATATTCTCGTCACCAACGGCCATGTATATCCGGAGGTGAGCAACTCCAAGGCCGAGGCGCCTTACGCCGAGCGGAAGTATCTGTACCGCAACCTGCACAACGGCCGCTTCGAAGATGTGTCGGAGAAGGGCGGTCCCGGCATCATTGCGCCGGCTGCCGGGCGAGGCTGTGCCTTCGGCGACTACGACAACGACGGCGATATGGATGTGATCGTGAATTGCGTGAATTCGCTACCGCAGCTATTACGATGCGATTCGCAGTGGAAGCGATCGTGGGTCAAGGTGAAGGTGATTGGGGTCAAGTCGAACCGCACGGGCATCGGGGCTAAGGTGCGCGTGCTGGCGAAGACGCAGAAGGGGTCGCCGGATGCGCTGCTGCAGGTGGATGAAGTACGCAGCGGCGGCAGCTACTACTCCCAGAATGACCTGCGCCTGCATTTCGGATTGGACCAGGCGCAGGTAGTGGATTCACTCGAAGTGCGGTGGCCTTCCGGCCAGGTGGATACTTTTAAGAACCTTCCCGTGAATCGTTTGTACGTGGTTACCGAGGGAGCAAAGAGCCCGCAGGCGGTTGCGCTACGGTGAGCATGACGCCACGTCGTCCTCGACGAATTCCAAGGGAAGCGGGGCTTCAGAGCCCGTCTAATTTAGATGGACGCGGTCCTGGCGACTTGACCTCCTCACCAACGCCTTTGGTTCTGGACGGGTGCCCCATGTTCGCAACAGCGTACATGGGCCGAAAAAGATGGGCGCAGCTCCACGATCGCTTTTAGCCTTTCGACCGGATTCTGCCAGTATGGATACCCTGCTATGACAAAGACTCCGGCGGGATCGTGCACGTTCCTGGGTATCTGTTCCTGAAGCGCCGCCACTGTGACACTTACAGACATGGAAGCCGTTTGTAAACCCACCCACAGGGCGTTCAACCAATCGGGAGAAAGACTCATTGATTAGGAGTGTCAACCGAGGAGTGGGTCGCATTCAGCTCTGTGCAACGGTCGAACTCCTTCTTTGCCTGATCTTTCAACCCTTGATCGCGATAATTGATGGCTAACTCATAATGCAAGCTCGAGCTGTTCGGCGCCAGTTTTACGGCTTCTTCCAGTTCGCCCTGCGAGTCTTTCCATCGCTTGAGCGTGAGATAGGCACGTCCCAGTTGTTCATGCGCCTTCGCATTCCGGGGCGCTAACCCGGCTGCCTCTTGCAAGTAGACCAGGCCATCCGGCGATCCTTGTTCTGTCAGGAGCATTCCGAGGTTCAAATACGGCTGAGCGTTTTTCTGGCTTGCGTCGCTCTGCCAGGATATGGCGGTTCGAAAGGCCTCGACCGCCTGTTGCGTCTGATTAAGGCCCTCATAGGACAGTCCAAGGTTGTCCTCCGCTTTTACGTTGTGCGGGTCGAGCTTGAGACAGGTATCAAAGGCATCGATGGCTTCGGAAAAGCGATTCTCGTTGTACTTGGTGCGGCCGAGATAGTACCAGCCGTCCGCGTCCGAGGGATTCGAGCTGAGAGCCTTCGTCAACCATCGGTCCGCGTCCACGAAATCGCCCAAGAGCACATAGTCCACCGCAACGACTTTGAGGTCGTTGGCTGTAGGAGGGCGCAGTTGTGCGGCGCGCGTGTACTCGGCCAAAGACCGTGGGCTTTCCCTCATGAGAGAGGATGTAGCCGAGCAGATAGTGGCCATCCGCGGAAGCATCCTGCTGCGAAAGGTATTTCCGGACCAAACCGTCTGCGCTCGAAAACGAGCCTGCCTGGACCGCTGTTCTAGCCTGGGCTAACAGCGCGTCCGCCGGTCCACTCTGCGCCGCTCCGGCGTGTTCCTGGGCAAGACAGACGGACAAAACGAACCCACAGCAAGCTCCGCAAATCCGCCCCAGCATTAGCCGTCTCCCAACCCCGAATGTTATCAAGCCGGCCTGACTACTTCGGGCATGCTCTCCATGGTCAGGATGAACTCCGGCCCGGCGCCGAGATGGAGTTGTTGATCGGTGGCAAGA
>CAWKKM010000001.1:0-85770 GCA_963850235.1 uncultured Acidobacteriaceae bacterium | reverse complement strand
GCCTCGGTCGGCGCCTACGGTTAGGTTTTCGGGCTCCAGCATGACGCAGTATTCGCCTCGGCTTTCCAGGTTGATCATCAATCTTCCGGGGCCGGGGGCGGCGGTGATCATGGCCCTCAACGATCCCAGCATCGCTTCGCTTGCGCTTTCCAGCCTTACCTTGATCCTTACGTTTTGCGGGAGCTTGATCTTTATGTCTTCCAAGGGCTGCACGCTCGACACCGACAGCTTCGGCGCGGATTCATCGTCGTCGGCTCGCAGGACTCCTTTGATCAGGACGGGGACTTCGATTTTCAGGCTTTCGCTGAGGCGCGCGTAGTCTTTCGGGAAGCAGATGAGGTCGATCTTGCCTACCGTGTCTTCCAGGGCGGCCTGGGCGTACATTTCTCCGGAGCGCTTCGACTTCCCTACTTTCAGGCCTACGATCACGCCGGCTATCGCGATCAGGCTTTGGGGGTCGGGCTGTTCTCCGCGGCGGCGGGGCTGCTGCGCGGGCGCTTTCATCTCCAATGCGGTCGCGGTGTCGACTACGTTCAGGTTGCGCAGCTTCTCGGCGTACTTGTCCAGCGGGTGGCCGGAGACGAAGAAGCCCAGGACTTCTTTTTCCGACTTGCAGGCGCTCGTTCTCATCCCAGTCCGGGGTGTTGGGCAGGTCGTCGTGGCTTTTGTGGCCGTTTCCGTTTTCGAAGAGGCCGGCCAGGCCGGCGAAGAGGCCGTGCTGTCCGGCTAGCAGGTCGCGCTGGGCTTGCTGGGCTCGCTCCATGGCTCGGTCGGCGACGGCCATGAGCTGGGAGCGGCGGCCGAAACAGTCCAGGGCTCCGGCCTTGATGAGGGATTCGAGGACGCGCTTGTTCATCAGGCGCAGATCTACTTTTTCGCAGAATTCCCAGAAGGTGGGGAAGGCTCCGTGCTCCGTGCGCGCGGCCAGGATCGAATCGATGGCGTTGCGGCCTACGTTCTTGATCGCCGTCAGGCCGAAACGGATTCCTGTGGGACTGGGGGTGAAGTCCGCGCCGGAAATTTGCACGTCGGGCGGCTCGACGGCGATGCCCATTTCGCGGCACTCCTTGATGTACTTGACTACGTTTTCCGGCTTTGAGATTTCGGAGCTCAACAAGGCCGCCATGAACTCTACCGGGTAGTGGGTCTTGAGATAGGCGGTGTGATAGGCCAGCAGGGCGTAGGCCGCGGAGTGCGACTTGTTGAAGCCGTAGCCGGCGAACTGCTCCATCAGATCGAAGATGCGGACTACCTTGTCTTTGGGGTGCTTGCGCTGGAGGGCTCCCTCGACAAAGCGGGTGCGCTGCTTGGCCATCTCCTCGGGATTTTTTTTGCCCATGGCGCGGCGTAGCAAATCGGCTTCGCCCAGGGAGTAGCCGGCGAGCACGTTGGCTATCTGCATGACCTGCTCCTGGTAGACGATGACTCCCAGCGTCTCCTTGAGCAGGGCTTCGAGTTCGGGCAGTTCGTAGCTGACGACGCGGCGGCCCCACTTGCGCTCGATGAAGTCGTCAATCATGCCGCCCTGGATCGGGCCGGGACGGTAGAGGGCGTTGAGGGCGGTTAGATCTTCTACCGAGACGGGCTTGTAGCGGCGCAGCACATCGCGCATGCCGCCGGACTCGAACTGGAAGACTCCGGAGGTGAGCGCGCGGTGGAAGACTTTTTCGTAGGTCTCGGCATCATCGAGCGGGATCAGCGACAGATCTAATTTGCTGCCTAGCTTGCGCTCGATCAGCTTCAGCGCGTCGTCGATGACGGTGAGCGTGGTGAGCCCAAGAAAGTCCATCTTGAGCAGGCCCAGCTTCTCGACCGCTTTCATGTCATAGGCGGTTACGATTTCGTCGTTTTTGCTGCGGCAGACCGGGACCAGTTCGGTGAGGGGCTGGGGGGCGATCACTACTCCGGCGGCGTGCAGGCCGGCTCCGCGGACTAATCCTTCCAATTTTCGGGCGGTGTCGACCAGTTCCTTTACCTGAGGCTCTTTGTCGTAGGCCTCCTGCATTTGCGGGGAGTCCTTCAGGGCCTGGTCGATGGTGACGCCGATGGTGGCGGGGACCATCTTGGCGACGCGGTCGACTTCGCCGTAGGGCATGTCGAGGGAGCGGCCTACGTCTTTGATGGCGGCCTTGGCGGCCATGGTGTTGAAGGTGATGATCTGGGCGACTTGTTCCCTGCCGTACTTGCGGGTGACGTATTCGATGACTTCGGTGCGGCGGTTCATGCAGAAGTCGATGTCGATGTCCGGCATGGATACGCGTTCGGGATTTAGAAAGCGCTCGAAGAGGAGCGCGTTCTGCAGGGGGTCGATGTCGGTGATCTCCATGGCGTAGGAGACGAGGGAGCCGGCGGCGGATCCGCGGCCCGGGCCGACGGGGATGTTGACTTCGCGGGCGTACTTGATGAAGTCCCAGACGATGAGGAAGTAGCCGGAGAACTTCATCTGCTTGATGCAGTCGATTTCGCGCTCCAGGCGGGCTTCGTAGTCTTCGATGGGCTGGCGGCGCAGGCCACGCTCGCCGAGGACGCGGATGGTGGTGTCGAGGCGCTTGCGAAAGCCCTGGCGGCAGACTTCGGCGAAATAGCTGTCGATGGTGTGGCCGGGGGGAACGGCGAATTCCGGGAAGGGGTTGGTTACCTTGTTGAGCTTGAAGGAGCAGCGCTCGGCGAATTGCATGGTGCGGCTGACGACTTCGGGGGCGTGGGAGAAGAGTTTTTCCATCTCCGCTGCGCTTTTTACGTAGAACTGGTCGGTGTCGAATTTGAAGCGCTTGGGGTTGTGGATGGAGTCCGCGGTTTGCACGCAGAGGAGGACTTCGTGGGCGTGGTGGTCGTCTTCGCAGAGGTAGTGGCTGTCGTTGGTGGCTACCAGCGGGATGTCGAGCTCTTTTTCCATGCGGAAGAGGTCGGCGTGGATTTTCTTTTCCAGTTCGAGGCCCTGGTCCTGGATTTCGAGGAAGAAGTTTCCGCGGCCGAAGATTTCCTGGTATTGGCCGGCGGTTTTTTTGGCGTCTTCGTACTTGCCGGCCATGAGGTTGGCGCAGACTTCTCCGGCGAGGCAGCCGGAGAAGCCGATGAGGCCTTCGGCGTGTTTGGCGAGGTAGTTTTTGCTGACGCGGGGCTTGCGGTAGAAGCCGTGGAGTGAGGCTTCGGAGGTGATGCGGACGAGGTTGCGGTAGCCTTCTTCGTTTTCGGCTAAGACTAATAGATGGTGGTATTTGTCTTTTTCGGGGGCGGCGCGGTGGTCTTCCTGGGGACAGATATAGAGTTCGCATCCCAGGATGGGTTTGACGCCTTTGGCCTTGGCAGCCTCGAAAAAATGCACCGCGCCGTAGATGTTTCCGTGGTCGGTGATGGCTACGGCCTTTTGTCCGATTTTGTCGACGTGGGCCACGAGCTTTTCGACATCGCAGGCGCCATCGAGGAGGGAGTAGTCCGTGTGCAGATGCAGGTGGGTAAATTCAGCCATGGGATAGATTTAGTTTAGTCCGCGTGAGGAGTGAGCGACGCGATGCGGGTGATGTGCAGAAGTGGTGCAGATTGAGGAAAAGCGGGTTTTGGAATTGATGTTTTGTGGACTGGGTGCAGGTGGAATCAAGAGATGATTTACAGGCTGCAGGGAGATTCGCAGTCAGGAGGCGGAAGAACGTACCTCAGGGGCTAAAGCCCTCGTTGGCTTCCCCTGTACGGCCCGACTAAAGTCGTGCCCTGATACAGAGCATCAGAGCGGTGGCTCTCGGAGAATGCGCGCGTTTCCGCAGAGTTGGCTCTATCGATAGGATGTGTTGTCTGAATGGGGAAGATGGAAGATTTAATTCGGACGGGGCTAAAGCCCGAATGATTTTGCTGGGTTTATGTACGGGCTGAAGCCCGTACCTACCTTCGGATGTGTCGTCTCAATGGGGAAGCTAAAAAATCTAATTCGGACGTACCTCAGGGGCTAAAGCCCGAATGATTTTGCTGGGTTTATGTACGGGCTGAAGCCCGTACCTACCTTCTGATGTGTTGTCTGAATGGGGAAGCTGGAAAGTTTATTTTGAACGTACCTCAGGGGCTAAAGCCCGAATGATTTTGTTGGGTTTATGTACGGGCTGAAGCCCGTACCTACCTTCCCCGTCCTCGAAAATGGGTTTTTCCGGAGTCTGGAAAATCGTGCCCGGTTACAAAGGATGAGGTACGGGCGAGAACCAGGATTTTCAACCCAGTCCCGCAGAGCCTGCCCTGAGCTTGTCGAAGGGACGTCTGAACTTTAGAGCTGTCCACGTTATCGGATTGTTCGATTCTGTTTCGCTGATTCATTGGACATGGTTGTGCGGCGACGGAATCTGTGGCGCTCAGGTCGTCCTTTGCCTTTGTTGCAATCGAAAGAGAGAAAGAAAACAGAGGAAGGGGCTTCGCCCCAGCTTGTTCAACCCATGTAGTGCCCCGGCTACGCCGGTACAAACACCCGAATTTCCTGCAAGCTGCCCTGGACGAGTCCACGTGTGCGCCTTCCGTCGAAGGAAGGCGCGTGGATTTTGTGGAACCCATTGAACCCAACAGGAAATTCGGGGCATGGGGCACCCGTCCGTGAGGGGGGAGAGAGGTGCGAGTCCTCGGCTCCGGCTTGAGAGAGCGCAGCGGGACTCATGTTGTAGTCAATTGGTTTTGCGCAGGCGGGTCTGCGCTACGGGTGGCTAGGATACCAACAGGAGATCAAATTCAGGCTTGGCGCTGGCGACAAACTTGTGGCGGCGGCTCAGGGAAACACGGCCGTCGTTGGCGAAAAGGAAGTCGTAATTCTCATGGCAATCGCCACAGAGCCAAAAATGCTCAACCTGAACCTGAGACCCCGTGCGACGCGTGGTGCGGATGACCCTGCCACTACGCAGATAATGTAGCTCCTTGCGGCACTCCGGATTCATGCATTGAGAAATCATGTCGGGCCTCTCGGGTTACTGCCGTAAGCATACTCTCGTTAGGTTACTTCTTTGGGGTACCATTGCTCCAAAGTTGTACGGCCCCCGTGCCAATTTTCCACAAGGGGAATCGAGATGGATAACGCCCTCCGTCCACGACCCTGCCAAATGACTGTGCTCTTGCTAGTTAGATGCGTGCGAGCGAACGGTGGTTACACTCGGAGCAAGCGGAATTTTGGTTCCCGAAGGGTTGGGGAGGTGTTCTTTTTTAAACGTTTTTTAAATCAGGACTCAAGAAATGCGTCTTGCCCCGGCCGAAGCACGGCAGAGATAAATGTCGGCATCGATTCCGGTGGTTGCGCGATACCGCGCATGGATGTGCCGGCGAAACTCATCCGCTTTGCTTTCGTCCACCAGGTTCACGGTGCAGCCACCGAATCCCCCGCCCGTCATGCGCGCTCCATAACAGCCGGGGAGCTCCGCGGCAATTTCGACCAGGGTATCCAACTCGCTGCAACTGGCTTCGAAGTCGTCGCGAAAGCTGCGGTGTGCTTCCGCCATCAGGGTTCCGAAAGCCGCGAGGTCTGCGCGCTCGAGAGCGGAGGCGGCGAGTTCAACTCTTTTGTTCTCTGTGATGATGTGGCGGCAGCGGCGAAAGACGTTCGGCGGCATTTGCTGCTTGCATTCTTCCAGCTGCGCTTCGGTGGCGTCGCGCAGGGCCTTGATCGCAGGCCAGCGGGCGTGGAGGATGCGCGTACCCTCTTCCACTTCTTCGCGGCGCACGTTGTATTGGCCGCCCGCGTGTTCATGTTTGACCATGGAATTGCAGATGATCAACCGCACATGGGCGGGAATGGGCAGGTGGCGATATTCGAGTGAGCGGCAATCGAGCATCAGGGCGTGGTCCTGCTTGCCGGCACAGGCGATGAACTGGTCCATGATGCCGCTGCGGGCACCTACGAATACGTTCTCCGCGCGCTGGCAGGCGAGGGCGATGGTGGGGAGGGGCAGCGAGGTACCGGCCAGCTCGAGCAACGCCAATGCGGTCGCGACTTCAATCGAGGCTGAAGAACTTAGCCCGGCGCCGAGGGGAACGTTGCCATCGAGGGTGAGAGCAAATGCGCCGGCGTGCACACCTTGCTGCGCCAGGCTCCAGGCAACCCCGACGGGGTAGTCGCTCCAGTGTTTGCTGGCGGTGGTGGGCAACGGATCGACTGGAAAGGAAATCTCCTCGTCCATGTTTTGCGAGTAGAGGGAAATTCGTCCATCGTTGCGCGGGCGGATTTCCGCGATGGTTTGAAAATCGATGGCGGCCGGCATGACGAAGCCGTCGCTATAGTCGGTGTGCTCGCCGATCAGGTTCACGCGGCCCGGCGCTGCGCATCGCACAGCTGGTTCACCCGCTACGGAATAATGTGCTACCACTTCGTCTGAGGAAGCCATGGTTTTCTGCTGAGCCAACCTTATCAGTCTACGGTTTCGCTACTGTTGTGCTAAGCATTTGATCTAACAACATGGTGGCAAACGGATCCTGGCCATAACCTTCAAAACGGAAGGTGGTTATTAACATACGGCCGGGGCCCTGGGATAGTTCCGCCAGATAGGCACGGTTGGAGTTGAGCCAGCCGTAGAAGACGCCGGCCTGCACGTGTTGGGCATCGTCTTGCGGCACTCCGTCGATGACGAAGTCGGGCATGACCGAGGCTGCCTCCCAACCCAGGATGGAATCATCGATCACGGGGGCGAGGGGCTTCCATAGGGGGCTCGAGGAGAGAACCCAGTTGAAATTGCTGACCCAATCGCCTGAGAGGTCCGACCCGGCGCGGGGCACGATGCGAAGAGGCTTTCCGGCCGGCATGGCGGCGCCGTCCGCGGCGAGAAGCAGGACCGTTCCACCCTGGGTTAATTTTGTGCTGGTTTCGTCGTCCAGGATGGAGGACAGCCACACAGCCTTCTCGTTCCCTGGGTTTGCGTCCGCCACCTTGACGCCATTGGCCAGCAGCGCGGCGCGCAAAGCCTGCAGATGGTTGAGGGGATCGTGGATGACGAGTGTTACTTCCGGGGCCTGCGGCTTGCGCGGATAGACGGCAAAACGGTAACTGTTTTGTGCCAACGCGGTTCCAGTAGAGCTCACCAGTTGCAGGCGCAGAAACTCCGGGACGGGAGCGTCTACCTGCGCTGCTTTGAATTGCAGAGTACCTTCTGTCGTCACCGTTCCAGGCTCCGGTATTCTGGACAGCGGCAAGACACCCGATTGTCCATCCGAAGTCTGCCACAGGACGGTTGCTCCTGCCAATGACGCGGTGGTGTAGTGCGACACCACCAGGGGGAGTTCCACTGGGGACCCGGCGGTGTAGTTGTGGGTGGCGAAGTTGGCCATGACGAGATCGTCCTGTTGCAGGTTGCCCAAGTCATCGGCAAACGCCTTGGGTTGGCGCCACATGCTCATCAATCCATTCGCCTCCCAATTTGCATCGGTGAGCTCGGTGATCACGTAGCCCTGGATGGCATCCCGCTGGCGCATCTGTTCGATTTCGTATTTCAACGCCAGGTACTCGTGTTTCTGCGTGGCCGTGGCGAGAGAACTGTAACTGGGATAGATACGGTCGTAAGCAAAACTATGCAGGCGGTCGAAGACTCCGGCTGCGCGGGTCAGTTCGCGTCCGTTAAAGTCGCGCGGGAACCACCAGGGCAGCTGATCGGGAGGTGGTAGTTGGGGTAGACCCCAGTTGCCGAACTCCGATACCAGGAGCGTCTCGTGGCCGGTGGTGGTTGCGTCGCCATAGGGGCTGAAGAGCCATTTGGGGCGGCCGGCGTACTCCTGCACCCACGATGCCCAATGGTCCGCGTGATCGGGAATGGAGTAGTAGGTGTGCCAGTCGGCAAAATCCGATTGCAGATGGAAGCCTTTGCAACAGGCGCTGTCGTCGGTGATCAGGCGTCCCAGTGGTGCGGTCAGCTGCTTGAAATCGTGGAAGCTCTTGAGCAGCCAGGCACGCTGGTCTGGCTGGGTTACGTCCATTCCCCACTGCTCGTTCATGATGCTCTGTATGACGATGGAGGGGTGGTTCCAGTCTCGTTCCACTTCTGCGTGGAAAGTATCCACTCCTCGTTGGGCCGCCTCGGGTGTCCAGTGGTACACGTCGTTCCACACCGGGATCTCATACCAGACCAGCATGCCGGTTTCGTCGGCTGCTTCCAGGTAGCGTGGATCGGGAACTTTGATGTGGCAGCGCAGCAGGTTTAATCCCATGGCTTTCGACAGGAGCATTTCTTTGCGGATGAAGTCCGCGGAAGGCGGGGTGTAGATGCCTTCGGGGTAGAAGTCCTGGTCGAGGGCGGCTCGCATGTAGAAGGGCTTACCGTTCAGGAAGAGGCGTCCATCGGTGGTGGTGAGCTCGCGAAATCCAAAGCGCGTGTGCAGTGTTTGTCCAGTCGACTTTGATTGGTTTTGAAGCTGGAGCGAGTAGAGGTTGGGGTGGTCGCCATCCCAAAGCAGGGGATGGGCTACGTGGGCCTGGCCTCGCGCGGTGGTTCCGTCCACGGCGAGATCGAGTTGGGCGGCGGTTCCACCGTAAGGATCGAAGAGGGTCACCTGCAGGGGGTCTGTGTTTGCGGTGCCGGCGAGCTTGGCTTCCACGGTTACGTCACCGCTGTTGTGAGGGGTGACGTGCACCCATTCCACGTATCGCAGGGGCACGGTTTCGAGGGTGACCGGCTGCCACAGGCCGCTGGTCTGCACATACCAGTTCTGCTTGCCGTGCGGGATTTCGTTGTAGTTCAGGGTCTGTTCCAGGGGTGGGTTGGATTTGGTTGTTGGCTGCGGTGATGGCGGTGTGGGGCCGCGAGGCGGCATCGGTGGATCGAAGACCCTGACGAGGATTTCGTTGGTGCCTGCATGGACTTTCCCGGTTAGATCGAAGGTGAAGGGCGTGTAGCCGCCTTCGTGGTCACCGAGCCGTTTGCCGTTGACCCAGACCTCGGCAAGATAGTCGACTGCGCCAAAATGGATCAGTTGACGGGTGGATGGCTGCGGGGGTGGTAGGACGAGTTTGACTCGATACCAGCCGACTCCGGCGTAGTCGCGAAGATCGTCGAATTGGGAGTTCCAGGAGAGGCTGGCTCGGGCCGTACGCCAGTTCGCTCGGGTGTCGACGGTGGCCGCGGTGAACTGTGCTTTGGGATCGGGTGAGAATTGCCAGGATTGATCGATTACGCGGGTTTGTGCATGGACGGCTACCACTACCAGCAGCGCGATCAAAGAGGTGATTGTGTTGAAGACCATCCGCATAAACGAACAATGCTCCCTGAGGCGACAAGAGCGGACCGCCCCTCGAAAGCATATAGCAACAGGAGAGATGGCCTACGGCGAGGATTGAAACGTGGGTTGCTTGGTTCCAGGAAGGGTCCGCGGTGAAGTAGGAAATCCGGGTCCGCTTTCGAAGGACATTTCCAGGAAAGGTCGGTAGAACCGCAGGTCCCTCCGCTTCGGTCCCACGGCACGCCGGGGCAGGCGGGATGACAAGGGGAGGGGGGTGCTTCCATTTGAGATTTTGAGTCACCAGGTGAACTTTAGCGTTTTCTCTACGTAGCCTTCGCCTGGACCGAAATCAATCTGCACCGGGCGCAACGATGGATTGCCCGTCTGCTGTATTTGCGCTCCCTCTACACGAGGCTTCGCGCGCGTGTCGTTGACACGTAGCATGATGGTCTGCCGGCTTCCGCCCTGAGCCGATAACCTCAAGGTCAGCGAGTTGGCGGCATATTGCTGGTCGAGCACTTTCATCTGCTGTGTGGTTGAGCCAGCTTCAGGGAGCCCGTGGGAAAGACCCGCCTCCACGGCGGGTAAGGGAATGCGCAACACGTTGCCGGCCCACTTTGCACCCGGGATTGACGATGCGAGAACCACCGCCTGGGCGGAAGTACCGCCGGCACGCACCAGCAACGTCCCTCCGTCTCGAGTCATCTCCAAGTCAAGATTGCCGCCAGCGAATGGAACGTGATGCAGCTTTGCTTTGTCCCACTGTGGCGGAAGACTCGGCGTGACCATGAGCTTCTTCCCAGCCGCATCCCACTCCAGGCCGAACAGCCCGCGGATTACCGGCGAGATCACCATGGCCGAGGACCAGAGCTGATGAGAGGTGCTGCGGCCCAGGGGCGCAAAGAACTGGCCGGATAGCAATTCTGTCACTGCGCCTGGATCCTGTGTCCAGGTCAGATCGGCATTCTGCATCAGGTGCGCGTAACCGGAGAGACTACGGCCGTTACGATACTCCGAGAGGGCGACCCAACCGGTGTAGAGCGGCCACACCGTGCCCTGGTGATAGCTGATCGGATCGTAAAAAGGTACCGTCGGGCTCAGGTCGCGCGTGCCCCAATCGGTCGAAAATTCCGCTGCAGCCCAACGGTCCAACATCGGCTGGGCATGCTGGAGCTTGTAGCTGCCGTCCCACGAAGCAACGGCGGGAAAGATGGTTGGGCTGGGGTCTGTGCTGCCGTCGGCATTGCGGCTGAATGCATAAAAGCCGCCGCCCGGTAGCAAATATTCCTTCTCGATGGTTGCGCCGATCTGCGCGGCTCGCTTCTCTGCTTGCTGCGCGATTTCGGTATGCCCCGTAGCCCGCGCCAAGGCCGCCATCGCGGTGCTTGATTGTTGATCGAGGGCGGCCAGGTAGATTTCCTGGTGAGGCATGCCGGGCGGCCAGGATTCTACCCATCCCGAACCTTCGGTGTTCTCATAGATTCCGTCTCCGTCGGAATCATGGGAGGTTTCAAATGTCCAGGTCTTTTGGATCGCATCCCAGTTGGCCTGGATAAACTGTGTGTCTCCGCTTATCTTGAGGTAGTCTTCGCTGGCCATCAGGAACAATGCATTGGCATCTGCCGAAGCATAGGGATAGGGCAAAGTCTTCCAATCCACTAAGTCAGCGGTCTGCGCCCACTCGTGAATCATTTTGCCCTGCGGGCTTTGCCGCTTGATCAGAAAATTGAGCTCATCCTTCGTCAGCTGGTAATCGCCGTAGCTGTTCACGGCATAGAGCGTCCACAGTGCGTCACGGCCAAAATACCAGCCGAAACCGGGCCTCGCCGAATCGCCTGAGTTGTAAAAGCCCGCGACCAGGGCAGTCTCGCTGTGCGAAGGTGTCGTTTGCACGCGGAGTTGGTCGATGGCCACTTCTGCCCAGGCAAACGCCTGGTTGAGCTTTTCGTCCGGTGTCTCGATGCTCAGGTGATCGGCGGAGAATTTCTGAAAATAGTTTTGCGTCTCGGTGTAGAGCTCGTGAAAGCGTTGATCGAGCGTTTGGAGACGTTCTCCTAATGCGGAGGGAGTGGCCTCTGCCGCGGTTTCCGCAGTGGTCATCAATAGCGGATATAACTTATCGCGATCCGTGGCGGGATCGAAATGGATCACAAACTGTAGCGGATAATTTTTGGGACGTTCCTGGTAAGGCGCCAGAATTCCGTATTGCGCTGTTGGCATCGCCAACGCCGCGGCATGATCGGGAAAATTCAGGTGCAGGATATAGAAGCCCGATTGGCCCTGCTTCACCCACTCCGGCGATGGACGGTCGTCGGAGAGAGCCGGCCACATGCGCTGCATCTCCGGGGTGAAGCTGAAGGTAAGCGTCATCGGCCGCACCGCTTCGATCTGATAGTAGGCAAGCGCGCCGGCGCCTTGGGGCGCACTCTGCGGCGCAAAGAGGATCTCGCGGATGGTGAAATTAGCGTGCGAGAAGGTGATGGTCGTGTGCCCCGGCTGAACATCGATGGAGGCGACTTGTTCATTCACGTCAATGGGGACGGCGTAGTTCTGCATCTCTGCCGTTATGCGCATATGGCTCAGAATTTTCCAGGGGAAAACCCAGGCTTCGAACGAGCCATCCTGCTGCCCGAGGAGGGCCCCACGCGGGCCTGTCACGGTGAATGGCTTGGCGGCCATTGCATCCTGGCGAATGCTGAGTTGACCGGGTTGGCCGGCCGGGAATTGCTGAAGCGGACGAAGGTCTACCGAGCTTTGCTGAGCAGTCATCGGACCAGCGAAGCCCCATAGAAGCAAAAGGGCCCAGAACTTCATCGTGGCGTCACCATGGCAGGGGCAATTCGACTCGGTTACCGGAGCGCAGTCAAGCGATCATGGCGTGTGGATTGGTCAAGAAATGCGGGAGGACGGATTCGCGGCCGCCCTCCGTTTCGCTAGAAGGAGAACCGCCCGGAAAATTGCAGACGGCGCATGGTGGTTCCATCCTGAGAGGACAGCGTGCTCGAGATGGTGCCCGCATTGCCATCCTGGCAGTCAACGCAGGAATCCGGTTGTCCAAGGTTCACGTGGTTGAACGCGTTATACGCTTCCGCGCGTAACTGGAAGTGCACTCGCTCCGTCAGGTTGAAGTTCTTCGCCAACGAAAGATCCGCATTCCACAATCCCGGACCAAAGAGGGTGTCTCGGCCGAGGTTGCCAAATGTGCCCGCCGCCGGACGCGCATAAGGGCCGAAGGAGTCTCCTGCCTGCCCCGCTGGTGCGAGTACGTAGGGCGAGGGCGTGAAGTACTGCACCTTGTGCGTGGAAGGATTCAACGAGCCGCTGTGCAGGCCAAAGCCGTGCTGGTTGGTCTTGTTGAGAAAACCGATCACGTCGTTGTCGGAGCCGCTGGTGGCGTAACCCGGCGTGTATGGCAATCCGCCCTGAATGGCCACGTTGCCATTCAGGGAGAAGCCGCCGATGATCTCGTTTACCCAGCCCTTTACGTCGCCGCCGATCCATTTGCCCTTGCCGAAAGGCAGATCGTAATTGCCGGCAAACACAAAGGCATTGCGGCGGTTGTAGTAACTGGAACCGTAGCCCACTCTGGGATCAATAAAGAAGTAGTACGACTCGTGCGCCATGGCCCGCGACCAGGTGTAGTGAGAGAGGAACTGCAGACCTCCGCTAAAGCGCTTTTCCACGATGACCTGCATGGCGTTGTAGCTGGTCGTCGCCTGGTTGGCGTTGTAGCGAAGATCCTGTTCCCATCCGAAGGGGTGGCCGTAGGTCACACCCAGTTCCCTTTGCGCTGTGCCGTCGAAGTAGGGACGACGCTCGCTTTGGGTGTAGGTTTGTCCGGTCTCCGGATTGATCTGGTTGAAGCCGGCGATCGTTTGCTGGTTGGGACTCGCCTGATTCGACGAGTCAAACATGTTGTGAACGCCATGGCTGCCCACATAAGCGATCTGGAAAGACAAGGTCGAATTGAGTTGCTGTTGCACGGTTAAATTCCATGCATCCAGAGTGGGTAAGCGGACATAGAGCGGACGGGTAGGAACACCCACGCCATTAGGCAGGGGATAGTTGCCACTCGCCGGAATGGGCGCGAACGTGAAGCCAGGAGGGCCTTGCGTCAAATTGAAGACCGCGGCTGCATTCGATGACGGATTTAGATTTTGTGAAACCTGCGTCGGGTAGGAGAAGGTGAGCACTTCGCCGAAGGTATCGCCGGACCAACCCTGCCCATACACTCGACCGTAGCCAGCGCGAACGACGGTGTTGGGGTGAACCTGGTATGCGAATCCAACCCGCGGCGCCAGATTGGTCCAACTCTTTTGCACATTCAGGTTGGTTCCCCACGGTCCGTATCCTGCGATGCGGATGTCACCGGTATTCAGGTCAAGCAGACCGCCGCGGCCCTTACCGGTGACGGATTCCGGTAGATACATCTCCCAGCGCAGACCATAGTTGACGGTCAACTTGCTGGTGACTCGCCATTGATCCTGGCCGTAAAAGAAGAAGCGTTTTTGCCGCTCTTGTGCGTCGGTGAACTGTGTCTGCGTGCGTTGATAGGCCGTGGTGTCGCCCAGGACGAAGGTCGCGAAGCCGACACCGGACGAAGTCGTACCGGCCACTGGATCGAGCACCCCCGCCGTTCGCTGCTGGGCAAAGTGGAAATTGCCCGAACGTACGTTGTTGTTGTCGAGTCCGATGAGATGGTTTAGACCGTAGCGGGCGTCACCGCCAAAACGAATGTTGTGATTGCCCATCTGGTGCGACCAGTTATTGACGATCTGGTATTGGCTTTGATTCTGGAGAAATTGCGCCGCAGAGGTTCCGTACTGAAGGGTTCCGCTGCCATTTTGCCCATTGCTGGGGTTGTCGATGTTGAACTGGGGCAATCCGCCGTTCAGAGCAAGGTCACCTACGTTTGCGTTGGGGATTCCCAGTTCGTTGCCTAGTGGCTGGTTAAAGTTGGGACCATTCTCGTCCACGTGAAGCCTTAAGTAGCCGAACCGGATGTCGGTCAGCCAGCGCGGGCTCACCACGTAGTCGGCGCCGGCAGCCACGCTCTGATCGCGAGCTTTATCAGTCCCTGCAAACCCGCCGCTGCCGAAGCCTGCCCCTCCGGCCGCGCCGAAGAAGGGCGCTCCAGAGAGATTGGAGCCGAAGTAGGTATAGCGGCCGAAGAGGTGAAGCTTATCGGAGAGTTGATAGTCGACTCGTCCGTCAGCCTGGTTGGTATCGAAGATGCCAGACCCGGAGGCGGAGTAATTGTTGACGATGCCTGCGCCGGGCACGTTGGGCGCGGGTAACAGCTTGAAGAAATTGACTGCAGGGGCCGAAAGCCGCGCCGCGGGAATGATGTTTCCGGCGAATGGAGTGCGACCGGTGAGCGCCGTCTGGTTGGTCGCCGGATCGAAGATCTGTCCCTGGCCGCCCTGAATGTACTCGCTCAGGTTGCAATCGCCGCCAGAGGTACAGCTGGTTCTGGCCAGATCGGTCGGAACCGTGGTCAAGACGGCGGTTCCCGTCTTCTCCCGCAGGCCCTGGTAGTCGCCGAAAAAGAAGAGTTTGTCTTTGAGGATGGGTCCACCTACCGAACCGCCAAACTGGTTATGCAGATTGGGAGCCAGGTATTTGCCGGTCAATGGGCTACGAGCGAACTCGGAAAATGGATCGCGCGCCTGCTGCGCATCGGACCGGCGGTATTCAAACGCCGAACCGTGAAATTCGTTGCTGCCGGATTTCGTCTGCGCCGTGACCAGGCCGGCCACTGCCTTGCCGAACTCTGCGTCGTAGTTTTGCGACGTCACCTTCATCTCAGAAGTCGCGTCGAGGTTGGGATTGATGACGGCCACTCCGATGATCGGGTCCTGGTTGTCCGTCCCATCCAGCTCGTAGCCGGTGGCGAACGGCAATTGGCCGTTCACTTCGATCTGCTGGCTGCGCTGAGGGTTGTTGGCCTCGCCAACGCTCCAACCGATGTAGCTGGTTCCGGGGGTGAGCAACTCGAAGGACGTGAAATTGCGATTGAAGTTGGGAAGGTTTTCGACCGCGCGCGCGTTCAGGATGGTGCTGACTTCCGCTCTGTCTGTCTGGAGCAGCGGGGCGCCGGAGCTGACCGTTACCGTATTGGTGGTTCCCGCTACGGAAAGCTGGAGATCGACTTTCGGTGAGGTGTCGGCGAAGACAACTACATTGTCTGTTGTAGTTTTGCTGAATCCGGGGGCCTCAACATCGACGCGATAGCTGTCGGGAATGAGGTGCTGCACCCGGTATTCACCGCTCGCGCCACTTTGGACCTGGACAGCGGTTCCCTTGGCAAGGTCGGTAACCGTAATTTGCGCGTTCGGAACCACGGCCCCTGTGTTGTCGGTGATGGTTCCAAAGATCGATCCATAGACAGCCTGTGCCAGAGCAGATGGGCCGAGGGATGGCAGCAACACTAGAATCGCTAAGTACAGTAGTTTGTTTAACTTGAAACTTTGCATCATTGGGGAAGCCTCAAAAAAATTACTGGTTTGGTTTGCCTGCTCCGGTCCTGCGGGGCAGACCATTTTGTTTTCATTTTCCTTGGCACGAGACACGGTGTGACGGTGCCCTTTGTTCGAGAGATGCATCTAAACCTGTAAGGTTTTTTGCGGCTGGGATCCATGTGTCCCATCCGAACCAAAACAGAAGCGCGTGCAATTGCCTATTTCGGCGCGTGACAAGATTCATTCCTGAACCACTGAGCTGCCAACGTTGTTTACGGTGAATTGACGGTGAAAAGTAGCAGGAGTAGTTCTGCATTACAGAAAACAGGTGAGTTAACGGAACCCTTACACCCGTCAAATGCAGACCCCAGGTCGGCTTTGATTGAGCGAGTCCTATCCAGTAGCCAATTCCGCAGCTCTTTGCGCTTACGCGAATTTCTTCTGTACGTCGCCGATTGTGCTCTGAAGGGAACCCCCGAAGCGGCAACGGAACAACAAATCGGCGTTCATGTTTTTCAACGTCCGCCGGGGTACAACAGCAGCGAAGACAGCATTGTTCGGACCCATGCGCGGCTCCTGCGGCAACGGCTGGCGGAGTACTTTTCGACCGAAGGCTCGGCGGAGCCCACCATCATCGAAGTTCCCAAGGGGCACTACCTCCCCACCTTCCGGCTCCGGCAATCTGAACCAGCTCCCGCGCCCTTTTCATTGCCTGCCGAAACGGTGGTCTCCCCGGCAAGCGAAGTTGCACCGAAGCCGGCTATTCGCAGGTGGGACTACTGGAAGTCGACTCCACTGGGCCTCGCGTTGGGCGTTCTTCTTGTTCTCGTGCTGGCAGGGTCCGCGTTTCTGGCTGCCCGGGCATGGCCCAAAGCAGCCGCTGATAAATCGGCCGTCGATGTGTTTTGGGCTCCCTTCTTGTCTGGAGATCCGCCGGTGGTCATTTACAGCAATGCCCGTTTTCTGGGGGATTCGAAGACCGGCCTTCGCTATGCGCCGGTGGGTGCTTCTTCCACCGAGCCGGTGGTTGACAACTACACCGGAATCGGTGAACTGGCGTCGGTCTACGAGCTAACGCGGCTGTTCGATGCGCACCACGCTACGTTTGTGTTGAAACGAAGTCTCCTGGTTACGTGGGACGAAGCGAAGACGAGAAATCTGATCTTCATCGGATCTCCGGCGGAGAATCCTTCTTTGCGCGTGGTGCCCGCGCTCACGGACTTTACTTTGACCGCCAATCCGCAATCTGCGGGTTTTGTGAACAATCATCCGCGTCCGGGCGAGCCGGCGGTTTTCTCCCGCCCTGAACACCCCCTCACCATGGACTACGCAGTGATCGCACTCGCACCTGGCGTGCAGCCGGGAAAACGAACTCTGATGTTTAGCGGGCTGACCACGCTGGGCACCCAGGCAGCCGTCGAATACGCCTCGCGCAAAGAGAGCCTGGCGGAATTATTGAAGCTGGTCTCCTCGTCCACAGGCGAAATAAGGCCGTTCGAGGCGCTGTTCGCGGTGACGCTCGAAGGCGGGGTGCCGCTGCAAAGCAAGCTGGTGTCGATCCGCGTTCATTAGTGGATGCGTCACTCATGACGTCGTATATGAAGTGGTGTTCCGTATGTGGTCAGAACTCTATTTCCAACCTTAGTCCCGTAGGGACGGCCCTGAGCTTGTCGAAGGGGACGGCCGAACTCTGGCCGCAGCCCAATCCTGGACAACTTTCAGCCGTCCCTGCGGGACTAGTCAGGTTGAATCTTGTACCCAGGACTAGCGTCCTGGGCTATTTTCAGCCGTCCCTCCGGGACTTGCGACCTATCGGTCGGGTTTTGGCAGATGTGGGTCACCCGAGCTTTGTCGCAGACCGGGCAAGGCTTAAAGGCCCTAATGATTTCCGCGGGTTTGTGTACCTACCAGCCCTTAACTACAAGATAGGTGGATCATTGCATGGGCTGGAGTTTGAGCTGGGTGGAAGCATGGATTTGTGAAGCGGCGTCGAGTTCCCTCTTCGCGTCGTCTTCCTTTCCCATGCCGCGGTAGGCCTGCCCGAGCAGCGTATGGCTAATGTAGTTACCCGGATCCATTTTGACCGCATGCTGCAGATACATGGCCGCGCTCTCGGGGTCGCCGCGGCGCAGAAATACTTTTCCCATCTGGATGAACGGTCCTGTACTGGAGACGTCCAGTGAGATGGCGCGGGTCAGGGCCTCCTGCGCCTTCTGGTACTCGCCCATCCTGGTGTAGACATCTCCCAGCCTGTCATAAACGGCGGGATAGGCAGGATTGAGGGTTCGTTCCTGTTCGAACTGTTCCAGTGCGTGCGCGACATCGGATTTGTAGAGATAAACCTCTCCCAGCATGAAGTGCGCCAAGGGAAGGTTGGGGGTGATCTCAAGCGCTTTTTGCGCATCGTGGGCGGCGAGCTCGGGCAGGTTCGCGTCGAGCAGCATGTCTCCCGTAAGCAGATAGCCCGCAGCGGAATCAGCGGCTACGCCGTACTGCGCCGCAAACGCGCCGCGTGCATCGTCATAGCGGCGTGCGTTCATGTAGGCAAGTCCCAAGACATGGTTTGCATCGGCGTTGGCATTGGGCATCCATTGCCGCACGCGTTCCAGGTAAGGGATGGCGACCGCGGGCTGCCCTAGGCGATAGAGGGTCAAGCCGCGCATCTGGACCGACTCTAGGTCTTGCGGATCCTGGGCCATCGCCGCTGCGAAGGCACGCTCCGCATCGATTAATTTACCGCTGCGGTAATACGCGATTCCCAATTGCCGGCTTGCGCCCTTCACGGGTGGTTGCTGGGCTGCCTGCTGCTGGAAGGCGGCGATCGAGTCCTGGCTCGCCGCCGGAGCAGGAGCCGCGCTTTGCGCCACACATAGACAGGCAGGCAGTAAGGCAAAGATGAGGAGGAGTTTCTGCATAGCCCAATTTAAGGATACGCGCCTGATAGCTCCACTTCCGGGTGCTAGCATTTGCAAAATGGGTGTTTGGTTCAGATTGCTGGCGGCAGTGCTGGCAGTGGTACAGAGTCCTTACCCGGCGAACGCGGTTCATCCTCCGCCGGCTTGGTTTGTTGATGTGGCCGCGCAAGCGGGCGTGCAGATGAACAATGTCAACGGCGATTCGAATACCAAGAAATACATTATCGAGACTACGGGCAGCGGCGTTGCCGTTCTGGACTACGATCGCGATGGATGGCCCGACATCTACCTGGTGAACGGTGATGCACTCGGCTCAGCCCGCGAAAAATCACCGCCGACCGGTCACCTTTATCACAACAACCACGATGGAACCTTCACCGACGCGACCCGGAGCGCCGGGCTGACGGCGAGCGGCTGGGGACAAGGCGCGTGCGTGGGCGATTACGACAACGACGGTTTCGATGACTTGTACGTGACTTACTACGGCAAGAATCGCCTCTACCACAATGAACGCAATGGGACTTTCAAAGAAATAGCCGCAACGGCGGGCGTTGCCGGAAGCGGCGGCGAGTGGGGCTCCGGCTGCGCCTTCGTCGACTACGACCGCGACGGCAAGCTCGACCTGGTGGTCGCCAATTATGTCAACTTCGATATCAAGACCGCGCCGCGGCCAGGCGAGGGCCAGATGTGCATCTGGAAGGGCGTGCCCGTCATGTGCGGGCCGCGCGGTCTTGCCTCCACCCCCAACGTGCTCTACCACAATCTTGGCGAAGGCCGCTTCACCAACGTCAGCAAAACCAGCGGAATCGAGAAGACGAACGGGCACTACTGCCTTGGCGTCTCCACCATGGACTACAACCGCGATGGATGGCCCGACATCTACATCGCCTGCGACAGCACTCCCAGCATTCTTTACCGCAATAACAAGGATGGAACCTTCACCGATGTCGCCGTAGACGCGACCGTGGCCTTTGATGAGGACGGCCGTGAACAGGCCGGTATGGGCGCGGCCATCGCGGATTACAACGGCGATGGTTTACCCGACATTTTCAAGACCAACTTCTCCGATGACACCTCTTCCCTCTACCAGAACAATGGAGACGGAACTTTCAGCTCTAAAGTTTTCGACGCAGGATTGGGACTGAACACGCAATATCTCGGCTGGGGTGTCATGTTCTTTGATATGGACAACGATGGCTGGCCCGATGTCCTCATTGCGAATGGCCATGTCTACCCTGAGGTCGATACGGCGCACCTGGGCGCTACTTATAAAGAACCGCGGTTGGTTTATTGGAACCAGGGGAATGGAAAATTTAAAGACATCAGCCACGGTGCGGGACCGGGCTGTACCGAGCCGCAGTCCAGCCGCGGCCTGGCGATTGCTGATTTCTGGAACGAGGGGCGGTTATCAGCCATCATCAACAACTCAGGCGCAAAGCCCATGCTGCTGGTGAATGAAGCGGCCAATGCGAACCACTGGATCGGTCTCTCTACCGTAGGCACACGATCGAACCGCGACGGCATCGGAGCTACGGTGCATGTGTCGGCGGGCGGTAGAGAGTTCGTGCAGGAAGTTCGCAGCGGTTCGAGCTATCTTTCCAGCAGCGATTTGCGGCTGCATTTCGGTTTGGGAGCGGCTTCCAAAGTCGACCGCCTCGAAATCGAATGGCCCAGCGGCCTCAGAGAGTCGTTTAGCACGCCATCAGTGGACCATTTCGTCACCTTGACGGAAGGGACGGGAAAAGCCCTTGCGGCCCGTTAAACGGGCGAACGCCGCCGCCGCAAAAGCAATGATCATGGGGAAACACTCCAGCGTATAGCGAGGCTCAGGCGCCTCCAGCGTCGAAAGCAGCAGGCTGCGGACGACGATATAGGCCACCATTGCGGTGACAAACCTGGGCCAATAGAACACTCCCACCAGAGCGGCCAACAGATAAAGCAGGTTGAGTGCGCCGTAGGCGTAGGCTATGCGGGTCTCCGCGCGGTGCTGGCTGTATTGCCACCAGCGCAGTTCTATATTGAGCATCTCGACCCGCGGCCGCAGCCACATATCCGCCAGGCGCAGCAGGGGCAGGGTCACGTAGTAGCGGAAGGGATGAGCGCGGATACGCTCCGCGGCAAGGGCGGCAAAGCCGGCGTCGATCTGTGGCGTGAGCACATCGCTCGCGTTGTACTCCGCGAGCAGGCTCATGGTTTTCTCCTTGTCCTGGTCCAAAGCTCGCGCGGGCAGTGTGTGGATATCGATGTCGTCTCCGGGCACATTCCAATAGATTTCGTAGGTGGAGGCGAAGTCGGCCATCCAGGTTTTCGTCCAACGCTGGAAACCGGGGGTTGTGGGTTCGCCGGGGTCCGTGGCAGAACGCGGAGCCAGCGGCTGAAACACATGGAACGTGTGCCGGTTACGCAGGGTCCATATTCCGAATGGCAGCACGGCCACCAGGGCGCAAAACAACGCGGCACGGAGGGCCGATGCGTATCCGAATGTGGTTTGGCCATAGAAAATGAGCGCGGGAAAGAAGACCACCGCCAGCAGGGCGCCATCGGGACGCAACAGAGCGGCGTAGCTCCAGGCAAATGCGAGCGTCAGCATCCAACCCAACCGCGGGCGCTCGAGCACCGCGGCAAAGGCACAGAGGCCAAGCGCCACGCAAAAGATGGAAGGCGTCTCGGTGAGGGGCATGGCCACGTAGTTGGCCGTGAAGGGACAGAGCGCCGCGAGCCAGAGCGCAGCCATGGCAGCTCTGTGCCCGCAGATGCGGCGAACGAAATCGGCGATGAGCAGGCATGTCGCCAGATCCATGACAACTTGCAGGTAGAGGACCGCGAGATAATTTTGGTTTCCAAAAATTGCAAAGCACAGGGCGAGGAAGCCAGGGTATCCGGGCAAGCGAACGAGGGTTGGGGCAATGGTTGGCGTCCCGCCCGGATGAATGAGCGACCGGCCATAAATGCCGTGGGTCAGCCAATTCCTGGCGATGTCTGCGTAAAGAAGCGAGTCGCCCTGGATCTGCGGAAAGGCGTGGATGAACCACAAGCGAAGAGCAGTTCCCGCCGCAAGCGCACAGAGGATGGAGAACATTGTGCGGCGGTTGAGGGAGGGCATCCCCCGAAATCATACAGGCTTGGGGTTAGAATAATCGGGTGGCAGCGGGCGGGAGTAGCTCAATGGTAGAGTAGCGGCTTCCCAAGCCGTTGGTTGCGGGTTCGATCCCCGTCTCCCGCTCCACAGATTCTTCCCTCAGAGCTTGTGACTTTTTTAATTTTCCTTATAGTTTGCGGCCGGAAAACTCGGAATAGCATCTGCCAACAAGTATCGCCGGGGTCCTTCGACTTCGCGCTGTAAGCCCTTCGTTATGCGACAGATCTGCGAGGCGCTTCGCTCAGGATGACGGTTTTGCGGGGGTTTGAAAACATCTGTTTGGGCGTGCAGGTATCGAAAAGTCGTAGACCTACAGGATGACAAAAAAGAGAGTCGCGGCCAACGCTAAATGTGGGTCGTCCGAAGGGCGCACTGCAGGTCCCTCCCCTGCGGTCGGGATGACAAATAGGAGAGGGCGGTTGCAGGGAGAGGGCCGTTGCCGAGGGACAAGGCGGCTGTGGGGCGGGAGGCCTTTCCATCGATAAAAAGTCACAGCCTCTCAGGATGCTCGCGCCATTATCTGCGAAGGGTGTGCGCGGTCTCCGGGGTACCGATCAGAACGCGCGCTCGCTCGAAAACGTCGAGGAACATACTGCGGGTGAGCTTTCCGGTATTTGTGTTCTGCAGCGAAGGATGGAAGCTGGAAATCAGGATCCGGCCTCCGGGTAGCGCGTATTCGGCGCCGTGAGAAAACTTGAAGCGCGGTTTGCGCTCAGATTGTCCGGTACGCGCCAGGTGCTCCAAATAGGCGTCAAACGAGATGCGCCCCAGGCAGACCACCACGCGCAAATTGCTCAGCAGCCGGATCTCCTCGTCCAAATGGGTTGAGCAATTTGCTAGCTCTGAGCGCTTGGGGGTGTTATCGGGCGGAGCACAGCGGACAACGGAACTAATCCAGCAATCGTGCAACTTCATGCCGTCGCCACGAGAAACGGCCGTAGGTTGGGAGGCGAACCCAGCCTCGTAGAGAACGGGGTACAGGAAGTCGCCGGATCCGTCACCAGTGAATGGCCGGCCGGTACGGTTGGACCCATGCGCGCCCGGAGCCAGCCCCAGAACGAGCAGACGGGCCTTCTCGTCGCCGAAAGACGGGACCGGCTTGGCCCAGTAAACCCAATCCCGAAAGGCTCGGCGCTTACTGGTGGCAATCTCTTCGCAATACTTACGCAACCGGGTGCAGCGTTGGCAACGGATAACATCCTGGTTGAAAAGGACCAGCGGACTTGGGCCGCCAGGAACCGTTCCGGGGTTCGCCGCTGCCACACCAGGGCTCCCAGCGGGCGAACCAACGGGTCAGAACCTGGAGTTGGTCGGGGGATGGAGCTCATACCCGATTGTAAGGCTCCCAGGAAAGACAGCGTAAGATGATTTTTGCTTTTTCACGGCGGGACCTTCCCGGCGGCAAAGCGTAAAAGAGAGGCTCTTGAGGTATCTATGCGCAACAGGACTAAGGGTTTAACTGCGGGTTTAACTGGAACTCTGGCATCATTTGCTCTGCTCGCCGCGGGTTGTCAGCAACCACCGGCTGCGCCCGAAAAGGCACAGCCGCCGGCGGCTGCTGCTCCGGCAGCCGTGCAAATAGGGGGCGAGGACGTCATCACCCTCACGCGCAAGGCCGGCACCGGTGGGAGCAAACCGGAGTTCCTCTCCGTGACCCTGCTACCCGGGCGCGGCATGAATATGCTGCAAGTCACGGCCGCCATCCCGGGTAAAGGAGAGATACCACTTCTCCATTCACCTTCGGTCCAGGAAGCCGCAAAGCAACTCACCGGCACGGGCAAGGATCAGCTGGGCAACGGATCGTTCGGATTTGGGGGCGCCTTTCTAATTCCCTACCCCAACCGCATCATTGGCGAACGCTCGTCAGACGGCAAGTCGGTCATCACCCAATGGCGCGGCCATACCCTGACTCTCCCTGCTAATTTCCCCAGCAAGAACCCTGGTGGCCCAGTGGTGGCAATTCACGGATTGATCACCCAGGCCAAGGTGGAAGACCTGCAGACTGTAACCACGGCGGACGGACAAACGGTGACGGGCGTCATCCACGCGGGAAATTTCGGCGGCCACTGGATCTCCGATACCGACCTGACGCTGAACATCGCGCTCACTGGCGATGCGGTCGACGCCACCATCACCGCCAAAAACGTGGGCAAAGAGCCGGAGCCCATGTCGATCGGCTGGCACCCCTACTTTCAGATACCAAGCGGGCATCGAGCACAGACACGATTGCACATCCCTGCCGCCATGATGGCGCCAGTGAACAACTACGGTGACGCATTCCCTACCGGGCAACTCAAGCCGGTCAAAGGCACGGAGTACGACTACAACGCGCCCGACGGTGTGGCGCTTGACGATCATTTCCTGGACGATAACTTCTCTCACCTGCAACGCGTCAAGGGCGCGGCCGAAGTGAAGCTGATCGACCCCGATGCTCATTACGGGTTGACGGTGTCCGCGCTCTCTCCTGAAATCAGGACCATCCAGGTGTATTCACCCAAACCCGCTTCGTTTGTGGCTATCGAAGATCAATTCAACTACGTGGACCCATTCGGGAAGCAGTGGAAGGGTATGGATACGGGCATGGTGACGCTGCGCCCCGGACAATCCGTTACCTGGAAGGTTCGACTGGGACTCTTCGTGCCGGGGCAATAAAAGCTCACCGAAGGTTACCGTAGTAAGGGGGGAAAACGGAGCAGCCGCCTGTTTCGCGCCTACCCGGCGCATACTGGAAGGATGAGATCAGCGCATGCTGCCCGCTGCCTCTGTTGCGGCTACAGAACATTAACTGTGCCGGAAGCCCTCGAGCTATGCCAGGTTTGCTGGTGGCAGGACGATGGTCAGGATGACCGCGACGCCGATGTAATCCGCCGAACCGTCAACGGCAACCTCTCACTCAGCGACGGACGACGCAATTACAAGCACTATCAGGCTGCCGATCCGCGGTTTGTTGCGCACGTACGGACGCCGCGGCAGGAGGAACTCTAGGGTGCTGAAAAATTCGGGACCGGGCGGAAAGATGTACCTCAGGGGCTAAAGCCCGAATGATTTTGTTCGGTGTTGTACGGGCTGAAGCCCGTACCTACCAGCCCGTACCTACCAGTTCGGTGTTGTACGGGCTGAAGCCCGTACCTACCAGCCCGCACCTATTCTGAAGCAGGCTTGGCTCGGGTCGCGAGGTAACCGCAAAGGGTGTATTGTAGTTAATAGCGGCTTCGCATTCCTTGCGCTGCGGGTTTGACCCTCCCGGCAAAGCCTCATACGATGAAAGCAGGCTGTTTACAGGCTCCTCCGCGCTTGCATCGATTTAGCCATTGCAGCCGCGCAGGAAGCGAGCGAACCTGGAAGGCATACGTTGAGCTCAACCGAAATGATTGAAACCACACCGCAATCTGGCGGGGTGTCTACCGCCACCGAGGAATCCGCCGGACATGAACATGAGGGCCACTCTCATGGCACGGCGACTCTGAATCCGGACTGCACTCGAGAAGTGGAAGTCGAAGTTCCCGCAGACGAAATCACCCGTAATTATCAGGCAGTTACCAAGCGATACAAGAAGATGGCGCGCATCCCGGGCTTTCGCTCAGGCAAGGTTCCGGAGTCGCTGATCCGCAGCCGTTTCGCGGAGCAGATTCGCCAGGATGTGATGGAAGCGGTTCTGCCCGAACACTTCCGCACCGCCATTGCGGAACGTCAGCTCAAGCCCATCTCCCAACCACAGGTAACCAAAATCGATCTTGAAGAAGGCAAGCCGTTGCGCTTCAAAGCCTCCTTCGAAGTGCTACCGGAATTTTCGATCGATGGCTACCAGGACGTGAAGGTGGAGAAACCCTCAGCCGAACTGACCGATGCCGAGGCCGATGCGGAACTCGCGCGTATCCGGGATTCCCGCTCGACCATGGAACCGGTAACCGAAGAGCGTCCGCTCGCCGATGGTGACTATGCGCAGATCAGCTTTACGGGGGACGTGCAGCCGGCAGAAGGCGAGGCCGAGACCGACGCCCGCGCAACCGATTTCGGGGCAGGATGTGATGCTCGAGGTAGGCGGCCCAGACACCATGGACGCGTTTAACGCCGCGCTGCGCGGAGCGAGCGTAGGTCAACAGTTAAAGTTCGAGGTGAGCTATCCTCCGGATTTCGGTGAGCGGCAACTAGCTGGCAAGCGGGTGGCCTACGATCTTGAAGTCAAGGGCATCAAGAAAAAGATCGAGCCGGAACTGAATGACGACTTTGCCAAGGAGCTCGGACAATACGAGAGCCTGGAAGAGTTCAAGCATCAACTGCGGGATCATCTGGCCCGGGATAAGCAGCGGCGAGTGCAAACGGAAACCGTAAATCGGCTGCTCGACGCCCTGGTTGCGCGCTACGAATTTCCTGTTCCCGAATCGCTGGTGCAACAACAGATTGACGCTCGTCTCGATCGCGGATTGCGGGCGCTGGCTGCGCAGGGCATGCGCACCGAAGACATGCGCAATCTTGATTTCGATCGCTTGCGTGCGGCGCAGCGACCTTCGGCTACCGCGGAAGTGAAGAGCTCTATGCTGCTCGATCGCATCGCCGATGCGGAGAACATCACCGTGCCGGATGAAGAGGTCGAAAATGAACTGCAAGGTATCTCTTTGCAAATGCGGGAGCCGGTGGAAACGCTGCGCGCGCGTTTGACTGAGGACGGTAGCCTCGCTAGAATCCGGGAACGCTTACGTAGGGAGAAGATGGGCGCGCTGTTGTATGAAAGATTAGCGTCCTGATGAAACGCAAACGGCCGACTTAAAAGGGTGGGCGCGCACGCAGCCCACAGGAAGCAGAAGCAAGGGAGAGCATGGCACTTGTACCTATGGTGGTCGAGCAGACGAGTCGAGGCGAGCGCGCCTACGATATTTATTCCCGTCTGCTTCGCGACAATATTATCTTTCTGGGTACTCCGATCGACGATCAGATCGCAAACCTGGTAATCGCTCAAATGCTTTTTCTCTCCGGCGAAGACCCGGAGAAAGATCTTCAGCTTTACATCAATTCGCCAGGCGGCTCGATCACCGCGGGTCTCGCGATTTACGACACCATGCAGTTCATCCGCAATGACGTGGTTACTTACTGCATCGGGCAGGCGGCGAGTATGGCTGCCTTCCTGCTGATGAGCGGCAACAAGGGTAAGCGCTTTGCCCTGCCGAACTCTCGAATCCTGATTCACCAGCCATCGATGGGTGGCCTTTCAGGTCAGGCGACCGATATTGATATTCATGCTCGCGAAATTTTGCGTATTCGCGAGATCACCAACAAGTTGATGTCGAAGCACACCGCGCAACCGCTGGAACGCATTGAACGGGATGTGGAAAGAGACTTCATCATGAACGCGCAGCAGGCTAAAGAGTACGGCATTATTGACGAAATCATAGACCGGCCCCGTACGTGAAGGGCCGTCAGGCCAAAGGAGTTGCAGGATGAAAACGCCGAGGGGAACAGACGATACGCTCCGTTGTTCGTTCTGTCATAAATCGCAGGACGCCGTTGCTAAATTGATCTCCTCACCGAGCGATTATCCGCGGGCATACATCTGTGATGAATGTGTTGCGGTTTGCAACTCCATCCTCGAAGACGACCGGGGCGAGACTCAGCCCGGGGCGGCGCCTGCCCACTTGCCCAAGCCGCAAGAAGTCAAGGGCTTTCTCGATGAGTACGTCATCGGTCAGGAACAAACCAAGAAGAAGTTAGCGGTCGCGGTCTACAACCACTACAAACGCATCCAGATGAACCGGACGCGGGGCAACGATGTGGAGCTTTCCAAATCCAACATCCTGCTCGTGGGTCCAACCGGAAGCGGCAAAACCCTGCTGGCCCACACCCTGGCCAAGATGCTGGATGTACCCTTTGCCATCGTCGATGCAACCACTTTGACGGAAGCCGGGTACGTCGGCGAGGACGTGGAAAATATCATCCTCAAGCTGCTGCAGGCAGCCGATGGCGACGTCGCCAGGGCCCAGACCGGCATTATCTATATTGATGAAATCGACAAGATCGGCCGCAAGGACGAAAACCCCTCGATTACCCGCGACGTCTCGGGCGAGGGTGTGCAGCAGGCGCTGCTGAAGATCCTCGAGGGTACGGTCGCCAACGTTCCGCCGCAGGGCGGACGCAAGCATCCTCACCAGGAATTCACACCTGTCGATACGACCAACATATTGTTCATCTGCGGTGGCGCGTTTGTCGGCCTGGAGCGCATCGTCGGACGGCGAGTGGGCAAGAAAGCGCTGGGATTCAAGGCGCTGTCGGAGAAAGAAGCCCAGGAAGTGGGAGTTTTGCCGGCCCAGCGCGACACCGAATTGCTCCGCCAGGCCCAGCCGCAAGACCTGATTAAGTTTGGCCTCATCCCCGAGTTTGTCGGGCGCCTGCCGGTGATCGGCATTCTCGACGAGCTGGATGAAGCAGCCTTGGTGGAAATTCTTACCAAGCCCAGAAATGCCATCCTCAAGCAATACCAACGGCTGTTCGAATATGAGGGTGTACGCCTCGTGTTCTCCGAGGACGCCTCCCGTGCCGTGGCTCGCGAAGCCCTGGCGCGCAAGGTGGGAGCGCGCGGCCTGCGCATGATCCTGGAAGAGTTGATGCTCGACTTGATGTACCACCTCCCCAGCAACAAAAAGATCAAGGAACTGGATATCACGGCTGAAATGGTACAGAAACGTGACCTTTCTGTGACCTTGCTGGAAAAAGCCGGATAGACGGGGACGGCTGAAGATTGTCCAGGATCGCGTACCTCAGGGGCTAAAGCCCTCATTGGCTCCCCCGGTACGGCCCGACTAAAGTCGTGCCCTGATACAGAGCATCAGAGCAGTGGCGATTGGAAAATGCGCGTATTTCCGCGGAGTTGGCTCTATCGATAGGTTGTGTTGTCCAAACTGGCAAGCTGAACAAAGCTAATTTGGACAGGTACGGGCCGACTAAAGTCGTGCCCTGATACAAAGCATCAGAGCAGTGGCGATCGGAAAATGCGCGTATTTCCGCAGAGTTGGCTCTATCGATAGAGGTGTGTTTCCAAACTGGCTAGCTGAACAAAGCTAATTTGGACAGGTACGGCCCGACTAAAGTCGTGCCCTGATACAGAGCATCAGAGCAGTGGCTATCGGAAAATGCGCGTATTTCCGCAGAGTTGGCTCTATCGATAGGGTGTGTTTCCAAACTGGCTAGCTGAACAAAGCTAATTTGGACAGGTACGGCCCGACTAAAGTCGTGCCCTGATACAGAGCATCAGAGCAGTGGCTATCGGAAAATGCGCGTATTTCCGCGGAGTTGGCTCTATCGATAGGGTGTGTTGTCCAAACTGGCTAGGCTGAACAAAGCTAATTTGGGCAGCTATGGAGTTCAACCGTCGCTGCGGGACTGGGGCCGTCTCCGTCCAGAATGGGTCGCGGCAGTTTAAAATGGAGTTCACGTACACAAGATTTTCGGCACGGCTGAAGCCGTGCCCTTTGTGCATTTGCTTCCTGTAATACGGGCTGCAGACTCTACCCTCCGCTGGTTCTTCTTGAAGGGTCACCGAGCTTGTTGATTGGTTGAAGCCCTTCACGTCCGGGGCATTGGCGCAACTTCCGTTTCCTCTGTATAAGGGAGATAAGTGAAAGGAAATCGCGTGACACAAGCAAAGGAAACCCGGGACAAAGGCGATCTTCGCAAGCTCCCCATGATGCCAATTCGGGACATGGTGATCTTTCCTTACATGATGACGCCCTTTGTCGTGGGGCGTGAGTCCAGCGTGCGAGCGCTCGAAGAGGCGCTTACCGGGGACCGCAAGATCTTTCTGGCGACGCAGCACGATGCAGGCATCGATGAGCCGCGCCCGGAAGATATCTATTCCGTAGGGACCATCGGCAACATCGTCCAGAGCGTCAAGATGCCGGACGGCAACATCAAGGTGCTGGTCGAGGGACTCGAGCGGGCCAAGGCTGTGGAGATGAACGACTCCGATGGTTTTTTTGTGGCCACGGTGCGCGTCGCCAACCGGCAGCTGGAAGTGAACCCGCAAATTGAGACAGTGATGCAGCGCGTCACTTCCCTGTTTGAGCAATACGTCAAGCTGCAGCAGTCGCTGAACTACGAAACCATGATCGCCGCCGTCCGCATGGATGAGCCGGCCAAGCTTTCCGACACCATCGCCGCCAACCTGCAGCTCTCCATCGAGGAGAAGCAGGAGCTGCTCGATATCTTCGATCCCAGCGAGCGTCTGTCGCGCGTTGCCGACGTGCTGGACATCGAAATCGAGAAGCTGAACATGGATCGCAGCGTGCAAAGCCGGGTGAAACGGCAGATGGAGCGCGCCCAGAAAGAGTACTACCTCAACGAGAAGATCAAGGCCATCCAGAAGGAGTTGGGCCGCGGCGAGAAAAGCGAGTTTGATGAGCTGCGCAAGAAGATCGACAGCGCTGGTATGCCCAAGGATGTCTTCGACAAGGCAATCCAGGAGCTAAAGAAGCTGGAAGCCATGCCGCCCATGTCGGCTGAGTCGACCGTATCGAGAAACTATCTGGACTGGCTTTTGGCCGTGCCGTGGAAGAAGAAAAGCAAGGAAACCCGCAGCATCGATCATGCCGAGAAAGTATTGAACGCGGACCACTACGGCCTGGAAAAAATCAAGGAGCGCATCCTCGAGTTTCTGGCTGTCCGTCAGCTGGTGAAAAATCCCAAGGGCTCGATCCTTTGCTTTGTCGGGCCTCCGGGCGTCGGCAAGACCTCGCTTGGCATGTCCATCGCCAAAGCAACAGGCCGTAAGTTCGTGCGCATGTCGCTTGGCGGAGTCCGGGATGAAGCGGAAATCCGTGGGCATCGCCGCACCTATATTGGAGCACTCCCGGGACAGATCATTCAGTCCATGAAGAAGGCAGGAACCAAGAACCCGGTTTTCATGCTGGACGAAGTGGACAAGATGGCATCCGACCTGCGCGGAGACCCTGCCTCAGCGCTACTTGAGGTACTCGATCCGGAACAGAACACCAGCTTCATGGATCACTACCTGGATGTGGACTACGACCTGTCGCAGGTGCTCTTCGTGGCCACTGCCAACGTGCTGCACACGATCCCGGCGCCGCTCCAGGATCGTATGGAGATCCTGCGCCTGCACGGCTACACCGAGGCTGAAAAGCTCGAAATTGCCAAGCAGTATCTGGTCAAGAAGCAGCGTGAGAACACCGGGCTCAGCGACAAAAACGCGATCTTCAGCGACGCTGCCCTGGTGGACATCATCCGCGGCTACACCCGCGAAGCGGGCGTGCGCAACCTGGAACGCGAAATTGGCAACGTATGCCGCAAAGTAGCGCGCCGTGTTGTCCGCAACGGAGCCAAGCACAAGGAAGAAATCGCCGACACCAACCTCACCGAATTTCTGGGAGTGGCCAAGTTCCGCGACTCTCAGGTACACGAGACCAGCGAAGTCGGCCTGGTGACTGGCCTTGCGTGGACTGAGGTGGGTGGAAGCATTCTGTCGACCGAAGTACAAGTACTGGACGGCAAGGGCAAGTTGACCTTGACCGGGCAACTCGGCGACGTGATGCAGGAGTCAGCGCAAGCTGCGCTTTCCTATATCCGCAGCCGGGCGCAGCACTTGGGCTTGCCTAAAGACTTTTATCGCAACCTGGACATTCACGTGCACGTGCCGGAGGGAGCCATTCCTAAGGATGGCCCGTCGGCCGGCATCACCATCGCCACAGCCCTGGCCAGCGCCCTGGCTAAGGTTCGGGTGCGGCGCGATATTGCCATGACCGGCGAAATCACACTCCGCGGCAAGGTCCTGCCCATTGGTGGATTGAAAGAGAAGCTGCTGGCGGCTCATCGTGCCGGCCTCTTTGAGGCCATTCTGCCCCGGGGCAATGAGAAGGATCTGGCCGATCTCCCGGAAAACCTGCGCAGCGTGATGAAACTGCATTTCGTCGATCAGATGGACGAAGTGCTGAAGATTGCGCTGGAGGGTCCGTTGCCGGAATTGCGCGAGGAGACGCCCGAGGCGCTGGCTGCGGTGAAGCCACCGGTTCCCGCCGATCAGCCGCGCGCGCAGTAGTCCGTGCACCTGGTCACGAAGTTTCTGCTTTCGGCGATGTCGCCGGATCAATTCCCGAGCTGCGACGGCCCCGGAATTTGCTTTCCTGGGCCGCTCCAATGTCGGCAAATCCAGCCTGATTAACGGCCTGCTTGGCGAAAAAGCCGCGAAGGTTTCCGCCTCGCCGGGCCGCACCCGGTCCATCAATTTTTTCGCTCTCTCGGATTCAGCCACGGCACGGATGCCCCGGCTCCTCTTTGCGGATCTGCCGGGGTATGGGTACGCAAAGATCTCCAAGTCCATTTCTGCGGAGTGGCCTAAGTTCATCAATCCCTATCTTGAAGAACGGCCTAACCTGGTGCTGTGCATCTGCCTGGTGGATAGCAATATTCCAGTGCAGGCCAGCGATCAGCAATTGATTGCCGCGCTCAAGGAAATGGGCCGCAGCTTTCTGGTGGTGGGGACGAAGGCGGATAGGCTTTCCGGGAATGAGCGAACCAAGGCTTTGACGCGGCTCAAGGATGGTCTTGGGCTCAGCGAGATTGTGTTGGTTTCCTCGAAGACTGGCTACGGACTAAAAGAGCTGTGGACGCAGATTTTGGGGCGCGCTGATGGGTCGGGCTAGGGGATAGGGGAAACGCAGGTCCCTCCACGGCACGCCGGGACAGGTCGGCTTGGCTCGGGATGACCACGCTCGGGATGACCAAAGGAGAGGCTGTTGCTTACCTGGGGTTATAACAAGGGACAAGATTAGCCTCTACTAGGAGGATCCCAGGTCTCAAATGCGAGACCTGGGGCACCCTTCGATTCTTACCGAAGATGTATTGGGAGTTCCGAAGCTCGCTGCCCCGGCCTGCAGTGGAGCTCACCAGGTCGAATAGGGTTGGCCGTCACTTCCGGCCTGGTCCGATCCGCTGTGCACGTCCGTCATTCCTGGATCGGTCTGGTCGACGCTCTGCAGTGTGTCGTCCATGGCCGGTACCCAGGTAGAGTCACTGTGGGTGACCGGGTCGATGGGAATCTTTTTGAGATAGCCACCCGTCACCAGGTCCTCCAGCGTCTGCGGCGCCTTGTTCTTGTCGTTGGTATACGAATCGATGGCATCGCGCATCACGTGCAGGTCTTCCCTGAGGACGGCTTCGCGCGCAGCGCGAATGGACGCGACGTAAGCGGGGATCGCAATCGCCGCCAGGATGGCGATGATCAACATCACCACCATCAACTCCACCAAGGTGAAGCCACGCGCGAATTTTTGAGAGCGGACGCCGGATCTTCTCAAGGGCCTACCAATCGGAATATTTCGTGCCATCGAGCGCAGTCGCTGTCGACTTGGAAGCAACATCGAACAAGTTCTGGCCGCCCCAGGAGTCGCTGTTCGGTTCATCCTGCGTGGAGCGCATCGTCCACTCGGCTTTGCCGGTCATTGGATCGACTGGAATGCGGCGCAGAAATTTGAGCTTCTTGCCCTGGGCGTCCACACCTTTGACTAGAGTGTCGAGATCCGGCGGATAGTTCTGGCTATCAACCTTGGTCATGAAAGCGTGACGTTCGGCCGCGTCTTTGTAATGGTCGATCGCATCCCGCATCTGCCACAAGTCGTAGCGCAGTTCCCTTTCCTTCTCTCGCTTCGCCTTAAAGCGCGCCAGCGGAACCACTGCCGAAGCCAGGATGGCAAGGATCGCCACCGTCACGATCAGCTCGACCAGCGTCAGCCCCGATTGGCTCTGTGGACGTAAGGTGTACCGCATACAAGGGCCCTATTGAACGTGGATCGCGGTTTGTGAGCCGGCGATGTTTACGGATTGTTGCGCGCTGTTCTTGGCCGACGCGCGGATAATTTGCATGGCCGCATCACCGGCTGCGTTTGCCTGGAAGGTCAAAACGCAGACCGTTCCCGCCCCGCTGACGCCGGCCACTCCGGGTGGACGAGAAGCTGAGATCACGACATTGCCAACCCCGTCATCGCGATGAACCAGCGCAATGGCCTGGCCATCGTGGCCAAGAAAGTCACCCGTATCGACGTTGATCAACGCGAGCTTGCTGTTGTCATAATGCAACTGCATGGGCACGGAGAATACGTCCTGACCGCCGCTTAGCTTGACGGCCACCTGGAAGGTTCCGCCGACCTTGGGCACAGTCTGCGGTGGAGCGATCTGCAGCCCCATGGAGTTGGAGGTGGGAACAGCAGTGATGTTGGGCCGCGCCATCCCTGAGCTCGGATTCGCCGGGCCCGGGTTCGCAGAAGCAGCATTCGCAGCGCCGGCATTCTCGGCCCCCGCTGCTCCGGCAGCCGGTGGCGCCGCGGTATGGGGTTGCAGTCCAGGCGGCAGAGTACCCGCTCCTCCTGCTTGCCCGCCTGCCGGCGCCGAAACACGCCGCAACTCGACATTTGTGCCCGTACCTGTGTCAATTTCCTGCAGATTCAATGGGCTGATGTCGGTGGCGCGGACCACATGCGGGGTCAGCATGAAGATAATCTCGTCGTCCGACTGCTGATGCTGGTTGGAACTGAAGAGATATTTCAGGATCGGCAACTCGCCCAGGTAGGGTGTTCCCCCGATCGACTGTAGATCCTGCTTCTGCAGGAATCCGCCCAGGATATTGACTTCGCCCTCTTTGAGACGAACCACCTGATCGGCTGTGCGTTGGCTGATAATCGGTTCGGTAATGCCGCCGATGTTGGTCGAGCCCTGCTCCTGGGAGGAAACGATCTTGATCTTGAGGGTCACGTCCCGGTCGTAGTGAACGATCGGCGTGATCTCGATCTCCACACCTACATCCAGGTAGGTGAACTGCGTGTTGACCAGCGAGCTGACAACTGCAGTCGCGGCTCCTGTCTGGTAAGACCCGGTCGCCACCGGGATACGTTCGCCAATCTTAAGGTCGGCCTTTTGTCCGTCCGTTGCCCGAATACTGGGATTCTGTAAAACCTTGGTATCCGAAAGCGAAAGCAGGAAATTGGCTGTCGCCTGGCCGACGGTCACGGCAAAATTCGTGGCGTTCAGATGGGCAAGGCTGTTCAGCGTCAGATTAGTTGAGCTGGTGCCGGTAGTGCTGGTGGTGCTCGTAGTGCTGGTGGTACTCGTCGTGCTCGTTGTGCTCGTTGTGTTGGTCGCGTTGTTCGCCTGCAACTGCACCCCGAAGCTTCCCGGGAGCTGAACACCGATGGTACGCGTCCTGTCCCTGTTTACTTCCAGCAACGCCACGTCGACCACGACCTCTGGACGCGACTTATCCAGGTCATTGATAAGCTTTTGCGCCAGCAACAGTTCGTCGGGCGTGGCGCGCATAACGATGGCGCTCTGGCTCGGAACACCATAGAGCTTGGCGTTCACCAGCAGGTTGCGCAAAGCCGTTTGAATATCGTTCAGATCATTCTGCTGCGCCGTGTTCGCCAGGTAGAACGTCTGCACTGCTTCCTCTTCGAGCTCCTGGCGCTTGGCGCGCGTGTTCTGGGCAACGAAGATGGTATTGGCTGTGACCGGGTGCCAAAAGGTGCCCGAAACAGTAGTCACGATGCGCAACGCGTCCATGAGAGACACGTTGGCGATATCCACCTGGATGCGCTTGGAGGTGTATTCAGGATCGAATAAGACGTTGACTCCCGCCGCCTTGCCGATGGTTGTGTAGACCACCTTGCTGTCTTCGCTCATATGCAGAGTGAGCGGTTCGTTGGAGATGGGCTTAAGCCGGATAGGACTGCCCACTTCACTGAGCTCTTCGGACTTATTCTCGGGGATCGACGTTTCCTGATTGGACTTGGGGGAAGCCGCCATCTTGTCCCTGGCCTTCTGGATATCCTGGTGGGCCAAATCGTTACTGGGATCGATTTCGAGGGCTCGCAGGAACTCGGTCAGCGCACTGGTGGTGTCGCCCTGGGCGAGAAGTTTTTCACCCTTCTCCACGTGCGCAGACCCGGCGAGGAAGCGTAAGCGTTCATAAGCCGTCTTGTAGCGAAGATTCTTGGGCTCTTTCTGGAAGGCCTGGTAATAGTTTTCGTACGCGGTGATGGGATCGTCCTTGGCTTCCGCCGCCTGGCCGCGCTCATAGAGCGTTTTTGCCCTGGGGCCTGATGCTGCAAGGCAGCAAAAGCTCAGCAAGAGGAAAAGGGTAAACGCAGCGGACAGAGCCCAGTTATTTTGATGGCGTTTCATCGCACTCCAGATAGCCAAGACGCATGTTCACAGGGATTTTGCAATCATGCAGGCCGTTAAAAACCGCGAGGAGCGGTCTTGTTTGAGGGAAAACCACAAAACGGTTCTCGCTCCGGCTTCCGCCAATTGCCAAACCGCTGGGGAGAAATCGACGTATCAACCAACGCCCAGAACAGCTCTTTTCTCTGCTAATGTCGCCTGAGTATACCATCCGGCGGACCCGGTCCTTTGCTCCCAAGTCGCGTGCTAGCATGAAGATTCGTAACCAAACGTATGCCCCGGCAACACACCCAAACGACGAATCCATCCCCCCAGAAAGCCAAGCCCAGAGAGCCTGTGGCTGCCGGCGAGCGGGATGCTGCAGTCAATCGCGCAGCCGGGCATAACTACTTCCTGCTGGACAAATTCGAGGCCGGTATTGCGCTCAGAGGCACCGAGGTGAAGTCTATCCGTGAGGGCAAGGCCAATCTCAAGGACGCTTATGGCATCGTAAAGGACGGCGAAGCGTATTTGCTGAACGCGCATATTGGCCCCTACTCCCACGGAAACTCTTCGAATCACGACTCGCTACGCACCCGCAAACTGTTGCTCCACCGCCAGGAACTGCAAAAACTAATGGGGAAGACGCAGCTAAAGGGGTTAACGCTCATTCCTACGCGGCTTTATTTCCGCCACGGACGGGTGAAATGCGAACTGGCCGTGGCCAAAGGCAAGCAGGACTGGGACAAGCGCGAAACCGAGCGGCGCCGGGAAGACGACCGCGAGGCCCGAGCGGCCATGGTCCGTGGCCAGCGCAAGTAGCCTTAAATAGAACGATCATCAAAGACTTATCGGATTCCACAGGGAAGCACGCCATCCATGCAGACAAAATCTATATCGGCTAAACCCGAGCGGGTCACGAGTGGGCTGTTGGTCATCTTTGCCCTTGATTCCAAAGAGAAAGACACCAAAGAGAAGAAGCAAACCCAGCCGGTGGTCAAGCTGTTGACTGGGGGTGGGGCCTTAGTCAAGGCGACCGCGGCCATCCTGAAAAGCGGCGAATTTGCTGCCGGAAGTTGCGAAACGGTGCTGCTCCATGCCCCGGACGGGTTCAAAGCGGAACGGATCCTGCTGGTGGGCCTGGGCAAGCTCACCACCAGTGAAATACGCAAAGCGGCCGGTGCTGCTGTCCGGTTCGCTAAACCGCGCAAACTGCGTGAACTTTGTATCGCGGTTCCCGAAGGGCTCGATCCCCTCGCTGCCACCCGCGCCCTGGTCGAGGGCGCCTATATCGGTGATTTCGATCCGGATACCTATCGGTCCGACCGCAAAGACCAGAGCATTCGAGCAACTGAGTGTCCTCGGGAGCAGCGGGGCTAAACAGGCCGAGATCGAAGCCGGCCTGCGCGAGGGAACCATCCTGGGCGAGGCGCAGAACTTTACCCGCTCCCTGGTGAATGAGCCGAGCAACGTGTTGACTCCCACCGTCCTGGGGCAAAGAGCCTCGGAGATGTGCGGCCAATTCGGGCTGCAATGTGAGGTTTATGGGGCGGAGAAGCTAAAAGAGTTAAAGATGGGAGCGTTCTGGGGGGTCACCAAGGGATCGGAAGAGCCGCCCGCCCTGATCGTGATGACCTACGAGCCCAAGGGCGCCCCTGCGACTCCGGTGCTGGGCCTGGTAGGCAAAGGCATTACCTTTGACACCGGCGGCATTTCCATCAAACCCGCGGACGGCATGGAGAAGATGAAATACGACATGGCCGGCGGAGCGGCGATGATCGGCGCCATGCTGGCGATCGCCCAGTTGAAGCCGGCGGTGCGGGTGGTTGGCGTGGTTTGTGCCGCGGAGAATATGCCCTCGGGATCCGCCATGAAGCCGGGCGATGTGCAGATCGCCATGTCCGGCAAGAGCATTGAGATCATCAACACCGATGCGGAAGGGCGGTTGGTGCTGGCGGATGGGCTGGCTTACGCCCGGCAGCTGGGGGCAACTCACCTGATCGACGCGGCCACCCTCACCGGCGCCTGTGTCGTTGCCCTGGGCATGGTGAATGCGGGCGTTTTCTCGAACGACGAAGAGACTTACCGGCATTTCACCGCGGCGCTCGAAACATCGGGTGAGCGCTTCTGGCGTTTACCGGTCGAGGATGATTACAAAGAGATGATCAAGTCCAGCATTGCCGACATCATGAACACGGGCGGCAGCCGCTGGGGCGGAGCCATCACCGCGGCCATGTTCCTCAAGGAGTTTGTGGAAGAAACACCCTGGATCCATCTGGATATCGCCGGCACGGCGTGGATCGAGGAACAGAAACCCTGGATCGCCAAGGGACCATCTGGAATTGCCGTGCGCACCATCACCGAGTGGGTGCGCAGCTACGCGAAGTAGCTATTCAGCCACCAAGCCAGCGTAAGAAGCCTTCAGTGGCAGCGTGAGTACCCATCGGAATGATTGGCTCTTTGACGGTGCAACGTGTTGATTGCTTTGAGGGGCGTTCGGCTGAACAGAATCAGGTTGGTTCTTGATTGGTGAATGAGACGGGAAAAGAGGGGACTTAGTTCACCATTAGCTCAGGGGCTAAAGCCCTCATCGGCTTCCCTGTACGGCCCGACTAAAGTCGTGCCCTGATACAGGGCATCACAGCAGTGACGATCGGAACATGCGCCCATTTCCGCAGAATTGGTCTGTCGATTGGATGTGTTGTCCAAATTGGCTAAGCTGAACAAATCTAATTTGGACAGGGCTGAAGGTCTGCGTGAGCCCAGGATACAGTCCTGGGTTTGCGTGCACGGCTGACAAAGGCCGTAGGGACGACTGGACGGTCACCGAGCCCGTCACAGGTTGAGTGATCAATGGCCGAGGCCGCGGAGTACCGGTCAGGTGTGCCCTTGCTTCATAGATGTGGTTGCCCTGCGGTTATATTATGGGGCCCGAACCGGACTCTGTTAGGAGGATCCCAGGTCTCAAAATCGAGACCTGGGGCACCCGTCCGTTTCCTCGAATTCTTTCGCAGTTTGCTAAGAAGCGGCCCTTGCCGGTTGTTTTTCAGCATCATGCTTTGATTGAGCAGGCTTCGCCAAGCTGAATTCCCGAATCAGCCTTTCATTGAACGCGGGGATATCGTCCGGCTTGCGGCTGGTGGTGAGGTTCTTATCGGTGACCACCTCTTCATCCACCCAGTGGCCGCCTGCGTTGCGAATATCGGTGCGGACGGACGGCCAGGAAGTCAATGTCTTATGCTTCAAGACGCCCGCTTCGACCAGGAGCCAGGGACCGTGGCAGATGGCGCCGATTGGTTTGCCTGAATTGAAGAATTCGGTGACAAATGCAACTGCCTTAGGTTCAATACGCAGTTTATCTGGATTGATTTGACCGCCGGGTAAGACGAGTCCGTCGTAGTCCGCGGGTTTGGCCTCGTCCAGCGTCTTATCCACCTTGGTACTTTCGCCCCAGTCAGTATGGTTCCAGCCTTTGATTTGCCCGGATTTGGGAGAGATCACATGGACCGTAGCACCCGCTGCTTCCAAAGCCTTTTTGGGTTCTGTCAGCTCTACTTGCTCAAAGCCGTCGGTGGCCACGATTGCGATTTTCTTCCCCTGTAGTTTTGTATTCATGGTTAACCCCTTACATATTGAGAAGGCTGAGCGTTCCCGGTCGTTGCCTGGGGGTCGATTTGTGAAATGTAGATGAACAAGGGCGCGGCCACGGCATCTGGTGGCATCCTATTTCGACAAAGCCTGTGTGAGAGGTGGCCCGATGCTCCACGAAAAGCCCTATAGAACTGCTGTTTGCGCAATTGCGATTTTGTCCTCATTCGGCATTTTGACTTCGTGCAACTCCTCATCCTCGAGTACGGTTGCGCTCAATGGAGCCGGCAGCACCTTTGTCTATCCGGTGATGGGACGGTGGATTCAAAACTTCTCCGAGTCTCATGCGAATGTCCGGATCAATTACCAGTCGATTGGGAGCGGTGGCGGGATCCAGCAGGTGAAGTCGGGCACGATTGACTTCGGCGCCTCGGACGCTCCTCTGTCGGACAGCGATATGGCGCAGATGGCGCCGGTGGTGCAGTTTCCGGAATCGGCAGGGCCGATATGTGTCACCTACAACCTGGAGGGTCTGCAGAATCCGCTGCAGCTATCCTCGGACACACTGGCGGGGATTTTCCTGGGCAAGATCACGAGTTGGCAAGACCCGGCGGTTAAGAAAGACAATCCCGGACAGAAATTGCCGAACACGAAAATCGTCGTGGTTCACCGCGCCGAAAGCAGCGGCACGACAGCTGCGTTCACGACCTATCTTGCTGCGGTCAGCCCGGAGTGGGCAAAGACCGTGAGCAAAGGAACCGCGGTTAAGTGGCCCATCGGCCTGGGCGCAAAAGGGAGTGAGGGTGTGACGGGCCAGGTGAAGCAGTCTGCCGGCGCCATCAGCTACGTTGAGCTGACCTATGCAACCCAGAATAAGCTGCCGGTTGCCGCAATCAGGAATCAGGCCGGAAAGTATGTACTGCCCAGCACCTCGGGGACAACGGCGGCCATCGACGCTTTCAAGGATCAGTTGGCGCAGGACGTGCGTTTGCCGATCGCGAATCCACCGGCTACGGCGCCGGATGCCTATCCTATTTCGACGTTGACGTTCCTGATCGTTCCCAAAGATGGCAAGGATGCGCAGAAGCGCGCCGCGTTGAAGCAATTTCTCACCTACGTGGTGTCCGATGGACAGCAGGCAGCGAGCGGATTGAACTACGCGCCTCTGCCTGATTCAGTCAAGCAACTCGATTTGAAAGCGTTGAGCCAACTGACAGTGAATGGTGGTCCGATTCAGTGAGGGGGAAGTTGTTTTGACCTGGGGTTATGACATGGGCCCGCATGAGCTTCCACTAGGAGGATCCCAGGTCTCAAAATCGAGACCCCACGGCACGCCGGGGCAGGCTGGGGCACCCGTCCGATTACCTTTGTATGTTTGTTGCGGGGAAACGAACTTTACATCACTTCCGGAACACTGATACCCAGCCACTGCAACGACCGCACCAATGCCCGCTCCGCAACTGCTGCGGTTGCCAGCAAAAACTGCCTGCGTCTGGGATCCTCTTCCGTGAGGATGTGGTGACGGTGGTAGAAATTATTGAACAACTGCGCCAACTGGAAAGCATGGCGTGCCAGATAAGCGGGCTCCGCGGCGGCAATGCATTGCTCCAGCAATAAGCTCAGCCTCGAGGCCATGATCCACAGCTCCCACAACCCCGCTGCGCCTTCGCCCTCGAGGTAATCCCCAACCTTCACATCAACCAGCGCCGCCTCTGGCGTCGTGCCCGCCTTACGAAAAATATTGCGCGCGCGCACGATCGCATATTGCACGTACGGTCCCGTCTCGCCTTCGAAGCTGAGCGCTTCCTTGAAATCAAACGCAATGACAGTATTGCGCGTGAACTTGAGCATGAAGTAGCGCAACGCCCCCACCGCAATCTGGTGGGCAATGTCCTGCCTCTCTTCCTGACTGCGTTGCGGATGCCTGCTGTCTACCTCTTCTTTCGCCGCAGCGATAAGCTTATCCAGCAGATCGTCGGCCTTCACCCCGAACCCCTTGCGTCCGGAGACCTCGATAAAAGGCCGCGCCTGATCCTCTTGTGAAATCTGGTAGCCAAGGTCCATCGCACAACGAGGGGTCAACGCGACCATCTCGTAGGAAAAGTGAACATAATGCTCCGCGGCGCCGGTGTATCCGAGACCACGCAGAGCTTCGATCACGTTTGCCTGAGGGTCGGCCTGGCGGCTGTCAATGACGTTGTAGATAGCCTGCGCGCCTCCAAAATCGGGATGATCGGGCTCACCCGCCTCGGTCGAAATCCAGCACATGTGATCGCTGTAGGCAAAGAAGCGGGCATAGCCGAAGTCCCGGCCCAGCAAGCCAAACTTCCACAGGTGATAGGCGATGTCCTTCCCCACATAAGTGACCGTCCCGTTGGAACGCACGATCACCTTGGCATCTTCATCGACCGCACCTTCCTCGATTGCGGACGTAGTCGAGGCACGCCGCATAACCCAGCAGCCTTTGTTCTTGCCCTCAGTCTCCAGGTAAAGAACGCCCTTCGCCTTCAGCTGTTCAAACGCCAGATCCCAAAACTTGAGATGGAGGATCTCGCTTTCGCGGGGGAGAAAGTCGTACTCAATGCCCAGCCGCAGCATGGTCTCCAAATGCCGGCGAAGCACCGCGGTCGAAACCAGGTCGGCAATCTTCGCAATCTCGTTGCTGCCGGCCTCGATGGCATGCAGGGTATCGAGACGGATTTTCTTTCGGTCTGTGGCCTGAGATTCTGACGCGCCGTACCATTGCGAAACCTGCGCGTATAGGTCCCAGCAGTAGTAGTCGATACGTTCCCCTCTTGCCTTGAGGTCAACCATCAGCTGCTGGACGGCGGCCAGATCGTAACCTTCGAGGTGAGTCAGGCCGACGACTACGTCGGCCACCTGCACCCCGGTGTTGTCGATGTAGTTCTGCACGTCGACCCGCTGTCCCGCGGCGCGCAGCAGGCGGACAAACGTATCGCCAAGGATGGCGTTGCGCAGGTGACCGATGTGCGCAGCCTTGTTGGGATTAATGCTGGTGTGCTCTACGAGCGAATGGAGATGGCTCTGCTCTTCTTTGGTGTCATCGCCGGCGATCTGCTGCACTGCCGCCTGGCGATCGAGCTTGCCGTTGATATAACCGGCCCCGGCCACGGTAAACGAAGCGAAGCCCTCCAAAGGCAACAGGTCCGCGACCAGTTCCCCGGCAATCGCACGCGGCGAGCGTTTGAGCCGCCGCGCCAACTCGAAGGCCACCGGCAGTGCGTACTCCCCCATCTCCAGATCGGGCGGTTGCTCGATGGCGATTTGTGGAAGCTCTACCTGGTATTTGGCCTGAAGAAGCGAGCGGACCCGCTCGCGAAGAAGTCTCTGCTGTTTGCGGTACACGCAAAACCCCTGATTTTCTTGCCGATTCTAGCAGACGGATCGCCCTGTTAAGATTGAGTTAAGTGCGCGATCCTGGTGCACAAGCGTCACCGCCTTACTCATGTCTGATACTTCCAGCTTTTACATCACCACGCCGATCTATTACGTGAATGCGCGGCCCCACATCGGCCACGCCTACACCACCGTGGTGGCCGACGCCATCGCGCGCCGCAAACGCGCCCTGGGCTTTGATACCTGGCTTTTGACCGGAACCGACGAACACGGGCAGAAGATCGAACGTTCCGCCCGCCAGGCGGGACAGTCGCCGCAAGAGTTTGCCACCGCGGTTTCCAGCCAGTTCCGCAGCCTGTGGGACCGCATGGGCCTTCGCTACGACGATTACATACGAACCACCGAGGAGCGCCACCGCAAAGGGGTGCAAAAGCTCTTTCGCGTGCTGCAGGAGCGGGGCTTCATCTACAAGGGCAGCTATACCGGCCAGTACTGCGTCTCGGACGAGCTTTATGTCGACGCGCCGCCAGGCTCGCCCTGCCCGGACTGTGGACGAATCACGGAAACGGTGAGCGAAGAAAACTACTTCTTCAAGCTATCCGCCTTTGAACACAAACTCCTGGAACTATACGAGCAACATCCGGAGTTTATCCGGCCTGCCGCAAGCCGCAACGAAGTGATTTCCTTCGTGCGCGGTGGATTGAAAGACCTGTCGGTCAGCCGCACCAGCTTCGATTGGGGCATTCCTGTCCCGGGCGACCCCAAGCATGTGATCTATGTTTGGATGGACGCGCTGGCCAACTACATTACCGCCCTGGGGTACGGCAGCGACGCCCCTGAGGACCAGCAACGATTCGCCCGCTATTGGCCGGCCAGCCTGCAGCTGGTGGGCAAAGAGATCGTCCGCTTTCACTGCGTCTATTGGCCCGCCTTCCTTATGGCGGCAGGGCTGCCGCTGCCCAAAAGAGTCGCCGCCAACGGATGGCTGCTCTTCGAGCAGAGCAAGATGTCGAAGTCGCGGGGAAATGTAGTCCGCGCGGAAACCATTATCGAAATCCTGGGAGCCGACGCGCTGCGCTACTTCCTCATGCGCGAGGTGGTCTTCGGCCAGGATGGCAGCTTTTCCTTCGATGCCCTGGTGCAGCGCTACAACGCGGATCTGGCCAACGGCTACGGCAACCTGACCAGCCGTATCCTCGCCATGATCAACCAGTACTTCGAGGGGGTGGTGCCGCATGGAGAATCCGACCCGAGGGTCATAGCGGCTGCCGAGACAGCGGCCCATGACTTTGCGAAACACTTCGAAGCCCTGGATTTCTCGCTCGCGCTCGAATCCTTGTGGGGCCTGGTGGCGGTGGTCGACGGCTACATCACAGAAAAAGCTCCCTGGAAGCTGGGGACGGCTGAAGACGGAGCGGTCCGCCGGGCATCCATTCTGTATACCTGCGCGGAAGCGCTCCGCATGATCACCGCACTCGCTTATCCCGTCCTCCCCGATGCCACGGCGAGGATCTGGGCACAGCTGGGCCTGGGCAATATCGGCCACGCGGATCTGAAAAGCGTGCACTGGGGTCAATTGGCGCCAGGAACCAAACTCGGGCCAACTGGCCCCATCTTCCCTCGCGCAGAAAAGGACACCGTCAAACGCATGCATGATCTGGAAAACAACAACACCGGCAAGAGCGCGGAAGCAGAGGCGGCGCACGTTTCAGAGGCCGCGGTCATGACCGCCACGCCGGCGGTTCCAACCCCGGCGCCGCAACCCACCTCTGCGGCCCAATCCGCGGCCGTTGCCGCCTCAGAGGCAACCGAAGCCATCGCGGCCAAGGCGCCGGCAGCGTTAACGACCGCAGCGTCCCTGGGGACCACCACACCCGAGCCTGCGCCGGCGGCCAAGCCCACCATCACCATCGACGATTTTGCCAAAGTCGAGCTGCGCGTCGCGCAGGTGCAGGTAGCTGAGCGCGTGAAGGGCGCCGATCGGCTCTTGCGTTTGGAAGTCAACCTGGGGGATGAAGTGCGCCAGATTGTCGCCGGCATCGCAGAGGCCTACGAGCCCGAAACGCTGATCGGGCGCAAGGTGGTCATCGTCGCCAATCTGCAACCTCGAAAGTTGCGCGGTCTGGAATCCAATGGAATGATCGTAGCGGCTTCGGTAGGGGAAAAGGGGAAACCCGTCCTGGCCGGTTTCCTGGAAGATATCGAAATAGGCGCCCGGCTCAAGTAAACGGTTCAAGGATTTGCTACTGGTCGACTCACACGCACATCTGGATAGCCCCCGCTACGACGCCGACCGGGAGGAGCTGCTGCAGCGGGCGTGGCAGCAGGGAGTCCGTACGGTCCTGTCCATTGGCATTGGCGATGGTCCGGATACCATGCAGCAGGCGCTGGAGCTGAGCAAGAGCTATGCCGGCAAGCCGGGGGTACCCCGCATACTGGCCACTGCCGGCATCCATCCCCATGAGGCCCAGTTCGCGGACGAGGCGGCACTCCAAAAACTGGACGGTCTGCTGGCCGACCCGGATGTGCTCGCCGTGGGTGAGATCGGTCTCGATTATTATTATGACCACTCGCCGCGCGAGCAGCAGAAGCAGGCTTTCGCGCAGCAGATGGAAATAGCGGCGGCAAGGCGGCGGCCAATCATTATTCATTGCCGGCCCTCCGACGGCAGCACCAACGCGTGGGATGACACACTGGCGATGATTGAAAACAACTGGATGGGGACCAATCTGGGCGGCATCCTGCACTGTTTTACCGGCGAATGGGAGCACGCCCGGCGAGCCATGGATGGTGGATTTCTCATCTCCTTTGCCGGCAATGTCACCTTCCCCAAGGCGGAAGGCATACGCCAGGTGGCAGCCAAAGTGCCCCTGGACCGGATGCTGATCGAGACCGATGCCCCCTTTCTTGCCCCGCTGCCCCATCGCGGCAAGCGCAACGAGCCGGCATGGGTGGGCCGGGTGGCGGATAAGCTGGGAGAAGTATGCGGCGTTCCGGCAGAGCTGGTGGCTTCCAGCACGGCCAACAACTTTTTCCGTTTTTTTGGTGTAGCGCCGGACGCGGACTCGTAAGTCCAGTGTAGGCAATCGCGTTTGCGCTCATAATCGAGGAGGCAGCATGGCGGCAGACAATTCGTTCGACGTAATCAGCAAAGTCGATGTTCAGGAAGTAAAGAATGCAATGGACCAGGCCGTTAAGGAAGTGCGGACGCGCTTCGACCTGAAAGACTCGCATTCCGAGATCAAACTGCTGGAGGGGGACGAAGCCATCGAGCTGGCTTCCTCGGATCAATATAAGCTCAAGGCGGTTACGGAAATCCTGCAGCAAAAGTTTGTCAAGCGCGGGGTGTCGCTGAAGGCGCTCGAATACGGCAAAATTGAACCCGCCTCGGGCTCCAGCGTGCGGCAGAAGATTACGCTGCAGCAAGGGATACCGGGCGAAAAGGCAAAAGAGATCGTTAAGCTGATAAAGGAGTCCAAGAAAAAGGTGCAGGCATCCATTCAGGGTGATACGGTCCGTATAACGGGCAAAGATCGCGATACCCTACAGGAGACGATTGCACTGCTCAAGGGCCATGACTTCGGTATCGATATGCAGTTCACCAATTACCGGTCGAACTAGGCAGTTCCCCCAGCACCTGGAGCGTGAGTGAGCACACAAGCGATAGCGACGGCAAAAGAAGTCTTCGACCTGCTACGCGACGACTTGATCGCCATCGAAACTGAGCTGGTGCGCGACGCCGTCTCCAATGTTGGAGCGATCACCGACATCGCCGATTACCTGCGTGAGGGCGGGGGCAAGCGGATTCGCCCTTCCCTGCTCCTGCTGGCGGCAAAATCGCTCGGCTACCAGGGCCACGGGATGGTCCGCCTGGGGGCGGTGGTCGAAATGGTGCACACCGCGACCCTGGTGCATGACGACATTATCGACGGGGCCGACACCCGCCGGGGCAGGCCTTCCGCCAATACCACCTGGGGCAACTCAAAATGCGTGCTGGCCGGCGATTGGCTCTATATGCAGGCCTTCCACATCGCCCTGGAAGAACGCAACTTCAAGGTCCTCGACCTTTTGATCGGCCTGACCCAGCAGATGGTCGAGGGCGAATTCGTCCAGATGGAAAAACTGGGCCGGACGGTGGGCGAAGCCGAATACTACGACCTGATCTACCGCAAGACGGCTTGCCTGTTCGACGTCTCCATGCGCCTGGGCGCGGTCCTGGCCGGAGCCTCGGAAGAGACCGAAGAGCAGCTCGGGGAGTACGGCCGCAACCTGGGAATCGCCTTCCAGATTGTGGACGACGTGCTGGACCTGACCGCAACCGAGCAGGTTTTGGGTAAGCCGGTCGCCAGCGATCTGCGCGAGGGCAAAGCCACCCTGGCCATCGTTCACGCGCTGGAGCGCGGGACCCCGCATGAGCACGAGGCGATCCGGAGAGTGCTCGAAGATCTCAGCTTCGAGCGCACCAGTCACCAGGAAGTGCTGAAGATCCTCGATCGGCACGGGTCGGTGCAATACGCCCTCGACTCCGCCTTTCAGTACGCCGAGGTTGCCCGAGCAGCCCTTGCCGGATTGCCTGAGTCCGACTACAAACGCGCACTGCTCTGGATGCCGGACTTCGTCGTCGCCCGCGACAAGTAGCCATGCCGGACCCTGCACCCACTGCTCCGATTCGCGTGCTGGTGGCCAAGCCGGGCCTGGATGGTCATGACCGCGGGGCTAAAGTCATCGCCCGGGCCCTGCGCGATGCGGGCATGGAAGTGATCTACACCGGCCTGAGGCAAACCCCCGAAATGATCGTCAACGCGGCCCTGCAGGAGGACGTCGATTGCATCGGCCTAAGTATCCTCTCCGGCGCGCATAACGTGATTGTTCCCCGCGTCCTGGCCCTGCTCAAGGAACGCAATGCTAACGACATTCTGGTGGTTTTGGGCGGGACGATTCCCGCCCATGATGTCGCTGCCCTGAAGGCGCTAGGAGTGGCCGAGGTTTTCGGCCCGGGCACAAGTCTCGAAAGTACTATTGCTTTCATCCGCGGCCGGGTGAAGCCGCGCGGCCTTCCCACATACTGAGGCTCTGGCAGCACCGGATCCCTCCGGAAGCTAGCCCCAGCGAACCAGCACGATTACAGATGTAGACTTCGACACATGCGGATGTGATTTCGCGTTCATGACGCTCTTCGCGATCTCGCGAATGAAGGAGCGGAAACACGCTCTGGCATCCGCTATCCATAGGGATTTTAGCCAGATCGCCATTATTCGTCGCTATCAATGCGCTCATAAGATGGAGGGGCCAATATCCGGCGAATAAATTCGCTCATTTCGTAACAATAACGACTACATACAGATCGCAAAAACCGGAAAAAGATCACAATCGTGGATCTGAAACGGGTCCGATCCACAGGTTATCCACAATGTGGATAAAAAAGTAAGTTACCGGCGGCTATGCCTTCTCCAGGCTGGCCCCAAAATGCCTTAAAAGCGCGTAACTCACGCAATTTAACGCCAGCACCGCCAGCCCTGCGAACAGGTAGCTGGGGGTCTGCTGCCGGAACCCAAACCACGCCAGCCAACAGGTAACCAGGTGGAGTAACACCATTGCGGAAGTACGGATACCACCCAGGTCGTAGTTCCGAGCGACAAACCAGGGCAGGACGACAAAGTAGAACGGCCATCCATACTCGACCAGGCGATCGGCGCTGGCGCCCAGAAGAGGAGTCATCAGGATGCTGATGACTCCGTAGAGCATGCAGAAGCGGAAAACGATGAGTTGCCCGGGAGACCGCTGATCGGTCGCAGGTGCGGGGGAAATCATCTTCCGCCACAGAGCAAACGCGAGTGAGGGCCCGATGCCAAAGATGCCAAACCAGGCGATGAGCAGCCGCGCCGGTCCCCATACGGATGGCTCGCACAATCCAACTTCCCGAATCGCGCCGAGATGATGTCCCCCGGGAAGCGCCATTTTCCAGATGGGATTGCACTCGGGGAGCGTATTGCTCCACAGGGGAAGCCCCAGAAGATTCTTGAAGAAACTCCAGAAAAATTTGCCCAGTATATAAACGCCGCCACCTAACCCATGAACGCTGGCGGGACCTCCCTGGCCGTAGTGCCGGCCGACCAGGCCGGCGCAGAGGATCGCCAGCACTCCGATCACGGCATGACCCAGCCGCACCCGTCGCCAGCACGCAAAAATCAGGCACAACGCCACCAGAAGCGTGGATTCGCGTGCCAGGTAGGCGGGAAAGAGCAGGAGCAAAGCTGCAGCCGTGGACCCGAACCAGAGGCACAACAGAATCGCTGCAAGGATGGCCGCGTGCAGCAGATCGGGAAGGTAGTAGTCGTGGAAGATATCGACCCAGAAGGGCATAAGAAAAATAGCAGCAAAGATTGCCGTGGGCGCCCGCCATGACCACAGCAGTCCTGCGATCAGGGCGAGCAAACTGACCAGGCAGACAATACCCAGCAACAGAAACCCGGTATCCACACCGCGGCCAGTGGAGTGTCCCAACCACCCGGCAATGGCCGGGCCCAGAATGCGCGCTGAAAACGGCGCGGGCACCGCGCCTCGCTGGCCCAGTGCGAGCAGCCGATAGTAGCCGGCGTCCGGCACATACGCGGCCCATGGCAAACCCAGCACAATGGCAAAGCAAAGGCAAACGGCGGGAAGAAGCAACGAGAGGGGTCGAGCGCGGCTAGACAAGGAATTGCTCTAGAACGGCCACATATTTTTTAGGGAGCGGCACCTTGCGCATCGTGCGGTTGACGGTGACGTGGGTTGTCTCGCCTTCCGCCAGCAGTGTGGAGGTATCGTTTTCCGGGCGCAGCAGCCGATAGCCGAACTTGATCACCGACCGGCGCAAGGCCAGCACCCTGGTTTCGAGCAGCAACTCATCGTCGTAGCGCGCCGGAGATTTGTAGCGGCAGTTGGCCTCGACGACCGGGATGTGGCAATCATCGTCGACTTCCATCTGTTTGTATTGGAAGCCGAGCTGGCGCAGAAGCTCAACCCGTCCAAGCTCAAACCAGATGAAGAAGTTGGCGTAGTAAACGACGCCCATCTGGTCGGTTTCGGCATAACGAACGCGAATTCGGGTCTGGGACACTGACATGGATGAAGTTCAGTGTAGCGGACGCCGATAGAAGAAAACATTTCCAGGAAAGGTCCTTGGAACCGGGGATCCTCGATCGGGATGACAAAGGAGAGGCTGTTACTTACCTGAGGTTATAACAAGGGTCAAGACTAGCCTCTACTAGGAGGATCCCAGGTCTCAAATGCGAGACCTGGGGCACCCTTCGATTCTTACCGAAGATGTATTGGGAGTTCGAAGGAGACTGCGCTTCGCTCCAGTCGGCGATGACAAAGGAACAGGGTGACGGTTCCAAGGAGCGCGGTAGCCGGACCGATGCGCTTCTCACGACTCGGGATGACAAGGGATCTGCGGTGCTACGGACCCCTTCCTTCGATATGTTTTCGAGCACCGCGACTACGGCTTCAGTTTGCTGAACACCTGCAGCTTGGAAATGTCGTTGAACATGACAAATGCCGCGAAGATCAGCAGGACAACGAAAGCTGCCTGGTAGAGTCTCTCCCTGAACTCCTGGTTCAGATCGCGCCGCATCACGCCTTCAATCAGCAGCAGGACAATCATCCCGCCATCCAAAATCGGGATGGGCAGAAGATTGAAGATTCCCAGGTTGAGGCTAATGATCGACATCAGGCCGATCATCGGCTGCCAGCCAGGCTGCTCAACAGCCAGGCCAGTTTCGCGGGCAATCCCAATCGGTCCACTCAGGTCCTGCACGGCGAAACGGCGAGTCACCATGCGGTGAAGCACTTCAAGGATCAAGCCGGAATAGCGCAGGTTGAAATGAACCGACTGCTTCAAGGCCGCAGGCAGCGGAAGCTGCTGGATCTTGAAGGGCGGCACGTTGGGAGCAAAACCGATTCGGTAGAGTTTGTGCCCATTGCCGGTTCGTCCGCCATGATGGGCTGCAATTCAACCTGGAAAGTCTTGCCATCGCGCAACGCGGTCAGTTGAATCGGTCGCCCATTCCCTTGCTGCAGAAAGGCCAGCATGGCATCGACGGAGTGGAGCGTCAACCCATCGACAGACAGAATCTGGTCGCCCGCCTTCAGGCCAGCCTTGGCTGCCGGCATCCCAGCTTCGATCTGGCGAACGCGGATGGGATCCTCCTGCATCCTGGGTACGAAACCGACGGTGTCGAAGTCGAAATCGTCACTCCCCTGAGGTTGCGGAATCATCAACTGCGTACTGACGATGTGCCCATCCCGTTTCACATCCACTGGAATCGTTTGCGCCACGTTCATCGCCGAGCGGATGGACACCTGCTCCCACGTAGGATTCGTCACATTGTCAAACCGGGTAATCACGTCGCCGGGCTTCAGTCCGGCCGCAGCGGCCGCCGTGTGATCGGCCACGAAATCAACGTTGGCTGCCTGGGAGCGGAACGCCTCGACCTCGTTGTGCATCATGTAGAAGCCGGTCATGAGCAGCAGGGCGAGCAGGAAATTCGACACTGGACCAGCCAGGCCGATGAGAATACGCTGCCAGCGGGGATGCGCGCTGAACTCCGCCGGATCGCCGGTCGAGACTTCGCCTGGCGATTCCCCCGACATCCTGACGTAGCCGCCTAAAGGCAGCAGGCTCAGCCGGTAATCCGTGTCACCCCGGCGAAAGCCAAAAAGACGTTTGCCGAAGCCTATGGAGAAGACTTCGACGCGCACGCCGCATAACTTCGCAACGGCGAAATGACCAAACTCGTGCACCAGTACCATGATGCCGAGCACAACAAGCATGGAAACTGTGCTGGTTAAGAAAAAGGACATAGAAATTCGCTCATTTGCCTCTCTGCCGGATCCAGTCTGCGGAGCACCGAACTATCCGGGATATTGACTGGACTGAACCGTCTGCGGTGAGCAAGGCGTCTTACTGGCCGAAGGCGTCCGCAGCGAATTGGGTTCAACGGAGAACCGGCGAAAAACCTGATACTACGTTCTGAGCCACCCGCCGTGCTTCTTCATCCAGATGCAGCACCTCCTGGATGGTTTCAGGATGCGTCGACGGAGTAACCTCGAGAACTGCCTCAATTGTACGCGGGATGCTGGTAAACGGAATGGTGCCTTCGAGGAATGCCCCAACAGCTATTTCGTCTGCCGCATTCAACGCGATGCACGCGGCTCCGCCCGCTTCGGCCGCCTCGTAGGCCAGGCGAAGACACGGAAACCGTGCAAAATCAGGAGGTTCGAAGCTCAGCTGCCCCAGAGCCGCCATGTCGAAGGTCAATTCACTGGGAACCCGTTCGGGAAAGCTCATCGCGTACAGGATGGGCAGCCGCATATCCGTCACCGAAAGCTGGGCCAAAATGCTCCCGTCCACGAACTCAACCAACGAATGTACGGCGGATTGAGGATGTACCGTGACCTTGACGGCTGAAGGGTGCAAGTCAAACAAACGACAGGCTTCAATGATCTCCAGCCCCTTATTTAGGAGGGTGGCGGAATCGATGGTGACCCGCCGGCCCATGACCCAGGTAGGGTGGCGAAGCGCCTGCTCGACCGTGACATGCTGAAACTGGTCCGCCGGGAGTTGCCGGAAGGGCCCCCCTGAGGCGGTCAGCCAGATGCGGCGAACTTCTTGTGCGGCCCCGCCCCGCATGCACTGGTGAATCGCGTTGTGCTCGGAATCAATCGGGAGCAAGGGCACGTTATCGCGCCGTGCCAGCCGGGTGAGGATCTCTCCCGCGGCCACCATGGCCTCTTTGTTGGCAAGTCCCACGGGCTTCCCCGCGGCCACTGCGGCATACGTAGCTTCCAGGCCCGCCAGGCCCACGATTGCCGAGACCACGAAATCCACTTGGGATAAGGTGGCGGCTCGCACCGTCCCGGCACTGCCATAGACCACTTCGATGGCAGCGAGGCCCGCCGCTTTCAGCCGCGTGGTTAATTCGCCCGCCAACTGTTCGGTGGCCATGGAGACCAGCAAGGGCCGCCATCGCTGGCATTGGGTGAAGGCCAGATCCAGGTTTCGGCCGGCGACCAACGACGCGACCGCGAATCGCTCCGGGTACCGCTCAATGATGGAAAGGGTGCTGGTCCCGATGGAACCCGTAGAACCGAGGATGCAAATGTGCTTCAACGCAAGCTAGCCCGCTCGAAATACAGTTGAATCCATTGAGCGTACCACAGCGCCGGAGCGGCCAGCAGGAGGGCATCGATGCGGTCGAGGATACCTCCATGACCCGGCAGCATGGCGCCCGAATCCTTGACTCCGGCCCCGCGCTTGATCGCGGACTCGACCAGATCGCCAACCTGGGCAAAGACATTCAGCAGGACCGCCAATCCCAGCCACCGAACCAGGGGTCCCGGGAAATGAAGAGCTACCCTGCTCCCCAGCCAAACCAGCAGCCCAGCAATGAGCAAGCTTCCGACGACCGAGGCGGCGCTTCCCTCCCAGCTCTTTGTTGGGGCTGATCTGCGGCGCCAGCTTGTGCCGTCCAAAGTTTCGCCCCACGTAGAGAGCGGCGACGTCACCGGTCCACACAACGCAGAAAAGAAAAATCAGCAGCGAGGGACCATCTGGTTGAACCCATAGCAACGGCAGCGTGGCCAGGGTCAACCCGATATACAGGAGCGGGAAAATCGAAAATGCTGAATCGCGTAGAACGCGTTCGAGCGGTGACGCAAAGCTGCAAACCAGCAGCAGGACGAGACTGCAAAGGCCGAGCGCCGGCAAAATGAGGGCCGGGCTGAAGAAGGTTGCGGCGAAGAGTACCGCTATGGCGATCAGAACCAGAGTGCGCCGGTATCCTTGGCAATCGGCGATGGAGAGATATTCCCAGGCGGCAAGTTCGGCCACCAATGCCGTTGCAGCCACAAGCACCAGAAAGGATCCCTTGAGCAAGAGCAGCAGAACCAGGGGGATGAGTACGGCTGCGGTTATGACCCTCTTCATCTTTCAAGCAGAATACACGCTGGCTCCGGCTGAACAGGTGCCCGCGCTCACGGAAACCGCAGATCATTTCGCTGCGCTAGCCTCTCCTGGAAAAACATTTCCAGGAAGGGTCCGTAGAACGCAGGTCCGCTCCGCTTCGGTCGGGATGACAAGGGAGAGGCGGTGCTTTCCTCTGAGATTGGTTGCAGGTGGAGCGCACTGCAGATCCGGCTCGCTCTGTCGAAAAAACATTTCCAGGAAGGATCCGTAGAACGCAGGTCCCTCCGCTTCGGTCGGGATGACAAGGGGAGAGGCAGTGCTTCCCTCTGAGATTGGTTGCAGGTGGAGCGCACTGCAGATCCGGCTCTCTCTGTCGAAAAACATTTCCACGAAGGGTCCGTAGAACCGCAGGTCCCTCCGCTTCGCTTCGCTCCGGTCGGAGCTTGTGACTTTGCTTTTCCTCATAGTTTGTGGCCGGAAAGCTCGAAATAGCATCCGCCAATAGTCATCGCCGGGGTCCTTCGACTTCGCGCTATAAACCCTTCTTTATGCGACAGATCTGCGAGGCGCTTCGCTCAGGATGACGGTTTTGTGGAGGAGTTTGAAAACTCTGGTTGGGTGTGCGAAACACCGAAAGATCAAAAAAGTCACAGGCTCTCGGGATGACAAAGGAAGAGCAACGGTTCATAGAGGAGCGGTTGCGGGACCGCGGCCTTTTCATCGCATTGGGTGGGCCGCAGGCGCGTCCTCTGAAACCTAGGTCTGAATCACACCCGGGTTGAATTTTTCCACCTCAGGATTAAGCGCCACCGCTTTCAGCGCCGTAATCAGTACCTCGCGCGTCTTTGCCGGATCGATGATCGCATCCACCCACAGACGCGCGGCGGCGTAGCGGGAATCGGTTTGTTCGTCATAACTCGCCTTGATGGACTCGAAGACCTGGCTCTTTTCCTCTTCACTCAACTGCTTCCCACCCCGTTCCAGCTGACGAATTTTTATCTCCACCAAGGTGCTGGCCGCCGAGGCTCCGCTCATCACTGCGTAACGGGCCGTAGGCCAGGCAAACAGAAAACGCGGATCATAGGCCTTGCCGCACATCGCGTAGTGCCCGGCGCCAAAGGAACCGCCGAGAATGACGGTGATCTTCGGCACCGTGGAGTTGGCGACCGCTGAGACCATCTGCGCCCCCGCGCGGATAATCCCGCTCCACTCCGCATCGCGGCCGACCATAAATCCGTTGACGTCATGCAGGAAGATAAGCGGAATCAGGTTCTGATTGCAGTCCATGATGAAGCGCGCCGCCTTCTGCGCGCTCTCCGCATAGATCACGCCCCCAAACTCCACCCTCTTTTCCCCGGTCTGGCTGGTGTGCGTCTGATGAGTCTTCTGGTTGGCGACAATTCCCACAGCAAAACCGCCGATCCTGCCATAGCCGCAAAGAACCGTCTTACCGTAATCCGGCTTGTATTCGTCAAACTGCGACCGATCCAACAACCGCGCGACCACCTCGTGCATGTCGTAACTGTTGCCCGCACCTTTGGCAGGGTCCGGATCGAGCAAGGCATAGAGTTCCTGGGCAGCAAACCTGGGCGCATCCCGGTCCGGGTCATACGCGGCGCGATCAAACGGCGCCACCGGCCCATGACCGAACCTCGACACCAGCGATCGAAGCCGGGCCATGCAGAGATGGTCATTCGGCTCCTTGAAATCCACGGTGCCCGAGATCTCGGCATGCATGGTGGCTCCCCCCAACTCCTCGGCTGAGTACTTCTGCCCGATGGCCGCCTGCACCAGTGCCGGTCCGGCCAGAAAGAGCCCGCTGCCCTCGGTCATCAGCACGTGGTCGGTCATTACCGGCAGATACGCGCCCCCGGCCACGCACATGCCCATAATCGCCGTAATCTGCGGGATACCTCTGGCGCTCATGACCGCGTTGTTGCGGAAAATTCGGCCGAAATCGTCCTGGTCAGGAAACACATCCTCCTGCAAGGGCAAGAACACCCCTGCGGAGTCGACCAGGTAAATGGTCGGAATCCGGTTTTCCAGCGCGATTGCCTGGGCCCGCAAGACCTTCTTCGCCGTCATGGGGAAGAAGGCCCCGGCTTTGACGGTCGCATCGTTGGCGATCACCATGACCAACCGGCCCGCCACCGACCCCAGACCCGTCACCACCCCGGCAGCGGGCGCGCCGCCCCACTCCTCATACATGCCGAAGGCGGCAAACAGACCCAGTTCCAGAAACTCCTCCCCAGGATCCAGGAGCAGCGCCAGCCGTTCTCTGGCGGTTAACCGCTTTTTCCCGTGCTGGGCGTCGATGGCCTTGGCGCCTCCGCCCTGGCGGATGGCGTCCTCCTGCTGCCGCAAAGCCTGCAGGAGTGCTTCCATTCCGGTGGTATAGGCGCGGTTCTTCCTGGCAGCCGGGTCAAGGTGAGAAACAAGAACGTTGGAGAACTGCGGCTCAGCCGCGGAGGGGATGACGGATTGGTCTGGGTTTGCGCCGGCCATAGGAAACTCGCCAGCATAGCATCTCAGCCGCCGCGCTGCTTGGACAACCAGCAAATCGCGAAGTCCAATAACCGGTCAAAGTGGTGACCAATGACACACTTTGCCCCTTTTCAACATCCCCCAAACGTGACATACTGCTCCCAGATTATCTTCTGGCCAACCCCTATGGCTGAAAGATGCTCCTATCGGAAGAGAACGTCCATGTCGAACTTTCTTTGGAAGTTAACGCCTTCACATACTTGGCCCACCACGGAGGGTACGGTAACTTCTTGTGAATGGGTGCGGCTTCATGACCATCTAGGGGGCATGACGGGCCACTATCAGATCAAATTCACTTATCAGATGGGCGGGCAAATTCACCACGGGGAATTTTGCCATCACGCCGCGCCGCATACTGCGCCTTACACTGTCGGCGAGCGGTTGGCCATCCAGTACGATCCCAAAAAGCCGTCACGCTACCACTTTAGTGGTGCGGGCTCGAACTACGAAAAGCTGGAAGCCATCCTGGTGATGACAGTTTTCGCACTGCTTGCCGGCTACGTTCTGTACACCTTCTAGGGTTTCTCCCCCGCCACCTCCCTCGCACCCGCCGGGCTTCCCTTGCGTGTTTCCCGCATCGCTAGTCCTCAAGGGTAGACCGGGGATTTATCCTCGGCATAAACGTTGTCATCCTGGTGGCCTTTAGACCCTGAGGTAATTTTTTTCTCAGTCGCAAATCGGGAGAGCATACCTCAGGGCCTAAAGGCCGAATCATTCCACCGGATCATGTACGGGCTGAAGCCCGTACCTACCCTCCGTGCCGGCAGCATTGGAGGACTCCCCAACCTACCAGGTTGCAGGCTCCACGCGGTTTTCCTTGGTACGGGCTGAAGCCCGAACCTACTCTCCGTGCCGGCAGCATTGGAGGGCTCCCCAACCCACCAAGTTGCAGGCTCCACGCGGTTTTCCTTGGGTTCTCCGCGATTGCACACTAGGATGGTTTCGCGGTCAATCGCTCGAGAAAACACGAAACATGCAATCTCATCGCACTCTCCCCTTGACTCTCATCATGTTTTGCAGCGCCGCGCTCCTGTGCCCCGCTCAGGTGACACCGCGGGAGAGCGTCTCTTCGGATGACATCAGTGTGGCGGAGGGCCTTCAACTCCCGACCTATGGGCATGTGTGGGCGCTCGATACCTGGAAGGGCGTGCGCGAACTGGTGCGGCTCAGGCCCCCGGCCACCACCGATGACGCCGGGTTCTCTCTCAAGTTGAAACGCACGATTGAGTTCAAGGGGGAGGCGGCAGCGGTCCGGGTGCATGATGCAGCTCCGCAGTTCTTTTTGCGCGGGGTCTCAGGCAATGACAACGGCCGCTCCGATCTGGTCGTGGTGCACCTCAACGTGGAAGGGGAGCGGCGCGAGGTAACGAAAGACGCGATGGCGCAGCTCAAGCAACAAGGCGAAGCATGCGGACGGGCAATATCCGGACATCATCAGCATCAAGCAGGAACGTGTGGGAACGACGGACTGGTATCGGCTGTCTCCCAAGCAGGCGCTCGCTGCGGGCGAATATGCGCTTATTCCCTTGCCCTCCAGCCCCGGCTTTGCCGACGGCGAGATCTTCGACTTTGCCATCGACCCCGCGGCGCCGGAAAACGCCGATCCACTGCGCTCGGAGCAGTATCGCGGCGCCCAATGAATCACACACGCCAATAACACCAAGGTGGTAACACGATTCGTTGCCCTCGGCGCAACAACAAAGGTAAAAAAGAACTGAGTGTGAGGCGCCTGCGAAAGTAGGGATCGCGTTTTCAAAGGCCCCGGCAGCGCCCACCGAACGATCAATTCTCTTCCCGGAAAACGAACGTCTGCAGTTGGAACGCTTCGCCCATGGGATACAAACTGCCGGAAAAAATCTCGAGCACCGCGACTGAAGGAAAGTTGCGCCGCCTCAGTAACGAAACACATATAGTTACATTTTCGAATCGGTTCACTTGCGCCGTCGCGATCACTGCGCCGGCGAGTCTTGCGCATTCCGGAAGAACAGAGTCAGGCTTGCGAAAGGGGCGAAGACGCGGCTGCGCCTTCGAGACCCAACACCGTGGCGGAGCTGCGCATGGCGGCGATGCAGAAAGCAATATGGGCGTCGAGTTCGAGCCCCAGTTCCTCCGCCCCCTGGATGATGTCCTCGCGATGTACACCGCGTGCAAATGCCTTATCTTTCATCTTCTTACGGACACTCGCGACATCGACATCGAAGATCGACCGGGTCGGTTTCACCAGCGATACCGCGGTCAGAAAACCAGCCAGTTCGTCGCACGCAAAGAGGGCTTTCGCGAGATGCGTTTTTCTCGCTACACCGGAGTACTGTGCATGACCCATGATCGCTTCGCGAATCTCTTCCGGCCATCCTTGCTCCGCAAGAATTTTGTTTCCGACGAAGGGGTGCTCCTCCGCGCTTGGATATTTTTCGTAGTCAAAATCGTGCAGCAAACCGGTGATGCAGTAGGTCTCGCGCAGGCTGCCGGCGGCGTCGCCGGCAAGTCCGCGACTGGTTGCCTGCTGGTCGCCGTGCGCACTCATGCAGGCCTCAACAGCGAGTGCGTGTTTGATCAGGCCAGCCGATTGTGTGTACTGATTGAGAAGAGTCCAGGCTTCGGTTCGGGTGTATTTTGTTCCGGTCATTTTGTATTTTTTTGCACGGACAGCCGTCGTGCTCCGTGTTTCTTAGGCTTTCTTCCGAAATTCGTACCACGTTTTCCGCTTTGGCCCTACTTTTTAACTTGACATTGAGAATACCCTGCATCACTGTAATCATGAATCAGGTAGGGACCGTCGCTAAACGAGTACTTGGCACGACAAGGTGCAAGTGATCTAAAAACGACGCTTCTTACTGGGACCGCCCTGCTCTGGCGCTCCGTTATAAAAAATTATGGCCACTACCTTAGCAACCGTCGAGGCGCGTGAGGTTCTACGGTGTGAACGCTGCACTCTGGTTCAGTTTCGCACCGCGAATTCTCTTTGTAGGCGCTGCCACAAACCGCTCGAAGTCGAAGAACCGGAACGGCTCGTTCCGCAATTCGCCGGAGAGCCGGAAGAAGCCGTAGCAGAAGACAACGGCCTTCAGGTGGCGCGTGCGGTGCGTGATCTTCGCAAGGGCCGCAATCTGAGTCAACGTCAGCTTGCCGGCCGCATGCAAGTGCCACGTACCTATATTTCTAAAATCGAGAACGGCAAGGCCATGCCAACGCTGTCTTCGCTCGCAAGGTTGGCAGCGGCGTTGGAGATCGACATTTGCAATCTGCTTCGTGACGCGCGCAGCCGCCGGCATGAAGAGACTGCGTCGATTCTCGGCGATCCGTTTCTGGCCGAACTGGCTCCGTACATCTCACAGATGGATTCGCTGCAGCGCTCCATGTTCCTGAACCAGGTGCGCGACCTGGCCCTGGGCCGTCGCAGAAGCGCCTGAGCTGCGGGCCCTTCCACGCCCCAGGTGATTGGTACGAACCCCCCGCCACAGTTGTCGCTGAGCGGTTTTGCGGGGGGAGGCGACCATGTGCTACGGTCGTAAGGAAAGGCAATCCTTTTGCGCTTCCTGCCACCCAGCCGCATAGCTGAACTATCTCCTGAAGAGCAGGCTGTCTATCGCCAACTGGATCCGGCTCGCCTGCCGCAGCACGTGGCCATCATCATGGATGGAAACGGGCGCTGGGCGGGCAAGCGCAGCCTCAGGCGCTTTCTTGGCCACCAGCAAGGCGCAGAGTCGGTTCAATTTGTGGTCGAGACCGCCTCGCGCATCAACCTGCCCTGGCTGACGCTCTACGCCTTCTCGCTCGAAAATAATCTGCGCCGGCCCAAGACCGAGGTCAACTTCCTCATGCGCCTGCTGCGCTCCTACCTGGTCGACAACGTCGAGCGCATGAACGACAACAACGTGCGCATCGCTTACATCGGCCGCACTCATGAGCTGCCCTCCGAGGTCCAGGAGAAGATGCAATGGGCCGCCGAGGCCACTGCGCATAACAACGGCACCGTGCTCACACTCGCGCTCAATTATGGCGCCCGCTCGGAGATGGTGGACGCGATGAAAGCCCTGGCGCGGGAAGCCGCAGCCAAAAATGTTTCGCTTGAGAACATCAGCGAAGAAGACATCAGCCGTCACCTCTACACCGCCCATATGCCTGACCCCGACCTGGTGGTGCGCACCAGCGGCGAATTTCGCGTCTCCAATTTCCTGCTGTGGCAAATGGCTTACTCCGAGATCTACGTCACCGATCGCTTCTGGCCCGACTTTCGCGGTATCCATCTCCTCGAAGCCATCGCCGACTACCAGCGACGCGAGCGCCGCTACGGTGGCTTGAACAAGCGCCAGGAATCTGACGAAGCCCCTATCCCCGATAGCTTTCTCGTCCCCCGCTAATTCCATCGACGGCTGACTGCGCTCTCTTCAACGTCCGCCAGTGGAAGATCGAGTCCCGCAGGGACGGCTGAACTTAAATTGACCTTAGCCCATGGGTGAAACCCTGGGGCGGGCTCCTCCGAATGATGAGCGTCTTGCACCATGCCGTCCATTGCAACCACTCTGGCAAAAACAGTTCCAACGTAGAAAGGTCCATCTGCATGACGCTCTACACCAGTCCCATAGGGACTGGCCTAGCGCTCCGATAAGGTTTGTCTGGTCTTCGGCAACGCTAGAAGCTTTCGACCTGAATGGCCAAATCGAACTAGCGAACAGCTAATTTGGATAAGCGTGAAGTTCAGTCGTCCCTGCGGGACTCATGTTGCAGCCGACGGGTTCTCACGCAGGGGCTAAAGCCCTCATTGGCTCCCCCTTACGGCCCGACTGAAGTCGTGCCCTGATACAGAGCATCAGAGCAGTGGCTATCGGAGAACGCGAAGCGTTTCCGCAGAGTTGGGTCTATCGATAGGTTGTCCTGTCCAAATTGGCTAGCTGAAAAAATCTAATCTGGACAGGTGTGAAGTTCAGCCGTTCCTTCGGGACTCATTCTGCAATCGGTGGTTCTCACACGCGCTCTACCTACACCCTCACTGTGATCAGAAAGGTGCGCCATGCCTCTGCACGACAGGATTGCGACGCCATTCACTTCACCCGGCGGTATGCTCGGAGCATGAGCTCGCAGACGTTGGCGCGTCCTAAAAGATCCGCAACAAAAAGCAGAAAAAGAAAAAAGGCGGGGTGGATGGCGTGGTGGCCGCTGCTCCTCGGAATCGCAATCACCTTCGCGGCGGTAAAAATGGCGGAGATCCTGCCTCTGATGGGCGCCGGCGGCCTTCTCCGCCTGCAGCTCCTTTACCCTTACGCGTTGCTGCTCAAGCAGCCCCAACTGGGCCTCGCCGAATCGGCCAGCAACAACTGGTCGCAGATCATGTTGTATGCGCAATGGGCCCTCTACGGCCTTTACACCACGGTGGTGATGAAGTGGAAGCCGCTGTGGGTTGCCCTCACACAGGTCGCGGCCATACATCTGCTCGGCTTCAGCGTACTGTGGCTGCTGGCGCGCACTTAGTGTAGTGCAGTAAAAAAGGCGACTATCTCAGCTGCCGTATCGGCTCCGATCGGGACTGACGTCCCTCAAGGATGTGTGCCGCCCCTACGGGGCTTGATCATTTTGCTATAGGTACCCAGGATTCCGTGCTGCGCACTCCATCCTGGGCTACGATCGGTCGTCCCTAACGGGACTCGGCGCGATGTGGCTTGAAAGGCACGGCTTACCGGGTAAGAGCCGACACAGGATCATCCGATGAGATAAAGACCATCTGTGTGACGCACTACACTAGGCGCAAGGAGGAAGGCTGCTGTGGCCACCGCAGAGGTCAAGATCATCGAATGCCCGCGGGATGCCTGGCAGGCGATGCCGCAGCACATTCCAGCTGAAGTCAAAGCGGATTACCTGCGTGCTCTGGCCGGCGCAGGATTTCAGCACATCGACGCAGTCTCTTTCGTCTCTCCAACGGCTGTACCGCAAATGGCCGATTCGGAACGTGTATTGACTCTGCTTGGCCCGGCAAGCGACGTGGAAATCATCGCCATCGTGGTCAACCAGCAAGGCGCAGAGCGGGCCATCGCCACAGGCGCAGTCCGCACCCTAGGATTTCCTTATTCCCTCTCTCCCACCTTTCTGGCGCGCAACCAGAAACAGACACCGCTCCAGGCCCTGCAGATGTTGGAGAAAATATGTGCGCAGGCAATAAAAACCGGCCTGGGTGTCGTCGCTTATCTCTCCATGGCTTTCGGCAATCCCTATGGTGACCCCTGGAGCCAGGAGGAAGTAATCACCGCCTGCCGTTCGCTACAGGCCCTGGGGCTGACCGAGATTTCTCTGGCCGATACTGTCGGTGTGGCAGACCCGCAGCAGATCCGATCGCTCCTGGGCACGGTGCTCGCCGCAGTCCCCGGAATAGAGCTGGGGGCTCACTTGCACGCCAGCCCGCGCCAAGCCGCAGCCAAGGTCGCGGCAGCGTACCAGGCAGGCTGCAGGCGCCTCGACATGGCATTAGGCGGGCTCGGAGGCTGTCCCTTCGCCCAGGACGCGCTGGTGGGCAATGTGGCCACAGAGGCAGCCATCACCGAACTCCATCAGCTCGGCGCAAACCTGCCCCGCTTGCAACCCCTGGATGAGTTGCTGGCCATGGCCCGTTCCATCGCCGAACGATTCGGTGAGGCCCAAACGAGTTAGAGCACCAGCAGCAATAAAAGCAGTGAGGAGCATGCGAGAACCGTGGCCATCCATTACGCAACGCTGGAAATCAAGGAAGCGGACAGCATCCACACCATCACCCTGAACCGGCCAGAGCGCAGGAACGCCTTGAATCCGCAATTGATCGCTGAGCTTACCAATGCGTTTGGCGAGGCATCCACCTGCGCTTGCGGAGTCGTGGTGTTAACCGGCGCCGGATCTGCTTTCTGTTCAGGCATGGATCTGGAACATCTCAAGTCGCTTACCGATCAGCGGCCGGAAGAGCAGCGGGCGGACGCCGAGGCGACCATGTCGATGATGCGCCGGCTCTACGAGCTGAACAAACCAACGATCGCGGCGGTCAATGGTCCAGCCATAGCGGGGGGGACCGGATTAGCGACGCTGTGTGACTTTACCCTCGCCGCGCCACAAGCCAGGTTCGGCTATACAGAAGTAAGAATCGGCTTCATCCCCGCCATCGTCTCCGTATTTTTGCTCGAGATGGTGGGAGAAAAGAAAGCCAGGAGCCTGCTTCTTTCCGGCAGGATCCTGGACGCCGAAGAGGCCATGGCGCAGGGCTTGGTGACCGAGTTGGTAGCCGAAGGCCAACTGATGTCGCGGGTGCGCGAACTGGCGGCGCTCTTGCTCAGGAATAGCCCGGAGTCCATGAGCGCGGTCAAGGAACTGCTGTGCTCATTTGCCAGGGAGCGCCTCGATCGCGACCTTGAGCATGCCATGCGATGGAATGAGAAAATCCGCAACGGCCCCGACTTCCACGAGGGGCTCAGCGCCTTTCTTGAAAAGCGCGACCCCGTCTGGCCGAGCCGCAAACTCAGGTAGCGCTGATCGAAACAATTTCCCGGTATGATTTCCCGATATGCCAAACAAAGTTCGTTGGGGAGTACTGAGCACTGCGGGTATCGGCATGAAGAAAGTATTGCCGGCCATGCAAAAGGGTGATTGGGTCGAGTTGAGCGCGATTGCCTCGCGCGACCTCAACGCAGCCGAGGTAGCGGCCCGCACGTTGGGGATTGCCAAGGCCTATGGCTCGTACGAAGAGCTGCTCGCCGATCCTCAGATTGAAGCCATCTACAATCCCCTGCCCAACCAGCTTCACGTTCCCTGGTCCATCAAGGCTGCCGAGGCGGGAAAGCACGTCCTGTGCGAGAAGCCGATCAGCATGAACGTTGCCGAAGCCAAAACGCTGCTGGCGGCGCAGGAGCGCACCGGTGTCATCATCGGCGAAGCCTTCATGGTGCGCACTCATCCGCAGTGGCTGCGAGCCCGCGAACTGGTTACCTCCGGCCGCATCGGCGCGTTGCGGTCCATCCAGGGTTTTTTCAGCTATCACAATACTGATCCGAAAAACATCCGCAACATTGTCGAATGTGGCGGCGGCGCGCTCATGGACATCGGCTGCTACCCCATCAACACTTCGCGTTTTCTTTTCGGCGAAGAGCCGTTACGAGTATCGAGCCTGCTCGAGAAGGATCCGACTTTCCAAACCGACCGCTTGACATCAGCCCTCCTCGAGTTCCCGTCCGGGCACGCCATGTTTACCTGCAGTACGCAGCTTGTCCCGTACCAGCGGATGCAACTGTTGGGGACCAAAGGCCGCATAGAAATTGAAATCCCCTTCAATGCGCCCAATGACCGTCCCTGCAGAATTCTCATCGACGACGGCCGGGACCTGTTTGGCGGCGGCGTTACGGTAGAAACCTTTCCTATCTGCGACCAGTACACCATTCAAGGCGACGTCTTTTCCAAAGCCGTGCGGGGAGGTACTCCGGTGCCCGTTCCGCTGACCGACGCGATCAGGAACATGGCGGTCATCGAAGCCATTTTCCGTGCGGCGAAATCGGGCGCCTGGGAAATACCGCAGGCCTGATCCATCTGTAACTGTATCTGATTTGTATTGAGAACATGCACACCAGGCCCAGCTTGTACGTACGCCGAAGTACCGGTGAGGTGGATCCGGTGGTGGGGCCTTGTTTCATAGATGTGGTTGCCCTGGGGTTACATTATGGGGCCCGAACCGGACTTTCCTAGGAGGATCCCAGGTCTCAAAATCGAGACCTGGGGCACCCGTCCGATTTCCTCCGAGTGAGTACTGCCTGTAAAAGGCATAAGCCGCGGACGTTCCTCTGTCAGGGCTCCCTGCGGGCATCATCCTCGGAAGCTTCATCCCACTGCTCCGAATCTCCGAGTTCCCGCTCCAGCTCATCGGCGTCAAGACGAGGCTTATCGAGAGCCTCGCGGGCTGGGTCTGGCAGGTCTTCTCGATCACTTACCACGGTTGCCCCTGCTATGTCGGCGATTTTTGAGCCTACCACACCCGCGGGGAGCGATACTTTATGTGAGTTCTGTTATGAGATTGCTGAACTTCCTGGTTGAGAGCTTTGTCGGGGCCTTTGGCATCACCAAGCCAAAGCCGGAACAACAGCGCACGGTGGCCTTCGTCCTGGGCGGATTTCTGCTGCTCTTCTTCGCTGTACTAGCGAGCCTGATCCTGTGGATGCTGTTCGGCGTCCGGCGCTAGAGCACGCCGGCATTCTGAAAGAAAAACAAAGTCCTTCCCTCTCGCTGCTTGCGAGAGGGAGGGAAGGACCTGGTTTTAAAACCGTGAGACCCTATTTGCCGTTATTGACCGCGAGCGCCTCATTTGCCGGGGCGTTGGTCGCGGAAACCGTGCCGGCTGCCTTTTTGTGCAGCTGATGGTGCAGGCAATAAAGCGCAAGCTCGAGGCGATCGGAAACGCCCAGCTTGTCATAGACCTTGCGCAGATAATTCTTGATCACCTGCTCAGTCGTGCCGAGCTGATAAGCAATTTCCTTATTGCGCTTGCCCTGCGTAATGCAGGTGATGATGGCCAGCTCTTTAGGCGAAAGACGCGGCTGGGTTCGAGGGCTGGTCAGCGCAGTCGCCTGCGACCGGTAAGCCTCAATCACCCAATTGATCGACTGGTTATCGATCCAGGTCTCCCCGGCAGCGATCTTGCGCACGCACTTGACCAGCAAGTCGGGCGAGATGGACCGGGGAATGATGCCTCGAACACCGCGGCGATAGAGTTCGACGGTGTTGGATTCGTCATTCTGAGCAGACTGGACGATGATCTTGAGCTGGGGCGCACGGCGCACCAGATCAGGAATCGCATCGATCGTGCCCGCGATCAAATTGCCCTCGAGCAGAATCATGTCGGTTGGAAAGCGTTGGATCGCGCTATGAAGGCCGGCCAGCGTATCAACCTGGGCAATCACGCGGATATCGTCTTCGAGGGCAAAGATCTTCCGGATACCTACCCGGTAGATCGCCTGCGAGTCGGCAAGGACAATCCGAATCGCAGCGTTGTCTGCACCCTCGTCGGGTTCAAATGCACCGTCGACAGGACCGGCATCGGAAAATTCAGGCTTGGCAGATACCATAGGTTCAGAGACCAAAATAGCTTCAGTGACTAAAGTGATACTTATCGATAACCGCAGCGACGTGTGTCGTCTTTACATCTTTTTTTACATCTGGTGTGCAGCGTACCACGCGGCCGGTGCAATGCAATACAACATCCGTGGGCGTACCCATTGCCTCGGCGGGCATCTTGATAGTGAAGCTGACTATACTGCCTACCACCAAAGAAGTGGCCAGCTCAAACAGAACACCGTTGGCGGAAATATTTTCCGTAACCGCCGGAAGTTCCCCCGCTTCCGTGCAAATGGTAATCGGAACACAGAGCGGAAAGCGAACCGCAGCCCGGAGTTCGACAGGACGTTCGGTTGCGACTGCGGTGGAGATATCCATGTCACTGATGATAATCAGATACCTTGAGGACGGGAATCCCCTAAAAAGGCCACCTTTCTTCGTCCCATAGTACTAAAGTTACGCCCTGTGGTTCCTTTGGTTTCACCCCTTCTTAAGGAAATCTCACAAACGGTCACTCCGGACTAAGGAGGAGAACCCTCCAAGCGGTGCGCTTCGCCGTTACTTGTGCCCATGCTTATATACTAAGTAGTAATTACACGAAAGTTGTAGCGGCCAGGCATCCCCAACAGTACCATCTGCATACGCGCGCGACCCGCGCTGCCAGGAGACCTCCCATGAAACTGACTTTGATCCGCGTTCTGACCGTTGCTAGTATGGTTGCCATGTCAGCCTCTGCGCACGCTATGCCAAGAAGCTGGTGGTGGCTTTTCCCTTAGTGGAGGGTCTTCGACCTCAGCCGGATGCTTTCGCTTGTCTTTAATGTGTAGCAGAGTCGTGCGGGGATCGGATCTCCGACGCTCTCGTGTGTACTAGGGCACTCTTGGATGCGAATTTGCTCAGTCGTCCTTTGCGAATTCGTGGCTTGGGATTATTCTGCATCTACAAGAGTGCAATATGAGTCTGCAAGCGCTATTTGGAACATTTATCGTTCTCGGGGTGATCGCAGAGATCAGCTTGTTGATCGCCCTGATTGTGCGCCGCCAATACAAGATCTTCCCTGTTTTTACTGTGTACATTGCTTTTGGTCTGCTCGGCGACCTGCTGATCGGGACCTTAGCGGTCGTGTGCCCGCCCCATATCGTGCGCTCCATGGTATTCGGGTTAATGCCGCTCCAGTACCTTCTTGAATTAGGCATCCTCCTCGAAATTGCATGGAACGTTCTCCGTCCGGTCCACGCTTCGCTCCCTCGCGGAAGCCTCCGTTTGTTCGGTGCGATGCTCGCGTTGGCTCTGCTGGGTGGCGTTCTTCTGGCTTGGCATTTCCAAAATACTGGCAATCAGATCCAGGACGTTCAGTTACCGCTGGACATGGTGGTGGGTTTGCTGCGGATGCTGATCTTTGTGGCCACTGCCGGATTCGCACAGCTACTCGGCATCGGTTGGAAAAATAAGGTCTTGCAGCTGGCCACGGCCCTCTCTTTTTATAGCGCGGTGAACCTGATTGTGAGCCTGATGGAGCGCTACTCCGGCAGGTCCCAGGAACTGGACGGGTTTGTTACCGTGGCTTCTACGCTCGAGCTCGCTTTTTTAGTGTGGGCATTTACAACTAAAGAGGTACGCCGGCGCGAATTCAGTCCACAAATGGAACAGTTTTTGGTTACACTTGCTGGGCGGGCAAAGCTCGCGCGTACGGCGCTGGTTCGGATGCAGGTGAAATAAGCACATGATCTTGCCAATGCTCCAGGTAATACTTACTGCCCTGTTGATTGCCTACGCTGCGTTCTGGCGCCGGCAGCAGACGAAGCGTTGCGACAAAAGCTGGAATGGGATCATCAGTCAATTGCGCGGCAATGATTGGGGTATCGAAGACATCACCGAACGTTTTCTTTACAAGAGCGAAGTTCGGGTGACCCCGAAAGATGTGTGGGAACGCATCCAGGGCTGCAAAGGCCTTTGGGCCATGTATAAAAATTCCCCGGTCCTGGTTCAACTGGCAGACTACGCTGCTGAGCACGGCGAAAACGTCGATGTGGAGATGCTTGAAGGGCTGCGCAGCGACGCTTTTCAAATTCGGCTTTGTGTGTTATTGGCTCTTGGGCAATACGTATTCTCCGCATCGTCTGTTGGAGCAGCGGTGAACGCCCATCGTGCGGTGGCAACCTACAGCTCCATGCTGTTCCGGCTCACGGCATTTATTCAGGAATATTCCACCCCCCTCTTCCCGAGCTATCTGGACGCTGTCGCCTAAATAGCATCCGAGCAGCACGCTACCGGGAAACTTGCGCAATAGGCGCGATCCAGCGATACTTAGTTGTTGGGAAGCACGCACCCGCAGCGGTAGTTTCGCCCGTTTGACGCGGTCCCAAAACCCACCTGAATTGAATTCCATCAGGGAAGAGTTTTCTGAAAGGATTTACGCCTGTGTTGATGATTCGTCTGGCTCGCTTCGGTGCAAGGAAGCAGCCGTATTACCGCGTTGTCGTCATTGAAAAGGACCGCGCCCGCAACGGCCGGTCGATCGAGGTTGTGGGCACTTACAACCCACGCACCAGTCCCGCCACTGTGGATTTGAAGCGTGAGCGCATCGATCACTGGACCGGTAACGGGGCGCAGCTCTCCGAACGCGTGGCCAAGCTGTTGGCTGCTTACCACCCGGCGCCTACCCCTGCGTAAAACGGTTCTGGACACAACCACAGGAAAAGCGGTTTAATGCTCGGTCATGAAGGAACGCGAGGCAAGCCTGTTTACGAAGCATTTCAGGCTAGCCGCAGGTGTTGAGTCAATCCTGCAGTGGGTGGTCCTTTCGAGGCCGTATCGATGATGCAAGACACGAATCATGACAGCATGCAGCAACTAGTAACAGAAATCGCCAAGGCCCTGGTCGACGACCCACAAGCAGTGGAAGTGCAGGCTGTCGCCAGGGATGAAAACACCGTGCTCCGCCTGCGTGTCGCTTCCGCGGATGTAGGCAAAGTGATCGGCAAACAGGGCCGAACGGCGCGCTCCATGCGTACCATTCTTAGCGCGGTGAGCATGAAGTTGCACCATCGGTACACGCTGGACATCCTCGAAGAGGATGAGGCCGCAAAGCCGGCCAATTCCTAGCTTGCTCCGTGGTCCCCGGTTGGTCCTCGTCAACCCATGACGGTCTCCCGTGAAACCTGGGTGCTGCTCGCCCACATCGTGCGTCCGCAAGGACGTCACGGTGAGGTGCTGGCGGACATCTTCACCGATTTTCCAGAACAATTCGCTCAGCGCAAGCGGCTGTTTCTTCGTCCTCCAGCCAAGGGCCAGACCGATGCCATGCGGGAAGCGAAGGTGGTGTCCCATTGGCTCCACAAGGGACGCGTGGTGCTGAAATTTGCCCAGGTGGACTCGATGGCCGAGGCGGAAAACCTGCGCGGTTTCGATCTGGTCATTCCGCGCGAAGAGCGCATGCCGCTCAGCGGCGATGCTGTCTATGTGAGCGACCTGGTGGGGGTCAGAGTGATCGATGTAAGCCGCGGCGGATTCATCGACGCCGGCGAGATCACCGATGTGGAACCCGAAGGAGCCGGGCCGGCCATGCTGGTGGTACGCAGTCAGGCCGGCAATGAAATCCTGATCCCTTTTGTCCGTGCTTACCTGCGAAAAATGGACCTGGAAGGGAAACGGCTGGAGATGGATCTGCCGGAGGGCCTGTTGGCCGTTCAGACTTCCTCCCAGGACGAGGCGGACTAACCGCTATGCGCTTCGACATCGTCACCATCTTTCCTGGCCTCTTCGCCGGCTTCTTCGAACATGGCGTGGTCAAGCGAGCGATCCAGGGCGGCTTGCTTGAGGTTGCGGTGCATGACTTGCGGGGATTCACGCATGACCGGCATCGCACCGTCGATGACCGCCCCTTTGGCGGAGGCGAGGGCATGGTGCTGAAGGCCGAACCCCTGGCCGAAGCAGTCGAGCAATTGGGGCTCTTGCCCAAACCGCATAGAACGGCAAAGGGACAAACGGTCATCCTGCTTTCTGCGCAAGGAAAAAGATATTCCCAGGCCATGGCCCGCGACCTGGCGCGGAACGACCGGGTGGTGCTTCTCTGCGGGCGCTACGAAGGGGTCGATGAGCGGGTGAGCGAACTGATCGCGGACCAGGAACTCTCGATTGGAGACTATGTGCTTTCCGGCGGAGAACTGGCTGCCGCCGTCGTCCTGGATACCACCATGCGCCTGCTGCCCGGCGTGCTGGGCAACCAGGCTTCTTCAGAATACGAAAGCTTCGGGCTGGCCGACGGGCTGCTCGAAAACAGACCGGGGGAAGGCGTGAGCTCGACCCACGGCGCGGGTGGATTGCTGGACTACCCTCACTACACTCGTCCGGCGGAATTTCGCGGGCTGTCTGTGCCCGAAGTATTGAGCAGCGGTAACCATGAGCAGATTCGCCGCTGGCGGCGAGAGCAGGCACTCAGGAAAGACCCTGCGCAACCGGCCGGATTTGCTTGAGGGCGCAGCCCTGAGCGCCGAGGATCGCAGCTATTTACGCAGCCTCGAAGTGCATACCGGGGGCGCGCAAAGCAAAGATTCCGTGTAAACTAGGTACTTCGACGTAACCGCGCTTTTTCATCGATCAGGAAGCAACTATGTCTATTCATCCAGTTATGCAGCGTCTCGCCGACAAGCTTCGGCGCACCGACCTGCCCGAGTTCGTGCCCGGCGATACGGTACGGGTGCAAGTCAAGATCAAAGAAGGCGATAAAGAACGCCTGCAGGCATTCGAAGGCATTGTGATTGCGCTCAAGAATGGCGCCCAGGGCAGCTTTACGGTGCGTAAGATGAGCTTCGGCCAGGGCGTCGAGCGCATCTTCCCCTTCAACTCCAAGGTGGTCGACAAGGTGGAGAAGGTGCGGTCCGCGCGCGTCCGCCGCTCCAAGCTGTTTTACCTCCGCGGCCTGCGGGGCAAAGCGGCTCGTCTGAAAGAAGTGGAACGCAAGTAGGACTCCCATACCCATCACAAACGCGCCCCGGTGGCCACGCTGCCGGGGCGTTGCTTTGTCGATTCCTTTTCTGGAAATTTTTATCGGGAGTTGTGGGAAACGCGGGCGTAATCCTCCGCCCACTTATCGGGATGATCTACACTCGATTTTTAGAGATCCGAGAGTGGCCACAAAAGAACTCATCCCGGCAAAAACCTTCCTCAAGAAGAACCGTACCGCTGATCCTTTACCAGCACCAGACACGACAGAAGCGGTACTCGTAGATCCAGAAGCGCTGGAGCGTGAGCTTTCCCCGGCAGCGCGCAAGATGCGCATGCTCAAATCACTGGTCTGCGGTAACCGCTATGAGCGGGCCGCTCGCGCCAACGGCGCGAAGGTGGTTGCCGGTGTCGATGAAGTCGGCCGCGGCGCCTTATTTGGGCCCGTGGTAGCCGCCGCGGTCATTCTGCCCGAGGGTTGCCGCATTCCAGGGCTGCGTGACTCCAAACAGCTCATCCGTGAAGAACGCGAGCGCCTGGCGCGCATCGTCGAACGCAAAGCGTTAGCCATCGCGATTGAGGAAGTCGATTCCGAAACCATCGATCGCATCAACATCTACCAGGCCACGCGTGTGGCCATGACCGCTGCGGTCTGCCGCTTGGCGCTGGTCCCCGATCATCTGCTGGTGGACGCGCTGCGGCTGGACCTTGCCTGCGCCCAAACCAGCATCATCTACGGCGACTCGCTGAGTATCTCCATCGCCGCTGCCTCTGTGATCGCCAAGGTCTATCGCGATAACCGCATGCGCCAACTCGACCGCGACTACCCCGTGTACGGGCTTGCCTCTCACAAGGGCTACAGCACGCCAGAGCACAAGCAGGCACTCCTGGCGCATGGACCGACCCCACTGCACCGCCGCAGCTTTCGCCCCGTCGCCGAAAACTGCCTGCCCTGGGACTAGTTTCCCGCTACCCCTCAAACCCACCGCATAGGAAATCGGACGGCCCAGCTACACTGTCCACGCAGGAGGATCAATTTGCCCCTACGGCTGATGTGTTTCACTGCCCACCCCGACGACGAGTGCGGAGCGTTTGGCGGTGCGTTGATGATGGCCCACCAGCGGGGCGTGGAAACCAGAGTGGTCTGCCTTACCGAGGGTCGCGCCGGATCGCACCGCGGCAGCGCGCGCAACGAGGAAGAACTAGCCCAATTGCGACGGCAGGAATTTGCCGCAGCATTGCGCATACTGGGCGTTGCCGGCGGCGAGGTCCTCGATTATCCCGACGGCGGCCTGCTGCGCCAGGACTTTGCCGCAGTCACCACCGTTCTGGTCGAACGCATCCGCCGCTTTCGCCCTCATGTGGTGCTGACGTTCGGAGGAGACGGCAACGTAAACCTGCACCCGGACCACACCATGGTCTCGTTTTTCTCGACCGCCGCCTTTCATTGGGCAGGCCGGACCAATTTTGCTCCGGAACAACTGGCAGACGGGCTACTTCCCTTCCGCGCGCAAAAACTCTACTACGCGGCTGCCCCCTTTTTGGCAAACCCGGATCCGGCAGAGGCGCGAAAAATCACCCTCATGCCGGCTTCACTTGTCCTCACCTTGGGTAATTTGAAAGCGAAAAAACTCGAGGCTTTCATGCAGCACACCACACAAGCCGAGATGCTCGCCAAGGTCAAGGTCGCTTTTGAAGAGACCGGCGATGAAGAAAAATATCTGCTGGCCGCAACGCGGGGGCTTCCCTCTTCTCCACTCGAGACCGATATGTTCGCCGGACTCGAAGAATAGCGTTAGCTGGCGGTGACGACGCCTGCTTGCCTGCTGACTTTCTGACGAACCGTCCAAACGATGCGAGCCAGCAGCAGTACGGCCAATACCAGCGTGATGGTGATCGGTGTACGCACCCCGCTCTTGACGATCCACCAATAGTGGATCACTCCGCAGATGGCCGAGACATACGCCAGCCGATGCAGGGCCTGCCACCGCTTGCCCCCTAATTTCCGGATCGACCAATTGGTCGAGGTTGCGGCCAGGGGAAGCAAGAGCAGCCATGCCGCCATGCCTGCCATCACGTAGCGCCGCTTGCCGATGTCATCGGCCATGGCGGCAACGCTGAAGCCGGAATAAAGCCATAGCCACGTGAGGAGATGCAAACAACCGTAAAAGAAAGCAAACAGCCCCAGCAGCCGGCGAAAGCGCACCAGCCACGCGAGTCGCGGAGAGAGCCTGCGCACCGGGGTGATCGCGAGTGAGATCACCAGCAGGCGCAGTGTGGCGAAGCCGGTGGCGTGGGTCACAGTCGCGGTCGGATCCGGTCCGAGATTGTTACTGAATCCGCGATAAACCAGCAGCGCAAGCGGCGCCAGGCACGCCAGCCAAACCACTACTTTCAGGGTAACGATCGCGCGCTTGTTCATGAGAAGGACAGTTAGAAGTATTTCTTCAGATCCATGCCGTTGTAGAGGCTGGCAACCTGGTCTCCGTAGCCGTTGAACATCAGCGTAGGTTGGCGCTGGCTGAAGATGGGCGCACCAATGCGCCGCTCGCTCTTCTGGCTCCAGCGGGGATGGTCCACATTCGGATTTACGTTGGAATAGAAGCCATATTCCCGAGGCGCCATATCATTCCACGCAGTGGACGGCTGGTCGGCCGTGAAGTGTATTTTTACGATCGACTTTGCCGACTTGAAACCATACTTCCAGGGGATGACGACGCGCACGGGAGCGCCATCCTGGTTGGGCAATACTTCGCCATACAAGCCGAAGGTGAGCAGCGTAAGTGGGTGCATGGCCTCGTCCATCCGCAGCCCTTCTGAGTACGGCCAGTTCAAATTGATCTCTCTGAGTCCCGGCATCACGCTTGAATCTTCGAGGGTAAGAAACTGGACATACTTGGCTTTCGGCAGAGGCTCTGCCCAGTTGATCAACTCCGAAAGCGAATATCCGGCCCAGGGGATCACCATGCTCCAGGCTTCGACGCACCGATGGCGGTAAACCCGCTCCTCGATGGGCTTGAAGCTCAACAACTCCTCGATGCTGACGGTCTTCTTTTGTTTCACCAGGCCATCCACGGTGACCTTCCAGGGACGAGTCTTCATCTTTCCCGCGTTCTGCGCCGGGTTATCCTTCTCCACCCCAAACTCGTAGAAGTTGTTGTAGGAGGTTATGTCCTTGTAGGAAGTGAGCGTCAGCCCGCTGGTGGAAAGCGGGCTCTTGACCGTCTGCAGCTTAGCCGCATCCGCCAGGGCTGGACGCGGGTCGAGCAGTCCCGCCACCCCCAGGGCAGCCGCGCCGGTCATAAAGTTGCGGCGATTGAGGTACGCACTTTTGGGAGTGATTTCTGAGTATGGTATTTCTTTGGTCTTTTTGATTAACATAAATCCCCCGCAGTATGACGCTCACGCCTGTCCACAGGTTACGCCGACGCGAACAGTTCTCTTAATACAATGAAAGGCGTGGGGACCCACGCGCATACTACATCCCACCTTAAGAACGCTTCAAGGAGACCCATGGATCCCAGGCACTACCCAACTTTGAGCGGACTCGACCGTGACCGTTTGCAGCAGGCAGCGGAGCTGCTGCTGGAAGCAAGGCGGTCCGTAAAGCCAATCGACGACTTGCTGCCGGCGATGGCCCCCAGAACGCTGGAAGAGGCCTACTACGTGCAGGACCTGATGCTCAAGGCTATCGGGAAGGCCGGCGGTTGGAAGGTGGGCGCCATGAGCCCGGATGGCACACCCTTTTACGCCCCTATGCCCGTGGACGGCTTCGCTACGAGCGGGGAGCGGATTGCCAGGGAATATCGAAGGTTACGCGGCGTCGAAGCGGAGATTGCCTTCCTGATGGGCAAGGATCTGCCTCCACGCTCTACTCCATACTCTCGGGACGAGCTGGTTGATGCCATCGCCAGCTGTCATCCTGCAATCGAATTGCTTGAATCCGGCTTGCTTGACCCGGACGCTGTCGACAGGCTGACGGCGATCGCGGATCTACAGTCAAATGGAGGGTTCATTTCCGGGTCCGCTGTGGATGGCTGGCAAGAGTTCGACTTTGCCAAGGAGACCGCGCAAATGAATGTGGATGGGTTTGTGCGCGTGGCCAACGGCAAGAATGCTGCCGGCGGCGATTTGCTGCGCCTTGTCCTGTGGCTTGCCAATGAGGCCCAGGGCCGCACGGGAGGCCTGCGTGCCGGCCAATGGATCACCACCGGAAGCTGGACGGGCAAAATTATGGCTGACAGCGGTTCCGTAGCCCTGGCTCGCTTCCCCCACTTTGGCGAAGTCACCGTCCAGTTTGACTGAGGCGGCGGTGGCTTGACCAGGGATGTCCTCATTTCAAATTCAGTCCCGAAGGGGCGGCTGAATTTCGGACCAAGTCGGATTTTTCAGCTAGCCAATCTGGACAAGACGACCTTTGGATAACCCCAACGCTGACGGAAATACGCCGCGTTTTCGATAGCCACTGCTCTGATGCTCTGTATCAGGGCACGACTTTAGTCGTGCCGTATCGGGGGGGGAGCCCATGAGGGCTTTAGCCCCTGAGGTACGCTCTTCCATACCCAATGGCCAACTAAGTCCCATATTTTCCCGTCTCATTCACCAATTAAAACCAACCTGATTCTGTTCAGCCGAACCCCCCTCAAAGCAATCGACAAGCCAATCGTTCCGCTAATTGGACAGCTCTGAGGTCCAGGCGTCCTTGCGGGACTTAACTGCAGTCAATTGCTCTCACGCAGACTCTTTTAGCCCCTGAGGTACGTCTTTAGCCCCCAGCAGCAGAGCGGGGAATGACAGAAGCGCGTACCTCAGGGGCTAAAGCCCTCATTGGCGCCCACGTACGGCCCGACTAGAAGTCGGGCCCTGATACAGAGCATCAGAGCGGTAGCCAACGGAAAATGCGCGCATTCCCGCAGAGTTGGCTCTACCGACAGGTGTCGTGTCTAGATTGGCAGGCTGAAAAAATCGAATTTGGACAGGTCTGGCTGAAGCCAGACTAGAGCAGCGTTTCTCCGCGGCTTGTAAAACCCGTACGCTTCAGGGCCCGGTTCCCCCGAGCCGGCGCAAGCGTCGCCAGATGAGTCTGCCATGGCGGACTGAGACTTGGCTCTGCCTCTTTAAGGGGAGGCCGTCCTCCGTCCTACCCCGCCAACTGCGCCACCTACTCAAAATAAAGGTCTTGTTATCGTATTCCAGCCCCGAAAAGCGACCTCTTTCTTCGGTTTTTCACGGCAAATTCTTCAGATCTTCATGGGCAACTGCGAACCTCACAGGAGCAAAACGGGCTTCGTGGGGCATTTATTTACCCGGTATCGGGGAGACCTCCGCTTCAGTTTTGTCACCATTTCCCCGCACTTCGTCATCGCGACTAAACGGCAAAGAGAGGCTAAATGAAGAACCAACTGACGACGCTGGCAACACTGGCGCTTGTCTCGGCAATGTCCGCCGGGCTGGCGCAGACGACCGCGTCTGGTACCACCAGCAAGACAACCCACAAGAGCACGACCGCCCGCAAGGCTCCGGTGCCCAAGAAGCCTTCTGTCGAGAGCCAGATTCAATCGCTGCGGGAAGACATGCAAACGCAGATCCAACAGTTGAAGCAACAACTGAGCGATCGCGACCAGCAGTTGCAACAGGCGCAGCAGGCAGCAGCCGCCGCTCAAGCGGCAGCAACTCAAGCGCAGCAGCAGGCCGCACAGCAATCGTCGGTGCTCACCGAAAACACGCAGGCCGTGGGCAATCTGCAGGGTGCCGTAACCGACTTGAAGACGAATAGCACCTCTCTGGCGTCAACCATCCAGGAGTCGCAGGCGAAGGTAGAAAAGCAACTTACAGCCCCGATGCCATTTCATTAAAGGGGATACGCTCACCCCGTCCGGAAGCTTCCTGGCGGCGGAAACTGTCTATCGCGACCATGCCGATGGCTCCGGCATCAACACCCCGTTCACGGCGATCCCGCTCAACAACGCTGCACAGGGTCAATACTCGGAGTTTGAAGGATCAGGCCGCCAGTCGCGCGTGGCTATGTTTGCCACGGGCAAGGTAAGTCCAGACCTCACGTTGAACGGATACTATGAAGCCGACTGGCTGAGCGCCGGCGTAACCTCCAACAACAATCAGAGCAACAGCTACACCATGCGGCAGAGGCAACTATGGGCCCAGGCGCATTGGGGCACTCTGACCTCACCGCGGCGCGTCGCCAGTTGCCGCGGACGTAGCTGTGCGCGAAATGCCAGTAGCCGATCCGCTCGGTGTGGCGGACGCATTGCAACGTGCCGATGACGCCGCGTTCCAGCAGTTCCTTGATGCGCGCGAAGAACACCGTGTAGCGCAGCACATGCGCGACGGTGACGTCCGCGCCCTTGCGCGTCGCCGCTTCCAGCAGGCGCTTCACCTCGCGCTCGGTCGGGCTGATCGGCTTTTCCAGCAGCACGGCGACGCCGCGGTCGATCGCCGCCAGTGCCGGGGCCAGGTGCAGCTTGTCGGGGGTGGAAATGATGATCGCGTCGAGCGCCGTCTCGGACGCCAGCAGCGGTTCCCAGGAGGCGTGCAGGTGCTCCGGCGCGACCCCGTGCTGCGCGCCAGGCCGAGGCCGGGGTCGTCGCGCGGATCGGCGATGGCGACCACCTGCGCCAGGTCGGGCCGGCGCAGCATGAACGCGCCATAGGCGCCGGCGCCGCGGGCACCGGCCCCCAGGATGCCGACGCGGATGCGCGCGGCGTGATCGAGCTCGCTCATCGGCCGGCTCCCGCCAGTTCGGCCACGGACTTGCCGGCCGGCAGCGCGGCGGGCGGCCGGTTGAGCAGATCGAGGAAGCGCTGGCAGAAATGCCGCGCGGAGGAGACGCGGATGCGGGCCAGCAACGCCTTGTGCCGCGCCTGGCGTTCGTCCAGCGGCATCACGATGGCGATCCGATACGCCTCCGCCAGCTCCTCGGCATCGAACGGATTGACGATCAGCGCATCGCAGCTGCTGGGCCGCGCCGGCGAAGCGCGACAGCATCAGCACGCCGGGATCGGCGGGGTCCTGTGCCGCGACATATTCCTTCGCGACCAGGTTCATGCCGTCACGCAGCGGCGTCACCACGCCGAGCCGGGCGATGCGGTAATAGCCGGCCAGGGTGGTGCGGCGCAGCGGCCGCGTGATGTAGCGGATCGCCGTCCAGGTCGGGTTCGGGGTCGCGGCCATTGATGTCGCCGACGGCGCGGTCGAGTTCGCGGCGCATGGTGCGATAGGCGTCCAGCTCCTCGCGCGACGGCGCGGCTACCTGCAGGAAGATAACGTTCCTGCGGTGCTCGGGGTGGTTGCGGAACAGGTGGTCGAGCGCCTGGATCCGGTTTGCCAGTCCCTTCGCGTAATCCAGGCGGTCGACGCTGACGGCGAGCGTTCGTCCGCCCAGGCTTTGCGCGAGCCGGTTGGTCACCACGCCGGCGGCGGCGCGCACGGCGCTGGCGGTGAAGGCGCCGACATCGATGCCGATCGGATCCCGGCGGCGAGGCCGTCGACCTCGGGTGCGGGACCGGCGAGCTGACCGTCCGCCTGCACGGCCACACCGGCGCCCGGCAGACGGTCGGCATCGACAGCTCGGCGGCGATGCTCGAGAAGGCCGAGCCGCACGCGGGCAACGGGGTGAGCTTCGAGCTCGGCGACATCGCGGCGTTCGCGCCGGGCACTCCGGTCGACGTCGTGTGCAGCAACGCCGCGCTGCACTGGGTCCCCGACCATCCCGCCGTCCTGGCCCGGCTGCACCGGACCGCGCTCCGGCCCGGTGGCCAGCTCGGTGCAGGTCCCGGCGAACGGTGACCATCCGTACCGCACACGCTGGTCGCCGCGGTGGCCGGCGAGTCGCCGTTTCAGAGTGGCGCTCGCGGACACGGGCGACGACGGCGGCCCCGCGGTGCTCGCACGCCGAACGCTACGCCGAGCTGCTCGACGCGCTGGGCTTCGCCGAGCAGCGGGTGCGCACGGAAGTGTACGGCCACCACCTCGAATCGACGGCGGCGGTCGTCGAATGGACGAAGGGCACGACGCTGACGCGCGTCCAACGGCTGCTCACCGCCGATCTCTACGAGGCGTTCGTCGAGCGCTACCGCGGCAAGGCGTCATCGACGCCCTCGGCGACCCACGCGCCCTACTTCTACACGTTCAAGCGCATCCTGTTCTGGGCGCGGCTGCCCACGACCGGAGACAATGCGGAGAGGGTCGACCGATGAGCACCACCAGCACCAGCCTCGACAGCTTCGGCTCGCGTGGACGTCTCGACGTCGGCGACCGGTGGATCGAGATCTTCCGCCTCGGCAACCTGGGCGGGCAGCTCCCCTACTCGTTGAAGGTGCTGCTGGAGAACCTGCTCCGTCACGAGAACGGCGTGTCGGTCACCGCGGCCGACATCGAAGCGCTCGCGACATGGGATCCATCCTCGGCGCCGAACCGCGAGGTGGCGTTCTCCCCACGCGCATCCTGATGCAGGACTTCACCGGTGTACCCGCGGTCGTCGACCTGGCGGCGATGCGCGACGCGATCGAGGTCCTGGGCGGTGACCCGGAACGCGTCAACCCCCTGTCCCGGCCGAGCTCGTCATCGACCACTCGGTCCAGGTCGATCTCTTCGGCACCGCTGTACTCGCTCGGCAGAATGTCGAGAAAGAATTCGAGCGGAACCGCGAGCGCTATCAGTTCCTCCGCTGGGGGCAGAAGGCTTTCCACAACTTTCGAGTTGTCCCCCCCGCGACCGGCATCGGCCACCAGGTAAATCTCGAATACCTGGCCCAGGTGTGTCCCGACGGGCGACGGCGTCGCCTTCCCCGACAGCCTCGTCGGCACCGACTGCCATACCACGATGATCAATGGCCTGGGCGTCGTCGGCTGGGGCGTCGGCGGGCATCGAAGCCGAGGCAGCGATGCTCGGCCAGCCGATCTACATGCTCGTGCCGAAGGTAGTCGGCTTTCGCCTCGCCGGGCAGCTTCCGGAGGGCTCCACGGCGACCGACCTGGTGCTGACCGTCGCACGAGATGCTGCGCGAAGCATGGCGTCGTCGGACAAGTTCGTCGAGTTCTATGGTCCGGGGGTCGACGGCATGACCCTCCCCGAACCGAGCGACTCGGCGAACATGGCCCCCGAATACGGGCGACGATGGGTTTCTTCCCGATCGACGACGAGACACTTGCGGTACCTGGAACGGCACCGGGCGCACGAAGACGAGTCGCCTCTGGTCGAGCGCTACGCCAAGGAGCAGGGGCTCTTCCGCACAGCGGCCTGGCAGAGCCGGTCCTCAGAGCACGCTGGAGCTCGACCTGGCGACCGTCGGATCCGACTGGCCGGCCCCAGCGACCGCAAGACCGCGTGCTGCTGGCGAACATGAATATCGGGCCGCGTCGCCGTCCTCCCGGCTTCGGGGGACGCCGCGCCGTAGGTTTACCGGATTCATCGACCGGCGTCGGCCGACTCGTTCCCGGCCAGCGACCGCCCGAGCATGGCACAGGGACCTCGCCGCCGCGTTCGGCGTCGGAAAAGCGACGGCACCGCTTCTCCGGCTGTCCGCGTGCCAGTCACGCTACACGGGCATGCATCGCAGATCACCACGGTGCGGTCGTGATCGCGGCCATCACCAGTTGCACGAACACCTGCAACCCGTCAGTGATGATCGGCGCGGGGCTTCTCGCGCGGAACACGCCGTCGCAGCGTGGCCTTCCCGCAAGCCGTGGGTGAAAACCGCCTGCTCCCGGCAGCCGGGTCGTTACCGATTACTGACCGCCAGTCCGGGGCTCACAAACCCCTCGACGCACTGGGCTTCAATACGGTCGGATTTGGATGCACGACCTGCATCGGCAACAGCGGTCCGCTCCCCGCCGTTCTCCGAAGCCGTGAACGAAAGGGACCTCGTCGTCTCGGCGGTCCTTTCCGGAAACCGCAACTTCGAGGGGCGAATCAATCCGCAGGTGAAGCGAACTACCTCGCCTGCCCGCCGCTCGTCGTGGCGTATGCGGCCGGCACGACGGACGTCGATCTCAATGCCGAGCCGCTTGGGCACGGATAAAGCGGCGCAACCCGATGTTTCTTCTCAAGACATCTGGCCGTCGCAAAGAGGTGCCGCGACGATCGCCTCGCGATGAGCCCCGAGACGTTCACGCAGGAACTACGCCAAGGTGACACGGGCGCCAGCGATGGCAGGCCATCACCCGGGGAGCGAAGGGGACCGCTACCAGTGGGACGACACGTCCACCTACGTCCAGGAGCCCCCGTTCTTCGTGGACATGCCCAGCCAGCCGGCTCCATACAGCCGATAAATAATGCGCGAGTCCTCGTCTCGGTTGGCGATTCCGTGACGACCGACCATATCAGCCCGGCCGGGTCGATCAAAGCCGATTCCCCCGCCGGTTTGTATCTGCAGGCCCACGGCGTCTCCCGTCAGCGACTTCAACAGCTACGGCGCCCGCCGCGGGAACGACCGGGTGATGACGCGCGGTACGTTCGCGAACATCCGGTTGAAAAACCTGCTTGCTCCGGGGACCGAAGGGGGCGTGACAAAATACCTGCCGACCGGCGAGCAGACTGTCGATTTACGATGCGTCGGTAAAATACAAGGAAGCCGCGATTCCACTCGTCGCTCTGGCGGGGGCTGACTATGGCACTGGTTCGTCACGCGACTGGGCCGCGAAGGGGACGTTTCTCCTGGGGATCCGGGCCGTCATTGCCGTTTCGTACGAACGCATCCATCGCTCGAACCTGGTGGGGATGGGAGTGTTGCCGCTGGAATTCAAGAAAGGCCAGAGCCGCGAGTCGCTGGGACTCGACGGCACCGAAGTCTTCGACATCGGACGTCCCGGCCGACATCAAGCCACTGGCCGACGTGACGGTGAACGCCAAACGTGCCGACGGAAAAACGATCTCCTTTGCGACGACCTGCCGCATCGACACTCCGGTCGAAGTTGACTACTACCGCCATGGCGGCATCCTGCATTACGTCCTCCGCCAACTCGCCCACGCGTAGCTCCGGCCGGGGCAGGCACCGCCTCAACGGGCCGGAACGGGGAATCGGCAGTGGAACCGATGACTTCGAGTGCCGGTTCGCGGTCGGAGTAGGTAGCTGACACCCAGCAGACCTCGACCTGAGGAGACCCGGCGTGAGCACGACGACGAATCGGATCAGCCTGGTCCAGCTCGTGATGATCCCGTCGACCAGACCAGGACCGGTCGGTTAGCGTTCTACGAGCGGCTCGGCTTCGAGCGGCGCAACGACACCCCGTGGGGCGACGGCTACCGCTGGGTCGAGGTGTACCCGCCCGGGACGAGCACCGGGTTCGCACTCGTGCCGCCCGGACCCGACCCCGTCGGCGTGCGGACCGGCGTCATCCTGAACACCGACGACATCGACGCGACACACGCCGCGTTCCGGTCGCTCGGCGTCGACGTGGACGCCAAGTGCACAGCGTCCGGGTGCGCCGGCGGTCGTCCGGCTCGGCGCGGTCGAGATGGCGGGCCCCAACCCGCCGATGTTCTGGTTCCACGATCCCGACGGCAACGAGCTCCTGGTGGTCCAGCCCGGCTGATCGACCGGCGTGATCGACGGGCGGGATCGACTGGGCTGATCGGCCACGCTGATCGGTACAGTTCAACGGTGGCGTTCGACGAGGACCTGGCGAACCGGTCAGCGAGCTCGTCGCTCACGAGCGGGGCGTGACCGAGAAGCGGATGTTCGGCGGCACGCGTTCCTCGTCAACGGCCACATGTCCGTGACCGCCAGCCGTGAGGGTGGGCTCCTCGTCCGCGTCGACCCGGAGCAGACCGACGCGCTCCTGAAGCGCACACACGTCAACCCGTTCGTGATACGCGGAGAGCGAGCTCGACGGTTGGCTGCGGGTCGACGCCGCCGGGCTGCGCACGAAGCGGCAACTCGAGAGCTGGGTGAGGCGGGGGACGACGTTCGCCCGGACCCTGGCACCCAAGCGGTCGCGCGTCAGTCGAGGCCGGCGAGGCGGCGGGCGTACGCGAGCGCGTTGCTCGGATCGTACGCCCGCAGGATCTGCAGCTTCTCGGCTTCGATCGAACCCTCGGCGTGCACCGCGAGCACGGCGTGGTAGCCCCCGAAGTCACGCGTGGTGAGATCCGCGATGAGGTTGAGGACACGCAGGCGATCCACGGCGGGCACCACCGCCCGGTAGTACTTCTCGAGCACCGGGCGGACTCGGGATCGTCCCAGTCCTCGGCGCCGGGACCGGTCACGAGCAGGCCGCCGGCGCAGTCCTGCACCAGCCGCGGGCCGTCTGATGGTACCGGTCGCGAACGTGTACTTCGCGAGGTTGGTCATGGCCGGGTCGGAACGCAGATGCCGTCACGGCCCTGGTCCGCGCCCGGCGTGCCGCCGGCCTCCGCAGACGGTCGCGCACGGTTTCCGCGTAGATGACGAGCTGGGTGAGCTTGCGCGGACGTGGCCGCAAGCGTGGACCACCCCGTTCATCTCCGCGACGGCGCCGCGTACCCGCCAGGGCGCCGAGCGGCGGCTGGACTTGTACGACACCACGGTGAAGCGGTGGTACTCCACGAACGTCAGAGCGCTAGCGGTCCCGCGAGCTCGCGGCTCGCGGCAGCAGAACACCCGCTCCCACGGCACGAACACGTCGTCGAACACGGTGAGCGTCTCGACCATCTTGTGCCGCGACGACACCGGGTGCTCCAACGGGTGTCGGCTCCCGCGCCGAGTACCCGGACACGTACATCGAGAGGCCCGGCCGTATCGCCGGCACCACGAACGCGACCGCGAAGTCGGCGTCGTCGGCGCCCATCGCCCGCGTCGGCAGCACGATGATCTCGTGCGCGTTCGGCGTGAACGACGTGTGCACCTTCGCGCCGCGCACCACGATGCCCGCGTCCGCGTCTCGACGACCCGCACGTACAGGTCGGGGTCGTCCTGCTCCGAGCGGCGCCTTCGACCGGTCGCCCTTGCCGTCGGTCTGGGCCACCGCGACCGCGAGGTCCCCCTCGCCGGGCAGTACACGGTAGAACGTCGTGGGCCGGTCGAGCGCGTCGCCCTTCGAGCACCCGTTTGCAGCGCGAACAAGCGCGTCGGTGCCGACGTCCTTGATCAGGAGACCATCGTCCCGCCGAGCGCGGTGATCTGCTCGACGGGTTCGAGCACCCGCCAGCAGATCGTCGGTCGCGCGCGGGATCCGGTAGTAGGTGGTGTACTCCGAGCCGGTCTCGGCGTCGATGGTGACCGCCAGGTTCGCGGTACACGGGGCGTGACCCACCTCGAAGTCGAGCGATGGTGCTCGACCGCGATGCGGAGGTCGGGTTCGGTGGTGACGTCGTCGACGCCGGCCCCGGTACTACAGCGGGCCGCATCCGTCGCGCAGCGACTCCGCGGTACTCGGCGGCGGTCCGCAGCGTCACGGTCGTCCTCTCACATCAGAATCCGGCCGCCGGGCCCGGCGCGCATCCTCGAAGTCTGTGCCGCAAGGCGCCCCGATCGGCGGCAATCGTGCCCGATTCGGGCAACTCCGGCCGTTCCGGCGCCGGATGTTCGCGGGGTAGCCCACCTACGATTCCCGGGTCAGGCGATCCGAGCCAGGCGATCAGTGCAGAAGGGCGCGGAACCGATGACGAATGTGGCGACAACCGGTGACGACGTCCGGGGCGCCGGGGCAGCAACCGCCGGCGACCTGACGGCCGAGCTGGAGCAGTACCGGCCCGAGCTGACCGGCTACTGCTACCGCATGCTCGGCTCCGGCGTTCGAGGCCGACGACGCGGTCCAGGAGACGATGGTCCGCGCCTGGCGGCGCTCGACCGCTTCGAGGGCCGGTCGTCGCTGCGCTCCTGGCTCTACCGCATCGCCACCAACGTCTGCCTCGACATGCTCAGCGGCGCGCAGCGCCGGGCCCGCCCGATGGACCTCGGGCCGAGCCCGACGGCGGACGCCGCTCGGCCCGCCGCTGCCCGAGAGCCGCTGGGTGCAGCCGATCGCCGACGGCCGAGGTGCTGCCCGCCGACGGCGACCCGGCCGAGCTCGCCGTAGCGCGACGAGCGATCCGGCTGGCGTTCGTCGCCGCGCTGCAGCACCTGCCGCCGCGCCAGCGCGCGGTGCTGATCCTGCGCGAGGTGCTGCGCTGGCAGGCGGCCGAGGTGGCCGAGCTGCTCGACACGACGGTCGCGTCGGTCAACAGCGCGCTGCAGCGGGCCCGGGCGACGCTCGCGGCCGTCGACGTCGCGGCGCACAGCGCGACCCCGGCCGCCGAGGACGACGAGCAGGAGCTGCTCGCGCGCTACGTCGACGCGTTCGAGCGCTACGACATCGACTCGCTGGTGTCGCTGCTGCACGAGGACGCGATCAGTCGATGCCGCCCTACGAGCACTGGCTGCAGGGTCGCGACCAGATCTCAAGTGGTGGCTCGGCCCCGGCGCCGGCTGCCGCGGCTCCCGGATCGTGCCCAACGGTCGCGGAACGGCCGCCGGCTTTCGCCCAGTACCGGGCGAGCGGTCCGGGCGGTCGCGCTCGAGCCGTGGGCGCTGCAGATCAT